>NZ_VTOM01000020.1 GCF_009765365.1 Antarcticirhabdus aurantiaca
CGGTGATCTTCTCGGCGATGGTGCGCATGGCTTCCACCGACTGGGCGACGGCGGTGCCGGTCTTCTCGGCGTTGACGTTCGCCTGGGCGGCGATCTTCTCGGTCTGGGCGGCGTTGTCGGCGTTCTGACGCACGTTCGCGGTCATCTCCTCGACCGCGGCCGAGGCCTGCTCAGAGGCGGCCGCCTGCTCGGTCGAGCCGGAGGAGAGCTGCTCGGCCGTCTGGGCCGACAGGGCCGAGCCGGAGGCCACCTGGCTCGACGACAGGCGCACCGCGCCGACGATCTCCGACAGCTTGGTGCTCATCCGGTTCATGGCGCGCAGGAGGTCGCCGATCTCGTCCCGGCTCTTCGCCTCGACGCGGCGCGACACGTCGCCGGCGCCGATCGCTTCGGCAAGTTGGACCGCCTCGCTCAGGGGCCGTGTCAGGCTGCGCGACAGAGCCCAGCCGCCAAGGCCGAGGAGCGCGGTCAGGCCGACGAGCCAGAGGCCAGCCTCGATCATCCGGCGCATCATCAGGGCATCGATGTCGTCGGTGTAGATGCCGACGCCGATCACCCAGTCCCAGGCTGGGATGTATTCCGAATAGCCCATCTTGGGAGAGGGCGTCTCCTCGCCGAGCTTCGTCGTCATGTAGCGGGTGTATTCGCCGCCGGCCTTGGCGTTGGCGATCAGCTCGCGCACCATGTAGACGCCGTTCGTGTCGACCTTGTCCCAGACGTTCTTCCCCTCTTCCTCCTGCTTGGGGAAGATGGTGCGGTTGCCCTTCGAGTCGTAGCCGAAGAAGTACTCGTTGTTTCCGAACCGCATGGGTCGAATCGTCGAGCGCGCGATGTCCTGGGCGGCCTCCTGGCTCAGAGCGCCGGCCTGCACCTTCGCTTCCAGGTCCTCCACCATCGTGTGGATCGACTGGATCTGGATCTTGAGCATCGCTTCGCGATCCGTCCACAGCTGGTCACGGATCGTGACGAGCTGGGCGGCCAAAGCGGCGGTCACGATCACGACCGCAAACGCCACGTAGGCGGCAAGTTTCTTCGCGACCGTCAGGCGCATCGCTCCGCATCTCCACTAGAACCAGAGGGAGCCGGCACAATGCGACACGCTAATTAATTCCACCTTACGGTAGGTTTCCTTCGCACTTTCGCAGTGTAGGTGATCTTTTCGCCTGTCGCGGTCGCGATACGAGGGACGAGCCGGCCGGCCTCGGATGGAATCGGCCGGCTCCGCCCTTCGATCGATCGTGGCCGCGTTAGGCGGCGGCTGCGGAGTCCATCCAGGCCTTGTGCCGGTCTTCGTCGGCGAAGGCTTGGCGGAAGAAGCCCTGGGCCTCGGGCGGCGCGGCGTCGTTCCGGGCGGCCTGATCGTAGGCCATCTTGGTTTCGATCTCGTTGGTCGCCATGGCCTTCAGCACCGTCCGGTCGCCGACGAGGCTGGCGAGCGAGATCTTGCCCGTGGTCAGCATCTGCTTGGCGTCGCCCTGCGTCGGCGGCGTCACGCCGAGCGCTCCGGCCATGCGGGTCAGCTCGGCGACGTGGCGCTCGTGATCGCCCTTGAACTCGGCGATCTTCTGCTTGGCGACGGGATCGTCGAGCTTATCGATGGTCTTGTCGTAGGCTGCGATCGCGTCGTGCTCGAGATAAAGAAGGTTCTCGACCATCTTCTCGAAGGTGGACTCGGTTCCGACTGTGGTCACCATTGAAGGGGGTCTCCTGTTGAGCCGGGTCAATGGCGCGGCGGAAGAGGCCGTTCCTCGGCAAATCTTTAGGCAGACAACCCGTAGACAGCCAAGCGAGGCGCGGTGCGCCTCTTGCAAGGAGGTTCCCCAGGGTTCATGTGAAGCGCGACCCCGAGACGCCCCGCATCGACCCGGTTTTCGCGGCCAAGGACCCTTTTCGCATGAACGTCATGACCTCGCCCGCCGCGAGAGCCCCTGTTGTGCAAGGCCCGGCGACGCGCCGCACCTTCGCCATCATCTCGCACCCGGACGCCGGCAAGACGACGCTGACGGAGAAGCTGCTGCTGGCCGGCGGCGCGATCAACATGGCGGGCGCCGTGAAGGCGCGCGGCGAGAACCGGCGTGCGCGCTCGGACTGGATGGAGATCGAGCAGTCGCGCGGCATCTCCGTCACGTCGTCGGTCATGACCTTCGAGCGCGAGGGCATCACCTTCAACCTCCTCGACACGCCCGGCCACTCGGACTTCTCCGAGGACACCTACCGGACCCTCACCGCCGTCGACAGCGCGATCATGGTGGTGGACGCGGCCAAGGGCATCGAGGCCCAGACGCTGAAGCTCTTCGAGATCTGCCGCCTGCGCGACATTCCGATCATCACCTTCGTCAACAAGGTGGACCGCGAGGGCAAGAACCCTTTCGAGCTCCTGGACGAGATCGAATCGACGCTGGCCCTGTCCGTCGCGCCGATGGTCTGGCCGGTCGGCATGGGCTCGGACTTCGCCGGCTGCTTCGACCTCGCCTCCGGCGACTTCCTCCATTCCAAGGCGCGCGCCCACGGTCCCTTCGACACCGTGACGCCGACGAACGGCGTCCTCGACGCAAAGCTCGACGGGCTCGTGCCGGAACACGTCGTTGGCCATTTCCGCGACGAGGCGCAGCTCGCGACCGAGGGCTACGCCGCCTTCGATGCCGAGGCCTACCGCCAGGGACACCTTACCCCCGTCGTCTTCGGCTCGGCGCTGCGCGACTTCTCCGTCGACCAGCTCCTGAAGATCGTCGCCGCCCACGCGCCCTCCCCACGGCCACAGCCCTCCGACAAGGGCGAGGTGGAGCCGACCTCCAAGGCGGTCTCGGCCTTCGTCTTCAAGGTCCAGGCCAACATGGATCCCAACCACCGCGACCGCGTCGCCTTCGTTCGCTTCTGCTCGGGCCACTTCAAACGCGGCATGAAGCTGAACCACGTGCGCTCGGGCAAGGCGCTGGCGATCAACAACCCGATCTACTTCTTCGCGCAGGAGCGCGCGCTCACCGAGGAAGCCTTTGCCGGTGACGTCATCGGCATCCCGAACCACGGGACGCTGCGCGTCGGCGACACGCTGACGGAGGGCGAGAGCTTCCGCTTCACCGGCCTGCCCTCCTTCGCCCCCGAGGTGATGCGCCGCGTGCGCCTCGCCGACACGATGCGGGTGAAGCAGCTGCGCCAGGCGCTGGAGGACCTCGCCGAAGAGGGCCTCGTCCAGGTCTTCCGGCCGATCTTCGGCTCGAACTGGATCGTCGGCGTCGTCGGCCCGCTCCAGCTCGACGTCCTCGCCTCGCGCATCCGCGGCGAGTACAAGACCGAAATCTCCTTCGAGAGCGTGCCCTACACCACCGCCCGCTGGATCTCGGCGCCCGACGAGAAGACGCTGCAGACCTTCATCGAGGCGAACACCATGCAGGTCGCGCGCGACCGCGACGAAAGGCCGGTCTTCCTGCCGAAGGACTCGTGGGAACTGAACTACGCCCGCAAGCACTTCCCGAGCGTCGAGTTCGCCGAAACGCGCGAGCTCGTCTCCTCCTGACCGGTCCCGAGAGCCTCATGAATTCCGAGTCTGCCCTTCCGACGAAGACCATCGCCGTTTCGACCCGCACGATCTGCGGCATCGAGGAGCTTCCCTCGCTGCAGAGCGCGGGAGTGACGCACGTCCTGTCGATCCTCGATCCCGGCTTTCCCGAGCTGCCGGCCTTCGAGGCCTATGGCGAGCATCGCCGCACGACGCTCCACTTCCACGACATCATCGACCCGCTCCCGGGCCAGATCATGCCGAAGCTGGACGATCTCGAGGCGATCCTCGCCTTCGGCTCGGACATCGCCGAGACCGGCCGGGACGGCCACCTTCTCGTCCACTGCCACATGGGCGTGTCGCGCTCGACCGCAGCGATGATCACGCTGATGGCGCAGAGCGACCCGGACGATATCGAGGACGACCTCTTCGCGCGCCTGCGCGAGATCCGCCCCCGCGCCTGGCCGAACTCCGTGATGATCGGCTTCGCCGACGATCTCCTGTCGCGCCAGGGCCGCCTCGTCGAGGCGCTGCGCCGCCACTACGCCCACCAGATCGAGCACGAGCCGCGGCTGGTGGAATGGATGGGCAATCTCGGCCGCTCCCGCGAAGTGCAGATGGCGACGAAGGGGTGAACGGCCGCGACCTCGCCCGGTAATGGCGCCTCCCCTCGCCCGCTCGCGGGAGAGGGGTCCGCAAGGACGGGCGAGACGAGCGGCTCGACCAGGGGACGGCGAAAGCCGGCCGGGTGAGGGTGTCGGCCGCGCAAGCGGCCAGCAAAAAACGTCGCGACGCGTCGCGTGCCTTCGACAGCACCCTCATCCGCCTGCCGGCACCTTCTCCCGCCAGCGGGAGAAGGGACAAGCGTTGCCGCCGCGCCTAGCTCTTGCCGCCGTCCACGACCCGCGTTTCCGGTCGGTCGTCGCCGCGGGCGATCTCGTCGTGCCACTGGCCATCGGCGTCCTCGTAGGTGATGCCGTCGGTCTCGCCGGCCAAGCTCTGGCGGGCGGCGGCGTCGCGTGCCGCCTTCAGCGCGGCGTCGTGGTTCGGATAGGTTTCCGAGAAGACGTCGCCGACCTTGTAGGCCCAGCCGCCGTCGTGCTGGACGATGGTGTAGGTGAGTTCGCTCATCTCGTCTCCTCGGATCCTCCGGCGAACCGCGCGGGCGCCCTCGCCCGCCGGTCCTTGCCCGTCGAACGGCGGTGGAGCCCCACGCGTTCCAGCGCTTCAGGATCCGTGGCCTACGGGACCGAGCGCGGCGAAATACGGCTCGATCGCGTCGAGGCGATCCACGACGGCGTCGGCACCCAGGTCCTCGGCCGCGAGCGCAGTATAGCCGCCGCGCAGCACCAGGATCGGCATCCCCGCCGCGCGCGCCGCCGCCACGTCGTTCTCGCTATCGCCGACGAAGAGAACGTCGCCTGGATCGATCCCGGCGCGCTCGGCGGCCAGCAGCAGAAGCCCGGGCGCCGGCTTCTTCTCCGGCCCGGCATCGCCCGCGACGACGACGGCCATCAGGTCCTCCAGCCCGAAATGGGCCAGGATCTCGCGGGTCTCGGCCTCCGGCTTGTTGGTGACGCAGCCGATCGCGATCCCGGCCTCGTTCAGCCGCCGCACGGTCTCGCTCGCGCCGGCGTTGAGCGTGGAAAGCCGCGCCGCCCGCGGGCCGTAGATCGACAGGAAGCGCGCCACGACCTTGTCGCGGGTTGCCGGGTCGATGTCCTTCCCGAGGCTCGCATAAGCGCGCTCGATGAGGACGGGCACGCCCCGCCCGACCATGCGCGTCACCGCTTCCAGCGTGAAGGGCGGCTCGCCGTAGCTTGCCAACGTCTCGTTCAGCGCCTCGTGGATGTCGGGGACGGAATCGACCAGCGTTCCGTCGAGGTCGAAGAACACGGCCTTCGGCCAGGACGAGGTGTCGCGGTTCGGCGTTGGATCGGGCATGCGCACTCCCTGGCAGACCGGCCGAACGATAGCGCCGCATTGGGAACACGTCGATGGCCGGGAACCTTTCGGCGCCGCGCATCTTTTCGCAGCGCCACAAACGCTGGGGTTGCGGCACGGTAGAGGGAACGAGGCTCATGCGGTTCAAGGTCGGGTGCCGTCTCACCTACGACGCGAAGGTGGATTCCGGCTTCGTCTTCAACATCCAGGCCGCGCATTGCGAGAACCAGACGGTTCTCGAGGAGAAGCTCGTCGTCGAGCCCGACGTGCCGCTCGAAACCTACGTCATGCCCGAAAGCGGCAACCGCTACATCCGCTTCCAGGCGCCGAAGGGGGCGGTCTCGGTCACCTACGACGCCGTGGTCGAACACACGCCCGAGCGCCGCGATCCGAAAAGCGTGTCGGCGATCGACCTCAAGACCCTGC
This sequence comes from Antarcticirhabdus aurantiaca, assembly GCF_009765365.1. Lineage (GTDB taxonomy): Bacteria > Pseudomonadota > Alphaproteobacteria > Rhizobiales > Rhizobiaceae > Antarcticirhabdus > Antarcticirhabdus aurantiaca. The sequence goes on from NZ_VTOM01000020.1 coordinate 5,867, forward strand.
CCTTCCCGGTCCTGCCGCACCTCTACCCCAGCCGCTTCTGCGAGTCCGACCGGCTCCAGCGCGCCGCTTTGTCGGACTTCGGCGACCTGCCCCCCAGCCACGAGCGCGTGACGGCGATCTGCAACTGGATCTACGAGCGGATCGAGTACCTGCGGGGGTCTTCCGACGCCCACACCTCGGCCCTCGTCACGCTGGTCGATCGCGCCGGGGTCTGCCGCGACTTCGCCCATCTCGGCATCGCGCTCTGCCGCTCGCTCGGCATCCCCGCGCGCTACGTCAGCGCCTATGCCTGGAAGCTCGACCCGCCCGACTTCCACGCCGTGTTCGAGGCCTATCTCGGCGGGCGCTGGTACCTCTTCGACGGCACGCGCCAAGCCGCACTCGACGGTCTGGTCCGCATCGGCATCGGCCGCGACGCCTCCGAGGTCGCCTTCGCCGACTTCGTCGGACAGGTCGAGCCGACGGACATGACGGTGTTCTGCGAGGCCGTCGAGGAGCCGGCCGACGACCAGCCGACCACCGACGCGATCAGCCTGTCCGAGAGCTGAGGCGCCGTCTCAGCCCACCGGAGCGTCGAGGACGGCGAGCGTGATCCAGTGCGCGGAGAGCGCGGGCTTGGCCGCCCCCTCGATCTCTACGTCGACGGCCCAGTGCGTCTGAAGGCTGACGGCGCGCTCCACGAGGTCGACCATTCGGAAGCTTCCGCGCACCCTGGCGCCGGCCTTTACCGGCGTGATGAAGCGCACCTTCTCGAAGCCGTAGTTGACGCCCATTCGCGTGCCGATCACGCCCGGCAGCGCGTCATAGGCGAGCACCGAGAGGAGCGACAGCGTCAGGAAGCCGTGGGCGATCGTGCCGCCGTAGGGCGTCTCGCGCGCCGCGCGCTCGGGATCGACGTGGATGAACTGGAAATCGTTGGTGGCATCGGCGAAGCGGTCGATCATGCCCTGGTCGACCGTCAGCCAATCGGAGACGAGCGGCTCGCCCTCCTTGTGCGCGCGATAGGCGTCGATCGGCACGAGCCGGGCGCGCAGCGCCGCTTCGGTTTCGGCCACGCTGGAAAAAGCCATCATTCGTCCCCGAAAAGCGCCGGACCGGACATCACGGCGATGCCCCCGTCGATCGGCAGGATCGCGCCGGTGACGTAGGCGCCCGCCCGGCCGCAGAGATAGAGCGTCGCGCCCGCGATGTCCTCGGGCGTCCCCATGCGCCCGAGCGGCACGCCCGCCGCGGTGCGCGCGGCGCCCTCGGCCGTGCCCGTGGCGAAGGCGGTCATTTTGCTCGGGAAGGGTCCCGGCGCGAAGGCGTTGACGGTGATCCGGCGGCCGGCGAGCTCCTTGGCGAGGATGCGCGTCAGGTGGTGCATGGCCGCCTTGGAGGCCGCGTAGGAATAGGCGCCGTCGCCGAGCGCCGCCGTCCCCATCACCGAGCCGAGATTGATCACCCGCGCCGGGTCTTCGTCCGAGGCCGCAGCGGCGAGCCGCGGCAGGAGGCGCTGCGTCAGCGAGAACGGCCCGGCGACGTTGACGGCGTGGACGCGCTCCCATGCGGCGTGCGGGAAGCTGCCGAGCGGCGCGCCCCAGGAGGTTCCGGCATTGTTGACGAGGATGTGCAGGTGCTCGGCGCGCGCCTCGACGGCCTCGGCCAGCGCGGCGACGCCCGCTTCCGTCGACACGTCGCCGGCGAGCGCTTCCGCGCGGCCCGGATGCCCTTCGGCGTTGATCTCCGCCGCCGCGGCCTCGCAGGCCTCGACTTTCCGCGAGGCGATCAGCACGCGGGCGCCGCCGCCGACGAGCGCGGCCGCGATCATCCGGCCGATGCCCGTCGCGCCGCCGGTCACCAGCGCGGTCTTGCCGGACACGCCGAAGAGCCGATCGGCGAGCGATTGCACCATGGGGTTCCTCCCGCTTGTCGCGCAGCCGGCTTGCCATGCCGGCCGCGCGCCTGTCCAGCGCCGGCTCCACCCCTATCTGCCGCAGCCAAGGCGCGAAGGGAGAAGATCCATGACGCTACCCGACACGATGCAGGGCCTCGTCTGCCGCGAGGACGGCTATTCCGGCCGTTCGGAAGGGCCGACGATCGAGAACCTCGCCGACTGGGTGAGCCTGGAAAGCCTGCCCGTGCCGCAGCCGTCAGGACGGCAGGTGCTGGTGAAGGTCGGCCTTGCCAACATCAACCCGTCCGACCTCCACTACATCAAGGGCGAATACGGCCAGCCCCGCCGCAAGGGCGTGCCGGCCGGCTTCGAAGCGATGGGCACCGTGGTCGCGGCCGGCAACGACCCGGCGGCGCAGCGGCTGATGAACCACCGGGTCGCGATCTCCGTGGTGAAGAGCGGCAGCGGCGCCTGGGCGACCTACGCCCTCACCGATGCGAGCACCTGCGTGCCGCTCCATCCGGGCTTACGCGACGAGGACGCGGCCGCGCTCATCGTCAACCCGCTCACCGCCTTCGCCATGGTGCGGCTCGCGAAGGAGGCGGGGGCGAAGAGCTTCGTCATGACCGCCGGCGCCAGCCAGCTCTGCCGCCTGATGGCGAGCTTCGGGCGCGACGAGGGGCTGACGCCCGTCGCGGTCGTGCGGCGCGAGGAGCATCGCTCGCTGATGGAAGGGCTCGGCGCCTTCGTCCTGAACAGCGCGCGCGACGACTTTCCGGCCATGCTGAAGCAGATGATCGGCGAGTGCGATCCGCGCATCCTCCTCGACGCCGTCGGCGACGAAGTGTCGGCCGCGATCTTCGGCTCCATGGGGCGCAAGAGCCGCTGGATCGTCTACGGCAAGCTCTCGCCGACGTCCCCGCCGCTGCCGAGCCTCGGCCAGCTCGTCTTCTCGGGGAAGCGCATCGAGGGCTTCTGGCTCACCGAATGGCTCGGCGCCGCCAGTCCGGACCAGCGCCGCGAAGCCTTCGAGACGGTGCAGGCCCGCTTCGTCTCCGGCGCCTGGAAGACCGACGTTTCCGAGGTCATGCCGCTCTCCGAGGCCCCCGATCGCCTCGCCGCGGCGCTGAAGGGCATGAACCGCGGCAAGGTGCTGCTGCGGCCTTGAACTTCGCGCGCCGGAGTGATCCTGTTCGCGCCGGGTCTTCTCCACATCGCGGACGGCACGGCGCATGGGCATCGATCGCACTCGGCTTCTCGGCATCGCCTTCGTCGCCGGGGCGACGGTGCTGTGGAGCTCCGCCGGCCTCTTCGTGCGCGCCATAGACCTCGACGTCTGGCAGACGCTCGGCTGGCGCGCCTTCTTCGCCGCGCTCTCGCTCTTCCTGATCCTCCTCGTCCAGCACGGCCGGCGCGTCGGCCGTGTGCTGGGCACGCTCGGCCCCTGGGGCTGGCTCGCCATCCCCGTCTCGGCCGTGTCGATGTACGGTTACGTCGCCGCGCTCACCATGACGACGGTCGCCAACGTCATGACGATGTACGCGACACTGCCCTTCCTGGCGGTGGGCATCGCTTATCTCTGGATGGGCGAGAAGCCCTCGCGCCGGGTGGTCGTCGCGAGCCTCGCCTCCTTCGCCGGCATCCTCGTGATGACGGCCGGGGCCGTGCGGCCGGCCGACCTCCTCGGCATCTTCCTCGCCTTCACGATGACGGCCGGCTTCGCCTTTCTCCTGATCCTGGCGCGGCGCGAGCCCGGCATGTCCATGGCCTCGATCAACGGCCTCGCCGCGCTCGTCTGCTTCCTCGCCTGCCTGCCGCTGATGCCGGCCGGCCTGCCGAGCCTGGAGCAGTTCGTGCTTCTCGCGGTCTTCGGCGTCACCACCAGCGCCCTCGCCTACCTCTTCTTCCTGCATGGCGGACGCTTCATCCCGCCGGGCGAGGCCGGCCTGATCGGCCTCCTCGACGTGGTGCTCGGGCCGCTCTGGGTGTGGCTCGCCTTTTCCGAGACGCCGGGGACGGCGGCTCTCGTCGGCACCGCGATCGTCCTCGCCGCCACCGGCTGGTACCTGTCGAGCAACCTGCCGCGGCGCCGCGCGGCGCCGCTCGCCTGACGCGAGCGGCCGACGAGGCTCATCCGGCGGTTGGAGCCTCGGATCCTTCGCCTATATGCGCTGCAACAGGCCGACGCTCTTCCTCCCGCGCCGGCACCCTGTTGTTCCCAGCGAGCGAGGCCGAGGCATGTGCGGAATCTGCGGTGAAATCCGATTCGACGGGACGGCGGCCTCGCCCGAGCGCATCGAGCGGATGGGCCGCTGCCTCGACCGCCGCGGGCCGGACGGCGCCGGCCAGATCGTGCGCGGGCGCGTCGGCTTCGGCCACCGCCGGCTGAAGATCATCGACCTGTCGGAAAAGGCCGCCCAGCCGATGGAGGACCCGGAGCTGGGCCTCACCATCGCCTTCAACGGCTGCATCTACAACTATCCCGAGCTGCGCCGCGAGCTGGAGGGCCTCGGCTACCGCTTCTTCTCGACCGGCGACACCGAGGTCATCCTCAAGGCCTACCACGCCTGGGGCCGCGACTGCGTCAAGCGCTTCCTCGGCATGTTCGCCTTCGCGATCCACGAGCGCGAGAGCGGCCGCGTCTGCCTCGCGCGCGACCGCTTCGGCATCAAGCCGCTCTACCTGTCGCACGACGAGAACCGGCTCCTCATCGCCTCCTCGCTGCAGGCGATCGTGAAGGGCGGCGGCATCGACACCTCGATCGACCCGGTCGCCCTCCACCACTACATGACCTTCCACGCCGTCGTGCCCCCGCCGATGACGATCCTGAAGGGCGTAAGGAAGCTTCCGCCGGCGACCACCCGCATGGTCCAGCCGGACGGGCGCTTCGACGACGTCGTCTACTGGTCGCCCGACTTCGCGCCGCAGCCGGGCGACGACAGGTTGTCCGCCGACGACTGGCGCGACAAGGTGCTGGAGATGCTGCGCCTCGCCGTCGCGCGGCGCATGGTGGCGGACGTGCCGGTCGGCGTCCTCCTGTCCGGCGGCGTCGATTCCTCGGTCATCGTCGGCCTTCTCGCCGAGATGGGCCAGGCGGGCCTGTCCACCTTCTCGATCGGCTTCGAGGACGCGAACGGCGAGGTCGGCAACGAGTTCGAATATTCCGACCTCATCGCCAAGCACTACGGCACGAACCACCACCGGATCTTCGTGGCCGGATCGGAGCTCCTGGAAAACCTGCCGGGCGCGATCCGCGCCATGTCGGAGCCCATGGTCTCCTACGACAACATCGGCTTCTACCTCCTGTCGCGGGAGGTCTCGAAGCACATCAAGGTCGTGCAGAGCGGCCAGGGCGCCGACGAGGTCTTCGGCGGCTATCACTGGTATCCGCCGATGGCCGGCTCGCGCGACCCGGTCGCGACCTATGCCGAAGCCTTCTTCGACCGCAGCCACGACACCCTGCGCACCCACCTCTCGCCCGAATGGGTCGGCGACACGGATCACAGCCTCGACTTCGTGCGGAGCCACTTCGCCCGGGCCGGCGCCGAGGACCCCGTCAACAAGGCGCTGCGGCTCGACACCAACGTCATGCTGGTGGACGATCCGGTGAAGCGCGTCGACAACATGACCATGGCCTGGGGCCTGGAAGCGCGCGTCCCCTTCCTCGACCACGAGCTCGTCGAGCTCGCCGCCCGCCTGCCCGTTTCGGAGAAGCTCAAGCACGGGGGCAAGGGCGTCCTCAAGGATGCCGCCCGCCTCGTCATCCCGCACGCCGTGATCGACCGCACCAAGGGCTACTTCCCGGTGCCGCAGCTCAAATACCTCGCCGGCCCGACCCTCGACATGGTGCGCGACGCCTTCGGCTCGCAGAGGGCCCGCGAGCGCGGCCTGTTCCAGCAGGGCTATCTCGACACCCTCCTCGCCGAGCCGGCGTCCCACATCACGCCGTTGCGCGGCTCGGAACTTTGGCAGGTCGCCCTCCTGGAACTCTGGCTCCAGGAAAACGCTCTCTGACCGGGAGAACGAGACGATGAGCGATATCCGCTTCCGCGCCGGCGGCCACCGGCTCAAGCGCGCCCGGCTCCTGAGCGTGCGGCCCTCCACCTCGCAGAACGGGCTCGGCCGCGCCGCGACAACCGAGAACGCGATCCTCGACTGCGGCTGGGGACGGCTCGTCTTCGCGCAGACCTTTTCCGATCCGGCCAAGCTCGCGGCGGCGCTGCGCGAGGAAGCGCCCGATCGCCGCGACATCGCCTTCTACGTCCGCGACCCGCACGTCCTTCTCGCCCACGCGCCGGTCGAGCTGTTCCTCGACCCCTCGCACACCTATCGGCTGGACCTCGCCACCTACCGCTCCAGCCGGCGCCGGCCGCGCGGCTTCTTCGTGCGCCGCCTGTCCTCGGAGGCCGACGCCAAGGCGGTCAACCGCATCTACCTCGCGCGCCAGATGGTCGAGGTCGATCCCGAGTTCTTCTGGGCGAACCGCGACAGCCGCGTCCTCACCTACCTCGTCGCCGAGGACGAGACGACCGGCGAGATCCTCGGCACCGTGACGGGCGTTCACGGGCGGCCCGCCTTCGCCGACCCGGAGAACGGCTCCTCGCTCTGGTGCCTCGCGGTCGACCCGCAGGCGACCCATCCCGGCATCGGAGAGGCGCTCGTGCGCCGGCTCGCCGAGCACTTCCAGGCGCGCGGCTGCGCCCACATGGACCTCTCCGTGATGCACGACAACGAGGGCGCCATCGCGCTCTACGAGAAGCTGAAGTTCCGCCGCATCCCCTTCTTCGCGGTGAAGCGCAAGAACCCGATCAACGAGCGCCTCTTCATCGGCTCCAGCGAGGCGCTGTCGGGGCTGAACCCCTATGCCCGCATCATCGTCGACGAGGCGCGGCGGCGCGGCATCAACGCCGAAATCATCGATGCCAAGGGCGGCTTCTTCCGCCTCGTCCAGGGCGGGCGCTCGATCCGCTGCCGCGAAAGCCTGTCGGAACTGACCTCGGCGGTCGCCATGTCGATCTGCGACGACAAGTCGGTGACGCGCCGCCTCGTCCAGGGCGCCGGCGTGGCGGTCGCCGAGGCCGAGACCTATTCGGACGACGAGGCCCTCGCCGCCTTCCTCGATCGCCACGGCTCCATCGTCGTGAAGCCCGCCCGCGGCGAGCAGGGCCGCGGCATCGCGGTCGGCGTGACCGACATCGAGGCGGCGAAAGCCGCCGTCGCCGCGGCCAAGGCCGAGTGCGCCGAGGTGATCCTGGAGGCCTGCTTCGAGGGCGACGACCTGCGCCTCGTCGTCATCGACTACAAGCTCGTCGCCGCCGCTCTTCGCAAGCCGCCGGTGGTCATCGGCGACGGGCGCTCCACCGTGCGCCAGTTGATCGAGGCCCTGTCGCGCCGCCGTCAGGCCGCGACGGGCGGCGAGAGCCGCGTGCCGCTCGACGCGGAGACCGAGCGCTGCGTGGCGCTCGCCGGCTTCGCGATGGACGACGTGCCGCCGCAGGGCGCGCGCGTCACCGTGCGCAAGACCGCCAACCTCCACACCGGCGGCACGATCCACGACGTCACCGACATCGTCCATCCCCGGCTCGTCGAGGCGGGCATCGCGGCGGCCCGCGCCATCGGCATCCCGGTCACCGGCATCGACCTGATGATCAAGGATCCGGGCGAGCCGAGCTACGTCTTCATCGAGGCCAACGAGCGGCCGGGCCTCGCCAATCACGAGCCGCAGCCGACCGCCGAGCGATTCGTCGACCTCTTGTTCCCGCTGTCGGTGCCCGTATCTACGCGGACCGGATCGCTCGACCGATCGTCGGCAAAGGATTGACCCGTTGGCCCGTCTTCCCATCGACGCGCAGTACCTCACCGAACAGCTGAAGGCCCTCCTGAAGATCCCGAGCCCGACCGGCTACACCGACACGGTGGTGCGCCACGTCACGCAGGAGGTGCAGCGGCTCGGCCTCGACGTCGAGCTGACGCGCCGCGGCGGCATCATCGCCATCCATCGCGGCAAGGGTCGCGCGGCCGCCCGCGCCATTGTCGGCCACGTCGACACGCTCGGCGCGCAGGTGAAGCGCCTGAAGGAGAACGGCCGGCTGGAGCTCGTCTCGATCGGCCACTGGTCGGCGCGCTTCGCCGAAGGCGCGCGCGCGACGATCTTCTCCGAGGCCGGCACCTATCGCGGCACGATTCTGCCGCTGAAGGCCTCGGGCCACACCTTCAACGAGGAGATCGACACCCTCCCCGTCGGCTGGCCCTATGTCGAGCTGCGCATCGACGCGATCGCCCGCACCGACGCGGAAACCAGGAAGCTCGGCATCGACGTCGGCGACATCGTCGCCATCGATCCGCAGCCCGAATTCCTGGAGAACGGCTACATCGTCTCGCGCCACCTGGACGACAAGGCGGGCGTCGCCGTCATGCTCGCCGCGGCCGAGGCGCTCGCTCGCGAGAAGGCCGAGACCGAGGTCGACATCCACTTCCTCTTCACCATCGCGGAAGAGGTCGGCGTCGGCGCGGCCTCGATCCTGACGCCGGACGTCGCCTCGATGGTCGCGATCGACAACGGCACCACGGCGCCGGGCCAGAACTCGTCGGAGTTCGGCGTGACGATCGCCATGGCCGACCAGACCGGCCCCTTCGACTTCCACCTGACGCAGAAACTCGTGCGCCTCTGCCGCGAGGAGGACATCCGCTTCCAGAAGGACGTCTTCCGCTACTACCGCTCGGACTCGGCGTCGGCCGTCGAGGCCGGCCACGACGTGCGCACGGCACTCATCACCTTCGGCGTCGACGCGAGCCACGGCTACGAGCGCATCCACGTCCACGCCCTGCGCTCGCTCGCCGAACTCGTCACCGCCTACGCCACCTCACCGATCGAGATCGAGCGCGACCGCGAGTATCACGCCGGCCTCAAGGGCTTCACGCGCCAGCCGACGCGGGAAGCGCCGCAGGTGATCGAGGACGATCCGGCCCCGGCACACGTGCCGGCGGGGGTGGTGTAGGCGCACGGCCGTCGGCGGAACCCGGCCGGGCAAAGCGCTGCCACCCTCGCCCGCTTGCGGGAGAGGGTGGCGAGCGTGAGTTCGGTGGGTGCGCAGGGTGTCGGCCGCGCAAGCGGCCGAGCGAAGACCAACGTCGCAAAGCGTCCTTCGCCTTCGGCACCCCTGGGCGAGCCACGCGTCTCGCCCGCCCTTCGGGCCCCTCATCCCCCTGCCGGGACCTTCTCCCGTCAGCGGGAGAAGGGAGCAGCTTCGCCGTCAGCCCTTCGCCGTCAGCCGCAGCACGTGGCCGTCGGCGGCCGCCGCGAGCCCGTCATACCCCTTCAGCGTCGCGTGGGGCACATCCACCGGGTGCGTGTGGAGCGCCGTGATCACGACCACCGACGCGCCCGACGCCTCCGCCGCCTTGATGCCGGCGGGCGCGTCCTCGAAGACGGCGCAGTCGCGGATATCGACGCCGAGGCGCTCGGCACCGAGAAGGAAGCAGTCCGGCGCCGGCTTGCCGCGCGTCACGTCCTCGGCCGTGATCATGGTCGCCGACGGCGGCAGTCCGGCGGCGGCGAGGCGGCGCAGCGCCAGATCGCGCGGCGCGGAGGTGACGATCGCCCAGCGCTCCGGCGGCAGCGCGCCGAGAAAGGCCGAAGCGCCGGCTATCGCCTCGATGCCGCCCATGTCCTCCATCTCCGCCTGGAGAAGGTCGTGCGCTTCCGCGATCGGGTCGACGCCGGGCAGGTTCAGCCGGGCGATCGTGTCGATCGCCCGCTGGCCGTGGATCGTCGGCAGAAAGGCCTCGACGTCGAGCCCGTGGCGGCGCGCCCAGGCGCCCCAGCAGCGCTCGGTGGCGGCGATCGAGGTGAGGATCGTCCCGTCCATGTCGAACAGGAAGGCTGCGAAGCCGCGGGTCGGAAGAGGCTGGGTCATGGACCGAGCCTCTATCCGAGCGGCGGCGCCGGGTCTACCGCTGAACCTGCATCGAGGGCACGGATGCCAGGAGCACGCCGTCCGCCGGCATCGGCGCGAGGCGCACCACCTTGTAGCCGCGCTCCTGGAGGTCGGCGAGGAGGCCCGGCAGCATCGCGGCCGTGCCGCCGTGGATATCGTGGAACAGGATGATGCCCCTGCCCTGCTTCTCCACCGCCGCCAGCGTCCGGGCGCGCACGGCGTCCGGCGTGGAGCGGAAGTAGTCCTTGGAGTCGATGTCGACGTCGATCGGCACCGTGTGTTCGTCCGCGAGGCGCGAGCGCAGCGTCGCGGTGTCCGCGAGATAGGGGAAGCGGAAGAAGGGCGCGGCCTCCAGGCCCGCGGGCGCGAGCGCGGCGTCGACGCTGCGCTCGCCCTCGTGGATCTCCGCCATCGCGGCATCGGCCGAGAGCGTGCGCAGGTTCTTGTGGCGCTCGGTGTGGGAGCCGATGGCATGGCCACGGCGGGCGACGTCCTGGGCGATGTCGGGATAGGCGTCGGCCATCTGCCCGACCATCAGGAAGGTCGCGCCGACGCCGTAGCGATCGAGCGTGTCGAGGATCTTGCGCGTCTTGCCCGGCATCGGGCCGTCGTCGAAGCTGAGCACCACCTCCTTGAGCTCGAGCTTCAGGTCCGCCACCGCGCCGACGTGGATCGTGCGCCCGTTCAGCGGCGAGGTGCCGGCGAGCGGCGCGAAGGAGCGGGCGAGCGGGAAGCCGGCCTGCGTCTTCGCCGCACCGCCCTCCTCCGCCGCGAAGGCGAGGCTCGGCGCGTCGGCGGCGGCGAGACCCGGCGCCTCGGCGAGGTCGGTGGATGCGGCCTGCCGGTTCGGCATGCCCGCGCAGCCGGCGAGCGCGGAGGCGCAAAGAAGGAGCCCGAAGCCCGCGAGGTGCTGGCGCCGCATGGTTGACCCGTCCTGATCATGGTGAACGACGGGGTCTATGTAGCCGGACCAGGGTTAATGCCGGGTTGGCGCGCGCTGCGCCCGCGCGTCGGCGCCTCAGCCTTCGGTTGCGGTGGTGGTGCGCGCTTCCAGCGGTGCCTCGGGCCGGCGGATCTCCGGCAGTGCCTCCAGCACCAGCGGATGGATGCCCTCGGTCTTGCCCGCCTCGACCCGCTCGAACAGCTGCCGGCGCATGCGCGGCTCCCAATACATATTGATGTGTTCGGCGACGTTGGGCGAGCGCGCGCCCATCGGCGCCGACTGGAAGAAGGTGGCGATCTGGTTCGCCATGCGCACGAGCTTGTCAGAATCCATCGGGCCGCTCCCTGCCGGCTTCGAGCGCGCCGGCGATGCGGTGCGGATGAGTGAAGATCTCGAACTCGGCGCCGCGCACCACGGCGACGAGGGTGAGCCCCGCCTCCTCCGCGGTCCGCACGCCAAGCGCCGTCGGCGCGGACACGGCGGCGAGCAGCCCCGCGCCCATCACCGCGGCCTTCTGGATCAGCTCGACCGAGACGCGGCTCGTCACGACGACGAAGCCGGAGGCCGGATCGACGCCGTCGCGCGCGAGGTGCCCGGCGACCTTGTCCAGCGCGTTGTGCCGGCCGACGTCCTCGCGCGAAACGACGAGGCCGCGGCCGGGCACGAAGAAGCCGGCGGCGTGGACGGCGCGCGTCAGCCGGCTCAGCGCCTGCGCCGCGTACATCGCGTCCATCGCGTTGGCGATGTCGTCCGGCGCGACGACGAGCCCGGCGCCTGCGACCGAGGACAGAGGCGGCGCCGCGAGTTCCAGGCTTTCGACGCCGCAGAGGCCGCAGCCGACCGGCCCCGTCATCATCCGCCGCCGCGCGGTGTAGCCGGCGGAGCGCGCCTCGTTCAGCCAGAGCCGGCAGTCGATGCCGGCCTCGGTCTCGGCGACCTCCATCCGCTCGATCTCGCGGGGATGCGAGACGATGCGCTCGTTCAGGGCGAGGCCGAGGCCGAGATCCTCGACGTTCCGCGGCGTCGCCATCATCACGGCGTGCGTCGAACCGTTGATCGAGATCGCCACCGCGGTTTCGTCCGGCACGGCGCGCTCGCCGACAGTGAAGCCGCCGGAGCGGAAGGCGATGGAGCGGATGTGGCGGGCGGGCGGCGGGAGGTCGGTCACGCGAGAGGTCCGAAGAAGGCGCTGTTTCCCTCGCCCGCTTGCGGGAGAGGTTCCCGCCGAAGGCGGGGGGTGAGGGTGTCGGCCGCGAAGCAGCCATGCAAAGAACCCGCACGACGCAGCGCCTGCGATGAGCCACCCTCATCCCCCTGCCGGGACCTTCTCCCGCCAGCGGGAGAAGGGAGCAGCGTCCGCGTCGCGCTATCCGTGTCGGACGTCACTCCGCCGCCTCGGCAACGGCGATCCTTCGGCTTTCCTCCGTCAGCTCGCGATAATCCTCCTGCCAGTCGGTCGGGCCGTTGGAGGGCGAGATTTGGACCGCCGTCACCTTGTATTCCGGGCAGTTGGTCGCCCAGTCGGAGAAGTCGGTGGTGATGACGTTGGCCTGCGTCGCGGGATGGTGGAAGGTCGTGTAGACGACGCCCGGCGCGACGCGCGTCGTGATCCGCGCCCGCAGCGAGGTCGAGCCCGAGCGGCTGTCGAGGCGCACCCAGTCCGACTCGCGGATGCCGCGCTGCTCGGCGTCGTGCGGGTGGATCTCGAGGACGTCCTCGTCATGCCACAGGACGTTCTGCGTGCGCCGGGTCTGCGCGCCGACATTGTACTGCGACAGGATGCGACCGGTGGTCAGGAGCAGCGGGAAGCGCGGTCCGGTGCGCTCGTCGGTCGGCACGTATTCCGTGATGACGAACTTGCCCTTGCCGCGCATGAACTCGTCGACGTGCATGATCGGCGCGCCTTCCGGGAAGGTCTCGTTGCAGGGCCACTGCACCGAGCCCATGCGCTCCAGGAGGTCGTAGGTGACGTTGGCGAAGGAGGGCGTCGTCGCGGCGATCTCGGCCATGATCTCGGACGGATGGCCGTAGTTCATGTCCAGGCCCATGGCCTGGGCGAGGCGCTGCGTCACCTCCCAGTCGGCGAGGCCGTTCCTCGGCGCCATCACTTTGCGCACGCGGTTGATGCGTCGCTCGGCGTTGGTGAAGGTGCCGTCCTTTTCCAGGAAGGAGGATCCGGGCAGGAAGACGTTGGCGTAGTTCGCGGTCTCGTTCAGGAACAGGTCGTGGACGATGAGGAGTTCGAGGGCGGCAAGGCCCGCCGAGACGTGCTTGGTGTCCGGGTCCGACTGGAGGATGTCCTCGCCCTGGACGTAGAGCCCCTTGAAGGTGCCCTCCACCGCCGCGTCGAACATGTTGGGGATGCGAAGCCCGGGCTCCTTGTCGATCACGACGCCCCAGAGGTCCTCGTAGATCGAGCGGACCTCGTCGGTGGAGATGTGGCGATAGCCCGGCAGCTCGTGCGGGAACGAGCCCATGTCGCAGGAGCCCTGCACGTTGTTCTGCCCGCGCAAGGGATTCACGCCGACGCCGACGCGGCCGATATTGCCGGTCACCATGGCGAGGTTGGCGATGGCCATGACGGTGGTCGAGCCCTGGGAGTGCTCGGTGACGCCGAGGCCGTAATAGATCGCGCCGTTGCCGCCGGTGGCGTAGAGGCGCGCGGCCTTGCGGACCTCCTCGGCGGGCACGCCGGTGACGCGCTCCACCGCTTCCGGCGAATGGCGCTCCTCGGCGACGAAGGCGGCCCATTCCTGGAAATCGTCCCAGTCGCAGCGCTCGCGCACGAAGCTCTCGTTGACGAGGCCTTCGGTGACGATGACGTGGGCGAGCGCGGTCACCATCGCGACGTTGGTGCCGGGCTTCAGCGCCAGGTGGTGCTCGGCCTCGACATGGGGCGTGCGCACGAGGTCGATGCGGCGCGGGTCGATGACGATGAGCTTGGCGCCCTCGCGCAGGCGCTTCTTCAGCCGCGAGGCGAAGACGGGGTGGCCGTCGGTCGGGTTGGCGCCGATCACCAGGGCGACGTCGGTGTATTCGACGGAATCGAAGTCCTGCGTGCCGGCCGAGGTGCCGAAGGTGGTCTTGAGGCCGTAACCCGTCGGCGAGTGGCAGACGCGGGCGCAGGTGTCGATGTTGTTGTTGCCGAAGCCGGCGCGCACCAGCTTCTGGACGAGATAGACCTCCTCGTTGGTGCAGCGCGAGGAGGAGATCGCGCCGACCGAGCCGCGGCCGTGACGGTCCTGGATGTCCTTGATCTTGGCTGCCGAGAAGGCGAAGGCCTCTTCCCACGACACTTCCCGCCAGGGCTGGGAATAGTGGTCGCGGATCATCGGGTTGAGGATGCGGTCCTTGTGGGTCGCGTAACCGAAGGCGAAGCGGCCCTTCACGCAGGAATGGCCGCGGTTCGCCTTGCCGTCCTTGTAGGGCACCATGCGCACCAGCTCGTCGCCGCGCATCTCCGCCTTGAACGAGCAGCCGACGCCGCAATAGGCGCAGGTGGTGACGACGGAACGGTCCGGCGTGCCGATCTGGACGACCGACTTCTCCTGCAGCGTCGCCGTCGGGCAGGCCTGGACGCAGGCGCCGCAGGACACGCATTCGGAGGAGAGGAAGTCGTCGTAGCTCGTGCCGGCCGAGATCAGCGAGTCGAAGCCGCGCCCGTCCACCGTCAGCGCGAAGGTGCCCTGCACCTCGCCGCAGGCGCGCACGCAGCGCGAGCAGACGATGCACTTCGACGGGTCGAACTGGAAGTAGGGGTTCGACTGGTCCTTGGCCTTGCCGAGGTGGTTCTCACCCTCGTAGCCGTAGCGCACCTCGCGAAGGCCGACGGCACCGGCCTGCGTCTGAAGCTCGCAGTCGCCGTTGGCCGCGCAGGTCAGGCAGTCCAGCGGATGGTCGGAGATGTAGAGCTCCATGACGCCCTTGCGGATCGCCTTCAGGCGCTCCGTCTGGGTGCGGACCTTCATGCCCTCCACGACCGGCGTGGTGCAGGAAGCGGGCGTCCCGCGCATGCCCTCGACTTCCACGACGCAGAGCCGGCAGGAGCCGTAGGCGTCCATCATGTCGGTCGCGCAGAGCTTCGGCACGCCGATGCCGGCCTCCGTCGCCGCGCGCATGACGGAGGTGCCCTCGGGGACCGTGACGGCGAAGCCGTCGACGGTGAGCGTCACCGTCTTCTCGGCGCGGGACTTCGGCGTGCCGTAGTCGATCTCGTGGACGAGGCTCATGTCACCCTCCAAAGGGTCGGAGCAATAGCAGGGCATCGAAGCTGCTCCCTTCTCCCGTTTCGGGAGAAGGTGCCGGCAGGCGGACGAGGGTTGTTTCCGCCCACGCTGCGCTTTCTGGAGAAACTCTCGCCCGCCCCTTGGGGGCACCCTCTTCCGTGAGCGGGAGAGGCGAAGAGCGCCCTTTTCTGAAAAGCCGCGCTCATTCCGCAGCCTCCCGCAGCGGCGTGCCGTGGAAATCCTCGGGGAAGTGCGTCAGGGCGCTCATCACCGGATACGGCGTGAAGCCGCCGAGCGCGCAGAGCGAGCCGAACTTCATCGTGTTGCAGAGGTCCTCGACGAGGGCGAGGTTCTCGGCGACGCGCTCGCCGCGCATCACCTTCTCCACCGTTTCGCGCCCGCGCACCGCGCCGATGCGACAGGGCGTGCACTTGCCGCAGGACTCGACGGCGCAGAACTCGAAGGCGAAGCGGGCCTGCTTCATCATGTCGACGCTGTCGTCGAAGACGACGATGCCGGCATGGCCGATCAGGCCGTCCTTCGCCGCGAAGGCCTCGTAGTCGAAGGGCATGTCGAAGAGCGAGCGGGGGAAGTACGCCCCGAGCGGCCCGCCGACCTGGACGGCGCGCACCGGACGCCCACTCTCGGTGTTCCCGCCGATACCGTCGACGATCTCGCCGAGCGTCAGGCCGAACGCCGCCTCGTAGAGGCCGCCATGCTTCACGTTGCCGGCGATCTGGAGGGGCATGGTCCCGCGCGAGCGGCCCATGCCGAAATTCTTGTAGAAGCCGGCGCCCTTGGCCAGGATCACCGGCACGGAGGCGAGCGTCACGACGTTGTTGATGACGGTCGGCTTGCCGAAAAGACCCTTGTGCGCAGGCAGCGGCGGCTTGAAGCGCACCTGCCCCCGCTTGCCCTCCAGGCTGTCGAGCAGCGCGGTCTCTTCGCCGCAGACATAGGCGCCAGCGCCGACGCGCACCTCGACGTCGAAGGCGCACCCGCTGCCGAGGACGGAGGTGCCGAACACCTTCTCACGGCGCAGGACCTCGACGGCCTCGCTGAGGATCCGGATCGCGACCGGATATTCCGAGCGGAGATACACGAAACCCTTGGTCGCCCCGACCGCGAGGCCGGCGATCGCCATGCCTTCGAGGAGGCAGAACGGGTCGCCCTCCATGATCATCCGGTCGGCGAAGGTGCCTGAATCGCCCTCGTCGGCATTGGCGACGATGTACTTCCGGTCGGCGGCGAAGTCCGCGACCGTCTTCCACTTGATGCCGGTCGGGAAGCCCGCGCCGCCGCGCCCGCGCAGGCCCGACTCGAGCACCTCGGCGACGGTCTTCTCGGCGCCCAGCTCGATCGCGCGCGCCAAGCCTTCGAGGCCGCCATGGGCGCGATAATCGTCCAGCGAGAGCGGGTCGGTGATGCCGCAGCGCGCGAAGGTCAGGCGCGTCTGGTTCTTGAGAAACGGATGCTCGTCGACGAGGCCGACGCGCTTGGGATGCCTGCCACCGGTCAGCAGCGCGCCATCCAGCAGCGCCACAGCCTCCTCCGGCTCCACCGGACCGTAGCCGACGCGGCCGTCGACCGTTTCGACCTCGACCAGCGGCTCCAGCCAGGCCATGCCCCGCGAGCCGTTGCGCACCACGACCGCGTCGAGGCCGCGGCGGGCGATCTCGCGCGCGAAGCTGTCGGCGATCTCGTCGGCGCCGCAGGCGACCGCGGCGCTGTCGAGGGGCACGAAGATGCGGGTGGTCACAGCATCACCTCCTCGACGAGCGCTTCGGCGCGGGCGGGCGTCAGCCGCGCGACGAGCCGGCCGTGGTCGATCATCGCGGAGGGTCCGCTGGCGCAAAGGCCGAGGCAGTAGACGGCCTCCAAAGTCACCTGCCCGTCCGGCGTCGTTTCACCGAACGACACGCCCAGCGCCTTCTCGACCGCCTCGGCGACGGCGTCGCTGCCGCGCGCCTGGCAGGCCTCGGCCCGGCAGACCTTGAGGACGTGCCGGCCGCGCGGCGCCTGGTGGTAGTCATGGTAGAAGGACACGACGCCGTAGACCTCGGCGCGCGACAGGTTCAGCGCGGCCGAGACGAGCCGCACCGCGTCCTCGCCGACGAAGCCGTATCGCGCCTGAAAGGCGTTGAGGATCGGCAGAAGCGGTCCTTCGAGATGCTTCAGCTCGGCGATGATCCCGGCGGCGTCCTCGGCGTCGAACGCCTTGAAAACGGTCAAAGCGCCCTCCATTCCGAACTTCGAACCGTTCCAAGCTTAGGCAGCAGTCACGCCGAAGATCAAGCGCAACGAAGCGTTCTTTGATAGAGGATATCTATCAAGACAGGCCGACCGCGGCCACCTCGTTCCAGAAGGCTTCGATGAGCGCGGGGCGCGGGGCGCGGCGGGCGGTGACGAGGCCGATGCGATAGCTCACCCCGCCGGCGATCGGCACCATCACGATGGGCGCCCCGAACCGCAGGATCTCGGCCGTTCGCAGCGGCATGATGGTGGCGAAGCGGCCGGTGCGCACGTGGGTGATCAGCGCGACCATGGAGTTGGACTCGAGAACGGTGCGCACCTGCCGTCCCTCGGCGGTCAGGTGCCGGTCGAGGATCCGGCGATTCTGCATGGAGCTCGACAGGAGGCAGAGCGGGATCGAGGCGACCTCGGCCCAGGACACCTCGGCGCGCTCGGAAAAAGCGTTGCCCTCCGTCGTCACGAGGCAGTAGCGCTCGGCATAAAGGAAGCGCGTATCGAGCCGCCGCACCCGCTCGTCCTCGATATAGGTCAGGCCGATGTCGACCTCGAAGTCCTCCACCCCTTGCGCGATGTCGGCCGAGGTCATCGACTGGATGTCGTAGGCGACGTCGGGATGCTTGTCGTGGAAGGGGGTCGTCAGGCGGGATACGACCGCGAGGGCCGTCGGGATGACCGCGATGCGCAGCGTTCCGCTGAGCTGCGCGCGCCCGCTGGCGATCTCGTCGCGCATGGAGCGCACGTCGCCGACGATGCGGCGCGCCCAGGCGAGGACGCGCTCGCCCTCAGCCGTCACGCCCTGGAAGCGCGAGCCCCGGTTGACGAGCGTCACGCCCAGCTGCTCCTCCAGGTGCCGCAAGCCGGCCGACAGGGTCGGCTGCGTGATGCCGAGCCGCTCGGCCGCCCGGCCGAAATGACGCTCGCTGGCCAGCGCGATGAAGTATTCGAGCTTTTCGATCACCGCTGCCGGGGCTCCCCAACGAAGGACGCCGCGCCCGATGACGCGGGCGCGGCGTTCTCAGTCTGACACCGCCGGCGACGCGAAGCGACCCCGATCGATCGTCGAGGGTTGCTTATTACTGCGCCGCGGGTGCGGGCGCAGGCGTCGCCGGTGCCGCGGCCGGCACCTCGGCGCCGGCCGGCAGGGCCGGATGCGCGGTGTCCTTGACCGCGAAGGGGATGTACTCGCCGATCGGCGGGTAGACCTGGACGAGCCCCTTCAGCACCATCTCCACCGCGACGAACAGGATCACGGCGAGGCCGACATAGGCGATCCAGCGGTGGCGGTTCAGGAGCTTGGCGATGAAGTTGGCGGCAAGGCCCATCAGCGCGATCGACAGGATGAGGCCGAAGGCGAGGAGCGACCAGTGATGGCCCTCGGCGGCGCCGGCGACGGCGAGCACGTTGTCGAGCGACATCGACACGTCGGCCAGGATGATCTGCGTCGCCGCCTGTCGGAAGGTCTTGCGCGGCGCGCCGGTCTCGGCGCCGGACAGTCCCGCTTCGCCGTCCGCGTCGTGATGCGACACGCGCAGCTCGGTCCACATCTTCCAGCAGACCCACAGGAGCAGGATGCCGCCCGCCAGAAGCAGGCCGAAGATGCCGAGGAGCTGGGTGGCGACGACGGTGAAGGCGATGCGCAGGCCGGTCGCCGCGGCGATGCCCCAGAAGATCGCCTTGGCGCGCTGCTCCTTGGGCAGGCCGGCGACCGCGAGGCCGATGACGATGGCGTTGTCGCCCGCGAGGACGACGTCGATCATGATGATCTGGCCGAGGGCCAACCATCCTTCGGGCGTGAGGAGTTCGAACATGGAGGGCCTTTCGTGACCGCGAACGGTGACATGCGACGCCCGTTCGGCCCCGACGCACCGCCCTTCTGGTTCGGCGGACGGCAGGTCGCGACGCAGCGGCGCGAGTGGGATCGTCCGCCAGTCCGACATCGCAGCCGCGTGGCTGCCAGAGGGGCCCGGCCTGGCTGCGCCGGCTTTATGACGGATCACGCGAAATTTCAACGCGGCGTGATGGATGGATTTCGCGATTGAAACGTATTCGCGTCCCGATTACCCGCGAGAGCGTCCCCGCCGACGATCAGGAGCCCCGCTTGACTGACCCCCATCTCACTCAGCTCGGCCGCGACAGCCGTCCCGCCGCGAGCCCCGACGAAGCCGTTCTGGAAACCGTTCCCTACACGCGCGGCGAGGGGCCGCCGGCGATCGTGCGCTTCACCTGCCCGGAGTTCACCTCGCTCTGCCCGGTGACCGGCCAGCCGGATTTCGCCCACCTCGTGATCGACTACGCGCCCGACGCGCGGCTCGTCGAATCCAAGTCGCTCAAGCTGTTCCTCACCAGCTTCCGCAACCACGGCGCCTTTCACGAGGACTGCACGGTGACGGTCGGGCGCCGGATCGTCGAGGCGACGCGGCCGCTCTGGCTGCGGATCGGCGGCTACTGGTACCCGCGCGGCGGCATTCCGATCGACGTGTTCTGGCAGACCGGCGCGCCGCCCGAAGGCGCATTCCTGCCCGACCAGGGCGTTCCGCTCTATCGCGGGCGAGGCTGAGGACAAGCCTCGCATGTCGATTGATCCGGCCTGCGTCAGCCACTAGACGCTTGGATCAAACAGTTACGTCGCAAGCGGGAAAGCGGAACGCCATGGAACTCGACCGGATCGAAGACGCGATCGCCGCGATCGAAAGGGGCGAGCTGGTGATCGTCGTGGACGACACCGACCGGGAGAACGAGGGCGACCTCATCATGGCCGCGAGCCGCGCCAGCCCCGAGACCATGGCCTTCATGATCCGCCACACCAGCGGCATCATCTGCGTGCCGATGCTGGCGGATCGCGCCGAGCGGCTGAACCTGCCGCCGATGGTCGCCAACAACCTCGACCCGATGCGCACCGCCTTCACCATCTCGGTCGACTACAAGATCGGCATGACGACGGGCATCGCCGCCGACGAGCGGGCCAACACCGCCCGCGCGCTCGCCAACGACAACGCGGTCGGCTCCGACTTCCTGCGCCCTGGCCACATGTTTCCGCTGATCGCGCGCGAGGGCGGCGTCCTCACCCGCTCCGGCCACACCGAAGCCGGCACCGACCTCGCGACGCTCGCCGGCCTGCCGCCGGTCGGCATCCTCGCCGAGGTCGTCAACGACGACGGCACGGTGAAGCGCCTGCCCGAACTCATCGAGTTCGCCAAGGAGCACGCGCTCAAGATCGTCTCGATCGAGGATCTCATCTCCTACCGCATCCGGCGCGAAAGCTTCGTGACGCCGATCAAGGAGCAGAAGACCACGGTGGCCGGCATGCCCGCGACGCTGATCGTCTACGAGACGCCCTTCGACGAGATGCAGCACGTCGTCGCCGTGTTCGGCGACGTGCGCGGACGCGAGAAGGTGCCGACGCGCATCCATCGCGAGCAGCCCGTGGTCGACCAGTTCGCCCGGCCCCGCCAAGGTCAGGATTGGGTCAGCCAGGCGGCGGACAAGATCCGCGAAGCCGGCCACGGCGTCCTGATGCTTCTGCGCACGCCGCAGATCGACGACGCCGAGCTGAACCTCGACGCGCCGGCCGACCATGCCGACGGCGAGCGCCACGGCAGCGCGCTGAAGCGCCGCCAGCGCTGGCGGGAGGTCGGCGTCGGCGCGCAGATCCTGCGCGATCTCAAAGTCCGCTCCATCGCGGTGCTGGCCACCACCGAGCGCGACTATGTCGGCCTGACCGGCTTCGGCATCGAAATCGCCGGCACCATCCTCGTCGAGGACTGAGAACGGGTCGAACGGCGCGCGGGCGCTATCTGCGCGGGCGGGATCCCCTCGCCCGCTCGGAGGCCGCGACGCGCATGCTCAATCTCTGGTACAAGAACGCCGTCATCTACTGCCTCGACGTCGAGACCTTCGCTGACGGCAACGGGGACGGCGTCGGCGACTTCCGGGGCCTCGCCGACCGGCTCGGACACATCGAGGCGCTCGGCGCCACCTGCATCTGGCTCCTGCCCTTCTATCCCACGCCCAACCGCGACAACGGCTACGACGTCACCGACTATTACGGCGTCGACCCGCGGCTCGGCACGCTCGGCGACTTCGTCGCCTTCACCCACGCCGCGCGCGACCACGGACTGAAGGTCATCGTCGACCTCGTCCTGAACCACAGCTCGATTGACCATCCCTGGTTCCAGGCGAGCCGCTCCGACCCGGATTCGCCCTACCGGGACTGGTACGTCTGGCGAAAGGACAAGCCGGCCGACGCGGAGAAGGGCGTCATCTTCCCAGGCGTCCAGGAGTCGACCTGGACCTTCGACCGCAAGCGCGGCGAATACTACTTCCACCGCTTCTACAAGCACCAGGCCGACCTCAACATCGCCAACCCCGCCGTGCGCGAGGAGATCGAGCGGATCATGGCCTTCTGGCTGCAGCTCGGCGTGTCCGGCTTCCGGCTCGACGCCGTGCCCTTCATGCTGGAGGACCTCGCCGGCGAGCACGCCGGCTGGGAGCCGGAGCGCTACCTCGCCCACATGCAGCAGTTCCTGTCCTGGCGGCGCGCCGAGGCGATCATGCTGGCCGAGGCCAACATCCCCATGGAGGAAGCCGGCGCCTATTTCGGCGACGGCGACCGGCTGCACATGGTCTTCAACTTCCCCCTCAACCAGAAGCTCTTCCTCGGCCTCGCCCGGCGGGACGCGGCGCCGGTCGCCGAGTTCCTGCAGGCGCTGCCCGAGATCCCGCCCGCGAGCCAGTGGGCGACCTTCCTGCGCAATCACGACGAGATCGATCTCGGCCGCCTGTCGGACGAGGAGCGCGCGGAGGTCTTCGCCGCGTTCGGGCCGGACGAGTCGATGCAGATCTACGAGCGCGGCATCCGGCGGCGCCTCGCGCCCATGCTCGGCGGCGACGAGCGCCGCATCCAGATGGCGATGAGCCTGATGCTGTCGCTGCCGGGAACGCCGGTGATCTGGTACGGCGACGAGATCGGCATGGGCGAGAACCTCGACCTGCCCGAGCGCCACCCCGTGCGAACCCCCATGCAGTGGAGCGCCGAGGCGAACGGCGGCTTCTCCTCGGCGGCCCCGGACAAGCTGGTGCGCCCACCCGTTTCCGACGGCCCCTTCGCCTTCTCCCACCTCAACGTCGAGGAGCAGGAGGTCGACCCGGACTCAACCCTCACCCAGGTCGAGCGGCTGATCCGCGCTCGGCGCGCGGCCCCCGAGATCGGCTGGTCGCAGGCCAGCGTGCTCGACTGCGGCGATGCGGCGGTGATCGCCCTCGCCTACGACTGGCGCGGAAGCCGCACGCTGACGCTCCACAACCTCGCGGAAGGGCCGCGCAGCGTCACCCTTCCGGCCGACCTCGATCTCGGCCGCTGCCGACCGGTGATCAGCCGCGAGGCGAGCTTCGGCGAGGGCGGCGAGCCGCGCCACGTGCGGCTCGGCCCCTACGGCTATGCCTGGCTGCGGCTGAGCTGACGCGATTTCGTCGATGGGGGCGGACGCGGTAAGGCGTTCCAATCTTTGTGCGGATCGCCCAATCTTTGCTCTCGCGAGCCAGCTGCAAGGATTCTAGACTGCCGTCACGGACGAGCGGCTCGGGCGCCGCGCAGCGCATGGACGGCACGATGGCAGAGTCGAACCTCGACGGGAGGGCCGCAGCGGACGCTGCGCCGCTGCGCTTCGGGCGCATGGGTCCGCTCGCCACCCTTCCCGTCTTCTTCGATCTGTCGGACAAGCGCGCGGCCATGGCCGGCGGCTCGGCGGGCGCGGCCTGGAAGGCCGAGCTCCTCGCGGCGGCGGGTGCCCGCGTCGATCTGTATGAGCCGGCCGAAAGCCTCGGCGAGGAGATGCGCGCGCTTCTCGCGGCCCTCGCGGCCGGCACGCTCGACGTGCCCGGCTCGCTCCGCCATCACGACCGCCCCTGGGCGACGGACGTCTTCGAAGGCGCGGCGCTCGCCGTCGCCGACATCGAAACGGATGGCGAGGCGCAGGCCTTCGCCTGCGCGGCGCGGGCGGCCGGCGTGCCGGTCAACGTGATCGACAAGCCGGCCTTCTGCCAGTTCCGCTTCGGCACCATCGTCAACCGCTCGCCCGCCGTGATCGGAATCTCGACGGACGGCGCGGCGCCCATCCTCGGACAGGCGATCCGCCGCCGCATCGAAACGCTGCTGCCGCAGAGCCTCGCCGCCTGGGCGGGCCTCGCCGCACGCCTGCGCGAGCGCGTCATGGAGCGGCTGGCCCCCGGCCCCGCCCGCCGCGCCTTCTGGGAGCGCTTCTCCGGGGAGGCCTTCGGTGCCAAGGCGCCGGACGCGGGCGACGAGGCCAAGGCGCGCGGCCTCATCGAGCGCCTCGCCACCGCGCCGGACGCGGGCGGACGCGTGACGCTCGTCGGCGCCGGTCCGGGCGAAGCCGAGTTCCTGACGCTGAAGGCGGTGCGCGCCCTCCAGGCCGCCGACGTCATCCTGTTCGACGACCTCGTCTCGCCGGAAGTGCTGGAACTTGCCCGCCGCGAGGCCAAGCGCATGCTGGTGGGCAAGCGCGCCAGCCGCACGAGCTGCAAGCAGGAGGACATCAACGCGACGATGATCGCGCTGGCCAAGGCCGGCCGTCACGTCGTGCGCCTGAAGTCCGGCGACGTGTCGGTGTTCGGCCGGGCCGGCGAGGAGATCGAGGAGTTGCGGCGCGAGAACATCCCGGTCGAGATCGTGCCGGGCATCACCGCGGCTTCCGCGCTCGCCGCCGCCTTCTCCGTGTCCCTCACCCACCGCGACCACGCGCAGGAACTGCGCTTCGTCACCGGTCATTCCCGCAAGGGCGACCTGCCGGACGACCTCGACTGGCGCGCGCTCGCCAACCCGCGCGCGACGACGATCTTCTACATGGGCGGGCGCATGGCCGGGCGCATCGCGCAGGCGCTCGTTCGCGAGGGCCTCTCGCCCGAAACCCCGGTGGCGGTGGCCGCCAACCTGTCCCGCGCCGACGAGACGCGCCGTGCCGGCCGCCTCGCCGACCTCGGCGCCATCGTCGAGGCCGTGGGCGTCGATCGGCCGATTCTCATCGGCGTCGGCGGCGTCTTCGCCGCCGCCCGCGCCCAGTCCGGCGATGGCCGCGGCGAAGCCGAGAGCTGGAGCACGGCGGCGGCCGGGTGAGAGCGGACACCACGCGCGCACCGCTCATCCTCCAGAGGAAAGTGAAGCCGTTCGGGCACCGTCTGAGCCGCGGCCGCTATCGCGCTGGCACCATTAACCAATCCGACGTCCGACTGGCCGCAGCGAACGCGTGACGGCGAAAAGTGTCCCGGTGACAAGAGCCGGTTTGCCTCGCCTCCTTCGCGTGCCTAATCCTGTTGTCGTCCGGCGGACTGGAACGGAGATTGGGGCATGGATACGCGGCTTGACGAGACCAACGGGCTGATCGGCGAGATCCGGGCGGCGGCGGCGCGGCTCGAAGGCCACGCGGTGCGAACGCCCCTCCTCCAGAGCGAAAGCCTGTCGCGCCGCGTCGGCGGCCGCATCCTGATCAAGGCCGAGCCGCTGCAGAAGACCGGCTCGTTCAAGTACCGCGGCGCCTTCAACTTCATCGCCCAGATGACGCCCGAGGAGAAGAAGCGCGGCGTCGTCGCCTTTTCCTCCGGCAACCACGCGCAAGGCGTGGCGCTCGCCGCGACCGAAGCCGGCTGTCCGGCCGTCGTGGTCATGCCGGCCGACGCGCCCGCGCTGAAGATCGCCCGCACCCGCGCCTTCGGCGCCGAGGTCGTTCTCTACGACCGCTGGCGCGAGGACCGCGAGGCGATCGCGCGGACGATCGCGCAGGAGCGCGGCTCGGTGCTGATCCCGCCCTTCGACCATCCCCGCATCATCGCCGGCCAGGGCACGGTCGGCCTGGAAGCGGCGGACGAGGCGCGCGCCCTCGGGCTGTCGGTGGATACGTTCGTGGTGTGCTGCGGCGGGGGTGGGCTCACGGCCGGTTCGGCGACGGCCGTCGCCGACGCCTTCCCCGAAGCGCGTCTCTACGCCGCCGAGCCGGAAGCCTTCGACGACACGGCGCGCTCGCTCCGGGCGGGCGAGCGGCTCGACATCGTGCCGGGCGGAACGTCCTTCTGCGACGCTCTGCTCGGGCGCCTGGGCGAGCTGACCTTCGCGGTCAATCGCCGTCTCCTGTCGGGCGTCGCGCTCGTCAGCGACGCGGAGGTCGCGGAGGCGATGCGCGCCGCCTTCCTGGAGCTGAAGGTGGTGGTGGAGCCGGGCGGCGCTGTGGCGCTCGCCGCGGTGCTGTCGGGCAAGGTGGACTGCCGCGACCGGACGGTGCTGGTGGTCCTGTCGGGCGGCAACGTCGATCCGGCGCAGTTCGCCGGCGTCCTCGGCGGCTGATCGCCGCCGGCCCGCCTTGGACCGTCTAACAAAACTTCGCGGGGTCGGTCTGTCGGTGCTTTTCCGCCG
Organism: Antarcticirhabdus aurantiaca; assembly: GCF_009765365.1. Taxonomy (GTDB): domain Bacteria; phylum Pseudomonadota; class Alphaproteobacteria; order Rhizobiales; family Rhizobiaceae; genus Antarcticirhabdus; species Antarcticirhabdus aurantiaca. Next base: position 31,524 of record NZ_VTOM01000020.1, read on the forward strand.
CCGCTTCCTCCCCGATGCTCGCCCATGCGCTGCATAGGCTCCGCTCGGCTCGTCGCTGCGACGAAAAATCCCTCGCCAGCCCTCCACCCGGAGGTTCTGTCAGACGCTCTCAGTCGTCCTCGTCGAGGATGCGGGAATCCTTGATCGCCGCGGCGAAGGCCTGCGTGTTCGCTTCCGGATCGCCGTCGACGACGTCGAAGGACATGTAGGTGATGTCGACGGCGGCGCTGGCCGAAGCGAGCTCCAGGCGGAAATGCGCCTCGACCCCGCCGTGGCGGAACTGGAGCGCCAGCGCCACGATCGGCTTCGAATTCCAGGCCAGATCCACCTCCGCCGAGTCGGCGAAGCGCAGGACACCCGGCTTGAAGTAGAGCTCGGACGAGGAGTGCACGATATCGGCGATGTTGCCGAAGTGCTCGAGCCGCACGAAGGCGACGAAGTCGATCACGTCCACGAGGCGCAGCTCGGCCGCGAGTTCCTTGATCGCTTCGGCGAGGAGCCGCTCGCGGGCGAGCGTGTGGCGTTTGCGGATATCGAGCATCGTCAGCCGACCTGCCGCACGATATTTGACATGCTTACCATATCATTTCGTGACGACAGAGACGGCTCGGCGGCGACGAAGACGGGGATGCGAGATCCCGAAACGCGGTCGGCCGAGGCCGAACGCGTGCCGCGGGTCGCGGATTCAACGCTGCGAGACGGTGTCGACGGTGCCGGCATAAGGGTCTCTCGCGCTCCCGCTGGGCCGCATTCGGGCGGCCGGTTGGACCGTCGGCAGGGCGCCGTCGCTGTCCGCGCAAGAGCCATCAGGCCGCGTGGATGCCGACTTTCGCTCCCGTACGGGAATAAAGGAAGTAGATGAGCTCCGCCACGGCCTTGAAGAACTGGGGCGGGATCATCTGGTCGATTTCGACATGGTCGTACATCGATCTTGCCAGGAGCTTGTCTTCGATGACGGGGATGTCGTGCTCCTCGGCGATCTCGCGGATCTTCAGCGCGACGAGGTCCGTGCCCTTCGCGACGACGGTCGGCGCGCCGCCCTCCTCGCGCACGTAGCGCAGGGCGATGGCGTAGTGGGTCGGATTGGCGATGACGAGCGTCGCCCCGGGCACCGCGCTCATCATGCGCTTGCGCACGCGGTCGCGGGCGATCTGGCGCTGGCGCGCCTTGACCATGGGGTCGCCTTCGCTCTGCTTGTGCTCGTCCTTGATCTCCTGCTTGGTCATGCGCAGGTCGCGGCGCCAGGTGATCCGGCTCATGGCGAGGTCGGCCGCGACGAGGATGATCGTCGCCATCGACACGCCGGCCAGGAGCTTCATCGCCATTTCGAGGATGAGCTCGGGCAGGAGCACCGGGTCCGACTGCATCGTGCGCAGAAGCGTCGGCAGCGTCCCGAAGAGAATGAAGCCGCTGACGGCTCCGATGACAACGAACTTGAACACGGCCTTTCCGAACTCGATCAGGCCGCGAAGGCCGAAGATTCGGGACCAGCCCGACGTCGGCGACACGTTGGAATATTTCGGGCGGACGCGCTCGACGTTGAACTGCAGCGGGTTCTGGACGAGAGCCGCGACGATGCCGCCGATGAGAAAGAAGGCGGTCGCCGGCAGGACGATGTGCCCCGACTCGATCGAGAACATCCTGAGGAGGTGTAGGGCATCGGCGCCGGTCTCCAGATCCCATTGAAGGGGATTCTCGAAAGTCGTTTCGAGGGTGAGAAGCAGCCGATGGGCCCCTTCGCGCGACTGGAACGCGATGAACGCCATGCTGGCAAGAAGGGAGGCGAGGATCGGCGCCTCCCGCGAGACCGGAAGGTTGCCCTTCTCGACCGTATCGCGGATCTTCTTTTCTGTCGGTTCCTCTGTTTTCGAGTCCCGATCGGCTGCTTCCGCCACGGATCACCTACCTCGGGGCCGGTTGCCGCCGCGTGAATGGCGGCGGCGACGTCGCTTCAGGGTCAACGATTTCGGAACGTCGCAAACGTTCAGGCGGCCGGCCGCAACTGGATGCGGCCTTCTCCGGCGAGGCGGAGCGCCGTCGAGGAGATGATGCGGCGGGCGCCGATGATCTCGTCGGGCGGCGTTTCGCTGGCCTGGCCGAGCTCGGCCTCGACCATGCGCCGGGTGCGCGCGCCGAGCGCCGACAGGACGGCCTCCTTGAGCTCGCCGTCGATCTCGCGCAGCGCCTTGGTGACCACCTCGGCGTTGATCTGGTCGAACAGGACGAGCCGCGCCTTCTGGGTGAGCCCCGCCACGTCCTCGAAGGCGAAGAGCAGGCTCTGCAGCTTCTCGGCGTCGCGCGGCTGCGACTCGCGGATCGATTCGATCAGCGCCTCGCTGTGCTGCTTGTCCATGAGGTTCATGATGTCGGCGAGAAGGATGTGGCTGCCGCCCTCCTCCGGGGCCTCGGCGCTCGGCAGGTAGGCCAGGCGCACGTGCTCCTCGAACAGCGTTTCCATCGGCGGCGCCAGGGGCTTGAGCGCCAGCATCCGCCGCATGACCTCGTTGCGGAAGCGCGCGTCGAGGTGGCGCGCGATCGCCGAGGCGGTCGGGCTGGAGATGCGGGTGAGCAGGAGCGCCACGACCTGCGGATGCTCCTGGGCGAGCTTGCCCGCCAGCACCGCGCCTTCGAGCTTCTCGACCTCGTCCCACACACTGGGCGGCGGGCCGAACATGTTCTCGTCGATCTCGAAGGCCGCGCCGCCGACGTCGCCGACTTCCATGATCGCGGTTAGGAGCTCGGGGCTCAGCGAGGCCTCGAGGAGGTCCTGCATCTGGCGCGCGGGCCCCGTCAGGGCCGGGCCGATGCGGAACTGCTCCTGGAACTCCTCGACGAGCGCGTCGATCTGCTCGCGCGAGACCGTCGGGAGCTGGTCGGCGCAGAGCTTCAGGTCGCGGATCTCGTCCGGATGCAGGTGCTTGAGGAGGCGGCCCGCCCCTTCCGCGCCGAGCGCGAGGAGCAGGATGACGGCGCGGGCGGGGCCGGCCGGCGCGGCCGTTTCCTCGGCGTCTCGATAGGCGATGAGCGGCGACATGGGAGGCGGTCCTGCGGGATCAGTTGCGGACGGCGCGCGCCGAATGCTTGACGATCTCCGTCAGCGTGATGCCGAAGCGCTGCTCTTCCTTTTCCAGGATGACGATCTCGCCCCGCGCGACCGTGCGCCCGTTGACGATGACGTCCACCGGCTCGCCGACCCGCGTCTCGAGCTTGACCACCGAGCCGCGCGACAGCTTGACGAGGTTGCCGACCGGCATGGTGGCGGTGCCGAGCACGACCTGCATGTTGACGGGGATGTCCATCACCAGGCCGAGATCGGGCGTGTCCTCGCCGCCGGCGCCGTTGGCCTCCAGCATGGTCTCCGCGCCGAAGCCCTCTCCCTCCTCGTCGCCGAAGGACGCGGTCAGGGCCGGGTTCATCATGAAGTCGTCGTCCGTCATGGTTCCATGCTCCTGGTCTCCGGCGCCCCGCTCGAAGGGTTCCGCCGGCGCCGCCCCGAAGGGCGGGCTTCGGATGATCCGTTATGACTTTGTTAACGCCCGACGCTGGTGCGAAACCGGATGCCGGGCTTATCGAGGCTCAGGCCGCGCTGCGGTCCTGGCGGGTCAGGCCGGCGTGCCAGTCGGCCCGCTCGACGAGCCCCTGGAGCCGGTCGGCCGCGTCCTTGGCCTCGGCGGTGACGCAGGCGAGGATCCGCGCGGCCTCGAGGCCCTCGCCCTTGAGCACCACCACCGAATGGGCGGCCTCGTTGATCGAGCGGTCCGCGACGGCCAGCATCTCGGCGAGCTCGCGCTCGTCGCGCTTCAGGGCGACGATCTCGCGATGCATGCGGCCTGCCCGCCAGCTCGTGAAGACGAGGGCAGCCAGAAGAATGAAATCAATCAGATAGGATGTCATCGAGGAATTCCTGTCCCGGATCGATCTGCCCGTCGACGCGCACGACGTAGTTTTCGCGCGAGCGGCCCACATGGCCGCGGAAGAAGCGCTGGCCCTCGATCTCGACGTCCACGAGGCTGTCCAGCGTGGCGGCGAGCTCGATCGTCTGCCCGACCGCGAAGCAGGCGACGCGCGAAAGCGGCACGTGCTGGGCGGACAGGACGACGCGCACGTTCATGACGGAGCGGCTGACGCCCGTTTCCATGTCGCGCAGCCAGGCCGGGTCGAGCGTCGGCTTCTCGTCCTTCGGGACGACCGCAAGGGCCCGGCGATGCGGCGTGAAGAGGCGCTCGGGCATGATCACGCAGAGCGGGTCCTTCTCGCCGCCCGCCAGGACCGCGAAGCGGAACACGAGGACGGGCGCCGCGTCCTCGCCGAGAAGGCGCGGGATCTCGGCCGGGGTGCAGAGCGGCTCCTTGCTGATCTGCAGCGCCGTGAGGGGGCGCAGCTCCGTCTCGACGACTTCCGCGACGGCCGCGAAGACGAACTCGGCGACGCTGCGGTCGAAGTTGGTCGGCGCCCGGCCGCTTGAAGCGCCGCCGGCCCGCGAGCCGCCGAAGAAGGCGCTGATCGCGCCGTCCATGAAGCGCGGCCCGATCGACAGGAAACCGGCCGTCTCGAAGGCGGGACCGGTCAGCGGGGCGAAGAAGCCGCCGTCCGGAAACAGGCTGTCGTCGGCGACAGTGGGAGCCTCCACCCGCTCGATGGCGTCGAGCGCGATGTCGGGCGGAGCGATGCTCGCTTCCTTGAGGGCTTCGGCCGCGGCGGCCGCGATGCGGGCGGCGAGGCGGTGCAGCCCGGGCAGGCGGGCGGGATCGATCCCGGCGACCGAGCGCAGGCGCTCGGGAACCTCGGAGGACGGGACGATGGCTTCGACGGCGCTCATCGGATCAGCCCGCCTGCGCCGCGCCGCCGCCGATGGTCGCGGCTTCGACCTGATCGATGCTCGGGCGGTCGTAGGCCGAGATGGTCTTGCGGCCGTATTCGAGCGCCACCTGCGGCATCGCGCCGTTCATGTAGGCGATGAGGGTGGACTTGATGATCGTGTAGACCCGGGCCTTCTTGTCGCGCACCGCCTTCACCTTGGTCGCGATCGGGCCGACCACGCCGTAGGAGAAGAAGATGCCCGCGAAGGTGCCGACGAGCGCGGCGCCGATGAGGTGGCCGAGGACTTCCGGGCTCTGGTCGAGGGCGCCCATGGCCTTGATGACGCCGAGAACGGCCGCGACGATGCCCAGCGCGGGAAGGCCGTCGGCCATGTCCTGGAGCGCCTGCTTGGGCTTCATGGTGTCGCGGGTGATCGTGCCGATCTCCTCCTCCATCAGCGACTCGATCTCGTGCGGCCGTGCGTTGCCGATGATGATCAGGCGGGCATAGTCGCAGATGAAGTGGAGCAGCGAGGTGTTGGCGAGGATGTTCGGGTAGGCCTTGAAGATCGGCGACTCGGCGGGCGTGTCGATGTGCGTCTCGACCTCGGAGCGCGACTTCGAGCGCATCTCGCGCATCAGCTGGTGCAGGAGGCTGAGGACTTCGAGATAGTCCTTCTGCGTCGGCACCTTGTTCTTGAAGGCCTCCATGACGGCCTTGCCCGTGTCCTTCACCACCTTGGTGGGGTTGGCGACGAGAAAGGTTCCGATCGAGGAGCCGAGGATGATGACGTATTCGAAGGGCTGAACCAGCACTTCGAGGTGGCCGCCCATCGCGACGAAGCCGCCGAGGAGACAGCCTAGCGTCACCACCAGACCGAGCAGGATTCCCATCGATTCGCCCTTGGTTTTTGCGAAGAATGGAAATCGTTTGGGGCAAGGCGCTTGCCCAAACCTTGCCCGCGTTAACCTTTTCTTTCGCGTCGCGACAGCCTTGCCGATCAACAGGCTGAGGCAAGCGACATGCCGGAATGCTCAAGGCAGTCGAATCAAAGGCCTGAGCCCCATGCAGACCGCTCTTCCCGTTTCGCTCTCCGCCCAGCTCGCGATGGAGAAGCGGCTCGAGACCATCGCGCACAACCTCGCCAACGCCCGCACCGCCGGCTTCCGCTCGGAAGAGGTGAAGTTCGAGCAGATGATCTCGTCGGCCGCCCAGAAGCCGGTCGCCTTCGTGTCGGAGGGCCAGACCTACCTGTCGCGCGAGAGCGGCGAGCTGACCCAGACTGGCAATACGCTGGACATGGCCATCGGCGGCGACGCCTGGTTCGGCATCCAGACGCCGCAGGGTCGCGTCTACACCCGCGACGGGCGCATGCGGATCGACGCGGAAGGAAACCTCCAGACGCTGAACGGCTACGGCATCGTCGACGCCGGCGGCTCGCCGATCAGCGTCGATCCGAACGGCGGCCCGCTCACCATCGCCCGCGACGGCATGATCCAGCAGCGCGGCCAGCAGATCGGCGCGGTCGGCCTTTTCGCGATCCCCGCGAACGCCAACCTCGCGCGCTTCGAGAATTCCGGCGTCATCCCCGACCAGGCCGTCCAGCCCGTCCTCGACTTCAACGGCATCGCCGTCGAGCAGGGCTTCGTCGAGGGCTCCAACGTCAACCCGATCCTCGCCATCACCCGCCTGATCGAGGTGCAGCGCGCCTTCGAGAGCGCCTCGAACCTCATCCAGAGCTCCGAGAAGACGCTCGACGGGGCGGTGCGCGACCTCGGAACGGTGTCGTGACGGCGACCGCGACCGAGGCCCGCCTCTCGGCGCTCGCCGCGCTCGACGCCCCTCGCCTCGCCATCTCCGGCCGCGTCGTCGACGTCGCGCCGACCTCCTGGCGCGTCGGCGGCCTGTCGCCCTTCGTGCGGCTCGGCGACTGCATCGCCTGCGAGGGCCCGGACGGCGAGGAGCTCGGCGAGGTCGTGCGCGTCGAGAACGACGCGGCCACCGTGAAGCCCTTCGGCGTCGGCGTCGGCGCGCAGGTCGGCAGCTTCGCCCGCCGCATCGGCCCGATGACCATCGCCCCGCACGCGGCCTGGAAGGGTCGCGTCGTCGACGCCTTCGGCCGCCCCTGCGACGGCAAGGGCCCGATCGAGCAGGGCGCGCAGCGCTTCGCGCCCGAGGACGGCGAGCCGCCCCGCGCGCTCGACCGCGCCCGCACCGGCCGTCCGGTGAAGACCAACGTCATGCTGATCGACGTCTTCACGCCCCTCGTCCTCGGCCAGCGCATCGGCATCTTCGCGGGCTCCGGCGTCGGCAAGTCGACGCTGATGGGCATGCTGGCGCGCGCCGACGGCTTCGACAGCGTCGTCGTCGCGCTCGTCGGCGAGCGCGGCCGCGAGGTGCGCGAATTCGTCGAGGACACGCTGGGCGACACGCTGGGCAAGGTCGTCGCGGTGGTCGCGACCGGCGACGAGAGCCCGATGATGCGCCGCCTCGCGCCCAAGACCGCGATGGCCATCGCCGAGTGCTTCCGGGACCAGGGCGAGAACGTCCTCCTGATCGTCGATTCCGTCACCCGCCTCGCCCATGCCGCCCGCGACGTGGCGCTGGCGGCCGGCGAGCCGCCGGTCTCGCGCGGCTATCCGCCGAGCGTCTTTTCCGAATTGCCGATGCTCCTCGAGCGCGCCGGCCCGGGGCGCGAAGGCTCGGGGACGATCACCGGCATCTTCACCGTGCTGGTCGACGGCGACGACCACAACGACCCGATCGCCGACTCAATCCGCGGCACGCTCGACGGCCACATCGTCCTCGACCGCGCCATCGCCGAGCAGGGCCGCTTTCCGGCGATGGACGTCCTGAAGTCGATCTCGCGCCTTGCCCCCCATGCCTGGCAGGGCAGCGAGCGCGAGCTCGTCACGCGCCTGCGCTCCATGATCGCCCGCTTCGAGGACACCCGCGACCTGCGGCTCCTCGGCGGCTACCAGCGCGGCAGCGACCAGACCCTCGACATCGCCGTGGACCTCGTGCCGATCCTCTACGACATCCTCATCCAGAAGCCCGAAGACCCCCAGGTCCGCGCCCCCTTCGACGAGATCAGCCGCCGGCTGAAGGAAGGCATGGCGCCGAAGGGGTGAGCCCATCTCCGCTGTGCTGAATGTTGCTCCCGTCTCCCGCCGGCGGAAGACGGTGCCGGCAGGCGGATGAGAGTGGTTCAAGGCGGACGCGACGTTGGTCCGTAATCAGCCGCCTGCGCGGCCGACACCCTCACCCGCGAGCGGGCGAGTGAAGGCGCCTCGTTCGATACCGCGGCGACATCGTTCATCGATGCCGCCGCGACAGCGTCCTCACATCGCGCCGGCCTTGTCCGTCACCGCGCTCGACCACGCGCCTTCCGGCTGCTTGGTGATCACCGGGTCCGAGCCACCGCCCATCAGCACCTTCACCGTGCCCTCGGCCGCCGCCACGTCGAGCTTCGCATTATCGCCGAGCAGCTTGGCGACTTCGGTCATCATGCGCGTCTGGTGCTCGATGGTCTGGGCGCCGGTCGTGTCGTTGTCGAGGACGATCTGCGCCGCCTCGTCCGGGTGCTCCTTGGCATACTGCCAGCCCTTCATCGAAGCCGTCACGAAGCGGGCGTACTTGTCGACGTTGGCGGCGTCGCCGAGGTTCGCCTCCAGGACGTAGAGCCCGTCCTCCAGCGTCGCCACGCCCTCGTCGGTATAGTTGAAGACCACGAGATCCTCGGCCGGGATGCCGGCGTCGATCACCTGCCAGTACTCGTTGTAGGTCATGGTCGAGATGCAGTCGGCCTGCTTCTGGATCAGCGGATCGACGTTGAAGCCCTGGCGGATGACGGTGACGCCCTCCGGCCCGCCCTCGGTCGACACGCCGAGCTTCGACATCCAGGACAGGAACGGGTACTCGTTGCCCGAGAACCAGACGCCGAGGGTCTTGCCCTTGAAGTCGGCCGGCGAGGCGATGCCGGAATCCTTGCGGCAGGTGAGCTGCATGCCGGACCGCGCGAAGGGCTGGGCGATGTTGACGAGCGAGACGCCCTTCTCGCGCGCGGCGAGCGCCGAGGGCATCCAGTCGATCACGACGTCCGCGCCCCCGCCGGCGATGACCTGGGTCGGCGCCACGTCCGGGCCGCCGGGATTGATCGTCACGTCGAGGTTCGCCTCGTCGTAATAGCCCTTGGCCTCGGCGACGTAGTAGCCGGCGAACTGCGCCTGCGTCACCCATTTCAGCTGCAGCGTCAGCGCGTCCTGCGCCGCGGCGGGCAGCGCGCTCCCTGCAACGATCGCCATGATCGCCGCGCCCCCGAGAAGATGCCTCATGCCCTTAGCTCCTTCGTGTCACGCCCGCCCCGCGCGGGTGGATGGATGCCAGAACGTCGCCGCGCGCTCGAGAAGCGCCAGCAGCCCGTAGGAAAGCGACCCGGCGAGCGCGGCCACCGCGATCTCGGCCCAGACCATGTCGGTGTTCAAGCGGCCGATCTCGGCCGAGATGCGAAAGCCCATGCCGACGATCGGCGTGCCGAAGAATTCCGCGACGATCGCCCCGATCAGCGCCAGCGTCGAGTTGATCTTCAAGGCGTTGAACAGGAACGGCATCGCCGCCGGCAGCTTGAGCTTGAGCAGCGTCTGGCCGGGGCTGGCCGCATAGGTGCGCATGAGGTCGCGCTCCATCGCGCCCGCCGCCTCCAGCCCCGCCACCGTGTTCACCAGCATGGGGAAGAAGGTCATCACGACGACGACGGCCGCCTTGGACGGCCAGTCGAAGCCGAACCACATGACCATGATCGGCGCGATGCCGATCACCGGCAGCGCGGAGACGAGGTTGCCGACCGGCATCAGCCCGCGCTTGAGGAAGGGCGAGCGATCCACCGCCACGCCCGCGAGGAAGCCGAGCCCGCAGCCGAGTGCCCAGCCGGCGAGCACGGCCTTGAGATAGGTCTGCCGGAAGTCGGCCCAGAGAATGCCGGTGGACGCGGCGATGCGCGCGGCGATCTGGCTCGGGGCCGGCAGGAGCACGATCGGCACGTCGAGCCCGCGCACCACGAGTTCCCAAAGCACGATGCAGGTGAGGCCGAAGAGGACGGGCACTGCGAGGTCCGCCGTCCGCCGCGCCGCAGCGCCCTTCGGCGAGAGCGCGGCGATGCCGCCCGTCAGTCGCCAAGCGCCGAGCCAGAAGACGAGGACGGCGAGCCAGAAGAAAAGGCCGACGCCCCCGCGCCCGCCGCCGAGAAGCCCGAAGGCCAGTGCCGCGGCGCCGAGCGCCACGGCGGCGCTCGCCAGGATCGACATCGGCGCGGCCGGGCCTCTGCGCAGCATGGGCGATGCGACCGCGCTCATGTCCGCGCCCCCGCCCGGCGCCGCGCCGCCGTTTCCGCCAGCCCGACGAGCCAGACCAGGACGCCCGCCATCACCGAGGCCGCCACCAGCGCCGACCAGATCTGGATCGTCTGCCCGTAATAGGAGCCGGCGAGCAACCGCGCTCCGAGCCCCGCCTGCGCCCCCGTCGGAAGCTCGCCGACGATGGCCCCGACGAGCGCGGCGGCGACCGCCACCTTCATGCTGGCGAAAAGGAAGGGCAGCGAGGCCGGCGCCCGCAGCTTGGCGAGCGTCTGCCGCCCGCTCGCATTGTAGGTCCGCATCAGGTCGAGATGCATGGCGTCGGGCGAGCGGAGCCCCTTCACCATGCCGACCGTCACGGGAAAGAACGACAGGTAGGTCGAGATGATCGCCTTCGGCACGAGCCCCGAAATGCCGATCGAATTCAGGACCACGATCACCATCGGCGCGATGGCGAGGATGGGGATGGTCTGCGAGGTGATCACCCAGGGCATCAGGCTCTTGTCGAGCGTCCGGGAATGGATGATCCCGACCGCCAGCAATACGCCCAGCAGCGTGCCCAGCGCGAAGCCGAGTAGCGTCGGCCCGAGCGTCACGCCCGCATGGTAGACGAGCGAGCGCGGCGCCGTCGGCGAGACCTTCACTGTCGTGTTCCAGATCTCCACCGCGATCTGGTGCGGCGCCGGGAGAACGGGGCGCTGCGCGGACAGCGTGGCGGCGAGGATCTCAGCCGAGGAGACATCCGGATCGCCACGGGCAAGCCGCGCGCTCTCCGTCGGCCAGTTCAACAGGACGGCGCCCGCGTACCACAGGGCCAGAACGGCGATCAGAACGACCAGCACGGGCCCGGCACGACCGCCCGCGATGCGCGAGCGCAGCGACGGCCGAGCGCGGTACCCGATGCCGGCGCCGGGCTCTGCGATGGGGGCGGAGAGGGTCATGGGCACAGGTCCTCAGCAGCCTCAATCGCTCGCGATAGCGTTGCCGGACGGGGCGCACACCCCTCTCCCGTTTCGGGAGAGGGTGGACGCGCCGCGATAGCGGTGCGGACGGGTGAGGGTCTGCCGGGCGCAAACCTCAGGCCATGGATCAAGCCGCCGCCATCGCAGCGCTCCATCATCCGTCCATCAAGCACCGCCAGGATCGTTTCGCAGACAGCCGCCCGCTCCTTCAGCACCTCGTCATTCCAGAAGCGCAGCACGGACCATCCCCGACGGTTCAGTTGATCGGTGCGTCGCTCATCATAGGCCGCTTCTCCATGCTGGCTGCCGTCCAATTCCACGACGAGGCGAGCTGCGCGACAGGCAAAGTCCAGAATGTATGGTTCTACGACGAACTGACGCACGAAGCGGTGACCGTTCAATCTGCGGTCGCGCAGCTCGCTCAAGAGCCGCTGCTCGGCATCCGTGTCCTCGCGCCGAAGAGTCCGAGCGTTCTTGGTGAGGCGTTTCGGCTTGGCATGAAAGACCCTCATCCGCCCCTTCGGGGCACCTTCTCCCGAAACGGGAGAAGGGGGCGTCTCGTCCTTTGCCGTTGCTAACGCAGTATCGGCCCGCTCACTCATACCCATGCCCCGCCCTCAAGCCTTCCCGCACGCGGTGGGCGATCTCCAGGAAGCGCGGCGTTTCGCGGATCTCCAGCGGGCGCTCGGCCCCGAGGTCGCAGTCGATGATCTCGGTGATGCGGCCGGGGCGCGGGCTCATGACGACGATGCGGGTGGACAGGAAGACGGCTTCGGGAATGGAGTGGGTGACGAAGACGACCGTCTTCCGCGTCTTCGCCCAGAGTTTCAGGAGCTCGGCGTTGAGGTGATCGCGGACGATCTCGTCGAGGGCGCCGAAAGGCTCGTCCATCAGGAGGAGGTCGGGGTCGAAGGACAGCGCGCGGGCGATGGAGGCGCGCTGCTGCATGCCGCCCGACAGCTGCCAGGGGAACTTCGTCTCGAAGCCCGCCAAGCCGACGAGGTCGAGGTTGGCTGCGATACGCCGCGCGCGCTCGGCCTTGGGCACGCCCATGATCTCGAGCGGCAGGGCGACGTTTCGCGCGATGGAGCGCCAGGGATAGAGCGCCGCGGCCTGGAAGACGTAGCCGTAGGCGCGGGCGCGCCGGGCCTCGTCGGGGGTCATGCCGTTGACGGTGATGGAGCCGGCCGTCGGTTGTTCCAGGTCCGCGACGACGCGCAGAAGCGTCGTCTTTCCGCAGCCGGACGGGCCGATGAAGGACACGAACTCGCCGCGCCGGATGGTGAGGTCGACGTCCTTCAGCGCGTGGACGGACCCGTCGTTCGTGCCGAAGACGAGGCCGAGCTTGCGCGCGGCGATCACCTCGTCACCGACTGCGGGAGCGGGCGCAGGCGCGAGCGAGGGCGCGGCGCTCATCGGCCGAACTCCGCGTGAAGGCCGTTCAAAAGCCGGATAGGATGGCGCATCGCGGAGACGAGGGAGCTCATGACCATGGACACGAGAGCGAAGGACTGCGCGCTGATCCGGCCGGAGGAGACGTATGACGGCAAACAGGGCTTCACGTACCGGGCGGGCATCTCGGCGGAAAGCGTCGGCTCAAGCGGCATCTGCATGCATCTCCTGACCATTCCGCCCGGCGGCCGGGCCAAGGCGCATCTTCACGAGGCGCATGAGACGGCGATCTTCGTCGTCAGCGGCATCGCCGAGACCTTCTACGGCGAACGTCTGGAGCATCACGCCGTCACCAGGGCCGGCGACCTCTTCTATATCCCCGCCGGCATGCCCCACCTGCCCTTCAACCCGGGCAGCGAGCCCTGCGTGGCGGTCATCGCGCGCACCGATCCGAACGAGCAGGAAAGCGTCGTCCTGCGCCCCGACCTCGAAGCGCTGGTGGCCGATCGCCTGGGCTGACGGGTCGAGCATGACGGGCGGCGTCTCAGACGCCGCTCGCCGGGATGCCGCTGCGCTCGACCTTGCGGGGCGCCGTCAGCTCCTTCCAGGTCGAGAGCGCCTTGGTCACCGGCGCGTTCGCCGGGCGCTCGACGAAGCGGCCGTCGCCGGTCTCGGCGCGCACCTCGCCGTCGCGGTAAGCGACCTTGCCGCGCGAGAGCGTGACGGCCGGCAGGCCCTTCACCTCGATGCCCTCGAAGACGTTGTAGTCGATCGCCGACTTCTGGGCGGCGGCCTTGATCGTCTTCGTCGCCGTGGGGTCCCAGACCACGAGGTCGGCGTCGGCGCCGGGCAGGATCGCGCCCTTGCGGGGATAGATGTTGAGGATCTTGGCGATGTTGGTCGAGGTCGCCGCGACGAACTCGTTCATGGTCAGACGGCCGGTGTTGACGCCCTTGGTCCAGAGCACCGGCATCCGGTCCTCGAGGCCGCCCGTGCCGTTCGGGATCTTGGTGAAGTCGCCGAGCCCCGTGCGCTTCTGCGCCGTCGTGAAGGCGCAGTGGTCGGTCGCCACCACCTGGAGCGAGCCGGATTGGAGACCGGCCCAGAGCGAATCCTGGTGCAGCTGGTTGCGGAAGGGCGGGCTCATCACGCGGCGGGCGGCATAGTCCCAATCGGCGTTGAAGTATTCGCTCTCGTCGAGGACGAGGTGCTGGATCAGCGGCTCGCCGAAGACGCGCATGCCCTTGGCGCGGGCGCGGCGGATGGCTTCGTGGCTCTGCTCGCAGGACACGTGGACGACGTAGAGCGGCACGCCCGCCTGGTCGGCGATCATGATGGCGCGGTTGGTCGCCTCGCCCTCGACCTCGGGCGGGCGCGAATAGCCGTGCGCCTCGGGGCCGTTGTTGCCTTCGGCCAGGAGCTTCTGCTGGAGAAAGGCGACGACGTCGCCGTTCTCGGCGTGGACGAGCGGCATGGCGCCGAGTTCGGCGCAGCGCGAGAACGAGGCGAACATCTCGTCGTCGTTCACCATCAGCGCGCCCTTGTAGGCCATGAAGTGCTTGAAGGTGTTGATCCCCTCCGCCACGACCTTCGGCATCTCCTCGAAGACGCGCTCGCCCCACCAGGTGATCGCCATGTGGAAGGAGAAGTCGGTGCGCGCCTTGCCGGCCTTCTGGTGCCATTCCTGCAGCGCCTCGATGAGACCCTGGTTCGGCGCGGGCAATACGAAATCGACCGTCATCGTCGTGCCGCCGGCCAGTGCGGCGGCCGAGCCCGTGTCGAAGTCGTCGGAGGAGAAGGTGCCCATGAAGGGCATTTCGAGGTGCGTGTGCGGATCGATGCCGCCCGGCATGACAAAGGCGCCGGACGCGTCGATCACCTCGTTGCCATGGAGATCCGGCCCGACCGCGACGATCGTGCCGCCGTCGACCAGGATGTCGGCCCGGTAGGTCAGGTCGGCGGTGACAACGGTGCCGCCCTTGATCGCGATGGTCATGAGAGCGTTCCTTCTTGTCCGTCGGAGAGGTCGGTTCGGAATGTGCCTAGAGCGTGGGGCGCCGGTTCCGCCCTACTCCGCGATGCCCGCCGTTTCGACCACCGCGTGGAGAAGGACGTCGGCGCCGCCCTTCGCCCAGTCCTTGGTGATCGCCTCCGCCTCGTTGTGGCTGAGGCCGTCGACGCAGGGGCAGAAGACCATGGCGGTGGGAGCGACGCGGTTGATCCAGCAGGCGTCGTGGCCGGCGCCCGAGACGATGTCGCGGTGGCTGTAGCCGAGCCGCTCGGCGGCGTCGCGCACGGCCTTCACGCATCCCTCGTCGAAGGCGACGGGGTCGAAGTGGCCGACCTGCTCGATCTCGTGGGCGATGTCGAGCGCCTCGCAGATCTGCGCGATGCCGGCGCGGATGCGCCCGTCCATGGCGTCGAGGACGCACTTGTCGGGCGAGCGGATGTCGATCGTGAAGACCGTGCGCCCGGCGATGATGTTGCGCGAGTTCGGGTAGACCTCGACGTGGCCGATCGCGCCGACCGCGTCGGGCTGGTAGGCCATCGCCACTTCGTGGACGAGCTCCGTCACCCGCGCCATCCCGAGCCCGGCATTGCGGCGCTTGGGCATCGGCGTCGAGCCGGTATGGCTCTCGCGGCCGGTCAGCGTCACCTGCAGCCATTTCAGGCCCTGGCCGTGGGTGACGACGCCGATGTCGATGCCCTCGTCCTCCAGGATCGGACCCTGCTCGATGTGCAGCTCGAAGAAGGCGCGCATCGGCCGCCCGCCGACCGGCTCCTCGCCCTTCCAGCCGATGCGCTCCAGCTCCTCGCCGAAGCGCTTTCCCTCCGCGTCGCGCCGGTCGTAGGCCCAGCCCATGTCGTGGACGCCGGCGAAGACGCCGGATGCGAGCATGGCGGGGGCGAAGCGCGCCCCCTCCTCGTTGGTCCAGTTGGTGACGACGATCGGGTGCTTGGTGCGGATGCCGAGGTCGTTCAGCGAGCGCACCAGCTCCAACGCGCCGAGGACGCCGAGGACGCCGTCGTACTTGCCGCCGGTCGGCTGGGTGTCGAGGTGGCTGCCGACATAGACCGGCGGCAGCGACGGGTCCGCGCCCTCGCGGCGGGCGAACATCGTGCCCATCGTGTCGACGCCCATCGACAGGCCGGCCTCCTCGCACCAGCGCTGGAACAAGCGCCGCCCCTCGGCGTCGGAATCCGTCAGCGTCTGCCGGTTGTTGCCACCGGCGATGCCTGGGCCGATCTTCGCCATCTCCTCCAGCGAGTCCCAGAGCCGGTCGC
Organism: Antarcticirhabdus aurantiaca; assembly: GCF_009765365.1. Classification (GTDB taxonomy): domain Bacteria; phylum Pseudomonadota; class Alphaproteobacteria; order Rhizobiales; family Rhizobiaceae; genus Antarcticirhabdus; species Antarcticirhabdus aurantiaca. The sequence continues at coordinate 47,314 of NZ_VTOM01000020.1, forward strand.
CGTTGATCTGGAGGTTGGAAGCAAGGTCCATAGGACAACTCTTCTACGAAAGGGCTTGCAGGATAAGGCTCAGTTTCGTGACTGAACGCGCCGGAAGACAAGGTCGACGGCCGCGATGGTGGCAACCGTGACCACCGCGCATGTGGCGTAGGTCGGCTCGACACCCATGGCCGCGAGTCCAGCCAGAACCGGTCCGACTGCGAGCCCGCCGAGCACAGGAGGCAACCACCAGGATTCGGCTAATCTCCATCCCATCGGCTTCATCGAAACGCCTCCCGCTGCCCTAGTTCAGCCGCCTCAGGATCGCGCGCAGCCCGTCGACGATCTCGCCGATCTGCGCCTCCGAAACGATCAGCGGCGGCGACATGGCGATGATGTCGCCCGTGGTGCGGATCAGGAGGCCGTTCTCGTAGGCGTCGAGGAAGGCGGAAAAGGCGCGCTTGGTCGGCTGGCCGTCGATCGGCTGAAGCTCGACGGCGCCGATGAGGCCGATGGTGCGGATATCGACGACGTGCGGCTCGCCCTTCAGCGAGTGAAGCGCGTCGGCCCAGACCGGCTCCAGCGCCTTGGCCCGCTCGAACAGCCCCTCCTCCTTGTAGGTGTCGAGGGTGGCGAGGCCCGCGGCCGCGGCGATCGGATTGCCGGAATAGGTGTAGCCGTGGAAGAACTCGATCAGGTGTTCCGGCCCGCCCATGAAGGCGTCGTGGATCTTGCCCGACGCGAAGACCGCGCCCATCGGGATGACGCCGTTGGTCAGGCCCTTGGCCGTCACCATCAGGTCCGGCGTCACGTCGAAATAGTCGGCCGCGAAGGCCGTGCCCATGCGCCCGTAGCCGGTGATGACCTCGTCGAAGATGAGGAGGATGCCGTGCTGGTCGCAGATCTCGCGCAGGCGCTTGAGGTAGCCCTTGGGCGGGGGCAGGACGCCGGTCGAGCCCGACACCGGCTCGACGATCACGGCGGCGATGGTCGAGGGGTCGTGGAGCGTCGCGATGCGCAGGAGGTCGTCGGCGAGCTCCACGCCGTGCTCGGCCTCGCCGCGCGAATAGCCGTTGCGGGCCGGGTCGTGGGTGTGGCGCATGTGGTCGACGCCGGTCAGAAGCGTCCCGAACATCTTGCGGTTGGCGACGATGCCGCCGACCGAGATGCCGCCGAAGTTGACGCCGTGATAGCCGCGCTCGCGCCCGATCAGCCGGAAGCGCGACCCGTCGCCCTTCGCCCGGTGATAGGCGAGCGCGATCTTCAGCGCGGTCTCGACCGATTCGGAGCCGGAGTTCGTGAAGAAGACGTGGTCGAGGCCGGCCGGCGCGATGGTCGCGAGGCGCGAGGCCAGCTCGAAGGCCTTGGGGTGGCCCATCTGGAAGGCCGGCGCGTAGTCCAGCTCGCCGGCCTGCGTCGCGATCGCCTCGGTGATCTTCGGCCGGCAATGGCCGGCATTCACGCACCAGAGGCCGGCGGTCGCGTCCAGCACCTGCCGCCCGTCGGCGGTGGTGTAGTGCATGTCCTTCGCGCCCACGAACATGCGCGGCGCCTGCTTGAACTGACGGTTCGCCGTGAACGGCATCCAGAAGGCGTCGAGATTGTTGGGAGCGACCCTGGTCATCTCGTTCATCGCGCCGCATCCTCCCGCACACTCCGCCGGTGCACGAAACGGCCTCGGCGGAAACTTGACTGATTGGTCAAATGTCAGGCTAGAAGGTGCCTGAGGGCCGGTCAAGCTCTCTTGAATGGTTCAAAATTGTGCAGTGCGGATCCGCTCGGACCGGCGGCGCGACGAGGGCGAGATGGACGCGCGGGTGGACGAGGAACCGGCGGGCGGCGGGCAGACCCGCATCCAGGCGATCAACCGCGAGATCATCCTCCAGGCGGCGCTGGAGGTCTTCTCGGTCCACGGCTTCCGCGGCTCGACCCTGGACCAGATCGCGACCAAGGCCGGGCTTTCCAAGCCCAACCTCCTCTACTACTTCCGCCGCAAGCAGGACATCTACGAGGCGGTGCTGCGCGACACGCTGGCGCTCTGGCTCGAGCCGCTGGCGGCGATCCGCGCCGACGGCGAGCCGATCGAGGAGCTGCGGCGCTACATCACCTTCAAGCTGCGCATGAGCCAGGAGCAGCCGCAGGCCTCGCGCCTCTTTGCCAACGAGATCCTGGCCGGCGCGCCGGTGATTCGCGGCTTCCTCGCCACCGATCTCCGGACACTTGTGGAGGAGAAGGCGGGCGTGATCCGCGGCTGGGTCTCGGACGGGCGGCTCGCGCCCATCGACCCCGTGCACCTGATCTTCGCGATCTGGGCGACGACGCAGCACTATGCCGACTTCGACGTCCAGGTGCGCGCCATCCTCGGCGAGCAGGTCGACGGCCGCGGCTTTCCCGAGCAGGCGGCCCAGGCCGTCCTGTCGATCATCCTCAACGGCGTCCGCCCCCGGGCCTGAGCGCCCTCAGCCGCTTTCCGCCACGCGCGCGACGGAGTGCGCCGCCTCCCGCTCGCTCGCCCAGAAGGCTTGCACCTCGGCGAGGATGCGCGGCAGGTCGCCGGCCGGACGCGGCCGCGAGAAAAGGAAGCCCTGCATCTCGCGGCAGCCCTCCGCGCGCAGCATGCGCAGCTGCTCCACCGTCTCGATGCCCTCGGCGATGACCGGCATCTTCAGCGCGCGGCCGAGGCCGATCACGGCGCGCACGATCGCCATGTTCTCCGGCAGTGTCATGTCGCGCACGAAGGACTGGTCGATCTTGATCTTGTCGAAGGGGAACCGGCTGAGATAGCCGAGCGAGGAATACCCCGTGCCGAAATCGTCCATCGAGATGATCATTCCGTCCGACCGCAGGTCGGTCAGGATCGCCAGCGTGTTGTCGCCGTCGTCGAGGAAGAGCGATTCGGTGACTTCGAGCTGCAGCCGGCGCGGCGAGAGACCCGAGCGCGCCAGCGCCTGGCGGACGTCCGCCACGAGCGTCCGGCTGCGGAACTGGACGGGCGACAGGTTGACCGACAGGATGAGGTCTCCCGGCCAGTTGGCGGCTTGGGCCGACGCCGTCCGCAGCGCCCAGACGCCGATCTGCTCGATGAGGCCGATCTCCTCCGCCAGCGGAATGAAGACGCCGGGCGAGACCAGGCCGCGCCTGGGGTGACGCCAGCGCAGCAGCGCCTCGAAGCCGGAGACCGCCTGCCGGTCGGCATGAACGAAGGGCTGGTAGAAGATTTCCAGCTCGTCGTTTTCCAGCGCGAGCCGGAGGTCGCGCTCCAGTTCGCGGCGCTCGTTCAGCGCCTCGCGCATCGAGGGCTCGAAGATGCGGTAGCCGCTGCGACCCTCGGCCTTGGCGCGATACAGCGCGAGGTCGCAGTTCTGCATGACGTGATCGGCATCGCCCATGGTGCCGACCATCCGGCGCGGCACGGGAACGGCGCCGAGCGACACGCCGCTGTGGATGTGGCGGTTGTTGATCTCGAAGGGCTCGCCCATCGCCGCGACGATCTGGGCGGCCAGCCGCTCGCCGCCCTCGGGCTGGCGGGCGCCGACTTGGATCACCGCGAACTCGTCGCCGCCGAGCCGGGCGACCACGTCGCGCCGGCCCGTCACCGCGCGCAAACGGTCGCCGACCGCCTTGAGGAGCGCGTCGCCGACGGGATGGCCGAAGGTGTCGTTCACCGACTTGAAGTCGTTCACGTCGAGGGTGATGACGGCGATGTCCTGCGCGGCCGAGCCGCGCAGAGCCAGAATCTCGTCCAGCCGCTCGCAGAAGCGGCGGCGGTTGGCGAGTTCGGTCAACCCGTCGTGACCTGCCAGGTGCTCCATCCGCTGGGAGGCATGATGCTGGGCGGTGATGTTCTCGAAGGTGACGAGCAGGCCCTTGTCGCGCATGCCGCGGCGCTTGATGCGCATCACCTCCCCGTCCGGCATCTCCTTGACGAACTCGCCGGTCGCGTCGGGCTCGAGGACCGTGTGGAAGCGCTTGTCGCCGAGGATCTCGCGCGCCGACATTCCCGGCTTCAGGTTCGGAAACATGGCCGCGAAGGGGTCGTTGTAGACCAGGAGATTGAAGCCGCCGTCGAGCATGCACAGGCCCTGCGGCATGTTGTTGAGCGCCGCGAGGAACCGGTTCTCATGGTTCTGCAGGCGCTCGTCGAAGGTCGTCGCCTGCCGGCCGATCCGCTCCTGCAGAGACGCGCAGGACGCTTGAAGCACCTCGATGGCGTCGAAGACCTCGGCGAACTCCCGCTCGTCGTTGCGCTTTATCGGGTGGAGGATGTCGCCCCGCGCGATCCTGCGCGCCTGACGGCGCAGATCGCCGACGAGCCGGCCGACGCGCCAGCTCATGATGCCGGTCGCCGCCAGCCCCAGCGCGACGACGATGGCGAGCCCGATCCAGGTCTGCGTCGCGGCGCCGTTGAACTGCCGGTCCGCCTGCTCGCGCGTCTGCGTGACCTCGGCGCGCACCTCGGACACGATGACGTCGAGGTTGGAGGCGATGCGAGCGAGCTCGCGCGAGGCGAGACGCAGGCTCACCTCCCCTTGCGAGGCCGCGAGCCGGCTCAGCGGATACAGGAGGTCGCCGATCCGCTTCGTCACCTCAGGGGACGCCGTGCCGTCGGCCGCTTCCTTCAGCATGGCCGAGATGTCGGACATCGGCACGTCGAGCGATTCGGCGCTGCCGAGCGAATAGGCCGGCGTCGATCCCCCGACTTCCGACAGGATGCGCTGGTAGCGGTCGGACAGGACGGAGGCGTAGCGCTGAGCCTCCTGCAGGCGGTTCAGCGAATGCATGCCCCGCTCGTAGAGGTCCGACGACAGGGCGCGCGACTCGACCAGGGTGCCGTGACTGAAGGCAGCAAACAGGATCGTCGCGAGAGCGAAGATGACACCGCCGGCCAGGAGCTTCAGTTGCAGGGACATGGATGCCGGCGCATGCGATTGAAGATCGGCCGGCGCCCGATCGGCACCGCCCCGTCCTCTGCAGTCTTAGGACATCCTGGTTTCTCTTCTCTTACGGCCCGGTCTCTTCGCCCGGGCGCCTTGTTATTCTGCCGCGTCGGGCAGCAGCACCGGCTCGGCGGCGAACTGCTGCTTCTCGCGCGCCATCGGATTGTTGGGATGCGAGGTCCAGTTGGCGTAGGCGTCGGGGATCGGCTTCTTCGTGCGCGGATCGCATCCGGCGATCTGCTCCATGGTGATGCAGTTCTCGACGGGGCAGACGTTGACGCAGAGATTACAGCCGACGCATTCCTCGTCGATCACCTCGAAGTGGCGCCGGCCGTCCAGCATCGACGTGATCGCCTGATGCGAGGTGTCCTCGCAGGCGATGTGGCAGCGGCCGCACTTGATGCAGAGGTCCTGGTCGATCCGCGCCTTGGTGACGTAGTTGAGGTTCAGGTACTGCCAGTCCGTCACGTTGGGCGCCGCGCGTCCGCGGAAGTCCTCGATGGTGCGATAGCCCTTCTCGTCCATCCATTCGGACAGGCCCGAGGCCATCTCCTTCACCACCTTGAAGCCGTAGGTCATCGCCGCGGTGCAGACCTGCACCGTGCCGCAGCCGAGCGAGATGAACTCCGCCGCGTCGCGCCAGGTGGTGATGCCGCCGATGCCGGAGATCGGGATGCCGGCGGTTTCCGCGTCGCGGGCGATCTCCGCCACCATGTTGAGCGCGATCGGCTTCACCGCCGGCCCGCACATGCCGCCGTGGGAGCCCTTGCCGTCGATGGTCGGGGTCGGCGCGAAGTTGTCGAGGTCGATCGACATGATCGAGGAGACCGTGTTGATCAGCGACACGGCGTCGGCGCCGCCGCGCTTGGCGGCGCGCGCGGGATAGCGCACGTCGGTGATGTTGGGCGTCAGCTTCACGATCACCGGAAGGCGCGAATGCTGCTTGCACCAGCGCGCGACCATCTCGATGTATTCCGGCACCTGCCCGACCGCCGAGCCCATGCCGCGCTCGCTCATCCCGTGCGGGCAGCCGAAGTTCAGCTCGACGCCGTCCGCGCCGGTCTGCTCGACGAGCGCCAGGATCTTCTTCCAGGGCGCTTCCTCGCAGGGGACCATCAGGGAGACGATCATCGCCCGGTCCGGCCAGTTGCGCTTGACCCGCGCGATCTCCTCGAGGTTCGTGTCGAGTGCCCGGTCGGTGATCAGCTCGATGTTGTTGAGCCCCAGCAGCCGCCGGTCCGGCCCGTGAAAGGCGCCGTAGCGCGGGCCGTTGACGTTGACCACCGGCGGATCCTCGCCGAGCGTCTTCCAGACGACGCCGCCCCAGCCCTGCTCGAAGGCGCGCTGGACGTTGTATTCCTTGTCCGTCGGCGGCGCCGAGGCCAGCCAGAAGGGGTTGGGCGAGCGGATCCCCAGAAAGGTCGTCGACAGGTCGGCCATGATGGTTCCCCTTCCCTTCAGCGAGTCGCGCCGGTCAGCGCTTCGACGGCGCCCAGCACCTTGTTCTTGATCGCCTCGACCGCGCCGCGCGGCTCGGCCGTCAGCGCCGCGTGGATGCTCATCGCGGCGACCTTGCCGTGCTCCGTCGCCACCACGGTCAGGTCCTCGCCGCCGACCACGCAGTCGCCGCCGGCCCAGACGTCGGGGAGGCTGGTCCGGCGCTCGGCGTCGACCTTGATGCGGCCGTTCTCGGTGGCGAGGCCTTGCGCCTCCGAGCCGTCCGAGGCGATGCCCGCGGGATCGAAGGCCTGGCCGATCGCCTTGAAGACCTGATCGGCCTCGACGATCACCGTCTCGCCCGTGCCGACGAGCCGGCCGTCGACGGTGGCCGTGCGCTCCAGCTCGATGCCCGAGACGTGGCCGTTGGCGGCGAGGATGCGCTTCGGGGTGAGGTTGCAGCGGATGTGGACGCCGCGGGTCTGGGCCAGCTCCTGCTCGTAGCGCGACGCGTTCATGGCATCCTGGCCGCGGCGATAGGCGACGGTCACCTCCTGCGCGCCCAGCGCCTTGGCCTGGATGGCCGCGTCGATCGCCGTCATGCCGCCGCCGATCACGACCACGCGCCGCCCGACCGGCAGGCCCGCGAGGTCCGTCGTCTGCCGCAGCTCGGCGATCCAGGCGACGGCATCGTGGCTGCCGCCCGCCGTCTCGTCGTCGAGGCCGAGCGCGTTGACGCCCGCGAGACCCAGGCCGAGGAACACGGCGTCGTAGTCGCGGCGCAGGTCGGCGAGGTGGATGTCGCGGCCGAGCGCCTTGCCGGTCTCGACGCTCACGCCGCCGATCGACAGGATGAAGTCGACTTCCTTCTGCGCGAAGCGCTCGGTCGCCTTGTAGGCGGCGATGCCGAACTCGTTGAGGCCGCCCGGCTTCTGGCGCGCGTCGAAGAGCACGACGTCGTGGCCGAGCATGGCGAGGCGATGGGCGCAGGACAGGCCCGCCGGCCCGGCGCCGACCACCGCGACGCGCTTGCCCGTCGGCGCCGCGCGGGTGAAGGGGTGGCGTCCCGTGTCCATCACGGCGTCGGTGGCGTAGCGCTGGAGGAGGCCGATCTTCACCGGCTTGCCCTCGGCCGCCTCGCGAACGCAGGCCTCCTCGCAAAGCGTCTCGGTCGGGCAGACGCGGGCGCACATGCCGCCGAGGATGTTGGCGGACAGGATCGTCTTGCCCGCGCCGATCGGGTTGCCGGCCTGGATCTCGCGGATGAACAGCGGCACGTCGATGGAGGTCGGGCAGGCCTCCATGCAGGGCGCGTCGTAGCAGAAGTAGCAGCGGTCCGCCTCGACCAGCGCCTCGTGCGCCTCCAGCGGCGGATGAACGTCCGAGAAGTTACGGGCGAGCGCCTGCGGATCGAGGCGGGCGCCCGCGATATCCGGGCGTTGAGGAGCCAACTCGTTCATCGCGACGACCCTTTCCCCTGCCGGTCCGACGGCCCGCCTGCCGGGCTAGTCTGGAACCGTTCAAAAGGAGACTGCCGCGACTTTATCGGAAGGTCAAATTTTTTATCGGATGGTCAAAGATCGACCGGCAAGCCTGGGACAACGTCGCGGCGGGCGGGTGACGTCGCGTGCCGGGCCGGCACCATCGACTCCTCCTCGGCGTCCTGCGGCAGGCCCCAAAAGGACGACACGGTCGGACCGCCGGCTATTCGGCGGCGCAGCACGAAGTTGACGATCTCGTAGGGCCAGACTCGCCGGCCCATCTGCGCGTACCAGCGCATGGCATGACGCAGGCCGGGGTCGGGGTGGAGGAAGGTGCGGCGCAGCGCCTTCGGGCGCCCTTGCAGTATCGCCTCGATGAGTTTGACCCAGAGAAGCGTGCGCCAGGGCGGCATGTGGCGCGTCGCCAGCACCTGGTGCTTGTAGTCCCAGCGGCGGCGATCGGTCTGGATGACGCGGCGCTCCGCCGCCTGGCGGAAGAAGGGCGTCCAGCGGTGCGGCGTCACGTAGAGCAGCTGCACCTGGTCGGGATCGTAGGAGAGGAGCTGGCGAAGGCCCCGCCAGAGATCGCGGTCGGTCTCCTCCTCGAAGCCGACGACCCAGGTCGCCATGGACAGGATGCCGTTCTCGCGCAGGAGCCGGATCGCCTCGCGGTCGCTCGCCGTCGCGCCGCCCTTCCTCACCATCTCCAGCGTCTTCTCGTCGGTGTTCTCCAGGCCGAGAAGGAAGCGCTGCCAGCCGGCCCGCTTGTAGAGGGGCAGGATGTCGGCGTCGCGCACGATGTCGTCGGCGCGGGTCGAGCCGACGAGGATCACGTCGACCTCTTCGGCGATCAGCGTTTCGAGGAACAGCCGCCACGCCTTCTTCGACACGGTCGGGTTCTCGTCGGCGAAGTTGAAGACCTTGACGCCGTGCTCGCGGTGGAGGCGGGCGATCTCGCGGGCGAAGCGGACGGGATCGCGATGGCGCCAGCGCGTCCAGAAGCCGCGCTGCCCGCAATAGCTGCACAGGTGCGGGCAACCGCGCGAAAACTGGACGACCACGGCGCGCAGCCGTCCCCAGTAGCTGTAGTGCGCGTGGTCGATCAGCTCCCAGCCGACGCGGTAGGCGTCGAGGTCGGCGATCACCGGCGCGGGGCGCGTCGCGCAAGGGCCGGCTTCGCCGCGATAGGCGATGCCGGGGATCGAGCCGAGCGGCGCGTCCACCGACAGCGCCGCCATCAGCCGTCGCGCGGTCTCCTCGCCTTCGCCGCGCACGATCGCCGTCACCCAGGGCTCGTCGGCGAGGATTTCGCGCCAGTGATAGGTGGGAAAGACGCCGCCGTAGACGATCGCGACGCCGGGCAGCGCGAGCGAAACGCGGCGGGCGACGTCGCGGATCACCGGGTGGCCGGAGGTCGAGCCGGAATGGCCGAAGAGCACGGCATCCGGCTCCCAAGCCACGACCGCCGCGACGAGATCGCGGATCGGCATCGGCCCGAACTCGGCGTCGAGGAGGCGCACGACGTGGCCATCGTCGATCAGCGGTCCTCCGATCGAGAGGAGGCCGAGCGGCGGCAGGTGATCGTCCGGGATGCGGCTGCCGATCGCGGGATGGGGCACGTTGACGAGAAGGATGCGCATCGGACCGCTCCCTTCAAGCCGCTTCAGCCGCGGGCGGCAGACCGCCGAATCGGCGGCTCCGCCCCTGGAACTCGTCCAGCGCAGCAGCGAGGTCGCCCGCGCCGAAGTCCGGCCAGAGCCGGTCGGTGAAGATCAGCTCGGCATAGGCGCTCTCCCAGAGAAGGAAGTCGCTGAGCCGCTTCTCGCCGCCCGTTCGCAGGAGGAGGTCGAGGTCCGGCGCCTCGTCCCCGGCGACGAGGCGGGAGAAGGCGTCGCGGTCCGTCGAGGCGTCGGCGAGCCGGGCCGCGGCGAGGATCGCCTCGCAAGCGGAATAGTCGAAGGCGATGCGCAGGTGCAGCGCCCTGCCCTCCGCCGTCGCGGCTTCCGCCGCGGCGATCCGGCGGACGAGCCCGGCCGGCAGGCGGTCACGGCGGCCGACCAGCGACAGCCGTACGCCGGCCTCGCGGAAGGCGCCGATTTCCTGGGCGAGATAGCCGCGCAGCAGTCCCATGAGCACCGCGACCTCGGCGGCGGGGCGGCGCCAGTTGTCGCTGGAAAAGGCGTAGAGCGTCAGCGTGCCGACGCCGCCGCGAATCGCCGCCTCGACGATCGGCCGGATCGCCCGGACGCCCGCCTCGTGGCCGCGGCTGCGCGACAGGCCGCATCGCTCGGCCCAGCGGCCGTTGCCGTCCATGATGATGCCGAGGTGGATTTTGTTCAGCATTGTGCTTTGCATTGCAAAGTCTCCGGTCATGATGGCGCGCCGGTCCGCTTCCGCGAACCGTTGGTGGGTTTCGGATGGGTGTTGGCAGGTAGTCGCGCCGCCGATGCTGCCTTGCGGCAGACCGGCGGCGGGTCGTCGTCAGGCGATGCGGATCGGGATCGCCTCGCTTGCGTCGGCGGCCTCTCCGGCGTCGCGCACGACGCGCTCGAGAACCGCGAGGTAGTCGAGGAAGCGCTGGCGCCCGGCCGGGGTGATGCGGCAGGTCGTCAGCGGGCGCTTGCCCTCGTAGCCCTTGTCGATGGCGACGAGCCCCGCCTCCTCCAGCACCTGGAGGTGGCGCGACAGGTTGCCGTCGGTGAGGCCGCAGAGGCGTTTGAGGTCGCCGAACGCCAGCCCTTTGGCGTGGCCGACGAGCGAGGTCATGATGCCCAGCCGCGCCTTCTCGTGGATGGTGCGGTCGAGCCCGTCATAGGCGAAGGGCGCGGGATCAGCCGACATGCGCGTCTCCCGGTCCGCGGAACACGACGGCGGCGAGGATCATCTGCCCGACGGCGAAGGGCAGGCCCATCATCCAGGGCGAGAGCGTCGGCCCCTGCGCCGCGAGCATCAGAACGGCGCAGCCCGCCAGGAAGTACCAGCCGGCGGCAAGGAGGCTCCCGCGCGGCAGGGAAGGCGCGGCGGCGAAGAGGCCGAGGCTGACGAGGATCTGCCAGAGGCCCGGCAGCGCCCAGACGGCGTCCGGCGCGAAGCGACCGAGGATCGCCGCGAGCGCCAAGCCCGCCGCACCGGCCGGCAGGAACTGCCCGATCGCGTTGTGGATCATCGCGTCGGCGAGCCCGCCGTGATGCCGGCGCGCCCGCACGATCACCTCGGCTCCGATGAGGAGTACCGCGATGACGGCGGCGACGATCCAGCCGGCGAAGAACAGGCCCGGCTCCCGCATCGGCTCCGCCAGCATCGCCGTCTGCACGCCTGCCACGATCAGGGCGATGCCGCCCGTCGCGGCGAGGGCCGCCGGACCGAAGCCGCGGAAGGTCGTGCTCGCGGCCATCCGGCTGCGGATGAGATCGATGTCGGCCAGAGCCTTCTCGTACTCGCCCATACTGCACCTCAAACAACTTTATATCGCAAAGTATTCGCATACGCCGACGAATAGCAAGAGCCCTGCCGCTCCTTTCCGAACGGCAGGGCTCGAAGACGACGCGGATGAGCGGTTCAGAGCGCCGGCGCGCGAGCGGCCTCGGCGAGATAGGTCCAGAGATAGTCCGAGAAGGAGCGCCAGACCTCGACCTCGAAGACGGTCTCGGAGCGCCGCCAGATCACCACCTCGACCTTGCCGAAGACGGTGCGCGAGCAGGCCCCGACGGGAAAGCGCGACAAGCGCAGGTCCTGCGGACAGCCTTCGCCCAGCACGGCTTCCGCAGCCGGCCCTTCCAGGCGGATCGCGACGTTGCGATGGGTGATCTCGGTGGCGAAGGCCGGCCCGCTCAGGCCCGCCAGCCGGTCGGCGACGTCGCCCTCGGCAAAGACCAGCCACTCGTCCGGCCCGAGCCAGAGCGCGGCGGCGGTCCCGCTTTCGGCGCTCGTCTTCGGGCGGCGCGGCAGCGCGAAGCCGAGCACGTCGGAGAGGTTTGTCGCGTCGTTCTCGCGCGCCCGCAGCGAGAAGCGGCGGCGCTTCGGAAGCGGCGCGATGATCACGCCCGCGCCGCTGGCGTAGCGGCCGTCGAGGGGCGAGACGCGGCGGAGACTAGCGGAATCAGCCATGGAGACGCTCTCCCTCGGGATCGAAGAACACGGGGTTCACCACTTCCACCTCGATCGGCCCGTCCGGCATTGGCACGAACAGCCGCTCGCCCATCCGGGCGCGACCGTTGCGGACCACCGCCAGCGCGAAGGAGCGCCCGAGTGCGGCCGAGCGGTAGGACGAGGTGACGTGGCCGATCATGGTCATCGGCACCGGCTCGTTCGGGTCGGCGACGATCTGCGCGCCCTCTTCCAGGACGGTCAGCGGGTTGACCGTCCTGAGGCCGACGAGCTGCTTGCGGTTCGGCGCGAGAAGGTCGGGGCGCGTCATGCCGCGCTTGCCCACGAAGTCCGCCTTCTTCTTCGACACGGCCCAGCCGAGGCCCGCATCGTCGGCGGTCATCGTGCCGTCGGTCTCCTGGCCGATGATGATGTAGCCCTTCTCGGCGCGAAGGACGTGCATGGTCTCGGTGCCGTAGGGCACGAGCCCGAGCGGCCGGGCGGCCTCGCGGAGCCTGTCCCAGACGGCGCGCACGCCGTCCGCCGGCAGGTTCAGCTCGAAGCCGGTCTCGCCGGTGAAGGACACGCGGAAGAAGCGGCAGGGCAGGCCCATGACGGTGGCCATGCCGACCGACATGTGCGGCATGGCGGCGGCCGAGATGTCGAGCCCCTCCACGAAGGGGGCGACGAGCTCGCGCGCCTTCGGCCCCTGCACGGCGATCGTGCCCCACTCCTCGGTGATCGAGGTCAGCCAGACGTCGAGCTCGGGGAACTCGGTCTGGCGGTAGTCCTCCATCATGTTGAGGACGCGCGGCGCCCCGCCGGTCGTGGTGGTCACGTGCCAGCGGTTCTCGTCGATCCGCGCCGCGATGCCGTCGTCGATGACGAAGCCGGGTTCCGAGAGCAGGATCACGTATCGGCAGCGCCCGACCGCGAGGTTGGAGAGCGGCGTCGCGTAGATCAGGTCGAGGAACTTCGCGGCGTCTCGGCCCGTCACCTCGATCTTGCCGAGCGTCGAGGCGTCGAAGAGGCCGCCGGCCTCGCGGACCGTGCGGCATTCGCGGACGACCGCCTCGTCCATCGATTCGTTCTTCGGAAAGTACCAGGCGCGCTTCCACTGGCCGACATCCTCGAACACCGCGCCTTCTGCCGCGGCGCTGTCGTGGATCGGCGTGCGGCGCACGGGGTCGAAGAGCGCGCCCTTGGCGCGGCCGGCGATCGTGCCGAAGGTGATCGGCGTGAAAGGCGCGCGGAAGGTGGTCAGCCCGACCTCGGGCATGGAGCGGCCGAGCTTCTCGGCGGCGATGCCGAGGCCGTTGATGTTGGAGGTCTTGCCCTGGTCGGTCGCCATGCCGTTGGTGGTGAAGCGCTTGATGTGCTCCACCGAGCGGAAGCCTTCGGCCACCGCGAGGCCGATGTCCTTGGCGGTGACGTCGTTCTGCCAGTCCACGAAGGCCTTGCCCGCGCCCGGCCGCTTCACCGCCGGCGTCGCGCCCGCAACGCCGCCACCATGCGGCGCGAGGCCCGCGACGGTCGGCATGGCCCCCTTGCCACCGACGGCCGCCTGAGCCTCGGCAAAGGCTGCGGCGAGGTCGAAGGTGCCGTTGCCCGCGCCCACCGGGACGCAGTTCTGCGCCGGCTTGCCCGGCACGAAGGATTGGAGGCCTTCAACGAAGGTCAGGCCGCCGCGCGACTGCGAGAACAGATGGACGGAGGGCGTGAAGCCGCCGGACATCAGCAGCGCGTCGCACTCGATGCCGCGATTGTCGCCGCCGGTGCGCAGCTCTTCGAGGACGATGCCGCGCACGCGCTTGCCCCCCCGCACCGCCTTGACGCCGTAGCCCGTCAGCACCTCGATGCCGGCCGCCCGGGCCTCGCGGATCGGCGCCGTTTCCGGCTCCTCGCGAAGGTCGATGATGGCCGGCACGTCGACGCCCGCGGCCTTGAGGTCGAGGGCGGCGAAATAGGCCGCGTCGTGCGCGGTGAAGACGCAGACGCGCCGTCCGACCGCGACGCCGTACTCGTTGAGGTATTGCCGGCCGGCGCTCGCCAGCATGACGCCCGGCCGGTCGTTGTCGGGGAAGACGAGCGGTCGCTCGATGGCGCCGCAGGCAAGCACCACCTTCTCCGCGCGCACCTGCCATTGACGCTCGCGCGGAGCGTCGGCGGCGGGCGTCGCCTCGTGCTCGGTCAGCTTCTCGCCGAGCGCCACCATGTTCTGCGCGTAGTAGCCGAAGGCCTGGGTCCGCGGCAGCAGGCGCACGTTGGGCATGGAAACCAGCCGCGCCACCGTCGCGTCCACCCAGCGCATGCCGGGCTTGCCGTCGACCAGCGCCGTGTCGCTCTCGACCCGCAGCCAGCCGCCGAAGCGCTCGTTCTCGTCGCAGATGACGACCTCGTCGCCGTTCTCCGCGGCCGCGAGCGCCGCCGTGAGGCCCGCCGGCCCACCGCCGACGACGAGCACGTCGCAGTGCAGGAAGCGGTTGGCGTAGATGTCGGGGTCGGCCTCCTCCGGCGCACTTCCCAGGCCCGCCGCGGCGCGGATGTTCGGCTCGTAGACCCTGGCCCAGAAGCTCTTCGGCCACATGAAGGTCTTGTAGTAGAAGCCGGCCGTCAGGAAGCGCCCGAACAGCGAGTTCACCGCGCCGACGTCGAAGTCGAGCGTCGGCCAGCGGTTCTGGCTGACGGCCTCGAGCCCCTGATAGAGCGGCTGCTGGGTCGCGCGGATGTTGGGCTGGCGCCGCGCCGCGTCGCGCCGCACTTCGACGAGCGCGCTCGGCTCCTCGGAGCCCGCGCCGAGGATTCCGCGCGGCCGATGGTACTTGAAGGAGCGACCGGTGAGATGGATGCCGTTGGCGAGGAGCGCCGAGGCGAGCGTGTCGCCCTCCAACCCCTCATAGGGGTTGTTGTCGAAGGTGAAGCGGATGCGGCGCTCGCCAAGGCGCCCGCGCGAGGCGATGCGGTGCGTCTTCATCGTGCGCTCTCCCCCTCGCCCGCGGCCGGCCCGTCCGGCGCTCCGGTCGCGCCGAGCTTCGGCGCGACGCCTGGATTGGCGCCCGCGCCGAAGAGCGCCGGCGACCAGTCGGCCGTCTCGTCGATCTCGGGGGCAGCCTCGCCCGCCTTGTAGAAGGCGTAGAACTTGTCGGTCACGGAATGGCGCGCGGCGTTGAAGAAGCGCCCGCAGCCGTGGATGTGGCGCCAGCGCTCCAGGACGAGGCCGCGATTGTTGGTGCGGATGTAGAGGCTCTCGGCGACCGCCTCGTCGTCGAGCGTCTCGGTCGCGGCGGGTCGGGAGACGTGCGCCTCGCCGGCGTGGCGGAACTCCAGTTCCGGCCGCGCTTCCTCGCAATAAGGGCAGTGGATCAACAGCATCGGGCGAAGATCTCGCGTCGCGGATGAATTGGTTAATGTGCCACCGCAGCCGCCGCCGCTTCGTCGATGAAGCGGCCGGAGCGGAAGCGGTCGAGCGTGAAGGCGGCGTTGAGCCGGTGCGGCTCGTCCCGGGCGATGGTGTGGGCGAAGACGTGCCCCGAGCCCGGCGTCGCCTTGAAGCCGCCCGTGCCCCAGCCGCAGTTGACGTAGAGCCCGGCGACCGGCGTCTTCGACAGGATCGGCGAGCGGTCGGGCGTCACGTCCACGATGCCGCCCCAGGAGCGCAGCATCCGCATGCGCCGGAACATCGGGAACATCTCGCAGATGGCGTCGAGCGTGTGGTTCAGGATGTGGAGGCTGCCGGTCTGCGAATAGGACGGATACTGGTCCGTTCCCGCGCCGATGACGAGCTCGCCCTTGTCGGACTGCGAGATGTAGGCGTGGACCGTGTTCGACATGACGACGCAGGGAAAGCACGGCTTGACCGGCTCCGAAACCAGCGCCTGCAGCGGAAAGCTTTCCAGCGGCATGCGAACGCCCGCCATCTCCATGACGACCGAAGTGTTGCCGGCGGCGACCACGCCGACCTTGCCCGCGCCGACGAAGCCGCGGCTCGTCTCGACGCCGCGGATGGCGCCGTCCGCCCCGCGGCGGATGCCGGTGACGGTGGTGTTCTGGAGGATGTGGACGCCGCGCGCCGACGCCGCGCGGGCATAGCCCCAGGCGACCGCGTCGTGGCGCGCCGTGCCGCCGCGGCGCTGCAGCGCGCCGCCGACCACGGGGAAGCGCGCGTCCTTGGAGATGTTCAGCGGCGGGCAGTAGCTCTTGCACTCCTCCGGCGTCAGCCACTCGTTGTCGACGCCGTTGAGGCGGTTCGAGTGGATGTGGCGCTTGGAGACCTGCACGTCGTGGACGTTGTGCTGGATCATCAGGACGCCGCGCGGCGAGTACATGACGTTGTAGTTGAGGTCCTGGGACAGGCCCTCCCACAGCTTCACGGCGTGATCGTAAAGACCCGCGGATTCGTCGTAGAGGTAGTTGGAGCGGATGATCGTCGTGTTGCGGCCGGTGTTGCCGCCGCCGAGCCAGCCCTTCTCGATCACCGCGACGTTGGTGATCCCGTGCTCCTTGGCGAGGTAGTAGGCGGTCGCCAGCCCGTGGCCGCCGGCACCGACGATCACGACGTCGTAGTAGCTCTTCGGCTCGGGCGAGGCCCACTGCTCGCCCCAGCCGGAATAGCCTCGGAAGGCTTCGCGGGCGATCGCGAATGCGGAAAATCGACGCATAAGCTGGCGGTCCTCGGGGTTGGGATCGATACGGGATGCAGGCGTGGATGCTCGACATCCGACGCCGCCTCAATGTCCTACCCTGTTGCGCCGAGAACTGTGCTCGAAATACGACGCCTGATGACGCAGGGCCCCGCCGCGACGATGCGCGGCGGGACCCCTTCCTTGATCGATCAGCGACGGGCGTTCGTCGCCCGCTGGAGGAGCGTCAGACCGTCGCGCGGGCGGTCGCGACCGGCACCGTCTTCGGCCGGCCGATGACGCCGCCGATCGCGCCGACGATCAGGCCGAGAAGCAGCGCGACGAAGGCGCCGAAGGCACCGGTCGACAGGGCGCTCGCCGCCCGGTCGGCCGCCTGACGCAGGTCGGCGACGGCCTGGTCGTAGCGCTGCTGGAACTCGGCGAGGCGCTGCTCGGCTTCCGGCTGCGGGATGTTGGCCGTCTGGGCGATGACCTGCACCGCCGCCTGGCGCTGCTCGGGCGTGGCGTCGGCCTGGAGGCCGGCGAGCACCTCGGGGATGGCGTCCGAGAGGTCCTGCTCACCCGTCGCGGCCTGCGCGGTCTGGGCGGCCTGCTGCGCCTCGCCCTGCACCTCGCCCGCGGCCTGCTGGGCCTGCTGCTGGCCCTGGCGGAAGAGCTGCTCGGCCTGCTGCTGGAGGCCCGGCGGCAGCTGGTCGGTCGAGGTCGGGATAACCGATCCCGCGGCCTGGCTGATGCCCTGGATCGAGGAGCCGATCGCGCCGAAGGCGCCGCCCACGACCGCCGAAGCGCCGCTCGACAGGATGTAGACGATGAGGAGCGTCGAGGTGGCCCACGTCACGATGCCGTGGAGGGCGCCGTCCGTCTTGCTCGCGCTGCCGGCGAGGCGGCCGGCGGCGAAGGCGCCGATGAAGAGGCCGATGAGCACGATCGCGATGGTCCAAAGGCCGCTCGTCGTGAGCAGCGCGTTGGCGCTCGGCGTCTCGTTGGCCTGAGCCGGATCGATCGTCGACAGGCCGATGCCGAGCCCGAGCAGGCCCAGCATGAACTGGATCGTCAGGGCGAGCAGGGCGCCCGCGATGATGGCCCCCCAGGAAACCCGGCGGACCGGACCGGCCGCACCGTAGTAGGCCGCGCGCTCGCGAACCGTTTCGACCATACGCAACTCCTGTAACAAGGACCGTCGCGACCTCTCGATTTCGTGTCGCGACTATTGAACATGCGCTGTAACTATTCCCGCCACGGAGCGGGTCCATATGGCCGACGTGCGATTTCGGCCCGCCTCGCCCGTTTTTTTCGCTCCCCTTCCGGTAGTTCCCCTTCCCGTTTCGAGCGAGCGCGAGGCGCGACCGGGTCAGGCCCGCCGGATCTCGCGCGGACGACGCATCTCGACATCGCCTCTGGTATCTGCTATCGACGCCGCCACTTGCGGGAACTCGGGCTCCCGCGAGGGGTTGCGTGCTTCCGCGATGACCCCTCTGACATCATTCGGCACCCAACCCAGAACGGATTTGCTTAGTGCAGGTACTCGTCCGCGACAACAACGTTGATCAGGCCCTCCGCGCGCTCAAGAAGAAGATGCAGCGCGAGGGTATCTTCCGCGAGATGAAGATGCGGAACTTCTACGAGAAGCCCTCGGAGAAGCGCGCCCGCGAGAAGGCCGAGGCCGTCCGCCGCGCCCGCAAGCTCGCCCGCAAGCGCGCCCAGCGCGAGGGCTTGGTGGCCGGCGGCCGCACCGCCGCGGCCACGGCCAGCCGCTGAGACGAGTTTCCGTCGTCATTATTTGAACGACATCGCATCGCAGTCCGGGCGGCGGATCGACATCCGCCGCCCGGACTGCTTTCGCGTGCCCGGTCCGCCCGACTGAGCGCGCCGCCGGAAGAGCGCTTCGTGCG
Source organism: Antarcticirhabdus aurantiaca (assembly GCF_009765365.1). GTDB lineage: Bacteria > Pseudomonadota > Alphaproteobacteria > Rhizobiales > Rhizobiaceae > Antarcticirhabdus > Antarcticirhabdus aurantiaca. Next base: position 65,766 of record NZ_VTOM01000020.1, read on the forward strand.
GAGACAGGCCGCGGCGGGGCGACGACAAGCGTGGGGAGCGGAAGCGGCGTCATGACGTCCTGGCAGACAGAAGCTCGGGTGGAGAAGCGGAGAGGGCGCGGCATCCGCGCGGCGGCATGGGCGGGACTTGCCCTGGCCCTGAGCGCCTGCACCACGGCCGGCACTCCGTCCGTCGAGGCGATCCGCCTCGACCAGAACCAGGGCTCCGAGCAGAACATCGCTTCGCTCACCGCCGCCATCGACGCCGCTCCCAACGATGCCGAAGGCTACAACGTGCGCGGCACGGCCTACGGGCGGGCCGGCAACTATCAGGCGGCGCTGGCCGACTTCGACCGCGCCATCCAGATCAACCCGAACTTTCCGCAGGCCTATGCCAACCGTGCCCTCGTCCAGCGCCAGATCGGCCAGCCGCTGAAGGCGGTGGAGGACTATTCGGCGGCGATCCAGATCGACCCGAACTACGCCGCCGCATATGTCGGGCGGGGCAACGTGTACCGGCTGGCGAACCAGAACGCCGACGCGCTGCGCGACTTCCAGCGCGCCATCGATCTGAAGACCACCGATCCGCGCGCCTTCCACAATCGCGGCCTCCTCTACCAGATCGACGGCCAGCACCGTCAGGCGATCGAGGATTTCTCGACCGCGATCTCGCTCGAGGCCTCCGCCCCCGAGCCCTATTCCGGCCGCGGCGTGTCCTATCTCGCGCTCGGCGACGAGGAGAACGCGCTGGCCGACTTCAACGCAGCCCTCAAGCTGGACGACCGCCGGGCCGAGTTCTGGGCGAACCAGGCGCTGGTCTACGAGCGCCAGGGCCAGCGCGACCGCGCGGTCCGCTCCTTCTCGCGCGCCGCCCAGATCGATCCGAAGTACAAGCCCGCGACGGATGGTCTCGCGCGGCTGCGAGGCCAAGCCTGATGAGCGACCCGCGCGACGACAACGACGAGGGGCCGCGAATCGACGATGCCGCGCTTCAGGCCCGCCGTCGCGCCTTCGAGGAGCGGCTCGCCGCCCAGCGCGCCGCGATGCCAATCGAGGACCGGCAGCCGAACCGCACGGGCGCGGCCGGAATGGCGCAGGGCCTCAAGATCGCCAGCGAGTTCGTCGCCGGCGTGCTGGTGGGGGCGGGAATCGGCTATCTCATCGACCTCGGGCTCGGCACCGCGCCCTTCGGACTGATCATCTTCCTGTTGTTCGGCTTCGCCGCGGGCGTGCTGAACGTGCTGCGCGCGGTCGGCAAGGGACCGCCGCCCTCGGGCCCGACGCCCGCCGACGGCTAGCGCCTGTTCCTAACGCCGCTTCGAGCACCTTTCGAGGGTTGCGGACCGCGCCAAGGGACGCTATGGGCAGGCCGGCTTTCGAGAAACGGCCGTATTCAGCTGCAAGACGGGGACGACGCTTGGCGAACGATCCGATTCATCAATTCCAGATCGCTCGGCTCGTGCCCATCGATATTGGCGGCGTCGACTTCTCCTTCACCAATTCTTCGCTGTTCATGGTGGCGACCGTCGCCGTCGCTTCGGCGTTTCTTTACTATACGACGCGCGGCCGCGGCCTGGTGCCCAGCCGCATGCAGTCGGTGTCGGAACTCTCCTACGAGTTCATCGCCAACATGCTGCGAGATTCGACCGGCAGCGCCGGCATGCGGTTCTTCCCGCTCGTCTTCTCGCTGTTCATGTTCGTGCTCGTGGCGAACCTGCTCGGCATGTTCCCCTACTTCTTCACGGTGACGAGCCACATCATCGTCACCTTCGCCCTCGCCATGCTCGTGATCGGCACGGTGGTGGGCTACGGCATCTACAAGAACGGCCTCGGCTGGTTCCGCGTCTTCGTGCCCTCGGGCGTGCCGGGCGTCATCCTGCCCTTCGTCGTCGTAATCGAGCTCATCTCGTTCCTGTCGCGGCCTGTCTCGCTCTCCGTGCGTCTCTTCGCCAACATGCTGGCGGGCCACATCACGCTGAAGGTCTTCGCCGGCTTCGTGGTGTCACTCGGCACCCTCGGCGCGCTTGGCATCGGCGGCGCCATCCTGCCGCTGATCATGACCGTGGCGCTCACCGCCCTCGAATTCCTCGTCGCGTTCCTGCAGGCCTACGTCTTCGCGATCCTGACCTGCATGTACCTCAACGACGCGGTGCACACGCACCACTGACGCGACGTCGCCGCCTTTCCCGGCCGCGTCCGCGTTCGGGAAAACCTCCCTCCGTACGATCCAACCCAAGGAGAATCCCATGGACGCGGAAGCTGCTCGCTACATCGGTGCCGGTCTCGCCTGCTTCGGCATGGCCGGAACCGCCCTCGGCCTCGGCAACATGTTCGCCCAGTATCTCGCGGGCGCGCTGCGCAACCCGTCGGCTGCCGACGGCCAGTTCGGCCGCCTGATCTTCGGCTTCGCCGTCACGGAAGCGCTGGGCATCTTCTCGCTGCTCATCGCGCTGCTGCTGCTCTTCGTCGGCTGATCGCCGACCCGATCTGACAACTTGGATCGTCGGTCCGGCCGCCCCCGCGAAACTGCGGGGCGGCCGGATGCGCAAGGAAACGGACGAGGAGCACGATGTTCGTCACGCCGGCGATGGCTCAGGAAGAGCACCCCGCCACCGAGGAGGCCCTGCCCAGCGACCACGGCCAGCCGAGCGTCGAGGGAACGGTCGTCCCCACCCAGGATCACGGCACGGAAGGCCCCTTCCCGCCGATGAATCCGGAATTCTTCGCCTCCCAGATCCTCTGGCTGGCGATCACCTTCGGCATCTTCTATCTTGTCCTGAAGCGCGTGATCCTGCCGCGGATCGGCGGCATCATCGAGAACCGCCGCGACCGGATCGCCCTCGACCTCGAGGCCGCGGAGCGGATGAAGACGGATGCCGACGAGGCTCAGGCCGCCTACAGCCAGGAGCTCGCCGAAGCCCGCGCCCGCTCGCAGAAGATCGCTGGCGACGCCCGTGATTCGGCACGTGCCGACGCGGAAGCGGAGCGCGCCCGCATCGAGGGCGACCTCGACGCTCGCCTCGAAACGGCCCAGGCGCGCATCGGCGAGATCAAGACCCGCACGCTCGCCGACGTCGGCCAGATCGCCGAGGACGTGACGCAGGCCGTCCTGTCCCAGGTCGCCGGCATCCAGGCGAACCAGGACGAGGTGTCGCGCGCCGTTCAGGCCGTGCGCGCCTGACCGGCTGAAGGAGAGACACGACCATGGCCTTCGACGCGACATTCTGGGCGCTCGTCGCCCTCATCCTCTTCTTCGGCGTGGTGGCCTACTTCAAGGTCCCCGCCACCCTCGCCAAGACGCTCGACGCGCGTGCCACCCGCATCCGCAACGAGATCGACGAGGCCCGCGCCCTCAAGGAAGAAGCCAAGCAGCAGCTCGCCGAGTATCAGCGCCGCCGCCGCGAGGCCGAGCAGGAGGCCAAGGACATCGTCGAGGCCGCCAAGCGCGAGGCCGAGGCGCTGGTCGCCGAGGCCCGCCAGAAGAACGAGGAATACGTGACCCGGCGCACGGCCATGGCCGAGCAGAAGATCGCCCAGGCCGAGGCCGACGCGATCGCCGAGGTGCGGGCCTCGGCCGTCGACATCGCCGTCGCCGCGGCAGCCCGCATCCTGGCCGAGCGCGGCCAGGCGGGCGACGCGTCGACGATCGACCGGTCGATCGAGGAAGTCCGCCGCCGTCTCAACTGAGGCGCGAGCCGACGAGGACGATACGCTACGAAAGTAGATTGTTCGGCGAGGGGCCGGCGCGGGGGAACCCGGCCGGCCCCTGTCTGTTTCCGCAGTGCAATCTCGGAGGCAGACCCCATGAAGAAAATCGCTCTCGCACTCGCCGCCCTCGGTGCCGCCACCGTCGCCAGCGTCCCGGCCCACTCCACCGTCGCGATCGAGATCGGCACCCTCACCTGCTCGGGCACGAGCGAAGGCTCGACGAACTACATCGTCGCCTCAAGCCGGGCCTTGGCCTGCTCCTACGTGCCCGCCGGCCGCACCTCCGGCATCCCCTACGCCGGACAGATCGACACGCTCGGCCTCGACCTCGGCATCACCCAGCGCACCACCCTGACCTGGGCCGTGTTCGCCGCCTCCGGCGTGCCCGTGCGCCCGGAAGTGCTCGCCGGCACCTATGTCGGCGCGGGTGCCGACGCGGCGCTCGGCATCGGCGGCGGCGCCAAGGTCCTGGTCGGCGGCTTCGGTTCGTCCATCGCCCTGCAGCCGATCAGCGTGCAGGCGCAGTACGGCCTCAACGCCACCGCCGGCATCAACCGCCTGACACTGCAGATGAACTGAGGCCTCGCCGACGCGGCAGGGTCGTTAGACGCGAAAGGCCGGCACGGGTGCGCCCCGTGCCGGCCTTTCGTGCATCCGGAGGGACCCGGCGGAGCTGGCGCGCCATGGCCTCGTTGATCTCCTCGACCGTCGTCTCGGCGTCGGCGAAGAGCATCAGGGTTTGGGCTCGTAGAACAGCGTGTGTCGATGCCCGCATAGCCCGGGCCCATCCAGTGCTTCACGACGAGGCAGGTCTGAGCCTGGTCGACGTCGAGGATCGGCATGGCGACGATTGGCAAGGCGGGATCGTCTCGCGCCGCGGGGATGGGCACGTTGTTGCCGCCGATCATGAAGGTCACGTCAGTCAGGCCGCATCGTCGCCCGAGCCCTGCTTGACCGCGCGATCGCCCGCGCCCCCTACTCCGTCCGTCTCGCCGCCGAAGCCGCCCAGCATTACCGAGGCGAAGCTCCGGTTCATGCCCTTGCACATGATGTAGGAGAGGATCGCGCCGGACGATCCGACCAGCGCGCCGGTGATGATCAGGGCGAGGTTCTGGAGCATGAAACCGATGCCCGCCACTGCCCAGCCGGAACAGCTGTTCAGCATCGACACGACCGCCGGCAGGTCCACCCCGCCGATCGGCACGATCAGGAGAGCGCCGAGAACAAGCGCGAGGAGCACCACCAACCAGAACAGCGCGTGGCTTTCCGTCGCCGCGAAGCCGACGACGCACAGGACCAGCGCCGTGCCCAGTGCGACGTTGATGAGGTGGCGCTGGGGCAGCCTGATCGGCTTGCCGCTCATGCGCCCGTCGAGCTTCAGGAAGGCGACCACCGAGCCGGTGAAGGTCAGCGCGCCGAAGCCGGCGCCGATCGACATCTCGACCAGCGCCCGGACGTGGATCGCGCCCACCCTCCCGATGCCGACGGCGTCCGGCGCGTCGAGCACGGCGGCCGCCACCATCACCGCCGCCGGGCCGACCAGCGAGTGGAAGGCGGCGACGAGTTGAGGCATCGCCGTCATCGAGATCCGCTTGGCGATCACCGTGCCCGCGCCCCCGCCGATGGCGAAGGCGAGGATGATGATCAGCAGCGCCCCGAAGGACGGGCGGGCGAGGAGCAGGGTCGTCGCGACCGCGAGCCCCATGCCGACCATGCCGCAGAGGTTGCCCCGGCGCGCGGTCGTCGGGTGCGACAGGCCGCGGAGCGCCAGGATGAACAGAACGCCGGAGACGAGGTAGAGGACGGCGGCGAAGGTCTCGGCCATGGCCCCGTCACCGGTCTTTCGTCTTGTACATGGCGAGCATGCGCTGGGTGACGAGGAAGCCGCCGACGAGGTTGACGGCCGCCAGCACCAGGGCGACGAAGCCGAAGGTGGTGGAAAGCCCCGTGGCCGAGATGCCGACCGCGAGCAGAGCGCCGACGACGATCACCGAGGCGATGGCGTTGGTCAGCGACATCAGCGGCGTGTGCAGCGCCGGCGTCACCGACCAAACGATGGAGTAGCCGACGAAGATCGCGAGAACGAAGATCGCGAGATGGAAGACGAAGGGGTCGATGCCGGTTGCGGCGTGGACCGCCTCGCCGATCCCCGAGCCCGCGAGCTGCTCGACGCTGAGCCGCGCGTCGCGCACGGCGGTGCCGGCCGCGTTCAGCTTGTCGACGGCGTCGGCGAGAGGTTCGCTCTCCATCAGGCGACTCCCTCAGCACGGGTGGGCGCGGGCGCGAAGCTCGGATGGGCGATCGAGCCGTTTCGCGTCAGCCGCATCACCTTGAGCCGCGGATCCTCGAAATCGACCTTGGGGCTCGTCGCGTCCTTGTCGATCGGCGTTTCGAGGAAGGCGAGGAGGTCCTTGGCGTGGAGGAGCGAGGCCGATGCCGCGATGCGGCCGGGCACGTTGAGGTGCCCAATAGTGCGCGCCGGGCAGACCTCGACGGTGTCGCCGGCGGAGGCCTTGTCGGTGGCGCGCGAGCCAAGGCGCGGTCCGCTCTCGACCAGCACCTCGGCGCCCGCGCCGATGAGCTTCTTCACCGTGTCGGGCGAGGCAGCGATGCGCGCCTCGGCGCCCGCGACCTTCCGCGGGATGAACACCTTCATGCGCGCCTCTCCCGGCACACCGAAACCGACGGCGGATATGAAAAGAGGCGCCGAAGCGCCTCTCGATCGACGCTCAGCGCGCCACGAACCAGGCGACGACGAGGACGAGGAGGAAGGTGCCTATGCCTCCGATGAAGCCGCCACCGGCGATCAGCCCGACCAGCATGCCCACGAGGATGGCGATGACGCCGATCGTTCCCCACTTGGTCGCGGCCAGGAACAGGTCGTAGGTCCGCTCGTGCTCCGGATAGTCCATCTCGGCGGGCGCAACGGTGTCGTAGTTGGGCAGTTCGGCCACGCCGGTCCTCCGCTGGAAATCTCAAGCCTCAGCCGGCCTTACACGACTCCGCCGCGCTCTGGCAATGGCACGCGCGCCACCCGTTCGCGCATAGAAAAGAGCCGGCGCGATGGACGCGCCGGCCTGGTTTTTTCGCGGTGGTTCGAGCCTGTTTCAGGCGGCCCTGCGGTCCTCGTGGCGACCTTCCTCGACCTCCTCGATGATCTTGGCGATGAAGGCCGGCAGGTCGTTCGGGTTGCGCGAGGTGATCAGCGCCTGGTCGGTCACGACTTCCTGGTCGTGCCAGCGGCCGCCCGCGTTCACCACGTCCGTCTTGATCGAGTTGAAGCTCGTCACGTCGCGGTCCTTGATGACGCCCGCCTCGATGAGCAGCCAGGGCGCGTGGCAGATCGCAGCCAGCGTCTTCTTCGTGTTGTAGAAGTCGTGGACGAATTTCACGGCCACCGCGTCGGTGCGTAGCTTGTCCGGGTTGATCTGGCCGCCCGGCAGGACGAGGGCGTCGTAGTCGTTGACGCTCGCCTCGGAAACGAGGCGGTCGACCTTGACCGACTGGCCCCAGTCGGTCTCGTCCCAGCCCTTGATCTCGCCGGCCTTCAGCGACAGGACGTGGACCTCGGCGCCGGCCGCGCGCAGCTTCTCAAGCGGCTGCATCAGCTCGGACTGCTCGAACCCGTCGGTGGCGAGAATGGCGATCTTGGCGTTCTTGATAGTCGGCATCTGACGTCTTCCCTTCCGTTGGCTCCGGACGCGCGGGCACGGGCCCTGTTCGGGCCCTCGATCCGTCTGGCGCATCCGGTGTTCGGGTGGCTAACGACTTCTTTCCGCAGAGAGTTCCGTCATTCCTCGGGGGCGCGGCCGTCCACCGCGTCGCGGGCCACGGAGAAGGAGAAGCCCGCGCGCACGAGAACGGCGATGTCGCGCTCGCGCTTCTCCGCCCGCTCGGCCTCTCCGCCGCTTCGATAAACGCCGATGCGACGGCGACGCGCGAGGGCCTCGGCCGCCTGCGCCTCGCTGGTCGTATCGCCCTCGATCACTTCCTCGACCAGCTCGCGCGGAACGCCCTTGGCCGCCAGCTTCATGCCGGCCATGCGCGTCGAGGCGCCGCGGCGGCGAAGGCTGGCGAAGCGTCCTGCCGCGAAGGCTTGATCGTCGACGAGCTTCAGCTCGGCCAGCTTCGCGACGGCGTCGTCGATCATCGGGCGGAAATCGCCGGGGTCGGCTTCCAGGGCGCGGGCGCGCTTGACGACCTTGCGCTCCAGCACGCGGCGCAGGTTCTCGGTCGAGCTGGCATAGCGCTCGAGGTAGTAGGCCCCCGCCCGGAACAGCCAGTCGGCCGTGATCGGCCGGGGCTTCGGCGGCGCCTTGTCCGACTCGCGCCCGTCGTTTCGCCTCACCGCTCCTCCATTTCGCTCGCCCGGGTTGAACGATCCATATAGGCTGGCCGCGCCCGCTGCGGGAGGCCGTCGCCTCCCCGTCGCCCGGTTCGGGCGCGGCTCGATCGATCGTTCCGAAGGACCTCTCATGCGCTCGTCGCCGATATTCGCGACCACGCTTCTCATGCTCGCCTCGGCCGGCAGCGCGCTCGCCAACGACTCCACCGCGTCCTTCGCGACGGGCGGCCTGGTTCTGACCAAGACCGCCGACATCGCCATGCGCTCGGAAGACCTGTCGGTCTCGACGGAGGCGATCCGCGTCGCCTACGTCTTCCAAAACACGAGCGACAAGCCGGTGACCACCACCGTCGCCTTCCCCGTGCCGGCGATTCCCGCTTCGCCCTTCGGCGACATCGCCATTCCGTCCGACGATCCGGAGAACCCGCTCGGCTTCGAAACGCGCGTCGACGGAAAGTCCGTCGCGATGAAGCTCGACCAGAAGGCGACGCTGAACGGGCGGGACGTGACCGCTCTCCTGACCGGTCTCGGCGTGCCGCTCGCGCCGCAGGACCCGAAGGCGGGCGAAGCGCTCGACGCCCTGCCGAAAAACAAGCAGGACGAGCTCGTCGCGGCCGAGATCGCGGCCGTTGACGAGTTCGACGCGGGCGGGGGCTGGGAGCGCCACATCGTGCCGCTCTGGACCTGGAGCGGCACCTATCACTGGGAACAGACCTTCGAGCCGGGGCGGGATCTCCGCGTCGAGCACAGCTACGCGCCGTCCGTCGGCGGCAGCGTCGCGACGCTCCTGGAGATGGCCGCGGACTATCCGGACGAGGTGAAGGCGATGCGCGCGACATACTGCATCGACGACGCCTTCATGAGCGCTCTGGACAAGCGCAGCGCGGAGGCGCGCAAGGCCGACCCGGACTACGGCTACGCCTTTTCCGAGCAGAACTTCGAATACGTGCTGACGACCGGCGCGAACTGGTCCGAGCCGATCGGCGACTTCAAGCTGACGGTGGACAAGGGCGCGCCGGAGAACCTCGTCTCCTTCTGCGCCGACGGCGTGACGAAGGTCTCGCCGACCCGCTTCGAGGTGCGGCACGAGAACTTCACGCCGAAGAGCGACCTCGCGGTCCTGATCCTCGTGCCCGTGGCCGCGCCGCAGCCCTGATCCGAGCGGCGGCGCGTACCCTGCCCTGCCCTCAGGCCGCGGCGGCGAGCGCCGCCTCGGCCTCGGCGACGAGCTCGAGATCCGGCTCGCCGCGCTGGCTGTTCATGGACACCATGGGGCCGAGGATGCCCGCTTCGTAGGCGAGGGTCGCGGCTTCCGCGCGGGCGCGGTCGAGGCCCGGCGCCTCGGCGTCGCGGAGCGTGAAGATCGTGCCGCCGAGGAGGAACGGCGCCTCGTAGGCGGCGCGCAGGACGAGGCCGATTTCCAGCCGCGGCGCCGGGCAGGCGGCGACGATCGCCTCGACGGTGCGGGCGATGCGGCTCGGAATGGTGGTCGACACGGCCGAGGCGACGAGCGCCCAGTCGCGGTCGGGACGGCCCTGGCCGGCGTCCAGCTGGAGAAGCCGCTCGGTGGCGACCGCGGCGTAGGCCGAGAGCGGCGAGAAGCGGACGGGGATCAGGGCGCGGTCCGACAGGCGGGCGCCCATGCGGATCGTCTCCGGATCGCTGCCGGCGTCGACCAGCGCGATCTGGCCGCGGCGGCGGGCGGCGCGGACCACCTGCTCCAGCGAGGCGGCGTCGGTCGCGGCCTCGACGGCGACCGAGGCGAGCCCCTCGGTGCGCGCCCGCCACGTCAGGATGTCCTTGTCGCGAGAGGCGTCCACGAGCAGCACGGGAATCTCGGCCGCCGCCGCGACGCCGGCAAGCGTCAGCACCAGGGTCGTGGAGCCCGAGGATTTCAGGGAGCCGATGGAGATCACCGCAGTCATGCCGCATGTCCTCGTCAGGGCCGGATGGGGCGCCGCTCGGCGCCGGTGGGGTGGCCGGCCGTATCCGTCTTCGTCGGCCGGCGGCGCGTCTCGCCGGGCCGGCGCCGGGCGTGCGATCCGCATCGTGCCGGCTCGGCCACTTAGCAGGGACGAGGTGGTGCGGGGCTGGAAGCCCCCCGGAACGAAACGGGACCGAGAGGCCGTCCCCGCGCGGCCGCGTGACAAGCCCGAACGGCCGGTCTAAGCCGCTTGGCCAGACCAATCGCAGCGGACCCGCCCCATGGCCGACCAGCCGATCCTCGTCGCCGTTCCCGCCGACACCTTCGACCACGGCAACTACCGCTGGCACGCCACGCCCTCGACCTATCTCGACGCGCTGGTGGAGGTCGCGGGCGCGGTTCCGGTGATCGTGCCGGCCCTCCTGCCGCGGATGACGATCGCCCCCCTCCTCGACCGCGTCGACGGAGTGCTCCTCACGGGTGCCGCCTCCAACGTCCATCCCGAACGGTACGCCGTGCCGGCCTCGCGGGCGCACGAGCCCTTCGATCCCGAGCGCGACCGGCTGACCGAGGCGCTGATCAAGGGCGCGCTGGAGCGCTCGCTGCCGCTCCTGTGCATCTGCCGCGGCCACCAGGAGCTGAACGTCGCGCTGGGCGGGTCGCTCGCCACCGAGATCCAGGAGATCGAGGGCCGGATGGACCATCGCCACCTGCCCAGCCACGACCAGCGCGAGCGCTTCGCGATCCGCCACGAGATCGCGCTGGAGCCGGGCGGTTCTCTCCGGGACATCGTGGGCGAAGCCGAGATTCGCGTGAACTCGCTCCACCGTCAGGCGATCGACCGCCTCGCGGACGGCCTCGCCGTCGAGGCGCGGGCCCCGGACGGCACGGTGGAGGCGGTGCGGGTGAAGGATGCGGCGAACTTCGCCGTCGGCGTCCAATGGCATCCGGAGTTCTGGGCGTCGACGGACGAGCCGTCGCGCAAGATCTTCCAGGCCTTCGCCGCGGCCTGCCGCGCCTTCGCCGCCTCGAAGGGCCGCGCCTAGACCGAGAAGCCGCCCTGCAGCGCGCCGCCGAGCAGCGCGAGGCCGAGCAGCAGCACGAGCGCGGCGCCGAGGATCTCGATCGCGGAGAGCACGCGCCGCGAGCGCGTGCCCGAGCCCGCCTTCAAGGCGAACCCCTTCGCCCAGACCGCGACCGCGGCGATGATCGAGACGGTCATCGCGGTGCCAATCGCCATGGCGAGCACCGACAGGAGCCCGCCGAGCCAGAGCCCGTTCACCAGCGCGAAGGTCAGGACCACGATCGCGCCCGAACAGGGTCGCAGGCCGACGGCGAGCACCGCCGAAAGCGCCGCGCCCGGCGTGAAGCGCTTGGCCGAGGAAACGAGCGCGCGCGAGGGCATGTGCGACTTGCCGCAGTCGCAGTCGTCGGGATCCTCCGCTGCGCAGACATCGGCGGAGAAGCCGCCGCTCGCCGGCCGCATCAGACTCGCGACGGGACGGGCCGCCGGCGCTCCGAAGTCGAGGCTGGAGACCGCACGGCCGGGCGCGGCGAAGGCGAGGCCTGCGACGGGCGACGGTTCCCGCTCGCGCCAGGCGCGGGCGAGCTTGCGCGCCAGCAGCCAGGCGCCGAAGCCCGCGACGAGCGCGTAGGAGCCGATCTCCAACGCGGTGGTGGCGCCCGTCAGCGTGATCGCGGTGCCGCGCAGGAAGAGGTAGGCCGCCCCCACCAGGAGCAGGGCCGAGAGCGCCTGGACGAGGCTCGAGGCGAAGGACACGGCGATGCCGCGCCGCAGCTCGACGGCGTCGGCGAGAACGTAGGACGAGATCACCGCCTTGCCGTGCCCCGGGCCGGCGGCGTGAAAGACGCCGTAGGCGAAGGACAGGCCAACGAGGAGCGGCAGCGCCTGTCCGCCTTGGCGCAGCCCGATCAGCGCCTGGCGCAGGTCGACGAAGAAGGCCCGCTGATAGCTGTTGATGGCGCGGAACAGGTCGCCGAGAAGCCCGCTTCCCGGCTGGGCCGTCACCTCCGCCGAGCCGATGCCGAGCGAGGACTGCGCATGCGCCGAGGCTGCCGCGAGAATGATCCCGCCGGCAAAGAGAAGCGTCAGCTGGCCGCGGCGCATGACACCTCCGTGCGCGTGGCGAGCAGCAGCGAATAGTCGACGCCGTCGGTGGGCACGTCCTCGTCGGGGCCGAGCGCGGCGATCGAGTCCATCCAGGCCGAGGCGGCCTCGTCCTCGTCCGGCACCACGAGCTTCTTGCCGCAATTGGCCGGCAGGTCGACGAGCTGGAAGGCCGTGTCGTCGGGATAGTCGAAGGCGACGTAGAAGGTCTCGTCCCAGTTGAAGACGGTCAGCGCGTCCTTCTTGAGGTCGACGGGCTCGCCCGCCGCCATCTCGAAGAACATGATCAGCTGGCCGTTGTCGACGTTCATGCGGATCTCGTCGGGCGGCGCCATGGTCACGTCGCGCGTTCCGACCTTCACGAAGGTGTAGAAGTCCCACTCCGCGATGGACTCCTTCACGACCTTTCCGACCTCGGCGAGCTCGTCCTCGTCGAGCTGGCCGTTGGCGTTCTTGTCGAAGTCGAAGACGACGGAGGACGAGAACAGCTCGTCCATGCGCCACACGTTGCGCACCGCCTTCAGCGTGCCGTCGGCATTGCCGACGATCTCCATGTGCGATTCGGCGAAGACGTGCGGGTGGGCACTCGCCGCGCCGCAGACGAGCATGGCGCCGGCGAAGGCCGCGAAGGCGGTCGCGCGAGGTCTGATCAAGGCCTTGTCCCCTGCCCACGATTCGGATCCGATCGAAGACAGGAGAAGAACGGCGGAAGTTTGGATGAAGCTTGCGGGACGCTCGACGCCTCAGCGCAGGACCACGACCTGCGCGCCGACGTGGACGCGCTCGAAGAGGTCCTTCACGTCGGCGTTGCGCATGCGGAAGCAGCCCGCCGAGGCGGCCGAGCCGATGGAGTTCGGCTTGTTGGTCCCGTGGATGCGGTAGGTGCCCCAGCCGAGATTGATCGCCCGCTCGCCGAGCGGGTTCTTCGGCCCCGGTCCCATGGACTGGGGCAGCTTCGGGTTCTCGGCGCGCATGGAGGGCGTCGGCGTCCAGGTCGGGTTGCGCCGCTTCTTCGACACCCAGCTCTCGCCGAACCACTGCTCGCTCGGCTTGCCGACGGCGATCTCGTACTCGATCGCCTCGTCCTGGCCCGTCACGAGGTAGAGCCGGCGCGCGCCGGTATAGACCACGATCGTGCCCGGTGCGTAGTCGCCGACGAACAGGACGGCCGAGCGGTCCGGCTCCATCGAGCTCGGTTGCCCGGCGGCCAGGGCCGCCGGCGCATGGGCGAGGCTGGCGCCGAGAAGCGCCGCGAGGATGGACAAGCGAAGTTTGCGCATGGGCCCGAACCTATCCGCAACGCGGCTAAGGATGAGTGAAGGCGGGTGGTTAAGAGCGTCTAACAGAACCTCGCCAGCTCCCTGCCCGGATGTTCTGCTACACGTTCTAAGGATAGCCGAGATGGGGCGGCGGGAGAACGGGCGGGACGACCAGCCGCGCCGCGATCTCAGGCGGCCGTCGTCTCGGCCGGGCGGGGGATCTCCCGGTAGGCCTCGCATTTGCGGAACCACGTCGCCAGGAAGTCCACGAAGAGGCGCACGCGCGTCGGCAGGTGGCGGCGATGCGGGAAGACGGCGTAGATCCCCGCCTCCCCCGGCATGAACTCGTCGAGAACGGTCACGAGCTCTCCGCGGGCGATCTCGTTGCGCACGACGAAGCTCGGCGACAGCGCCAGGCCGAGGCCGGCCAGCGCCGCCGCCCTGACCGTCACCGGACTGTTGGCGGTGAACTGGCCTGACACGGCCACCGTGATCGTCTCGCTCGTCTTGGGGTCGCGAAACAGCCAGTTGGAGAACATGCGCGCGTTGGAGTCGATCACCGCCGGGAACTTGGCGAGCTGGGTTGGATGCGTCGGCCGGCCGTGACGCTCGATGAAGTCGGGGCTCGCGACGATGACGAAATCGAGCGCGGTCAGGCGCCGCGCGATCATCGCCGAATCGGCGAGGCGCGTCATGCGGATCGCGACGTCGAACCCCTCCTCGACGAGGTTGACGAAGTTGTCGTCGAGATGGACGTCGAGCGAGATGTCCGGGTGCTGCTTGGCGAAGTCGACGAGGCTTAGCCCGAGCTCGGCGTCGCCGAAGGTGCGCGCGGCCGAGACGCGGATGGTGCCCTTGGTCTCGCCCGTCGCCTCGCGCGCCTCCTCGTTGAGGCTTTCGAGATCGGCGAGGATGGCCGCGGCGCGCGGCAGGTAGACCTCCCCTGCCGCGGTCAGCGCGACCTGCCGGGTCGTGCGGTTGATCAGGAGGACCCCGAGCTCGTCTTCCAGCTCGCGCACGTACTTGGAAAGCAGCGCCTTGGAGCGGCCGGTCTTGCGCGCGGCCGCAGAGAAGCCCTCGTTCTCGATCACCGCGATGAAGGCCCGCATGCGGGTCAGCGTGTCCATGTCGCAGGCGTCTCCCTTTCCTTGCCGTTCGGTCCGACGGATCGGCGGCAGACCTTGTCTCACGGGAGCTTGCGAAAAAATCAAGCTTTGCCGCGAAGGGACTTGCGTGTGACAAGCGACTCCCTTACATCCGCCCCTGCCCCAAGTCGCACGTGCCTGTGGGCGTCCCCCGGTCCTCGAATGCGAGGATAACCGGGACGGTACCTGGACTTAACACATCCAGTCGTTTCCGCTGCTGGCGGAATCGAGGACGCCTTGAAGCAACGACGGTCCGGGCCTTTCTGGTCTCTCCTGGTCTCCATAGCCGGGAATACTGCAGAGGCACACCATCCTTGCCTGAAGTGCGGCGGGTTCAAGCCCTCCAATCCACGGCAGACTGACTCCGAATGTCGGCGCGGCCATCCGCGTCCGCTTGTTCGGCATCGGTCCTCGACGCGTTTACGCGCAACAACGTTTCGGACGGTGTCTCCACCGGCTGTCCGACGTCGCGCGCGTTCGCTCCTGTTTATCCGCCGGATCCGGGAGAGCCACTCATGGCCGCCACGCAGCGTATCATCGACTTCCTCGCCACCCGACGTCCCGAGGGCCCCTGCCTCGTGCTCGACCTCGACATCGTGGCCGACAACTTCCGCGCCTTCCGCCGCGCTCTGCCCGACTCCGCCATCTTCTACGCGGTGAAGGCGAACCCGGCGCCGGAGATCCTGCGGCTCCTGGCCACCATGGGCTCGAACTTCGACTGCGCCTCGGTCGCCGAGATCGAGATGGCGCTCGACGCCGGCGCGACGCCCGCCCGCATCTCCTTCGGCAACACCATCAAGAAGGAGCGCGACGTCGCCCGCGCCCACGCGCTCGGCGTGTCGCTCTTCGCGGTGGACTGCGAGGAAGAGGTCGAGAAGGTTGCCCGCGCGGCGCCCGGCGCCCGCGTGTTCTGCCGCGTCCTCACCGACGGCGAGGGCGCCGAGTGGCCGCTGTCACGCAAGTTCGGCTGCGTGCCGGCGATGGCGATCGACGTGCTTGCCCACGCCCACGATCTCGGCCTGACGGCGACCGGCGTGTCCTTCCACGTCGGCTCGCAGCAGATCAACACCGAGGCCTGGGACTCGGCGCTGTCGGACGCCGCCTTCGTGTTCAACACGCTGGCCGAGCGCGGCATCGTCCTGACCCTCGTCAACATGGGCGGCGGCTTCCCGACCCGCTACCTCAAGGACGTGCCCTCGGCCGAGGCCTACGGCCGCTCGATCTTCGCCGCGCTGAAGCGCCACTTCGGCAACCGCATCCCGGAGACGATCATCGAGCCGGGCCGCGGCATGGTGGGCGACGCCGGCGTCATCAAGGCGGAGGTCGTGCTCGTGTCGAAGAAGTCGGCCGAGGACGACAAGCGCTGGGTCTTCCTCGACATCGGCAAGTTCGGCGGCCTCGCCGAGACGATGGACGAGGCCATCCGCTACCCGATCGTGACCAAGCGCGACGGCGACCGGATGGAGCCCTGCGTGCTCGCGGGCCCCACCTGCGACTCGGCCGACGTCCTCTACGAGAAGAAGCCCTACCCGCTGCCGATCTCGCTGACGGTCGGCGACGAGGTGCTCATCGAGGGCACGGGCGCCTACACCACGACCTACTCGGCCGTCGCCTTCAACGGCTTCGAGCCGCTGCGGTCCTACGTGATCTGAGGTCCGGCTTGGCTTCGCATCCCAGCCTCCGACGAGAACGACGAGGGGGCGTGACGCCCCTTCTCTGATCCGGCGCCGTTCGGCGGCGCCGGGCAGTTCTTGCCCGCCGCCGCGCGCCGCAGATTCCCCCTGCCAGCCGGCCGTTTCCAGACCTCCTTGTGCTTGAGGAGTCTTCGGCCATGACCGCCTTCGCCCATCTTTCCGCCGCCGCCCTCGCCGACGCGCGCCCGCTCTTCGCCATCGAGGCCGAGTCGGTCGCGGACGTCGCCGCGCGCGAGGCCCTCCTCGACGCCGCCATGGGCCTGGGCCGCACCCGCAAATCGTCCGAGGCGATCCGGCGCGGACGCCTGCCCGCACGGGGCCTCGCCTTCGTCGC
This sequence comes from Antarcticirhabdus aurantiaca, assembly GCF_009765365.1. Classification (GTDB taxonomy): domain Bacteria; phylum Pseudomonadota; class Alphaproteobacteria; order Rhizobiales; family Rhizobiaceae; genus Antarcticirhabdus; species Antarcticirhabdus aurantiaca. Next base: position 82,282 of record NZ_VTOM01000020.1, read on the forward strand.
GCGCGGCCTCGCCGGCGAGGTCGTGGGCACGGTGCGCCTCTGGGACGTTTGCGCCGGCGACGGCCGAGCGGCACTCCTTCTCGGTCCGCTCGCCGTGTCGTCCGCCTACGAGGGCGTCGGCATCGGCTCGGCGCTGATGCGCCACGCGCTCGCCGAGGCCGCGCGCCTCGGCCACGGCGCCGTGCTTCTCGTGGGCGATCCCGCCTATTACGAGCGCTTCGGCTTCTCCTCCGCGCTGTCGGCCGATCTCTTCATGCCGGGCCCCTTCGAGCGCCACCGCCTCCAGGGCCTCGAACTCGTGCCCGGAAGCTTGTCCGGCGCGGAAGGCATGATCGCGCCGACGGGCCGCGAAGCGCCGGCCGAGGGCCTGGCCGCCTGACAAGAACGTCCAGCGAACGTTCGCCCGTAAATGCTTGCGTCGTAACGACCTTCTTTGATGGACGCTCCCGCCGCCCCATGCTAGGCGTCCCTTAATCGGGCGTGATGGGTCGGCGGGCGGAGGGGACCGTGCGGCATCCGTTCGGGCGGGGGCGAGCGCGCCTCGGGGGTCTCGCGCGGCGGATTGACGTGACATGGCGTTCTCGGACGAGGATCGGCTGGGCTCTGTGCTGGCGGAGAACGAGCAGCTGCGTGCACAGAACGCCGCCTTGCGCGCCTCGCTTCATTCCAGCGAAGCGCGCTTCCGCCTGATCGTCGAGAGCGCCGCCGACTACGCCATCATTGCCGCCGACCTGGACGGCACCGTCACCACCTGGAACGAGGCCGCCGCCACCATTCTGGGGTGGAGCGCCGACGCAATGATCGGCCGGCCGCTCTCGACCATCTTCACGCCCGAGGACATCGCCGCCGGCGCCTACGACGAGGAGCTGCGCCTCGCCACCGAGCGCGGCCGCGCCCGCGACGAGCGCTGGCACCTGAAGGCGGACGGCTCGCGCTTCTTCGCCAGCGGCGAAATGATGCCGCTCCAGGACCCGGAGGGCGGCCAGACCGGCTTTCTCAAGATCCTGCGCGACCGCACGCGCGAGCGGCGCGAGCAGCAGGAGCTGGAAACGAGCCGCGAACGCCTGCGCCTCGCACTCGAGGCCTCTTCGCTCGTCGGCACCTGGGACTGGGACATCACGGCGGACACGCTCTATTCCGACGAGCGCTTCGCTTACCTGTTCGGCGTCGAGCCCGCCCGGGCCGAAGCCGGCGCGCCCTTGTCGGCCTATGTCGGCGGCATCCATCCGGACGACGCCGAGCGCGTGGGGGCACGCATCAGCGAGGCGGTCGGCAGCGGCGCGATCTTCGACGAGCAGTACCGCACGATCGACCTCGACGGCCGCACCCGCTGGGTCCACGCCCGCGGGCGCTGCTACCACGACAGCCAGGGGCGCCCTTTGCGCTTTCCCGGCGCGGTCGTCGACCTGACGCTGGAGCGCGCCCGCGAAGCGCGTCAGGCGGCCCTTCTGCGCCTCGGCGACGAGCTGCAGGAGCAAGGCCTCGCGGACGGCCACTCCATCACCGCGCTTCAGATCCTCTGCGAGGCGCTCGACACCCGGCGTGCGGGCTACGCCATCGTCGGCGAGGACGAGCGCACGGCGAGCGTGGTCGCGGAGTGGACCCGCGAGGGCGTGTCGGCCCTCAGCGGCAGCTTCGATCTCGCGGCCTTCGGCACGGATTTCGTCGCGTCCCTGCGGGCCGGCGTCCTCACCGTCGCGGATATCGAGACCGACGAGCGCACGGCCGCGGGCGCTGCCGCCTGGCGCGCCATCGGCGTGCGTTCCGTGGTCAACATGGCCGTGGTCGAGGGCGGGCGCGTTCGCGTCGTCCTCTACCTCAACGACGACCGCCCGCGGAGCTGGGAGGCCGAGGACATCGGCTTCGTGCGCGAGGTCCTGGAGCGCACCTGGACGGTGACGCAGCGCCGGCGCGCCGAACAGGCGCTGGCGGACGCGGAAACGCGCCTGCGCCTCGCCCACGAGGCGGCGGAGATCGGCAGCTTCGACTTCGACCTCGTTTCCGGCACGCTGATCTGGGACGCGCGCTGCCGCGCCGCGTTCGGCCTATACGGCAAGGAGCCGGTCACCTACGAGGGGACCTTTCTGCCGGCGCTCCACCCCGACGACCGCGCGCACACCCAGGCCGCCGTCGAGGCGGCGGTCGACCCGGTGGACCCCAAGCTCTTCGACGTCGTCTACCGCACGATCGGCATCGAGGACGGCGTGGTGCGCTGGGTCCACGCCAGCGGCCAGACGCTCGTCGAGAACGGCCGCTCCGTGCGCTTCGTCGGCGCGGTGCGCGACGTGACCGAGGAGAAGGAGGCCGAGGAGCGCCAGAACCTCCTGACGCGCGAGCTCCAGCACCGCGTCAAGAACACGCTCGCCATGGTCAACGCCCTGGCGAACCAGACCCTGCGCCGCGCCGCCAACGTCCAGGACGGCCTCGCCGCCTTCTCGGCCCGCCTCGTCGCCCTCGGCCACGCCCACGACATCCTGACCCAGACGAGCTGGACCAGCGCGCCGATCGCCGCGATCGTCGAGCGCAGCCTCGCGACCCACCGCCCGTCCGACGGCGCGCGCCTGTCCTGGGCGGGCCCGAACGTCCGACTGAACGCCCGGCAGGCGCTCGCGCTCTCGCTCGCCCTTCACGAACTCGCGACCAACGCCGCGAAGTACGGCGCCTTCTCCAACGAGACGGGGAGCGTCCGCATCGTCTGGCGCCTCGTGGGCTCGGGCGACGGCGCCGTCCATCTCGTGCTCGAATGGCGCGAGGCCGGCGGACCGCCCGTGACCCCGCCGGCCGCGCGCGGCTTCGGCTCGCGCCTCATCCAGCAGTCGCTCGCCTCGGAGTTCCGCGGAACCGTCGACATGCGCTTCGAGGCGACCGGCCTCGTCTGCTTGATCGAGGGCGCGCTCGACCACCAGATCGACGACGCCCTGCCGGCCTTGGAGGAGCCGGCGCCGGTCGCCTGAAACCTGCGCGGGCGCGCGGCGTTGCGTCCTTGCATCATGCGAGGAGCCCATGTCCGACACGCGACGAACCATCAGCGAAGCCGCCGACATCCTGACACAGACGGCGGGAGAGGTCGCGGTCTTCGCCCCCTGGCCGCTCTTCACGATCACCATCGAGAGCATGGTGGACGGGCAGGACCACGTCTACTTCCATGCCGGCGGCCAAGGCGTCTGGGTCGCCCGCATGGTCGCTTCCTTCGGCCAGCGGGTGACCTTGGTCGGCCCCTTCGGCGGGGAAAGCCGCCACGTCATCGAGGCGCTGGTGCGCATGGAGGGGTTGAACCTGCGCCCCGTCCATGTTTCGGGCGCCAATGGCGGCTATATCGACGACCGGCGCGGAGGCCACCGCGAGCGCGTCGCCACCGCGGCCGCCCCGCGCCTCGACCGCCACGAGATCGACGACCTCTACAACGCAGCGCTGGCCGAGGGCATGCGCTGCGGGACGCTGGTGATGACCGGCATTCCGGAAGGCGAGGTCATGCCGGTCGACGTCTTCCGCCGCCTCGCGCTCGACCTCGCCAACAACGGCGTGTCCGTGGTCGCCGACATCTCGGGCTCCCTGCTGGAAGCGGTGGAGGGCGGCCTCGCCATACTCAAGGTCAGCCACGAGGAGCTGATCGAGGCGGGATACGCGGAGAACGACGAGCGCGAGTCGCTCCTCGCCGGCATGGAAAAGCTCAAGGCCAAGACGAAGGACATCGTCGTCTCGCTCGCCGACAAGGGGGTCCTCGCCCGCCTCGACGGGAAGCTCTATTTCGCCACCATGCCCAAGCTCGAAGCGCTCGATCACACCGGCGCGGGGGACTCCATGACCGCGGCGCTCGCCGCGACCCGCGCGGCCGGCATCACCGGCGCCGAGGCCCTGCGCCTGGCAGCGGCGGCCGGCGCCATGAACGTCACCCGGCACGGGCGCGGCACGGGCAAGCTGTGCGACATCAAGGAACTGGCCGCCGCCGTGCGGATCGAAGAGCTGGAGACCCCATGAGCCTGTCGAAGGATGATCTCGCCGACGTCGAGAGCCTGGCGGTGGAACTCGCCGCCGCCGCAGGCGCGACGATCACCGCCTCGCTCTCGCGGACCCTCGCGGTGAAGTACAAGGCGAGCGACGACACCGACCGACCCTGGCGCGACCCGGTCTCCGAGGTCGACGGCGCCGTCGAGGTGATGATCCGCGCCCGCCTCGCCGACCGCTTTCCCTCCCACGACATCCTCGGCGAGGAGATCGCGGAGCGGCCGGTCCTGAACGGCGACGTGATCTGGTCGATCGACCCCGTCGACGGCACCACCAACTTCATCAGCGGCTTCCCGCTGTTCTCCTGCTCGATCGGCATCCTGGACAAGGGTCGGCCCGTCGCCGGCGCGCTCTGGTGCTCGACGAGCCACGCCCTGCGCTCGGGCACCTATCACACGAGGCTTGGCCGGCCGGTCTCCTTCGACGGGACCGATCTCGATTCCGCGCCGAATCCCGCCGTGCGCAACCGCCTCGTCGGCGTGCCGAAGGGCGGCCACGCCCATGGCGGCGTCTTCGACACGCGCCAGACCGGCTCCTCGGCCATCGAGTGCGCCTTCGTCGCCGCGGGCCTGATGAGCGCCGCGCGCTTCGAGCGGCCGAACGTCTGGGACGTGGCGGGCGGCATCGCCCTCGTCCTCGCCGCCGGCGGCACCGTGCTCGTCGGCGACGGCGAGGGCCGCTTCCGGCTCTTCGAGGGCTTCATGTCGGGCCCCGGCGCCGCGCGCGACCCCGGCGAATGGCGTCGCCCGCTGATCATCGGCCACGAGGCGACGGTGCGCGAGATCGCCGAGCGCGAGGAAGCGCGCGCAGAGGAGCGGGGCGAAACGGTCTGACGACCCTGACGACGCGGCTCAGCCGGCGAGGTCGATGACGCCTGCCTCGCCGGTTTCCGCCCCGAAGGCGAGGCGCGCGCCCGCCTTGTCCCAGCCCATGGTCGTGACGGCACCGTCGCCGCCGCCGCGCATCACAGCCTCGCGGCCGTCGGCGAAGCGGGCTGCGAGGATCATGCCGTCGGCATAGCCGATCGCCAGCATGTCCTCGGCCGGATGACAGGCGACGCTCGTGACCATCGTGTCGCCGCGCGTGCCGAGCTCCAGCGGCGCCTTGTTCATCGGCCCGTCCTTGCCCGAGAAGGGCCAGAGGATCGCGGCCGGCGCGCCCGAGGTCGCCAGGAACTTGCCCTTCGCCGCCCAGGACCAGCTCTTCACCTTGGCGGGATAGCCGGTCATGCGCATGTGCTTGCCGTCCTCCAGTCGCCAGCCGTGCAGGGCGTTCTCCTGCATGGCGGTGACGAGGAAGCGCCCGTCCGGCGAGAAGGCGACGCCGATATGCGCGCCCTTCCATTCGAGCCCGGTCGGCGGCGAGTCGGTCGCGGGGAAGAACAGCGAGGCGCCGTCGTAGCGCGCGATGGCGAGGCGCAGCCCCTTCGGCGCGAGGGCGACGCCCTCGACGGTGCGGCTGTGCGTCAGCTCCTTCACCGTGCCGCCGCTCAGCACGTAGGCCGAGCGGCCCGAGGCGAAGGCGACCGCGTCCTTCGGCCCGGCGGCGACCGCCGTGACCCATTTGCGCCCGATCGAGGCGAGCTCCCTCGCCTCCCCGTCCGCGCCTGTCGCGCAGACGCGCCCGTCCTCGCCCCCGGTGATCAGCCGCCCGTTCGCCTCGTCGAACACGGCGGCGAGGAGGCCGCCCGAATGCGCCTCCACCGCCTTGTCGCCCACTGTTGTTGGCAGGCGGATCGTCCCGTCCGCGATCGCGAAGGCCGGCTGGTCCTTGATGAAGCCGGCGGCCATCGCGAACTCGTCGAACGCGTAAGGGGCGATCGTCGGCATCAGGCGTCGGCCCGCGGCCGGGCGGCGCAGGCGGCGAAGCCCGCTTCCAGCGCCTCGCGGTCGAGCTCGCGCCCGATGAAGACGAGGCGGCTCTCGCGCTTCTCGTCCGCCCGCCAGGGCCGCTGGTGGTCGCCCTCGATGATCATGTGGACGCCCTGGACGACGTAGCGGTCGTCGTCGTTCGGGAAAGCGATGATGCCCTTGAGGCGCAGGATGTTCGGGCCCTGCTCCTGCGTCAGCGCCTGGATCCAGGGAAAGAACTTGCCCTGGTCCAGCTCGTCCCCGCGAAGCGACACCGAGGTCACCGTCACGTCGTGGATCGGCGCCATCGCGGCGTGACCATGGTCATGATGATGATCGTGGCCGTGGTCGTGATGGTCATGCCCGTGGGCATGATGATCGTGGCCATGATGGTGGTGGTCGTGATGGTCGTGGTCGCAGTCCGGCCCGCAGACATGGTCGTCGTGGGCGTGTTCGGCCTCGGCGATGAAGTCCGGGTCGCTCTCGAGGACGCGCTTCAGGTCGAAGGCGCCGCGGTCGAGCACGCGGTCGAGATCGATGGCGGCGCGGGAGGTGCGGTGGATCACGGCGTGCGGGTTGATCGCGCGCACCGTCGCCTCGACGCGGGCGAGTTCCTCGGCCGTCACGAGGTCGGTCTTGTTGACGAGGACGACGTCGGCGAAGGCGATCTGGTCCTCGGCCTCCTTGGAGTCCTTCAGGCGCTGCGGCAGGTGCTTGGCGTCGACGAGGGCGACGACCGCGTCGAGCCGGGTCTTGGCGCGCACGTCCTCGTCCATGAAGAAGGTCTGCGCCACCGGCACGGGGTCGGCGAGGCCGGTGGTCTCGACGATGATCGCGTCGAAGCGGCCCTTGCGGCGCGTCAGCCCTTCCACGACGCGCACGAGGTCGCCGCGCACGGTGCAGCAGACGCAGCCGTTGTTCATCTCGTAGATTTCTTCGTCGGACTCGACGATGAGATCGTTGTCGATGCCGATCTCGCCGAACTCGTTGACGATCACGGCGTAGCGCTTGCCGTGGTCGCCCGACAGGATGCGGTTGAGGAGCGTCGTCTTGCCGGCCCCGAGATAGCCGGTGAGGACGGTGACGGGGATGGCATCGGCGGCTGGGGCGCCGGCCTGTGCTGTGTCGGACATCGCGGGGTGTCTCCTTGGCTCGGATGGGGCCGATATAAGCGGGCCGCGCGCGGAATGCACGGGACGGGTCCGGCGACAGTGCTTCGCCGGGGCTGAACGCTCAAGCGAGGCGGGCGAGGTCGAAGTCGAGAAGGTCGCGGCAGTAGTCGCGCGCGCCCTCTGCCTGATGCCGGGCGATCGCCGCGCCGATCTGCGCCGTCGCCAGCCGCGCGTCGCCGACAGTTCCGACCGGGTTGAGGTCGCGCGCCATCCAGGCGAAGCCCAGCCGTCCGTGCGCCGTCAGGCGGCGCGCCGAGCGCGCAAGTTCGTCGTGCAGCGATTCGCAGTGCGCGGCCGCGTCGAGGCGCACGAGGTCCGGGCGAAAATGCAGCATGAGCGCCGTTTCCACCGCCCCGCCATGGATGCCCGACGCAACTTCGGCGGGAGGAAGGAGCCCCTCCGGGACGCCGAAGCGTTGCCACGAGGCGGTGCCGACGAGCATCGAAAGATGCCGCCGCAGCTCCAGAGCCGCCGTTTCCATCGCCGGCGTGTTGCCGCCGTGGGCGCTGAGGATCGCCAGCCGCCGGAAGCCGGCGCGCGCCAGCCCCTCGCCGGTCTCGATCAGCATGCGGGTCATCGTTTCCCAGCCGAGGTCGAGCGTGCCGTCGCAATCGGAATGCTCGATCGAGCGCCCGAGCCGCAGCACGGGAAGCACCGTCACCGGCCAGTTCTCCGGCAGAAGCGGCAAGAGCGTATCCACCATGCCGTCGGCGATGATCGCGTCGGTGCCGAGCGGCAGGTGGGCGCCGTGCTGCTCGATCGCCGCGATCGGAAGGATCGCCAGCCCGTCGCCGCCGGCGGCCAGACGGCTCACCTCGGCGCTCGTCACCTCCTCGAAGCGTCGGTTCATCGCGATCCTTCTCCCGACTCGTCCCACCGGCCGCCCGGAGGCACAGATTGGGAATTCTTTCGGGTAGACAGCGAAGGACGGCTTGTCCATGCTCGCAACCAGAAGGCGGAGATGGAACGGCCATGGCGCGCGGGAAAAAGAAGAGGTCCGCGCTCACCGAGCTTGGCTTGGCGGCGCGGGCGAGCCGGACGACCCTGTCGGAGAAGCTCGCCGTACTGGACCTTTATCCCGGCCAGGACGCGGTTCTGCAGGTCCTGGCCGAATCGGACGGCATGACATTGCGCGAGCTGGCCGACCGCCTCGCCGTGCGCCCACCCACGATCACCAAGACGATCGCCCGGCTCACCGCCCAGGGACACCTGGAGAAGCGCCCCTCCGCCAGCGACGCCCGTCAGAGCCACGCCTTTCTCACCGAGCGGGGCCGCAGCGCGGTGGACGCCGTGCGCGAAGCCCAGAAGAGCGTGGAACGGCTGGCGCTCGCCGGGTTCACCCCCAAGGAGCGCAAGGCGCTGCGTCGCTTGCTCGTCCGCGTCCAGGTCAATCTCGGCGAAGCCGAGCCGGAACCGGACGAGGCGGCGGAGCCCGCCCCCGCTCTGGCCGAGATCGAGAGCTGAGCCGCGGCGGAGATTGCGGCTCGGCGCGATTTCGTCCTAGAAGGCGGAGAGGCACGAAGCGGACGGGGTCAAGACACGCAAGGTGGCGCAAAAGGTCAAACTGTCGACCATCGCTGATGCGCTCGGCCTGTCCACGGCGACCGTTTCGCTCGCGCTGCGCGACAGCCCGCTCGTGGCCGACGTCACGCGCGAGGCGATCAAGGAGAAGGCCCGCGCGCTCGGCTACATCTACAATCGCCGCGCAGCCTCCCTTCGCACCTCACGCTCCGGCATCGTCGGCGTCTGCGTCCACGACGTGATGAACCCCTTCTACGGCGAGATCCTGAAGGCGATCGAGGACGAGCTCGACCGCCGCCGCCAGACCTTCCTGCTCTGCAACCACTACGACGACCTCGCCAAGCAGCGCTCCTTCGTCGACACGCTGCTGCAGCTCGGGGCCGACGGGCTGATCCTGTCGCCGGCGCTCGGAACGTCCGTCGACGAGCTGTCCATGGCGGAGGAGAACGGGCTGCCGGTGACGCTGATCGCGCGCAGCCTCGAAGGCTCGGGCGTGTCCGCCTTTCGCGGCGACGACCGCTACGGCATGGGTCTCGTCGTCGACCACCTCGCCTCGCTCGGCCATCGCTCGATCGCCTATATCGGCGGCACCGACGCGACCTCGACGGGCCGGGACCGGGAGGCGGGCTGGGTGGAGGCCCTGGCCCGCGTCGGCATCCGGCCGCGGCCCGAATGGCGTATCGAGGGCCCGCGCGACCGGCATTCCGGCTTCGACGCCGTGCGGCGCTTCCTCGCCATTCCCGAGCGGCCGACCGCGATCGCCTGCTTCTCCGACCTCGTGGCGCTCGGCGTCATGTACGGCCTCGCCCGCTCCGGCATCCGGCCGGGCGCGGATGTCGCCGTATCGGGCTACGACGACATCGACGAGGCGGCCATCGCCATGCCGCCGCTCACCACCGTCGCCAACGGGCAGAGCGAGGTCGGCCGGCGCGCCGCGGACGCGCTGCTGGCGCGCCTCGCCGGGCAACCGTCCGACGGGCGGGTGGTGCTCATTCGCCCCGAACTGAAGATCCGATCATCCAGTACCGGCGCCGCATCCGCCGCCGGAGGAAGGCCTTCCCCATGACCGCCCTGTCCGACGTCACAATCCTCGTCCCCGGCCGGCTCAACCCCGACACCCTGGCCGAGCTGAAGACCCTGGCGCGCGTCGTCGAGCGGCCGAACGGCGACATTTCCGACCTGTCGGAGGCGGAGCGCGCGTCCGTGCGCGGCGCCGCCGTCATGGGCGTCGTGTCGGCGGCGCTGATGGACGCGCTGCCGAACCTCGAGGTCGTCGCGCATTTCGGCGTCGGCTACGACGGCGTCGACGTGAAGCACGCCGTGTCGCGCGGCATCCCGGTGACCAACACGCCGGACGTCCTCACCGACGAGGTGGCCGACACGACGCTCGGGCTCCTTCTGATGACGGCGCGGCGCCTGTCGGCCGCCGAGCGCTATCTTCGGGCCGGCCGCTGGGCCAAGGACGGGCACTTTCCCCTGACCGAGACGACGCTGCGCGGACGCAGCGTCGGCATCATGGGTCTCGGGCGGATCGGCCTCGCCATCGCCGCCCGGCTCGAGCCGTTCGGCGTGTCGATCGCCTACTTCAACCGCAGCGAACGCAGCGACGTGTCCTATCCCTACTTCGCGACGCTGGGCGAACTCGCCGACGCCGTGGACACCCTCATCATCGCCGCGCCCGGCGGCGCGGGCACGGAAAAGGCCGTGAACGCCGACGTTCTGAAGCGCCTCGGCTCCGACGGCATCTTCATCAACATCGGCCGCGGCTCGATCGTCGACGAGGACGCTCTCGTGGCCGCCCTTCAGGACGGCACGATCAAGGCCGCCGGCCTCGACGTCTTCGCCGACGAGCCGCGCGTGCGCGAGGATCTCATCGCCCTCGACAACGCCGTTCTCCTGCCGCACGTGGCCTCCGCCTCGCGGCACACGCGCGCCCAGATGGGTAGCCTCGTCATCGAAAATCTGCGTCGCTGGTTCGCCGGCGAAACGCTGGCGACGCCGGTGCCGGAGGCGCAGAAGGCCGGACTCGTCAAGCGTCCGTGATCAACCTGCTGCCTTTGCGTTAAGCTTTAGGCAATCTTTCGTTCATATCCAGGAAGGGATAACGCCCGGGTCGGCAGACCTCCCCCGTTCAGGCGCGAGGAAGCCGGTCCCGGTTTCGAGCCCTGCTACAGCCTGGAGCCGAGCATGAAGTTCGCTACCATCGTCCTGTGTGCCGGCCTGGTCGGAACCCTCGTCGTCTCGAACCTCCAGGGCGCGACCATCGTGCCCGGCGAGGGTCTCGCCGCCACCCTGATCCTCGATGAGACCACCACCGGCAGCATCAAGCCGCGCCTCGACCCGTCGCTTCAGGCGGCGCGCCTGATCGACCTGCAGACCGGCTCGACATGCCGCCTGCCGAATCTCGACGCCGGTGAGCACTTCGAGCCCACCACCGTCGGTGCCGCCTGCGCCGACGATCCCGCGCTGAACCGCGTCTCGCAGTGGCGCGCCAGCGGCGACGGCACCCTGGAGATGGCCGACGCCGACGGCGCCACCGTCTACCGCTTCGCTCCGGGGGACGGCGTCCTCTACGAGAGCGTTTATCCCGAGAACGCCCTCGTCACGATCGTTCCGGTGAAGGGCTGAAGCTTAAGACCGATCGCGCAAGATCTGGTCTCCCCTCGCGGGGGAGATCAGCCGGCGGACGGCACGGCGACGCCGCTTCGCTATCCCTCAGATCGCGCGCAACGCCTTGATCTGCCGCCCCTCGCCGTCGAAATTCGACGGGTCGAGCCAGCGCTCGAAGCGGGCGCGCAGCGCCGGCCACTCGCCATCGATCACCGAGAACCAGGCCGTGTCGCGGTTCTCGCCCTTCACGACGAGGTGCTGGCGGAAGATGCCCTCGAAGGTGAAGCCGAGCCGCTCGGCGGCCCGGCGCGAGGCGGCGTTGGCGGCGTTGCACTTCCATTCCAGGCGCCGATAGCCGAGCTGGCCGAGCAGCCGGTCCATCAGCAGGAACAGCCCCTCCGTCGCCTCGACCGTGCCCTGGAGGCGCGGCGAGAAGCAGACGTGGCCGATTTCACCGACGCCGTTCGCCTCGTCGATCCGCATCAGCGCGGCGACGCCTTCCGCGCGCGACGAGCGCTCCGGCACGAAGGCGTGGAAGAACAGCCCGTCGGTTGCATGGAGCCGCGCCGCCGCCTGCCGGAACGCCGCCTCGTCGGGAAACGGGCCGTAGGGCAGGTAGCGCCAGATCGCGCCCTCGGGATCGGCCGAGAAGGCTTGCCAGAGCGCGCCGAGCGGCGCCTCGTCCTCGATCGGCACGAGCCGCACCGTGCGGCCGTGGAGGATCTGCCGGCCGGGGCCGGGACGCGGCGTCCAGTCGCTCAAGCGTCGGCCGGTCACGCGCGCGCTCTCACGAATCGGACCACGCTCTCGCGCACACGCCCGTCGCCGAGCCGCAGGGCGGTAGCGAGCGAGGACACCGCGCCGACATGGTCGAGGCCGGGGACCAGCAGCACCTCGGCGCTGCCGCCGGCGCTGCGCACCTTGGCGGCCAGCGAGCGGGTGTTCTGCGGGTCCACCGTCGTGTCGGCGAGACCGTGGACGAGAAGCATCGGCGGCATGCGCCCGCCGGCGAAGTTGATCGGCTGGCTGTCGGCCCGGACGCTTTCCGGGAAGATCCGCTTGTAGCGCTCCTCCTTCAGCGGCAGGAAATCGTAGGGTCCCGCGAGACCGACGAAGCCGGCGACGTCGCGCGCCCCGAGCCCGGCGCGGGCGAGATAGCGATCGTCGAGGGCCAGCAGCGCGGCGATCTCGGCGCCGGCCGAGTGGCCGACGAGAATCAGCGGCCGCCGTCCCGCGGATACGCCCTCCCCACCGCTCCGCGACAAGCGGACGACCGCCGCGGTCGCCGCGGCCGCGTCCTCGACGAAGCCGGGAAACACGGTTTCGGGATAAACCCGGTAGTCGGGAATGGCGACGAGGAAGCCGGCGCTCGCGAGCGACTGACCGACGAAATAGTAGATGTCCTTGGAGCCCGAATCCCAGCTTCCGCCATAGACGAAGACGACGAGCGGCGCGTCCGCGCTCAAGCCGTCGGGCACGTAGAGGTCAAAGGTGCCGCGCGCGCCCGGCGCGTAGCGCAGGCCCTTGAGGCGCCGGAAGCCGCGGCCGCTGGTGACGGCGTTCAGCGCGTCGGCGGCGCAGCCCGCCAGGAGGGCGGCGCCGGACAGGGCGCCGAGAAGCGACAGGAAGCGGCGGCGGACCACGGCGGACGGCACCTTTCGAGGGAGGGCAGGGCTTCGGATCGACGGCGGCTCAGCCGGCCGGCTCGCCGCCGGGCTGGGCGCTGGCGGACGCGTTGCCGCGCGGGCGAAGGCGCCGCTCCATCTCCTCGACGGCCTCGGCGACGCGGGTGAGCTCCACCGCCATCGCGGCGCGCTCGCGGGTCAGCGCCTCGTCGAAGGAGGCCTTGCGCTGATCGGCCGAGCGGGCGTCGGAAGAGAGCGCGGACAAGCGCTTGTTGGCTTCCTGGAGCTCGTCGGCGATCATCATGGCCGTCATGACGGTCAGGCGCAGGTCGCCGATCTCGCCGAAGCTCGACCGCAGCTCCCCCACGCGCCGGTCGATCTCGGCCGCGAGGTTGAGGAGGTGGTCCTCCTCGCCCTCGCCGCAGGCCATGCGATAGGTCTTGGAATCGATGGTGACGACGACCTGTGGCACGTGTCTCACCCCGCCCCTTGCAGGACGCCGCGCACGGCTTCCATGGCGTTGACGAGCCGGGCCGAAACCTCCCGGTTCGCGCCCTCCAGCCGCTCGCAGCGGGCGAGCGCCGCGTCGAGTTCGCCGGCCAGCCGCGCGCGGTCCGCGGACATGCGCTGCATCTCCTCCTCGCCGCCGCGCAGGCGCCCTTCCGGCCCGGTCTGGATCTCCACGACCGCGGTCAGGCGCGACAGCGCATCGGACAGGCGGCGTCGCGCCGCCTCGAAAGGATCGTCCTCGGACATGCTTCGCGCCCCCGCATCGAACCCTCGCCCCGCGCCGCCGCACGCATCGCGGGCTTGTCGCCCCGATGCAGGCCGTGAGCCGCACGGAACGTCAACCAGCCTTTAACGCGGCGCGAGCGGAAGGAAAAGCCGCGCGGTGAAAGCGCTGCACGAAGCTTCGTGTGCAACCCATTGTCCGGGTTGCTCCCCCTCGAAATCGCACCGCCAGCGCCTAAGAATCAGCTTTGGCCGGCGCATTGATCGCCGTCCCCTTTCCGGCTAAGCGCCAAGCATCGTCAGTTTCACGGGAACGCGGGACGGCGTCCGGCCGGCGCGCAAAACTTCAAGAGGATCCTTCGATGACAGTTCGCGTCGCCATCAACGGCTTCGGCCGCATCGGCCGCAACGTCCTGCGCGCCATCGTCGAGTCGGGACGCACCGACATCGAAGTGGTCGGCATTAACGATCTCGGCCCGGTCGAGACCAACGCCCACCTCATCCGCTTCGATTCGGTCCACGGCCGCTTCCCCGGCGAGGTCAAGGTCGACGGCGACACGATCGACGTCGGCCGCGGCAAGATCCGCGTCAGCGCCGAGCGCGATCCGAAGAACCTGCCCTGGAAGGAGCTGGGCGTCGACGTCGCGCTCGAATGCACCGGCATCTTCACCGACCCGGCCAAGGCCTCGGCGCACCTGGAAGCCGGCGCGCGCAAGGTCCTCGTGTCCGGCCCGCTGACCAATGAGACGCAGGGCGAGAAGACCATCGTCTACGGCGTGAACCACCATACGCTGAACGGCAACGACCGGATCATCTCCAACGCGTCCTGCACCACCAACTGCCTGGCGCCCGTCGCCAAGGTGCTGGACGAGACGGTCGGCATCGAAACCGGCTTCATGACGACGATCCACTCCTACACGGGCGATCAGCCGACGCTCGACACGCTGCACAAGGACCTCTACCGCGCCCGCGCGGCGGCCCTCTCGATGATCCCGACCTCGACCGGCGCGGCCAAGGCCATCGGCCTCGTCCTGCCGCAGCTCAAGGGCAAGCTCGACGGCTCCTCGATCCGCGTGCCGACCCCGAACGTCTCGGTTGTGGACTTCAAGTTCACCGCCAAGCGCGAAACCTCGGTGCAGGAAATCCAGGACGCCATCCGCGCCGCCGCCGACGGCCCGCTGAAGGGCATCCTCGGCTATACGCTCGCCCCGAACGTTTCGTCGGATTTCAACCACGACCCGCATTCGTCGGTCTTCGCCATGGACCAGACCAAGGTCCTCGGCGGCACCTTCGTGCGCATCCTGTCCTGGTACGACAACGAGTGGGGCTTCTCGAACCGCATGTCGGACACCGCGATCGTGCTCGCCAACGCCGGCTGACGCGAAACGGTGCCGCTCTTCCGGCCCCTCGCCTCCCGCACCGCCCGCTGGCGGCCGGCCGAGGGTGAAGGGCTGGAGCATCTCGACCTTCGCCCTGCACAGGGCGGAGGTCTTCTCGCCAGCGCCGTCGTGATCGGCGGAACCGGTGCCGACGCCTTCGGCCTGCGCTACCGCATCCGCCTCGGGGACGACTGGCGCGTCCGGGATCTCGCGGTCGAGCGGACCGACGGCCCGAGCCTCGGCCTCGTTTCGCCCGAACCGGGCCTATGGCGAACCGCCGACGGCGCGCCCCGACCCGAGCTCGACGGCTGCATCGACGTCGACATCCAGGCGACGCCCTTCACCAACACCCTGCCGATCCGCCGCCTCGGCCTAACCCGAGCCATGGGCATCGCCGAGCTGCGCATGGTCTACGTCCCCCTGGACACGCTCGTCCCGTTCCCGGACGGCCAGCGCTACGCGGCGCTCGAGGACGGCCGGCGCTACCGCTACGAGGCCGCCGACGACGGCTTCGCGGCCGAACTCGTGCTCGACGAGGACGGCCTTGTCCTCGACTACCCCGGCTTGTTCCGCCGGGTTTTCTGACGAACCGACGCATTTTCCCGCTCGCCCCGCCCCCGGGACCGGCTATAGACCCATCGCGGCCGGAGAGCGCCGCGCCCTCCCGTGGAACGCGAGCCGACCCGCAGCCCATGCACGAGACGCTCTACCTCGCCACGCTGATCGGGACGGTGCTCGTCCTCGTGGCCGGCTTCTCGAGCCTTCTCGCCTACCGCTTCGGCGCGCCCCTCCTCCTCCTGTTCCTGTGCATCGGCCTCGCGGCCGGCGAGGACGGGCTCGGCATCCGCTTCGACAACGGCTCGCTCGCCTACATCATCGGCTCCATCGCACTCGCCGTCATCCTGTTCGATTCCGGCTTCGTCACGCCGCTCCATTCCTTCCGCCAAGCCGCGGCGCCCGCGGTCACGCTCGCGACCGTCGGCGTTCTCGTGACCGCCGGCGTGTTCGGCGCCTTCGCCGCCTGGCTCCTCGACATCACCTGGCTGGAAGGCTCGCTTCTGGGCGCCATCGTCGGCTCGACGGACGCGGCGGCGGTGTTCTTTCTCCTGCGCATCGGCGGCATCAACATCCGCGACAAGGTGCGATCGACGCTGGAGATCGAGTCCGGCTCCAACGACCCCATGGCGATCTTCCTGACGATCGCCCTCGTCGAGCTCCTCGCCGCGGGCCAGTCCTGGGGCGAGATCGGGCTCGGGATCCTCGTCGGCTTCGTGCAGCAGATGGGGATCGGCGTGGCCGCGGGCCTCGCCGGCGGCTGGATGATCGCGCAGGTGATGAACCGCCTGTCGCTCGACCGCGGCCTCGTGCCGATCCTGGCGATCGCGCTCGCCATGCTGGTCTTCGCCGTCACCGGCGTCGTCCACGGCTCCGGGTTCCTGGCCGTCTACGTCGCGGGCCTCGTCGCCGGCAACAGCCGCATCCGCGGCGCGGCGACGATCAAGACATTCCTCGAGGGCGTGACCTGGCTGTTCCAGATCATCATGTTCCTGGTGCTGGGGCTGCTCGCCGTCCCCTCGCAGTTCCCGACGATCCTCCTCGCCGCCCTCGCCATGGCGGCCTTCCTGATCCTCGTCGCGCGCCCGCTCGCCGTCTGGCTCTGCCTCCTGCCCTTCGGCTTCGCCCCGCGCGAAACGGCCTTCGTGTCCTGGGTCGGCCTGCGCGGCGCGGTGTCGATTCTTCTCGCCATCCTGCCGGTCCTGGGCGGTCTGCCGGTCGGCGGCGTCTTCTTCAACTCCGCCTTCATCATCGTTCTCGCCTCGCTCCTCTTCCAGGGCTGGACGCTCGGCTGGGTGGCGCGCCGGCTCGGCCTGATCCTGCCGCGCCAGATCGGCCCCCTGGAAAAATTCGAGCTGGAGCTGCCGGGCTCGGCCAACCACGAGCTCCTGTCCTATCGCGTCGTCGAGAACAGCCCCGTCGCCAAGGGGCAGCGCGTGCCGCGCTGGGCCCGCCCCTCGCTGGTGATCCGCAACGGGCAGTCGATGCGTTACCAGTATGCCGGCCGCCTCCAGGCCGGCGACTACGTCTACCTCTTCATCTCGCCGCGCTATCCGCGCCTCCTCGACCGGCTCTTCGCCAGCCCCGCCCCGGTGACGGCCGACGACGAGGAGTTCTTCGGCGCCTTCGCGGTCGAGCCGAACCGTTCCGCAGAGCTGCTCGAAGACGCCTACGGCTGCGCGCTGACCGACGACGAGCGGCAGATGACCGTGGCCGAGCTCATGGTCGCGCGGCTCGGCGGGCGCGCGGAGTTCGGCGACCGCGTGGCGCTCGCGCCGATCGAGCTGATCGTGCGCGACACCCACCTCGACGGCTCCATCGCCTCCGTCGGCCTCCTCCTGGAGCCGGAGGAGACCCGCCCGCGCCTGCCCTTCCATCTCAGCCGCGCCGCGCTTCGCGCCGGCCTGCGCCGCCTCCTGCCCCGCCGCCGGGCGGCGCTTCCCGCCGCTATCCCGATCGAATCGCCACTTCCATCGCAGCCCCCGAAGAAAGGACCAGCCATGACCCAGTTCAAGACGCTCGACGACGCCGACGTGACGGGCAAGCGCGTGCTGACCCGCGTCGACCTCAACGTGCCCATGAAGGACGGCAAGGTCACCGACGCGACCCGCATCGAACGCATCCTGCCCACCATCCGCGAGCTTTCCGACAAGGGCGCCAAGGTCATCCTCCTCGCCCATTTCGGCCGCCCCAAGGGCAAGCCCGATCCCGCCCAGTCGCTGGAGCCGATCGCGGCGGCCCTTTCGGAGAAGCTCGGCAAGCCCGTGGGCTTTGCCGCCGACTGCGTCGGACCGGTCGCCGACGGCGTCGTCTCGGCCCTTCAGGATGGCGACGTCGTGCTCCTTGAGAACACCCGCTTCCACGCCGGTGAGGAGAAGAACGAGGAGGACTTCGTGTCCAAGCTCGCCTCCCTCGGCGACATCTTCGTCAACGACGCCTTCTCCGCCGCCCACCGCGCCCACGCCTCGACGGAAGGCCTCGCGCACCACCTGCCCTCCTATGCCGGCCGCACCATGCAGGCCGAGCTGGAAGCCCTGGAAGCCGGCCTCGGCAACCCGAAGCGCCCCGTGGTCGCCATCGTCGGCGGCGCGAAGGTCTCCACCAAGATCGACCTTCTCCAGAACCTCGTCTCCAAAGTCGACGCCCTGGTGATCGGCGGCGGCATGGCCAACACCTTCCTCGCCGCCCAAGGCATCGACGTCGGCAAGTCGCTCTGCGAGCACGACCTCGCCGACACGGCCCGCGCCATCCTGAAGGCGGCCGAGGCCGCGAACTGCGCCATCGTCCTGCCGCTCGACGGCGTCGTCGCCCGCGAGTTCAAGGCGAACGCCGAGAACGAGACCGTGGCGGTCGAGAACGTTCCGTCCGACGCCATGATCCTCGATGTCGGCCCGGCCAGCATCGAGGCGGTGAAGGAGTGGATCGGAAAGGCCGAGACGCTGGTCTGGAACGGCCCGCTCGGCGCCTTCGAGATCACCCCCTTCGACGCCGCGACGGTCGTCGCCGCCCGCTTCGCCGCCGAGCGCACGACCGCCGGCCACCTCGTCTCCGTCGCCGGCGGCGGCGACACGGTGGCCGCCCTCAACCATGCCGGCGTCGCCGACGAGTTCACCTACGTCTCGACGGCGGGGGGCGCCTTCCTCGAATGGATGGAGGGCAAGCCGCTTCCGGGCGTCGAGGTGCTGAAAGCCTGATCATCCGCTAAGCGTGATCACGGCGCACGCTGAGGCTTCTGGCACGCGCGTGCGCCGCATCATATCTTCCACGCGGGTGCGAAGCACCGAAAAGACGCGGATGCGCGAGGGGCGAATGGCGACGGACTGGCTGATGTCATGGGCGATGTCGCCCGTCTACGTCTGGCAGGGCGTCGCCATCCGCCGCAAGATCGAGCGCATGCTGCCGCCCCTCGGTCCGCGCTCCGGCCTGATGGGCACGAGCGACGACAAGGACGTGGCGATCCGCCTTCTCGTCATCGGCGATTCGTCCGCGGCCGGGGTCGGCGTCGAGCAGATCGAGGACAGCCTCGCGCCGCGCCTCGCCGAGCGCATCTACGCGCTCACCGGCCTGCCCGTCTTCTGGCGCGCCGCCGGCTCCAACTCGGCGGTCTGCGCCGACGTGCGCGACCACGTCGTTCCGAACCTCACCCGCGAGGCCTTCACGCACATCGTCCTGTCCATCGGCACGAACGACGCCAAGAACTTCCATGGCGGCCGCCGCTTCAAGAAGAGCTTCGGCACGCTCCTCTACGCCCTGAAGGCCAAGTGGCCGGAAGCCCGCATCGTCTGGTCGCCGCCGGTCGACTTCATGCGCGTGCCGGCGCTCCCCCGGGGCCTCGCCCGCGTGCTCGAGCTGCGCGCCGGCGTCATCCGGCGGATCGGCAACCGCCTCTGCCACGAGCGCGGAGCCGTGCCCTCCACCATGCTGCCCCGCGTCGAGCCGGCCGGCTTCTCCCGCGACGGCTTCCACGCTTCGGCCGAAGGCTACGCCTACGTCGCCGGCCACCTCGCGCCCTACGTTCTGGGCGACCGGCCGGGAACGATCGAGGGTCGCGCGCTCGGCGCGAGCTGAGCCCGACCGCCCGCCGATCGGGAGAGGCAAGGCCGGCTCAGGCGTCCCGGCGGTGCTCGGAGCCCGGATTTGCCTCGTCCCCCACCCGCACCAGCCGGCCTTCCTGGGCCTTGTGGTAGAACTGACTGGCGACGAGCCAGCCCTTCAACGGCCTGAGCGGCAGGATGCAGCTCGCGAGCAGCACCGGCAGGGAGACGATCAGATGCACCCAGAAGGGCGGCTCGAAGGCGACCTCCAGCCACACCGCCAGGATCATCGCCGGAATGCAGGCGAAGCACAGGACGAAGAAGGCCGGCCCGTCCGCCGGGTCGGCGAAGGAGTAGTCGAGGCCGCAGACCTCGCAGCTCCGGCGAAGGGTCAGGAACCCCGCGAAGAGGTGTCCCTTGCCGCAGCGCGGGCAGCGGCCCCGGATGCCGACGCGCCACGGCTCCTGTCGCGCATAGACCCGTTCGCCCGGCGGCGGCGCCATGCTCAGGCTGCTCCGGCCGCCACGGCCGACGGTTTCGACGTGGCCGTCGTGCCCGGCGCGGCGACTGCGTCGTTGGCCGGCTTGCCGTCGCGCCAGGGGCGCATGGCTTCCGGCGCGCGGAAGTCGCGCGGGACCTCGAAATCGCGCGCCGCCCCGCGCGAGGCCTGAACGCCGCGCGGCAGGCCGCTGCGCCGGCTGTAGGCGGCGAGCATGCGCCGACGCCAGTCCGACACTGCCGCGGCGCCCCGACGCTCGTCGCGGCCGAGCGCTTCCGTGGCGAGGAAGTCGAGAACGGCGACGCCTGCCACCATGGCGAGCGCGAGCCCGACCGAGCCCCGCCGCGGATTGTCGTCGTGATAGGCGGTGGCGAGCGTCGCGACGTCGAGTCCGTCGCCCGCCAGCCGGCCGACCAGCCAGGGCCGCGGCTGGTCGGAGCCGAGGATGCCGATGCCGGTCACGATCTCGCGCACGCCATAGGCCTGGACCAGCGGCTCGGCGCCGCGCATGCCGAGCGCCCGCGTCAGGGCGTGCGGCGCGAGGATCTCGGCGAGACCGAGCCCGATCGAGAACCAGCCGAGCCCTTGCGCGAGCTGCCGTCCGCGATGCGGGGGGAGTTCGTGTCCGGTGCGTGCGAGGCCATGGGTCATGGCACCCTCCTTGTGTCTGGCGTCAGGGCTTGAGGACGACCTTGATGCAGCCGTCCTTCTTGTCGCGGAAGGTCTTGTAGAGCTCCGGCCCTTCGGCGAGCGAAGCCGTGTGCGTGATCACGAAGGACGGGTCGATCTGCCCCTCCTCGATCCGGCGCAGGAGATCGTCGCTCCAGCGATTGACGTGGGTCTGGCCGGTGCGGATCGTCAGGCCCTTGTTCATCACCATGCCGAAGGGGAACTTGTCGATCAGCCCGCCATAGACGCCGGGCACCGACAGCGTGCCGGCCGGGCGGCAGACATAGGCCATCTCGCGCAGGACGTGCGGCCGGTCGCTTTCCAGCATGACCGCCTGCTTGGCGCGGTCGTACATGGCGTCGAGCGTCGCCGTGGCGTGGGCTTCCATGCCGACGGAGTCGATGCACTTTTCCGGGCCCTTGCCGCCGGTGAGGTCGCCGAGGCGCTCCAGGACGCTTTCCGTCTCGAAGTTGATCGGGATCGCGCCGCCCGCTTCCGCCATGGCGAGCCGCTCGGGCACGCGGTCGATACAGATGACCTGCTTGACGCCGAGAAGGATCGCCGAACGGATCGCCATCTGGCCGACCGGCCCCGCGCCCCAGATCGCCACCGTGTCGTCCGGCTGCGGGTCGCACTGGACCACAGCCTGCCAGCCGGTCGGGAAGATATCCGACAGGAACAGCAGCTGCTCGTCGGTCAGCGTGCCCTTGGGGACCTTGATGTGCGTCGTGTCGGCGAACGGGACGCGAATGTACTCCGCCTGGCCGCCGGCATAGCCGCCGGTCAGGTGCGTGTAGCCGAAGAGGCCCGCCGTCGCGTGACCGAAGACCTTGGCCGAGACGTCCTTGTTGCGGTTCGAGCGCTCGCAGACCGAGAAGTTGCCGCGCCGGCACTGGTCGCACTGGCCGCAGAAGATCGTGAACGGGATCACGACGCGATCGCCGACCTTCAAGGCGTGCTTGGCGCCGCTGCCGACCTCGACGACCTCGCCCATGCATTCGTGGCCCATGACGTCGCCCTTCTCCATGCCCGGCATGAAACCGTCATAGAGGTGGAGGTCGGAGCCGCAGATGGCGCAGGACGAGACCTTGATGATGGCATCGCGCGGATCCTCGATCTGCGGGTCGGGCACCTCTTCGCAGCGGATGTCCTTGGGCTTGTTCCAGACCAGTGCCTTCATCGAACGTCCTCTCCGTCACGTCGTTGCCGGGTGTGCAAGGGCAACAGGGCGGCCGATCCGGTCGTTCCGGGCGGAAAGCTTGGCTGTCCAAAGGTCAAGCGGCTGATACTCAGCCATCACCCCCCGTGACGAAGCGCCTGCGCCGCGATCCGTCCCTCGTGCAGCGCGCTCGACACCAGGATGCCCGCAGCCCCCGCACGGGCCAGCGCATCGAGATCACCGGCGTTCCGCAGCCCCCCGGCGGCGAAGACGGACCGCCCGTCCGCCAGCGCCCGGACGGCGCGCAGCCGATCGAGGTCCGGCCCCTCGCCGGAGCCGACGCGCGCCAGCGTCATCACGATCACGCGCGCGGGCCACAGGGCGGGGTCGGCGAACAGCGCGGGGTCGCCGAGCGGCTGGTCGCCCCAGAAGTCGAGCGAAAGGACGACGTTTCGGCCCGCGAGCCGCCGCATCTCGCCGGCGCTTCGCAGCGTTTCGCTGCCGATCACCGGCACGATCCCCCCCAGGGCCACCCAGCGCTCGACCTCCGCGGCGCTGCGGATGCCGGCGTCGAGCCAGAAGCGCTTCTTCGGAAAGGCCGCCGCGAGGTCGTCCAGGACGCCGAGGTTTGGCGCGCCGCCCTCGATGGCATTGAGGTCGGCGAGATAGGCCTCGGGAAAGCCGTCCGGGCCCGCCAACGCGTCGAGGCCTGCCATGACGTCGACGGGCGCGGAGCCGGCGCAGAGCGGCGTTTCGATCGGCCGGTAGGCGCCGCGGTTTCCACGCACCCCACGCACGACGACGCCGTTTTTGATATCCAGAACGGGAACGATCCGCATGAAGGCTTCTCCGCGCGCCGGACGACGCCCTGCGGATAGCAGGGAACGGGGCCGGGAAACCATGGTTCGAACGGTGGGATGGGACGTCGGCGGCGCGCATCTGAAGGCGGCGCTCGCCGAGAACGGCCGGGTCCTGAAGGTCTTCCAGGAAGCGACGCCGCTCTGGCGCGGCCTCGACTCGCTGGAAGCGGCGCTGGCCGCGATCCTGCCGCAGGTCGCGGGCGCCGAGCATCACGGCGTCACCATGACGGGCGAACTCGCCGACGTCTTCGACACCCGCCCCGAGGGCGTCGCCAGCCTCGCCGCGCTGATGGCCGAGCGCCTCGGTCCCGGAACGCGCCTCTACGCGGGCGCGCGAGGCTTCGTTCCGCCGGTGGAGGCCGCGGAGGCGGCCATCTCCATCGCCTCCGCCAACTGGCACGCCACGGCGCGCTTCATCGCCACGACGATGGACGAGGCGCTCCTCGTCGACATGGGCTCCACCACCACGGACGTCGTCCCGGTGGCGGAGGGCGCGGTTCTTGCCCGGGGCACCAGCGACGCCGAGCGGATGGAAGCGGGCGAACTGGTCTATGTCGGCTACACCCGCACGGCGCTGATGGCGCTCGGCGCCGAGATGCCCTTCGCCGGGCGGCGGGTGCCGGTGATGAACGAGCTCTTCGCCACCATGGCGGACGCCCTGCGCGCGGCCGGCGCGCTCGACGAGGACGACGACCTTCAGGACGCGGCAGACGGAAAGGCGAAGACGCTCGAAGCCTCCCGGGCACGCCTCGCCCGGATGATCGGCCGCGACGCCGCCGAGGCATCGCCGGAGGCCTGGGCAGACCTCGGTCGCGCCTTCGTGGAAGCCGCGATCCGGCGCGTCCACGACGCGGCGCTGGTCGTCCTGTCGCGCGCCGAGGTCAGCGAGGACGCCTCGATCGTGGTGGCGGGGACGGGCCGGCCGCTTCTGCGGCGCGTCGCCTCGCGGCTCGACCGCGGGATCGTCGACTTCGCCGACCTCGTGGAATGCCGCGACGAGCTGCGCGACGCCGTCAGGCGAGCCGCGCCGGCCGCGGCCGTGGCGCTGCTCGCCTCGAAGGAATGACGCGGGTCTGAGAGACCGGCGCGCTCAGCGGGCGCGGTCGAAGGCGCCCGGCAGGATGCCGCGCAGCTCGGAGGAGCCGCGGCGAGCGGCGCGGACGATGTCGCCGCGTCCGGCCCAGGCCGAGCCGCGCGTGCGGGCCGGAGCGGAAACGCAAAGGCCGGAAGCGAAAGCGGTCGAGGCGGAGGACATGGGATGCGATCTCGGTCTTAAGAAGCGGTCGGTCGGGATGGCCGTCTTCTACCGATGCTGCGCTGCAGCAGGTAGGGTGCCGGTCGTGATCCAGCCCTGTCGCGAGCGCATAGCTTTGTGTCGTCCGCCTTAAGCTTTCGGCAAGGCTCCAGCCCTATCCTCTTCGGCCACTCTCACATCCTGTCGAAGCGTTCGGCGAAGGCCTCGGCGAAGCGCGCGGCCAGCCGCGCCTCGGGCCCGCGTCCGAGCTCCGCGCGCGCGTGGATGCCGACCTCCAGCGGAGCCAAAGCCGGCAGTCCGTCGGCGGCTGCGAGCCGCCCGAGCCCGGCAGGAATCGCCCGTACCGACAGGGCCGTGACGCCGAAGCCGGCCCGCAGCATGGCCTCCAGGCTCGACAGGCTGGGGGTGACGCAGACGATCTCGTGCGCCAGACCCGCCCGCGTCAATGCGGCCAGCATCTCGCGGCGATAGTTGCATCCCTCGGGATAGGCGAGGAGGCGCACCGGCTCCTCGGTGCCGTTCGGCGCCCGGCCCACCCAGGCCAGCGGATCGCGCCAGCGCCGCACCGGCTCGCCGGCCGGCGCTTCGGCGGGGCTAGGCGTCTGCGCGACGACGAGGTCGAGCTCGCCGTCGCGAAAGCGCTTCAGGAGGTTGACGCTGAGGTCGCAGACGATCTCCAGCCGGACGCCTTCCCCTTCGCCCGCCTGCCGCGCGTCCTCGGCGAGCGCGGCGAGATGCGCGTCGGCGTAATCGTTCGGCAGGCCGACGCGCAGCCGCGGCGCGCGAGCCTCCCGCGACAGGCGCTCCACCAGTTCGTCGTTCAGCGCCAGGATGCGCCGCGCATAGATCGCGGTCTCCCGCCCTGCCTCGGTCGGGCGCGGCGGGCCGGCGCCCGGCTCGCGCTCGAACAGCGCGCCGCCCGCCAGTTCCTCCAGCCGCTTGATCTGAAGGCTGACGGCAGATTGCGAGCGCCCGAGCCGCTCACCCGCGCGGGTGAAGCCGCCGCAGTCGATCACCGCGACGAGCGCGCGTAAGAGGTCGGTCGGAAGGTTGCGCATACGCCGCCAGCCTCGCACGGCCGGCGGCGAAAGCAAGGCTCAGGCGGGAAGGATGTTGTGCTCGGGCCCGAACAGGAAACGCGTGATGTTCTCCGCCTGATCCTCGGTCACCACCAGGATGTCGTGCTCGCGGTACCCGCCCGCCCCCGGCATGCCGTCGGGGATGCTCAGCATCGGCTCCATCGAGACCGCCATGCCGGGCTTGAGCACCGTGTCGACGTCCTCGCGCAGTTCCACGCCCGCCTCGCGCCCGTAGTAGTGCGACAGAACACCGAAGGAGTGGCCGTAGCCGAAGGACCGGTAACCGAGCATCCCGGCTTCCGCATAGATCTCGTTGAGCTCCGCCGCGATGTCGCGGCAGCGCGCGCCCGGCCGGATCAGCTCCAGCCCGCGCCGATGCACGGCGACGTTCAGCTGCCAGACCTTCAGATGGGCGGCGCTCGGCTCGCCGAGGAACAGCGTCCGCTCCAGCGCCGTGTAGTAGCCGAAGATCATCGGGAAGCAGTTGAGGCTGAGGATGTCGCCGACCTCCAGCCGGCGCGACGTCACCGGATTGTGCGCCCCGTCCGTGTTGATGCCCGACTGGAACCAGGTCCAGGTATCCATCAGCTCGGCATGGGGGAAGCTCTTCGCGATCTCGCGCACCATCGCGCCCGTCGAGGCGAGCGCCACCTCGTGCTCGCCCACACCGACCGCGACCGCCGCGCGGCAGGCCTCGCCGCCGAGATCGGCGATTCGCGCGCCCTCCCGGATCAGCGCGATCTCCTCCGCGCTCTTGATCGTGCGCATCCACATCGTGTCGGCGGAAATGTCGACGAACTCCGCGTCCGGAAAGGCGTCCCGCAGCACGTCGAGCCCTTGCAGGCTCAGCTCGTCCATCTCGACGCCGACGCGCCGCGGGTGCCCGAGCCGGGTCTGCAGGGCGTGGCCGAAATTGTCCCGCCGCCAGTCGGTATAGGTGAGATTGTCGCCGAAGGACCGGCGCCAGGGCTGGCCGGCGTCGATCCCCGCGGTCACCGTGGCGGCGTCGTTCTCGGTCAGCAGGAAGGCGTAGCGCCGCCCGAAGCGGCAGTAGAGGAAGCCGGAGAAGTAGCAGATGTTGTGATAGGAGGTGAGAACCGCCGCATCGATCGCCTTCTGCGCCAAAAGCGCGCGCAGCCGATCCTGGCGCCCCTTCATCTCTGCATCGGAGAAGCCGCGCTCAGCCTTTTCCCCGAAGCGCATGTCCTGCACCCGCGCCAGCTCGTTCGCCGCGCCCTGCCCCTGAAACCGCACCGTCATCGCCAGCCCCGCTCGCCTGCCCCAAGGGCTCAGCGATAGGGCCGCGACCCCGTGCGCGGGAAATTGAAAGGCGCAATCGGGCGATGAGCAGGGCTCATGGACGTTCAGCGGCTTCACGTCGGGCGACAGCATCGCTATCTTCGGGCGACGGAGCGCCTCGGCATCGAGCAGGCGCGCAGCCGATCGAGGTCCCCGATGCTGATGGAGCTGTGGAACAGGCGGCGCGAGGACGTCGCGAAAACGGGCGAGATCGCGCTCGCCCGCGCCAAGGAAGCCGGGGTGACCGCGTATTACATGGACAGGTCGATCCGCAACGCGATTATCGCGCATCATCCGGATGGAACGCGCGAGATCATCGAATTGCCTGAAGCCTCGATCTCTTCGGTGACTGACAAGCCGAACCGTTGAACTTGCCGTCCCGCAAGTCCTGCACGCTGCTTGCTGGACCGAATGGTTCGGGGAAGTCCTCTATCTTCGAGACGCTGAAGCCGAACGGCGTTTTCGTGAACGCCGATGTGGTGGCCCGCCGCCTGCGGCCGGACGATCCTTCGAGTGCTTCGCTCGAAGCTGGTCGCGAAGTTCTTCGCAAGCTCGAAGCATTGCGACGCGACGGATCGAGCTTCGTCTACGAGACAACCTTGAGCAGCCGTCAATCGATCGCCCTTATGGAAGCGTGCCGCCGCGATGGCTACGAGGTCGACCTTGTTTTCGTGATCCTTCTCGACGCCGACCTGAATATCCGCCGCGTAGCCGAGCGGGTCAGGCGCGGCGGCCACGACATTCCCGAACCCGTCATCCGCCGACGCTACGACGCCTCGTTGCGGCGGCTTGCCGAAGCCATTCCACTCGCCGATAACTGCCTCTTCTTCGACAACAGCGAGACCTCGCCGCGCCTCCTGCTCTCCATCGAGCGCGGCACCGTCATCCAGTCCGACCTCGACTCGACAGAGACGCTCCAAGCGCGCCTCGTCGGCATCGTCGACGCCGCTCTCGGAACGTCCGTCCCTACTCCCCCAGCGGGCGGCTCGCGTACCAGGCGCTGACGGCCTTCATCTGCTCCTCGGTCAGGTTGATGGCGAACTCGTGCATGAGGTGGGCGTAGCGGGTGCCGCCGCGCTTTTCCTCCTGCCAGAGGTGGAGGTGCTCCTCCAGGTACCAGGCGGGCTGGCCGGACAGGGAGGGATAGACGCTGTTGCCGGCGCGCCCGGCGGGGCCGTGGCAGGACTGGCACGAGGCGATCTTGCGCGAGGGGATGCCGCGCTCGGCGATGCCCTGGCCGAGCGCCAGGAGCGCCGGGTCGTCGGCCTCGTCGCTGCCGCCGTCCTCGGCCGCGGCGGGCGCGAAGGGCGGGGCGTCGCTCGCGGACGGGGAGGTCTGCGGCCAGATCTGCTGCGGGATCCCCGTCGGGGGCGGCTCGGCCGCGGCGACCACCGTTTCGCCGGCCGGTGCGTCGACCGGTTGGGTCGCGTACCAGCGCGCCAGCTCGCGCAGCATAGGCTCGTCGTAGCGCTTGGCGGCGGGCTGCATGATGCCGCTCTCGCGTGCGGCGATCGAATAGGCCTGCAGCGTCTCGAAGAGGTAGGCCTCGCTCTGCCCGGCGATCACCGGGAAGGCGCCGGCCGCCGGCCCCTCGCCGACGCCGCGCCCGTCATAGCCGTGGCAGCGCGCGCAGTCGGCGACGGCTTCGGCCACGGCGGCCCGGCCCGGCGCGCCGGTGCCTTGCGTGCCGCCCTGCTCGCCCGGCCCGATGTCGGTCGGCGGCGTCAGCCCGTCGCCGAGCGCGAGGCGCCCGTATTCCTCGGGGGTCATGTCGGGATAGGCGCGCAGGAAGGCGACCAGCGCCCAGACCTCGTCGTCGCGCTTCTGCGTCGCCCAGGCCGGCATGCCGGAATACTTCACGCCGTGCTTGCCGATCCAGAACAGCTCGCGGTCCTTCCACTCGCCGACCTGGGCCTCCAGGCGCGGCGGATGGGGCGTCATCGCCAGAACCACCGGCGACTGCGCCTCGCCCGGCGCGCCGTGGCAGGGCGCACAGCCCGTCGCGAAATGGCCGGCGACGCGCTGGACGAGCTTCGGGTCGGCCGGGTCGAAGCCGTCCGGCGGCGAATAGCCGAGCGACTGCCGGTCGACGGTCTGCCCCATCACCCAGTGGAGGAACCAGCCGAAGGGCGCCCAATGCCCGGACGAGGCCGAGATCGGCACGATGCCGGACGCGCCGACCGCGAAGGGCACGACGACGGCGGCCAGCGCCAGGACCGCGATCCGCTTCCTCGTGAGCTCGAAGGACACGCGCATCAGTTCGTCCGCTCCCCTGCCTCGTGCGCGCCGCGGCGCTCCTTCAGGATGCTGCCGAGCAGCACCACGCCGCCAAGGAGGTAGGCGCTGCCGCCGATCGTCAGCATCAGCACCCCGCCGAGCTGCTGGTCCTCCAGCGGCGTCAGGCCGGCGGCCGGCGAGCACAGCTCGGCGCAGGCGTAGAGCGGGCGCGGCGCGAACAGGAGAAGCCCGCCCAGCAGCGTCATGTGCATGGAGGTGAGGAGCAGCCCGCCGGTCCCGGCGAGCCGCGCGCCCGCGCGCGCCGCTTCGCCCGGCTCGTCGGACGCCGCGGGCCCCACCGCCGCGACCCAGACGAGAAGGCCGGCGAGAAGGAAGGAGGCCTGCTCGGCCAGGAAGATTGGCGCCTGCTGCCGCGCCGCGTCATGCAGGGCCGGCGCGTGCCAGCCCCAGACGATGAGGAACTCGAGCGCCGCGGCGAACAAGGCCGCCGTCGGCGGCAGCGCGGCGACGCTGCGGGGCACGAGCCGCGACAGGCCGACCGCGAGAAGCGGCGCGGCCACGGCGACGACGCCCATGTGCATCACCATGTGGGCTGCGAAGGAGCCGCGCGCGCGCTCGGGCAGCGGCCCGAGCCAGAGACAGGCGAGAATCGCCAGGGCTGCCAGCGCCGGCCAGCCCCGCGCGAGAAGGCTGTCCGCCGGCCGGGCGGCGAGAACCGAGCCCGGCGCGCTCATCGGCAGTCGACCACGAACAGCGCCGGCATGGCGACGAAGACGACGCCGACGAAGGACAGGCCGGCCAGGAGCAGCGTCGAGAACTCCAGGAAGCGCTCGCGATGCGCCGGCGAGGCCTCGTTGAAGGGGGGTGCCACGTATTCCGACTGCCATTCCCGCCAAGCGCGCACGCCGCACCAGGCGATGATCGCGAGGGCGACGACCGTCAGGACGGCGACGAGGAGCCGAGGTCCGGGAATGGCCTCGAAGATCGCGTCGTTGGGCGCGCAGGCATAGGCCGCCGTGATGTAGGACAGGAGGAAGTGCCAGGCCCAGACCGTCGGCGGGGTGATCAGGGTCCAGAGGTTGTCGCGGGTCTTGCCGGAGGGAAGAAGGTGCATGGCCGTGCCTCACGCGACGAGGGGGAAGAGCGAGATCGTCCCGATCGTCACCAACGCCGTGCCGCCCATGAAGTGCCAGTAGAGCGCGACGTTGCAGATATCGATATCGTATTCCGGCGTCAGCTTTCCGGCGAGGGAGCGCGCCAGGCAGTAGAACAGCATGATGGTTCCGACCGCCGCGTGCACCGCCGTCCAGATCGCCAGCGTCCAGACGATGGCGGGATAGACGTGGACCACGGGGTCGAGCCCCGTGGCATAGGGCGCCCAGAGGAGCGCCGCCGCGGCGAGGAGCGACAGGACGCCGCCCCCGCCCATGGCGAGACGCGCCAGCGGCACGCGGCCGGCGCGGTTCAGCCGGTTGGCGGCGACCGCGAGGCCCCAGGCGCTCGCGAAGAGCGCCAGCGAGAGCATCGGCCAGAGCTGCCCCGGCGCGTTCTCCATGCCCGGCGGCGGGAAGTCCTGATGGATGGTGAAGAAGAAGTAGTAGCCGAAGACGAGGCTGAGGAACGCCGTCGCGTCGCCGGTCATGGTGATGAACATCGCCCACCAGGAGACCGACTGCGGGCCGGACATGTACAGCGGCAGCGACAGGCCCCGCCCAACGTCCTTTTCCTTCTTCTCCGGCACGAAGGAGGTGCCGCGCCAGAGCCAGACGATGATCGCGACGAGCGCCAGCCCCATGGCGACGATCGTCGCCATCCAGAGATGGAACACGGCGAGGATGAAGACGGCGCCGAGGAACACCGCCGCCCAGAAGGGCATCCAGCTCGGCCCCGGCACGCGCAGGCACTGGATCGGCTTGGCGTCGAGGACGCTCGTCACCAGCGTCTCGCGGAGGTTCTCCTCCGCGTCCGGCAGGTAGAAGCGACCCTTGTCCACGTCCTCCATGAAGCGCGGCTGCTCCCAGAGCGGATAGCGCGTCGTCACGATCGGAATGGAGCGCACGCCCCAGTTCTTGTCCTCGGTCTCGGCCAGCCATTCCAGCGTGCCGGCGTTCCAGGTGTTGCGCTCCGCGACGGGCACGTGGCCTTTCGGGCGCAGCACGTCGAAGACGACGACGAGGAAGCCGGCCGCGAAGACGAAGCCGCCGCCGGAGGAGATGAGGTTCGGCCATTCCAGCCCGAGCCCCGCCGGATAGGTCCAGACGCGGCGCGGCATGCCCATCAGGCCCGACCAGTGCATGGGCGCGAAGGCGAGGTTGAAGCCGACGAACATCAGCCAGAAGGCGATCCGCCCAAGCTTGTCGGAGAGCCGCTTCTGCCCCACCACCGGCCAGAAGTAGTAGACGCCCGCCACCAGCGGAAACACCATGCCGCCGACGAGGACGTAGTGGAGGTGGGCGACCACGAAGTAGCTGTCGTGCGCCTGCCAGTCGAAGGGCGCGATCGCCACCATCACGCCGGTGATGCCGCCGAAGACGAAGACGCCGAGCGAGCCGAGCACGAAGAGCATCGGCACCTGATAGGTGACGCGGCCCGTCAGGAGCGTGGCGAGAAAGACGAAGATCTGCACGCCCGTCGGGATCGCCACCGCCTCGGAGGCGGCGGAGAAGAAGCCGAGCGACATGGCCGGCAGGCCCGTCGTGTACATGTGGTGGGCCCAGAGGCCGAAGGACAGGAAGCCCGTCCCCACCGCCGCGAGCACGATCCAGGAATAGCCGAGGATCGGCCGGCGCGCGAAGGTCGGCACGATCATCGCGATGAGCGCGATGGCCGGCAGGAAAACGATGTAGACCTCCGGATGCCCGAAGATCCAGAACAGGTGCTGCCACAGAACCGGGTCGCCGCCGCGCTCGGGATCGAAGAAGGGCCAGCCGAACAGGCGCTCCAGCTCGAACAGGATGTCGCCGGCGATCAGCGGCGGGAAGGCGAAGAGGATCATCGTCGCGACGACGAGGACGTACCAGGCGTAGAGCGGCATCAGGTTGATGCGCATGCCGGGCGGGCGGCACTTCAGCGTGCCGACGATGAGTTCCACCGCGGCCGCGATCGAGGCCACCTCGATGAACGAGAGGCCGAGCAGCCAGACGTCCGGCCCGTAGCCGGGCGTGAAGCGTTCCTGAGTGGTCAGCGGCGGATACATGAACCAGCCGCCGGTCGGCGCGGAATCGAAGAAGATCGAGCCGGCGACGAAGACGCCGCCGATGATGAAGCACCAGAAGCCGAAGGCGGACAGGCGCGGGAACGGCAGGTCGCGCGCGCCCAGCATCTGCGGCAGGAGGATGATCGCCACTGCCTCGAAGATCGGCACGGCGAAGAGGAACATCATCACCGTGCCGTGGAGCGTGTAGACCTGGTTGTAGAAGGTCGCGCTCAGGAAGTCGTTGTCGGGCACGGCGAGCTGCGCCCGGATCATCAGCCCGAGCACGCCCGCGAAGAGCATGAAGCCGAAGGACGCCGCCGTGTACCAGACGCCGATCGTGGTGTTGTTGACGTCCGACCAGTAGCGCCAGCCCTTCGGCGTCGCCCAGACGCGCTCCAGCCGCTCCTCCTGGACCTTGCGGTATTCCGGGTCCTCCTGGCGCGGATCGGAGGGGGCGATCGGCCAGTCGGCGTTCGCGGCCTTCTGGTAGTCCACCGGCCAGGCGCCGGCCGCGCCGTTCATCGTCGCGTCGCTCATTGCAGCGCCCCCAGCCAGTCGGCGATCGCGGTCAGCTCGTCGTCGTCGAGCATGGGATAGGCGGGCATCTCGACGCCCTGCTTGACGTGGCCCGTCGCGCGCACGAACTGCGCGATGTTCTCGGGCGTGTTGTCGAGGATGCCGGCGGCGATGGTGCGCCGCGAGCCGACATGGGTCAGGTCCGGCCCGACGCGCCCCTGCGCCTCGGTGCCCCGCACGGAATGGCAGGCGCCGCAGCCGTTTGCGAGGAACAGCTCTTCGCCGCGCGTTCCCGTCAGGACGGCCGGGCTCGCCTGCCGCGCGACCTCGGCCGCGTATTCCTCGGGGGTCACGACGACGACGCGGAAGGCCATCTGCGCGTGGGCGTCGCCGCAGAACTCGGCGCAGACGCCGTTGAAGACGCCCGTCTTCGTCGGCTCCAGGACGATGCGGTTCACGCGGCCGGGAATGGCATCGACCTTGCCGGCGATGGCCGGGACCCAGAAGGAATGGATGACGTCGGGGCTGCCGAGCAGGATCTCGGTGCGCACGCCCAGCGGCAGCACGATCTCGTTGGCGCTCTCGATGCCGCCCGGCGGCAGGCCGCGCGCGACGCCCGTCTGCCCCGGCTCGACGTCGTAGGCGACGCGCCACCAGAAGCGCTCGCCCGACACCGCGATGGCCTGCCCCTCGGCCGGCCCGCGAAAGGGCGGCATGAGCGCGAGGCCGAAGCCGAGAAGGATCGCCAGCGTCACGGTCGGGAAGACGACGCCGCCCCAAAGGATCATCCGCTTGCCGACGATCTCGTCGTGGGCGGCCGGCCGCGGGCGCGAAGCGTAGACGCCGACGCCGAGGACGACGATCCAGATCGCCACGCCGCCCCACAGCATCCACCAGAACAGGCCCTCGACGCTGGAGGCTTCGGTGCCCGCCCCTGCAAAGGTCGATTGCGGCCCCCGAACGCAGCCCGCGAAGGCGAGAAACGCCAGAATAGGGACACCGCGCGCGAACGCACCCTCGCACCGATGGGCTCTTCGCCCCTCGCCCGCCCCCACGCTCCGCATCGAGCCCCTTCCGCCGCCGTTCGTCCGATCCCCTGATCATCGACATAGAGGCGGCAAAGAACCGGACCAGACGGGCGCGGCATGGCCGATGCGCGACACGTTTGCAGGCGGGCCCGGCGTTGCTATTGAGCAACCATAAGGCGGCGCGCCGCCGCGAACCGGAACGGGACCTTTCCATGGCACAGCTCGACCAGAGCCGCGACTGGGCAAGCCGCATGGCGCCGAGCCTCGACGAGATCGAAGCCCTGGCGATCGAGGCCTATGCCGGGCTGCCGCCCGAGTTCCGCGCGCTGTCGGGCGAGATCCGCTTCTTCGTCTCGGACTTTCCGGAAGACGAGGTCGTCTCGGACATGGGCCTGGAAAGCCCCTTCGACATCCTCGGGCTCTTCGAGGGACGTCCCGTCGGGGCGTCCGGCACGCCCTCGACCGGCGAGATGCCGAACCGCATCCTTCTCTACCGCCGCCCCATGCTCGATTACTGGGCCGAGCACGAGGAAACCCTCGGCGACCTCGTCACGCACGTCCTGATCCACGAGATCGGCCACCATTTCGGCCTGTCCGACGAGGACATGGAAGCGCTGGAGGCGAGCGCCGGGTAGGCGCCACGCGCGGCTCTACCGATGAACGTCCAGCGACAGCGCCAGCAGGCCGGGCAGCGGCGTCCATAGGCCGGTCTCGAGGCCGGCCGCGCGCAGCGCCTCGGCCGTCCAGAGATTGCAGCCCCACAGCGCGTTGAAACGCCCCCTCGCCTCGAAGAACCGGCTGAACGGACCGTAGGCCTCCGGCTGCTCGTCGAGGAGGATCGCGGCGCCCGCATCGTTCTGGGTCAGGCTCGACAGGGCGAAATCGGCCAGGCGCTGCAGTCCCGCCTCGTCGAGGTCGATCGCGCGCACGCCCGCGGTCTCCGGATCGATCGCGCCGGCCAGCGCGATCCGCAGAACGGCCGCGTCGAGGCCGAAGGAGCGCAACACCGGCATCGGCCGCAGTTCGTCCCAGGTCGGCGTTTCCACGTAGAAGCTGCGCCCGCCCCGCCCGACGAGGACGTAGGCGACGGCGGGATCGCGGAGCGGCAATCCCGCCTCTTCGAGAAAACCGAAGCGGTCGAGGATCCAAGGCTCGGCCGGCAGCGCGAGGTCCGTGTGGATCGCGCTCGACAGGAGGAGCACGCGATGCGTCCGCTCTCCGGTCGCGACCGCCTCGGGCTGGCGGGGCACGAGAACGCCGAGGATCAGGGCGGCGAGGAGAAGCCCCGCCAGTGCACCGAACCAGGCACCGAGGCGCCGCAACCTGCGACCTCGGCCGTTTCTCACTGCTCCCCGAGCTTCATCTCGGGCGAATAATCCACGCCCTCCACCACCTTCGTCACCGCCTGGCCGCAGCGCATGGTGCCGCTCGCCGCGTCGAAGGCGTAGGTCGGCGAGCCGTGCAGCTCCCAGCCCTTGGAGAGCGCCAGGGAAACCTTGTGGCAGAAGCTCGAATCGTCCGGTCCGGACAGGAAGCGGTAGAGTTTCACGGACTTCGGCCCCTCCGTTGCGCGCCGCTTCACTTGACCGAGCGCCGTCAACGCCGCAAGCCGGATTTTGCGCGGCGCCCGCCGGAATGCTATCGGCGGATCACGCAGACATCGACCGTCGACAAGGAGGCTCCCCATGCAGAAGTTCGACCGCCTGACCGGCATCGCGGCGCCGCTTCCGATCGTGAACGTCGACACCGACATGATCATCCCGAAGGACTACCTGAAGACGATCAAGCGCACGGGCCTCGGCAAGGGCCTCTTCGCGGAGCTGCGCTACGAGGCGGACGGGTCGGACAAGCCGGACTTCGTCCTCAACAAGCCGAACTACAAGGGCGCCGAGATCCTGGTCGCCGGCGACAATTTCGGCTGCGGATCGTCCCGCGAGCACGCACCCTGGGCGCTTCTCGACTTCGGCATCCGCTGCGTGATCTCCACGAGCTTCGCCGACATCTTCTACAACAACTGCTTCAAGAACGGCATCCTGCCGGTTCGCGTCACGCCCGAGCAGCTCGACCTCCTGATGGACGATGCGAGCCGCGGCTCCAACGCGCGCCTGACGATCGACCTGGAGAGCCAGACCATCTCCGGCCCCGACGGCGGCACGATCCACTTCGACATCGATCCGTTCCGCAAGCACTGCCTCCTCAACGGCCTCGACGACATCGGGCTGACGCTGGAAAAGGCGCCGGCGATCGAGGCCTACGAGCAGAAGCTCGCGGCCGAGCGGCCCTGGGCATGAGCGGCGCGCCCGCGGCCCCGCGCCGGCTGATCTCCTCGGGCTCGCCCTTCGAGCGCGAGGCCGGCTATTCGCGGGCCGTCGTTCAGGGCGACTGGTGCTTCGTCGCCGGCACCACCGGCTACGACTACGCCGCCATGACCATGCCGGAGCACGTCGACGCGCAGGCCGAGAACGCCCTCGGCACCATCGCCAAGGCGCTCGGCGAGGCCGGCTTCTCGCCCGCCGACATCGTGCGCGTCACCTATATCATCACCGATCCCGCCTTCGCGCCGGCCGTCTTCGCCGTCACCGGCCGCTGGTTCGGCGAGATCCGCCCGGCCGCGACCATGCTCGTCGCGGGCCTCATCCGGCCGGAAATGAAGGTCGATATCGAAGCCACCGCCTTTCGCGGCTGACCGCTCTCCCCCGCACGTCCCGCAATTCCCAGAAGACGACGCCATGGCCAAGCTCATCCACACCATGATCCGGGTCCGCGACGAGGCCCGCTCGCTCGACTTCTACGCCAAGGCCTTCGGGCTCGGCGTCGCCGGGCGCTACGAGTTCGACCGCTTCACGCTGATCTACCTGTCGAACGACGAGGCCGGCCACGAGCTGGAGCTCACGGTGAACAAGGACCGCACGACGGCCTACGATCTCGGGGACGGCTACGGCCACGTCGCCTTCTCGGTGGACGACCTCGACGCCGCCCACGCCGCGTTGGACGCGGCGGGCCTGTCGCCGAAGGACATCAGGTCCCTCACCCATCCCGACCTCGGCACGGCCCGCTTCTTCTTCGTCGAGGATCCGGACGGCTACAAGATCGAAGTCCTCCAGCGCGGCGGCCGATACCTGTAACGACGAAAGCCCGGACGCTCGCGCGTCCGGGCTTTCGATCGGTCTCGCGTCGTCGGCTGTCAGCCGCTCATGCGCTCGAAGCCGGCATCGTCGTTGCCGCTGTCGCTGTCGAGGTCGAGCGCGACGCCGCGGGAGGATGCTGCCGGGCGGCGCGCCGGCTGGAAGCCGCTCGCCCGCGCCTGAAGCGCGCGAACGTCCTGGCGAGCCGGAGCGGCAGAGGAAGCCGGGGCCGGCGCAGCGGCACGCGGCATCGGCTGCCGGATCGCGGCAGCCATCGGCGCCTGCGCGTCGATCCGGAAGAAGCCGGCGCGCTCGTTGAGGGCCTCGGCCTCGGCTGAGAGCTCGCCCGCCGTCGCGGTCATCTCGTTGGCCGCTCCCGCATTCTGCTGCGTCACCTGGTCGAGCTGCTGGATGGCCTGGTTGATCTGCTCGATGCCGATCGACTGCTCGCGGCAGGCCGCCGAGATCTCGCCCACCAGCTCGG
>NZ_VTOM01000021.1 GCF_009765365.1 Antarcticirhabdus aurantiaca
CGTCGGAACAGATCGTGATGTTTCGGTCTTGTTCTGGTGGCGAAACCCTTGTGTTGCAGGGCTTTCGCGTTCAGGCACTCCCTTGGTAAGGGAGAGGTCGAGAGTTCAATCCTCTCTCGCAGCACCAGTTTCCTTACATTTCGCAGGCGTTTGGCACCCGAGCTGGGGATGGCTGCGGCGACGGGATCGCCTATTGCTCGATGGGCGCGGCTCTGCGCTGCCCGTGCCGCGGCACGCAATGCGTTTCCGGCGCGTCGGCGCCGATCGGCGGGCTCCGATCGGGCCACCGCAACTCTTCGGGCCGGGGCGCTGATCGCCAGGGGTGAAGCGGGGGTCTTCGCTCGGGCGCGGAACGAAGCCAGATGGCCAAGCCGAGCCGACAGACAGGTCTGCTGAGAACGATCAACGTCGATGTCGAGTAGCGCGGGCCCGGCTGATCGTCGGCCGATGCGGCTGCGGCGAACTCTCCAGATTAGCCGGGCATGCGTTCTAGGCTACAGTTTCATTTCCGTCCAAACAGGTATTCTGTAAGCCGCGGGAAAGTCTCGTTCCGCATTCTGGGTACGCCAACTAACCTTAGCGTGAAGCCTTCGAGGTCTCGCGCACTATGCGGTGACTCCTCGTGCGGTTCTCCATCAAGACAAAGCTTGCCGGCTCTTTCGGCGGCGTTCTCGTTCTTCTCGCGGTATCCGGCATCCTTGGGGTGTCGAGCCTATCCCAGACCAGCGCGATGCTCACGCAATTCGCCGACGGTCCGTTCAAGCAGGTCGAACTCGCCAAGTCGTTGCAGGAAACCGTCACGGACGCCCGGCGGGCGACGCTGCGGCTCCTCCTCGGATCGTCTTCGGAGGCGGGCTTGCAGGCCAAGGCCGACCTCAAGGCGGACTGGCAGGCCATCGATCAGCTGGTCGACCAGCTTTTCAGCATGATGTCCGAGGCCGACAGGCAGGCCTCCGGCGACATCGAAGCGATGATGGCCGACCTCAAGGCAGCCGGCGCGGAAACGGCGGCCCTGGCCGAATCGGCGAACCCGACGGCCGGCAACGTCGCCATGAGCGCGACCAAGCCCGGCTCCGACGCGTTCCTGTCCGCTTCGGCCGAGCTGCGCGGCGCCATCCTCGATCAGGGCGGGGCTGAGGCCCTCGCCGCGCTCGCGCTCCTGTCGGAGATCCAGACGGACGTCCTTCGCAGCCGGACCTCGGCCATCGCGTCCGTCGTGCGAACCGATCCGGAACAGATCCAGCGGATCAAGGACGATCTCGGCGAGCTCTTCGCCACGGTCGACGCGCGGTTCGAACAGTTGGCCCGCCTGCCGGCGGTCCAGCGCAGCCGCGATCTCGTGGAAACGACGCGGGCGGCCTGGGCACAGCTGCAGGCCGCCGAGGCCGAGCAGCTCGCCTACGGCGTCAACAACTATTTCGGACGCGCGCTCGAAGCCAACGCGACGAAGTTCGCGCCCTTGTCGGCCAAGCTCAACGAGCGCCTGGAGGCCGTCAACAAGCGGGCCGCCGAGATCGCCGACGAGTTCCTTGCAAAGGCCGAGAGCAGCTACGCCTCGACGCGCAACCTCATGGTCGCGCTCGCGCTCGCCGCCCTGGTGGCGGGCGCGTCGGCCGCGGCCTGGCTGTCGCTCTCGATCGGCCGGGGCTTGAACCGTGCGGTGCGGCTGGCCGACGCCATCGGCTCGGGCGACGTGTCCGAGCGCGTCGAGGCCAAGGGCAGCGACGAGATCGGCGATCTCCTCCGCTCCATCAACGCCATGAGCGAGAAGCTGTCGCACATCGTCTCGGGCGTGCTCGGCTCGGCGGCGCAGGTCGCCTCGGGCTCGCGCCAGTCGGCGGCGACGGCCGAGCAGCTCTCGTCAGGCTCCACGGAGCAGGCCGCCGCCTCCGAGGAAACCTCGGCCGCCGTCGAGGAGATGACGGCGAACATCAAGCAGAACGCCGAGAACTCGGCGCAGGCCGAGAAGATCGCCGCGCTTTCGGCCGAGAGCGCCGATCGCAGCCGGCAGGCCATCTCGGGTTCGCTGGAGGCCATGCGATCCATCGCGGAGCGGGTGCGGGTCGTCCAGGAGATCGCCCGCCAGACCGATCTCCTGGCCCTCAACGCCGCCATCGAGGCGGCGCGCGCGGGCGCCCACGGCAAGGGCTTCGCGGTCGTCGCTTCGGAAGTGAGGAAGCTGGCCGAGCGTTCGCAGGCCGCCGCGGCCGAGATCGGCGACTTGTCCGTCGAGACCCTGCAGGCGGCCGAAGAGGCCGGGCGCATGTTCGACAGCCTCCTGCCCGACATCCGGCGCACCGCCGAGCTCGTCTCGGAAATCTCCGCCGCCTGCCGCGAACAGTCGATCGGCATCGAGCAGATCAACCAGGCCGTGGTCCAGCTCGACCAGGTGACGCAGGCCAATGCCGGTGCGGCCAACGAGATGACCGCGACGGCCGAGGCGCTGTCGGGCGAGGCGATGAGCCTCAATGAGCGCGCCGGCTTCTTCAAGCTCGACGGAGCGCCGCAGGTCAGCGCGCCTCGCACCGCGTCGGTTGCGAGCCAGGACTTCCCGTCCGCGGCGGTTCGCTCCGGCGACGCCCGAGCGCTTCAGGCACAGGCGGCGCGCTTTGCCGGCGGCCGCTCCGCGGCGGCCGAGCCGAGGCAGCCCGCGAAGGCCGCAGCGGTGAGGGGTGTCAGCCTCGATCTCGACGATGCGGGCTTCGAGCGCATGAGCGGCTGAGACGGCCACCCGGTCTTTCTCACCCGGACACCGGGACAATGGCCGGGCGTCCCGGATCGGGCGCCCGGCCGAGTTGGCTCCGTAATTTGCGGCCTCACGGTCGGGAACTGGGATCCCGCCACGGTCTTTCTCTTGGGGCACCGATCTCAAGGGAGGTCACGATGAAACCGATCATCACGGCGGCTCTCGCCGCCGCCGCCTGCTTCGCGTTCCAGGGCGCCGCGTCCGCGGCTTGCTCGAACGAGACCACCGCCTCGATCGCGGGCGGTACCGGGGAGGCGATATCCAAGGACGGCCAGCACACGCCGCTGGAAACGGATGCGAACGCGCCCGGCGTGACGCAGTCGCAAGGCGGCACCACCACCAACATGGAGCAGGCCGAAGCCAGCGCGTCCGGCGCCGTATCTAAGGACGGCTCGACCATGCCGCTCGCCGAAACCAAGGGCGGCGGCGACGTGGCCGTGGCCATGTCCGACCAGGATGTCGCGGCTCAGCAGAACGGCGACCCGACCGCCGCCGCCACCGCGCAGCAGGAAACCTGCACGAACTGAGGTCGATCGCGCCGCCGGCGACGATGCGCACCACACTGTCCGGCCCACCCGCCGGGCAGTGTTTGTGTGCCCGCCTGCGAGCCGATGCCCGTTCTGCTCGTTCGGGCGGATCGACGACTCCCCTGCGCGTTGTGTCGCATGCCCTCTCCCGCCCATCGACGGAACACCCCTGATTGATATGTCTCCCTTCGCGTCAACTCGGCGCGGGGGTTGCTCAAGGGGGAGTGCGATGACCAGGTGGCTCTTGATCGGCGCCTCGCTCGCCGCGATCGGATCGGCGGGGCTCTCGACGCTGGCCGCTTCGGCGCAGACGCCGGTGACGCTGACCTTCGCGGCCCATTACAACGACGCGCAGATGGCGCCGCTCACCGCCTGCTTCCGCGCCTACGAGGCGCAGAATCCGAACGTGACGATCGTCTACCAGCAATCCAAGATCGAGGACTTCCTCCAGACGCTGCAGACCGCGCGCATCGCCGGCAGCGCGCCCGACATCTACAACGTTTATTCCATCTGGGGCGCCAAGCTCGTCGGCGACGGCATCCTCGCCGAGCCGCCGGAGGACATGGTCCGCTTCGTGGAGGACAACTACGAGCCGACGACGGTGCGCTCGGCGACGGTCGAGGACGCCGTCTGGGGCGTGCCAGCGGAAGTCAGCCTCTACCTCCTCGTCTACAACAAGAAGCTGTTCGCAGAGGCCGGCATCGACGAGCCGCCCCGCGACTGGGCCGGGGTCCTCGCCGCGGCCGAGAAGATCGCCAGGCGCGACGACCTCGGCAAGGTGACGACGGCCGGCTACGCCTTCGGGCCGACGGTCGCCAACGCCACGCACCCCTTCCGCACCCTTCTCCTGTCGAAGGGCGTGCCGCTGTTCAACGACGACCTGACCGGCACCAACCTCGCCGACCCCGCCGCGGCCGAGATCCTGTCGGGCGAGGCGGAGCTGTTCAAGCGCGGCCTCACCAGCGCCTCCAACGTGGTGCGCGACTTCCCCTCGGGATCGGTCGGCATGATGATCGCCGCCAACTGGTTCGAGCAGACGCTTCGCGAGGGCCTGGGCGAGGCCTTCGACGACACCGTCGGCGTCGCGCCCATTCCCGGCGGGCCGGACTGGAAGACCTACCAGTACTCCTTCTACCAGGCGGTGGACGCGCAGAGCCCGAACGCGGACGAAGCCTGGAAGCTGATCCGCTGGCTGAACGAGCCGCGCGAGGCGAACAAGCGCTCCTGCACCGGCGACATGCTGATCGCGCTGGGCTCGCTGACCGCCAACCGCGCCGACATCGCGGCCTCGAACGCCGAGCTCGGCGACGCCTTCTCCACCCCTTACGTCGAGGCCCTGTCGAGCGGGCGCGCCGTGCCGGACCCGAACATCCGCCAGACCGCGGAGGCCGACAAGGTGCTGCGCACCGCCATCGAAGAGGTCTGGCTCGGCCGCATGGACGCGCCGACCGCGCTGGAGCAAGCCGACGAGGCGATCTCGGCCCTCCTCGCCGAACCGTTCTGAGAGCGCGCCCCGACGCGGACGCCGCTCCATGATCCTGTCCCGGCGCGCGACGCCCTACCTCCTCCTGGCGCCGGTGCTCCTCTTCGCGGCGGTGTTCTTCCTCGTTCCCGTCCTCTTCTCGCTGGGCCTGTCCTTCTTCTCCTGGAACTCGCTCGGGCGCCCGCGCTTCGTGGGCGCCGCCAACTACGCCTATCTTTTGACCCGCGATCCCCTGTTCTGGACGACGCTGCGCAACACCGCGCTCTTCGTCGGGGGCACGATCCTCGTCGGCGTGCCGCTCGCCATGGCGCTCGCGGTCGCGGTCCGGCGCAGCCGCAGGCGGGCCGTCTGGCGCTCGCTCTACTGGTTGCCGGGCGTCACCAACGTCGCGGCCGTCGCCTATGTCTGGCAGTCGGTGCTGGCCGACCCCTACGGCCTCCTCAACCGGACGCTGGCGCTGGCAGGCATTCCCGGTCCCGCCTGGTTGTTCGATCCGGGCACGGCGATGCTCGCCACGATCCTCGTCTTCGTCTGGTTCCATGTCGGGCAGGACATGCTGCTGCTGTCGGCCGCGCTCGACCAGGTGGACGAGGACTGCGAGGACGCCGCGCGCATCGATGGGGCAAGCCCCTGGGAGGTGTTCCGCCACGTGACGCTGCCGCTCCTCAAGCCCGCGCTCCTCTTCGTCACGCTGTCCAACCTCGTGAAGGGCGTCGGCTACTTCGCGCTGATGCTGGTCCTGACCGGCGGCGGGCCGGTCAACACGACCAACGTCGCGGCCCTCCACATCTACGACCTCGCCTTCGGCCAGCTGAAGCTCGGGCTCGCCGCGGCGGCCGCCTGGCTCCTCCTCGTCGCGGTCGCGCTGGTCGCCTTCGCGCAGCTCGCCTTCATGCGTCGCGGCGGGCTGGAGGCCTACGGATGACGCTCTCGACGCTGGCCGAGGAAGCCGTGCCCTCGCGAAGCGCCGCGGCCGACGCGTTCCGCGCCCGGCCCGGCGTCCGGCCGCGGCCGTGGCTGCGGGCCGGGCGCTTCACGGCGCTCTCGCTCGGCGGCGCGATCATGGTCGCGCCCTTCATCGACATGATCCTGGGCGCCCTGCGCTCGCCGGCCGAACGCCTGGCGCGCCCGCCGGTCTACGTGCCGGCGGACCCGCAATGGGAGAACTTCGCCGCCGTCTTCCGCGATTTTCCGCTCGGGCTCTGGCTGTTCAACAGCTTCGCTGTCACAATCGCGATCACCTGCCTTCAGCTCGCCACCAGCACCACCGCGGCCTACGCGCTGGCGAAGTTCCGCTTCCGCGGGCGCGACCTGATCCTGAAGTTCGTCGTGGTGGCGCAGGTCTTCCCCTTCTTTCTCCTGATCATCCCGCTCTTCATCGTGCTGCGCTACTTTCCGCTCGCCGGCGGCAACGACCTTCTCGGCCAGGGCGGCACCGGGCTCCTCGACAGCTATGCCGCGCTGATCCTGCCCTTCGCCGTCTCCTGGTACGGCGTGTTTCTCATGCGCCAGTTCATGATCTCGGTGCCGGACGAGCTGATCGACGCCGCGCGCATCGACGGGGCGGGGGAGCTGCGCATCCTCTGGTCGGTGGTGCTGCCGCTGGTGCGCCCGGCGCTTCTGACGCTCGGCATCTTCGTCTTCATCTACCACTGGAACGAGGTGGTCTGGACGCTGACGGTGACGCGCACCTCGCCCGGCCTCCAGACCGGCCCGGTCGGCATCCACCTCATGCGCGGCGCCTTCGATTCCGAGCGCGACCTGTCGCTCCAGCAGGCGGCGATCGCCGTCACCGTCCTGCCGGTGATCGTCCTCTTCCTCGCCCTCCAGCGCTTCTACGCGCGAACCTCGGGGATGAAGGCCTGACGCCTCATCCCGCGAGAACGTGCGCGACGTGGTGCGCTTCCGGCTCGCGATAGAGCGGGTAGAGCGGCCCCACCGCCCACGCGACCGCCGCGACGTCGAGCATCGGCACGCGGCCGCCGAAGCGCTCGATCGCCTCCGGCGTCAGGCGCACGGGGCGGAGCGTTTTGCTTTCCTCGCCGAAGCGGACGAGATCGCTGCCCATCTCCAGGAGCTTGCGCGCGCCGCGCTCGCCGATGCGGTTGTAGCTCATGGTCTCGACCTCCAGGCCCGGCACGATGACCTTGGCGACGCCGACGCCCGATCCAGGCGCGCCGTCGATCGCGAGGATGTCGAAACCCTCCCGCTCCAGGCGCTGGCGCGCGACGCGGCCGCGCTCGCGGGTGGTGGCGAGGTTCGCCTCCGGCAGCTCGGTGAAGCGCTTCGTCGTCCGGCGCGAGAAGACGCTGTCGGACAGCGCCGCCTTCAGCCCCTCCGGCGGCATGGTGGCCCAGGCGGTCATCGCCTCCAGCGCCCGGTTCTCGCCGGAAACGAGGCTCGGCATGGCGGCTTCGAGGAAGCGATCGAGGAAGCCGTCGGGCGCGACGCGCCGCGCTTCTTCGATGGGCCCATGTGCGTAGGTCTTCCTCACCCGCGCCGAGCAGAATTCGAGGATGGCTTTCCGCAGCGCGACGTTGCGGTCGGGATCACAGGCCTCGCCGCAGGCGGACAGCATGATCGGCACGCGCGGACCCGAGCCCTCGCGGTCGAAGCCGACGACGTAGAGGTTGGCGAGGCCGAACTGGTCGCTGGCGAACTTCGCCATGACCTCGATGCCGAGGGCGTCGAGGCGCGCGAGGAGGCTTGCCACGTCCGGCGCCAGCCCGTCCGACAGGTCCAGCACCACGCCGCGATCGAGGGCGCGGAAGACGAGGCCGTTGCCGTCGCGCTGGAGGAGTTCGAGGAGGCCGTGGCCGATCGCCCAGTCGAGGTCCGGCCCCGCGCCGAGGCCGTTGGTGATCAGCGGCGTGAAGGGCTCGTAGTTCGCCGGCAGCTCGAAGGAGTCGGTCGCGCCGAGATCC
The DNA here is from genome assembly GCF_009765365.1 of Antarcticirhabdus aurantiaca. Lineage (GTDB taxonomy): Bacteria > Pseudomonadota > Alphaproteobacteria > Rhizobiales > Rhizobiaceae > Antarcticirhabdus > Antarcticirhabdus aurantiaca. The sequence continues at coordinate 7,681 of NZ_VTOM01000021.1, forward strand.
GCCGGCACCAGCACCGGCTCGCCGGTCGATACGCGCCGCGCCTCGATCCAGGCGAGGGGCGTGTCGCGGCCGACCGGGCTGCCGGCCGGCAGGCAGAGGGTGAGGGGATCGGCGATGCCGCTCGTGCCCACCCTGCCGACGAGGTCGGCATAGCTGCCCATGCGCTTGTCCGTCTTCATCAGCGTCAGCGTCGGCAGGATCGCCTCGGCGATCTCCGCGAGCGCCCCGATGATCGCCGTGCCCTCGTCCGCCCCGTAGCCGTAGCCGGAGGGCATGTTGCCGGGCATCGTGGGGTCGTCGAGGAAGAGCGACACCTTCCAGGCCGGCACACCCGTTCTGTCGAGCCCCTGCAGCGGAAAGCCGACGAGGCGGCCGGGCGGCAGCGCCTCGACATAGGCGCGCGCGGCGTCGGGCAGGTCGGCCGGAAGATCGTGGGTCGAGGCTTGCATGAGGGGGCAGGGTCTCCGGGGCGGAATGGGTTCGAACGCCCCTGCAACTAGCGCCCGCCGCCATCCGAACCGCGCCATGCGACGCAACACCGCTGCGAGAGCGGCCTTGGTGCGGGAAGGGGCCGCGCGGTGCGGCCCGTTCCTCTTTTCTCGGCGGGTCGGGCTCGAAGGCCCGCCGCCCGCTCGATCAGCGCGAGGCCTTGTAGAGTTTCTGCGCGATCTCGAACATTTCCTCCGGCGCGTAGTCCGGCGTGAAGGCGGAAGGCACGCCGGTCAGCTGGTGGATCTTGCCGCCCTCCGGCATGCCGTCGACGACCTCCAGCTCGCCGGGCGGATCGTCGGGCAGGGCCACCTCGCCGTTACCCCAGATGCCGGCCATTTCCTTGTAGTCGCTCGGGCTGAACGTATAGAGGCGGCGGTGCGAGCCCTCGTCGAGGTACTTCTGGCACTCCGGGATCTTCGACAGCGGGATGTTCGGGGTGGGCAGGAACTTGTCGAGGTCGACGCCGGTGATCTTCTTCAGCGCCAGTGCGTAGGCATGCGCGTGGACCGAGCCGCGCACCAGGAGATAGCCGCAGACCTCGCGGCCGGTCGGGTCGGTCAGCGTTTCGTAGACGCGCAGCTTGTGGAGGCGCGCGCCGCATTCGAGGTGGAAGTTGTGGAGGAGGTCGACGACGACGTTGCCCGTCGTCGTGACGAAGTCGTTGTTCCACGACGCGCCGTTGGAGTTCACCGGCATCGCGCCGCCGCCGCCCGACAGGAAGGCCGCGGCGAGGCGCATGTCCTTCATGTCCTCGAAGGGCGCGCCCGAGATGTCGCCGCCGTCCTTCTCGTCGCCACCGGGCTTGTCCGGTCCGTTGGCGAGCATGGCGACGCCGTTGGAGACCAGTTCGACGTGGCCGAGTTCTTCCGCCGTGATCGAGGCGACCAGGCTGTAGAACGGCTTCAGCTTCTCCTTGGATCGGAAATTGAAGCTCTGGAACATGTAGTTGCCCAGAGTGGACATCTCGCCGTACTTGCCTCCGAGCAGCTCCTGAAGAGCCGCGGCGGCATTGGGGTCGGCTCGCTTGGGTGCCGGCAGTTCTGCCTGCAACTTGTCGACGCGCATGAACATGGATACATCCTTCCATTGTGAGCGTGCCGACCCTTAGCTAGATGCAGGCTCTCCACCCAACAGGCGCAGCCGTCCGCTCATTCATTGGCTGAATGACGAAGTCGCCGGCAACCAAGCGCGCGGTCCCGCTGCGCCGGGCTCGGGATGTGCGGCGGGCTCCAGGGATCGGGCGTCGCCATGTCCGGCCTTTTCAGGGAACGTCCGGATGCTCCTTGATCGGCATGTCGTCGGTGGGCGTCACCGTCTGGCGCTCGATCATGCGGTGGACGCGCGGCCGGCCGGGGCCGCGATGGAGTGACAACAAGCGTTCGTTGATCTCGGCGTCGGCCTTGGTGCGGCGCATGTTGTGGCGCACGTACTCGACCCAGGTCGGCACGTGATAGGTCTCGGTCCAGGTGCCGGGATTCTCGAGGTCGCGCAGCAGCGCCCATTGCCGCGCCCCGTCGCGGATGCGCACGCGCCGCCGGTCGGCCATCACGGCGAGGAAGGCCGGCACGTCGGCCTGGTCGATCTCGTAGTCCACCATGACCATGATCGGGCCGCTGCGCGAGCGCAGCTCCAGGCGCACCTCCGGCTCGCGGAACTGGTCGAGCGGATCGAGATCGAGCGCGAGAAGCGGCGGAATGGCGAAGCGCAGGCCGACCAAGGCCCCGACGGTCAGGAAGCCGCCCGCGACGATCAGCGCCCGGCTCGGATCGTAGGCGTCGGCGAGAAGGCCCCAGATCCAGCTTCCCGCGGCCATGCCGCCGAAGGTCGCGGTCTGGTAGATCGAGAGCGCCCGCCCCACCACCCAGCGCGGCGTCGAGAGCTGGACGGTAACGTTGAAGAGCGACAGCGCCAGCACCCAGGACGCGCCCGCCGGCAGGAGCGCGAGGCAGGTGAGCCAGGTCTGCCGGCTGTTGCTGACGAGAACCGCGCTGAGCGCGAAGGCGACGAAGGCGCCGCGCGCGATGACCTCGCTCGTGTACCGCTCGCGCAGGCGCGTGTTCATGAACGCCCCGCCGATGGCGCCGACGCCGAAGCTGCCGAGAAGGATGCCGAAGGTCGCAGCGCCCCCGGAAACGAGGTCGCGCGCGACGAGCGGCAGGAGCGCGAGGATCGAGATCGCGCCGAGCCCGAACAGGAAGGCGCGCCCGATCACCGTCACGAGGTTGGGCGACATGGCGACGAAGCGGATGCCCGCCGACATGGCCAGCTGAAAGCTTTCCCGCGGCAGGGGGCTCGGGGCGCGCCGCCGCGTCCAGCGGGTGAGCGCGAGGATGAGCGGCGCGTAGCTCACCGCGTTCAGCGCGAAGGCGCCGGCCGCCCCGACCGAGGCGACGATGAAGCCGCCCACCGCCGGCCCGATGCTGCGCATCAGGTTGAAGGCCATGCTGTTCAGCGTCACCGCGGACGGGATGTCCGAGCGCGGCACGAGGTCGCCCATGGACGCCTGCCAGGACGGATTGTGAAGCGCCGTGCCGCAGCCGATCAGGAAGGTGAAGAGGAGGAGGAGCCAGGGCGTGATCCAGCCCTGGATCGCGAGAACGGCGAGGGCGACGGAGGCCGTCATCATCAGCGACTGGGCCACCAGCATCACCGTGCGCCGGTCGAAGCTGTCGGCGAGCGCCCCGGCGGCGAGCGAGAAGATCATGATGGGCAGCGTCGTCGCGGTCTGGACGAGCGCCACCATGTCGTCGGAATCGGCGATGCTCGCCATCATCCAGCCGGCGCCGACGGCCTGGATCAGGCCGCCGAGGTTGGACACGAGGACCGCGGACCAGAGGAGGCGGAAGTCGGCGCTGCGAAAGGGCTGAAAGAGCGAGGATCGTTGGGACAAGTCGCGATGCTGGGGCAGTGGCACTGAAGAAGCACCGATTCTAGGGCGCAAAGCCCGGCGCTGCCGCCCATCCGCGCAAAGAATCGCCTGGCGTGAGCAGCATGCCGCTCCGGGGCCCGGTCCGGTCGCGGCTCTCGACCTTGCGGGCGCGGCGAGGAACGCCTGCTTCCTCCGGCCAGTTACGCAGCTTGCCATCCATTCGGGACCCAAGCCATGTCAGACGACGACAGCGAGCCGCAGACGATCGTCGATCCGCGCGACGCGGCGGAAAGCGTCGGGCTCGTCTACGTGTCCGACGAAGAGCCCGGCATCCGGCGCCGCAAGGCCGGCAAGGGCTTTACCTACGTCAAACCCGACGGGGCGAAGGTGAGCGACGAGAAGACGCTCGCGCGCATCCGCTCGCTGGCGATCCCGCCGGCCTATACCGACGTCTGGATCTGCGCCGACGAGAACGGCCACGTCCAGGCGACCGGCCGGGACGCCAAGGGGCGCAAGCAGTACCGCTACCATCCGAAGTTCCGCGACGTGCGCGAGGGCGTGAAGTTCGAGCACGTCATGGACTTCGCCCGCAGCCTGCCGGCCATCCGCAAGCGGGTTTCGGAGCATATGGCGCTGCGCGGCCTGCCGCGCGAGAAGGTGCTGGCGACCACCGTGCATCTCCTGGAAACCACGCTGATCCGCGTCGGCAACGACGGCTACGCCAAGGAGAACAAGAGCTACGGCCTGACGACGCTGCGCGACGGCCACGTCAAGGTCGAGGGGGCGGAGCTGCGCTTCCGCTTCAAGGGCAAGAGCGGCAAGGCCTGGAACCTCAAGGTCAACGACCGGCGCGTGGCCAAGATCGTCAAGGCCTGCCAGGAGCTGCCGGGCCAGGAGCTCCTGCAATATGTCGACGAGGCGGGTCAGACGCGCGACGTGACCTCGGCGGACGTCAACGCCTATCTGAAGGAGATCACGGGCAAGGACATCACGGCCAAGGATTTCCGCACCTGGGCGGGAACGGTGCTCGCGGCCATGGTGCTGCGCGAGTTCGAGGCCTTCGACAGCGCCGCCAAGGCCAAGAAGAACGTGCGCGCCGCCATCGAGAAGGTCTCGGCGCGCCTCGGCAACACGCCGACCGTCTGCCGCAAGTGCTACGTCCACCCGGAGATCCTCAGCACCTATCTCGACGGCTCCCTGCTCCTGGAGATCAAGGAGGAGGTCGAGGAGGAGTTGCGCGGCGACATCAGCGGCCTCAAGCCGGAGGAGGCGGCGGTGGTCGGTCTCCTGCGCGCCCGGCTCGCCGCGGAAGTGCCCGAGGCGAAGGCCGCCTGAGGCGCCCGGCGCTTCAGCGCGCGGCGACAGGCTGCAGCAGCAGGGCGACGAGAGTGGTCCAGCCGGTCTGGTGCGAGGCGCCGAGCCCGAGCCCGGTCTCGCCGTGGAAGAACTCGTGGAAGACGATCAGCTCCTCGTTCTCCGGACCGCCGCGCGGTGCCGGCCCCCCGAGCGCCTGCCGGATGCCGGCCGCGTCCTTCAGGAAGAGGGCGCACAAGCGCCGCGACACCTCGTCCGCGACCGCGCCCAAGCTCGCCATGCGCCCCGAGCCGGTCGGGCACTCGACCTCGACGGCGTCGCCGTAGAAGCGCTCGAACTCGCGAAGCGCCTCGACGATCATGACGTTGATCGGCATCCAGACCGGCCCGCGCCAGTTGGAATTGCCGCCGAAGATGCCCGACGTCGAACAGCCCGGCTCGTAGCCGACCTCGAAGCGCGTTCCGTCGCGCTCCAGGACGAAGGGCGCGGTTCCGTGCGCCTTGGACAGGGAGCGCAGGCCGAAGGGCGACAGGAACTCGGCCTCGTCCAGCATCCGCGTCAGGAGCGCCGTCATGCGGTGGCGTCGCAGGAGCGACAGGAGGAGGCGCGCGTTTTTGCCCGGTTCCTCGTAGCGCGACACCTGGCCCGTCAGGTCCGGACGGTGCGCGAGCATCCAGCCGAGGCGGCGGGCGAAGCCCGGATGGCGCGTCGCCGCCTCCGGGTCGAGCACCTCCACGGCGCAGAGCGGGATGAGGCCGACGAGCGAGCGGAGCCGGAGCGTGTCCTCGCTGCCGTCCGGCAGGACCAGCGCGTCGTAGAAGAAGCCGTCCTCCTCGTCCCACAGGCCTCGCCCGCGGTCGGTCGCCGTGCCCTTCTCCGATTCCGGTGTGCCGACATGCGTCATGGCCGAGGCGATGACGAGGAAGTGCTCGAAGAACTTCGTCGCGACGTCCTCGTAGACCGCGTTTCGCCGGGCCAGCTCCAGGGCCATGCGCATGAGGTTCAGCGCGTACATGGCCATCCAGGCCGTGCCGTCCGCCTGCTCCAGGAAGCCGCCGCCGGGAATGGGCGCCGAGCGGTCGAAGACGCCGATGTTGTCGAGCCCGAGAAAGCCGCCCTGGAAGAGGTCGCGACCGGCCGAATCCTTGCGGTTCACCCACCAGGTGAAGTTGATCGCCAGCTTGTGGAAGAGCCGCTCCAGGAAGTCGTGGTCCGGCTCGCCGGTCATGGCGGCGTCCATCCGGAACACGCGGAGTGCGGCGAAGGCCTGGATCGGCGGGTTGGCGTCGGCGAAGTTCCACTCGTAGGCCGGCAGCTGCCCGCTCGGATGCATGTACCATTCGCGGGTGAGGAGCAGGAGCTGCGCCTTGGCGAAGGCGGGGTCGATCGCTGCCGCCGCCATGGCGTGGAAGGCGAGATCCCAGGACGCGTACCAGGGATATTCCCAGGTGTCGGGCATCAGGATCACATCGGCATTGTTGAGGTGGGTCCAGTCGGCGTTGCGGCCGCGCCGGCGCTCGGGCGGCGGCCGGGGCTCGGCCGGGTCGCCGTCGAGCCAGTGCTTCACGTTGTAGCGGTAGACCTGCTTCGACCAGAGGAGACCGGCGAGCGCCCGGCGCTGCACGAGGCGCGCGTCTGGATCGGCAATGTCGCGCTGAAGCGCCGCGAAGAACGCGTCCGCCTCGCTTCGCCGCTCGGCGACGAGGCGGTCGAAGGCCGCCGTGTCCCGAGCCGGCGCGTCGGCCGGCGCCAGGCGGTAGCGCAGGACGAGCCGTTCACCGGGCGCGAGCGCGTGGACGGACAGCGCCGCGCACTTGGTGCCGCTCGCCGGCAGGGGCGTCGCTCCGCCGCCGACGATGTGGTCGTTGATCGCGTCCTTGAAGGCGCCTTCGGGTCCGGTGCCGAACAGCCGCCGGGCATTGGTCTCGTTCTCGCAGAACAGGAACCGCGCCGCCTGGAGCGCCTCGAAGCGCAGCTCGGGCATGGCGGGGTGGACGGCGCGAACCGCGCGCTCGCCGTCGGACGCGATCCGGGGCTTGGCCGCGCCGTCGCGCCAGCTCCAGGTGTTGCGGGCGACGAGCTGGGGCAGGACGTGGAGCTGCGCCGCCTCCGGACCGCGATTGACGACGGTGATCCGCATGAGGATCTCGTCGGGCGAGGCCTTGGCATAGTCGACCGAGACGTCGAAGAACCGGTCCTCGGCAAGGATGCCGGTATCCTCCAGCTCGTATTCCGGAGCGTCCGTCCCGCGCCGGCGGGCATTCTCGGCGACGAGGTCGTCGTAGGGGAAGGGCTTGTGCGGATAGCGGTAGAGCATCCGCTGCCAGGCGTGGCTCGGCACCGCGTCGAGGTGCCACCAGAGCTCCTTGGCGTCCTCGCCGTGGTTGCCCTCGGTGTTGGACAGGCCGAACAGGCGTTCCTTGACGATCGGGTCGGCGCCGTTCCAAAGTGCGAGCGACAGGCACCAGTGCTGGTTCTCGTCGCAGAAGCCGGCGATGCCGTCCTCGCCCCAGCGATAAGCGCGGGAGCGGGCGTGATCGTGGGGAAGATAGGTCCAGGCGTCCCCACCGGGGCTGTAGTCCTCGCGCACCGTTCCCCATTGACGCTCGGCGAGGTACGGGCCCCAGCGCCGCCAGCCGTCCTCGTCCGCCCGAAGCAGCCGGCCGCCCTCGACCGTCTCGAAGATGGGCGCGCGCCCGCCGGCAGGGATCAAGCTCGGTCCTCCTCGGCCCTTGTCGGCCGGAGGGGCCGCGACACGGTTGCTTCGCCGCGGACCACCGATCGCCACGGCGATGCACGCGGCGCGATCATGCATTGCCCCGCGCGCGTTTCAAGCGTCGGCGCCCCGTTCGTCGGGCGGCTCCGGCAGTCGGACCCTCAGCCCGCCGTGCCGGCCGCCCCGGGCCTGATCGCCTCGATGCGGATCGTGTCGAGGGTGAAGCTTCCGTCGGCCTCGACGGCGAAGTGGCGCCGGCCTTCCTCCGACAGCTGGTGCTGAAGGAAGCGGATGGCGTTCGCCGCCACCTCGGGCGTGCGCATCCGCGCGATCCAGACGGGGAAGTCCATGCGCAGCCGGTGGAGCGACAGGTGCCGCAGCTCCAGCCCGGCAACCTCCACCATCGCCGCCCATTCGCGCGCGCCGTAATCGCGAACGTGCGAGGGATCGCGCAGCAGCTCGACGGCCTGGAGATGCGTGTCGAGGAGGGGCACGCCCGGCGAGGAAACGTCGGAGGCGAGAAACAGGCCTCCGGGCGCCAGCACCCGCGCGGCCTCGCGCAGGCCCGCGGCGGCGTCGCTCCAGTGATGGGTGCTGAAGCGCGTGGCGACCACGTCGAAGGATCCCGCCTCGAAGGGCAGCGCCTCGGCCCGCGCCTGGCGCGTCTCGATGGTGCGAAGGTCCCGGCGCTCCGCTTCCGCCGCCACGGCCGCCAGCATGTCGGCGGACAGGTCGCAGGCGACGACCCGCCCCGCGTGAGGCCCGGCGCGGTAGCTGACATGGCCGCCGCCGCAGCCGAGGTCGAGCGCGGAGGCCGGACGAACGGCCGCCAGCCGCGCCTCGATCCAGTCGAGGTCCTCGCCCGCGGCATGCACCGCGCTCGTCACATAGGCCGCGGCCTGCGCGCCGAACTGGCGCCGCACCACGCTCGAATGGGTCTCGCTCATCGCCACGTCTCCATTGGTCGTTTCGGACGAGTCGTCCGCGTCTCGGTCGAGCGCCAGGGCGGCGCCGATGTCTTGTTTTCGCGTCTCATCGCAGTCCCCGCGAGGCCATATCGAGCCCGAGAAGCAGGAGGCCAAGGAGGAAGGCGCGGCGAAAGGCGATCAGGCTGACCCGGGCGCGGATCCTCTGCCCCGCGGCCATGCCGAGAAGGGCCGGCATGATCGCCAGGAGCGAGGCGGACCAGTTCCCGCCGGCGAGGCTCCCGTGCCAGGCGAGTCCCAGCGCCAGCGCCAGGGTCGAGACCGTGAACGACAGGCCGAGCGCCTGGACGAGGTCGTCCCTGCCGAGGCCGAGCGACTGGAGATAGGGCACCGCGGGCATGACGAAGACGCCCGTCGCGCCGGTGACGATCCCCGTCGTCAGGCCGACGACCGGCGAGGCGACCGGTTCCCAGGCCTCGGGCAGCCGGAAGGGGCGGACAATCAGCGTGACGGCGGCGTAGAGGACGAGCGCGATCCCGAGCGCCCGCGTCGTCAACGCCGGTTCGCCGCCCGCGAGCAGCGCCGAGCCGGCAAGCGTCCCGAGCGTGATCGCCGCCATCATCGGCCAGAGCCGCCGCGCCAGGGTGCCGAGACGCGGACCCGCCAGCAACTGCCAGAGATTGGTGACGAGCGAGGGCGCGAGCAGGAGACCGGCCGCGGCGAGCGGCGACAGGAGAGCGCCGAGGATGCCCATCGCGACCGTGGGCAGGCCCATGCCCGTCACGCCCTTGACGATGCCGGCGAGAAAGAAGGTGGCGCCGACGATGGCGAGGAGGGGCAGGGATAGGGACAGGTCCATGAGGTCACTTCGACCGACCGAGCGCTCGCGCGCAATTCGGAAAGAACGGCCTCAGGCTTCGGCTGGTCCGAAGGCTCGTTCCGTGCGAGCGTTTCCTTCATGCGCTTCGACCTGCCTGATCTTCGCTTGTTTCTCGCCGTCGTGGATGCCGGCAGCATCACCCACGGTGCCGCGGCCGCCAACCTGTCGCTCGCGGCCGCGAGCGAGCGGCTGCGCGACATGGATCTCGCCGCCGGCGTGCCGCTTCTCCTGCGCGGCCGCCGCGGCGTGTCGCCGACCCGCGCGGGCGACGCGCTCGTTCATCATGCGCGCCTCGTCCTGCGCCAGGTCGGCGCCATGCAGGCCGAACTGTCGGACCATGCGCGCGGCTTCCGGGGCTCCGTCCGGCTCCTGGCGAACTCGGCGGCGGTGGCGGGCTTCCTGCCCGAGCGGCTCGGCTCCTTTCTCGTGCGCCATCCCGGCGCGGACATCGACCTTTCCGAGCGGCCGAGCACGGAGATCGTCAAGGCCGTGGCCGGAGGCCTGGCCGAGATCGGCATCGTGTCGGACTCGGTCGAAACCGGAAGCCTGTCGGCGCAGTTCTTCGCCACCGACCGCCTCGCCGTCGTCATGGCGCGCGACCATCCGCTGGCTGGCGGGCGCCGGATCGCCTTCGCGCAGGTCGCGGGCGAGCCGATGATCGGCTTCGACGGCGCCCTTCAGGTCCATATCCGCGAGCAGGGGGAGCGCATCGGCTGCCGCGTGCGCCCGCGGATCACCCTGCGGACCTTCGACGGCGTCTGCCGACTGGCCGCCGACGGGGCGGGGATCGGCATCGTGCCGGAGACCGCCGCCCGGCGCGCCCGGCGCAGCATGCCCTTGGCCGCCGTGCGGCTGACCGACCTTTGGGCGACGCGGCGGCTGATGCTGTGCTCGGCCTCGCCGGACGGGCTCGAGCCGCTGCCTCTCGCTCTCCTTCGCCATCTGGCGGGGCGCAACGGCGACGCGCGCCCACCCGCCGGCGCCACCCCGGACGCCGCACGATCCTCCATCTGAACTGGAGGATCGTGCCGGAAACATTCCGAAACAGAACAACACCATAAGACATGGATGTTCCGGATCTGTTCATCCGAAGTTCACCCGTCCGGCGTCATTGTCGATGTCAAGGACGAGGCCGAAGAAGAAGTCGGCACCGGTCCGGGAAAGACTGATGGAGTTCAAGATGCGGAAGATCGTACTTGCCGGTTTCGCGCTGCTGTTCGCAGCCTCGCCCGTTCTGACCGCGGTGGATGCTTCGGCGCAGAGCCGCTGGCACACCGAGCGCCAGCTGCGCGAGGAGCGCCGCGAGCTTCGCGACGCCCGCCGCGACGTGCGGCGTCTGGAGCGCCAGCTGGACCGCCGCGACGACCGGCGCCATGCCCGGCCGGCCTGGGTGCGCAAGGGCGGCCGCTATGCCGGCGGCGGCGTGGTGGTCCGCGACTACCGGCGCTACGGTCTCCACGCGCCGGGCCGCGGCCAGCATTGGGTGCGCGTCAACAACGACTACCTGCTCGTCGCCGCGGTCGGCGGACTGATCGGTGCGATCATCGCCGGCCGCTGATCAGGCGGGAACGGGCGCCGTGCGGGCGGTCTCGGGATCGAGGCCGCCCATCTCGCAGATCCGCGTGAACTCGGCTTCCATCACCGGCTGGACGGACAGGCGCGAATTGTTGACGAGCACCATCTCCCCGAGCGCCGGCTCGGCCTTGATCGCTTCGAGCGTCACCGGTTTCGGCACGGCGCAGACCGCGGCGATATCGACGCACTCCCAGGCCGTGCCCGGCGCCGTGGAATCGGGATGGGCGGGGGCCGAGACCGCCACGATCCCGACCACCGCCTTGCCCTCGTTGGAATGATAGAAGAAGCCGCGGTCGCCGACGCGCATCTCGCGCATGAAGTTGCGGGCGCCGTAGTTGCGCACGCCCGTCCATTCCGTGCCCTTGGCGCCCTCGGCGACCTGCTGTTCGAAGGACCAGGTCGAGGGCTCGGACTTGAAGAGCCAGAAGCGCATCGGGCCGCTCACGCCTTCGGGTTCTTGAGAGCCCAGTTCCAGCGGCGCACGCTCACCGCGGCGAAGAGGCCGGCCTTGGCATAGGGGTCGTTTGCGGCGATCGCGCGGGCGGCCTCCTCGCTCTCCGCCTCGACGACGACCATGCTGCCGACCGGGTCGCCCGCCTCGTTCAGGAAGGGGCCGGCGAAGGCGAGGCCCTCGCCGAGGCTGGCGAGGTAGTCGAGATGGGCGGCGCGCGTGTCCTTGCGCAGCGCCAGGGCGCCGGGCTTGTCGTCGCAGAGAAGGGCGAAGAGCATCGAGAGGTCCTTTGAGGCTGGCGGAAAAGGGTCAGTCGGTTTCGCGCTTCAGCGGCCGGGCGAGAAGCGCGCGCGCCGCCTCGTCGACGGTGAGGCGGTTGTCGAGGATCGCCGCGACCGTTTCGACGATCGGCGCCTCGATGCCGGCCTCGCGGGCGAGACGGGCGGCGATGCCGGCGGAATAAACGCCCTCGGCGAGCTTCAGGCCGGACAGGTCGTCGCCGCGCCCGAGCGCAGCGCCGTAGGCGAAGTTGCGCGATTGCGGCCCGGAGCAGGTCAGCACGAGGTCGCCGAGGCCGGACAGGCCCATCAGCGTTTCCGGCCGCCCGCCGAGCGCCTGGCCGAGGCGGCGCAGCTCGACGAAGCCGCGCGTGACGATCGCGGCGAGCGCCGAGGCGCCGAGGCCGCGGCCCGACACGATTCCGGCGGCGAGCGCCAGAACGTTCTTCAGGGCGCCGCCCGCCTCGACGCCGCGGATGTCGGCGGAGGCGTAGCAGCGAAATCCCTCGGCCGAGAGCCATCGCGCCGCCTCGTCGGCGAGCGGCTCGGTGCCGGCGGCCACCGTGACGGCCGTCGGCAGGCCGCGCGCGACGTCGTCGGCGAAGCTCGGCCCGGACAGGACCGCCACCCGCGCATCCGGAAGCTCCTCGGCGACGATGTCGGAGGCGAAGCGGCCGGTCTCGCGCTCGATGCCCTTGGAGCAGACGACGGCGAGGACGCCGGGGGCGAGGCTCGCACCGCGCGCCCCGCGAAGGGCGGCGCGCAGCGCCTGCGCCGGAACCACGAGAAGGAGGATGCCGGCCGCGGTGGCCGCGCCGGCAAGCTCGCCGGAGACCGCGAGGTCGGGCGACAAGCGGATGCCGGGCAGGTAGCGCTCGTTCGCCTGCGCTTCGCGGATGCGCGCCGCGGCCGCGCCGTCGCGTGCGACGAGCGTCACCGTTCGGCCGTCGCGGGCGTAGAGGTTGGCGAGCGCCGTGCCCCAGGCGCCGGCGCCGAGAACGGCGATCGACGGAGCGGGGGCCGCGTCGCTCATGCCTTGGCTCCGCGCTTGCCCGAGCCGACGAGGGGCGCGGCGGCGGCGTCGAGCGGCCAGCGCGAGCGCACGGCCACGTCGAGCGGATCCGTCATCCCGGCCTCCAGCCGCTCCAGCCCGGCATAGGCGATCATCGCGCCGTTGTCGGTGCACAGCGACAGCGGCGGGGCGATCAGCCGCATGCCGGCGCGTGCCGCCTCGGCCTCCAGGCTCGCGCGGATCGAGCGGTTCGCCGCGACGCCGCCGGCGACCGCGATGACCGGTTCGGCAAGGTCCGGAAAGGCCTCGCGGAAGCGGCGGCAGGCACGGCCGACCCGATCGGCGAGGACGTCGACGGCGGCGGCCTGGAAGCTCGCGCAAAGGTCCGAAACGTCCCGCTCGCTCAAGGGCGCGGCCGCGCTCGCCGCCTGGCGCAGCGCCGTCTTGAGGCCGGAGAACGAGAAGTCGAGCCGCGCCTCGCCCTTCAGCGGGCGGGGCAGGGGAAAGCGGCGCGGATCGCCCCCTTCGGCCGCCCGCTCCACGTTGGGGCCGCCGGGATGGGGCAGCGACAGGAGCTTGGCCGCCTTGTCGAAGGCTTCCCCCAGCGCATCGTCGATCGTCGTGCCCCAGCGGTGATAGCGCCCGAGTCCCTCGACGAGGAGGATCTGCGTGTGGCCGCCCGAGACGAGAAGGAGAAGAAACGGATAGTCGACCGCGTCGGTAAGTCGGGGCGTCAGCGCGTGGCCTTCGAGGTGGTTGACCCCGACGAAGGGGCGGCCGAGCCCCAGCGCCATCGCCTTGCCCGTCGATGCGCCGACGAGAAGGCCGCCGACGAGGCCGGGCCCGATCGTCGCCGTGATCGCCGACAGGTCGCGGGGGGCGATGCCGGCCTCGCCGAGCGCCGCCGCGACGATCGCGTCGATCGCCTCGACGTGGGCGCGCGCGGCGAGCTCTGGCACGACGCCGCCATAGGCCGCGTGCTCGTCGACCTGCGAGCGCACGACGTTCGACAGGATGCGCGCGCGGCCCGCCGCGTCCCGGCCGATCACGGCCGCGGCGGTCTCGTCGCAGCTCGTCTCGATGCCGAGGATGAGGGTGTCCGTCACGGGCGGGCTCGAACTCGAAGAAGTCGTCGGTGTGATGGGGCGGACATAGCGAGCCGCGGCACGCCGCGCCAGCCCGGGCGGCACGGCGGGGCAGAAAACCGGCCCTCGCGGGTTCCGCCGGACGCCGCGGGGGATTAAATGGGCGATCACAGCACTCGCATTCGAAAGGCAGGCCCGCCACGATGGCCGCAGGATCGTCCGACCTCATCCGCATCGGCACGCGCGGCAGCCGCCTCGCGCTCGCCCAGGCCCACGAGGTGCGCGACCGCCTCGCCCGCGCGCACGGCTTGAGCGAAGCGGACTTCGAGATCGTCGTGATGTCGACGGCCGGCGACCGCATCCAGGACCGGCCGCTTTCCGAGGTCGGCGGCAAGGGCCTCTTCACCCGCGAGATCGAGGACGCGCTTCTGACAAACCGCATCGACCTCGCCGTGCATTCGGCCAAGGACGTCGCGACCATCCTGCCGGACGGGCTCGTCCTGTCGGCCTTCCTGCCGCGCGAGGACGTTCGCGACGTGTTCGTCGGGCGCGCCGCGCGCCGCCTCGCCGACCTTCCCCACGGGGCCGTCGTCGGATCGGCCTCGCTGCGGCGCCAGGCGCAGGTGAAGCGGTTGCGCCCGGATCTGAAGCTCGTGATCTTCCGCGGCAACGTCCAGACGCGCCTCGCCAAGCTCGAGGCCGGAGAGGTCGACGGCACGCTTCTGGCGCTCGCGGGCCTCAACCGGCTGGGCCTTGCCGAGGTCGCGACGGAAATCCTCGACACCGCCGATTTCCCCCCCGCACCCGGCCAGGGCGCCATCGCCGTCGAGAGCCGGGCGGGCGACGCCCGGACCGCAGCGCTCGTCGCCCCGATCCACCACGCGGAAACGGGCACGGCGCTGACGGCCGAGCGCGCCTTTCTCGCGACGCTCGATGGCTCCTGCCGCACCCCGATCGCCGCCCATGTCCGCCTCGACGGAGCCGGCCGGCTCGACTTCCGCGGCTTGATCCTGACGCCCGACGGCGCCACGGTCTTCGAGACGCGGGAGGAAGGGCCGGCGGCCGAGGCCGAGGCGATCGGGCGCCGCGCCGGCGAAAGCCTCCTCGCCGAGGCCGGGCCGGACTTCTTCGCCGGATGGGCGGCCGGCGCGATCCGGCCGATCTGAACGATCGTGGGCGCGACCGTTCTCGTTCTGCGCGAGGAAGACAGCGCCCGGCGCACCGCCGACCTCCTGCGCCGGCGCGGCCACGCGCCCGTGTGCCTGCCGCTGGAGCGGATCGAGGCGACCGGCGAGCCGCCGCCGCCGGGAGCGTGGAGCGGCTTCTGCATCACCAGCGCCCACGCGGTCGCGCCATTGGCCGGGCGCTTCGCGTCGGATCCACGCCCCGTCTTCGCCGTCGGAGAGGCGAGCGCGAAGGCCGCGCTGGACGCGGGGTTTCCGGCCGTTCTCGCCGGACGCGGCGCGGCGGAGGATCTCGGCGCCGATGTTCTCGCGCATCTCGGCGCGGGGGGCGGACCGCTCCTCTACGCCGCCGGCGAGCCGCGCACCGGCACCCTGGAAGCGGGCCTTCAGGCCGCCGGCCTCGGCTTTCGCGCCTGGGATGTTTACCGGACGGTCGCGCTCGAACCTAGAGCCGAGGCCTTCGCCGCTTCGGGCGCAGCGCGGGCGAACGCGGTCCTCGTCCTGTCCGTCGGACAGGCCACCGGCCTCCTGCGCCTGTTTCATCGCCTGCCCGGCACCGGTCCCGGCGCCCTGCTCTTTCTGTGCCTGTCGCCCCGCATCGCCGCTGCGCTCGGGCCCCTCGGCGCAGGCCGGACGCGCGTTCCGGCAGCGCCCCGGCTCGACGCGCTTCTCGACCTCGTCGATGCTTGAGCGCGACGAGCCCGTTCGCACCTGTTCAAGGCGCTCCTCAGGCTCTAGTTCTGGGGTCCTGCGGCGCGGCGGCGGCGCGCGAACGTTCTGCGATTCGCGCGCCGCCGCGTCGAACCGACCCATCCGAGCGCGGCTTCGCTTGAACAACGGGAGGACTCCGGGATGAACGATCGAGAGCGCCGCTCCCGGCCCAAGCGCACGCCCGCGACGATCGACCTCGTAGCGGAGAAGAAGGATCCCGTGGCGAAGACACCGGAACAAAAGTCGGGCGGCGCCGAAGGCGCGGGCCGCGGCACGGCAGGCCCGGCCAAGCCGGCCGATGATCGGTCGGCAAGCGCCGTGAAGTACAGCTCCGCCACGATCGGCGACGCGAAGTCCGGCAGCGCGCCTGCCGCGCCGCAGGCTTCCGCACCGCCGTCGACCACGGCGACGGCATCGGCATCGGCATCGGCCGCCAAGCCGGCGGCGCCGGCCAAGCCGGGTGCGGCTCCCGCCTCGCCGCCCGCCTCCGGGGCCAAGGCGAGCCCGCAGGCTGCCTTCGCGGCCGAGGAAGGGCTGAGCCCGTCGTCCAAGCCGGCGACGCCCGTCGCCGGTTCGCCATCCGCGACCGCAAAGCCCGCGGCGCCCTCCGCGGCCGGCAGCGCATCCGGCGCCAAGCCCGCGTCCGCATCCGCTCCGGCGTCGTCGACGGCCAGTGCTGCGCCCTCACCGGCGACCAGTGCTTCCGGCCCTGCCACGAAGGCGGGCGAGCTGCGTGCCGGCAAGCCGTCCGGTGCCGCCACCGGGGCTCCGGCCGCGACCGGCACCGGCGCCGGTGCCGCCGCTGCGGTCGCCGCCGCGGGTGCCGCGACGAGGCCGGGCCTGTCGCTCGAAACGGCGCGCTCCGGCTCGGCCGGCGGTGCGGCCATGGCCGCGCCCGGCACAACCTCGCCGTCGGCATCGCCGGGATCGACCGCAGGCGGATCGACGAGCGCGGCGGCCAAGCCCGCCGCCGCCGCGCCGCGTCCGTCGTCGACGCCCGCTTCCGCTTCGACCCCGAGCCACGGCCATTCGCACGCGCATGATCACGGCTCCGGCGGCGGTTTCGGGCGGGCGCTCGCCGGCGGCGTCATCGGCGCGGTTCTCGCGCTCGGCGGCGCGGCCGCCCTTCAATATGCCGGCGTCCTGCCGGCCGTCGCGCCCCAGGCCGCGAGCCCGGCGCCGACCGATGCCGGCGACACGGCCGGCCCTTCGCCCCAGGCGCTCGCCGACCAGATCGAGCAGCTGCGCGGCCAGATCGCCAGCATCGAGGCGGCGGGCACCGGCGGAACGCCGCAGTCGGCGACCCAGCCGGCGGTCGATCCCGCGCAGCTGACCGCGCTCGACCAGCGCCTCGCCGCGCTGGAGTCGGGCGCCAATGCGGGCCCGGAGGCGCGCAGCGCGGCCGAGGCGGCGAGCCAGGCCGCGGCCGCGGCCCAGACCACCGCGACCGAAGCGCGCGACGCGGCCGGCGCCGCGCAGCGCCAGGCGGAGGCGGCGCAGGGCGCAGCCGAGGCCGCGCAAGGGGCGGCGACGGAGGCGGGCAACACCGCCCGCGCCGCGCAGGAGCTCGCCAACGCCACGGCCGGCGCAGTGCGCAACGCGCAGGACGCGGCCAACAACGCGGGCGCCGCCGCCGGCCGTGCCCAGGAAGCGGCCGAGGGCGCGCGGGAGGAGGCGACGAGCGCGATCGCCGGGCTCGAAACGCGCGTCGCCGCCGTCGAGGAAAGCAACCGCGAGGCCGGCGTCGCGCTGGCCGCCGCCGGCCTCAAGGCCGCGGTCGACCGCGGCGGCCCCTTCATGAGCGAGCTCGAAACCTTTGCCCGCACGGGCGGGGAGGGGGCGTCCGCCGCCACCGACCGCCTTCGGGGCTTCGCTGCCGACGGCGTGCCCTCGGCGCAGGCGCTCGCCGCCCGCTGGCCGGAGGTGGAGCGCGCGATCCTCGCCTCCGAAGCACCGCCGAGCACGGCGCCGGTCTCCGAGCAGATATTCTCCGGCCTCCAGGGCCTCGTCTCCGTGCGGCCCTCCGGCGCCGCGCCGGCCGGAGAGACCGGCCTTGCCGCCAGCACGTCGCGGCTCAGCGCCGCCGTCGAGGCCGGCAACTGGCGGGGCTGGCTCACCGAATGGCAGTCGCTGCCCGAGGCCGCCAAGCAGGCCTCGGCCGACTACCAGCGCGAGGTCGAAGCGCGCGTCGCCGCCGACGAGGTGGTCGGCAACGCGCTCGGCAGCGTCCTCGGGGGCGATGGCGCGGCTCCGGCTGCGCCCGCCGCCGGCCAACAGGGTTGAGGACACCACACGATGCTTCGGATCCTCTCCTTCTTCCTGCTCGTCCTCGTCGGCGCGCTCGTCTTCTCCTGGCTGGCCGACAATCCGGGCACGGTGTCGCTGAACTGGCTCGGCAACGAAGTCCAGACCAGCGTCACGGTGTTCATCATCGTGCTCGCCCTCTTCGTTCTCGCCGTGCTTCTCGCGGTCTGGCTGATCGGGCTCCTGTTCAAGACGCCCGGCTCGGTCGGCTCGTGGTGGAGCGGGCGCAAGCGTGACCGCGGCTACGCGGCGCTGAGCCAGGGCATCATCGCGGCCGGTGCCGGCGACGCCGTGCTCGCCCGGCGCATGGCCAAGCGTTCCGAGAAGTTCCTCGGCGCCCGCCGCGAGCCGCTGGTGCGCTTCCTCGACGCGCAGACCGCGATGATCGAGGGCGATCACGCCCGCGCCCGCTCGGCCTTCGAGCAGATGGAGCGCGATCCCGAGACGCGTCTCCTGGCGCTGCGCGGCCTCTACCTCGAAGCCGAGCGCACCGGCGACTCGACCGCGGCCCGCTACTATGCCGAGCGCGCCGCGCGCGTCGCCCCGCAGCTTCCCTGGGCGGGCGGCGCGGTGCTGGAGGCCAAATCCGTCGAAGGCGACTACGAGGGCGCGCTCGCGATCCTCGAAGCCCGTCGCGAGGCGCGCCTCATCGACCGCAACGAGTCCAAGCGCATGCGCGCCGTGCTCCTCACCGGCAAGGCGATGGACCTCGCCGAGAAGGACCCGGCCGCCGCCAAGACCGCGGCGGTGGAGGCGACCAAGCTCGCGCCCGACCTCGTGCCGGCCGCGATCGCCGCGGCGCGCGCGATGTTCCGGCTGGGCGACCTGCGCGGCGGCTCGAAGATCCTGGAAACGGCCTGGACCAACTCGGCCCATCCCGAGATCGCCGACACCTACGTCAACGCCCGTCCCGGCGACAGCGTCGCCGACCGCATCAAGCGCGCCGAGCGGCTGCGCGACCTCAAGCCCGGCAACGTCGAGAGCCACATGGCGCTCGCCCATGCCGCGCTCGACGCGAGAGACTTCGCGCTCGCCCGGCGCCAGGCGCTCGCCGCCGTCGCCGCCGAGCCGCGCCAGAGCGGCTATCTTCTTCTCGCCGACATCGAGGAAGAGGAAACGGGGCAGATCGGGCGCGTGCGCGAGTGGCTCGCCCGCGCGATCCGCGCCCCGCGCGATCCCGTCTGGATGGCCGACGGCTACGTCGCCGAGCACTGGGCGCCGGTCTCGCCGGTCACCGGCCGGCTCGATGCCTTCCAATGGAAGGTGCCGCCGGAGCGGCCGAGCGGCGCGCTCGGTCCGGTGATCGAGAACGCGCCCGGCGACGAGGCCAAGACGGTGGGTGGCGGCGGCGCGATCGCGCACGAGGCCGCCCCGGCCGCCGGCACGGGCGCTGCCGCTGGCACCAACGGCGCGGCCAAGGTCGCGGTGCCCGCGCCCGACGCGCCCGACGCCAAGGCCGGCAAGTCCGCCGTCGAGGCGACGGCGGCCACCCGGACGGGAGCCGCGGCCTCCGTCCCCGCCGGCGAGCCCGCACCGGCTCGCGCCTGACGGCGAGGGTCCAACCCCGCACCGCCGATTGCTGAGCGATCGCCCCGTTCGGGGGAGATCGGACCCAGCCAGCCAACGATCGGAGGGTTCGGCGCGATCGGAGGTTTTTGCATTGCGGCGGAACTTGCGGCAGAACAGGTGAGCGGGAGCAAACGTTTCCCGCTCACCTGTTCCACGCGTCACGTTTCGGACCGACCGATGTTTGAGGCCGTCAAGGAGTTCCTGCGCACGCTGAGCGGCGAGGAGGGCGCCCGCGGCTTCGGCCGCGACGGCAACGACGACCCGCGCGTGGCGGCCGCCGCGCTGCTCCACCACGTCGCCGAGGCCGACGGCGTCGTGTCCGGACCCGAGCGCGCCCGGCTGAAGCGGATGCTCGCGGAGGCCTACGGTCTCAGCGACACCGAGGCCGCCGCCGTGACCGCCGCGGGCGAGAAGGCCGACGCCGAGGCGGTCGACCTCTACCACTTCACCTCCGTCCTCCTGCGCCGGCTCTCGGCGGAGGAGCGGCTGGCCTTCGTCCAGCTCCTGTGGCGGGTGGCCTATGTCGACGGCGGCGTCCACGAGCTCGAGGACAACATCGTCTGGCGCGTCTGCGAGCTCCTCGGCGTCTCCACCCGCGACCGGATGATCGCAAAGCGCAGCGCGGAAGACCGCCTCCGGGAACGAAGCGAAGGCGCATGACGGACTCCCCTTTCGAGCCGCCGGACCACGACGCCGGGGAGGCACCCGTCGATCCCGTGCCCGGTCCGCCCCGCTACAGCCTGGAGGATCCCGGCGACGATCGTCCGGTCCTCGTGGTGCTGCATCAGGAAAGCTCGACGCCCGGCCGCGTGGGGCAGGTGCTCGCCCGGCACGGCGTTCCGCTCGATATCCGCCGTCCGGTGCTCGGCGACGCGCTGCCCGACACCCTCGACGCGCATCGCGGCGCCGTCGTCTTCGGCGGCCCGCCGAGCGCCAACGATCCCGACGCGCATCTCCGGGCGGAGGTCGACTGGATGGCGGTGCCCTTGACGGAGAACCGTCCGTTTCTCGGCATCTGCCTCGGCGCGCAGATGCTGGTGAAGCATCTCGGCGGCACGGTCGGCCCGCGCCCCGACGGGCTCGTCGAGGTCGGCTACTACCCGATCCGCGCCACGCCGGCAGGCCGGCGCCTCGTGCCGCATTGGCCGGAGATGGTCTATCAGTGGCACCGCGAGGGCTTCGATCTGCCGCGCGGGGCGACGCTTCTCGCCGAAGGCGACTGGTACCCGAACCAGGCCTTTGCCTACGGCGACAACGCCTTCGGCATCCAGTTCCACGCCGAGCTGACGCTCGCCATGATGCACCGCTGGACCGTGCGCGGCCACGAGCGGTTGACGCTGCCGGGCGCGCAGGGGCGGCGCCAGCACTTCGACGGCCGCGCCGTCTACGACGCGCCGGTGCTGCGCTGGCTGGAGGAGTTCCTCGCGCGCATCTTCGGGCGGCGCGTGTCGTGACCCGCCGCGTCACCACGGTCGGCTTCGACGCCGACGACACGCTCTGGCAGAACCAGACGCATTTCGACGCCGCCGAGGAGCGCTTCGTCGCGGCGCTGGAGCGCCACGCGCCGGCCGATCTCGTCGCGACGCGCCTCCACGCGGCCGAGCGGCGCAACCTGCCGCTCTACGGCTTCGGGGTGAAGGGCTTCATCCTGTCGATGATCGAGACGGCGGTGGAGATCCTCGGCGAGCGCACGCCTCACGCGCTGGTGGCCGAGCTTCTCGCCACGGGCCGCTCGATGCTCGATCATCCCGTCGAGCTCCTGCCGCACGCCCGGGAGGCGGTGGAAGCGCTGCGGGGCGCCGGGGGCGTGCGCCTCCTTCTCGTCACCAAGGGCGACCTTTTCCACCAGGAGCGCAAGCTCGAAGCCTCGGGCCTCGCCGATCTGTTCGACGGCGTCGAGATCGTCAGCGACAAGACGGCGCGCACCTATGCCCGGATTTTCACCGCCCACGGCGACGGGGCGGAGCGCGCCCTCATGGTCGGCAACTCGCTGAAGTCCGACGTCCTTCCCGCGCTCGAGGCCGGCGCCTTCGCCGTCCACGTGCCGCACGAGCGGCTCTGGGCCTTCGAGGCGGCCGAGGAGCCGACCGGCCACGCCCGCTTCCGGCTGATCCCCGATCTCGGCCACCTGCCCGGCATCCTCGCCGAGATCGGCTGACCCCCTTATTCCGGCGCGGCGAGCCGCCGGACGCGGCGCAGCTGCGGGAACATCCAGGCCCAGAGTCCGGCGACGCCCATCGTCAGCGCGCCGCCCACCGCCACGGCCGGCACCACGCCGATAAAGAAGGCCATGACGCCGGCGCGGAACTCGCCCAGCTCGTTGGAGGCACCGACGAAGAGGAGGTTGACGGCGTTCACCCGCCCACGCACCTCGTCCGGCGTCCAGAGCTGGATCAGCGTTTCGCGCACATAGACCGAGATCATGTCCGTCGCGCCCATCAGCGCGAGCGCCAGGATCGACAGCCACGGCGCGGTCGACAGGCCGAACACCACCGTGAAGGCGCCGAACAGCGCGACGAAGCCGAACATCACGATCCCCGCATGGTCGCGCACGGGATGGGCCGCGAGCCAGGCCGCCATGGCGAGCGAGCCGACGCCGGGCGCCGCGCGCAGCAGTCCGAGGCCGAACTCGCCGACATGGAGGACGTCGCGCGCATAGGCCGGAAGCAGGGCCACCGCGCCGCCGAGCAGAACCGCGAAGAGGTCGAGCGTCACCGCGCCGAGCACCACCGGCTGTCGGCGGATGAAGCGGAAGCCGGCAGCGACCGTTTCCAGCGTCACCGGCTCGGGCGCGGCTCCTTCCGCGGCGACCTCCGCGTCGCGGGCCGTGCGGCCGATCATCAAGGCGAGAACGGCGCCCGCGACGAACAGGACGAAGCCGGTGGCATAGGCCGTCTCGGCGGCGTGGCCGTAGAGGAGGCCGCCCGCGACCGGCCCGACGATGGTCGCGATCTGCCAGGAGGAGGAGTTCCAGGCGACTGCGTTGGCGAGCTCGTCGCGCGTGACGAGGTTGACGACGAGCGACTGCGAGGCCGGTCCGAAGAAGGCGCGAGCGGCGCCGATCCCGACGAGCACGACGAAGACCGGCACCGGCGAAACGAGCCCGTGGATCGTCAGGAGGAGGAGCGCCAGGGCGCCGACGCCTTCCAGCGCGCTGGAGCCCGCCATGATCAGCCGGCGCGACCAGCGGTCGGCCGCCGCCCCGGTGAACAGGAACAGCGCCAGAGAGGGCAGGAACTGGCAGAGGCCGACGATGCCGAGGTCGAGCGTCGATCGCGTCAGGTCGTAGATCTGCCAGCCCACCGCCGTCACCACGATCTGGACAGCGAAGGAGGAGGCGAAGCGGGCGAGCCAATAAGCGCGGAAGCGGGGATTGCGGAAGGCTGCGAACCGGTCGTCCACCGGAACGGGCGAGGCGCCGCCGCCCGGCGCGGAGCCGGTCCGCTCGTCGATGATGTCGTTCAAGGCGAAGGAACTCCGAAGGATCGGACCGCCGCGGCGCGGCACGGGCGAGGGCGGAGCGGCGAGCACAGGCGCAGCGTGGGCCGTCGAAGTCAAGGCCGGGCGGCGGCTTGGGGGTGCCGGCCAGCCCGGCGCAAGCCGTTTGAACGATGGATGGCTACACGTGCGGCTGCGACGTGTGCCGCGGGCAACCTCCTGTTTCGAGGACCGGTTCGGATGCGCATGACCATCAAGGCGAAGCTCGCGGTGGCCTTCGCCGTCGTCCTGCTGCTCTTGGGCCTTGCCGGCTATGCCGGGACCGCCGCCTTGTCGCGGTCCAATGCCGGCATGATGGCATTCTCCCAAGGGCCCTTCGTCCAGGTCGAGAACGGCCTCTCGCTGCAGCTGCATCTCGCCGACATCCGGCGGATCCTCCTGCGCATCCTCGTCACCAGCGACCCGCAGGAAACGGCGCAGCTGAAGGACGAGATGAACGCGGCCTGGAGCGGCTTCGACAGAAGCCTCGCCGCTCTGTCCGGCCTCGTGGGCGGCCAGGATCAGGCCCTGTTCTCCGAGGTCCAGTCGCTCGCCGGCGAGGTCAAGACGGTTTTCGGCGAGGCGATGGAGCTCGCCGACAATTCGGACGCGCTCGCCGGCAGCAACGCCATGATCGCGACCGCGCCGGGCGCCGCCGCCGTCACCGACGCCGCCGGCCGGTTGCGGGCGGGCCTGGTGTCGGCTGCCGGACCCGAAGCCGCCACGGTCCTCCAGCAGCTCTCGGACGTCGAGATGGGCGCCATGATGATGCGTCTCCACGCCGTCGCCGCCGTGGTGAGCGTGACGGACACGGACATCGAGCGCGCGAATGCGCGCCTGACGGCGGCGTCGGAGAAGGCGAAGAAGAGCCTCGCCGCCTTTGCGGCCAGCGCCGTCGGGCAGCGCCGCGCCGACGGCGTCGCCGCGCTCCGGACGGCCTGGGACAAGCTGGAAGCGGAGGCGCGCGAGCAGCGCGACTACGGCCAGAACAATTATTACGGCCGGATCACGGAGATCAACCGAACGAAGCTCGGACCCCTGTCGGACGAGCTGAACGCGCGCCTCGACCAGGTGACGGCCGCCGCTCGCGAGGCCGGCTCGGCGGCGGTCGCCCAGTCGGCGACGAGCTTCGAGACGACGCGCTGGATGTTGATCGCCCTCGTTGCCGGCTCGCTCGTCTTCGGCGCGGCGGCGGCGACCTGGATCGCCCTGTCGATCGGCCGCGGCCTGACCCGCGCGGTCCGGTTCGCCGACGCGATCGGTGCGGGCGACGTGTCGCAGCGGGTGGATGCGAAGGCGCGCGACGAGATCGGCGACCTCCTGCGCTCGATGAACGCCATGAGCGGCAAGCTGTCCCAGATCGTGTCCGACGTTCTCGGCTCCGCCGCCCAGGTGGCGTCGGGCTCGCGCCAGTCGGCCCAGGCCGCCGAGCAGCTCTCCTCCGGCTCGACCGAGCAGGCGGCGGCGTCGGAAGAAACCTCGGCCGCGATCGAGGAGATGACCGCGAACGTGCGCCAGAACGCCGAGAACGCCGCCCAGGCCGAGACCGTCGCCACCCAGGCCGCGGCGAGCGCCGAGAAGAGCCGGCAGGCGATCACAGGCTCGCTGGAAGCCATGCGCTCGATCGCCGAGAAGGTGCGCGTCGTCCAGGAGATCGCCCGCCAGACCGATCTCCTGGCCCTCAACGCCGCCATCGAGGCGGCGCGGGCCGGCACCCACGGCAAGGGCTTCGCGGTCGTCGCCTCGGAGGTGAGGAAGCTCGCCGAGCGCAGCCAGCAGGCGGCGTCCGAGATCGGCGAGCTGTCCGCGACGACGCTGAGCGTCTCGGAAGAGGCCGGCCGTCAGTTCGACGCTCTCCTGCCCGACATCCGCCGGACGGCCGAGCTGGTGGGCGAGATCTCGGCGGCCTGCCGCGAGCAGTCGATCGGCATCGAGCAGATCAACCAGTCGATCGTGCAGCTCGACCAGGTGACGCAGGCGAACGCCGGCGCGGCGAACGAGATGACGGCGACGGCCGAAGCGCTCTCCGGCGAGGCCTCCAACCTCAACGAGCGCGCCGGCTTCTTCAAGCTCGACGCGGGGGCGCGGGCCCAGGCCATCGGCCGGATGGACGCGCGCGCGGCCGACGAGGCGCCCGCGGCGGCCGCTGCGCAGGATCCCGGCCTCGGCATTCGCGCCCTGCAGGCCCGGGCGCAGGGCTTTGCCGCCCGGCCGGCATCGGGCCGCCCTGCCGCCGGACAGGGTGGCACGGCCCTCGACCTCGATGGCGAAGCCGGCTTCGAGCGTCTCAGCGGCTGAGTGGGTCGCGCACCGGCGACCGCCGAATGGCCCCGCCGCGCTTCCACGTCGCGGAAGTTTCGCGCGGGTCCGTCAGGGCGGGAGAAGAATGGCTTTCCCGATCACGTCGACAGAAGGAAATGCTGTTTCTCTACTGTTCCGATAGAATGATGGAATCCTATGTCGGCTGTAACGATGCTGACGAGGATGGGCTGGATGACCGCGATTGCCGGACGGGCCGAGACCGACGCTCCCGCGTTGATCGGAGCCGTGAGAAACGCGGAGCCGGGTGCCGGCCTGCGCCTGGCCATGCGCCGCCTCGTGGGCGGCGTGTCGGTGGTGACCGCCGGCCGCGGCGACGAGCGCACGGGCGCGACGGTCACCTCGGCCCAGTCGCTGTCGCTCGATCCCGAGACCATGGTGGTCTCGATCAACAAGACCTCCTCCACCTGGCCCGTGATCGCTCGCAGCCGCGCCTTCTGCGTCAACATCCTGGCGGCCGAACAGCAGGCGGTCGCCGACCGCTTCGCCGGTCGCGGCGGCCTCAAGGGCGCCGCGCGCTACGAGGGGGCGTCCTGGTACGAGCTCGTCACCGGGTCTGCGGCGCTCCACGGCGCGCTCGCCGCCATCGACTGCGAGGTCGCGACGATCGTGGAACACGGCAGTCACGCGCTGATCCTCGGCGCGGTCCGGGCCGTGGTGCTCGGCGAGCCGGGAGCCGCCCTCGTTTATGCCGACGGGCGCTACGGCACCCACGGCTGAGCGGAGCAAGGCCGCGGGCGTGCTTCGGTCCCGCCTCCCGAGCGGCCGTCCGATGAAACCGATCGGCGCGCGTCACGCAACGCGCGCGCCATAGGCCGGAAACACCGGCCGCCTAACCCTCCGACCAACAAGGCGAATCCGCACCGTCCAAGCTCGGGCGGGCGAGAAGCACGCCAGGGCCGGAGTGTTCCGCAGTGAGTTCCTTTCCGATCGACCCCCATCTGGCGCTCGACCTCGGCGCCAGCGCCGCGCTGCTCGGCGTCGTCGCGCTGGCGCGCCGGCTCCTGGCCGTCCGCATCGCGGCGCGGGCGGGGCCTGCGGCAGGCGGCGCGCCGCTCCCGCTGATGCGCCTTCGCCTCGGCTGCGGGCTCGTTTTTCTTCTCGGCTTCGTTTTGATCTGGTTCGACGAGCTCCAGTCGCTGCTCTGGTCGTTCACCGCCGTCGCTGCAGCCTTCGTGATCGCCACGAAGGAACTGATCCAATGCGTCACGGGCGCGCTGATGCGGGCGGCGGGCGGCAGCTTCCGCGTCGGCGACGTCGTCGAGATCGACGGCGTCTACGGCCGGATCGTCGCGCACGGCCTTCTCGCGACCACGATCGCGGAGATGGAGAAGGGCTCGTCGGGCGGACGCCTGACGGGCCGGCGCATCGTCGTGCCCAACAGCCGCCTCTTCGCCGCCGACCTGCGCGTTGCCGAGGAAGCGGGCGCGGCGCTTTCGCCGCTCAGCTTCCACCTCGTGATCGACCCGCACGTCTCGACCCAGAAAACGGTCGCCTTCCTCGAAGCCGCGCTTCAGCGCTTCTGCGAGCCCTTCTCGGCCGCGCGCGAGGCGATGAACGGCGCGCCGCCCCTCGTCACCCTCGAAACGACGGAGCTTGGACGGGTGCGCCTCGACGTGAGTTGCCTCGTGCCGCCGCCGGAGGCCGTCGCCTTCGAGCGGGAGATCAAGATGGAAGTGCTGGAATGGCTCTGGGCGCAGGCCCAGGCGCGTCAGATGCGCCCGGCCGGCGAGGCGCGCTTCGTGGCCGTCAACGACCGCCCGGCTCGGGCGGCCTGAGCCGTTCGTCGCCTCGATGCGTGGGGACGCGAAACGTTCGAACCGGCGGGGCGGCCGTTGGGAGCAGCCGCTCCGCCGGTTCGAGGCGTGGACCCGGAAGACGGCGGAACCGCCACAGGCTCTTCCGCTCGCTTCGCAGCGTCAGGAGGCCACGAGAGCGACGACGGCGCATCCCCCATTCAGGGGAGGCACGAAATCGCTGACAAACAAATATTAACCAAACCGGAACTTTTGCCACCGGCCCCTCGTTTGCAACCGATCATCGAGAGGAAGGGGAACGGACTGATGCGGACGTCCGAAATCGTGCGGGCTCTCGAAGCCGGATTGATCACGGCCACCGAAGCGGTGGAACAAGCCATGGCGGACAGCCTCGACGATCTCTACGAAAGGGCCGCGAGCGAGACGCCGACCTGGGGACGGGCGGCGGATCAGGCCCGGTTGCCGCTGCGGCGCTGACGGCCGCAGGCATCAGCCTCCAGCGTCGTCGTAGCGTGCGAGGGCCGCGACTCCGGCTGCGGTGATCTCGTAGCGCCCGCGTTCGATCCGGACGAACCAGCCGTACACGTTACGCTGGAGGATCGCGGCGGCACGCGGGCTCGCGGCGGCGAGGTCGCGCGGGGCGAGCTGCCCTGCGGCCTGCAGCATGCGGGCGCAGGCGATCGCCTCCTGGCGGTAGGCCGTCATCACCGGCACGCGCGAACCTCCGCCGACCGCGGGATCGCCCCGGCGGCGGCGATGCTCGGCGACCAGCCGCGAGCGTCGGCGCGGATCGCGCCGGGGCATCGGCGCGTCGGGGCCGAGAAGAACATGGACCCGGTCCGCAGCGTCGACGCCGAGAAGGCCGAAGCCGAGGCGGCGGCAGAGCCCGCGAAAGCGCGCGTCGCTTTCGCGCCCCTTGCCGCGCGGGCTCAGCCGGGCGGCGAGCCAGACCTCGTCGCAGGCCGTCGCACGGTCGACGCCCTGAAGCACCAGCTCGAGGTTGAAGGCGCGCTTCAGCTCGCAGATCACGACCACGGGCGGCTCACCGGCCGAGAGCGCGAGAAGGTCGCAGCCCCCGACCTCGCCTTTCACCTCGAAGCCCAGCCTCTCCAGGAAGCGCTTGACCGGCGCGTAGAGGCTGGTCTCGGGCGCCACGGCAAGCGGGGGTGCCTTCATCGGCCGTCACCTGACCGAAACGTCGCGGCGGAGCGTCGCGCCCGCTCGTCCGGCGTCCTGTCCCATCCGCGATGCGCGGCGCGGACGGGGATCGGCGATGCCTTCATCGATCCGGCCGTTTCACCATTTGAAGATCAGCGCGGCCCCGCAGGCGATGAGGGCGAAGCCGGCGAGGTGGTTCCAGCCGAGCGACTCCTTGAGGAACAGGACCGAGAAGCCGGCGAAGACGACGAGGGTGATCACCTCCTGCATCGTCTTCAACTGAGCCGCGGAATAGACCTCGTGACCGATGCGGTTCGCCGGCACGGCGAGGCAGTATTCCAGGAGGGCGATGCCCCAGGACACGAGCACCACGATCCAGAGCGGCGCGGTCGGATAGCGCAGATGCCCGTACCAGGCGAAGGTCATGAAGACGTTGGACGCGATCAGCATGACCACGGGCGCGACGTAGGGCGACATGGCGGGTTCTCGAAACCAAGGACGAAAGGGGAAAAAAGACATGGGCGGCGCGCCGAGGCGAGCGCCGCCTTCAGGTCAGAGCTGGAGGTCCTGCCAGGGGACGCGGATGGTGCATTCGAGGCCGTCCGGCGCGAAGCGCAGCTCGGCGCCCCCGTCGGGCGCGTAGGACAGGCTGCGCGCGATGACGCTGCGCCCGAAGCCCCTGCGCACCGGCTCCGTGTGGATGCCGGGACCGCCGCTTTCCCGCCATTCCAGCGTCAGCTCCTCCGCCTCGCGATCGAGATGGCCGCTGACCGCGATGCTGCCGCCGAGCGTCGACAGCGCGCCGTATTTCGCGGCGTTGGTCGCCAATTCGTGCAGCACGAGGCCGAGGGCGGTCGCCGCGCGGGGCGATACCCAGATGTCGAGGCCGGTCATGGCGAGGCGGCTGTCGCCGGCCGGGACGTAGGGTGCGAGCTCGGCGGCGACGACGTCGCCGATGAGGAGGTTCGCCCAGGACTTCTCGGCGAGCAGCGTGTGGGTCGCGGCGAGCGCGTGGATGCGCCCGAGAAAGGCGCGGCGGAAGCCCTCCACCGTGTCCTCGGACGAGGCCGTGCGGGTGCAGATCGACACCACCAGCGCCAGCGTGTTCTTCACCCGGTGGTCGAGCTCCTTCATCAGAAGAAGCTGGTGGCGCTCGGCCTCCTTGCGCTGCGTGAGGTCGACGAGCGTCACGACGCAGCCGCGGATGTCGTCGCCCGAGACGATCAGGGGCGCCGCGCTGACGAGAAAGCTCCGCTGCGCCGGCGCCTCGCCGAGCGAGGCCTCGATGCCCTGGATCATGCCCCCGCCCACCGCCATGGCGATGAGGTCCTCGCCGGCCGGCAGGCCGGTCATCTCGGGCACGATCAGCGGATAGGCCTCGTCGAACATCCGGCCGACGGGCACGTCGGCGCAGAGCGCCAGGCCGGAGCGGCTGACATGGGTGATCCGTCCGTCCCGGTCGCAGACGACGACCGCCTCGCTTGCCGAGGCGATCACCGCGCGTGCGAGGCGTTCGGATTCCTCGACGGACGCGGCGCGCTGGCGCTCGGTGAAGTCGGCGGCGGTGAGGGCGAGGCCGAAGGTCGGCCCGAGCCGCAGCGGCGCGGCGGACAGGAGCAGCAGCCGCTCCTCGTCCCCGACGCCGGCGCGGAACTCGGCGGAGGCGCGCCCTTCGCGCCCGCGCCGAAGAAGCTCGCGCAGCTGGGGCTCGGCCTCCTCGCCGAGCGCCGCCGTGAGCCCGCTCTCCTGGAGGTCCTCGACGCTCCG
Source organism: Antarcticirhabdus aurantiaca (assembly GCF_009765365.1). GTDB lineage: Bacteria > Pseudomonadota > Alphaproteobacteria > Rhizobiales > Rhizobiaceae > Antarcticirhabdus > Antarcticirhabdus aurantiaca. Next base: position 37,525 of record NZ_VTOM01000021.1, read on the forward strand.
GCCGAGCAGCGCGCAGAGCGCGGTGTTGGCGAAGAGCAGCCGGTCGCCGTCGTCGAGCGCCGCCGCGCCGATGTCCATCGCCTCCATGAAGACGCGATAGGGCTCCGGGCCGGCTTCGAGCGTGAAGACCTCGTCCGGCCGGTCGGGCCGCGAGCCGCCGATCACAAGGGCGTCGACCTCGCCCTCGCGGATGGCGCGCAGCGTTTCCTCGGCTTCTTCCAGCCGCCGGCGAAGGCTCGCCGTCTCGACGTTCATGTCGATGTCGAGGCCCGTCCCGGGCAGGGGCGCGACGCCGCTCACGCTTCGTTCACCGACAGGCTCACGAGCACCTTCTCGGTGTCCGACAGGTCGCCGATCAGCTTGCGCATGGGGGTGGGCAGCTCGCGCACGAGGGTGGGGATGGCGACGATGTTGTGCTCTCGCGCCAGGTGCGGCGCGGTGCGCAGGTCGACGACCTCCACCGCGTAGCGGCCGGGGAAGTGCTCCTCGCAGATGCGCTCGAGGTTGCGGATGGCGGCGAGCGACTTCGGCGTCTGGCCCGCCACGTAGAGGGTCAAACGGATCGGACGCTGGGGGTCCTGGCTCACGTCCTGGTGCTCCGCCGCTCGGGGATCAACGCCACCATCTCCATCATCGGCCCTTGCGTGCCTCCACCATGCCGGAGGCGTCCGAGACCGCCTGACGGACGTAATCCTCTTCGCTGCGCACCAGCGCGTCCAGCTCCGCCTCGTCGGCCTCGATCTCGGCCTGCAGGGCCTCGATCTGGCTCAGCGCGCGCCGGCGGCGGTGGTCGACATCCCGCTGTCGGCGCGCCGCCTCGTCGCGTCGCACCGCTTCGTTGCGGCGCTCGCGGTTCTCTTCGGCGCGCCGCGCCGCGCCGGTCAGCGCCACGCCTTCGCCGACATAGGGCGGCAGGAGCCGCAGGCCCGCCTCGCTCATCAGGAATTCGCGCACCTGGTTGGAATGCGCGATGCCGCGCGCCTTCAGGAGATAGAGTTCGCGGTTGAACTCGCCACTGGCTTCCCGGTTGAGGAGCAGGATCCAGGCATCCATCAGCGAGGACAGGCCCGCCTCCGTCTTGGCGAGGTCGGTGGAGGAGGCGAGATGCGTGAAGACGCCGGTGATGCCCTCGACCTTCAGGTAGTCGACGATGCGCAGGAGCATGGCCTGCACCTCGAGGGGATCGCCCGAGTCGATGAAGGCCGAGATCGGGTCGAGCACGACGAGCCGCGGCCGGCGCCGGGCGATCTCGCGCAGCATGATCGCGAGGTGCATCTCCAGGCTGTAGAAGGTCGGGCGCGTGGCGACGTGGTGGAGGAGCCCCGCCTCGATCCAGCGACCGAGATCGATGCCGATCGAGCGCATGTTGCGCACGGTCTGCTGGGCGGACTCCTCGAAGGAGAAGTAGAGCGCCGTTTCGCCGCGGGCACAGGCGGCATCGGCGAAGGCGGCGGCGATCGAGCTCTTGCCCGAGCCCGCCACGCCCGACAGGAGGATGCTGCTGGCGCGGAAGAAGCCGCCCCCTTCCAGCATGGCGTCGAGGTCGGGCACGCCCGTCGAGATGCGCTCGTCGTAGACGTGATGGTCGAGGCCGAGCCCGCTGACCGGCAGGACCGAGAAGCCGTCCTCGTCGATCAGGAACGGATACTCGTTCGTCCCGTGCGCCGTGCCGCGATACTTCACGATGCGCAGGCGCCGGGTCGAGACCTGGTTGGTGACGCGGTGGTCGAGAAGGATCACGCAGTCGGAAACGTATTCCTCCAGCCCCTGGCGCGTCAGCGTGCCGTCGCCGCGCTCGCCGGTGATGACCGCGGTGACGCCCTTGTCCTTGAGCCAGTCGAACAGGCGCCGGATCTCGGCCCGGAGGATCGCCTGGTTGGTGAAGGCCGAGAACAGGCTTTCCACCGTGTCGAGGACGATGCGCTTGGCGCCGACCTGGTCGATGGCGAGCTCCAGGCGCAGAAACAGGCCCTCGAGATCGAAGTCGCCGATCTCGGCCACCTGCGAGGCGTCGATGGCGATGTGCTCGATGAGGATCCGCCCCTCCTCGATGAGGCCGTCGAGGCCGAAGCCGAGCGAGGCGACGTTGGCGACGATCTCGGAGGGGCGCTCCTCGAAGGTGACGAAGACGCCGGGCTCGTTCTCCTCGCGCGCGCCGTGGATCAGGAAGGTGGAGGCGAAGAGCGTCTTGCCGCAGCCGGCCGAGCCGCAGACGAGGGTGGGCCGACCCGTCGGCAGGCCACCGAGCGTCAGCTCGTCGAAGCCCTCGATGCCGGTCGCAGATTTCTGGATGCCTTCGCCGGACGCCATAGCCGCTGATCCCCCGTCGTCCGGTGCCGTGTCGGAACGGGCTCTTAGAGGACGGCGCGGCCCTTGCCAATGCGCCGGAAGCGCGATCTCTCAGCCGGCCGCCCGTCGCGCTCCCACCGCGCCGAGGCAGGCGTCGGCGAAGGCGAAGGCGTCCTCGACGAGGCAGGCGGAGCAGGCGAAGCGCTCGGCCACGGCGCCGCAGCGGTGCGCGGGCCGGTCGCACTGGTGGCCCAGCGCCTCGGCGTCGGCGAAGATCTCGTCGGCTGACGCGCGATCGCGCAGGCGCACGTCGTCGAAATGGGCGAGCCATTCGCGCGCGATCTCGCCGCGCATGCGCTGGCGCAGCGCGTTGGCGACGGCATCCTGGATGTCGTCGACGTCGAAGGGGCGGATGCTGCGGTCGACCATCACGGCCCGCGTCAGCATCTGATAGGGGGTCGCCGGCGTCTTCAGGCTGTCGAGCCAGATCGTCTCGATGAGGCCGTCGACGTCCTCGGGGATGCTGCTCGCCTCCACCGTCCTCTTCTCCTGGAATGGGATCCGGGATCGCCAAGAGCCCGGCCGCACCCTTTGCGTTTACGATACGAAGCTTGGCCGACCATTGCGCCTCACCAGCCGAGGGGCGCGTCGCGCGGCGGCGCGAGCGCGGGCAGGCGCGGGCGAAGCGGTCCCGGCGGCCAGGCGAGGCCCGAATGGGGGACGACGCCGCGGTCGAGAAGGGGGCTGGCGAAGGGATCGCAGGCGAAGGCGTCCGGCCAGCGCGCCAGGAGCATCCGGCGCGCCCGCTCGGCGAGGAGGCCGGTCGCATCGAGGCGCGGCTCCTGTCCGTCCGGCCAGGACAGCCGAGCGTCGGGCGTCACCACCAGGCGGCGGCCGAGCGCCTGGAGCTTCAGGCACAGGTCGATCGCCGCCCCGTCCGCCGGGAAGAGCTGCGCGTCGAAGCCGCCGACCGCCTGGAGATCGCTGCGCCGCGCCAGGAGGCAGGACGCGCCCGTGGCCGAAGCCTGGCGCGCGACGGCGAGCCCGTCGCCGTAGCCCGCTTCGCCGAGGAGGCTGTCGCAGAAGGCGGACGCGACGCGGCCGGACGGGCGCAGAACGAAGCCGGCCTCCACCACCAGCCCGTCCGCCGCGACGATCACGGGCGCGACCGCGCCGACGTCCGGGTCGGCCATGCGACCGATCATCTCGTCGAGGAGGTCCGGCGTTTTGGCCCGCAGGCGCGCATCCAGGAGAAGGACGAGGTCGGTCTCGGCCGCGGCGCAGCCCCGGTTCAGCCGCGCGGCGAGCATCTCGCGCGGCGCCGGCTCGGCGAGAGCGATGCCGTCGAGCGCGAAGCGGCGGTTCTGCGCCGCCGATACGCCGGCCGCCACGAGGACGAGGCGGGCGCGCCGGCGCGCGCGGACGGGTTCGAGCGCCGCGATCGCGGCGTCGAGCCCCGCCTCGCCGCCGCCGAGCCGCGCCGCGTCGAGGACGATCGTCGCGCTCGTCGGCCCGGCCTCGCGCCGCAGGCGGAGGGCCGGCAGGGCGAGGTCGGGCCGCGGCTCGGTCCGCGCGGCGAGGCCGCGGGCGGTCAGAAGGCTGCGCGCGGCTTCGCCGAGGGGCGCCGTCATGGCGGACGCGTCGAGCTCCGCCATCGCCAGTCGGGCGGCGAAGCCGGGGACATGGAGATGGGAGCGGCCGCGCGGGGCCTCCTCGGCGAGGGGGGCGAGAAACAGCGAGAACAGGCTCGCCGCCCCGCGCCGCGCCGCCTTCAGCGCCGCCGTCCGGCGGATGGCGAAGGCGAACTGCGCGGAGGCCTGTTCGAGGAAGCGCTCGGCATCGAAGGCGGGAAGCGCCAGCGGCACCGTCGCTCCATCCTCCATCCCGAGAAGGAGGTCGCCATAGGCGACAACCGCCGAGGGCTCGGCCGCGAGCGCGGCGCAGAGCCGGCCCGCCGCGCCCGGCCGCAGCGCGGCGCCCGCGGCGAGGCAGAGGATCGTGCCGCAATCGGCGGCCTCGCCCTCCAGGAAGGCGAGAAGGTCGGCGGCCGCGAAGCGCGCCGGGCCGGCCTCGTCGGACAGGACGCCGCCGATCCAGGCCGCGTGCCCCGCGAGGTTGGCCGCCGCGAGCGTCTCGTCGGCCGCCTTGCCGTCGCCGACCACCATGACGGCGACGGAGCGGCCGGGCGCCGGCACGCCGGCCGAAAGCGGCATGAAGCGCGCTTCCCAGGCTTCCAGGGCCGAGAAGGGAACGGCGTCGGGACGGGCGAGATCGACGAGCCGGCCGCGCGTCGCTTCGCGCCCGAGCGGCCCGGCCCGGCCCGCGAGCTCGGCTTCCAGCCCGTCCGCGAAGGCGATCACCGTCATGGGACTGCCGGACAGCGCCCGGCCGTTCTGGCGCACCTCGACGCGGCGCGCGGTGCCGTCCGCGAACTCGCGGGGGAGGGCGATCGCGAAGCCCGCGGCGACGCGGCCGTCCGGCGCGCGCCGCCAGCCGTCCGGCCGGGCGCCGGCGACGCGCTGGCCGTCGATGACGGCGTCGACCAGGGGGACCGCGGCGCCGTCTCCCGGCCGAGGCACCCAGCCGCGCAGCACGAGCCCGCCGCTCCATTCGACGAGCCCGAGCGACGCGCCTGATCCCGAACCGGCCGGCGGGTCGGCCGCGACCTCGACGGGCGCGCAGGCGCCTTCCGGCAGATTGGCGAGCCGCACGCCGATGCGCCGGGGCGTGCCGATGCTCGCGGGGTCCAGCGCGAAGCGGAAGCCGTGGCAGCCGTCGCCGATCCCCGAGGCGAGAAGGCCGGCCTCGAAGCGGTCGGCGCGCCGAAGCTCGGTCGGCCAGTCGTCGAGCAGGAGCTCGACCACGAGCCGGCGCTCCGGATCGGCCGGGTCGAAGGCGTGGCCCTCCACGCCCGCGCCGGTGCGCACGGCCTGGAGCTGCAGGCCGTCGGGACGGGAGGGGGGAGGAAGAGGCTGCGGTTCGGCGGCGTCCAGGGGCGGGGCGGAGACGGCTGCGGCCAGCGCCAGCCGCTTACGGCGGGCAGCGACCAGCGAACCAATCGACGATCGCGAGGGCGTGTCCCGTGTCATGGGCGTTCGGTTCCGGGATGAAGAGGTCGGGATCGGTCGCATCCGCGCCGGCCGCCGCGCCGGGCAGGCCGAAGCGGCGGCAAAGGCGCGCGAAGCCCTGCGGGTCCGGTGCGCCCGGCGGCAGGACGAGGGCGCGAAGGCCGAGAAGCGCGAGGCGGAAAGCGTCGTCCGACCCGCCGTCGAGCGGCCCGGCCACGATGACGTTGCCCCGGCCGATCAGCGCGAGATCGTCGAGGAAATGGCCGAGAAGAACGAGGCGCGCGTCGGGCCGGCGGCGGCGCAGGGCGGCGGACAGGGCGGCGGCGAGAGCATCCGCCGCGCCCGAGGGGGCGGGCGACACGAGCCCGAGCGAGAGCGGCGCGTCGGGCGGGTAGGCGAGGGCCTCCGGCGCCGGCCCCGGCTCCGGTGGTTCGGGCTCCGGCAAACGGGTCGGGGCGCGCAGGGCGTCCGCGATCGCCTGCCGGGCCGAGGCGAGCGGATCGGCCGCGACGAAGGTCGCGCATTCGGTCTCGATGCCGGGAAAGCGGGTGCGCAGGACGCGCAGGTTGCGCGCGACGAGCACCGCCTTCTCCGCCCCGAAGGAGCGCGAGCCGTGATGGATGACGAAGACCGACGGGGCGCAGACGTTGCGGAAGCCGTGCTCGCGCGCCCGAAGGCACAGCTCCATGTCCTCGAAGTAGCCGCGCCCGTAGATGCCGGGCAGGCCGCCGACGGCGGCGCGGCAGTCGTGGCGCACGAAGAGGCAGAAGCCGGTGCCGGTGGGCATGTCGACGAGGCGGCCGTCATTGACCCGCGCCGCCGTCTCGTCGATCCGCGCGGCGAGCCCGGGAGAGGGCGCGTCGCTGCCCGGTGCCGGGAAGCTCGCATATTCCCCGTTGTTGGAAAGGGGCGTCACCGTGCCGATGTCCGCCTCGGCATAGGCCGCGCCCGCCAGCCGGTCGATCGCGCCGGGGGGAAGAAGGGCGTCGGCATTGAGAAGGAGGATGTCCGCCCTTCCCGCATCCTCCAGCCCGCGCCGCACCGCGCCGGCGAAGCCGAGATTGCGCGCGCTGCGCTTCAGCTCGATCATGCCGCGCCCGGCGAGCGCGTCGAGGAGGAGCTTCAGCTTGGGATCGGGCGAGGCGTCGTCGACGACGACGAGGCGGCGGTTCGGCCGCCCCTCGGTCTCGGCGACGGCTGCGCGCAGGCAGTCCTGCGTCGCCTCGAAATCGGCGAAGACCGGAACCACCACGACGAGCGGCGCGCGGGCCGGAATCTCGGACGGCGCATGGAGCGGCGCGGCAGGCGCGCGCTCGCCGCGGCGGCTGCGGGGATGAAGCGGGCAGTCCGCGACGGCGGCGTTCCCCAGCCGCAGCCGGGCTGTGCGCGCGCTCTCGGCGTCGAGCCGGGCATCGATGCGCGCGCCCGCCGACCCCGGCGGCAGGAAGGGCAGCGGGTCGGCCGCGTCGGTCGCGAGCCGCAGGCGGTCCGGACCGGCGGGGCCGTGGATCTCCAGAACGGGCGTCGACCCGTCCCCATCCGCCCAGGCGGCCCAGCCGGTGAGGCGCCCGTCGACGAGGTCGAGCCGGAGAACGCCTCGTTCGCCGGACCGGAAGAGGTGGGCGAGCGCGTCCTCGACCTGGGCGGCCTGCGCTTCGGGGCTGTCCAGGAGGCGGAGGGCGGCGGCGTGCCGATCCGCGGCCTCGCCGAGGCGCAGCAGGGCGGAACTGGCGACGGGGTCGAGCGGGTCGGCGTCGAGCGCCCGGTCGAGCTCGGCCCGCCAGAGCGGCCAGCCGCAAAGCCGGCCGGCCAGGGCCCGGATCGCCCGGTCGGCGGGACCCGGCGGCTCGGCAAGTCGGCAGCGATGATCGGCGAGTTCGAAGGCGCGCGCGGCCTGGCCCGCGCGAAGGAGCCGCGTCGCCGCCAGGACGAGCGCCTCGGCGTGGCGGCCGCGGTCGTCCAGCGGAAGATCCTGCCACGCCTCGCTGGGGGTCATGTCGTCAGAACGGTCTCCGTGAGCGCGGCATCTTCGCCCGCCTCGCTTTCCCCGACCTGATGCTCTTCACCCTTCGCTTGCCATGGCGCGAGGCTTCGCTTGCCGCTGGGCGGAGGCGCGCGCATGGTCTTGGCTGACGATCCTCGCGCCCTTCGAAGCCCATGAGCCAGACCGACGACGACACCCGATCCGACGACGGCTCCGGCACGGACGGCTCGTCCGATTCCAAGGACCGCGGCGGTTCCAACTCGAGCGCCGGCGGCGGCAACCACGCCGCCGCCGTGATGATGACCGGTGGCATGGCCGCGACTGCCTCGACGGCGTCCGCGACGGGCAGCGCCGCGGCGGCGACCACCGCCTCGAACGGGCGCGGCGGTAGCCGGAGCGAGTCCGGCGGCTCAGGCGAGGGCGCCTCCGGCGACAGCGGCTCGGACGGCGCGACGAGCGCGGGTGCGGAGGCCGGTGCCGGAGGAGCGCCGGGCGCGGCGCCGGGCGGCGGCGGAAATGCCGGTGCTGGGGGTGGCGCGGGCGGCGTCGGCGCGAGCGGACCGGGTGCCGGCGGCATTGCCGGAGCATCGGGGAGCGCTCCGGGAGGCGGCGCACCGGGCGGCGGAGCCGCGGCAGGACCGCGAGAGGGTGGCGGCTCGAACGGTTCGGGCGAGGCCGGAGGCGCCGCCGCGGCAGCCCCGTCGGGCGAGGGCGGCTCCTCCTCGGGCTCGGCGTCGGGCGAAGGCGGAGGCTCCGCCGAGGCGAGCGACCAGGCGGAGGCCGCGGGCGATGCCGGCGGATCGGGCGCGGCGTCCGGATCCGGAACCGGAGCGGGAACCAGCGCCGCCGACGCCGCGGAGGCGGCCACGAGCGGCCACACGTCCGGCGCGAGCCCCGGCGCTGCGTCGTCGAGCCCGGGCGGCATCGGCGGGAGCGAGGGCGCCGCATCCGGTTCGGGCGGCGCGTCCGGTTTCGGCGGATCGTCGTCGGCGTCTTCGTCGCTCGGCGTCGGCGGTGCCTCCGGCATCGGCGGCACGGGCGGGCCGTCCGGCAGCGGAACGGCGCCCGGCTTCGACTTCCAGGCCGGACCGGTCTGCTTTCTGCCGGGCACGCTGATCGCGACGCCGCAAGGGGAGCGTCCGGTGGAGGCGCTTCGGCCGGGCGACCTCGTTCTCACGGCCGACGGCGCGGTTCATGCCGTGCGATGGCTCGGCGTCCAGACGCTCGCGACGCGCGGCGCCGATCCCTTGCGCGTCGCGCCGATCCGCATCCGCGCGGGCGCGCTCGGATCCGGCCTTCCGGCACGCGACCTTCGCGTTTCCGCCGACCACGCGCTCGGAATCGGCGGCATCCTCGTCCATGCGGGCGCGTTGGTGAACGGGCTCACGATCCTGCGCGAAACGCAGCTGCCGCCCGCGCTTACCTTTCTCCACGTCGAGCTCGACGTTCACGCCCTGCTTCTCGCCGAAGGCATGCCGGCGGAAAGCTTCGTCGACAATCCCGAGCGCTTCGCCTTCGACGAGCGGCCCGAGCATCCGGGGCCGCCGGTTGCCGAAATGGACCGGCCGCGCGCCAAGTCCGCCCGGCAGGTGCCGCCCGCGATCCGCCGCCTCCTCGCCGAGCGCATGGAGGCTCTCGGGATTCAGCCGCTCGCCGCCTGAGCGGCCCTGTCGTCGCGCTGCGGCCGTGTCCGGCCGAAGGCGGTGCGGCTCCAGTGGCGCTCCGTCGCCTTGTAGGCGCCGAGGCAGTGGATGGCCGCGAAGGCGAGCACCTCGTGGCGGTCGAGGATGCGGCAGTCCGTGATCATCTCGGGACGCTCGGCGAGAACCTGTGCCGCCGCTCGGGTGAGGAGCCCCGGCCCGGTCGCCAGCCAGAGGATGTCGGTGTCGCCCCGGTTGACGGCCTCGACGCCGAGCGCGAGGGCGCGGGCGATCACCGGGTGGCCGGGCGCGGCGGCGAGGATGTTGTTGCCGAGCGAGCCGAGATCCTCCTGATAGGCGAGGAAGCCGTGGCCGCCGTCGAGGAGCGGCGCGACGTCCCGTAGGCACCGGTCGTCGGCATCGGCGTAGATGCCGCCCTCCTCGCGCAGCAGCGCGAGGCGGAACAGGTCCGCCTTCATCGCCGGCTCGGCCACCCGCTCGAAGGCGGCGAGCACGGGCGCCCCGCATCGCCGATCGAGAAAGGCGCGCGCCTCCGCCTCGCTCCACAGGTGGTATGGAGTGCCGGGATGATGCGCCCGCCAGCTCTCGAGGTATTCGGCGAGGTCGGCCGGGGGCGAACCCTCGTCCCAATATTGATGGATCGCGAGCGGAATCGCGCGCGGGCGCGGCGCTGCGGGCGCGGGGGCGAGGCGGCCGGCGCGTCGGTGCTCGACGAAGAAGCCGATCGCCGTCGCCGTGTTGTCGGGTCGCTCGCGCACGATCGCGGCGAGGCGCGCGAGCCGCGCGTCGACGGGGAGGGCGCGGGCCGCCGTCAGCGCCGCCACGACCTCGCCGTCCATCCGGAACTCGTCGAGGATCTGGCCGTAATGGCTCTGCGACGGGTTGGCCGACTTGCCGCGCAGCCGGTTCGCGGAGGCCTCCAGCCGGGCCAGCGCAGCGAGTTCCGCGCCCGCGCGGTCCAGGTCGAGGTCGAGCATGGCGGCGTGGACGAGGCGCTGGCGCGCCCAGCCGTCGCCCGGCAGGAGGCGGGAGGCTTGTCCGGCGGCGTCGGCCGCGGCGGAGAAGTCCCAGCGGGCGGCGTGAAGCAGGGAGCGCGCGACGAGGATGCGCCCGCGCTCGGCCTCGCTGCGTGGCCGCGCCGCGTCGAGCGCGGCCGCCGCGTGCTCGAACTGCCCGGCCTCCATGTCCGCCAGCGCGGCGGCGAGGCGCAGGCCGAGATGATGGGGATGGGCGCCGAGCGCCGCCGCGATGCGGGCGCGCGCTTCGCCCGTCCGGCCCCGGAGGCGCTCGACCTCGGCGCGGGCGAGGACGATGTCGGGACGGGCGCCGAACTCGGCCTCGGCGGCCGCGAAGCGGGCGAGCGCGGCCCCCTCGCGGCCGAGCACCGCCTCGATCCGCCCTGCCGCGAGCGCCGGCCGGAGCCGCGACGGATCGGCCGCGCGGGCGCGATCGAAGAGGGCGAGGGCGACCTCCGGCTCGTCGCGGATCAGCGCGCGGCGCGCCTCGGCCTCCAGACGCGCGGGCGCCTCGCGGCCGAGCGCCGCCGCCTCGGCGAGAAGGCGCTCCGCGTCTGCGTCCTCGCCGCTCCGGAAGCGGTCCTCGGCCGCCTCGACCAGTGCCTCGACATGCGGCGGCCAGCGGCGGGCCACGGCCTCGAAGGCCTCGGCCGCCGCGCCGAAATCGCCGGCCTCGCGATGGAGCCGGGCGGCGAGCATGGCGGCGTTGCGCGCGCGGGGGGATGACGGCGGGACCCTGGCGAGGAGCGCGCGGGCGGCCTCGACGTCGCCGCCCTCGGCAAGGTCGCGGGCGAGTTCGATCTCGGCGTGCCACTCCGCCGGATCAGCCTCGATCGCGCGCAGGAGCAGACGGCGCGACGCCTCGCCCTCGCCCCGCTCGCGGTGGATGGCAGCCTGCCCGACCAGCGCCCAGTAGAAGCCGGGCCGGGCGGCGAGGGCCCGGCCGTAAAGTTCCTCGGCCTCCTCCAGGCGGCCCGCTTCGCGCCGGAGGTCGCCGAGGATCAGGAGCGCGCGGGGATTGGCGGGGTCGATCGCGAGGGCGCGCGACAGCGCGTCTTCGGCGGCCCGCGGTCCCTCGCTGCGCCGCCGCTGGGCGCCGAGCTCGGCATGGAGCGCGGCGGTCGCCTCCGGTCGCTCGCCGATGCCGGCGTGGAGCGCCCGGGCGGCGGCGGGCTCGCCGAGCGCGAGCCATTCGGCGGCGACGGCGAGCCGCGCGGTCTCGTCGCGCGCGTCGCGGCCGGCCTGGCGCAGATGCGCCGCGGCGAGGTCCGCCCGGCCCGACAGGCGCGCGGCCTTCGCGAGGCCGAGAAGCGCCGCGCCGTGCCCGGGACGCTGGACGAGAAGGCGGGCGAAGCGCCCTTCCGCCGCTTCCAGGCGGCCGAGCGCGAGGAGCGCGTCCGCCTGGGCTGCGAGAAGGGCGGCGTCGTCCGGCGCGAGAGCGAGGGCCGCTTCGAGGTGATAAAGCGCGCGCTCGCTCTCGCCGCGCGCCATGCAGGCGGCGGCGCGGGCGCGGTGCGCGGGCAGGAAGTCCGGACGGATCGTGACGAGCGCCTCGAAGGCAGCCTCCGATTCGGCCACGCGGCCTCGCGCCGCGAGCTCGGCTGCGAGGTCGAGCGCGAACCAGGGATCGGCCGGGCGCAGGAGCGCCGCCGCGCGCAGGAGGGCGAGGGTGTCCTCGCTCCGCCCCTCGATGCGGGCGATCTGGGCGAGCGCGCGCAAGGAATGGGGCAGCGGGGTGGCCTCCGCGAGGTCGCGAAACGCTTCCGCCGCCTCCGCCGGCCGACCGAGCGCGGCGAGCTCGGTTCCCGCGTCGTGGCGGTTCCACAGGTCGCGCGCGTCGAGCGCGGCCGCCGCGCGGAAATGGCCGAGCGCCGCCTCGCGGTCTCCGGCCGCGCGAGCGGCGAGGGCGAGGGTGCGGCGGGCGGGCGCGAAGTCGGGCGCGTCCCGGGCGAGCGCTTCCGCTTCCGCGGCGGCTTCGCCCGCGCGGCCGAGCGCCACGAGCTCCAGCGCCGCGTCGTTGCGCGTCCAGCGGTTCGCCGGATCGAGGGCGAGCGCCTCGCGGAAGCGGGCGAGCGCCGCGGCGCGGTCGCCGGCCGCGCGCGCCGCGAGCCCCGCGCGCCGCGCCGCGTCGAAGGTCTGTGATGAAGCGGGCGACGACATGGCGGGAGCGGTGCGCGGGAGCGGAGTGCCGCCCAGTGTCGCGGAAAAGGGTTAAGCGTTCAGGATCGTGTCCCGGAAGCGGAGCTGCTCGACGCCGTCGATGCTGGCGCTGTAGCCGTCGCCGAAGGTGACGAGGGTGCTGGAGCCGTCGTGCGAAACGTGCGCGTCGGCGAAGGCGCGGTCGGCGAAGAGCACCGCGTCCTCGCCCCCGCCGCCCGAGATCGTGTCGTGGCCGGTGCCGAAGGCGGCGATCGAGAAGAGGTCGGAACCGTCGCCGCCCATGACGCTGTCGTTGAGGCCGAAGGTCAGGAAGTGGTCGTCGCCCGCCCCGCCGGCATAGGTCCCCCAGCCGCCCGGCGAACCCGTGATGATGTCGTTGCCCTCGCCGCCGAAGACGGAGGCGCGCCCGCTGGATACGTCGTGGAGCCCGATCGTGTCGTCGCCCGCGCCCCCCAGGATGGTGGCGTCGCCGCCATAGGCGTCGACCCGGATCGGCACGGGCGAGGCCGTCGCGTCGATCAGCGCGTGCCCGCCCGTCGCGGCGATCGTGTCGCCGAAGGCGTAGACGGTGGCGTGCTCCCCCGTTGAGTGGAGCGAGGCGAAGCCGCCGTGCAGCGTGTCGAAGCCGCCCGAGGACAGGACCGAATCGCCCGCGCCGGCCGCGACGTGGACCTCGCCCGCCGTGGGGGCGGGGGCGGGGGTGTGCGACGGGCCGGCCGATGCGCCCCAGAGCGTGTCCATCCCCAGCCCCGACGCAAGGGTGTCGCCGCCGGAGGCGAGGAGATGGCCGTCCGGCATCTCGATGCCCGACAAGGGCTCCGAAACGAGGGGATCGCTCGCGTCAGCCGGAGCCGCGGCGGGCTCCGGAGTGACGAGGCCGGTGAGACTGCCCGGCTCGGGCTGATCCGCGTCGATCGGCGCGGCGTGGCCGGGCATCGGGGCGGGATCGCTTCCGGACAGGAGAAGCGAGGCGTCGTCGCTGGGCGCCACCGGCGACCCGGTGTCGGCGGGCAGGCCGAGATCGGCGAGGAGCCGGGCGATCGCGTCGTTGGCGTCGGGCGAAAGGACCGAAAGAGCCTGCGTGTCGGCGCTGGTGTAGATCTCGGCCATGGCCCGGCCTTAGCCGCCGGCCTGGGCGGCCGGATGCGCCCAGGACGCAGCCTCCGCCGCGGGTGGTGGAGCGCGGCGGAACACGCGCAGCCGGCCGGGCGCCCGCGGGGTGGGGGCCGCTTCCGGCGCCGGGGCGGATTCGGCCGGCAGGCTGGCCGCGGGCACGAGGTCGAGGCGGAAGCCAACCAGCGGGTCGAGAAGGCAGGGGCCGGTCAGCTCGATCTCGCGTCCGGCCCGCGTCAGCGTCGGCGCGCCGAGAAAGGCCGCTTCCGCGTCGAGGGCGAGCCCCGCCGCCGCGTCGGGCCGCACGCGCAGGCGGATGCCGATCAGCGGCTGCGCCTTGCCGCGCGAGCCGGCATAGCTGCCCGCCGGGAACCAGCCCGTCCAGCCGCCGCTGCGCCCGCCGGTCGCGACCTGGTACTCGACCGGCAGGCTGCCGGCGAGCGGGCGCACCTCGATGCCTTCGATGCGCCCGGGCGCGCCGGGACCGCAGATCCAGTCGCCGCGGGCGGCCTGGAGGTCGCCGCGCAGCGAGACGTGGGCGGACAGGATGAATTCGGCGCCGCCCTCGGGCAGCGGACGGCGCGGCGCCGGCAGCTCGGCGGCGAAGGCCGGCCGCGGCGCCTCGACGCGCTTCAGCTCGATCTCGGCGGCGAGGCTGCCGCCGGGGATCGTGGCGCGCAGCGTCAGCTCGATCTGCCCGTCCGCTTCCGCCATCACGACGATGCCGGCGCCCGGTCCCGACAAGCGGCCGAAGGGCTCGCCGGGCGCGCAGACGAGAAACAGGCCGGACGAGGCGCCCGTCACGTCCGCCAGCGGCGGCGAGGGCGTGCGCAGCGCCGGGTTGGAGGTCCAGCGATAGGTCAGCGTGTGGAGGCCGCGTTCCACGCTTAGGACTGCTTTGCGTTCACCCTCGATCACGGCCGGCCTCGAACCCCTGTCCGGCGACCTTTGCGCCCTCAGGGTTCATGGCGGGTTTACGGATGGGGCGGGATCGGGGCAGGGGCGAGCCCTTCCGGTCGGATGGGTGAATCTTTGGCTAAAGAATTGTAAGATCAACTGACTATCGGCGCCGGCTTGTCCGGATCGGCGATGCTTGGTCAGCTTCGGGAAAGATTGCGCCACCCTTTCGGCTCAACCGTAAACTGACAGGCAAGGTTCGCCCGTTAGCGTTAATCAAACGCCTTTCGAGGGAAGTTGCCGAGATGATCCGGGGAAGTATCGAGCTGGTCACCAACGATATGATCCAGGGGTGGATCGTGTCCGAGGATGGCAGGATCCGGGATCGCACGCTGCTTGCCTTCCACGGCGACGACTGCGTCGGGGCGGGGCGCGTCAACACCTTCCGCGCCGACCTGGCCGATGCCGGCATGGGCGACGGCCATTTCGGCTTCGCCTTTCCGATCTCGGTGGCGGGCGAAGCCGTCGCCTCGGTCGTCCTGAAGCTCGAGGGCTCGGACGCGATCCTTCTCCAGAAGGGCGCCGTCGTCACCGCCGCGGGGGTGCCGGTCCGCGATCTCGGCCGCGGCACGGTGCGCGAGCGGCTCGGCTCGCTGAAATGGGCGCTCAAGCACGGGCGCATCTCGCAGGGCGACTTCGACTTCCTGCGCATCCTCTGGTCGACGGGCGTCTACGAGCGCGGGCTCGTACGGCGCAACGCGGCCGACGACGCCGTGGTCGACAAGCCGGCGGCGGTCGCGGCGAGCCTCCTCGAAGCCTATCTCCAGGCCGACGTCGAGATGGCCGTCGAGCGCGTGCGCAGCCCGGCCGATTTCGCCCGCGAGATCGCCCGCATCGCGGGCCGCCAGGGCGGCGCGCCGATCCTCGCCGTCCACACCCGCGAGCGCGCCGTGCTGCGCGTTCTCGAAGGCAGCCACGTCCAGGACGGGACGGCGGAGGGGAGCGGCCGCGTGTCGCACTTCGTCGATTATCCGCTTTCGCCGGAAAACCTCGTCGTCATGGACGCCCGCGTTTCGGCCGAGCTCCTCCTGCCCGAAGGCGCGGCCCTCGACCTGATGTCGGCCCTGCCGACGCCGGCCTGAGCCGGGCCGGCCGGGCCTCGCTTTCCGGCCGCGCCTGCCTGCCTTCCCGCCTGATCCATGCTCCAGCTCGCCGTTCCCGCCGATCATCACGCCGCCGACCTCGCCGGGACCCGGATCGGGCGCTGGCGCGGGGCGGTGGAGCGTTTCGAGCCCTTTCAGGGCATCGAAGGCTGGGCGCTGGCGCTCGATGCGCCGGACGAGGGGGTCGAGCTCGAATTGACCGTGGGCGAGGACGCCTTCGCGCTCGCCGTCACCTTCGAGCCGCGCCCCGACCTCGCGCCGCTTCTCGGCTTCGAGGGCGCCTTCGGCTTCCGCTTCGGTCCCGAAACCTTCGCGCGGCTTGCCAGGCTCGCTCCGCGTCGCCGCGCGCTGCCGGTCGGCGTGCGAGTGTCGGGCACGGACCTCTTCCTGCGCGCGCCGCAGAACCGGGCGCCGAGCGTCGCCGAGCTGGTGGAGACGTGGCAGAGCGCCGTCCTGGGCGCCCTGAAGCCGCCCGAGCGCCAGCTCGGACGGGGCGAGCGCCTGCTCGCGCGCCTCGCCGAACTGCGCGTCGGCGCCGAAGCCCTCGCCGCCCGCCCGCTGCGCCCGCATTCCGACCACGACGTCGGTCAGATCGATGGCGTTTATCCCGGCGCCGACGGCCAGGTCTGGCTCGTCGGCTGGATGAAGCGCGGCGTCGAGGCGGAAGCGCCCGCCGTCATCGTCGATCGTCGCAAGTTCCCCGCGGGGCTCGCCCTCCTGCGCTACGAGCGGCCGGACCTGCCGACGAGCGCGGTCGGCATCATCGGCCTCATGGACACGAACTGGCCGCCCGCCCCGGCGATGAAGGAGGGCTTCGTCTTCCTCGGACGACAGGGCACGCACCACCTGCGCATCGGCGCCCACACCCGGATCCTGCGCGGCGACGCCTTTCTCGCGGCCTATGCGCAGGTCCAGTCCGTGGCGCCGGGCGGGCCGGCCGAAGCCTTCGCCGCCATCCTCCATTCCGGCGCGAACTGGCTGCCCGGCAACGCCGCCGCGACGGGCCTTGCGGCCGAGAGCGGCGTCGACCGCCTCCTGATGCTGCCGGGCTTCGGCTGCTTCGCGGAAGGCTGGGCGGTGAGCCCGGCCAAGCGCGTCGAAACCTTCCACATGCGGCTCGGCGATTGCGTGCTCGTGGCGGAGGAGGGGGCGACCACCTTCCGGCCCCGGCCGGACCTCCAGCCCGTCTTCGGCGGCACGGCCTCGCCGGTGGCGCGCGCCGGCTTCCAGGCCGTGCTTCGCGGCGGGCTGCCGGTCGATGCCGGCGGCGCGCCGCTCCTGCGCGTCGTCCACGACGACGGCACCATGGCGGTGAGCCGCGTCGAGCCGAAGGTCCTGCGCCGGCTCGACCTCGTCGGCGACGGCGAGGAGGTGCTGCGCCTGTTTCCGGCGGTGCGCCTCGAGCCCTTCTGGCGCGCCTTCCTCGCCGCCGCGCGGCGAAGCCTCGCCGAGCGCCTGCGCGAGCCGGCGATCCAGGCGCTGGCGCCGGCATCCCGCATGCTCGTTCTGCGCCTGCCGGGCGAGCCGTCCAACCTCGCGCTCCTCTTCGACCGGCTCGCCGCGGAGGCCGACGTCCTGCCGGCGGATGCGGGCATCGCGCTTCTCGCCGATCTCGGCCGCGGGCGCGGCGAAGCGCTGCTGCGCTTCCACGACCTCAAGGCCGCCCTGCCGAACCGGCCGCTCTCGCTCCTGTTCCTCGCCCACGAGGACGACGCGCTCGGCGAGTTGCCGGACATCCTGTCGCGGCTCGGAGCCGAGCGCTTCGTGCATCTCGGCCGCGGCCTCGTGCCGACGGCCGAGGGCTGGGCGGCGATCGGCGCCGCGCTCGCCCGGCGCGGCCACGGGCTCGACTGGCTGGAGGTCGTCGACGATCTCGGCCGGCCCGACCGCGTCGACGGCGCCTTCACCGCCGCCGCCTTCGGCTGGTCGGCCGCATCCTTCCTGCAATGGAGCGTGTCGGCGCCCCGCTTCACCCGCGGCCTCCACCGCGAGAGCGGCCTGCCGCTGAACGAGGCCGGCGAGCGCCGCGCGCCCGGCGCGGCGATGCGGGTCGAGCGCCCGCGCGCGTCGCGCCTCGCCGACATGGTGGACGAGGACCTCCTCGCCGGACGGGACCGCGCGCCATGATGCTCGGCCCCGTCCTGCGCCCCGGCCAAGCGCCCGGCCTCCTGCCCCAGCGGCTCGCCGTCGTCTCCCACAGCCATCCCTCGATCTCGAAGGGCGGCGCCGAGATCGCGGCCTATGCGCTCTATCGAGGCCTGCGGGACGTCGGCGTCGACGCGATCTTCGTCGGCGCCTGCTCGGTGGCCGACCGCGGCCGCCTGGCGCTGGGCTCGGCGAACGAGTTCGCCGTCTTCGTCGAGCCGGAGCGCTACGACCACTTCTTCCATCTGGCGCCGCGCGGGGTCTCCGAGCAGCTCGTCGACATCCTCCTGCGCGAGCGGATCGGGCTCGTCAGCTTCCACCACTTCTTCAATCTCGGCCTCAACACGCTGCGCGCCGTGCGCGCGCTGCCGGGGCTCGCCGCCTTCCTGACGCTCCACGAGTTCCTCGCGATCTGCCAGAACCACGGGCAGATGATCACCCGCCAGACGCAGAGCCTCTGCGAGCGGGCCACGAACGAGAGCTGCGTCGCCTGCTTCCCCGAGCACATGCGCAGCCAGTTCACCCTGCGCCGCGACACGATGCTCGGCGCCTTCGGACGCTTCGACGGCTTCGTGTCGCCGAGCCGCTTCCTCGCCGAGCGCTTCATCGAATGGGGCCTTCCGCCCGAGCGCACCACCGTGATCGAGAACGGCCTCCTGTCGCCGCCCGAGGCGGCGCCGCCGCGAAAGGGCGAGGTGAGCCGGACCTTCGGCTTCTTCGGCCAGATCAACCCCTTCAAGGGCGTCGACGTCCTTCTCGACGCCGCCGACCTCGTCGCGCGCGATCCGGCCCTCTCGGCCAGCCTGCGGCTGCGCATCCACGGCAACCTCGTCGGCCAGTCGGAAGCCTTCACCAAGCGCTTCGAGGAGGCGCTGAAGGTCCATCCCTTCCTCAGCTATGCCGGCCCCTACAACAATGCCTCCGTCCACCGGCTGATGGGCGAGTGCGACTACGTCGTCATTCCCTCCAAGTGGTGGGAGAACTCGCCCGTCGTTATCCAGGAGGCCTATTCAGTCGGCGTGCCGGTGATCTGCACCGGCATCGGCGGCATGGCCGAGAAGGTGCGCGACGGCGTTTCGGGCCTCCACTTCCGCCTGGGCGACGCGGCCGACCTCCTGCGCGCCATGCGGATCGGCGCGGACCCGCGCAACGCCGCCCATCTGCGCGCCGGCCTGCCCGCGGCGCCCAACGCGCTCGACATGGCCGAGCGCTACCTCGCCTTCTTCGGCTCGGCGCTCGCCGGCCGCCAAGCGGCGGCGCGCGATGCCGGCATCGCCGCATGATCCGCGGCCACATCGACTTCGTGTCCCGCGCCCGCGTCGAGGGCTGGCTGTTCTCGGAGCGGCTGAATCTTGCGGGCGCCAGCGTCCTCGCCTTCGTCGACGAGGCCTGCGTCGGCGGCGGGCGGATCGAGCTCTTCCGCCAGGATCTCCTGGATGCCGGCCTCGGCGACGGGCGTGTCGGCTTCGGCTTTCCCGTCATGCTGGAGCCCTGGCAGGATCCGCGCGCCCTCGACGTCCGCCTGGACGGCGGCGCGATGCGCCTCGCGCAGGGGCAGGCCTGTCTCGTCGCGCGCGACAGCCTCGGGGAGGACCGCAGGCGCCAGGGGCGCGAGCCGGGCTCGCTGTCCTGGATGCTCGCCCGCGGCTGGCTCTCCCAGCCGCGCTACGAGACGCTGCGCATCCTCGGCGAGTTCGGCGTGCGGGTGGAGGCGCTGCGCATCGCGGCGCCGATCCGCGACCTCGACGCCGTGACGGAGGAGATCGCGCTTCTCGCCGCCGAGATCTGCGAGCTCGCCCTCCTACAGCCGGTCGAGCTGGAGATCCGCGAGAACCTCGGCGCCGGCGCGCTCGACGCCATCCGCCGCGAGGTGCGCGCGGCCTTTCCGCACGCGCCGCCGGTCGCCGGGCTCTGGTCGCCGACCTCCCAGCTCATCCAGGTGGTCGAGGGCTCGCATCGCGACGGCGCCTCGGCGCGCGGCGAGGGCGCCGTGGAATACGGCTATGGCGGCCGGCAGCTCCTGATGCTCGACCTCGACGCGCGCGCGCGCCTGCCCGAGCGCCCGAGCCCGCGCTTCACCGCCTTCGTCCCCCACCCGCCGGGAGGCGCCGCGCGATGATCGCCGAGGATCCGAGGCCCCTCGCCGGGGAGATGATGACGACCCGCATCTACTCGCCCTTCGCCTATCCGCTGCCGCGCTCCGTAGCCGTCGTGCCGGTGGCGGCGGCCGAGGGCGAGCGGCTGGCGGGAAGCTTCCCGATGGTCTGGCGGCGCGGCGCCCGGGGACCGGACCTCGTCGTGCTTCGCAGCCTCCTCGGAGAAGGCGCGGGCTTTCCGCCGGGAGCCGACCGGGCGCTGGCGCTCCTGCCGCTCGTTCTCCAGGCCTATCCCTTCGTGCGCTCGGAGGAGCCCGGCGCACGCGTCATGCTGGACGCGGCGCTGCCCGACGAGCCGACGGATGCCGGCGCCACCGTCACCGGCCCCGACGGGCGCCCCTCGCGCGGCACCGAGCTGCGGCTGCGTGCGCTCGCGCTCTTCGGCCAGGATCGCGAGCGAACCGCCGCGATGAGCCGGGCGCTCGACGCCGCCGGGCTCCTGGAGCCCTGGCCTCTACGCTTCGATCTCGGCCACGGCCGGCGCTGCGCCATCGAGGACCTCCTCGTCGTCTCGCCCAAGGCCTTCGCGACGCCGGCGCTCGGCTCCGTCCTCGCCGCCTTCGGGGTCGGGGCCGCCCGCCTTCTCGGCCAGCACCGCCTGTCCTTGTTCCGCGCCGGTGCGCTTCTCGCCGCCGCGCAAGGCGCGGTCGCCGCGGACGTCGCGCGGGGAGGGACGGCGTGAGCCTCGCCGCCCAGCCCCTGGCGCGCTTCGCGAGCGCCCGCGCCCGTGCGCCTGAGGGCTACGACTTCGCGGCGGCGGCGGGCTGGCTGCCGCTGAACGACACCGAGTTCCACCTGACGGCCCATCATCTGCCGCTCTCGGTGCGGATTCTTGCCGGCGCGCCGCGCCTCGGCTTCCTTATCGCGCGCGACTACCCCGCGATGCCCCCCGTGGACGAGGCCGGCCGGTGGCGGGCCGGCTACATGCCGATCGCGCTGCGCACCTTTCCCTTCGCCCTCGCCGCCGCCGCGCCCGGTGCACGGCCGATCGACGAGATCGAGGTCGCGCCGGAGGGCGCCCATCTCCTCGGCGCGGCAGGCGTTCCGGTCTGCCTCGATCCGGCCGCCGGCACGCTTGGGCCCGAACTCAACGCCATCCGCAACACGCTCCTGATGATGCGCGGCGGGGGGCAGCGCTTGTCGCGCGCCCTCGACCTCCTGCGCATCGCCGGGCTCCTTGCGCCGCTGCGCGGCCTTCGCGACGAGGCCGCGGCCGACCTCACCGTCGATCCCGAGCGCTTCGCCGCGCTCGACGCGGACCACGTCGCGGCGCTGGCGGCGGAGTCCTTCCTGCCGCTGGATCTGGCGACCGCGCTCCTGTTCTCGCGCCGCCACCTCCAGCCCGACCGGCTGCCGCTGCCGGGATCGGCGCGGGAAGCCCAGCATGCCGGCGTCGCCACGCCGGCCGAGGCGATCCTCGTGCCGCCGCGGGCGGAGGCCATGGACCTCGTCCTCGCCAGCCTCGAAGCGCTCGACTTCGCCTTGGATGCCAGCGACCTTTTCGACGGGGAGGGCGCGGACTGGCCGCCGCTGGACGGCGCGGAACCGTCCGCGCAAGGCGCCGCGGATAAGGAGGCTGAAGCGCCGCGCGCCGTCGCCTGACAATCCCTGCCTGCCCCGAAGGACGGTTCGTGTTTCCCGCCAGCCCGCTCAGGACCGTTCTCAACGTCGGCAGCGGCCCGGCCAACCCGCTGAAGCTCCACGCCGCCTTCCGGCGCGAGGGTTGGCGCGAGATCCGCCTCGACATCGATCCCGCCGTCGCGCCCGACATCCTCGGCTCGACCGCCGACATGCGCGGCCTCCTCGCCGACGGGAGCGTCGACGCGGTCTGGTCCTCCCACAACATCGAGCACCTCGCCGCCCACGAGGTGCCGGGCGCGCTCGCCGAGATGGTGCGGGTCCTAAAGGACGGCGGCTTCGCGCTGATCACCTGCCCCGACGTCGAGGCGGTCGCCGCGATGATCGTCGAGAAGGGCCTCGACGCGATCGCCTACCAGTCGCCCGCCGGGCCCGTGACGCCGCTCGACATGCTCTGGGGACACGGCGCCTCGATCGCGGCCGGCCACGCCCACATGGCCCACCGCACCGGCTTCACCGTCCAGCGCCTCGCCCGCCTCGCGCTCGCCGCGGGCTTTGCCGAGGTGCGCCTCGCCAAGGGCGTCCTCGACCTGTGGGCGCTCTGCCTGACGCCGGGCTGCGACCCGGCCGCCCTCGCGCCGCTCTTCGAGACCACCGCGCAGGCGAGCCTCCTCGCCGCCGGCCCGGAGGAGGCGGAGGATCCGGGGCCGCCGGCGTGAAGGTCCTCTTCGTCCACAACAACTTCCCCGCCCAGTTCCGCCACGTCGCCGCGCGGCTCGCGCGCGACCCGGCCAACGAGGTGCGCGCCATCGGCGCCGACACGGCGCGGGCGCCGCGCGGGGTCCAGCTCAGCCGCTACGCCTTCCGGCCCGCGGCGTCCGCCGAGACGCATCCCTTCGCGCGCCGCTTCGACCTCGAATGCCGCCGCGCCGAGCAGGCGCTCTACGCCGCCTCGATGCTCGGCGCCGAAGGTTTCCGGCCGGACGCGATCCTCGCCCATGGCGGCTGGGGCGAGGCCCTGCCGCTGCGCTCGGTCTGGCCCGACGCGCGCATCCTCAACTACTGCGAATATTTCTACCGCGCCCGCGGCTCGGACGTGAACTTCGACCCGGAATTCCCGAGCCTCGGCATCGACGGCCTCGCGGGCCTCTCGGCGCGCAACGCCATGAACCTCCTGGCGCTCGCCGACGCCGATCTCGGCGTCGCGCCGACGCTCTGGCAGCGCTCGACCTACCCGGCCGAGTTCGCCTCGAAGATCCGCGTCGTCCACGAGGGCGTCGACACCGAGCTCGTCGCGCCCGATCCCGCCGCCACCTGCCGGCTGGAGGACGGGCGGACCGTCGGGCGCGACGACGAGATCGTCACCTTCGTCGCGCGCAACCTCGAGCCGCTGCGCGGCTACCACGTGCTGATGCGGGCGCTGCCGGCGATCCTGAAGGCGCGGCCCGCCGCGCGCGTCCTCGTCGTCGGCGGCTTCGGCGTGTCCTACGGCCAGCGCCCGCCGGCGGGAAAGACCTGGCACCAGATCTTCCTCGACGAGGTGGCCGGCGAGATCGACGCCTCGCGCGTCCATTTTCTCGGCCACCTGCCCTATGGAAGCTACCTCGACGTCCTGCGCGTCTCGGCGGTCCATGTCTACCTCACCTATCCCTTCGTTCTCTCATGGTCGTGCCTGGAGGCGATGGCTGCGGGCTGCGTCCTCGTCGCCTCCGACACGCAGCCCGTGCGCGAGGTGATCGCCGACGGGGAGAACGGCCTCCTCGTGCCGTTCCACGCGCCGGAGCGCCTCGCCGAAACGGTGATCGGCGTGCTGTCGGAGCGCGAGCGCCACGCCCGGCTCGGCGCGGCGGCGCGGCGGACGATCGTCGAGCGCTTCGACGCCGAGAGCGTCTGCGTTCCCGCCATGATGCGGCTGATCCGCGGCGCCTCGGCACCCGGCGAGGGCGCAGAGCCCGGCACCTGGCCGATGGGCTGAGCGCGCCCGGCGCAAGCCCCGATCCGACAAGGCGATTTATCCTCGCCGCCACGACCGCAGAAGGCTCCGACGAACGATGCGCGCAGCTCTTGTCAAATATTCCGGGCGCCGCCTCAACAATCACGAGGCCGTCTGGTACGACATGCCCTTCCGCTCCACGCTGGAGGACTATTACAACACCGGCGACATCTGCGTGTACGATTCCACGCTGCGGCTGGTGAAGTACAGCGCGGGCGTCGCGCTTAACATCGACGAGCCGGTGACGGACGGCGTGCTGGAGCGCATCCGCGCGTCCTGCGACTTCATCCTCCTGCGCGGCTCGAACTACATCCACGAGCAGATGGACTGGGGCCACTTCCTGTCCTGGATCGAGGCGCTCGACCTGCCGGTCCTCGTCATCGGCGTCGGCGCGCAGGCCGAGCGCGAGCGCGCGATCGTCCTGCCCACCGAGAACCGCCGCGTCTGGCAGGCCATCGCTGACCGCGCGCCCTCCATCGGCGTGCGCGGCGCCTTCAGCGCCGAAACGCTGCACCGCAACGGCATCCACAACATCGAGATCGTCGGCTGCCCCTCGCTCTTCCGCGGCCTCGACCGGTCCTTGAAACTGCGCCATGCGCCCGACGGCCCGCGCCGCGTGACCTTCTCGCTGCGCCGCGAGGTCGGCTCGACCTACGCCCTCGACCCGGCCGCCTTCCAGGCGACGCAGAAGCGCATCATCGCCAAGCTCGCCCTCGTCAGCGACCTTTACCTCTCCTGCCACGGCGAGCCGGAGGAGAAGGCCTTCTTCTTCCGCGCCCCCCGCCACATGGACAAGGCGAGGGCCGAGCTCGTCGCGCAGGGCTGGTTCGACGAGGTGACCGGCCGCGTCCTCCAGGACCTCTACGAGCGGCGGCTCTTCTATGTCGGGGCGCCCGGCGACTACGACGTCTACGCGGCCCAGTTCGACGCGGCGCTGGGCTACCGCGTCCACGCCGTCCTGCCGGCGGTGGCCGTGGGCGTGCCGGGCGTCCTCTTCTCCTACGACACGCGCTCGCGCGAGCTCGCCGAGACCTTCGACCTGCCGATCTACTCGCCCGAGGAGTTCGAGCGCCAGACCCTTGGCGAGGCCCTCGCGCCCCAGCGCTTCGACCGCTTCCAGGCGTTGTTTCCCGAGCGCTACGACCGCATGAAGGCCTTCATCGAGAAGAACGGCGTGCCCACCCGCATGTGACGCCGCGCGGCGGCAGCCCGCGCGGCGCTTGAGCGTCTTCCGGCACCGCTTGCACCGGCCCGCGGGGTCGGTTCATAGGCGGGCCGGTACGAGTTCCGAGCGCCTGCGCGTCCAACGCGAAGTCTTTACGCATTTGGCGCAAGGTCGATCCCCGGGAGCGCGTCGCAGGGCGCCTCCCCAGAGGAGATCGGACGGAAGCGCCGCACGCCGTGAGACAGCCCGCCAGCCACGCGCCGCAGACGCGGCGCCGGTCCGCCCGGACCGGCGGTCCGGTCGGCGCGCGCTCCGGTCGGCCGGTCGGCGGGGGAGGGCGGCCGTGAACCCGGTGCTATCCTCGCCGCTCCTCGGAATCGTCCGCGGCTTCTCCTACGGCTACGCCGCGCTCTTCGCCTTCGGCTTCTTCTTTCCCTTCCTGTTCATCGCCCTCTCGCTCGTGCCGATGGGCATCATGGAGCGCGTCGGCACCAGCCGGAACCCCTCGACGCTGGTGACGCTGATCGTGATCGGCGTCGTTCTCACCGTCACCTACACGCTGCTCGAGATCGTGCGCGGCCAGGTGCTGGAGCGCATGGGCACCGTGATCGACCAGCGCCTGACGCGCGTCTGCTTCGACGCCTTCAACCGCGGCAAGGCCGGTGGCGAGGGCTCGCCCGCCCAGGCGCTCGCCGACCTCCAGACGGTGCGGCGCTTCCTGTGCGGCCCTTCGCTCTCCGCCCTCATCGACGCCTTCTGGTCGCCGCTGTTCGTGGCGGCCATGTTCGTCATCTCCGCGCCCTTCGGCTTCCTGATCCTCGGCCTCGTCGCGGTCTCGGGCCTCGCCTCGCTCGCCACCCATTACGGCGTCGCGCGCCACCTCCAGGCCGCCCAGCGCTGCGACATGGAGGCGAGCGAGTTCGGCCTCGCGGTCTCGCGCAATGCCGAAACGCTGCGCGTCATGGGCATGCTGCCCTGGCTGACCGAGCGCTGGTACGCCCTCCACAAGGACGGGCTCGGCTGGCGCAGCGCCGCCCAGACCCGGGCGGCTCGCATCAGCCTCGTGCCGCGCATGGCGCAGAACGGGCAGATGGTGATCGTCTACGGCGTCGGCGGCTTCCTGTTCCTGGAAGGGCAGATCCACATCGGCGTCCTCCTCGTGGTGCTGATGCTGATGATGCGGGCGCAGGGACCGCTCCAGCACGTCATCACCAACTGGAACTCGTTCCAGTCCTTCGCGCTCGCCTCGCGCCGGCTCGACGCGCTGCTTCGCGCCGTCGAGAGCGCGCCGCGCCACCTCCAGCTGCCGATCCCGCAAGGGGCGCTCGCCGTCACCCGCCTCATCGGCGGCCCGGGCGGCATGGAGAAGCCGGTGATCCAGGACGTGTCCTTCGTGCTGCAGCCCGGCCGCACACTGGGGATCGTCGGTCCGAGCGGCGCCGGGAAGTCCTGCCTGACCCGTCTCCTCGTCGGCATCTGGAAGCCCCGGCGCGGCACCATCGTCTTCGGCGAGCAGGACCTGTCGCACTGGAACCAGGACGATCTCGGCCGCTTCATCGGCTACGTGCCCCAGGATGTCGAATTCCTGCCCGGCACGGTGGCCGAGAACATCGCCCGCTTCGATCCCGCGGCCACGAGCGAACGCATCCTCGCCGCCGTCGAGGACGCGGGCATCCACGACATCATCCGCGGCCTGCCCAACGGCTACGCCACGCGCCTCGGCCCCGGCGGGCACACGCTGTCCGGCGGCCAGCGCCAGCGCGTCGCGCTCGCCCGCGCCCTCTACGGAAACCCGCGCCTCGTCGTCCTCGACGAGCCGAACTCCAACCTCGACGCCGGCGCCGAGCAGATGCTCGGGCGCACCATGCGGTCGCTGCGCGACCGGGGCACGGCCGTGATCGTCGTGTCCCACCGCGTCAGCCTCCTCGGCTTCTGCGACGACATCCTCGTCCTCAACGAGGGCGCGGTGCAGGCGCTGGGCACGCGCGAGCAGATCTTCGCGCGCCTGCCGCGCTTCCGCGGCCAGCCCACGGCGCCCGTGATCGAGCTCGAGCGGGCCGGGGCGAGCGCGGCTTGAGCGCGATCCTCGCCCATCCCGGCGCGGCGGCGCTCCTCGCCGCGCCCGAGCCCGCCACCGACTGGCGCGCCTCGCTCCGGCTCGGCTATCTCGTCCTGTTCCTGACGGTGGGCCTGTGCGGCGGATGGGCGGCGCTCGCCCACATCGATTCCGCCGTGGTCCTCCAGGGCAGCTTCTCCGTCGAGGCCTATCGCAAGACGGTCCAGCACCTGGAAGGCGGCATCGTGTCCGAGATCCTGGTGCGCGACGGCGACCGGGTGGAGGAGGGACAGACGCTGATCCGCCTCGATACCACGCGCTTCGAGGCCGCCGCCACCGCCGCATCCCTCGCGCTCGCCAACGCGCTCGCGACCGAGGCCCGGCTCGGCGCCCAGCGCGACATGGTCGACTACGTCGTCATGCCGGAAGAGGTGGCGAGCCTCATCGGCCCGCTCGGCGACCGCGGCGAGATCGACGACAACAACCGCGAGTTCGAGATCCGCCGCCTCGTCCTCGCCTCCTCGCTGGAGCTCCTGGAAACCCAGATCGGTCAGGCGAAGAACGACGTCGAGCAGGCCGGGCTCGACGGCGAGTCGGCCGGGCGCCAGCTCGACTCGATCCGCAAGGAGCTCGGCTCGGTGAAGCCGCTCCTCGCCAAGGGGCTCGTCGCCATGAGCCGCGTGACGGGTCTCGAGCGCCAGAAGGTGCAGTTCGAGAGCGCCGTGTCAAAGGCACGAGCCGAGGCCGAGAAGGCGCGCAACAAGATCGAGGAGCTGCGCCTGCGCATGGAGGGGATGCGCCGCGATTACCGGCAGGAGGCCTCCAAGGGCCTCGTCGACCTCGCCCGCGAGATCGCGCGCCTGCGCCAGGAGCGGCAGGTGGCGCTCGACATGCTCGGCCGCTCGGCGATCCGCTCGCCCGTCGCCGGCACCGTCCAGTCGCTGCGCGTCTTCACCGTCGGGGGTGTGATCCGCTCGGGCGAGCCGCTGCTCGACGTCGTGCCCGACACCGACCGCTTCGTGGTGAAGGGCCGCATCCCGCCCTCCGACGTCGATCGGCTGAAGAAGGGCATGGACGCCAACGTCAATCTCGGCGCCCTGATGAAGTACCGCCGCGAAACGGTGCGCGGCACGCTCACCTACGTCTCGCCCGACGCGGTGGCCGACGCCAATCCGAGCCTGCCGCCCTCCTTCGCCGTCGAGGTGACGGTGGCGCGCGAGGCCGTGCCCGAGGACATCCGCGACCGCCTTCAGGCCGGCATGGACGCCGCCGTGATCATCCCGACAAAGGGGCGCAGCGTCCTCCAATATCTCCTGGCGCCCGTCCTGGAGAACCTCGACGAATCCCTGCGCGAGCGCTGACCGGTCCTGCCCATGCGCGCGCTCGTCGTCGCCCACGGCCATCCCGACTTCGGCGCAGGGGGCGGCGAGATCGCCGCCTACGGGCTGTTTCGGGCGTTGCGCGCCCATCCCGGCGTCGAGGCGGCGGACTTCCTGGCCCGCACCGCCGAGCCGCGCTTGGTCGTGGGCGGCGTCGGGCGCTTGCGCGAGAACGAGTACCTCGTCCGACGCGACACCGCCGACTGGCTGCGCCTCGCAGCCGCGCCGGACGAAGCGCGGGCCGGCCGGCGCCTGCCCGACCTCCTCGCGGCGCTCCGGCCGGACGCCGTGTTCGTCCACCACGTCGCCCATCTCGGTCTCGGGCTTCTCGGCGAGATCCGGGCGAGCCTGCCGGCCGCCCGGATCGTCCTGACGCTTCACGACTTCCTCGGCATCTGCGCCCATCGCGGCCTGATGGTGACGGCGGGCGAGGCGCCGGCGCTCTGCGAGGCGGCCGCGCCCGAGCGCTGCCGCGCCTGCCTGCCAAGCCACCCGACCTCGGCCTTCGCCGAGCGGCGCCGCCTCGTCCTCGCCGCCTTCGCCCGCGCCGACCGCTTCGTCGCGCCCTCCCGCTTCCTCGCCGGGCGTTACCGCGACTGGGGGCTGCCGCTCGAGCGCCTCGCGGTGATCGCCAACGGCACCGAGCCCGCCGAGCCGCTCCCGCTCGGATCGGGCGAGCCTCTGCGCCTCGGCATGTTCGGCCAGCTGCGGCCGGAAAAGGGGTTGCACGTCCTTCTCGCCGCGCTCCACCACCTCGCGGGACCCGAGCGAGCGCGCCTGCGCCTCGTCGTGAGCGGCAGCCGGCTGGAGGCGCAGGACGGGATCTATCGCGAGCTGGTGCGCCGCCTCGCGGAGCCGCTGGAAGGGGAGGGCGTCCTGTCCTGGCGCGGCGCCTACGGGCGAGGCGAGCTGGCCGCCCGCATGGCGGAGATCGACCTCGTCGCGGTGCCCTCGACCTGGTGGGAGAACGCGCCGCTGGTGATCGGGGAGGCCTTCGCGCACGGCCGGCCGGTGCTGGCCATACGCCGCGGCGGCATGGCGGAGATGGTGCGCGACGGCGTCGACGGGCTGCTCGTGGACGACGGGGGCGCGCCGGCCTTCGCCGCGGCGATCCGGCGCTTTCTGGCCGATCCGGAGCTCGCCCGAGGCCTTGCCCGCGGCATCCGGCCGCCGCCGACCCCCGCCGACATGGCCGAAACCTATCTGGCCCTCGCCCGCGGCATCGCTTAGATGCGGGGCCTGAGCCGAAGGACGATGGAATGCAGCAGCTGGTGGCCGGCCGGAACGATCTGACCGACGAGGAATGGGAGGCGCTGCACCGCCTCGACCGCGGGCAGCCGGAGGCCGGCCTCGTGCCGCAGACGATGCGCGACCTCCTGGTCGGCTACGGCCTCGCCGCCAAGCGCCGCGGCGGCGCCGTCGGGGTCAGCGAGGCGGGCAAGCGCCTCATCCACAAGCACCGCGTCGAGACCTGAGCCCGGACGCGGCGGGTCCGAACAGGCCTCAGCCCTTGGCGCGCTCGACGTAGGAGCCGTCGGCGGTCATGACGACGATCTTGGTGCCGGCGCTGATGTGCGGCGGCACGAGGGTGCGCACGCCGTTGGACAGCACGGCCGGCTTGTAGGAGGACGAGGCCGTCTGGCCCTTGGTCACCGGCTCGGTCTCGGCGACCTCGAAGACGACGCGCTGCGGCAGCTCGATCGAGAGCGGCACGCCGTTGTGCTGCGAGACCTGGACCGCCATGCCCTCCTGGAGGTAGGGCGCCTGGTCGCCGACGACGTCCGGGGGCACGGCCACCTGGTCGTAGGTCTCGGGGTTCATGAAGTGGAACCCCTCGTCGTCGGAGTAGAGGAAGGTGTGCTCGCGGTCCTCGACAAAGGCGCGCTCGACCTGCTCGGTGGTGCGGTAGCGGTCCGAGACCTTCACGCCGTCGACGATGCGGCGCATGTCGAGCTGGGTCACCGGCGTGCCCTTGCCGGGATGGATGTTCTCGGCGGACAGGATGACGTAGAGCTTGCCGTCATCCCGCTCGACGACGTTGCCCTTGCGGAGCGTGCTGGCGATGACCTTCACCACGGCGTGGAACCTCGAACTGCTGATCGTTGATTTTCGCGGCGGCGCCGCGACTTGACGCTTCGCCTAAACCATCTGGCGCCGGACCGCCAGTCGGGGCTATGCCGCTCCCCATGATCCAAGCCTCGCCCTGGTGGCGCCCCCACGTCCATGCCGACCGCCGCCCGCGTCTTCTCGCCCGCAACCGCATCGAGGCGGCGGTGCGCGGCTGGTTCGCGGCCCGCGACTTCGTATCCGTCACGGCGAGCGTGCTCCAGGTCTCGCCCGGCAACGAGGCGCACCTCGCCGCCTTCGAGACGGCGATCGCCGCGCCGGACGGTCGCCGCGCGCCCCTTTACCTCCACACCTCGCCGGAGTTCGCGGCCAAGAAGTTGCTCGCCGCCGGCGAGACGCGCCTCGTCTGCCTCGGCCCCGTCTTCCGCAACGGCGAGCGCGGCGCGCTCCACCATCCCGAATTCGCGATGCTGGAATGGTACCGCGCCGGCGAGACCTACGAGGCGCTGATGGCCGACTGCGCCGCGCTCCTCGCGCTGGCCGCCGAAACGGCGGGGGCGACGAGCTTCGCCTTCCGGGGCATGGAGGCCGATCCCTTCGCCGCGCCCGAGCGCCTCACCCTCGCCGAGGCCTTCGACCGCTTCGCCGGCATCGATCTTCTCGCCACCGTCGCGCCGTCCGGCGAAACGGACCGCGAGGGCCTCGCCGCCGCGGTTCGGGCGGCCGGCATCCGCACGGCGCCCGATGATACCTGGGCGGACCTTTTCAGCCGGGTCCTGACGGACAAGGTCGAGCCGCGGCTCGGGCAGGGGCGGGCGACGATCCTGTGCGAGTATCCCGTCCCCGAGGCGGCGCTCGCCCGCGTCAGCCCCCGCGATCCTCGCGTCGCCGAGCGCTTCGAGCTTTATGCCTGCGGCGTCGAGCTCGCCAACGCCTTCGGGGAGCTGACGGACGCGGCCGAGCAGCGCCGCCGCTTCGTCGCCGAGATGGACGAGAAGGAGCGCGTCTACGGGACCCGCTATCCGCTCGACGAGGACTTCCTCGCCGCCCTCGGCGAAATGCCCGAGGCGAGCGGCATCGCGCTCGGCTTCGACCGCCTCGCCATGCTGGCGACGGGCGCGCGGCGCATCGACGAGGTGATCTGGACGCCGGTCGCCGACCCCTTCTCCTGACCGAACGCGGCCTTATCTCGGCCCCTCCACCGGACAACAGGAGGGACGCGTCATGCTGACGACCCGCAAGCTCGGCACCCAGGGGCTCGAAGTCTCGTCGCTCGGCCTCGGCTGCATGGGCATGAGCCAGTCCTACGGCGCCTTCGACGACGCCGAATCTATCGCGACGCTGCACCGGGCGATCGAGCTCGGCGTCACCTTCTTCGACACGGCCGAGGTCTACGGCCCCTTCGCCAACGAGGAGCTTCTCGGCCGCGCCTTCGAGGGCAAGCGGGACGGGATCGTCATCGCGACGAAGTTCGGCTTCGACATCAAGGACGGAAAGACCACCGGCACCGACAGCCGGCCCGAGCACATCCGCGCGGTGGTCGAAGCCTCGCTGAAGCGGCTGCGCACCGACCGCATCGACCTCCTTTACCAGCACCGCGTCGATCCGAACGTGCCGATGGAGGACGTCGCCGGCACGGTCGGCGAATTGGTGACGGCCGGCAAGGTGCGCTTCTTCGGCCTGTCGGAAGCGGGCGTCGCCAACATCCGCCGCGCCCACGCCGTGCATCCCGTCTCCGCGCTGCAGAGCGAATACTCGCTGTGGGAGCGCAACCTCGAGCCCGAGATCATCCCGGCCCTGCGCGAGCTCGGCATCGGCCTCGTGCCCTTCAGCCCGCTCGGCCGCGGCTTCCTCACCGGAACGGCCAAGCGCGGCGAGGAGTATCCCGAAGGCGACCACCGCAGGAACGACCCGCGCTTCCAGGGCGCGAACTTCGAGGCCAACATGCGCGCCGCGAAGACCGTCGGCGAGATCGCGGACGCGCACGGCGCCAAGCCGGGGCAGGTGGCGCTCGCCTGGCTCCTCGCCAAGGGCGACGACATCGTACCCATTCCCGGCACTAAGCGCCGGACCTACCTGGAGGACAATGTCGCGGCCGCCGACCTCGCGCTGTCGGCCGACGAGGTGGCCCGCCTCGACGCGGCTCTGCCGCCGGAAATCGTTTCCGGCGCGCGCTACACGGAGCGGCAGATGGCGATGGTGGATCGGTAGGGCGGGGCACAGCCGACCCTCATCCGCCTGCCGGCACCTTCTCCCGAAACGGGAGAAGGGAGGGCACCTCTTTCGGCTGGGGTCGGCTCGCCTCAGCCGTAGCTCGACACCGGCGCGCGGGCGATGGCGGCGATGTTGAGGAGGCCGCGCACGGACACGCCCGCCGTCACGATGTGGGCGCGGTTGCCCATGCCCATCAGGATCGGCCCGACTTCCAGGCCGTCGGCGACGGAGCGCAGGATATTGCGCGCCGCGCCGGCCGCGTCGGCATTGGTGTAGATCAGGACGTTGGCCGGTCCCTCCAGGCGCCCGTCCGGGAAGAGGCGCTCGCGAAGCACGGGATCGAGCGCGGCGTCGGTGTGCATCTCGCCCTCATATTCGAAGTCCGGCGCCCGCGCGTCGAGGATCGCCAGCGCCTCGCGGGCGAGGCGGCCGGGGCGCGAGTCGAAGTTGCCGAACTGCGAGGAGGAGCAGAGCGCGACCTTGGGCGTGATGCCGAAGCGGCGCACGTGCCGCGCCGCGCCGATCACCGTGTCGGCGATCTGCTCGGCCGTCGGCTCGACGTGGACGTGCGTGTCGCCGACGAAGAGCGGGCCCTTGTCGAGGATGATCAGCGACAGCGAGCCGATCGGACGCAGATCCGGCGTCGACAGGATCTGCCGCACGTCGTTGAGGTGCCGGAAGTACTCGCCGATGGTGCCGCAGATCATCGTGTCCGCCTCGCCCCGGTGCACCATGACGGCGGCGATGGCGGTGGTGTTGGTGCGGATGATCGTCTTGGCGAGGTCGGGCGTCACGCCGCGCCGGCGCATCAGCGCGTGGTAGCTCGACCAGTAGTCGCGGAAGCGGCTGTCGTTCTCGGGGTTCACCAATTCGACGTTCTGCCCGGGCCGAAGGTTCAGCCCGTCGCGCTCGATGCGGGATTCGACGACGTCCGGGCGGCCGATCAGGATCGGCGCGCCCATCCCCTCCTCGACCAGCGCCTGCGCGGCGCGCAGCACCCGCGGCTCCTCGCCTTCCGCGAAGACGACGCGGCGCTGCGAGCTGCGCGCCGTCTCGAAGAGCGGGCGCATGATCAGGGCCGAGCGGTAGACCTGGCCCTGGAGCTTCTCGCGATAGGCGTCGAGGTCGAGCGGGCGCGTGGCGACGCCGCTCTCCATCGCGGCCTTCGCCACCGCCGGCGCGATGGTGGACAGGAGCCGCGGATCGAAGGGCTTGGGGATGAGGTAGTCCGGCCCGAAGGTCAGCCGCTCGCCCTGATAGGCGAGGCCGACTTCCGCCGAGGTCGTGGCCCTGGCGAGGCCCGCGATCGCCTCGACGCAGGCGACCTTCATCGCGTCGTTGATCTGCGTCGCCCCCACGTCGAGCGCGCCGCGGAAGATGAAGGGGAAGCACAGGACGTTGTTGACCTGGTTCGGATAGTCCGAGCGGCCGGTGGCCACCAGCGCGTCGGGCGAGACCTCCTTGACGAGCTCCGGCATGATCTCCGGCGTCGGGTTGGCGAGCGCGAAGATGATCGGCGCGGGGGCCATCTTCGAGACCATCTCCTGCGTCAGGAGGCCGGGGCCCGACACGCCGAGGAACAGGTCGGCGCCTTCCATGGCCTCGAGCGTCGTGCGCATGTCGGTGCGGATGGCGAATTCGCGCTTCTCGGGCGTCAGGTCGTTGCGCAGGTCGTGCACGACGCCTTTGGAATCGAGCATGGTGATGTTCTCGCGCTTGGCGCCCATCACCAGGAACATCTTCAAGCAGGCGATGCCCGCCGCGCCCGCGCCGAGCGCGACGATGCGGATGTCGGCGAAGTCCTTGCCCGAGACCTTCAAGGCGTTCAGCGCGGCCGCGGCCGCGACGATTGCGGTGCCGTGCTGGTCGTCGTGGAAGACCGGGATCGTCATGCGCTCGCGGCAGATCTGCTCGACGAGGAAGCAGTCGGGCGCCTTGATGTCCTCGAGGTTGATCGCGCCGAAGGTCGGCTCCAGGCGGCAGACGAGCTCGGCGAGCTTCACGGGATCCGGCTCGTTCACCTCGATGTCGAAGCAGTCGATGCCGGCGAACTTCTTGAACAGGACCGCCTTGCCTTCCATCACGGGCTTGGAGGCCTGGGCGCCGATGTTGCCGAGCCCGAGAACGGCCGTGCCGTTGGAGATCACCGCGACGAGGTTGCCCTTGGCGGTGTAGCGGCGCGCGTCGGCGGGGGTCTTCTCGATCTCCAGGCACGCCTCGGCGACGCCCGGCGAGTAGGCGAGGCTGAGGTCGCGGCCTGTCGCCATCGGCTTCGTCGCGCGGATCTCCAGCTTACCGGCTTTGGGAAACTCGTGATAATCGAGCGCCGCCTGCCGGTCCGCCGCCTTCTTGGCCTCGTCGAACGCCATGTCCGCTCCCCCCTCGGTTGTTCATGACGGGGACTCCCGCCCCGTGGTCGAAGTTGTTGGTTGCCACCAAACAGCGCCCGGCATCAAGGCCCCGGGCACCGTTTCGCGCGCGCGCGAAACCCGGTATGACTTCCGGTTGGGAACCATCGCTTCGTTGCCAGCCGGGCGCGATGCAGCCCGGAGGCGGGAAGCATGACGAAACGGGGGAAGGCCGGTGCCGGCCGCATGGGGCTCGCCGCTGCGCTCTGGGTGGCGGTCTCAAGCCTTGCCGGCACGACCGCCGAAGCCGCCACGCGCATCGAATGGTGGCACGCCATGACCAACGCCAACGCCGCGCTGGTCGAGAGCCTCGCCGCCGACTTCAACGACGCGCAGGACGTCTACCAGGTCGTTCCCGTCTACAAGGGCACCTACGCCGAAACGTTGCAGGCGGGCCTGTCCGCTTTCGCGGCCGGCGAGCCGCCGGCGATCCTCCAGGTCTTCGACGTCGGCACGGGCGTGATGATGCAGGCCGAAGGGGTCGTGAAGCCGGTCGCCGAGGTGCTGGAGGAGGGCGGTTACGCCTTCAACGCGTCCCAGTACCTTCCCGCGGTCGTCAGCTATTATTCGCGGCGCGACGGGACGATGCTGTCCTTTCCCTTCAACTCCTCCTCGCCCGTCCTCTACGTCAACCGCACCATGCTGGAGGAGGCGGGCCTCGATCCCTCCAAGCCGCCGCGAACCTGGGCGGAGCTCTTCGCCGCCGCCCGCCGCGTCGTCGCGTCCGGCGTGTCGGACTGCGGCTACACCACGACCTGGCCGGCCTGGATCCACCTGGAGAACTTCGCCGCCTGGAACGACGTGCCCTACGGCACGCGCGAGAACGGGCTGGCCGGAACCGACGTGAGCCTCCAGATCGACGCGCCGATCTTCGTGCGGCACTTCGAAGAACTGGCCGCTCTCGCCGCCGACGGCGCCTTTCGCTACGGCGGGCGCAACGCCGAGGCGCTGAAGCTCTTCACCACCGGCGAGTGCGCCATGCTGACGGAATCGTCCGGCGGCCTCGGCGAGATCGCGCAGTCCAAGGTCGAGTACGGCATCGGCCAGCTGCCCTACGACGAAACGGCCGAGGGCGCGCCGCAGAACACCTTCCCGGGCGGCGCGAGCCTTTGGGTGCTGAACGGCCGGCCGGAAGCCGAGTACAAGGGCGTCGCCGAGTTCTTCCACTACCTGTCCTCGACCGAGACGCAGGCGCGTCTCCACCAGGAGTCGGGCTACCTGCCGGTGACGATGGCGGCCTACGAGACCTCGATGGAATCGGGCTTCTACGAGGAGAACCCGGGCCGGCGAATCGCCATCATGCAGATGATGCGCCGCGAACCGACGGCGAACTCGCGCGGCGTGCGCCTGCCCAACCTTCCCGAGGTCCGCGAGATCGAGAGCGAGGAGATCGAGGCGCTCCTGGCGGGCCGCAAGACGCCGGCGCAGGCGCTCCACGACGCTGCCGAGCGCGGCGACGCGGCGATCGCCGCGGCCAATGTCCGGGCGGAAGCGGCGCGTCCCTGACGGGTTCGGGCGCGTCGATGCAACCGGAGCTTCATCGGTGCTCGCCATCGTGCCCGCGACGGGCTAGGACTTCGGGATTGGAGAGGCCGCGCCCGGCTGGGCACCCCGACGCGGCCCCCGCTCCGGAGGATAACAAGTGACCGTCGCGTTTCGCCGTCTCGTTCTGCCCGCCGCCCTCGTGCTCGGCCTCGCCGTTGTGCCCGCGCTCGCCCAGTCTCCCGCTCCGTCGGCCTCGTCCGATGCGGCCGCCCCGCCCGTCGCCGCCGGCAAGGGCGACGAGCCCGGCATGATCGCCGGCCTGTGCGGGGTGCAGATGAAGAGCATGACCCCGCTCGCCTGCAAATGCCTTTCCGAGCGCGCGATGATCGACCTGTCGGCGCCCCAACGCGACTACCTCGTCGCCACCGCCGTTTCGCCCCCCGTCGCCGACCGCATGCTGGCGGACGGGCGCGTCGGCCGCGGCGACCAGGAGATCATCTTCACCTTCCTGGACCGGACGTCCGACGCCTGCGCCAGCGGCATCTTCGTCGCCCCCGCGGCCCCCACACCCACACCCACACCCACACCCACACCCGCCGCGCCTTCGGCCTCGCCCGCGCCGCCGGCCGGCAACTGACGAACCGGACGCCGCTTCGATGATCCGCCCCGTCCGCCCATGGTGAAACGCGCGATCGGCCGGCTGGCCGCGACGGGACGGGGCGGCTGGCGGCGGGGCTGGTTCGGGATGAAGCGGCGGCTGCGGCTGCTCGGCGAGCCGATGATCCTGCCCTTCACCGGCCATGCCACGCCGCGGATGCTGTGGCTGAAGGGGCGGGTCCTGGAGGACGAGGGCGTCGTCGGCGCGCCGCCGCCGCGCTCCACCGCCGCCGAGCTCTGGCGCACCTTCCTGCGCTACGAGACGGACGAGATCGCCGGCGCCCGCGTCGCCTACGAGGGGGCGGGGACGAGCGGCACCTTCACCGTGGCCGACGACGGCTACTTCCAGCTCCGCCTGCCGAACCCGGACCTGTCGGCCGCGCGCGACGGCTGGATGTCGATCGAGCTGACGCTTCTCGACGCGCCCGGCTATCGCCTCCCGGCGGAGCCGGTGCGGGCCGTCGCGCGGGTCCGCGTGCCCGGCCCCGCGGCGCGCTTCGTGGTCGTCTCGGACATCGACGACACGATCATGCATACCGGCGCCGAGGAGATGCTGCGCAACTGGCGCATCGTCATCTCCAACTCGCCGCAGACCCGCGTCGCCTTTCCCGGCGTGCCCGAATTCTACCGGGCGCTGGCGGACGGGCCGGACGGCGTGCCCGACGCCAACCCGATCTTCTACGTCTCCTCCAGTCCCTGGAACCTTTACGACCTCGTGGAGGGCTTCCTCCACTTCAAGGGCATCCCGAAGGGCCCAATCTTTCTGCGCAACCTGTCGCGCGACTGGATCGACTGGCTGCGCCGGCGCCATTCCGCCCACAAGGAGCCGGCGATCCGCGACCTTCTCGCCGCCTATCCCGACATGCCCTTCGTCCTGATCGGCGACAGCGGCCAGCGCGACGCGGAGATCTACGCCCGGCTCGCCGCCGAGCACCCCGGTCGCATCCGTGCCGTCCACATCCACGAGGTGCGCCCCGTCGGTGCCGGCCGCGACGTCGAGGAGCACCTCGCCCGGATCGACGCGCTCGGCATCCCGGCGACGCTCGGCGCGACGCTGGCGAGCGCCGCCGATTGCGCCGAGGCCCTCGGCCTCGTCGCGGCGGGATCGGCCGAGCGCGTGCGCCGCGCCATGGCGGCCCGCGCGGAGGTGCCGGCCGGGCGGGACGCGGGCGTCGCGATGGCCGCGGCCGACGAGGCGAAGGCCGGTCCGAGCCGCTGACGGGCCGAGGTCCCGCGACAAATTCGAAACGATCGTTCTTTCAAACGATTCGAGGCGGCGGCGCGGCATTCTTGGCGGTTGGCGTTTGCGCGCCGCACCATTATGTTCCGAACGATTCCAAACAAGGAGCGTGTTGGAAGGCCGCCAGCGGCCGTGCCGACGCGCCCCGATCATCTGGTCATCTGGGCACCGGGACGCAAAAGCATGGTCGAGCTCACCCTGCCGAAGAATTCGAGGGTCACCAAAGGCAAGGTGTGGCCGAAGCCGGACGGCGCCAAGAACGTGCGCGAGTTCGGCATCTATCGCTGGTCGCCGGACGACGGCGAGAACCCGCGCGTCGACACCTTCTTTGTCGACCTCGACGATTGCGGGCCGATGGTGCTCGACGCCCTTCTCTGGATCAAGAACAACGTCGATTCGACGCTCACGCTGCGCCGCTCCTGCCGCGAAGGCATCTGCGGCTCCTGCGCGATGAACATCGACGGCTCGAACACGCTCGCCTGCACGATGGGCATGGACGAGATCAAGGGGGCGGTGAAGGTCTACCCGCTGCCGCACATGCCGGTCATCAAGGACCTCGTGCCGGACCTCACGCTGCCCTACGCGCAGCTGCGCTCGATCGAGCCCTGGCTGAAGACCGAGACGCCCGAGCCGGAGAAGGAGTGGCGCCAGAGCCACGAGGACCGCGAGAAGCTCGACGGCCTCTACGAATGCATCCTGTGCTTCTGCTGCCAGACCTCCTGCCCCTCCTATTGGTGGAACGGCGAGCGCTATCTCGGGCCGGCGGTGCTGCTCCAGGCCTATCGCTGGATCATCGATTCGCGCGACGAAGCGACGGGCGACCGGCTGGACGGGCTGGAGGATCCCTTCAAGCTTTATCGCTGCCACACCATCATGAACTGCACGCAGACCTGCCCGAAGGGCCTGAACCCGGCGAAGGCCATCGCCGAGATCAAGAAGATGATGGTCGAGCGCCGCGTCTGACGCGCCTCGACGCCGCGGCGGGCGCGCGTCCCGCCGCCCCGCCCGTCAGTTGGTCAGGCTGACGGGCTTGTGCTCGATCTCGGCATTGGTTTCGAGCATCACCACGACCTCGCCCGGCTCCGTCACCCAGCGCTCCCCGTCATGGAAGGCGAAGTCCGCGAGCGTCAGCTCGAAGCGGATCTGCGCCGATTCGCCGGGCTCGAGCGCGACGCGCCGGAAGCCCTTCAGCGAGCGCACGGGCCGGGTGCGGCTCGCCACGGGATCGCGGACATAGAGCTGGACGACCTCGGCGCCGGCGCGCGTGCCGGTGTTGGTGAGCCGCGCGCTGATCTCGATGCGGTCGGTCAGGCGCGGCGGCACCACGATGTCGCTGAGGGCGAAGCGCGTGTAGCTGAGGCCGTGGCCGAAGGGAAACAGCGCCTCGTTGCGCGTTTCGCGGTAGCGCGCGCGGTAGTCCTGGACCCCGTCGGCGGAGGCGGGACGCCCGGTCGGCTTGTGGTCGTAGAAGTAGGGCTGCTGGCCGCTCTCGCGCGGAAAGCTGACGACGAGCTTGGCGGACGGGTTCACGGCGCCGAACAGGACGTCGGCGATGGCGTAGCCCGCCTGCGAGCCGAGGAACCAGGTGGCGAGGATCGCCGGCGCGTCGCGCACGGCGCCTTTCAACGCGAGCGCGCGACCGTGCCGCAGAAGGACGATCACCGGCTTGCCCGTGGCGGCGACGGCGTCGGCGAGCGCCTGCTGCGGCTCGGGCAGGACGATGTCCGTGCGCGACTGCGCCTCGCCCGACATCCACTGCGCCTCGCCGACTGCGAGGAGAACGAGGTCGGCCGCCTTCGCCGCCTCGACCGCCGCCTCGATGCCCTCCGGGACCGGCGCCTCGATGCCCGATCCGCGAACGACGTCGACGGCGAGCCCTCGCGCGCGAAGCCCGTCCGCGATCGACACGTTGAGCTTCGGGTCGGCCATGAAGGCCCAGGTCCCGACGACGTTGTCGCGATCGTCGCCGAAGGGGCCGATCAGGGCGATCCGGCCGGGATCGGGCTTGAGCGGCAGGAGATCGCCCTCGTTGCGCAGGAGCACGATCGAGCGCGCCCCGGCCTCGCGCGAGAGCGCCTGGAGGGCGGGCGTCGCGACGCGGCTCGTCTCCGCTGCCTCGTCGATCGAGCGGAAGGGATCGTCGAAGAGGCCGACCGCCTCCTTGAGCTGGAGGACGCGCCGCACGGCTTCGTCGAGCCGGGCGAGCGGCACCTCGCCGCTCGCCACGAGGTCGGGCAGCCAGCGATTGTAGAGGTCGGACTGCATGGACATGTCCATGCCGGCGAGAAAGGCCTTCTTCGCCGCGTCCCGGCCGTTCTCGGCATAGCCGTGGGCGACAAGCTCCTCGTCGGCCGAGTAGTCGCCGACCACGAGACCGGAGAATCCCCATTCCTCGCGCAGGATGCCGGTGAGGAGCCGCCGGCTCCCCGAGGCCGGCACGCCCTCGACGTCGTTGAAGGCCGACATGATCGTCGCGACGCCCGCCCCGATCGCCGCCTGGAAGGGCGGCAGGTGCGTTTCGCGTAGGGTTTCCTCGGAAATGTCGACGGTGTTGTAGTCCATGCCGCCCGACACCGCGCCGTAGGCGGCGAAATGCTTGGCGCAGGCGGCAAGGCTCGTCGGGGCCCGAAGCGAGCGGCCCTGGAAGCCGCGGACGCGGGCCGCCGCGAGGATCGAGCCGAGATGCACGTCCTCGCCCGATCCTTCCGCGACGCGGCCCCAGCGCTGGTCGCGGGCGACGTCCACCATCGGCGCGAAGGTCCAGTGGATCCCGAGCGCGCTCGCTTCCGTCGCCGCCGCGCGGGCCGTGCGCTCGGCGAGTTCGGGATCGAAGGCGCAGGCCTCGGCGACGGGAAGGGGGAAGATCGTCTTCAGCCCGTGGATCACGTCGGCCGCGAAGATCAGCGGGATCTTCAGGCGCGAGCCCTCCACGGCCGCCCGTTGCGCTTCGCGCGCCCCGGCGACGCCGACGCCGTTGAACAGCATGCCGATCTCGCCGCGGCGGATGCGGGCGAGCTGCTCGCGCGCGCCGCCCTCGGGCAGGTTCGGGTTGAAGGCGATCCCGCTCGGCCGGATCTGGTCGGAGAAGCAGGACAGCTGGCCCGCCTTCTCGGCCGGCGTCATCGCGGCGATCAGCGCTTCGATCCGGTCCGAGCGGGCGAAGGCCGAAGCGGAGGGTGGCGAAAGAACGAGTCCGGCCAGGGCGGCTGCGGCCTTGAGGACGTCGCGGCGAGGCAGGTGACGAACCATGGCGGCTCCTGCGTTGCGTGTCGCGGTGCCGACATCCTCCCGTTCGGCGCCGCGGCCGACCTATCGCGGCGCAGCGCGGAAGGAAAGGGGGGATGTTCGTCAGCCGGCCCGGCGGGGCGGCAGCAGCCGGCCGATCGCGCGGCTCAGCGCGACCGCCAGGAACAGGCCGAGACCCGCGCCGGCCAGCTTTCCGCCGAGGTCGATCCAGCGCGCGTGCCGGTCCGGCAGGACGAGCTGCAGGGCTTCCAGGGCGCAGGCCGCGCCTGCGAGGAAGAGGGCGAGGCGCAGCGGCCGGCGCGGATAGGCGAGGCCGAGAAGCAGGGCGAGCAGCGCGAAGGCGCCGACATGCTCGAGACCGGTGCTGGCGATGTGCGGGCGCAGGCCGATCGGCGACAGCGTCGCGAAGGCGATGAAGCCAAGACCGCCCCAGCCCAGGATCGCAGATGTCATGCCAATCATCCGTCGCACGACCGGGCCGCTCGCAGCCGGCCGTTCGATCCGAGCCGGCGCCTTCGGCAATGCAGCACGGTTGAACGGAAAGGGTTGAGTTTGTATGAAGACGGCCTGTCCGCGGGCCCGCCGCCCGGCCGCCCGATCAGGAGCCGAATGCCGCTTTTCGACGTTCTTCCGCCCGACCTGTTCAAGCCCCTCGCAGCGTCGTCGCGGCGGCTCTATGCCGACCTGCTTCTTCATCTCTACCACCGCACCTTCGAGCTCTCGGCCGAGGCGCCTCGGCGCGCCGACGTCATGCGCGAGATCGGCGACTTCGCCCAGCGCTGGGAGGAGGCGAACGGGCCGGGCGCGGCCGGCGACGAGTTGCGCGGCACGCCAGCCGAGCGGGCGCGGGCGCTCTACGGCCGGCTCCTGGAGACCGGCTGGCTCGCCGAGCACCGCGACCGCTACGTCCGCCTCGTCGACCTCGATCCCGACGCGAGCGGCCTTCTCCACCTCCTGTCGCAGATCGAGCGCGGCGAGACGCGCTCATACGGCGGGGCGGTGCTGGGCGTCCTGTCGGGGCTGGAGAGCGCCGCGGGCAACCCGCGCGAGCGATCGGAGAACCTCGCCAACGCGCTCTCCGGCGCCACCGACTTCATGGCGCACATGCGCACGGTCGCCGCCTCGCTGCGCAAGGTGGAGGAGCGGATCCTGCGCCAGCAGTCGCTGCGCGACATGTTCCGCCACTTCTTCGAGGACTTCGTCGAGCGGCACCTGATCCGCGACTACAAGACCCTCCACACCAAGGACAATCCGTTCCGCTTCCGCGCCGCGATCATCCGCCAGGCGAACCGCATGGCCGAGGACCACGAGCTCCTGAGCGAGCTCGGCGAGGCCGCGACGCGCGAGGGCCGCGTGTCCGATCCCGTGACCGGGCGCCAGCGGGCGCGCGAGTCGCTCGCGCAGATCGTCGCCGTGTTCGAGGCGACGGAGGAGCACCTCGCCGCCATCGAGGCGACGGTGGCGCGCATCGAGCGGCGCATCGTCAACACCGCCCGCTACATGGACCGCGTGACGCGGCGCACCGAGGTCGGCATCGCCGAGGCGATCCAGGCGCTGGCGCGGCTGTCCGACGAGGTCGTGGACGTGCGCCCGGCGCTGGTGCTGCGCGGCCTGCCGCTCGGCCCCGCCCACATCCCGGCGCCCCGCCGCGAGAAGCTGCCGGTCCCGCCCGGCATCGTGCGCGAGGTGTCGCGCGATCCCGCCACCATCCTCTACGCCCGCGCCAAGGAGGAGTACGTGCGGCGCACGCGCGTCACCGCCCCGGCGCTCAGCGCCTTCGTGGACAAGGCGCTGGCGGGGCGCGAGGCGGTGCGCGGCAGCGAGATCCCCGTCGCCAGCGTCGACGACTTCGTCGCCTTCCAGCGCCTGCGCGAACTGCCCTCGATCTTCGGCGGCGCCCTCATGCGGACCTATTCGATCGAGATGCTGCCCGAGCGCTGCACCAATCCCTGGATCTCGTGCCAGGACTTCGTGATCCGCCGCCGGCCCAAGGAGAAACGCGCCGATGCAGCGTGAAACCGACGAGTTCCGCGACATCGTCGAGGGCGACTGGAAGGGCGGCCACGTCGCCGGCCGCCGCCCCTCGGCCGACGAGATGACCCGCACGCTGCAGGTGCTGCTGACGCGCCAGTGCGTCTACGCCCACACGCCGGGCCTGGGGCGCACCTACGAGATCCTGCGGGCCTACCCGACCTTCTTCTCGCGCTATTTCGGCACGCTCGGCTACGAGCTGGTGATCTCGGCCCGCGACCAGATGGTGGCGCT
The DNA here is from genome assembly GCF_009765365.1 of Antarcticirhabdus aurantiaca. Classification (GTDB taxonomy): domain Bacteria; phylum Pseudomonadota; class Alphaproteobacteria; order Rhizobiales; family Rhizobiaceae; genus Antarcticirhabdus; species Antarcticirhabdus aurantiaca. Next base: position 80,930 of record NZ_VTOM01000021.1, read on the forward strand.
CGCCGTGCCGCCGGGCGAGGCGCGCTACGACAGCGTCTACGAGCGCCTGAGGAAAGACGAGACGATCGTGCTCCTGGCACTGCGCCTCCTGTGGGAGGAGGGCATCCGCGAGCACAATGTCGGGGAGGCCGGCACCGTCGAGACGACCACCGGCGACCTCGTCGACCGGATCGGCGTGCTGACGGGCGGGGCGCCCCCCGACGAGAACCGGCTCGCCGACATCATGCGCCTGTTCCAGCGCCACGGCGCGGCGCGCGTCGGCGCGCGCGATCCCGTCCGGCGCGTGTCGCAGCTCGCCATCCTGCCGGGCGTCGCGATCCTCGTGCCCGACGCCTATGTCGAGGACATCCTTCTCTGGGCCGCCTCGCCGGGCGCCGCCGAAGCCGCGCTGGCGAAAGGCGCGGCGGACGCCGCCTGAGCCGCGCCGCCCCCTTCTCTCCGAGCCGCCCCGGCCGCGGGCGCGACGCGCGACACCGTTCGCGCCGCTTCTTGGGACCATGACCGCATGCACAGCCTCAGCCGCATCTCCCTGTCGAACTGGTACCTGATCGACGCCAAGGACATCGACATTTCCGGCGAGGCCGCGCTGATCGGCCCGACTGGGGCGGGCAAGTCCTCGATCCAGGACGCGATCCAGACCGTCATCACCGGCGTCAACCAGAACCGGCTGAACCTCAACGCCAGCGCCAGCGGGCGATCCTCGCGCTCCGTTCTCGAATACTGCCTCGGCATGACCGGCGATCCCTCGGAAGGCGGGCGGCCGCTGCGCTCGGCCTGCGAGACGGTGATCGCGCTGACCTTCCGCGACGAGGAGACCGGCGAGCCCGTCACCGTCGGCGTCGCGCTCTCGGCGCGCTCGGGCGACAGCCGCGAGGAGGTGCTGTCGCGCTTCATCATTCCCGGCTGCGCCTACTCCGTCGACCGCGCCCGGCGCCGCGTCGGCACCGCCACGATCATCGCGCCCTGGGCCGAGATCGCGAGCGGCCTTCGCAAGGCCTTTCCGCGCATGGAGGAGTACAAGACCTCCGCCGAGCGCTTCACCGCCGACATGCTGGCGCTGATGCGCGGCGGCTCGGGGCCGGCGCCCAACGCCAAGCATTTCCTGCGCGCCTTCTCCAACGCGCTCGCCTTCAAGCCGATCTTCGACCCGACGCTGTTCGTTCGCGACTTCGTGCTGGAGCCGGACCCGCTCGACGTCGAGCGCGTGCGCCGCTCCATTGCCACCTGGCGCGAGCTGGAAGGGGTGATCGCCGACGTCGAAGCCAAGCTGAAGAAGGTCGGGCGCATCCACGAGCGCTTCGCCGGCTGGGGCCGCGCGCGGCTCGACGCCGACGGCTATCGCTGGCGCTCGGCCGCGGCCGATGCGCGCCGCGCCGCGCACGAATGGCGGGCGGCGAAGAAGACGCTCGACGGCCACGCCGCCGAACTGCAGCTGGAAAAAGGGGTGCTGGCCAGCCGGCGCGAATGGATCCGCGCCTGGGACGAGGAGATCCGCTCCAAGCAGGCGCTCGTCGCCGCGGCCGGCGGCGAGTCGCAGCTGCGCCAGATCAAGGCGGAGGCGACGCTCGCCGGCCGCGACCTCCAGGAGGCCGAGGCCGCCTGGACGCGCCTGCGCCGCGCGCTCGCCGACCTCGCGCGCCTCGCGCCCCTCGTCGAGGCGCCGCGCTCCGGGGAAGCGCGAGCCGTCGACGCCGCGCGCCAGGCGCTCGCGCTGATGCCGGACGGGATGGCGCTCCACGACGCCGTGCGCGGCCGGGGCGAAACGCTCGCCGCGCTCATCGCCGAGGCGCGGCTCGCCGGCGACTGGAGCGCGAGCCTCGACGAGCGGGCCGACACCGCCGCCATCGAGGCGCGGCGGCTCGCCGAGGATCTCTTCCGCCTGAAGGAAGCGCCGACCCGCACGGGCGGCGGCGCGCCGCTCTCGCGCGAGGCGCTGAAGCTCCTTTCGGCCCTGAAGAGCGCGGGCATTCCCGCGACGCCGCTCTGCGACGTCGTCGAGGTCGCCGACCCATCCTGGCAATATGCGGCGGAAGCGCTTCTCGGGCGCGGCCGCGAGGCGATCATCGTCGAGCCCGCGCGCCTCAATCAGGCTTTCGACCTGATGTGGAGCGACCGCAACGCCTATGCCGGCTGCACGCTGGTGAAGACCAGCGCGACGCGCTCGACGGCGCTCACCCCGCCGGCCGGCAGCATCGTCGAGGCGCTTAAGACCAGCGACCCGCACGCCCGCGCCTTTCTGTCGGTCCGCATCGGCGCCTTCCGCAAGGCCGAAACGGACGCCGAGCTCGACCGGCTGGAGCGCGGCGTCATGCGCAACGGCAAGACCTCGTCGGGCATGGGCCTTTCCGTCCAGCGCGACCTGAAGGATCTCCTCTTCGGCCGCGGCGGCGCGTCGGTGCCGGCCGACAACTCGGCCAACGACCGCGCGGTGGCTCGCCTCGAGGCCGAGGTCGCGGCGGCCCGCGAGAAGGCGAAGATCCTGCGCGAGGCCGCGCGCCTCCTGCCGCGCATTCTCGACGCGCTCGCCGCCGAGCCCGGCCCGCTCGACATCGAGCACCAGGTGACGAACGCGCGCCTGCGCCAGGCGGCGCTGGAGCGCGATCGCCATGCCGTCGAGGAGAACGACGCGGCGAGCCTTCGCGCCGAGCTCGCCCACATCCGCGCCGAGCGCGACGCGCATGCGCAGGAGCTGGCGGAGGAGGTCGAGCCGAAGATCGAGCGTCTCGCGGCTCTCGTGTCCCACGCCCGCACGCGCCTCGGCGTCGCCACCGCCACGCTGAAGACGGCCCTCGGCCTTCGCCGCAAGGCCTGGGCGCTGATCGAGAGCGATGCGATGCGGGACCTGCGCTCCCTCGGTTTCAAAGGGCCCGAGGGCGAGCCGGCCGCGATCCTCGCCGAGTTCCGCGCCTCCGTGCGCGAGCGCGAGGCCGCGGGCGGGGACGTGCGCTCCTGGTTCGCGATGCTTCGCAACGAGGCGCACGCCGCCGCCGACAGGGCCGAGACCGAGGCGCGGCGCGAGCAGGTGGCGAGCCTGCGGGAACTCGCCGACTACGCCGCGCAGTGGAACGTGACGGTGCCGGTGATCGAGGCCGACAGCTTCGTGGCCGGCGCGCGCTGGGTCGCCGAGGAGCTGGCGCGGCTCGACGGCAACGAGCTGCGCGGTTATCGCGACACCTGCGCCCGGGCGGCCGAGGAGATGCGCCGCATGATGCGCGAGGATCTCCTCGCGCGCCTGTCGGAAAAGCTCGGCAAGGTCGCGGACCGCCTCGACGCGCTCAACCGGCTCCTGGAGCGCCACCGCTTCACCGGCCAGACCTACGCCTTCACCCACGCCGTCGACGGGCGCTTCTCCGGCATGCGCGACCTCGCGCTGAAGGCGGCCCAGGGCGAGCTGACCGACGCCGTCTTCGAAAGCTCGATGGACGAGGTCGAGGCGATGATCGAGGGCGCGGAAGCCGCGGCAGATCTTGCCGACTACCGCCGCTACTTCACCTTCGAGATCGTCATGACCGACGCCAAGGGCGGGCGCACGACGCTGTCGAGCCGGGCGGTGAAGGGCTCGGGCGGCGAGGCGCAGGTGCCCTTCTACGTCGCCATCGCCGCCTCGCTGGCGTCGGCCTACTATCCCGGCCATCTCGGCGGCGGAAAGCCGAAGGGCATGGGCCTCGCCCTTTTCGACGAGGCCTTCAACAAGCTGGACGTGCCGAACACGCAGGCGCTGCTGCGCTTCTTCCGCGAGATGGGGCTCCAGCTCCTGATCGCCGGTCCGGAGGACAAGCGCGCGACCTTCACCGAGGTCCTCGACACCATCGTCCTCGTCAACAAGTCGCTCGACGGCAAGTCCGTCTTCATCGACACCGAGCATCCCGGCGAGGCGGCCAAGGCCGCGCTCGCGGAACTCAATCCCGACCACCGCGGCGTCGAAGGGTTTCGCGCCGCGGCGGAGTAGGAGCTACCGGATGCCGGCGCCGCGTCGCACGGCGAGCGCGACGCCCGCCCAGTCGACGTCCTCGCCCTCGTTGGCGATGGCGTCGAGGAGGTGGTCGCGCACGACCCCCAGCACCGGCATCGGCACGCGGGCCTTCGCCGCGGCGTCGGCGACGAGCGTCATGTCCTTGAGCCCCAGGGGCGCCGCGAAGCCGGCCGGCTTGAAGCGGTCCTCGACCAGCATCGCGCCGTAATTGGCGTAGACCGGCGCGCCGAAGATCGTGCCGGTCAGCACCTCCAGGAGCTGGGCGCGCTCGACGCCGCTCTTCTCGGCCAGCGCCATCGCCTCGGCGAGCGACTCGACCGCGGCCATGATCATGAAGTTGCCGCTGATCTTCACGACGTTGGCCGCGGACGGCTTGTCCCCGAGCGGGAAGACCCGCTGCCCGATCGCCTCGAAGAGCGGGGCGCAGCGTTGGAGGTGTTCCTCCGGTCCCGCCGCCGCCACGAAGAGCTTGGCCGCCTCCGCCGCGGGCGGGCGGCCGAAGACCGGCGCCGACACGTAGGCGCCGCCATGCGCCTGCGTCAGCCGGTCGGCGAGAGCCGGGCTGATCGTGGAATGGCCGACATGGAGCGCGGGCGCGTCCGCGATGCCATTCTCGCCGAAGACCACGCCCTCGACCGCCTTGTCGTCGGCGAGCATGGTCATGACGACGTCGCCCTGCGCAGCCTCGGCCGGCGTCGCGGCGCGCTTGGCGCCCGCGGCGACCAGTGCCTCGTCGCGGCCGGGGCTGCGGTTCCACACCGTTACCTCGTGTCCCGCCTTGACGAGATTGCCCGCCATGGCGCGGCCCATCTGCCCGAGCCCGATGAATCCGACCTTCATGTTCTTCTTCTCCTCCGATGGCGCCAGGCCCGCGTGTCGCCGGCCGTTTCCCGGGAAACCTTTCCCGAGCGGCGATAGTTCAGCCGTGAACGGATCGATCTGGGAGCCGAACGATGATCGCCAGCCCGCAGCGCTACACGCCGGACGTCGAGACCATCAAGCCGGACGAGAAGGAGACCGTCGAGGGATTGATCCATGCCTTCGACGCGATCCTGGAGCGCACCGCCGAGGATTACGGCCACGCCGTGCGGTCGGTCCACGCCAAGTCCCACGGCATCCTGGAGGGCGAGCTGATCGTCGACGAGGGCCTGTCCGCCGAGCTGGCGCAGGGGCTCTTCGCGCGCCCCGGCGCCCACAAGGTGTTCCTGCGCATGTCGACAAATGCCGGCGACATCCTGCCCGACGCCGTCTCGCTGCCGCGCGGGCTCGCGATCAAGGTGCTGGACGTCGAGGGGGCACGCCTGCCCGGCGCGGAGGGCACGGCCCAGGATTTCGTCATGGTCAACGGCAAGGTCTTCCAGGCCAGGACCGCCGACAAGTTCCTCGGCAATCTCAAGCTGCTGGCGGCCACGACGGACCGGATAGAGGGCACGAAGACGGTGGTCTCCTCCGTGCTGCGCGGCGTCAACAAGGCGCTCACGGCTGTCGGCATCGAGAGCCCGGCCGTCGCCTCGCTCGGCGGCGCGCCGAACGTCGAGCCGCTCGGCGAGACCTACTACTCGACGACGCCGTTTCGCTACGGCGACTACATCGCGAAGTTCAGCATCGCCCCGGTCGCTCCCGCCATGAAGGCGCTGACGGGTGAGGAAATCGACGTCGCCGGACGCGAGAATGCCATCCGCGAGGAGGTGCAGAAGGAAATGCGAACCCTCGACGCGCAGTGGGAGTTCCGCGTCCAGCTCTGCCGCGACCTCGGGCGACAGCCGGTCGAGGACCCGACCGTCGAGTGGGACGAAGCCGAGGCGCCCTTCCAGCGCGTCGCCACCATCCGCGCGCGGCCGCAGGACAGCTGGGACCCGGCGCGCGTCGAGAAGGTCAACGAAGAGATGCGCTTCAGCATCTGGACCGGCATCGCCGACCACCAGCCGCTCGGCAACATCAACCGCGCCCGCCGCGAGCCCTACCGCCACTCCGCCGATTTCCGCGCCAGGTTCAACGGCTGTCCCTATCACGAGCCGGCAGGTCGATCGGACTGAGGGAAACGGCACCCGATCGCATCGACCGAACGCGTGCCGCTTCCGGCCCGTCCAGACCGTGACGTCGGGAACGCCTCAGCGCTCGCCGCGATGATAGGGCTGCATCAGCGCCTGGGGCACGCGGGCCCGGCGGGCGACGAGGACGAGGGCGAGGATCGACAGGAGGTAGGGCGTCATCAGGAAGACCTGATAGGGCACGACCCCGCCCGCCAGCGGCTGAAGGCGCAGCTGGAAGGCGTCGAAGAGGGCGAAGAGGAGGGCGCCGAGAAGCGCCCGGCCGGGGCGCCAGGAGGCAAAGACGACGAGCGCGATCGCCACCCAGCCGCGCCCCTGCACCATGGTCGGGAAGAAGGAGTTGAAGGCCGCGAGCGTCAGGAACGCCCCGCCCAGCGCCATGACGGCGCTGCCCGCTACGACGGCGCCGATCCGGATGCGGATCGGGTCGAGCCCTTGCGCCTCGGCCGCGTGCGGGTTCTCGCCGGTCAGCCGGATCGCGAGCCCGAGGGGCGTTCGCGCCAGTATCCAGGCGAGGGCAATGGCAAGGAGGATCGCGAGATAGGTCGGCGCGGTCTGCGCGAAGAGCGTCGAGCCTAAGAAGGGAATGTCCGACAGGGGACCGAAGTCAAGCGGCTGGAAGGGCTCCACGGTCGGCGGCGTGCCGGAGACGGGGACGGCCAGGCGGAAGAGGTAGTAGGACAGGCTCGAGGCGAAGAGCGTGATGCCGAGGCCGGCGACGTGCTGCGACAGGCCGAGCGGCACGGTCAGACCAGCGTGGAGGAGGCCGAAGGCGGCGCCCGACAGGGCCGCGACGAGGAGGCCCGTCCAGAGCCCCGCGCCGGAATAGACCGCGAGCCACCCCGCCATGGCGCCGAAGGTCATGATGCCCTCGATGCCGAGGTTCAGCACGCCGGCGCGCTCGCAGAGGAGGGCGCCCAGCACCCCGAAGATCAGCGGCGTCGCGATGCGCAGCACCGCCGCCCAGAGGCCGACCGAGCCGAGGATGTCGATGGTCGTCTGCATCGGGTTCAGCCTCGCCGCAGACGGTAGGAGGAGAAGAAAAGGGCGAGGAGCATGGTCAGGAGGCAGAGCGCGACGGTGACGTCGGCGATGAAGCTCGGAACGCCGAGCTGCCGCCCCATGGCGTCGGAGCCGACGAACATGGCGGCGGCGAAGAGCGCGGCGATCACCGCCCCGAGCGGCTGGAGGTTGGCGAGCATGGCGACGACGATGCCGAAATAGCCGAAGCCGGGCGACAGGTCCGTCGAGACATAGCCGCGATTGCCCATGACCTCGACGGCGCCGGCGAGCCCGGCGAGGCCGCCCGAGAGGAGCGCGACCTTCACGAGCGTCCGCCCGATCGGCACGCCCGCGAAGGCGGCGGCGCGGGGTGAGAGGCCGGCGGCCTTGGCTTCGAGGCCGAAGACGAAGCGCGACTGGACGAGGTGGACGAGGATCGCGGCGCCGACCGCGATGACGAGCCCGAGATGGAGGCGGGAGCGCTCGACGATCTTGGGGAGCTGCGCGTCGGCGAGCACCGGCACGGAGCGGGGCCAGCCGAAGGCGAGCGGATCCTTGAGCGGCCCCTCCACCATCATCGAGACGAGAAGCACGACGACGAAGTTGAGGAGGAGGGTTGTGACCACCTCGTCGACGCCGAAGCGCAGGCGCAGCGCCAGGGGACCGAGGAGGAGGAGGGCGCCGGCGAGCGCCCCCGCGACCAACAGGAGGACGGCGAGGAGCGGGCCGGGCAGTCCGAGCGGGTTGGAGAAGCCGAGGGTGACGACGGCGAGCGCTCCCAGATAGAGCTGCCCCTCCGCGCCGATGTTCCAGAGACGGGCGCGGAAGGCGACGGCGACGGCAAGGCCCGTCAGGATCAACGGGCAAGCGCGCAGCAAGGTTTCCGTCGCTGCGAGGCGCGAGCCGAAGGCGCCGACCGCGATGGCGCGGAAGGCGTCGAGGATGGGCGCGCCGGCGAGCGCGATGAGGACGCCCGCGAGTGCCAGTGCGACGGCGACGGCGATCACCGGCGACAGGACCACGAGAGCCAGGGGGCGCGTTTCGCGCCGCTCGACGATCATGCCGCGGCCCGCCCTAGGTCCTCGCCCGCCATCATCAGGCCGAGCCGGCGCGCGTCGAGCCCGGCGGTCGGCACCGTGGCGGAGAGGCGGCCGGCATGGATCGCGACGGCGCGGTCGGCGAGGCGCAGCACCTCGTCGAGATCCTCGGAGATCAGGAGGATGCCGGCGCCGCGCTCGCGCGCTTCGAGGAGCCGGGCGTGGACGCCGGCGATCGCGCCCTCGTCGAGGCCGCGCGTCGGCTGGGCGCAGACGAGGACGGGCGGATCGCCGTCGAGGTTCCGGCCGAGGATGAGCTTCTGCATGTTGCCGCCGGAGAGGAGCCGAATGCGCTTGTCGGGCGCGGCGCCCCGGATGTCGAAGCGCTGAACGAGATGCGCCGCAAAGGCGCGCGCCGCCCCGCGACGGACGAGGAAGCGGCCGGAAAAGCGCGGCTCGCGCAGGCGCTCCAGCACGGCGTTCTCCCAGAGCGTGAGGTCGCCGATCGCGCCTTCCGCGTGGCGATCTTCCGGCACGCGGCCGAGGCCGCGGCGGACCATGTCGCGCGGGGAGGGACGCGCGGGCGTCTGCCCGAGGATCTCCACCGTCCCGGCGCTCGGCGCTTCCAGCCCGAAAAGGATGTCGGCCAGCGGCTTCTGCCCGTTGCCGGAAACGCCGATGAGGCCGAGGATCTCGCCGGCGTTGAGCGTGAAGTTCGCGCCGTCGAGAAGCGTGCGCCCGCCGCGGCGCAGCGTCAGGTCGCGCGCGACGAGCACGGGGGCTCCGACGGGGCGCTCATGGCGCTCGGGCCGCTCGACGCGGCGCCCGACCATCAGCTCCGCCAGTTCCTCGCGGCTGGTCTCCGCGCTCGCGCGCATGCCGACCATCCGGCCGCCGCGCAGGACCACGACGCGGTCGGCGCCCGTGAGGACCTCGCCGAGCTTGTGCGAGATGAAGATGACGGACAGGCCTTCCTTCGCCATCAATCTCAGCGTCGCGAAGAGCGTTTCGCCTTCCGCGGGTGTCAGGACGGCCGTCGGCTCGTCGAGGACGAGAATGCGCGCGTCGCGAAAGAGGCTCTTCAGGATCTCGACCCGCTGTGCCTCGCCGACGGAGAGGTCGCCCACCCGCGCGTCTGGATCGACCGCGAGGCCGAAGCGGGTGCCGAGCTCGCGCAGCCTGGCGCGCGCGGCCGGGAGGCTCAGCGACAGGCCGGAGAGCTTGGCCGTGCCCGCGACGACGTTCTCGATCACCGTGAGATTGGGCGCCAGCGTGAAGTGCTGGTGCACCATGCCGACGCCGGCCCGGATCGCCGCGCGCGGCCGGCCGGAGGCGAGCGGCTCGCCGAAGACGCGGACCTCGCCCTCGTCGGCCGAATAGTGGCCGAAGAGGACGTTCATCAGCGTCGTCTTGCCCGCGCCGTTCTCGCCGAGCAGCGCGACGATCTCGCCGCGCGCGAGGACCAAGTCCACGCCGTCCAGCGCCGTGAAGGCGCCGAAGCGCTTGGCGATGCCAGTCATCTCCAGCGCCGGCGCGGTCCGCGATGTCATGGGCGGAGCGGCTTACTTCGGCTCGCTCATGTCGACCGCCACCTCGAAGGCGCCGCTCTTGATGGCCTCGCGCTTGGCCTCCATCTCGGCGATCGCCTCGGCCGGCACCATGGAGGCCGTGAAGGCGATGTCGTTGCCGCCTTCCTTCATCAGCGAGTAGGGCGTGTAGTTCTTGCCGGTCGGGTTGCCCGCCGTCTTGTCGGCCAGAGCCGCGGCGAGGATCGGGTCGAAATTCCACACGGCGTTGGCGAAGACGGTGTCGGGATAGCGCGAGGTGTAGTCGGTGAGCGAGCCCACCGCCTTGATGCCGCGCTCCTTGGCCGCGTCCGCCGTGCCGATGCGCTCGCCGAACAGGATGTCGGCGCCCGCGTCTATCTGGGCGAGGCCGGCTTCGCGCGCCTTGGGCGGATCGAAGAAGGTGCCGATGAAGCCGATGAGGTGCTTGGCGTCCGGCCGCGTTTCCGCCACGCCGGCGCGGAAGGCATTGATCAGCATGTTGATCTCGGGGATCGGGATGGCGCCGACCGCGCCGACCGTTCCCGTCTGCGTCATGCGGCCCGACAGCATGCCGGCGAGATAGGCCGCTTCGTGGTTCCAGGTGCCGAAGGTGCCGAAATTGTCGCCGGTCGGCTCGCCCGACGAGCCCATCAGGAAGGCGACGTCGGGATATTCGGCCGCCACCTGCCGCGCCTCGTTCTCCACCGCATAGGCCTCGCCGACGACGAGAACCGCGCCGCCTTCGGCATATTCGCGCATGACGCGGGGATAATCGTTGGCGCTGACGCCTTCGGAGAAGACGTATTCGATCGTGCCCTTCTCGGCGGCGGCCTGGAGGGCGGCGTGGAGGCGCGAGTTCCAGGCGTTCTCGACGGGCGAGGCGTGGACGCCCGCGACCTTCGGCTTGACCCCTTGCGCGAAGGAAGGCCGGCCGAGCGCGAGCGCCCCGAGGGCGAGAGCCGAGCCGGCGAGGACGTGGCGGCGGGTGAGGTGGACGGACATGGGCGATCCTCGAAAACAAGCCGGCGGGCGGGAATGACCGCGCAGACATGACGCAATGCCCATTTCGCTGTCAATCAGCCTTGCTGCCCGTTCACCGCTCAATTCGCTCGGTGGCCTTCGGCTCATCCTGCGGCGCGCGGCGCGTAGGACGCCTCGTCCACCGCGCCCGGCCGGCCGGGCAGGTCGAGCCGGAACTGCTTCGGCTCGGCGCGGGAGACGACCTTGCCGTTCTTCACCACGAGGAGCCGGTGCGCCTTCAGCCGCAGCGCCTCGATCGGGTCGGCCGCCTGGAGGAGCACGAAGTCGGCCCGGGCGCCCACGTCCAGCCCGTAGCCGTCGAGGCGCATGGTCTTCGCGCCGTTCACCGTCACCGCGTCGAAGAGCCAGCGCAGCCCCTCGCGCGAGGTCAGCGGCAGGGCGTGCGCGGCCATGTGCGCGACCTCCAGCATGTCGCCGGAGCCGAGCGGGTACCAGGGGTCCATGACGCAGTCGTGCCCGAAGGAGACGTTGACCCCCGCCGCGCGCAGCTCGGCGACGCGGGTGAGGCCGCGGCGCCGGGGATAGGTGTCGTGGCGCCCCTGGAGCGTGATGTTGATGAGCGGGTTCGGGATGACGTCGAGCTCGGCCTCGGCGATGAGGGGGATGAGCTTGGAGGCGTAGTAGTTGTCCATGGAATGCATGGAGGTGCAGTGCGAGGCGGCGACGCGGCCCTTCAGGCCGAAGCGTAGCGTCTGAGCCGCCAGCGTCTCGACGTGGCGCGAGAGCGGGTCGTCGGTCTCGTCGCAGTGGATGTCGACCGGCAGGCCGCGCTCGGCCGCGAGCCGGCAGAGCGCCTCGAGGCTCGCCGCGCCCTCCGCCATGGTCCGCTCGAAGTGCGGGATGCCGCCGACGATGTCGAGGCCCATGTCGAGCGAGCGGGCGAGGAGCTCCACCGCGCCGGCGGAGCGGAAGTAGCCGTCCTGCGGAAAGGCGACGAGCTGGAGGTCGATGTAGGGCTTCACCTTCTCGCGCACCTCGATCATCGCCTCGGCCGTGCGGAGCGTCGGGTCGGATACGTCGACGTGCGAGCGGATGAAGAGGAGGCCGCGCGCCACCGCGAGGTCGCAGTAGCGAAGCGCGCGCTCCACCATCGCCTCGACGGTGAGGATGGGCTTCAGCTCGCCCCACAGCGCGATACCCTCCAGCAGCGTGCCGGACTGGTTCATCCGGGGGAGGCCCAGCGAGAGCGTCGCGTCCATGTGGAAATGCGGGTCGACGAAGGGCGGCGAGACGAGGCGCCCGCCGGCATCGATCACCTCGCCGACCTGTCCCGCCTGCGCCGCGATGCCGGCGCCGATCCCGACGATCCGCCCGTTCTCCACGGCGACGTCGATGCCGGTGCGCCCGTCCGGAAGGGCGGCGTTGGACAGGATCAGGTCGGGCATGGGTCGTCTCCTCGGGGCATCGGTGTGTCGCCCATGCCTTAGCTTCGGGCGGGGCGCCGCGAAAGGGAGGCTTGCCAGCCGAAATCCTGCGCCGCATCATCGATCCCATGCATGAGACCACCGCTTCCGTTTCCCGGCCGCGACAGCACCGCCGCTTCGTCGCTTCCGCGCGCACCAGCCTGCCGAACTGGCCCGAAGCGCCGCCGCCGCTCGACGAGGCAGGGCGCGGCTTCGTGCTGGTGGGCACGGGCCGCGGCGCGGGCGCCGTGCTGGACGGGTGGAGGGCACGGGCCGGGGATCGCCCCGTCCTCGCCTTCCGCGACGAGGATGCGGGAAGCGCCGATCGCGCGGCAAGCTGGCTCGAACCGGCGCTTGGGCAGGCGCGGACCGGTTGGCGGCTGATGCTCGCGGGGGCCGCTGCCGACGTCCTGCGCCTGTCGGCCATCGCGCGGGGCGCGGGCCTGATCGAGGCGGAGATCCGCGCCTTCGCGGTTCGGGCGGGCACCTCGCCGCTCGTCTGCGTCCATTGCAGGACCGGCTTCGAGGCCGAGGGCGAGCCCGGCGACGAGGTCGACTGCCCCGGCTGCGGGCTGCGGCTCGTCGTCCACCAGCATCTGTCGCGCCGGCTCGGCCGGCTCGCCGCCTTCGTCGCCGACGCGGAAGGCGGCAGGCCGTGATCGCCGGTCCCGGCCTGTCGCTCGTCGTCGACGCCGTCGTCGACGTCGCGCCGGGCATCCGCTCCCTTGTTCTGCGGCACCCCTCGGGCGGGGCGCTGCCCTCCTTCGTGCCGGGCAGCCACCTGCCCGTCTTCTGCGGCGAGGGGCGCACCAACAGTTATTCGCTGACGGGGGAGGGCGGCGCGCCCGAGGCTTACGCGATCTCCGTTCACCACCGCCCCGACGGGCGCGGCGGCTCGGCCTTCATGCACGCGCTGCGGGTCGGCGATCGCCTCGCCTGCGGCCTGCCGCGCAGCGCCTTCGCGCCGGTCGTCTCCGCCCGGCATCACCTGATGATCGCCGGCGGCATCGGCATCACGCCGTTCCTGTCGCACCTGCGCGCCGCGAAGTGCTGGGGCCGCAGCGCGAGCCTTCTCTTCGCCGTGCGCGACGGGGCGCCCGTCCCGCACGAGGCCGAGCTGGACGCGCTCTGCGAGGACTGGCGCGTGCTGCGCGGCCGGGCCGCGATGGCGGCGGCGGCGGAGGCGGCGCTCGTCGACCAGCCGCTCGGCACGCACCTCTATGTCTGCGGCCCCGAAGCCATGATCGAGGACGTCCTGGAGCGCGCGGCGCGCGCCGGGTGGCCGGCGGAGCGCTGCCATGCCGAGCGCTTCGGCGCCGTTCTTCCCCCCGGCGCGCCCTTCGAGGCGCTGCTGCGCCGCTCCGGTCGGCGGATCGCCGTTTCGGCCGATGCGAGCCTCCTCGACGCGGTGGAGGCCGCCGGCATTCCCTGGCCCTCGCTCTGCCGCCAGGGCGTGTGCGGCGAATGCCGCATGGAGGGCGTCGAGGGCACGATCCTCCATCGCGACCACTATCTCTCGCCGGCCGAGCGCGAGGCCGGCACCTGCCTGATGCCCTGCGTCTCGCGCGGCGCGGACCTCCTCACCCTCGATCTTTGAAGGCTTGGGCCCATGACCCCCGACGAGGCGCGCCTCAGCCGCTTTCCCTGGCCCTTCACGGGCGACGCCTATCGCTACAGCGCCAATGTCGAGCCGGCGCCCAAGCTCCGCCGCACGCCGGTGGGCGCGTGGGGCGGCTCCGTCCTCGACGTCGACGCGGATTACGAGGCCGAACTCACGGAGCGCGCAGCCGTTCTCGCCCGCGATCCCTCCCGCCACGTCGAGCTGCCGCACATGCGCGCGGCGACCTGGGACGCGCTCGCCTGGGGCCTGCGCGAGCTCGCCGCGACCTATCCCGAGACGATGAGCCTCCGCGCGACGGGGCGCGACCTCGTCTGGACAAACGGTCGCCTCGGCCTGGTGCAAGCCTTCCGCCTCGGCGACGAGGACAGCCTGCCGCTGCCGCCGCTGCGCTTCCTCGCCAGCCAGATCCAGGAGGACGTCGTTCTTCTCGACCAGCGCGAAGGCCAGCTCTTCGCCGATGCCGGCTGCGTCACCTTCGCGTCGAACTGGTCGATGGCCTTCGATCTCGGCATGTCCTTCCGCGAGATCCACGGCCCCGTGCCGCACGACTTGGCGGACGGGGCCATTCCGCGCGCCGAGCAGTTCCTGATGCGGCTTCAGCCGGGCGAGGTCTTCCGCCGGATCAACTGGACCTCGACCGCCGGCCACCGGCTCGACACCGCGCTCGACAGCTACCACGAATGGGGGCCGTCGCGCCGCGCCCTGGCGACAGACGATCTCGCCGAGGTCTTCCACATGCGCAACGAGGTGCAGCACCTCGTCCGCCTGCCGGAAAGCGGGGCGATCATGTTCCTGATCCGCACCTACCTCCTGCCGCTCGGCGAGATTTGCCGCGTGCCCGAATGGCGCCGACAGTTCGCCGCTGTGCTGCGGACGCTTCCCGAGGACATCCTCCAGTACAAGGGCCTGACGGCGCTGCGCCCGCGCATACTCGCCGTTCTCGAAGCGGAATCCGTCGAGGCGGCGTGAAACGCAGCCGCCCATCGACGCGTTGACCGAGCCGCCACGCGCTCTTCAACCCGTGCATCAGCGCCGCGATGGTGCCGCCGAAACGCCATAGAGACGGCGCAAGACTGTGCGCGTGCGTCGCTTCGGCTCCGGCCGGGGCGCGACGCGTCGCCTCGGAACCGTCCGGCGCGGCGCCGATCCTCGAACCCATCCGGACACGAGCCTTTCCATGCAGAGCGCGCTTCACGGCCTGGCGACGGCCTTCTTCTCCTTCGTCTACGCCTTTCTGGGGCTCATGATCGGGGCGTGCTCCGGCTTCATTCTTCTGAAACTGGCGCAGGGGACTCTCGGCCTGTCCGACTCGGTGACGGCCGTGCTCCAGCTCGCCGTCGCCGCCTGGGCGATCCTTCTCGCGGTTCTAGCGGCCGCGGCCTACGTCAAGACGTCGAAGAACGAGCGCTTCGTCGCCTGAACGCGGGTGCGCCGCCACCCGTCTTCCTGACCCTTCGGAGACTTCGATCCCATGCCGCCGAAATCCGTTCTCAGGGCCGCCCTCATCGCCGCGCTGCCGCTCGTCGGCGCCTGCTCGACCCTGCAGTCGGAAAGCCGCGCGCTGGCGTTCAGCCTGTCGCCCTATCCGTCCGTCGATCCGCGGATCCTCGAATATTACGGGCAGCTCGACGACGGCACCTTCGTGATCCCCGCGATCGATCCGAAGATCGTCGCGGAGCGCAACATCCGCCAGGAGGTCGACTTCCGGACCGACGAGCCGCCGGGCACGATCGTCGTCGACCCCTACGGCCATCACCTCTACCTCGTGATGGCGGGCGGCCGGGCGATGCGCTACGGCGTCGGCGTCGGCAAGGCGGGCTTCGCCTTTGCCGGCAAGGCGACGGTGGCGCGCAAGGCCGAATGGCCGCGCTGGACCCCGACGCAGAACATGCTGCGCCGCGAGCCCGAGCGCTTCCGCCCGCACGCCGCGGGCGTCGACGGCGGCCTCGGCAATCCGCTCGGCGCGCGCGCCCTCTATCTCTATCGCGGCGGCCGCGACACCTATTACCGCATCCACGGCACCAACGAGCCCTGGACCATCGGCAAGTCGGTCTCCTCTGGCTGCATCCGCATGTTCAACCAGGACGTCATCGACCTGGAAACCCGCGTGCCGACGGGAACGCGGGTGCTCGTTCTCGACGCGCCCTACGAGGGCGGGGCGGACGTGGTCTGAGGCGCTCTCCATCCCATCGTCCCGCCTCCAACCGGGATGCGCATCGGAGACAGGCATGAAGATCAGCGCCCGCAACCAGCTCAAGGGCAAGGTCGTCGAGATCAACAAGGGCGCGACCACCGCCCATGTGCGCATCGAGGTCGCCGGCGGCGCGATCGTCACGGCCTCGATCACCAACGAGGCCGTGGATGCCCTCGGCCTGACGGTGGGCGGGGACGCCTATGCCGTGGTGAAGGCATCCGACGTGATGATCGCCGTCGACTGACGGCTCACCGCAAGGCTTTGCCGAAGGCCTCCATGCTCGCCGCCTTCAGCGTCGTGCTGGCGCCGGGCTGCTGGGGCAGGCGGAAGATGCCGGCCTCCACGGCGGCCGGCTCCTCGAAGTGGTCCTTGATCCAGGGGATGTATTCCAGGATCGTCGAGGCGGGGTGCCAGTAGCTGAGGTGCACGTGCACCTGGCTCATCTCGCCGGCATGCGGCACCACCGGCAGGCGGTGGGCGAGGGCGAGGTCGGCGACCTGGATGTATTCGGTGATGCCGGCGAGCCGTGTCACGTCCGGCTGGACGTAGGACAGCGCTCCGGCATCGATGAAGGTCCGGAAGGCGTCGAGCGTGTAGAGCTGCTCGCCGAGCGCGACGGGGATGCTGCTGGCGCGGGCGAGCGCCGCGTGGCTCGCGACGTCGTCGTACCACATGGGCTCCTCGAACCAGAAGATGTCGAGGTCGCGAGCCGCGTGGACGAAGCGCAGACAGGTCGGCAGATCCCAGCGGCCGTTGGCGTCGATGGCGATGCGGACCTCGGGCCCGACGGCGGCGCGCACCGCTTCCAGGCGGCGGATGTCGGCGAGCGGGTTCTCGTGGCCGACCTTGACCTTGATGCGGGTGAAGCCGTCCTTCTCCACCGCGCCGCGGACGAGGCCGAGCATGGTGTCGAGGTCGTAGGAGAGCCAGCCGATATCGGTGTTGTAGGCTTCGAGCCGCTCGGTGCGCCTGCCCCCGAGCAGCGCCCAGAGCGGCAGGCCGGCCGTCTTGGCGGCGAGGTCCCACAGCGCGACGTCGACGGCCGCGAGCGCGAGATGCGTGATGCCGGCGCGCCCGACCCATTGCAGGGCGGGGTGGCGGGCGAGCTTGGTCCAGAGTCGCGAGCGCTCGGTGGCATCCTCGCCGATGAGGAGCGGGGCGTAGGCGTCGGCGATGCAGGCGGTGATCAGCCGGTCCGAGGCGAGGTGGGCGTGGGTGCCGGTGAAGCCGTAGCCGACGAGGCCGTCCTGCGTGACGATGCGCGTTCCGACGACGCCCCAATGCGTCACCTGATGGGTCGAGTCGGCGATGGCGTTGCCGGTGACCGGCAGGTGGACGATGAAGGGCTCGACGGCGGCGATGCGCATGCGATGTTCGGCTTTCGGATGGGGTGAGCGGGTCAGGCGTCGAAGGCGAGCTGGACCTTCACCACCGCGCCGGGCGTCGTCTCGATGAGGTCGAAGGCGGCGGGCGCCTCGTGTGCGCTAAAGGTCTGGGTGATCATCGCGGAAGCGTCGAGCCGGCCGGCGTCCAGCCATTCCACGACCTGCGGGATCAGGCGGCGGTTGAGGCGCGAGCCGACGAGCGTCAGCTCCTTGCCGACGATGCGCTGCTGGACGAGGGGGGAGGGCTCCGGCGAGAAGCCGAGGAGGCCGATGCGGCCGGCAGGGGCGACGACGTCCAGCGCCTCGGCGAGAAGGGCGGGGACGCCGGCGCCGTCGATGACGACGGTCGGGCCGAGGCCGTCCGTCTCGCCGGCGACAGCCGCCGCGACGCTCTCCTTCGCCGAATGGATGACGCGGGTGGCGCCGAGCGCTTGCGCGCGGGCGAGGCGCTTCTCGTCGATGTCGGCGACGATGACGCGCGCGCCGTGGAGCCGCGCCACCTGGAGCACGGTCAGCCCGACCGTGCCGGCGCCGTAGACGAGGACGCTGTCGTCCGCGCCGCAGCCGGTGCGCTCCAACACGTTGGCGGCCACCGCGAAGGGCTCGGCCATGGCGGCGACCGACAGGGGCATGGCGGCCGGCAGCTTCACGGCGTTGGCGGCCGGCAGCAAGAGTGCCGAGCGGAAGCCGCCGTCGCGATGGACGCCGAAGACCTGGAGGTTTGCGCAGACGTTCGGCCGTCCGATCCGGCAGGGATGGCAGCGGCCGCAGGAGACGACGGGGTCGGCGACGACCTTGTCGCCGACCGCGAGGGCGGAGACGCCGGCGCCGAGCGCTTCGACCGTGCCGGCGAATTCATGGCCGATGATGCGGGGATAGACCGCGAAGGGGTTCGAGCCGTGGAGGATGTGGAGGTCCGAGCCGCAGATGCCGGCGCGGGCGACCCGCATCCGGATCTCGCCCGGTCCGGGCTCCGCCGGCGGCGCGTCGCGGAGGACGAGGCGGTGCGGGGTTTCGACGGCGACGGCCACCATGGTCCGGTCCTTTCGCGGGTCAGGGCGCGGGGCGGCGCGATGCGCCGCCCCGGAAAGCATGTCAGCGGATGAGGCCCATCTGCGTCGGCAGCCAGAGCGTGACGGCCGGGATGAAGGTGATCACGAGAAGCGCCAGGAAGAGCGGCACCAGCCAGGGCAGGATCGCCATGGTCGTTCGCTCCACCGACAGCTTGGCGACGCGCGAGAGCACGAAGAGCACCATGCCGAGCGGCGGGTGGAGAAGGCCGATCATCAGGTTGAGCGTGATGATGAGGCCGAAATGCACCGGGTCGATGCCGAGCCGCTGCGCGATCGGCAGGAGGATCGGCACGATGATGGTGATCGCCGCGATGGTGTCGAGGAAGCAGCCGATGACGAGGACGAGGATGTTGACGAGGATCAGGAAGACGATCCAGTTGTCGGTGAAGCCGAGGATCGCGTCGCTCATCAGCTGCGCCGCCTGGCTGACGGTGAGAAGCCAGGCGAAGACGGAGGCGGCGGTCACGATGAACAGCACCGAGGCCGTCGTCTCGATCGTGTCGAAGCTCGCCTTGGCGAGGCTCCGGAAGGTCATCGAGCGGTAGCGCACGAGGCCGAGGAAGAGCGACCAGATCACGGCGGCCACCGCCGCTTCCGTCGGCGTGAACCAGCCCATGGTCATGCCGCCGATCAGGATCACCGGCGTCATCAGCGCCATGACGGCCGAGAAGTCGTAGTACCAGTCGAGCGCGACGAGGGCGACGAGCGCGATCAGCACCGCGAGGTTCAAGGACAGGCCGAGCGTCACCATGACGTAGACCGCGATCGGGAAGGCGGCGACGACCAGGATCTCGATCGAGGCGGCCACGAGCCGGCGGATCTCGAAGGGCGCGTCCGAGCCCCAGCCCTTCTTGTAGGCGAGCCAGGCGACGGTGATCATCATCATCAGCGTCATCACGACGCCGGGGATGATGCCGGCCATGAACAGCGCGCCGATCGAGACGTTGGCCATCATGCCGTAGATCACGAAGGGCAGGGACGGCGGGAAGATCGGCCCGAGCGTCGCGGACGCCGCGGTGACGCCGACCGCGGCCTCCACGGGATAGCCGTGGTCCTTCATCGCCTTGATCTCGATCGTGCCGATGCCGGCGGCATCCGCGAGCGCCGTGCCCGACATGCCGGAGAAGATCACCGAGCCGATGATGTTCACCTGGGCGAGGCCGCCCTTCATCCAGCCGACGAGCGCGACGGCGAAGGAATAGATGCGGCCCGTGACGCCTGCGATGTTCATCAGGTTGCCGGCCAGGATGAAGAAGGGGACGGCGAGGAGCGGGAAGCTCTCGACGCCCGCGATCATGCGCTGGGCGATGATGATGTCGGGCGCGACGCCGTAGGCGAGGAGGTAGAGGCCCGAGGCCACGAACATGGAGATCGCGACCGGCAGGCCGATCAGCATGAGAACGAGGAAGGCGCCGATGAGAAGCAGCATGAGCGTCAGACTCCCAACCCGTCGAAGGCGCCGGGGCGCTCGAGCACGGAATAGCCGCGGCGCCAGTTCTTCCACGCGACCTGGAGGGAGCGCAGGAGCATCAGCACGAAGGCCGCGAAGACGGTGTAGAAGATGATCGAGCGCGGCAGGTCGATCGTGACCATGCGCTCGCGCGAGACGATGTTGACGTAGCGCCACAGAAGCACGCAGGCATAGGCGAAGAAGCCGATGCGGATGAGGTCGACCAGCGTCGAGAGCAGGCGGCCTACCTTGTGCGGGATGTAGTGGTAGAGGACGTCCACCTGGATGTGGCGCGACAGACGCACGCACAGGACCGCGCCGACGAAGACGACGACCACGAGGCAGTTGATCGCGATCTCCTCGGTCCAGGCCAGGCTGTTGTTGAGGACGTAGCGGGTGAAGAACTGCAGGAAGACGCAGAGCGCCATGCCCCAGAAGACGGCGAGGCCGACCCAATCCTCCACCGCGTAGACGGACAGGTCCGGCGGCCCCTGATCCTCCTCGAAGGCCTGGGCGAGCTCTTCGCCGGTGACGGGCGTGTGCGGGTTTGCGGACATGACGGATCTCCCGCGGGCGGCGCGTGGCCGTCCGTCAACGATGGCTGGAGAAGGGGCGGGGCGAGGATCGGCCGGCGGTTCGACTGCCGGCCGATCGCTATTATGAAGCCGACTTACTGGATCGCGCGGATCGCGTCGTAGTCTTCCTGGCGGTAGCCGTACTTGTCGAGCGGCGCATTCTCCTGGACCGCCTTCTCGAAGCTCGGCTTGTCGACCTCCGACACGTCGATGCCCTGCTTGCGGAAGGTGTCGACGAGGGCGGCCTCGCGCTCCTGGACGATCTTGGTGGCGCGGGTGGCCGCCTCCTGCATCACCTCGGTGAAGATGGCTTTGTCCTCGTCGGAGAGCGAGGCCCAGCGGCTCTGCGAGACGATCGTGTTGAGGTGGTCGGTGATGTGGCCGGTCAGCGCGATGTGCGACTGCACCTCGTAGAACTTCTTGGCCTCGATCGTGGTCAGCGGGTTCTCCTGCGCCTCGACCGTGCCGTTCTGGAGGGCGAGGTAGACTTCCGCGAAGGCGATCGGCGCGGTGTTGGCGCCGCAGGCCTGGGGCATGGCGAGATAGGCCGGCACGTCGGGCACGCGCATCTTCACGCCGTTGAGGTCGGCGCAGGTCTTCACCGGCTTGTTCGCCGTGGTGTGGCGCGTGCCGTAATAGGTGACCGCCACGATGTGGTGGCCGGACTCTTCCTCGTAGCCCGCCGCCAGCGCCTTGAAGACGTCGCTCTTGGTATAGGCGAGGAGGTGCTCGGGGTTGCGGAAGATGTAGGGATAGTAGGTCACGCCGATCGGCGCGAACTCGCGCGCGGCGAACGACGAGCCCGAGATGATGATGTCGACGGTGCCGAGCGTCAGGCCCTGGTTGATGTCGGCTTCCTTGCCGAGCTGCGAGGCCGGGTAGACCTGGATCTCGTAGCGCCCGTCGGTGCGCTTCTTGATCTCTTCGGCCGCCCAGAGCGATTCCGTGTGGAACGGCTCGGTGACCTCGTAGACGTGGGCCCAGGACAGCTTGGTCTGGGCGAGCGCCGCCGGCGCGCCCAGGGCGGCGGTGGCGGTCAGCGCGGCGAACGCGCTGATGAGGGTGCGTCGTGCGAGTTTCATGCGGTTTCCTCCCGTTGCTTTCTTGATTTGGAACGCTTGGGCTCGTTGCCCGCGCCCTCGGCGTCTCCCTCGCCGAAACCGATCTGGAACCGCTTCTGCGATTCCTGAAGATGATGCCGCATCGCCGCTTCCGCGGCCGCCGCGTTTCCGCTGGCGATCGCGTCGCGCACCGCCCGGTGCTCGGCATGGGCGAGGCGCCAGCTCGCGTCGTTCTCGAAGTACCGCGACAGGCGCTCGAAATAGGGGGTCATGCGCTGGTCGAAGAGCTCGCCCACGAAGCGCACGAGAACGGCGTTGCCGAGAATGCCGGCAACGGCCACGTGAAAGGCGCGGTCGAAGCCGATCGTCTCGGCCGACGGATGCGGGCCGTTCTCCATGCGCGCCAGGACCGCGTCGAGCGCGGCGATCTCGGCGGCGCCCGCCAGGCCGGCGGCCTCGCGGGCCACCGCGCTCTCGACGATCTCGCGCGCGCCCAGGACCTCGAAGGGGCCTTCCATGCCGGCGGGCACGCTGGCCTCGGCCTGCGGGGGCTTCGCCACGTAGATGCCGGAGCCGACGCGGATGCGGATGCGCCCTTCCACCTCCAGCGCGATCAGCGCCTCGCGCACCGTCGGGCGCGAGATGCCGAGCTGCTCGGACAGTTCGCGCTCGGTCGGCAGGCGGTCGCCCACGGCGTATTCGCCGCTCTCGATTACCGAGCGCAGCTGGTCCGCGACCTGACGGTAGAGGCGACGCGGCTCGATGGCTTTGAGGGACATGGTCTCGTGAGCCCCTCCCAAGGCGCCGCGACCGGCCAATTGATCTGACCAATTGACCGGCACTCTTCCCGAAGTCGTGATCGGCGTCAAGACGTCAGCGAGCCTGACCTTTCGAAAACCGCGCCCGCTCCTCAGCTCAGCCGCAGGAAGGCGGCCGTGTCCGGGTCGATGGGAACGCCGTTCGCCCGCCGCTCGGCCTCGACCGCCCATTCGCGGTCGCCGGGCGCGAGGATCGGGCCGGCACCCTCGGCGGCGGGGCTCGCCCGCAGCGCGTCGAGATAGGCGCGCATGCCGGCCTCGAAGACGGCCGTTCCGCCGAAACGGGCGGGATCGATGGCGAGCACGAAATGGCCCATGCCGCGCGGCGTCGCGATGTCCTGCGAGCCGACCATGGGGATGAAGGCGTGGTCGAGCGTGGCGCCCGTCAGGATGGCCGAGAACAGCGTCGCGACGCCGGCGAGCGCCGCGCCCTTGAAACCGTAATCCGCCCCGCCGAGGGGCAGGAGCATCTCCGCGGCCTGCGCGTCGCGGGTCGGCACGCCCGCCGCGTCCGCCGCGACGTTTTCCGGCAGCTCGCGCCCGAGCGAGCGGTAGAGGAGGACGCGGTTCTGCGGGATCGAGGACGTCGCCATGTCGAGGAGCCAGGGGCGGGAAGCGCCCGCGACCGGCGCGGCGAAGGCGAGCGGGTTGGTGCCGTGGAAGGCCTTGGCGCTGCCGAACAGGGCGACGATCGAATCGGCATTGGTGGTGGCGAAGCCCACCATGCCGGCCTCGGCGATGGCACGCGCATAGGCGCCGGCCGCGCCGAAATGCGAGGAGCGGGTCGCGCCCACCGCCCCGACGCCGCTCTCGCGGGCGATCTCCACCGCGGCCTCCGCCGCGCGATAGGCCGTGAGGTGGCCGAGCCCGTCGTCGCCGTCGAGCATCGCCGCGGCCGGGCCCGTGCGGGTGAGCTTCACGGCGGGGCGCGGATTGACGCGCCCGCCCTTCAGGACCCGGCAGTAATGGGCGACGAGGCGTGCGCCGTGGCTGTCGACGCCGAGAAGCGAGGCGTGCATCAGCGCCCTGACGCACGCCTCGACCGATTCGTCCGACGCGCCGGCCTCGCGCAAGCTTTCTTCCAGGGCGCGGGCGAGAACGCCCGCCTCGACGATGATTGGGTCCATGCCTTCATTCCTTGCATCGCGCCCGGCCGCGAGAGGGGCCAGGCGGCGAGCAGCCTTCTACTCCTTCACGGCGCCCGTCATCGAGGAAACGTAATAGTCGACGAAGAAGGAGTAGAGGATCACCACAGGCAGCGAGCCGATGAGGGCGCCGGCCATCAGCGAGCCCCACTCGTAGACGTCGCCGCGCACCAGCTCCGTCAAGACGCCGACCGGCACCGTCTTGTTCTCCGACGACTGGATGAAGGTCAGCGCGTAGATGAACTCGTTCCAGGCGAGCGTGAAGGCGAAGATGCCGGCGGAGATCAGGCCGGGCACGGCCAGCGGCAGGATCACCCGCGTCAGGATCTGCCAGCGCGTCGCCCCGTCGACCAGCGCCGATTCCTCCAGCTCGAAGGGGATCGATCGGAAGTAGCCCATCAGCAGCCAGGTGCAGAAGGGGATCAGGAAGGTCGGGTAGGTCAGGATCAGCGCGAGCCGGCTGTCGAAGATGCCGACCTGGAAGACGATGAAGGCGAGGGGAATGAAGAGGATCGAGGGCGGGATCAGGTAGGCGAGGAAGACGAGGAGCCCCGTCACCCGCGCGCCGGTGAAGCGGATGCGCTCGATGGCATAGGCCGCGAAGACGGACGCGGCGAGCGCGATCACCGTCGAACAGACCGAGACGATCACCGTGTTCCAGAGCCAGCCGGGATAGGAGGTCTCGAAGAGGAGGTACTTGATGTGGTCGAGCGTCGGCCCGACCACCCAGAAGGGCGAGTGCGCGGCGTAGTTCGTCAACTGGTCGTTCGGCTTCACCGCGGTGATCGCCATCCAGTAGAACGGGAACAAGAGCACGAACATGAAGCAGAACAGCGGCAGCCAGACGACGAGGATGCGCCGGGCCAGCGTGTCGTGGTGCGACATGCCGACGACGTCGTCGGTGAGGTGCCCGCCGGCGGGCTCGGAGGCGGTGGTGGACATGTGGCTCAACTCCGTCGGTTGCGTCAGTCGCTGCCGCCCTGCTGCCATTTGCGGCGTTGCAGGCCGAAGAAGCTGAAGAGGATGGCGGCGAGGAGGAAGGGCACCATGGCCACCGCGATGGCCGCGCCCTCGCCCAGCGCGCCGCCGGGAATGCCGCGCTGGAAGGACAGCGTCGCCATGAGGTGCGTCGCGTTGACCGGCCCGCCCTTGGTCAGGACGTAGATCAGCTGGAAGTCGGTGAAGGTGAAGAGCACCGAGAAGGTCATCACGACCGCGATGATCGGGGTGAGCAGCGGCAGGGTGATGCGCCGGAAGCGCTGCCAGGACGTCGCTCCGTCCAGCGCCGCCGCCTCGTGCAGCGAGGCCGGGATGGTCTGGAGGCCGGCGAGAAGCGAGATCGCGACGAAGGGGATGCCGCGCCAGACATTGGCCGCGATGACCGAAAGCCGAGCATTCCAGGGGTCGCCCAGGAAGTTGATCGGCGCGCTGATCAGCCCCGCCTGCATCAGCACCCAGGAGATGATCGAGAACTGCGAATCGTAGATCCACCAGAAGGCCAGCGCCGACAGAACCGTCGGCACCACCCAGGGCAGCAGGATCACGGCGCGGAAGAAGGTCTTGAAGGGCAGGTTCTCGTTCAGGATGATCGCGAGCCAGAGGCCGAGCGCGAACTTCAGGATGGACGCGATCGCCGTATAGAACAGGGTGTTGAACACCGAGAGCCAGAAGACCCGGTCGCGGAAGAGGTATTCGTAGTTCTCCAGCCCGATGAAGACGCCGGGCCGCCCAATCATCGTGTCGGTGAAGCCGAGCCATGCCCCGAGGCCGAGGGGATAGGTGAGGAAGCAGAGCAGGAACACGGCCGCGGGCAGCATGAACAGGAGGCCGAGCCCGTTCCGGCTCTGCGACAAGCGCTCGAAGAAGGAGCCGCGGGACGCGCGCGTTGCGCGGGGCGGGGGAGCGGCGGACACGGACATGGGCGATCCTCTCGCGGCAATTCTTACGGAGGCGGTACGATGACGCTTCGCCCTTCTCCCGCTGGCGGGAGAAGGTGCCGGCAGGCGGATGAGGGTGGCTCATTGCAGACGGGGCGCTTGGCGAGGTTCTTCGCTGGCCGCTTCGCGGCCGACACCCTCACCCGCCTCGCTCCGCTCGGCACCCTCTCCCGCAAGCGGGCGAGGGGGAGGCGCCTCATCCGATCGAGGACGAGGCACCTCGTGCAGTCGTCAGACCCGGTAGTACCGGTTCGCACGCCGCTCGGCGTTCGAGATCGCGTCCTCCGGCGAGGACTGGCCCGTCACCGCTTCCGCGTACATGTCGACCAGCACGTAGTCCGCCATGACGCCCGCGGACGCCGCACCGAGCGGCCCGGCATAACCGTTCGGGCGCAGGCTCGCCGACGCCTTGGCATAGGCGGCGTGGATCGGGTTCGAGGTCCAGACCGGGTTCGATTCGAAGGCCTTCAGCGGCTGGCAGCAATAGGCGCTGGCGCCCTGGATCCAGGCGTTCATGTTGTCCGGCTGGAAGATGAACTGGAGATAGGCCTTGGCGGCTTCCGGATACTGCGTGTGGCGGAAGATCGAGATGGTCGAAGTCTGGTGCAGCTCGACCGACTCGCCGACCGGGCCGATTGGCAGGTTGGTCGAGCGCATGTCGTCGGCGATCTCCTTCATCGCCGGATCCTTCAGCGCCGCGTAGTAGACGGAGACGCCGTTCGCGGTCAGCGAGACCTGGCCGGCCAGGAAGGCGCGGTTGTTGTTGACGTCCTGCCAGCTCTCGGTGCCCGGAATGAAGGTCTTGTAGAGCTCCATCGCGTATTTGACGGATTCCAGCGTTTCCGGGCTGTTGATGACGACGGCGCCGTTCTCGTCGACCATCCGGCCCCCATGGCTCCAGAGCAGCCAATGGGCGTAGTTGTTGCCGTCGCCGACCGCCTTGCCGTGCGGGAAGCCGGCGGGCGTGCCCTTGGCCTGGAGGCCCTTGCAGAGCTCAAGGAAGCCGGCCGTGTCCTTCGGGAACTCGGAGAAGCCGGCGGCCTTCATGTGGCTGTCGCGGTAGACCACGGCGTTGCCGATGGCGCAGAGCGGCAGGGCGATGAAGCTGTCGCCGCGCCGGGCATAGGACTCGATGCCGGGATACCAGCCGCCGTTCGCCGCGCCGATCGAGGTGCCGAGGTCGGTCACGTCGACGAGCTTGTCCGGATACTGCTGGGGATCGTCGAACCAGCTCATCACCATGTCCGGGCCGGAGCCGACGTTCGCCGCGACGGCGGCCTTCGGGCGCACGTCCTCCCAGCTTTCCTTGTCGATGCGGACCTGGACGCCCGTCGCTTCCGTGAACTTCTGGGTGATGGCGAGGAAGGCTTCCTCCTCGGCCGGCACGAAGGGCACCCAGCGCAGGAGCCGCAGCGAGGCGCCGGACTCGGGCGTGAAGGTCGGCGCGGCGCCCTGCGCGAAGGCGCGGGCCGCGAAGGGCAGCGTCAGGCCGAGACCGGCGGTGCCGGCGAGAAAGCGTCTGCGGTCGATCATGATGGTTCTCTCCTCCCAGAGGCGGAATGGGTCTTTCGTCGTCCGGGCGGGATTCCGCGGCCCGCCGGCCGTTTGGCTGGATGGTCGGGGCTTCAGAGCCGCACGCCCGTCCCCGCGTCGAAGAGGTGGACGGCGGCAGGGTCGATCGAGACGTCGATCCGCTCGCCGGGCTTGACGCTCAGCCGCTCGCGGAAGACGCAGGTGACGTTGCTCGCGCCGATGCGCCCGAGCACTTGGCTCTCGAAGCCGGTCGGCTCGATGACGATCACCTCCATCGGGATCGGGCCACCGAGGTGGATCGCCTCGGGTCGCGCGCCGTAGACGAGGTCCGTTCCCGGCGTGCCGCGATGGCCGGGGGCGAGCGGCAGGACGATGCCGTCGCCGGTCACGAAGCGCTGGCCGTCGGCCGGGTCGAGCCGGCCGTGCAGCATGTTCATGGCGGGCGAGCCGATGAAGCCGGCGACGAAGAGGTTGTTCGGCCGGTCGTAGAGCTCCAGCGGCGCGCCGATCTGCTCGATGCGCCCGTCCTGCATGACGACGATCTTGTCGGCCATGGTCATGGCCTCGATCTGATCGTGTGTGACGTAGACCGTCGTCGTCGTCAGGCGCTGGTGGAGGTTCTTGATCTCGGTGCGCATCGAGACGCGGAGCTTCGCGTCGAGGTTCGACAAGGGCTCGTCGAAAAGGAAGACCTGCGGATCGCGCACGATCGCCCGGCCCATCGCGACGCGCTGGCGCTGGCCGCCCGATAGCTGGCGGGGATAGCGGTCGAGGAGGTGGGACAGGCCGAGGATCTCGGCCGCCGGTTTCACCTTGGTCTCGATCTCGGACTTCGACGCGCCCTTCAGCGTCAGCGAGAAGGCCATGTTGTCGGCGACGCTCATGTGCGGATAGAGCGCGTAGTTCTGGAACACCATGGCGATGTCCCGGTCCTTCGGCGGCACGTCGTTGACCGCGCGCTCGCCGATGCGGATCTCGCCGCCCGAGATGTGCTCGAGCCCGGCGAGCATGCGCAGGAGCGTCGACTTCCCGCAGCCCGACGGGCCGACCAGGATGACGAACTCGCCGTCGTCGATATGGACGTTGACGCCCTTGATGACGGCGTGGGCGCCGAAGCTCTTCCTGACGTCGACGAAATCGACTGAAGCCATGCCCGGTCATTCCTCCCGAATGATTTGCACTGCGTATCCATGTCCCGGCCGCGGCTCTCCCGTGCCGCAGGCCGGGTGACTTTTGCCTATCCCCGGCCGACGAAGGGCATCTTGGTCGCCATGATGGTCAGGTTGAGGATGTTCGCCTCGGGTGGCAGCGAGGCCATGTGGACCACGGCGCGCGCCACGTCGGCCGGGTCCATGGTCGGCTCGGGCGCGATCCGCCCGTCGGCCTGGAGGACGCCGCTCGACATCTTCGCCGTCATATCGCTCGCCGCGTTGCCGATGTCGATCTGGCCGCAGGCGATGTCGAAGGGGCGGCCGTCGAGCGCCGTCGCCTTGGTGAGGCCGGCGATCGCGTGCTTCGTCGCGGTGTAGGGGGCCGAGTTCGGCCGCGGGGTGGAGGCCGAGATCGAGCCGTTGTTGATGATCCGCCCGCCGCGCGGGTTCTGTTGCTTCATCAGCCGGAAGGCGCCCTGCGTGCACAGGAACGCGCCGGTGAGGTTGGCGGACAGGATCGTCTGCCACTGATCGAAGGTGACCTCCTCGATCGGCACCGGCGGCACGTTGGTGCCGGCATTGTTGACGAGGAGGTCGAGCCGCCCGAAGCGGCGCTCCACCTCGTCGAACAGCGCCTCCACCGCCCGGGGATCGCCGATGTCGGCGGGGATCGCCGCCACCCGCTCGCCGCCGAGCGCTTCTGCCACCTCCTCCAGGACGCCCGCGCGCCGGCCGGTGATCGCGACCGTCCAGCCGGCGCCGTGAAGCGCGGTCACGATGGCCCGGCCGACGCCGGTGCCGCCGCCCGTGACGAGCGCGATGCGGGAGGGGGAGGCGTCATTCATGCGGAACTCTTGGCTGTCTTGGCTTCGGGAAGGCTCGCGCCCGACAGGGCAGCGTAGACGCGGGCGAGCGAGGCGTCGTCGGCGGACCCCATGCCCGAGCCGCTGGCGGCGAGGAACATCTGCAGCGCGGCCGCCGAGAGCGGCACGGGAAAGCGGGCGGTGCGCGCCATGTCCTGGACGATGCCGAGGTCCTTCACGAAGATCTCGACCGCGCTCTTGGGCGCGTAATCGCCGTCGAGGACGTGCGGCACGCGGTTCTCGAACATCCAGGAACTGCCGGCCGAGGCGGTGATCACCTCGTAGACCCTGTCGAGGTCGAGCCCCTGGCGCGCGGCGAAGGCGATCGCCTCGCAGGCCGCGGCGATGTGGACGCCGGCGAGAAGCTGGTTGATCATCTTGAAGGCGGCGCCCTGGCCGGGGGCCTCGCCGAGCTCGTAGACCTTGGCCGCGATGGCGTCGAGCACCGGCCGCCCCCTCGCGAAGGCCGCGGAGCCGCCCGAGGCCATGACGGTGAGCGCCCCTTCCGCGGCGCGGACCGGGCCGCCGCTCATCGGTGCGTCGAGGTAGTGCCGGCCGGTGGCTTCAAGCTTCGCCGCGAGGCGCCGCGCGATGTCCGGATCCATGGTGGCGCAGGAGACGAAGACGGCGTCCGGCGCCATCGCCTCGGCCACGCCCTCCGGCCCGAAGAGCAGCGCCTCGGTTTGCGCCGCGTTGACGACGACGCAGAGGACGATGCAGGCCCCCGTCGCCGCCTCGCGGGCGCCCGCCGCCGTCCGTCCGCCCTCCGCGGCGAAGGCTTCGGCCGCAGCGGACATCGGATCGAAGCCGACGACATCCAGGCCGGCGCGCGCGATCGATCGCGCCATGCCGAGGCCCATGGACCCGAGGCCCAGGACGGCGACGCGCCCGACGGGCGGCGCTGATGACACCGCGCTTTCCATTCGACCTCCCCGCTGACCCGGCCACCGTCTCCCTCGGTGATGTCGCCGGCCGCCCTCGTCGCTCAAGGACCGGATGAATTTGTAGGTCGGTTTCCCTCAGTGTTTCAACCGGGCGGACGTGATTTCAATAGTATTATTTTCACAGACAACACCATTTTAGGCGCAAGCGTCAGCGTATCCTCCGCGGGACGCGGAAGATGAGGCGCAGACCTGACGCTTCGGCGACGATGTCTAATCTTTGAACATCGTCATCCATCCCAGGCCTTCGTCGGTGGTGCTGCGCGGACGGTACTCCGCGCCGAAGAAGCCGTCATATCCGGCCGCGCCCAGGGCGGGCAGCAGCCGGTCGAAGGCGACCTCGCCCTCGTCCGGCTCGGCCCGCGAGGGGACGGCGGCGAACTGGACGTGGCCGACGATCGCGCGATGCGCCTCGAAACGTCGGAGAAGGTCGCCGCCCATGATCTGGAGGTGATAGCAGTCGAACATCGCCTTGACCGACGGCCGGTCGAGCTCGGCGACGATTCCCGCCGCCGCCTCGATCGTGCCGAGAAAGTAGTCCGGCGCGTCGCGCGCGTTCAGCGGCTCGATCAGGACGCCCATGCCGGCGGCCTCCGCCCGGTCGGCCGCGTAGTCGAGGTTGGCGAGAAAGGTCTCGCGCGCCCCGGACGCGCCCGCGGCAAAGCCCGCCATGACGTGGACGGCCCGCGCGCCGACCGCGCGCCCGTAGTCGAAGGCCTGGTCGATCGCGGTTCGGGCTTCCGCCTCGCGGCCGGGCAGGGCGGCGAGCCCGGTCTCGCCGGGCCGGCCGCGCACCGTGTTCAGCCCGAGCATCGGCAGGCCCGTTTCCGTCAAGGCCGCGCGCACGAGCCTCGCGTCGACCTCGTAGGGCCAGTGACACTCGACGGCCTCGAAGCCGGCGGCCTTGGCGCGGCGGATCGCGTCGGGCAGGGGAATCTCGGTCCACAGGAAGCCGAGATTGGCGGACAAGCGGATCATGCGGACCACTCCACGTCGAAGCGCGACACGATGCGGCCGACCTCCTCGCCGGACAGGAGGCGCGGATCGCTCCCGCGCGTCAGCAGCGCGAGTTTGGCGGTGGCCTCCAGCTCCTCGGCCGCGTTGACGGCGGCCTCCAGGTCGCGGCCCGCGACGACCGGGCCGTGATGGGCGAGCATCACCGCCGAGCGCTTGCCGGCGAGGCCGCGGATCGCGCCGGCCATGGCCGGATCGCCGGGCACGAAGAAGGGCAGGAGCTTCACCCGGCCGAGCTGCATGATCGAATAGGCGGTCAGGTGCGGCAGGAGGTCGTCCGGGTCGAGGCCGGGCATCAGCGACCAGGCCACCGAGTGGCAGGAATGAAGGTGCACCACCGCGCCGGTCACGCCGCGCGTCTCGTAGAAGGCTTGGTGTAGCGGCATTTCCTTCGTCGGCTTATCGCCGGAGAGAAACGTGCCGTCCGGTGCGAAGCGGCTGAGCCGCGCGGGATCGAGCCGGCCGAAGGAGGACCCCGTCGGCGTGACGAGAAGCCCGCCGTCCTCGGTGCGCACGGAGATGTTGCCGGTGCTCCCATGCGTCAGGCCGCGCTCGAAGAGCGAGCGGGCGTGAGCGCAGATCGCCTCGCGCAAGGCCGCCTCTGCGCTCACGGCGCCTCTCCCCCGAGGACGGCGAGGGCTTCGGCGAAGAAGTCCGGCCCGCCGAAATTGCCGCTCTTCAGCGCGAGGCGCAGCGGCCGGTCGGCGGCCCTCAAGGCGGGCACGCCGGGCGCGATCTCTGGGCCGATGGCGAGCGCCGACAGGCCGAGCCCTTCCACGACGGCGCCAGAGGTCTCGCCGCCCGCGACGACGAGGCGGGATACGCCGCCCGCCTCCAGCCGCCGCGCCAGATCGGCGAAGAAGGTCTCGATCGCCGCCGCCGCGCGATCGCGCCCGTGGCGCGCCTGCGCCTCGGTGACGACCGCCGGGTCGGCCGAGGAAGCGGCGAGGGGGACCGCGCCTTCGCCGATCCGCTGGAGCGCCCAGGTCGCGGCGGCCTCGCCCGTCATCTCGCCCGACAGAAGCGCGTCCGGGGTCACGTCGAGCACCGGCGCCGATTCGCGGTAGCGCCGCACCTGCTCGCGCGTCGCGCCCGAACAGGAGCCGGACAGGATGGCCGCCGGCCCCGGCGCTCCCTCCCACGCAGCGCCGCCGCCCGAGAGCAGCCCGCCCGCGCGGAAATTCTCCGGCAGGCCGAGCGCGATGCCCGAGCCGCCGACGAGGAACTGCATGCCGGCCGCCGCGCGCCCGATGCTCACGAGATCGGCGTCGCGGATCGCGTCGACGACGACGAGGCGGCGGCCGCCCGCAGCCTCCGCCTCGACGGCGCCGCGCAGCGCGTCCGGCCCCGCCGCCACCGTCGCGAAGGGCACGTGGCCGACGCCGGCGATCGTTTGCGGCGCCAGCCAGCGGCGGATGTCGGCGTCGCGCATCGGGGTCAGCGGATGGTTCTCCATGCCGCTCTCGTCGAGCAGCCGGTCGCCCACGAAGAGGTGGCCCTGGTAGAGCGTGCGGCCGGTCGCGGGAAAGGCCGGGCAGACGATGGCGTGAGGCGCGCCCAGCCGCGCCATCAGCGCGTCGGCGACGGGGCCGATATTGCCTTCCGGCGTCGAATCGAAGGTCGAGCAGATCTTGAACAGGATCTGCCGGCAGCCTTGCGCGAGGAGCCAGTCGAGCGCCCGCAGCGACTGCGCGACGGCCGCGTCCGCCGCGATCGTCCGGCTCTTCAGCGCGACGATGCCGGCCTCGACGCCGGGCTCGGCCGGCGCCTCCGGCACGCCGCAATACTGCACCGTCCGCATGCCGCCCTTGGCCAGCGTGTTGGCAAGGTCCGAGGAGCCGGTGAAGTCGTCGCCGATGCAGCCGAGAAGCATGGCCGTCAGACCCTCGCCGTTCCGCCGAGCTCGTCCTCGAGATGGGCGCGCACGATCTCGTCGAAGCTCGATTCCGCCCGGAAGCCGAGCTCCCGCGCCCGCGTCGCGGCGATGTCGGGCGCCCAGCCCGACACGATGCGCATGATCGTCTCGTCCGGCTCGCGGCGGATGAGCTTCACCGCCTTCTCGCCGACGATGCGCCGCAGCGCCTCGATCTCCTCGCCGACCGTGGCCGAAAGGCCGGGCATGGACAGGTTGCGGCGCGGCCCGACCGCGGCCGTGTCGATCTGCGCGGCATGGAGGAAGAACTCGATCGCCGCGCGCGGGCTCGCGAAGAAGTGGCGCACCTCCTCCGGCACGGGAAGCACGGCTTCCTCGCCGTTCATCGGCTCGCGCAGGATGTTGGAGAAGAAGCCGGACGCCGCCTTGTTCGGCCGGCCCGGCCGCACGCAGATCGTCGGCAGGCGCAGGCCGATGCCGTCGAGGATGCCGCGGCGGGAATAGTCGGCCAGCAGCAGTTCGCCGATCGCCTTCTGCGTGCCGTAGCTCGTCAGCGGCGTCAGGGCGAAGTCGTCGGGGATGACGGCGGGGAAGGGCGCGCCGAAGACGGCGATCGACGAGGCGAAGACGAGGCGGGGCGTGTAGCCGTCCTCGTCATGCGCGGCGCGCACCGCGTCGTAGAGGTCGCGCGTGCCGTCGAGGTTGATCCGGTAGCCCTTCTCGAAGTCGGCCTCGGCCTCGCCGGACACGATGGCGGCGAGGTGGAAGATCACGTCCGGCCGGTTCGCGATCAGCGGCTCGGCGGCTCCCGGGGCGGAGATGTCGAGCGCCCGCGTGTCGACCCGGTCGAGCGTGCCGAAGGGCCTCGGCGGCTCGACGACGTCGGCGAGAACGAGCTCGGACACGTCGCGGTCGCCGATCCGCCCGTCCGCCGCGATGCGGGTGGCGAGCCGCGCCCCGATCATGCCCGCGGCGCCGATGATCAGAACCTTCATGAGCCCATTCCCTTCCCTGATGCGTAACGCGCCGCGCCCTCCCCAGGCGCGCCGCCCTTATGATGCCGAAGCGGCGGCCCGCGGCGGCGTCGCGCGCGCCAGGATCCGCCGGGTCGAGTCGAAGATGTGCCGGATGTGGACGTCGAAGGCTCGCTCGGTCGCCGCTCGGTCGCCGGCTTCCAGCGCCGCGAGGATCGTCGCGTGGTCCTCGATCGAGCGCGCGATCGCGCCGGGCTCGGAGACCGCGAGGCGGCGCGCCTCGATCATGTAGCCGTAGAGATCGGCCACGAAGTCGGCGAGGACGGCGTTGCCGCAGGCGTCGTAGACGGCGAGGTGGAACTCGCGGTCGCTGATGAGGAAGCGTACCGGGTCGGTCGGGGCGGCGCGCTGCGCGGCGAGGCAGTCGCGCAGGAAGCCGAGCGTCGCCTCGTCCATCCGCGCGGCGGCGTCTCCGACGACCGGCCGCTCGGCGATCAGCCGCGCGGCGTGAATGTCGTCGAGCCCGTAGGCGTCGAGGAGCCGTGGTTCGCGGGCGCGCGTGAACTCCGCGCCGACGGTCTCCGACAGGACCCGGGTGCGCGCGCCGTGGACGACGGCGACGAGGCCCTTGGCCGCCAGGATCTGGATGCCGCCGCGCACCGACTCGCGGCTGACCTGGAGCGCGGTCGCGAGGTCGCGCTCGCCCGGCAGGTCGTCCCCGACCTTGAGAAGCCCGCCGGCGATGAGGTTGGCGATCTTGCCCGCCACCACGTCGCGCAGGTTCCGCCGCACGATCCGTTCGCGCAGGTCGGAGGATCGGTCGAGAAGGAGGTTCGGCGAGGCCATGCGCGTTCCCTGGCCACTGGTCGGTTCAGCAGACCAGAGGAGGGGATAGCACGAGGGCCGCCCTGTCAAGCGCGGCCGGCGGCGTTCCCGCCATTTGCATCCTGCGCGCCCCGTCCTTAAACTCGAGCTTCGATCCCCCGCGAAGGAGTGGCCCCGTGAAGCACCGGATGAACAGCGCGAACCGCCTCGTTTCATTCGATCGCACGGTGCCCCATGCCTGCCTTCCTGTCCCTGGATTCCGTTTCCGCCGCAACGCCTGACGGTCGCCCGCTCTTCGAGGGGCTGACCCTTACGCTCGGTGCCGAGCGCGTCGGTCTCGTCGGGCGCAACGGCTCCGGCAAGTCGACCCTCATCGCCATCGCCGCCGGTCTCGCCGAGCCGGCTTCGGGCTCGATCGCGCGCGCCGGCCGGCTCGGGCGCCTGGTGCAGGACCTGCCGGAGCACCTCCCGATCGACGACGCGCTCGGCATCGCGCAGGAGCGCCGCCGTCTCGCCCGCGTCCTGGCGGGAACGGGCAGCGTCGAGGATTTCGACGCCGCCGACTGGAGCCTCGAGGGGCGGGTCGAGGCGGCCCTCGACGATGTCGGGCTCGCCGGGATCGGGCTCGATCGCCCGGTCGGCACGCTGTCGGGCGGCGAGCGCGCGCGCCTCGCCATCGCCCGCCTCGGCATCGAGGCGCCCGACCTCCTGCTTCTCGACGAGCCGACGAACAACCTCGACGCATCGGGCCGCGCGGCCGTGCGCCGGCTCGTCGCCGGCTGGCGCGGCGGCGTCCTCCTCGCGAGCCACGACCGCGACCTTCTGGAAGCGATGGACCGGATCGTCGAGCTGACGCCGGTCGGCATCCGCGTCGTCGGAGGCGGGTGGTCGGCCTTCGCCGCGGCCCGCGAGGCGGTGCGCGAGCGGGCGGCGGCCGAACGCGACCGGACGGATGCGGCTCTGCGGCAGGCCCGACAGGCGGCGCAGCATCAGCGCGAGGCCAAGGAGCGGCGCGACAAGCGCGGCCGCGTGGCCGCGGCACGAAGCTCCGACCCGAAGATGTTCCTCGACGGCCGCGCCGAACGCGCGGAGAACACCGACAGCCGCATCCGCCGGATCGGCGAGCGGCTCGTTTCGGACGCTGCGGCCGAAGCGGCGGCGGCGCAGGCGCGCGTCGAGGTGCTGACGCCGATCGCCATCGACCTGCCGCCGAGCGGCATGCCGTCCGGCGCCGCCGTCCTGTCGATGGAAGATGCGGTCGCGGACCTCGGCGACCGCCGCCTCGGCCCCTTTTCGCTGCACGTGCGCGGACCCGAGCGGATCGCCCTGGTCGGGCCGAACGGGGCGGGCAAGACGACGCTGCTTCGCCTGGCCACCGGCGACCTCGCGCCGAACGAGGGCACGGTGCGCCGCGCCGAAGGGCGCATCGCCGTTCTCGACCAGCACGTCGCCGTGCTCGATCGCGAGGCGACGATCCTCGAGAACCTTCGGCGGCTCAATCCGGCGCTCGGCGAGGAGGCGGCCCATGCCGCCTGCGCCCGCTTCGCCTTCCGCAACCGCGACGCCCGCAAGCGCGTGGCGGAGTTGTCGGGCGGCGAGCGCCTTCGCGCCGGGCTCGCTGCCACGCTGGCTGGCGGCGAGCCGCCCTGGCTCCTGATCCTCGACGAGCCGACCAACCACCTCGA
Source organism: Antarcticirhabdus aurantiaca (assembly GCF_009765365.1). Lineage (GTDB taxonomy): Bacteria > Pseudomonadota > Alphaproteobacteria > Rhizobiales > Rhizobiaceae > Antarcticirhabdus > Antarcticirhabdus aurantiaca. Next base: position 117,102 of record NZ_VTOM01000021.1, read on the forward strand.
CCTGGAATCGGTCGAGGTGCTGGAGCGCGCGCTCGCCGGCTTCGACGGCGCCCTTCTCGTCGTCAGCCACGATGCCGCCTTCCTGCGCGCGATCGGCATCGAGCGGGAGGTGCGGCTCGGGGGATGAGCCGGGGCGCTATTCGAACTGTGTCCAGGTATTTGCGTTGTTTGAGGATCGGATGGCGGTTTCGATGAAGCGCATGCCGTTAAGGCCGTCGGCGAGCGTCGGGAAGGTCACGGCCGGGTCGGGCGCGCGGTTCTC
>NZ_VTOM01000022.1 GCF_009765365.1 Antarcticirhabdus aurantiaca
AAAGCATCGCCCCGATCGGCGATGATCCCCTCGTCAGCCTGCCAACCCTCGCAGTCTGATCTGCCCGGCCCAAGCCGGCAACCGTGGTGGCCCTTCGCGAGCTACACCACGCCAAGGGACACGACCCCGGAAAACGAGGCGCACGAGCTCGTGGCCTTCGTCGACGTCGCCTAAGGCTCTGGTGGGCGATGACGGACTCGAACCGCCGACATCCTCGGTGTAAACGAGGCGCTCTACCAACTGAGCTAATCGCCCGCCGGGGTTCTATAGGTGGTCGGGACCTTCCGGCGCAAGTCGGCCGGCCTGCGCGGCGCCCACTTGCGGCCGCATCGCTTCGGATCGGTGCAGTGCTGCGGTTTTCGCGCCTACGATCGGATCTGAATGGTTCCGCCGACCGAGGGTGGCTTCACTGCTCAGTTGAAAGCCCTTCGCCACCGCAATTCAGCTCGTGAAGGTTGCGGCGGCGATGCCGACGATCCAGCGACGACTGACCACTCGTCCCGTCAGGACGGCCGAGATTTCGGACTTGAACAGATCTCATGGCTCCGTCCCCAGTTCTTCCATAATTTAGGGTGTTGACGATCAGCCCGCTAAGGAGCTTCCGAATTCTCGACGGCGCGGATGCCCTATCATGTAAAAGAACACGTTGGTCGCGAGCGTCTCAATTCGGTCTAGACCGATGAACAGAGACGAGACAGGAAGGGCGGCGAGCCATTTGGCTTGGCTTTGATTTGGATCAATGCGCGGTCGTGCGCCCGAGCACTAAGCATGGGGCGCCATTCATCCACGAGCAATCGAAACGGTCGGCCGCTTCACCTCAGCTGGTTCTTCGTGAGCTTCCCTCCGCCGCCGCTTGGACGACGGCTGACCGGCATCGCTCCGCTGATGACGTCCCGCAGCCGAGGCACCCGCTCATCGGACTGCCGGAAACGGCGTCGCCCCGGGACCTGTCCCTTTCGGCTCGGTCGGATGAGCGGTTCGAAGCGATGTCAGCTTCACGTTGAAAGAGGAAGACAGCCATGTATGCCAACATTCTCGCCGCCACCGACGGATCCGAGCTCGCCACGCGCGGCGTGAGGCATGCCATCGACCTGGCCAAGCTCACCGGCGCGCGGCTGGTGCTCGTCACGGTGTCGGAGCCGTTTCCATTTCTCGGAGCCGGCTCGGAGGCCGGCTGGGGCGTGACCGGAGAGGACATCTTGCGGTTCCGGCAGGTCAACGAGGAGTCGGCTCGGCAGGTGCTGGCCGAGGCCAAGCGCCTCGCCGACGAGGCGGGCGTTCCGGCGACGACCTTCCATGTCAGCGACTCGAATCCGGCGTTCGGCATCGTCGACACGGCCAAGGCTCAGGGCTGCGACCTCATCGTCGTCGCGTCGCACGGTCGTCGGGGACTGCAGCGGCTGATCCTGGGAAGCGAAACGAACGAAGTGCTGGTGACGAGCTCGGTTCCCGTTCTCGTCGTGCGCTGAAGCGGAGCGTCTGCACGGTTCTTCGCCGGGTGAGGGCGACGCCGGCAGGCTTCCATCATCCAGCCATCGGGATCGCAGTTCGCAAACGGGAGCAAACATCATGTCATATGGCTACAAGAACATCCTCCTCCCGCTTCTTCCGGAAGCGGACGGTCGCACCTCGCCGAGCCCCGCCACCAAGCTCGTCATCGAGATGGCTCGGCGCTTTTCGGGCTTCGTCAGCGTCGACTTCCTGCTGCCGCAGTCCGCATGGGTTCCCTACAGCCTCCTGACCGACATGCCGCGCCAGCTTCTCACGGCCGAAGCCAAGCGGCTGGAGGAGGGCGCCCAGGCCAATCTCGACCGCGCTGCCACCGCGATCGCCGATGCCGGCGTCGCGGTGGACAAGCACCTGATCGCGCTCGACTTCCTCGCGCTTCTCGGCCGGGCCGCCATTCGCGCGCAGCTCCAGGACGTCATCGTCATGGACGTGGGAAGCGCGGGGCTGCGGGACGAGCGGGAGATCGTCGAGGCGTACCTGTTCCGCACCGGGCGACCGCTGATCCGGGTGCCGGAGGGCGTCGAGCCGACCGTGCCGCGGCGGGTTCTCGTGGCTTGGGACGGAAGCCTTCCCTCGATGCGGGCGGTGCGCGAAGCGCTGCCGATCCTCCAGGCGGCCGAGGGCGTCGAGATCGTCACCGTGAAGGGCGAAAAGGACGTATCCGACATCGCTCCGGGGGAGAGGCTGTCGGCCTATCTCGGGCATCACGGCGTCACGACGCGGCAGACGCGACTCACCGCGCCGCATCGGGACGTCGCGGAAACGCTGCGCAACCATGCCTTCGAGGCGAGCTCCGACATGATCGTCATGGGCGCCTATGCCCATTCGAGGCTTCAACAGGCCGTGCTCGGCGGCGTGACGTCGGCGCTCCTCGATCGCTGCCCCATCCCGCTGCTACTCGCCCACTGACAATCGAGAAGCAGAGACCCGCGACGTCCGACCGGCCGACGGGGCCGGTCCGGCTGGCGGGGGATCGACCACGTCGCCCGGCACGATCTCCCTCGGTCCGCATCCTCCCGGGTCAAAGCGCCGGACTCAGTTTTGGACCAACTCGTTCGGCCCGCATCGCGCTTCCCCACCGCGCCGGACCGCCGAAATGCCGGGCCGCCACCCGGAGTAGAGGTCGCAGCCAAACTCCTTTAATTAAGGTCGTGGAGGGTGCGAAATCACCTGAGACGACGTCTTCGAGGACCTCTGGCCAACAAATCGTTGCCGTGCTTCGCATCTCCTTGATGTCCGACTTCGCGTCCGTAGAAGCTGCGGGCGACGTGGGGAAATGCAATGAAGCCGACTGATCGTTTCGAAGCCTCTTTAACCGAGGAAGGGCGCTACCGGCTCCTTGTCGAGTCGGTCACCGATTACGCCATCTACATGCTCGACGAGACCGGGCACGTCACCAGCTGGAACGCCGGCGCCCAGCGTTTCAAGGGATATGCGGCGTACGAGATCCTCGGGCAGCACTTTTCCCGCTTCTACACCCCGGAAGATCGCGAGACCGGCCTGCCGAGCCGGGCCCTCGACACGGCCGCGAAGGTGGGGCGATTCGAGAACGAGGGCTGGCGCCTGCGGAAGGACGGCACGCGGTTCTGGGCGCACGTGATCATCGACCGCATCGTCGACACGGAAGGCAGGCTCGTCGGCTTCGCCAAGGTCACGCGCGATCTGACCGAGCGCCGCGAAGCGCAGGTCGCGCTGGAGCGCACGAAGGAAGCGCTGATCCAGGCGCAGAAGATGGAAGCGATCGGCCAGCTGACCGGCGGCATCGCCCACGACTTCAACAACCTGCTGGCAGCCGTTCTCGGCAGCCTGCACCTGCTCCGCAAGCGCATCCCCGACGATCCGCGAGCCCAGGCGCTCATCGACAACGCCGTGCAGGGCGCCGAACGCGGTGCGGCCCTCACGAAGCGGATGCTGGCCTTCGCCCGCCGGCAGGAACTCGTCCCGCAGCCGCTCGACATTCCCGCGCTGGTCAAGGGGATGTCCGACCTGCTGCAGCGATCGATCGGCCCGCGGATCTCCATCGAGACGCGCTTTCCCATCGCGCTCGACCGCGCCATGGCGGACGGCCACCAGCTCGAACTCGCGCTTCTCAATCTCGTGGTGAACGCGCGCGATGCGATGCCGGACGGCGGAACCGTCGTGATCGGGGCCCAGGAGGCGGACGTCGACGCGAACCATCCGGCCAATCTGGAGCCGGGCTCCTACATCTGCCTGTCGGTCGCGGATACCGGCAGCGGAATGGACGCGGAAACGCTGGCCCGGGCTTCCGAACCCTTCTTCACCACCAAGGGCGTGGGCAAGGGGACCGGGCTCGGCCTGTCCATGGTCCACGGCCTCGCCGAGCAATCCGGCGGCCGCCTGGTTCTGAAGAGCCGGCCGGGCGAGGGGACCACGGCGGAGCTGTGGCTTCCCGTGGCGGACCGTCTCGCCGAGGTCCTGCCCGAAACTCCCGCAAGCGCGGTCGCTCAGGGCGACCTGCCGGCGCAGGCCCGCACGATCCTCGTCGTCGACGATGACAGCCTCGTTCTCGCCAACACGGCGATGATGCTGGAGGATCTCGGGCACCGGGTCCTCGAGGCCAATTCCGGCAAACGCGCGCTGGCGACCCTCAGGGCGGGCGAGCCGGTGGATCTGGTGATCACCGATCACGCCATGCCGCAGATGACGGGCTCCCAGCTCGCCGCGGAGATCCATGCCGAGTGGCCCGACATGCCGATCCTGCTGGCCACCGGCTACGCCGACCTGCCGCCGGACGGCGACGGCAAGCTGGCGAAGCTGACGAAACCCTTCACGCAGGCGGATCTGGAAGGCGCCGTCGCGAGGGAGTTCAAGAATCGGGCGTCCTGACCCGCCCGCGTTCGACCCGGCTGTTGGCCGAGCCTGCCGAGCGTCGACGACGGATGCCTCGATCACCACGAGCTGCGGAAGCGTCGCGGCGCCGCATCTTTTCCGAGGGTAAATGACCGGACGCATCGTCCGGCGAGCTTCGCCGACCGCTGCCGGCGTCGGCTTGTTTGACCTTTTTGCAACAGCCGAGGGGACCGCAAAAACCTCTGAAAGAGCCTTCCGAGAATCGCTTGACAGGGAAGGCCTCGCCCCGTAGATCACCCCTCACGAGCCGCGGGGACACACAGTCGAGCGGCTCACAGCGCGGGTGTAGCTCAGTCGGTTAGAGTGCCGGCCTGTCACGCCGGAGGTCGCGGGTTCGAGCCCCGTCACTCGCGCCATCTTTCTTCTTCAGGAATGGCATCTTGTCGCGGATCAAGCCTGATCCGCTCTGCGGCGTCGAAGCCACTATCGTGGGTCGGCTTGCGGTCCACTGATAGGTCGGTGCTGCCGCACGTCCGGAGCCTTGCTGAATTTGGCCGGCGATGCGCGGCCGTCGCGAGCGACTCGCGCTTGCTTCGGATTTGGGGACGTTCTAATCCTCGCCGCGCCGGACGGACCGCGCCCGGCCATTCGGCCGCATTGAATTCTCTCTCGCGAGCGCTCAAGTGAGGGGCAAGGGTTTCGGGCTAGCCCGGACACGCGCCTCTCGCGGCATTCGCCATCAAAAAATCGGGACGGTTGAGAGTGTCGGAGCTCCTCGCATCCTATCTGCCGATCGTGATCTTCGTCGGCGTCGCCCTGTTCATCGGGCTGGCGCTTCTCGTGTCACCGTTCCTGCTCGCCTTCAAGGCGCCGGACGACGAGAAGCTGTCGGCTTACGAATGCGGCTTCGAGGCCTTCGACGATTCGCGCATGAAGTTCGACGTGCGATTCTATCTCGTGTCGATCCTGTTCATCATCTTCGATCTCGAAGTCGCCTTCCTGTTTCCCTGGGCGGCCGCCTTCGGCGACATCGGATGGTACGGGCTGTGGTCGATGACGGCGTTCCTCGGCGTGCTGACGATCGGCTTCGTTTATGAGTGGAAGAAGGGTGCTCTCGAATGGGATTGAGCGACCGTAGTCAGAACCTGCCGCTGCTGGCGCCCGCGACCGACCTCGGTTCCGCGCCGGCCGCCGCGCGCGGGCTCGCCGTGCCCGGCCAAGTGCCGGCGGCGCGCGACCCGTTCGTCACCGAGATCAATGACGAGCTTTCCGACAAGGGCTTCATCGTCACCTCGACCGAGGATCTGATCCAGTGGGCCCGCACGGGCTCGCTGATGTGGATGACCTTCGGTCTCGCCTGCTGCGCCGTCGAGATGATGCAGATGTCGATGCCGCGCTACGACGCCGAGCGCTTCGGCTTCGCGCCGCGCGCCTCTCCGCGCCAGTCGGACGTGATGATCGTGGCCGGCACCTTGACCAACAAGATGGCCCCGGCGCTGCGCAAGGTCTACGACCAGATGCCGGAGCCGCGCTACGTCATCTCGATGGGCTCCTGCGCCAACGGCGGCGGCTACTATCATTATTCCTATTCGGTGGTGCGCGGCTGCGACCGCGTCGTGCCGGTGGACATCTACGTGCCGGGCTGCCCGCCGACCGCGGAGGCGCTGCTCTACGGCGTGCTTCTTCTCCAGAAGAAGATCCGCCGCACCGGCACGATCGAGCGCTGAGGGCGAGAACGATATGTGGGCTCCTTCGATCGACGAGATGGCCGACTACGTGGTCGAGGCGCTCGGCGACAAGCTCGCCGGGCACAGCCGCGCCTTCGGCGAGCTGACGCTGACGGTCACGCCCGACACGCTGATCCCGGTCGTGTCCTTCCTGCGCGACGATCCGCAGACGCGCTTCGTCTGCTTCATCGACGTGTGCGGCGTCGACTATCCGAACCGCGAGAAGCGCTTCGAGGTTGTCACCCACCTCCTGTCGCCGCAGCAGAACCAGCGCATCCGCCTTAAGCTCTCGGTCGCCGAGGACGAGACGGTGCCGTCGCTGACGGGCCTCTATCCCGGCGCCGACTGGTTCGAGCGGGAGGCCTACGATCTCTACGGCATCCTCTTCACCGGCCATCCGGACCTGCGCCGCATCCTCACCGACTACGGCTTCGAGGGGCATCCGCTGCGCAAGGACTTCCCGCTGACCGGCTTCGTCGAGGTTCGCTACGACGACGTTTTGAAGCAGGTCGTCTACGAGCCGGTGCAGCTACGCCAGGAGTTCCGCCAGTTCGACTTCCTGTCGCCCTGGGAAGGCACGGAATACGTTCTGCCGGGCGACGAGAAGGCGCGGGCGAACTGAGATGCCGGCGGCGGGCGAGCCTCTTTCCGGGCAATGCCTGTGCGGCGCGGTTGCCTTCACGGCGCGCCCGCTAAAGCCGGAGATGGACGTCTGCCACTGCGGCATGTGCCGGCGCTGGTCGGGCGGCGTCTTCATGGCCGTGCCCTGCACGGATGTGAGCGTCGCCGACGACGCGGCGCTCGGCGTGTACGCTTCGTCGGAATGGGGCGAGCGCGTGTTCTGCCGGACCTGCGGCGCCAGCCTTTTCTGGCGGATGCGGGACGGCAGCGGCCACGTCGCGGTCTCCATGCCTGCCTTCGAGAATTCCGAACTCTTCGTTTTCGCCGAAGAAATCTTTATCGACGACAAGCCGTCGACCTACGAATTCGCCGGGGAGCGCCGTCGCCTGACGGGCGCGGAAACCCAGGATCAGTTCGTCGGATCGCAAGAAAAGGCTGAGTGATGGCCGAGATCGACGTCCGCAACTTCAACATCAACTTCGGTCCGCAGCATCCGGCCGCGCACGGCGTGCTCCGCCTCGTGCTGGAGCTCGACGGCGAGGTGGTCGAGCGCGTCGACCCGCATATCGGCCTGCTTCACCGCGGCACCGAGAAGCTGATCGAGCAGAAGACCTACCTCCAGGCGCTGCCGTACTTCGATCGGCTCGATTACGTCGCGCCGATGAACCAGGAGCACGCCTTCTGCCTCGCCGTCGAGAAGCTCGCCGGCGTGACGGTTCCGCGGCGCGGACAGGTCATCCGCGTCCTTTACAGCGAGATCGGCCGCATCCTCTCCCACCTCCTCAACGTGACGACCCAGGCCATGGACGTCGGCGCGCTGACGCCCCCGCTCTGGGGCTTCGAGGAGCGCGAGAAGCTCATGGTCTTCTACGAGCGGGCGTCCGGCGCGCGCATGCACGCGGCCTATTTCCGGCCGGGCGGCGTCCACCAGGACATCCCGGCGCAGCTCGTCGACGACATCGGCGAGTGGATCGACCCGTTCCTGAAGACCTGCGACGACATCGACGAGCTGCTGACGGGCAACCGCATCTTCAAGCAGCGCAACGTCGACATCGGCGTCGTCAGCCTGGAGGACGCCTTCGCCTGGGGGTTCTCGGGCGTGATGGTGCGCGGCTCGGGCGCCGCCTGGGACCTTCGCAAGTCGCAGCCCTACGAGTGCTACGATGAGATGGAGTTCGACATCCCGATCGGGAAGAACGGCGACTGCTACGACCGCTACCTCATCCGCATGGTCGAGATGCGCGAGTCGGCGAAGATCATGCGCCAGTGCGTCGAGCTTTTGCAGGGTCCCGAGCGCGTCGGCCCCGTCACCTCGACGGACGGCAAGGTGGCGCCGCCGAAGCGCGGCGAGATGAAGCGCTCGATGGAAGCGCTCATCCACCACTTCAAGCTCTACACCGAGGGCTTCCACGTGCCGGAGGGCGAAGTCTACGCGGCCGTCGAGGCGCCGAAGGGCGAGTTCGGCGTCTATCTCGTAGCGGACGGCACCAACAAGCCGCACCGCTGCAAGATCCGCGCCCCGGGCTACGCGCACCTCCAGGCGATGGACTTCCTCTGCCGCGGGCACCTGCTCGCGGACGTGTCGGCGGTGCTGGGCTCCTGCGACATCGTCTTCGGCGAGGTCGACCGCTGACGGCCGACGCCGAGTTCTGATAGGTTGCGGCCATGAGCAGGGCCGCACCGACACCCATGACCGTCGAGGAGTTCCTGGCCTGGGCCGAGATCCAGCCGGGTGAAAGCCGCTACGAACTCATCGACGGCATTCCCGTCCGGCTGATGGCACCGGAAGCCGCACGGCACGTCGACGCCAAGGCTCGGATCTGGCTGTTGATGAGCCGAGCGATCCGAAGCGCAGCCTTGCCTTGCCGCGCCTTCGTGGACGGGATCGGCGTCAGGACGGACAAACGCGGCTACCGCATCCCCGACGTCACCGTGACCTGCGGCACCGTCGACGACGGCTCCGCCATCGTTGAAGACCCCATCGTCCTCGTGGAAGTGGTTTCGCCGGGCAGCACCCGGCGCGATGCCGGAGACAAGCTTCTCGACTACTTCCGCATCGGCAGCCTGGTTCACTACCTCATCGTCTACCCGGACGCCGGTCGCATCGTCCACCATCGTCGGGAACCTGGCGCCGAGACCATCGAGACCCGCATTCTTGCCGAGGGCAACGTTGTCCTTGATCCGCCGGGCTTTTCTGTCGCAGTTCCAGCCCTTCTGGGCCAGGAGCAAATTCCTATCTAGGGGAGGCGAGAGCGTGCTCCAAATGCATGGAATTGTGCGGCCACGCGACGCTGGTCTTTTGTCGTTCATGTGATAGAACGCGCCGCAACACGACAGCTTATAAACATTCTCAAGTCGAGGTCCGATGTCGGTCAGACGTCTCGCCGAAGCCGCCGTTCAGCCGCCGAGCTTCGCCTTTTCTGACGAAAACGCCGCTTGGGCCGAAGCGACGATCCTGAAGTATCCGGAAGGACGCCAGCAGAGCGCGGTGATCCCGCTGCTCATGCGCGCCCAGGAACAGGATGGCTGGGTCACAAAGGCCGCCATCGAGGCGATCGCAGGCATGCTGCGCATGCCGCTGATCCGCGTGCTCGAGGTGGCGACGTTCTACACGCAGTTCCAGCTGAAGCCGGTCGGCACCCGGGCCCACATCCAGGTGTGCGGCACGACGCCCTGCATGCTGCGCGGCTCGGACGACCTGAAGACGGTCTGCAAGTCGAAGATCCATCCCGAGCCGTTCCATCTCAACGAGGGCGGCACGCTGTCCTGGGAAGAGGTGGAGTGCCTGGGCGCCTGCGTCAACGCGCCGATGGTGATGATCTTCCAGGACACCTACGAGGACCTGACGCCCAAGCGGCTCGGCGAGATCATCGACGCCTTCGAGGCCGGCAAGGGCGCCGAGGTGAAGCCGGGTCCGCAGACCGACCGGCACCTGTCCGTGCCGATCGGCGGCCTCACGACGCTGACCGAGGTCGACGAGGACGGCTCCGCCGAGGAAACCTCGCGCGGGACGACGACGCCGCGCTCCGCGCCGGCCGGTGCGGAGGCATCCGTGCCGCCGGCCCAGGCGGGGCGGCCGGACACCCATGCTGCCGAGACCGATCCGACCATCGCCGGCCCCGGCAAGGCGAAGCGCGAAGACAGCGCTCCGGCCGCGGCCGAGCCGACGACGAGCGACAAGCTCGTCGCCGAAGCCAGCCGTCCGGGCTCCGGCTCGGAAGGCGGCACCGTGGAGGGCCAGACCGGGGCCGAAGAGAAGGACGCCGCCGCCTTCGGCACGACGCCGTCCGACAAGGCGCCGGGCGACGCGCGGACCGAGGGCAAGCTGCGCGACCAGGAAGCGGCCGCAGGCGACGCGGTGATCGCCGAGCGCAAGCTCGTCGACAACCCGGAAGGCACGGCCACCGAGCCGTCGCGGCGGAAAACGAACGACACGGCCGGAGGCGAGCCCTTCGAGCCCGTGGTTGAGGCTAAGCGCAAGGACACGTCCGACACGTCGGGCGGCAGCCCGGCGAAGGACTGAGGCGGTACGAGGACGGGCCATGCTCCAGGACAAGGATCGCATCTTCACCAACATCTACGGCCTTCGGGACAAGAGCCTGAAGGGCGCGATGAAGCGCGGCCATTTCGACGGCACAGCGGACATCATCGGCAAGGGCCGGGACTGGATCATCAACGAGATGAAGACGTCCGGCCTGCGCGGCCGCGGCGGTGCCGGCTTCCCGACGGGCCTGAAATGGTCCTTCATGCCGAAGGAAGTGGGCGAGCGCCCGCACTACCTTGTCGTCAACGCCGACGAGTCCGAGCCCGGGACCTGCAAGGACCGGGAGATCATGCGCAACGACCCGTTCACGCTGATCGAGGGCTGCGTCATCGCCGGCTTCGCGATGGGGGCGCACACCGCCTACATCTACGTGCGCGGCGAATACATCCGCGAGCGCCACGCGCTGCAGCGCGCGATCGACGAGTGCTACGAGGCCGGGCTTCTCGGCCGCGACAACAAGTGCGGCTGGGACTTCGACGTCATCGTCCACCACGGCGCGGGTGCCTACATCTGCGGCGAGGAGACCGCGCTTCTCGAGAGCCTCGAGGGCAAGAAGGGCCAGCCGCGCCTGAAGCCGCCGTTCCCCGCGAACATGGGTCTCTACGGCTGCCCGACGACGGTCAACAACGTCGAGTCGATCGCGGTCGCGCCGACGATCCTGCGACGCGGCGGCGCCTGGTTCGCCGGCATCGGCCGTCCGAACAACACGGGCACCAAGCTCTTCTCGATCTCGGGGCACGTCAATCAGCCCTGCACGGTCGAGGAGGCCATGGGCATCCCGTTCCGCGAGCTGATCGACAAGCATTGCGGCGGCGTGCGCGGCGGCTACGAGAACCTTCTCGCGGTGATCCCCGGCGGCTCGTCCTGCCCACTGGTGCCCGGCGAGCAGATCCTCGACGCGCCGATGGACTTCGACGGCATGCGCGAGGTGAAGTCCTCCTTTGGCACCGCCGCCGTGATCGTCATGGACAAGTCCACCGACATCGTGCGCGCGATCGCCCGGCTCGCCTACTTCTACAAGCACGAGAGCTGCGGCCAGTGCACGCCCTGCCGCGAAGGCACGGGCTGGATGTGGCGCGTGATGGAGCGCATGACGGTCGGCAACGCGCAGAAGCGCGAGATCGACATGCTGCTCGACGTGACGAAGCAGGTCGAAGGTCACACCATCTGCGCGCTCGGCGACGCGGCGGCTTGGCCGATCCAGGGCCTCGTCCGGCACTTCCGCGCCGAAATCGAACGCCGCATCGACGAGTTCTCCCGCAACGCCGACATGGACCGCAAGCCGATCCTCCAGGCGGCGGAGTAGGGCGGGTGGCGAGCTCCGGCTTGCTTCACGCCTTCCTCGGCCCGCGCGGACATTGAGATAGAACCATGGCAAAGATCAAAGTCGACGGCACCGAGATCGAGGTTCCCGATCACTACACGCTGCTCCAGGCGGCGGAGGAGGCGGGTGCCGAGATTCCGCGCTTCTGCTTCCACGAGCGCCTGTCGGTCGCCGGTAACTGCCGCATGTGCCTGATCGAGGTGAAGGGTGGACCGCCGAAGCCGGCGGCGTCCTGCGCCATGGGCGTGCGCGACCTGCGGCCCGGGCCGAACGGCGAGGCGCCGGAGATCTTCACCAACACGCCGATGGTGAAGAAGGCCCGCGAGGGCGTGATGGAGTTCCTGCTGATCAACCATCCGCTCGACTGCCCGATCTGCGATCAGGGCGGCGAGTGCGACCTGCAGGATCAGGCGATGGCCTTCGGCGTTGACTCGTCGCGCTATCGCGAGAACAAGCGCGCCGTCGAGGACAAGTACATCGGGCCGCTGGTGAAGACGATCATGACGCGCTGCATCCACTGCACGCGCTGCGTCCGCTTCACCACCGAGGTCGCCGGCATTTCCGAACTCGGCCTCGTCGGCCGTGGCGAGGACGCCGAGATCACGACCTACCTCGAGAACGCGATGACGTCGGAGCTCCAGGGCAACGTCATCGATCTCTGCCCGGTCGGCGCGCTGACCTCGCGCCCCTACGCCTTCCAGGCCCGGCCTTGGGAATTGTCGAAGACCGAGACGGTCGACGTCATGGACGCCGTGGGCTCCTCGATCCGCGTCGACACGCGCGGCCGCGAAGTGATGCGCATCCTGCCGCGCACCAACGAGGACATCAACGAGGAGTGGATCTCCGACAAGACCCGCTTCGTCTGGGACGGCCTGCGCACGCAGCGCCTCGACCGGCCGTACATCCGCGAGAACGGCCGCCTGCGGCCGGCCTCCTGGGGCGAGGCTTTCGACGTTGTGAAGGCGCGCGTCTCCGCGACGGCGCCCGATCGCCTCGGCGCCATCGCCGGCGACCTCGCGGCGCTGGAAGAGATGTGGGCGCTGAAGCGCCTGATGGCATCCCTCGGCTCGGCCAACCTCGATTGCCGTCAGGACGGCGCGAAGATCGATCCGGCAAACGGGCGCGCGAGCTACCTCTTCAATACGACGATCGCCGGCATCGAGCATGCCGACGCACTGCTGATCGTCGGCTCGAACCCGCGCTTCGAGGCCTCCGTCCTCAACGCGCGCATCCGCAAGCGCTGGCGCCAGGGCGGCTTCCCGATCGGCGTCGTCGGCCAGCGGGCGGATCTGCGCTACGAATACGCCTATCTCGGCGCCGGCTCGGACACGCTCTCCAACATCGAGAGCGCCAACAGCGGCTTCTACGAGGCGCTGAAGAACGCTTCGCGTCCGATGATCATTGTGGGCGGCGGCGCCCTGGTCGGCGAGAAGGGCGGCGAGGCGCTCGCCGCGCTCGCCGCACTCGCCCGCGAGATCGGCGCGGTCACCGAGGGTTGGAACGGCTTCAACGTCCTCCACACCGCCGCGAGCCGCGTCGGCGGCCTCGACATCGGCTTCGTGCCGGGCGAGGGCGGCAAGACGGCGGCGGAGATGGCGTCAGGCGGCGTCGACGTCCTGTTCAACCTCGGCGCCGACGAGATCGAGATCGCGCCCGGCGCCTTCGTGGTCTATGTCGGCACGCACGGCGACAAGGGCGCCCACCGCGCCGACGTCATCCTGCCGGCGGCGACCTACACCGAGAAGTCAGGCACCTGGGTCAACACCGAAGGGCGCGTCCAGACCGGCGGCCGCGCGGCCTTCCCGCCGGGCGAGGCCCGTGAGGACTGGGCGGTGCTTCGGGCGCTCTCGGCCGTTCTCGGCAAGACGCTGCCCTTCGATTCGCTCGGCGCTCTGCGGCGCGACCTCTTCTCGTCGAACCCGGCGCTCGGCGGCGACGGGCTGACGCCGGCCGATCCCTCCGTGATCACGACGCTGGCCGATCGCGCCGGCACGCTGTCGGGCGGCGCCTTCCCGGCGGTCGTCCACGACTTCTACCTGACGAACCCGATCGCCCGCGCCTCGAAGGTGATGGCCGAGTGCTCGAAGCTCGCCCAGGAGCTTCACCTCGAGGCCGCGGAATAGGAACGGCTGGACCCATGATCGACACCATCAACACCTACGTCCTGCCGGCGCTCCTGATCATCGGGCAGAGCCTGCTCTTCCTCGTCGTCCTGCTCGTCCTCATCGCCTACATCCTGCTCGCCGACCGCAAGATCTGGGCGGCGGTGCAGATGCGGCGGGGGCCGAACGTGGTCGGTCCGTTCGGCCTGTTCCAATCCTTCGCGGACTTGCTGAAGTTCGTGCTGAAGGAGCCGGTGGTCCCGGCTTCGTCCGACAAGATCGTCTTCCTGCTGGCCCCCTTGGTCGCCGTGACGCTGGCGCTCGCGACCTTCGCCGTGGTGCCGGTCGCGGACGGCTGGGTGATCGCCGACATCAACATCGGCATCCTCTACGTCTTCGCGATCTCCTCGCTCGAGGTCTACGGCGTCATCATGGGCGGCTGGGCGTCGAATTCGAAGTACGCCTTCCTCGGCGCGCTGCGCTCGGCCGCGCAGATGGTGTCCTACGAAGTCTCGATCGGCTTCGTGATCGTCACCGTCCTGCTCTGCGTCGGCTCGCTGAACCTCACGGACATCGTCCTGGCGCAGGGCACCGGCCTCGGCACCATGATCGGGCTTCCCGGCTCGTTCCTCGACTGGCACTGGCTGCCGCTCTTCCCGATGTTCGTGATCTTCTTCATCTCGGCGCTCGCCGAGACGAACCGGCCGCCCTTCGACCTGCCGGAGGCCGAATCCGAGCTCGTCGCCGGCTTCATGGTCGAGTACGGCTCCACCCCGTACATGATGTTCATGCTCGGCGAGTACGCGGCGATCACGCTGATGTGCTGCCTGATGACCATCCTGTTCCTCGGTGGATGGCTGCCGCCCTTCGACTTCATTCCGTTCACCTGGGTGCCGGGCTTCCTCTGGTTCCTGATCAAGGTGGCCTTCTGCTTCTTCCTGTTCGCGATGGTGAAGGCCTTCGTGCCCCGCTACCGCTACGATCAGCTCATGCAGCTCGGCTGGAAGACCTTCCTGCCGCTCTCGCTGGCCGCGGTCATCATCACCGCCTTCGTGGTGCAAATCTTCGGCTGGGGCGCCGCAGCGTCCTGATCCATACGGCTTGAGAACGGTGCGGCAGTCTCGCACCGCCTTGGTCGACGAAACGACAAATCGCATGCCGCGCCCGGCCGGTTAGGCCGGGCCGGTCACCGTTCGAGCCTCTGGAGCTTTTCGCCGTGAGCGCACTCGCCCAAACCGTCCGTTCGCTGTTCCTGACCGAGTTCGTGGCCGCCTTCCGCCTGTCGATGCGCTACTTCTTCGCGCCGAAGGCGACGGTGAACTACCCCTTCGAGAAGAACCCGGTCTCGCCCCGCTTCCGCGGCGAGCACGCGCTGCGCCGCTACCCGAACGGCGAGGAGCGCTGCATCGCCTGCAAGCTCTGCGAGGCGATCTGCCCGGCGCAAGCCATCACCATCGAGGCGGGTCCGCGCCGCAACGACGGCACGCGCCGCACGGTGCGCTACGACATCGACATGGTGAAGTGCATCTACTGTGGCTTCTGCCAGGAGGCCTGCCCGGTCGACGCCATCGTCGAGGGGCCGAACTTCGAGTTCTCGACCGAAACGCGCGAGGAGCTCTACTACGACAAGGAGCGTCTGCTGGCGAACGGCGACCGCTGGGAGCGGGAGCTCGCCAGAAACATTGCGCTGGACGCGACCTACCGCTAATCCGGCGCGCGACGACGCATCTGGCTCGCGCCGCGCGTCCGGCGTTCCGCGAGCCGCAAGTCCGACCGCATCAATCCTCAGGGAGCCCCGATCATGCTGGGCCTTCAGGCGACCTTCTTCTACTTCTTCGCGCTGATCGCCGTCGGCGGCGGCCTGATGGTCGTGTTCTCGCGCAATCCCGTCCACTCGGTTCTGTTCCTGATCCTCACCTTCGTGGCGGCGGCGGGGCTCTTCCTTCTGACGGGCGCGGAGTTCCTCGCGCTGATCCTCGTGGTCGTTTATGTCGGCGCGGTGGCGATCCTGTTCCTGTTCGTGGTCATGATGCTCGACCTCGACATGGGCCGGATGAAGAAGGGGGCGCTGAAATACGCGCCCTTCGGCGCCATCATCGGCCTGGCGCTCCTCGCCCAGCTCGTGATCGCCCTGAGCGGCAGCTACCTCGCGCCCTCCACGGCGACGACGCTCGCCACCCCCATGCCGATCCCGCCGCTCGACCAGGTGACGAACATCGAGGCGCTGGGGCAGGTGCTCTACACCCGCTACATCCTCTTCTTCCAGATCGCCGGCCTCATCCTCTTCGTGGCCATGATCGGTGCCATCGTCCTGACGCTTCGCCATAAGGAGGGCGTGCGTCGCCAGTCGATCCCGGTGCAGGTCGCGCGCAATCCGAAGACCGCCATCGAGATCGTCAAGGTCGAGAGCGGCCGGGGCCTTTAAGGAAACATCCCATGGAAGTCGGTCTCGGCCACTATCTCACCGTCGGCGCCATCCTGTTCGTCACGGGCGTCTTCGGCATCTTCCTCAACCGGAAGAACATCATCACCATCCTGATGTCGGTCGAGCTGATCCTGCTCTCGGTCAACATCAACTTCGTCGCCTTCTCCGCCTTCCTGAACGACCTCGTCGGGCAGGTCTTCGCCCTGTTCATCCTCACCGTGGCGGCCGCGGAGGCCGCGATCGGCCTCGCCATCCTCGTCGTCTTCTTCCGCAACCGCGGCTCCATCGCCGTGGACGACGTCAACACGATGAAGGGCTGAGGCCGCCGTGTATACGATCATCGTCCTTCTCCCGCTCCTCGGCTTCATCATCGCCGGCCTCTTCGGCCGGCAGATCGGGCACAAGGGCGCGGAATACGTGACCTCCGGCTTCATGGTGGTCGCGGCGCTCCTGTCCTGGGTCGCCTTCATCTCCTTCTTCTTCGGAGAGGGCGAGACGCTGCGCGTGGAGCTCCTGCACTGGATGCAGTCGGGCACGCTCGACGTGTCCTGGGCGCTGCGCATCGACCGGCTGACGCTCGTCATGCTCGTCGTCGTCAACACGGTGTCGGCGCTCGTCCACATCTACTCGATCGGCTACATGCACCACGATCCGAGCCGGTCGCGCTTCTTCGCCTACCTGTCGCTCTTCACCTTCGCCATGCTCATGCTGGTGACGTCGAACAACCTCGTCCAGATGTTCTTCGGCTGGGAGGGCGTCGGCCTCGCCTCGTACCTCCTGATCGGCTTCTGGTACCAGAAGCCGTCGGCGAACAAGGCGGCGATGAAGGCCTTCGTGGTCAACCGCGTCGGCGACTTCGGCTTCGCGCTCGGCATCTTCGGCGTCTTCTACCTCTTCGGCTCGGTGAACTTCGACACGATCTTCGCCGGTGCCGCCGACCTCATGGCCGCGCACGGCGGCGAGGGCGCGGCTGCGGCAGGCGAGGGGGCCGCGCATGGCGGCGACGTGGCGCTGCAGTTCGCCGGCTGGTCGCTCTCGACCATGGGCGCCGTCACCTGCATCTGCCTGCTGCTCTTCGTCGGTGCCATGGGCAAGTCGGCCCAGCTCGGCCTTCACATCTGGCTACCCGACGCGATGGAAGGCCCGACCCCGGTCTCGGCGCTGATCCACGCCGCGACCATGGTCACCGCCGGCGTATTCCTCGTCGCGCGCATGTCGCCGCTCTTCGAGCTGAGCCACACGGCGCTGACCGTGGTGACCTTCGTCGGCGCCACCACCGCCTTCTTCGCGGCGACGGTCGGCCTCGTCCAGAACGACATCAAGCGCGTCATCGCCTATTCGACCTGCTCGCAGCTCGGCTACATGTTCGCCGCGCTCGGCGTCGGGGCCTACGGCCCGGCGATCTTCCACCTCTTCACGCACGCCTTCTTCAAGGCGCTCCTGTTCCTGGGCGCCGGCTCGGTGATCCACGCCGTCTCGGACGAGCAGGACATGCGCAACATGGGCGGCCTTCGCAAGCAAATCCCCATCACCTACTGGATGATGATGATCGGCACGCTGGCGCTGACCGGCTTCCCCTATACGGCCGGCTACTTCTCGAAGGACGCCATCGTCGAGGCGACCTTCGCCGGTCACAACGCCTTCGCCGGCTACGCCTTCATGATGCTGGTGATCGCCGCCGCGATGACGAGCTTCTATTCCTGGCGCCTCGTCTTCATGACCTTCCACGGCAAGCCGCGCGCGAGCCACGAGGTCATGCACCACGTCCACGAATCGCCGCCGGTCATGCTGGTGCCGCTCTACGTCCTCGCGGCGGGCGCGCTTCTCGCGGGCATCGTCTTCCACGCCTTCTTCATCGGCGAGGCCTATGAGGAGTTCTGGCACGGCGCGCTGTTCTCCGGCCCCGACAACCACATCCTCCACGACATGCACGAAGTGCCGGCCTGGGTGGTGTGGTCGCCGACGATCGCGATGGTTCTCGGCTTCGCGGTCGCCTACCTCTACTACATCCGCTCGCCGGGCCTGCCGGCGGCCACCGCCGCCCGCAATCCGGGGCTCTACAAGTTCCTCCTCAACAAGTGGTACTTCGACGAGCTCTACGATTTCCTGTTCGTCCGCACGGCCAAGTGGCTCGGCCGCTTCCTCTGGAAGACCGGCGACGGAAAGATCATCGACGGGCTCGGCCCCGACGGCATCTCGGCGCGCGTCCTCGACGTGACCGACCGCGTCGTGCGGCTGCAGACCGGCTATCTCTACCACTACGCCTTCGCCATGCTCATCGGCGTCGCGCTGCTGGTCACCTGGATGATGCTCGGGGGAGCGAACTGATGCTCGACTGGCCGATTCTGTCGACCGTCACCTATCTGCCCCTGGTCGGGGCGGCGCTGATCCTGTTCATCAAGGACGACAACGAGCTGGCGCGGCGGAACATCCGCAACGTCGCGCTGCTGACCACCGTCTTCACCTTCGTCCTGTCGCTCGGCATCTGGCTGGCCTTCGATCCGAGCGATCCGGGCTTCCAGATGGTGGAGCAGGCGGCCTGGCTGGGCACGGGCATCAGCTACCACATGGGCGTCGACGGCATCTCGATGCTCTTCGTCATCCTGACGACCTTCCTGATGCCGATCTGCATCCTGGCGAGCCGCGACTCCATCACGACGCGCGTCAAGGAATACATGATCGCCTTCCTCGTGCTCGAGACGCTCGTCATCGGCGTCTTCTGCGCGCTGGACATCGTGCTCTTCTACGTCTTCTTCGAAGGCTCGCTGATCCCGATGTTCCTGATCATCGGCGTCTGGGGCGGCAAGCGGCGCGTCTACGCCTCCTACAAGTTCTTCCTCTACACCTTCCTCGGCTCGGTCCTGATGCTCGTCGCCATCATGGCGATGTACTGGACCGCCGGCACGACCTCGATCCCAGAGCTCCTGGCCTTCAACTTCCCGGCCAACATGCAGACCTGGCTGTGGATCGCCTTCTTCGCCTCCTTCGCGGTGAAGATGCCGATGTGGCCGGTGCACACCTGGCTGCCGGACGCGCACGTCGAGGCGCCGACCGCGGGGTCGGTGATCCTGGCCGGCATCCTCCTGAAGCTCGGCGGCTACGGCTTCATCCGCTTCTCGCTGCCGATGTTCCCGCTGGCATCCGCCGACTTCGCGCCCTTCGTCTTCACCCTCTCGGTGGTCGCGATCGTCTACACCTCGCTGGTCGCCTTGATGCAGGAAGACATCAAGAAGCTGATCGCCTACTCGTCCGTCGCCCACATGGGTTTCGTGACCATGGGCATCTTCGCCGCCAACGAGCAGGGCGTGCAGGGCGCGATCTTCCAGATGCTCAGCCACGGCCTCATCTCCGGCGCGCTCTTCCTCTGCGTCGGCGTCGTCTACGACCGCATGCACACCCGCGACATCGCCGCCTATGGCGGTCTCGTGAACCGCATGCCGGCCTACGCCGCGATGATGCTGCTCTTCACGATGGCGAATGTCGGCCTGCCCGGCACGAGCGGCTTCGTGGGCGAGTTCCTGACCATGCTCGCGGTGTTCCGCGTCAACACCTGGGTCGCGATCTTCGCGGCGACGGGCGTCATCTGGTCGGCGGCCTACGCGCTCTGGCTCTATCGGCGGGTCATCCTCGGGGCGCTTACCAAGGAGAACCTGAAGGCGATCACCGATCTCGACCGGCGCGAGAAGATCCTTCTCTACCCGCTCGCCGTGCTCGTCGTCTTCTTCGGCGTCTATCCCATGCCCGTCTTCGACGTGACGGCCGCTTCCGTGGAGCGCCTCCTCTCGTCCTACACCGCCGCGATCGAAGCCGCCGGCTCCGTCGCCTCTGCGGCAGCCCATTGAAGGGTTCGATGATCCATGATGGCTGAAGCCTTCTCCCTGTCTCAGAGCCTCGGCATTGCCGGGCCGGAGCTCATCATGGCCGTCGGCGCCATGGTGCTCCTGATGGTCGGCGTCTTCGCCGGCGAGCGCAGCACGCAGATCGTGACGGGCCTCGCGGTGGCCCTCGTCGTCATCTCCGGGCTCTGGCTTGTCGTCGTCACGCCGACCGGCGTCGCCTTCGGCGGCTCCTTCCTGCTCGACCCCTTCGCCCGGTTCATGAAGGTGCTGGTGCTGATCGGCTCCGCATTCGCGATGGTGATGTCGGTCGGCTTCGCCTCGCGCGAGCGCTTCAATCGCTTCGAATACCCGGTGCTGATGGTCCTCTCGACCCTCGGCATGATGATCATGGTCTCGGCCGGCGACCTCATCGCGCTCTATCTCGGCCTCGAGCTGCAGTCGCTCGCGATCTACGTGCTCGCCGCGATCAACCGCGACTCGGTGCGCTCCACCGAAGCGGGTCTCAAGTACTTCGTGCTCGGCGCTCTCTCCTCGGGCATGCTGCTCTACGGTGCCTCGCTGGTCTACGGCTTCACCGGCCAGATCGAGTTCCAGGCGATCGCCCAGGCCGCCACCGCCGAGACGCGCTCGATCGGCCTCGTGATCGGCATCGTCTTCGTTCTCGCCGGCCTCGCCTTCAAGATCTCGGCCGTGCCGTTCCACATGTGGACGCCCGACGTCTACGAGGGCGCCCCGACGCCGATCACCGCCTTCATGGCCGGCGCGCCGAAGGTCGCCGCCATGGCGCTGATGGTGCGCTTCACCATCGACGGCTTCCAGAACCTTGCCGTCGACTGGCAGCAGGTCATCGTCTTCGTGTCGATCGCCTCCATGGCCTTCGGCGCCTTCGCCGCCATCGGCCAGCGCAACATCAAGCGCCTGATGGCCTATTCTTCGATCAGCCACATGGGCTACGCGCTGGTGGGCCTCGCCGCCGCCAACGTGTCGGGCGTGCGCGGCGTGCTTCTCTACATGGCGATCTACCTCGCCATGACGGTCGGCACCTTCGCGGTCATCCTCGCCATGCGCCGGGCCGAAGGGTCGGTCGAGGAGATCAACGAGCTCGCCGGGCTGTCGCGCACCAATCCGGTGATGGCCGTGGCGCTGACCGCGCTGATGCTCTCGCTCGCCGGTCTGCCGCCGCTCGCCGGCTTCTTCGCCAAGTACTTCGTCTTCATGGCGGCGGTCGAGGCGCAGCTCTATGGCCTCGCGGTGATCGGCGTCCTTTCGAGCGTGGTGGGCCTCTACTACTACCTTCGCATCGTGAAGGTGATGTGGTTCGACGAGCCGGCGGCGCCGTTCGAGCCGATGGCGCCGGAGCTGCGCTTCGCCCTCGGCGCGACCGCGCTGTTCATCTTCCCGGTCTACCTCGTGGTCGGCGGCACGGTGTTCAACGCGGCCGAAGCCGCCGCGCGCACCTTCTTCTGACGAACGGACGGAATGGCCTTCACGCTCGCGCCTACGGCGGCGCTCCAGGGATACCGGCTCGACGTGCTCGACACGGTCGGGTCGACCAACGCCGTCGCCCTGGAGCGAGCTTTGGCCGGAGAGGCAGCGCCTCTCTGGATCGTCAGCGACAATCAGGTGGCCGGGCGCGGGCGCCGTGGCCGGGTCTGGCAGGCGCCGCGGGGCAACCTCGCGGCGTCGCTTCTTTTGCGGCCGGCGGTGGCGCTTCCCGAGGCCGCGACGCTCGGCTTCGTCGCGGGTCTCGCCATCGTTGAAGCGCTCGAGGCTGTCGCGCCGCGCGCGCGATTCGAGCTGAAGTGGCCGAACGACGTGCTCGGCAATCGCTGCAAGCTCGTCGGGATTCTTCTTGAGTCGGTGGCGCTTCCCGGCGGCGGTTACGCGCTGGCCGTCGGCATCGGCGTCAACGTCGTCGGCCATCCGACCGACACTCCTTACCCCGCCACGAATTTGCGCGCGCTGGGCGCGAACTGCGGAGCGGCAGAACTGTTTCTGGCTCTATCCGATGCCTGGACGCAGGCTCACGCCCTTTGGCGCGACGGCCGCGGCCTCGGCGAGATTCGCGCGAGATGGCTGAAGCGCGCGGCGGGCCTCGGCTCGCCCGTTTCAGTCCGCACCGAGAACAGGCTGGTCGAAGGCCTGTTCGAAACGATCGATGAGGAATGCCGGCTCGTCATCCGGGAACATGACGGCACCATCGCGCGGATCGCCGCCGGAGACGTTCATTTCGGCGTCGCGGCGACCGCGAGGTCGAACACATGAAAGCAGGAGCTTGATGTCAGACACGACGCGAAAGAACGAACCGAGCCTGGTCTTCTGCCCGCTGGGCGGCATCGGCGAGATCGGCATGAACCTCGCCCTATACGGCTACGGCCCCGAGGCCGAGCGCGAATGGATCATCGTCGACTGCGGCGTGTCCTTTGCGGGTCCGGAGGCGCCGGGCGTCGACCTCGTGCTGCCCGATATCGGCTTCATCGTCGAGGAACGGCGCTCGCTGAAGGGAATCGTCATCACCCACGCGCACGAGGACCACTACGGCGCGCTCCTCGACCTTTGGCCCAAGCTGAAGGTGCCGGTCTACGCGACCCAGTTCACCGCGAGCCTCCTCGACGCCAAGCGCGAGGGTGAGCCGGGCGCGCCGAAGATTCCGGTGACGCTCTTCCAGGCCGGCGACCGCTTCAAGGTCGGCCCCTTCGACATCGAGGCGGTGAACGTCACCCACTCGATCCCCGAGCCGGTCGCGCTGGCGATCCGCACGCCGGTCGGGACCGTGGTGCACACGGGCGACTGGAAGATCGACGCCTCGCCGGCCCTCGGCCTGCCGACCGACGAGGCACGGCTGCGCGCGATCGGTGACGAGGGCGTCCTCGCGCTGGTCTGCGATTCCACCAACGCGCTGCGCGAGGGTATCAGCCCGAGCGAGTCCGAAGTCGGCGCTTCGCTCGCCGAGATCATCGCCGCCGCGAAGGGGCGGGTCATCGTCACGACCTTCTCGTCCAATGTCGGGCGCATCCGCGCCGTCGCCCAGGCCGCGGGAGAGGCGGATCGCCAGGTGCTGTTGATGGGGCGCTCGATGAAGCGCGTCGCCGACATCGCGCGCGAGCTGCACTACTTCGATGGTCTTCCGGACTTTCTCGACGAATCGAGCTTCGGCTACATCCCGCGCGAGAAGGCGGTGATCATCCTCACCGGCAGCCAGGGCGAGCCGCGGGCGGCGTTGGCGCGCCTCGCGCGGGACGACCATCCCTCGGTCGGCCTGTCCAAGGGCGATCTCGTGATCTTCTCCTCGCGCTCGATCCCGGGCAACGAGAAGGCGATCAACGACATCAAGAACGGCCTGATCGAGCGCGGAGTAGAGGTCCTCGAGGACGGGGGCAAGCTGGTGCACGTTTCCGGCCATCCGCGTCGTGCCGAGCTCCGGCAGATGTACGAGTGGACCCGTCCCAGGATCGCCGTGCCGGCGCACGGCGAGGCCGCGCATCTTGCCGCCCACGCCAAGCTCGCCGGCGAGATGGGCGTGCGCGAAGTGGTGCAGATCCGGGATGGCAAGATGGTCCGGCTCGGCCCGGGGCCTGCCGAGATCATCGACGAGGTTCCGGTCGGACGGCTCTACAAGGACGGTCGGCTCATCGGCAGCGACGTCGAGATGGGCATCGCCGAGCGGCGGCGTCTGTCCTTCGCCGGCCACGTCACGCTCTGCGTCGAGCTGACCGCCAAGTTCGAGCTGCGCCACGATCCCGAGCTCGTCGCGATCGGCCTGCCGCAGGACGACGGGCAGGGCGAGGAGATGGAGGAGGTCCTCATCGACGCGGCTGTCGGCGCGATCGATTCGATCCCCAAGAACCGGCGCAAGGATCCCGAACTCGTGCGCGAGGCGGTGCGTCGCGCCGTGCGTGCGGCCGCGGCCGACGTGTGGGGCAAGAAGCCGATCGTCACGGTCTTCGTGGCGCTGGCCTGAGCAGGCGCGGGGTAGGGCGGAATAATGGGCTGGGTGACCGGACTGGCGATCTTCTTCGTGATCTGGTGGACGGTGCTCTTCGCCGTCCTCCCCTTCGGGGTGCGCAGCCAGATCGAGGAAGGCGAGGTGGTGCCGGGATCGGCGGACGGCGCACCTGCCCAGCCCCGCATGCTGCGCAAGATCATCCAGACGACGATCGTCTCCCTGATCGTCTTCGCGCTTTACTACCTGGTGACCGAGATCATCGGCATCGGCGTCGACGACCTGCCGAACTTCGTGCCGAACGTCTGAACCCGCCGCGGCGGAACAAAAAAAGCGGGGCTCACGCCCCGCTTTTGGAAGTTTCAGCAGCCTGGATTCCTCACCGGCCTCGCGGCGGGGCAGCAACGGACGTTGCGCCGGAAATCACGTCCTCCCTGACGAGACTGCTTAAGAAGTGGGCGTCTTGCTGACGCTTTTCTATGCGGCCGAAATCTATCGGCGGCTTATGCTTTTGTCACGCGGAATCTCAAGGGTGTGACGCAAATTTGTCGTGCTGTCCGATCTTGCGATTTTTCCCGCGACCAGCGGGCTGACGCGAGGCTGCCGGCAGGCGGTTCCTTCTCCCCGCGCGATGCTTTATGACGCGGCGAACCCGAGCCGCGCCCGCGCTGCGGCCGCCCTCTTCGACTGGACGAACCGCATGCGCCTGTCGCGATATTTCCTGCCGATCCTGAAAGAAACGCCCAAGGAAGCCGAGATCGTCTCGCACCGGCTCATGCTGCGCGCCGGCATGATCCGCCAGCAGGCGGCCGGCATCTATTCCTGGCTGCCCTTGGGCAAGCGCGTCCTCGACAAGGTTTGCCGGATCATCCGCGAAGAGCAGGATCGCTCGGGGGCGCTCGAGATCATGATGCCGACCATCCAGTCGGCCGATCTCTGGCGCGAGAGCGGGCGCTACGACGACTACGGCAAGGAGATGCTGCGCATCGAGGACCGGCACGAGCGCGAGCTTCTGTTCGGCCCGACCAACGAGGAGATGGTGACGGACATCTTCCGGTCCTACGTCCGCTCCTACAAGGACCTGCCGCTGAACCTTTACCACATCCAGTGGAAGTTCCGGGACGAGGTGCGCCCGCGCTTCGGCGTCATGCGCTCGCGCGAGTTCCTGATGAAGGACGCCTACTCCTTCGACATCGACTACGAGGCCTCCAAGACGGCCTACGACCGCATGTTCGTGGCCTATCTCCGCACCTTCGAGCGGCTCGGCCTCCAGGCGATCCCGATGCGCGCCGACACCGGCCCGATCGGCGGCGAGCTGAGCCACGAATTCATCATCCTGGCCTCGACCGGCGAGAGCGCCGTGTTCTGCCACAAGGACTACCTCTCGCTGACGACGCCCGGCTCCGAGGTCGATTTCAGCGATGCGGGCCAGCTCGCCTCCATCGTGAAGACCTGGACGACGCCCTACGCGGCGACCGAGGAGATGCACGACGAAGCCGCCTGGAACGCGCTGCCGGAGAACGAGCGCGTCGCGGCGCGCGGCATCGAGGTCGGCCACATCTTCCACTTCGGCACCAAGTATTCCGAGCCGATGGGCGCCGTGGTCACCGGCCCCTACGGCAAGGACGTGCCGGTGCAGATGGGCTCCTACGGCATCGGTCCCTCGCGCCTCATCGCTGCGATCATCGAGGCGAGCCACGACGAGAACGGCATCGTCTGGCCGCGTTCTGTCGCGCCCTTCGAGGTCGGCCTCGTCAACATGAAGCCGGGCGACGCGCAGTGCGACGCGATCTGCGAGCGGCTCTATGCCGAGCTGGAAGCGGCCGGCATGGACGTCCTCTACGACGACGAGGACACGCGCGCCGGCGCCAAGTTCGCGACGATGGACCTCATCGGCGTGCCGTTCCAGGTGATCGTCGGCCCGCGCGGGGCAGCGGCCGGCGAGGCCGAGATCAAGGTGCGCGCCGACGGCTCGCGCTTCACCCTGCCGGTCGACGGCGTCGTCGCGAGGCTCTCCGCGTGAGCGTCTCGGCCGAGGCGAGCGCGGCCGTCGCCGCCAAGCCGCCGCAGACGGCGGGCGGCACGAAGCCATTCTCGCCCTTCGAGTGGATCATCGCCGGCCGGTATCTGCGCGCCCGTCGGCGGGATGCGGGCGTGTCCGTCATCGCCGGCTTCTCCTTTCTCGGGATCCTCGTCGGCGTCGCCGCGCTGATCATCGTCATGTCGGTGATGAACGGCTTCCGCGCCGAGCTCCTCGACCGCATCCTCGGCGTCAACGGCCACATCGTCCTGTATCCGATCGACCGGCCGCTGGACGACTTCGACGAGGTCGCCAGGCGGATCGACGCCGTCGACGGCGTGCGCTTCACCATGCCCATGGTGCAGGGTCAGGTGCTGGCCTCCGGTCCGGGACGCGGCAATACGGGCGCGCTCGTCAAGGGCGTGCGCGGCGCCGACCTCCTGAAGCTTCAGCCGGTGTCCGGCAGCCTCAAGCAGGGGACCCTCGACGGCTTCGACGAGAGTGGCGGCGTCGCCGTCGGCTCGCGGCTGGCCGAGCAGCTGGGCCTGCAGCTCGGCGACCTCGTCACCCTGATCTCGCCGGAAGGCGACGTGACGCCGTTCGGCACGTCGCCGCGCGTCAAAGCCTATCCCGTCACCGCGATCTTCGACGTCGGCATGTCGCAGATCGACGCGAGCTACGTCTACATGCCCTTCTCAGAAGCGCAGCTCTACTTCAACCAGGAGGGCACGGCCGGCGCCATCGAGGTGTTTGTCGACCGTCCGGACGAGGTGAACCTCTACGGCGAGCGCATCGACCAGGCCGCCGGGCGCCCGCTCTTCCTGTCGAACTGGCAGATGCAGGACCAGTCCTTCTTCAACGCGCTGCAGGTCGAGCGCAACGTCATGTTCATCATTCTGACGCTGATCGTCCTCGTCGCGGCGCTGAACATCATCTCCGGCCTCTTCATGCTGGTGAAGGACAAGGGGCGCGACATCGCGATCCTTCGCACCATGGGCGCCACGAAGGGCGCTGTCATGCGCGTCTTCTTCATCACGGGCGCGGCGATCGGCTTCACGGGCACGCTCGCCGGCTTCCTGATCGGGCTCCTGTTCTGCCTCAACATCGAGAACATCCGGCAGTTCTTCTCCTGGCTGTCGGGGCGCACGCTCTTCGACCCGGAATTCTACTTCCTCAGCCAGCTTCCGGCGAAGGTCGATGCGACCGAGGTGCTGCTGGTCGTCGGCATGGCGATCGGCCTCTCGTTCCTCGCCACCATCCTGCCGTCCTGGCGGGCCTCGCGGCTCGATCCGGTCGAGGCGCTGCGCTACGAATGAGCACGGTCATGAACCCCGCCATGCGGCTCGAATCCATCGAGCGCCGCTTCGTTCAGGGCGAACAGCGCCTGACGATCCTCGACAAGGCCGAGATGACCTTGATGCCCGGCGAGATGGTGGCGCTCGTCGCTCCGTCCGGCGCCGGCAAGTCGACGCTCCTCCACATCGCCGGCCTCCTGGAGCGGCCGGATGGCGGCGAGATCCTCATCGACGGCAAGCCCTGCGGCACGATGGACGACGAGAAGCGCACGGCCATGCGCCGCCGTTCGATCGGCTTCGTCTACCAGTTCCACCACCTCCTGCCGGAGTTCTCCGCTTTGGAGAACGTCATGCTGCCGCAGATGATCGGCGGACAGACGCGCGCGCAGGCCTCCGAGCGGGCGCGCCGGCTCCTCGACTATATGCGCGTCGGCCAGCGGGCGACGCATCGGCCGGCCGAGCTGTCGGGCGGCGAGCAGCAGCGCGTCGCGATCGCCCGCGCCGTCGCCAACAGCCCGCACGTCCTTCTGGCCGACGAGCCGACGGGCAATCTCGACCCGCAGACCTCGGCCTACGTCTTCGAGGCGCTGACCGCCTTGGTGCGCCAGTCGGGCGTCGCCGCGCTGATCGCGACCCACAACCACGAGCTGGCCTCCCGCATGGACCGGACCGTGACGCTCTCCGGCGGCCTCATCGTGCCGCACAGCTTCGGCTGAACGGCAAGCCTTTCCTAACCACGATCGCAGACGAGACGCGCCGCGCCGGAACGTCCGGCGCGGCGCCTTGACTCGTGCCGAGTGATAGAACAAAAAAGGAACATAGGAACCAAACGGGAACTCGGCTCATGCTCGGAATGGTCAAGGACGTCGCCTCCCTCGTTGCCATCTCGGCGTTCGTCTGCTCGCTCGCTCTTCTGCTGCACGCCATCTAAACGGCGGAGACCATTGGATAGAGGCGGGGAGGGCTCGACTCGCGGACACCCCGGAGTCAGCCTCGCGCCGGGCGAGTCGAGGCACGGTCTCGGCTCGACGAAAGACATGCAGGAGAACGGTCATGGCGGATGCGGCAACGATCGGAGCGTCGCAGGCAACCGCCGTCGGCGGCGAGCCGCGCTTCATCCACCTGCGCGTCCACAGCGCCTATTCGCTTCTGGAAGGCGCGCTGAAGATCCCGCAGATCGTCAAGCACGCCAAGGCGGACAAGGCGCCGGCCATCGCCATCTGCGACACCAACAACCTCTTCGGCGCGCTGGAATTCTCGGAAAAGTGCGCCGATTCCGGCGTCCAGCCGATCGTCGGCTGCCAGCTCGACGTCCTGTTCTCGGACGCAGGCGAGGATCTGGGCTCGGGCCGCGGCGCCAAGGCCGTGCCGGCAATCGCCCCGCTCGTTCTCATCGCGGCGTCCGACAAGGGCTTCGAGAACCTCGTCGACCTCGTGTCGCGCGCCTATCTCGCCCATGACGGCGATGCGCGCCCGCACATCCGCGCGGAATGGATGGAGGGACGCACCGAGGGCGTCATCTGCCTGTCGGGCGGGCCGCTCGGACCGATCGGGCTCGCCTTTTCCGGCGACCGGCCGGCGCTGGCGCAGGGTCGGCTGGAAGCGCTCGCCGGCTTCTTCGGCGACCGTCTCTATGTCGAGCTGCAACGACCGACCGGCTACTCGCGCCGGATCGAGGCGGACACCGTGAACCTCGCCTACGAGATGGGCCTTCCCATCGTCGCGACGAACGACAGCTACTTCTTCTGCCCGGACGACTTCGAGGCGCACGACGCGCTGATGGCCGTCGCGTCGAACCGCCTCGTCAGCCACGAGGATCGCCGCCGACTGACGGTCGATCACTGCCTGAAGTCGCAGGATGCGATGGTGGCGCTGTTTTCGGACCTGCCGGAGGCGCTGGAGAACACGATCGAGATCGCCAAGCGCTGCGCATTTCGGCCGCGCACCCGCAAGCCAATCCTGCCGCGCTTCGCCGGTGCCGACGCAGAGCCCGCCGCGGCCGAGCTGGCCGAGACCGCCGAGCTGCGGCGGCAGGCGGAGGAGGGGCTGGAGGCGCGGCTGAAGGCGCATGGCTGCGCCCCCGGCATCTCGGAAGACGCCTATCGCGAGCGCCTCGCCTTCGAGCTCTCGGTCATCGAGCGCATGAAGTTTCCCGGCTACTTCCTGATCGTGTCGGACTTCATCAAGTGGGCGAAGTCGCAAGGGATCCCGGTCGGCCCGGGCCGCGGCTCGGGCGCCGGCTCGCTCGTCGCCTGGTCGCTGACCATCACCGACCTCGATCCCCTGCGTTTCGCGCTGCTGTTCGAACGCTTCCTCAATCCCGACCGCGTCTCGATGCCGGACTTCGACATCGACTTCTGCCAGGACCGGCGCGAGGAGGTGATCCGCTACGTCCAGCAGCGCTACGGCCGCCAGCAGGTCGCGCAGATCATCACCTTCGGCTCGATGCAGGCGCGCGCCGTGCTGCGCGACGTCGGCCGCGTTCTGGAGATGAGCTACGGCCACGTCGACAAGCTCTGCAAGATGGTGCCGGCCAACCCCGCCAATCCGGTGACGCTCGGCCAGGCACTCGAGGACGAGCCGCGGCTCAAGGAGGCGATGGAGAAGGAGGAGGTCGTCGACCGGCTGATCAAGATCGCCTTGAAGCTCGAAGGCCTCTACCGCCACGCCTCGACCCACGCCGCCGGCATCGTGATCGGCGACCGGCCGCTGTCGCAGCTCGTCCCGATGTACCGCGATCCGCGCTCCGACATGCCGGTGACGCAGTACAACATGAAGTGGGTCGAACAGGCCGGCCTCGTGAAGTTCGACTTCCTCGGCCTCAAGACCCTGACGACGCTGCAGACGGCGGTGAAGCTCATCGCCCGCAAGGGCATCGACATCGACCTTTCGGCCGTGCCGCTCGACGACGAGAAGTCCTACCAGCTGCTCACCCGCGGCGAGACGGTCGGCGTGTTCCAGGTGGAATCGGCCGGCATGCGCAAGGCGCTGATCGGCATGCGGCCGGACCGCTTCGAGGACATCATCGCCCTCGTCGCGCTCTACCGTCCCGGCCCGATGGAGAACATCCCGGTCTACAACGCCCGCAAGCACGGCGAGGAGGAGGTGGAGATCATCCACCCCAAGATCGAGCCGATCCTGCGCGAGACCCAAGGGGTCATCGTGTACCAGGAGCAGGTGATGCAGATCGCCCAGGTGCTCGCCGGCTACACGCTTGGCGAAGCCGATCTCCTGCGCCGCGCCATGGGCAAGAAGATCCGCGCGGAGATGGACAAGCAGCGCGTCCGCTTCGTCGAGGGCTCGATCGAGAATGGGCTGAAGAAGGAGCAGGCGAACCTTATCTTCGACCTGCTGGCGAAGTTCGCCGATTACGGCTTCAACAAGTCGCACGCCGCCGCCTACGCGCTCGTCTCGTACCACACGGCCTATCTCAAGGCGAACTACCCGACCGAGTTCCTCGCCGCCTCGATGACGCTCGACGTCGGCAACACGGACAAGCTCAACGACTTCCGCCGCGACGCCATGCGCCTCGGCATCGAGGTCGTGCCGCCTTCCGTCCAGACCTCGTACAAGGCCTTCGAAGTCGAGGAGAAGCGCATCTTCTACGCGCTCTCGGCCGTGAAGGGCGTCGGCGAGCAGGCGGTGGAGCACATCGTCGAGAAGCGTGGGGAGACGGGCTTCGCGAGCCTCGAGGACTTCTGCGCCAAGATCGACCCCAAGATCGTGGGCAAGCGGACGCTGGAGCAGCTGATCCTCGCCGGCGCGCTCGACTGTTTCGGCCACGACCGGGCGCGCCTCTTCGGCAACGTCGACAAGATGACCGCCTACGCGGCCATGGTGACGGGCGGACGCAACTCGGGACAGGGCGACATCTTCGGGAGCCTCGCCGGCGGCCAGCCGGAGCCGCTGCGCCTCGCCGAGGTCGAGAGCTGGACCTCGACCGAGAAGCTGATGCGCGAATTCGGCGCGATCGGCTTCTATATCTCGGCACACCCGCTCGACGACTACGCCTCGGCGCTGAAGCGCCTGAAGGTTCAGAGCTACGCCGAGGTGTCGGCTTCGGCCAAGAAGGGCGCCTCGGCCGCGCGCATCGCGGGCACGGTGATCTCGCGCCAGGAGAAAAAGACCAAGACCGGCAACAAGCTCGGCATCGTCAACCTCTCGGATGCGAGCGGCCAGTACGAGGTGGTGCTATTCTCGGAAACGCTCTACGCCTTCCGCGACATGCTGGAGCCGGGCACCTCGGTGATCATCACCGCGGGCGTCGAGGAGCGGCCGGAAGGCATCTCGCTGCGCGTCTCGAACGTCCAGTCGCTGGAGGAAGAGGCGGCGCGCATGCAGAAGGGGCTGCGCGTCGTGATGAAGAGCGCCAAGCCCATCCCGAGTGTCCAGAAGTTCCTGGTCGACGGCGGTGACGCGGAGGTTTCCGTCGTGCTGCGCGGGAGCGAAGGCGACCGCGAGATCGAAATCGCCCTGCCGGGCCGCTACCGCGTCTCGCCCCAGCTCGCCAGCGCCATGCGCGCCGCGCCCGGCATCGAGGAAGTCCACCTCCTCTAGAGCGGCAGGGCCAGTTGGCTCAGCGCCGGCGAGCCGTCCTCCTCGAAGGCCGACAGGGTGACCCCCAGGAGGCGGACGCCCTTCTCGACGGGGAGGACGCCGTCGAGAAGCTGGAAGGCGGCGTCCTCCACGGCCTCGAAGGAGGCGAAGGGCAGGGCGCCCGAGCGGCTGCGGGTGATGATCCGGAAGTCGGCGAACTTCACCTTCAGCGTCACCGTCCGTCCGAGGAGGCGGTGCGTCTCGCAATGCCGGCGGACCTTGGCGACGAGCGGGCGGATCGCCTTGCGCATCGCCTCGCGCTCGTGGAGGTCGGCGAAGAAGGTTTTCTCGGCGCCGACCGACTTGCGGATGCGATCGGGCCGCACGGGGCGCTCGTCGATGCCGCGCGCGATGTCGTGATAGTGCCCTCCGGCCTTGCCGAAATGCGCGTTGAGGAAGGCGAGGCTGCAGGCGCGAAGGTCCGCGCCGGTGCGGATGCCGAGTGCCGCCATGCGCTTTTCCGTCGCCGGCCCGACGCCGTGGAACTTGCCGACCGACAGCGTCTCCACGAAGCCCGGCCCCATGGCCGGCGTCACGACAAAGAGCCCATCCGGCTTCTTCTGCTCGCAGGCGAGCTTGGCCAGGAACTTGTTGTAGGACACGCCCGCCGAGGCGGTGAGGCCCGTGCGCTCGCGGATCGCCGAGCGGATGCGCTCGGCCACCATCGTCGCCGTCGGCAGGCCCTGCCGGTTCTCGGTCACGTCGAGATAGGCCTCGTCGAGCGACAGCGGCTCGATCAGGTCTGTGTGCTCGGCGAAGATCTCGCGGATCTCGCCGGAGACCGCCTTGTAGACGTCGAAGCGCGGCTTGACGAAGACGAGATCCGGGCAGCGACGCCGGGCGGTCACCGAGGGCATGGCCGAGCGCACGCCGAAGGCGCGCGCCTCGTAGCTCGCGGCCGCCACGACCCCGCGCTGGCTCGAACCGCCGACGGCGACGGGCTGCCCGCGCAGAAGGGGATCGTCGCGCTGCTCGACGGATGCGTAGAAGGCGTCCATGTCGACGTGGATGATCTTGCGCAGGCGCGGGCGCTCGGCCGACGCGGCATGCTGGCCGTGGTCGATCGCCTCGTCACTGATCGTCGGCCCGACGGCCGCCGCGCCCCATGCCATATCGATTTCGCGTCCGTTGCTTCGCTCCCCGACTCAGCGCGGAAGAACGAAAGAGAAACGGATGATCGACCGATCCGGCCGGCTGATCAAGCCGCGGATCTCAGGAGGCCTTCAGCTCAGCGTCAGGCGAGCCTTGTCGGTGACGATCGTGCCGCCCGCACCCTGCGGCTCGATGGCGAGGATGGTGCCGAGCCCAGGCGCGGTGGAGCCGACCTTGACGCGCAGCAGCATGTCGCCGGCCGCCAGAATGGCCTCGTCCTCGAACAACGAGACGACGGCGTAGTCGGCCGGGGTCACCGGCATCGGCGGCACCACCAGGGCGACGGGCATGACGCCGGGATAATCGGCGCCCTCCGGGCGGATCTCGGCCGGCGTCGCGGTGGCCCACCAGAACAGGAATCCCGCGGCGGATGCGAGAACCGTCAGGCTCGCTCCCAGGATCGGGACGAGGCGCCGGACGCCGCGCTTGGGGCGGTAATCGTCGACGAGCTCCGTCTTGGCAGCGGTGATCGACATGGCCATGGCGCGGGTCCCGTTTTGCGGATGCGAAACGGGAGCGACCATGCGGTGGGCGCGTGCAGAAACGGTCGCGCCGCGCCTTGCAAGTTTAACGATCCGGCGCTTTTTCCGGTTCGCTCATCGTCGGTTCTCGGCCGGCGAGGAGCTCGGCGAGCATCGCTTCGGCATGCGGCCAGTCACGCGCCGCGAAAGCGCCGGGCGGCAGCGGCGGCAGGTGCGGACGAAAGCCTTCATGCGCCATGAGGTGCACGAGCCGCGCGGCCGGCGCGCTGCGATGAACGGCGAGGAGGTTGGGCGGCAGATCGTCGACGAAGACGGCCGGGCCGCTTCGCGCCTTCATCAACTCGTCGACCACGCCCCCTTTGGAGCGCTCCGTCGCGATCATCGGGAAATGCAGACCCGCCGAGTCGAGAAGAGCCCGGCGCGCGTCGTAGAAGCTCGGCGTCATCGCGGTCAGGAAGACGATGTCGGCGCGAGCGGCCAACCGGGCGAGCGCTTCGGCCGCACCGCGAACGACGGGCTGGCGCTGCGCCTGCTCCGCGTAGATCCGCTGCGTGAAGCCCTCCAGAACGCCGCCGCCGATCGCCTCGCCGGTTGCCAGGGACCGCGCGTTCCCCGTGAGGCGGAAGGACTCGAAGTGGAGCCGCGCGCCGTTTTCCCGCAGGAGAGCGTCGAACGGACCGATGAATTCCAGAACCACCTCGTCGACATCGAGAACGAGCAGCGCGTCGTGCCGGCGCTCGATCGTCTCAGGTTCGGGGCCGCGGCTGCGGGGCGAATGCTTCATCGCGGACCGGCCGCGAAGTCGGCACTCAGCGCCTCGCGCGCCGCGGCCACGCTCTCGCCCGCGCGCCCGCTCGCCTGCGAGAAGGCCGCGAGCGTGCCCTCATGGGCGAGCAGGAAGTCGAGAAGCCCCGCGAAGAAGGCCGGGTCCGAGATGCGGGCGCGCATCTCCATCGGCTCGATGCCCGACAGGTCGAGGAACCGGGCGAGAAGCTTCGGGTCGCCGGCGAGGAAGCTCAGCGCTTCGACACCGACCGCGTCGGCCTCGTCGCGGCCCATCGGACCAGCGGGCTTGCGTTCACGGATCATTGCAATTCCACCTCGGCGAGACCGGACTCGCGGGATTCCAGAATCTTAAATAAAAGAGGTCTAGAACCGGTGCGGTATCGAAGCAAGGAAGCGGGTGTCGAGGCTCGTCGAGGAGTGGCGTCGTGGCGAAGACCGTGATGATCGTGGAAGACAACGAGCTCAACATGAAGCTCTTCCGCGATCTTGTTGAAGCGCATGGTTACCGGACGGTTCAGACACGCAGCGGGCTGAAGGCTGTCGAGCTGGCCCGGGCAGAAATGCCCGATCTGATCCTGATGGACATACAACTTCCCGAGGTGTCCGGCCTCGATGTGACCAAGGAGTTGAAGGCCGACCCGCAGCTGTTCCGCATTCCCGTCATCGCCG
Source organism: Antarcticirhabdus aurantiaca (assembly GCF_009765365.1). GTDB lineage: Bacteria > Pseudomonadota > Alphaproteobacteria > Rhizobiales > Rhizobiaceae > Antarcticirhabdus > Antarcticirhabdus aurantiaca. The sequence goes on from NZ_VTOM01000022.1 coordinate 34,846, forward strand.
TCACCGCCTTCGCGATGAAGGGCGACGAGGAGCGCATCCGGCAGGGGGGCTGCGAGGCCTACATTTCCAAGCCGATCTCGGTGACGAAGTTCATCGACACCATCAAATCGTTTCTGGGTGATGGCTGAACGGCCGACGTTCCGACGGGCCGGCGAAAGCCGGCTCAGTCGTCTTGAACAGGACGTGACTGGCCCGGCGCCTCAAACTCCGTCAGAGATCCGTCCGGGGTCACGTTCACGCATCGCAGCCGTTCGCATCCTTTGAAGACAACGTCCAGGGGCATTTCGTGACAGCGCGGATCCTTGTCGTCGACGACAACGAGATCAACCTTCGGCTGCTCGAAGCGCGCCTCGGTGCGGAGTTCTACGAGGTCGTGCTGGCCGTCAACGGGCCCGAGGCCCTGGCTCTCGCCGCGACCGGCGGCATCGACCTCGTGCTGCTCGACGTCATGATGCCCGGCATGGACGGCTATGAAGTTTGCCGGCGTTTGAAGGCCGATCCGCAGACCACGCACATTCCCGTGGTGCTCGTCACCGCGCTCGACCAGCCCTCGGACCGGATCGAGGGGCTCAATGCCGGCGCGGACGATTTCCTCACCAAGCCCGCGCGCGATCTGCAGCTCTTCACGCGCGTCCGCAGCCTGACCCGGCTGAAACGCGTGACCGACGAGTTGCGGGAGCGCACGGCGACGGCGCTCGCGCTGTTCGCGGACGAGGAGGACGTGTTCCGCGCAGCGAGCGGGCGGGATCGGATCTTGATGTTCGGCGACGACCCGCGCGAGGCGACGCGGCTCCTGGCGATGCTGCACGACCGCTTCGTGATCGACGCGACGGCCGAACGCGGCGCCTTCATGGCGCAGCTGATGGAAGGACCCGAGCCCGAAGCCGCGCTCCTCGACCTCGGCGCCGCCGAGGGCAGCGCCCTGCGGCTCGTCGCCGCGCTGCGGACGAGCGACGCCGGCCGCCATCTGCCGATCATCGCAATGGGACGGCCGGAACAGGAAGCGGCGCTTGCCAAGGCCCTGGAGATCGGAGCGACCGACTACATCCTGAAGCCGATCGACCGGAACGAGCTTCGCGCCCGGCTGGCGACGCAGGTGCGGCGCCGGCGCTACGAAAGCCGGCTTCGTCGCTCGCTCACCGACACCGTGGCGCTGGCGGTGCGCGATCCGCTGACGGGCCTTCACAACCGCCGCTTCTGCGAGGCGCGCCTCGCGAAGGCCATCGACCAGGCGCGCGCCGGGCGTCGCCACCTGTCGATCGCCGTTGCCGACATCGACCATTTCAAGAGGATCAACGACAGCCGGGGCCATGCGGCGGGCGACGAGGTGCTGCGTCAGTTCGCGAGCCGGCTTCAGGACGCGCTCCGCGGCAGCGATCTCGCGTGCCGAATCGGCGGCGAGGAGTTCGTCGTGCTGATGCCGGACACGGACGGCGAGGATGCGCTGCGTGTCGCGGAACGCGTTCGGGAGCGGATGGCCGCCGCCCCCTTCGCCCTGCCGGGCGGAGACATCGCCGTCACCGTCAGCGCGGGCTTGGCGATCTATGCGGACGGGGACGATGCGGCATCGCTCCTGTCACGCGCGGACAGGAGCCTCTACGAAGCGAAGCGGACCGGCCGCAACCGTGTCCTGGCTCTTGCCGCCTGAGTTGACTCGGCCCGCGAATCGGCCGACATCTTAACCATGTCTTAAGACGTCACCGGCGGTGCGCCGCCACAACATTGCTTTCCACGGGAATCTCGTTCAGTTTCGACGTCACGGGATCACGGGAGCCGCCAGGGCTTCCACCGAGATCCCCATGGATGCTCAGGTCCGCCGCATCTCCTGGGCTCGTGGGGCGGCCGGCCGGCATTCGGGCAGCAGCGGTTTCCTCGTACCGCGTCCGGATTGCCGGTCGGCCACTTTCTCCCGCTTCTCCTCCTTCGAACCGATCTTTCCCATCGCGCGCGCTCGCGTCTGACGGCTGCGGCGAGGAGCACACACGAAAAACCCCGGCACGGACGAACCGGCCGGGGTGGATCGATCGGTGAAGGGAAGGCGGCTCGAGGCCGCCCCGACCTTACTTGATCTTGGTTTCCTTGAACTCGACGTGCTTGCGCGCCACCGGGTCGTACTTGGTCTTGGTCATCTTGTCGGTCATCGTGCGGCTGTTCTTCGTCGTCACGTAGAAGAAGCCGGTGTCGGCGGTCGACAGGAGCTTGATCTTGATGGTGGTCGCCTTGGCCATCGATTCTCTCCGCCCTTCGCGGGGCCTGTTCGGTGCGGACCCCAGCCGGAAGCATGGCTTCCGACGACAGGCACGCGGTTGTTTCAGGAACTACGGACCGAGCCGGGACATAAAGTCCTGAACTGCGAACCGCATCGACGCCAAGCGTCAAAGCGCCGTCGAGTACCGGCGGCGCGTTTGGCCGGACACTATTCAGGCAGCCGCAGAAGTCAAGCCGCCTTGCGCCCCGCGGTCAGCCGAACGACCGTCAGGGCGAGGTAGGCCGCGAAGAACAGGCCGAGGCTCCAGGCGAAACCGTCCGGGCCGAAGATGTCCATCGACGAGCCGATCACCTGCGGTCCGAGCAGCATGCCGAACGCGTAGCAGAAGATGAAGGCGGCGTTGGCCGCCGCCAGGTCGGAGCCGGTGAGCCGCGAGCCGAGATGGGCCAGGCCTACCGTGTAGAGCCCTGCGACGACCCCACCCCAGACGAACAGGACGGCGGCCATGGTCCACCAGTCGCCGGCGATCAGCGGCAGGCCAAGCGAGCCGGCCAGGCCGATCAACGCGAAGGCGACGAGAAGGTGTCGGCGGTCGCGTACCCGGTCGGATAGGAGGCCGATGGGAATCTGCAGAAGAACGTTGCCGAGGCCGATCGCGGTGAGCAGCAGCGCCGAATCGCCCTCGGGAAAGCCGATCCGCTCGCCATAGACCGGAAACAACGCGAATCCGCCGGACTCCACCGCGCCGAACACGAGCACGGCAGCGGTCGCGGTGGGCACCAGGACGACGTAGCGCCAGAAGGCGCCGCCGCTGCCGGCCTCGGCCCGCGACATGGCCGGCTGATGGCGCCAGGCCGCGAGGATCGGCAGCGAAGCCGCGGCGAGGATGCCGGCCGCGAGATAGAAGGGCAGGGGCCCGATCGATCCGACCTGCGAGAACAGCCACGGCCCCGCAGCGAAGCCGAGCGACAGAAAGGTCGCGTAGAGGCCGAGCACGAGGCCGCGGCGATCCGGCGGCGCCGCGGCGCTGATCCAGAACTCCGACAGGATGAAGAGGGTGGTCACCGCGAAGTGGAACACGAGACGCAGGCCGAACCAGGCGGCGATGTCGTCGTAGACGTAGAAGCCGATCGCCGCGAGTGCTGAAGCGACAATCGAGAGAAGCATGGTCGTCGCGACGCCGAGCCGGCGAGCGATCGGCGTGACCAGGGGCGCCGCGATCAGCGATGCGATGCCGGCAAAGGCCGTGTTCGCGCCGATCATGGACGCGCTGACGCCCCGGCGCTCGAGGATGACGCTGAGAAGGGGCAGGCCGAGCCCGAGCGCGATGCCGACGGCGCTGATCGAGGCGATCGCCGCGCCGACCGCCCAAGGGTCGATCCGCGTCGGTGCGGCGGACTGCGCGGAGGTCAAACGAGGTCGCGCCGGAACCGGCCGCGCTCCGCTCGGTAGAAGGGCATGGGGACCGAGGCGTCCAGCCAGCTTCCGTCCTCCAGCCGCCCGCGAAGGTCGGCGAGGATCTGGCGCGTGATGCCCGCGAGGCTCAGCGTGCCCGCCGCCTCGAAGGTGAACCAGTCGACGGCGTCGAGCTCGTCGGTCGGACGGTCCTGGAAGCGCGCTTCGATCTCCGTCGCCGAGCCCTCGATCGCGAAGAAGCGCGTGTCGTAGCGGCGGACCGCCGCCGGCGGCGTGATCGCGCGGGCGATCGGCACGAGCCGCCCGGGATCGGGCACGAGCCCCGCTTCGCTGAACGGCGCCCAGCCCGGGCCGGCCGGCAGCCCGCCATCGCTCACGTGGCCGATGCGGATGCCGACCTCCTCGAAGGTTTCGCGAATCGCGGCGAGCGGAAGGGCCGCGGCGTGCCGCTCGGCGAAGCGCGCGGCGGTCATGCCGGTCAGGCGCGCGAGGGCATCCGTTCCCAGCGGATGGTGGCGCGCCAGAGCGACGTCGCCGGCCTCGACGCGCCCGCCGGGAAAGACGTAGCGGCCGGGCATGAAGACGTGCCCAGCCGCGCGGCGCCCCATCAGGATGCGCGGCTCGGAGCCCATGCGATCGACGATGATCAGCGTGGCGGCGTCGCGCGGTCGCAGCCGCCGAGGGGGTGCGACCCCGTGCTCAGCCGGGATCGTGCGCTCCAACGCCGCCAAGGCATCGGTCGTCAAGCGATGCGGTCCTCTTCCGCCATCCCGCCGAAGCCGCCCATGCGCATCGCCCATTGCAGGCCGATCGTCGCGCCCTTCAGCGGTTTCAGCAGCACGAGGGACAGGATGGCCGTCACCGGCACCCAGATCGCGATATGCGTCCACATCGACCAGTCCACCGTTTCCTCGGCCGCCATGAACAGGGCGACGACGATGTGGCCGACGATGAAGACGGTGAGGTAAGGGGGCAGGTCGTCGGCGCGGTGGTGGTGGAATTCCTCGCCGCAGGTCGCGCAGGCGTCGACGCTGGTCAGGTAGCCCTTGAACAGGGCGCCGCGATTGCAATTGGGGCAGCGGCAGAAGAAGCCGCGCTTCACCGCCTGCCAGATCGAGCGGGGCGGCAGGTCCGCCTTGTCCGTCGCCGTCGTCATCGCCGTCTCCTCACTGTCGCGGACACGTTCTTGGGGCGCCCGCCGGGCCGGCTCGGCCTGCGCAGGCGTGATTTATGGAAGGAAGCCGAGCCGCGCGGCAACTCGCGCGGTTCCGTCAGCATCTCGAAGCGCATGGCGCCGGCGAGCGGCAGAGCCTCGACGAGCTTGACCTCCACGGTGTCGCCGAGCCGGTAGCCGTGCCCGTCGCGGTCGCCGACCAGCGCGTGTCCAGCCTCGTCATAAACGAAGAACTGGCGGCCCAGCGTCGAGATCGGCACGAAGCCGTCGGCGCCGTAGACCGGCAGGACGACGAAGAGCCCCGCCTTGGTGACGCCGGTGATGCGCCCCTCGAACTCGGCGCCGACCTTGTCGGCGAGGTGGTGGGCGATCAGGCGGTCGATCGTGTCGCGCTCCGCGGCCATGGCACGGCGCTCGGCACGGCTGATCTCCTCGGCCGTCTGGGCGAGGTTCTCCTCGTCCTCGCGGCTGAGTCCGCCCGCCCCAAGTCCCAGGGCCGTCACCAGCCCGCGATGCACGATGAGGTCGGCATAGCGGCGGATCGGAGAGGTGAAGTGGGCGTAGCGCGCGAGGTTCAGGCCGAAATGGCCGATGTTCTCGGGGGTATAGACGGCCTGGCTCTGCGAGCGCAGCACCACCTCGTTGACGAGGCTCTCGTGCTCGCCCTCGCGGACGAAGGCGAGGATGCCGTTGAAGTGCTGCGGGCGCAGCGTGCCGGCGCTGGCTAGCGGGATCTCCAGCGTGCGCAGGAAGTCGCGCAACGCCTCGAGCTTGGCGAGCGAGGGCGAATCGTGGATGCGATAGATCAGCGCCTGCCGCTTCTGCTCCAGCGTCTCGGCGGCGCAGACGTTCGCCTGGATCATGAACTCCTCGATCAGCCGGTGCGATTCGAGGCGTGCGGGCACGACGACCTTGTCGACACTGCCGTCCGGCTTCAGGCGGATCTTGCGCTCGGGCAGGTCGAGAGCGAGGGGCTGGCGGCGATCGCGCGCGGCGGCAAGCTTCCCATAGGCCTCGTAGAGCGGCTTGAGGACCGTCTCCAGGATCTCCGGCGCGACTTCGGTCGGGTTGCCGTCCACCGCGCCCTGCGCCGCCTCGTAGGAAAGCTTGGCGCGACTGCGCATGGTGATGCGGTGGAAGGAGTGGGTGCGCTTGTCGCCCCGCACGTCGAAGATCATGCGCACCGCCAGCGCCGGGCGGTCGACGCCTTCGCGCAGCGAGCAGAGGTCGTTGGAGATGCGCTCGGGCAGCATCGGCACGACGCGGTCGGGAAAGTAGACCGAATTGCCGCGCAACCGAGCCTCGGCGTCGAGCTTCGAGCCGGGGCGCACGTACCAGGAGACGTCGGCGATCGCGACGGTGACGACGACGCCATCCGGATTGGACGGATCCTCGTCGGGCCGCGCATGGACCGCATCGTCGTGGTCCTTGGCGTCGGCCGGGTCGATGGTGATGAGCGCCAAGTCGCGCCAATCCTCGCGGTCCTCGTCCGAGACGGGGCCGGCGGCCTCGGCCTCGTGGAGGACGCCGGGCGGGAAGACGTGGGGGATCGAATGGGCGTGGAGCGCGATGGTGGAAATGGCGCGCTCGGACTTCATCGAGCCGACGATCTCGACGACCCGGGCGGTGGGCAGCCCGAAGCGCGAGCGGCCGTGCGGCTCGACCTCCACGAGGTCGCCGTCGCCGGCGCCCTTCTCGTCGCCGGCGGCGACGCGGTACTCGCTCTGGCGCCGCTCGACGGGCTCCACGCGGCCGCCGCCATTCGGATCGGGACGGAAGACGCCGAGCTCGACGGAGCGTTCCTTCTCGACGAGGCGCAGGACGCGGGCGACGCGCTCGCCGTCCTCGGTCTCCGCGACGCGCGCGAGGAAGCGATCGCCGACGCCGACCGTCGGGCCTTCGCCGCGACGCTGCCGCACCGGCAGGCGCGGACGAGGACCGCGCTCGGCCTCGTCCCAGCCCGGCGGCTCGGCGATCAGGCCGCCGTCCTCGTCGCGCGCGCGCACTTCGAGAACGAGCACCGGGGGCAGGGCGCCGGCCTGGTGGAAGCGCTTGCGCGTGCCCTCGATCAGGCCCTCTTCGGCCAACTCGCCGAGAAGGCGCTTCAGGTCGATGCGCTCGGCGCCCTTGACGCCGAAGGCCTTGGCGATGTCGCGCTTGGTGGCGCGCGAGGGATTGTCGGCGATGAAGCGCAGAACCGCCTCGCGCGTCAGCTCCGGCCGCGCTTCGGTCTCGTGTCCTCGCTTCCTCGCCATTCCCGTCCGTCTCAGTCCGCGTCCCAGGGCAGGTCGTCGCCGTCGGCGATGACCTTCTTCGATTTCGGCGCCGCCTTCGCCTTCGGTGCCGTCTTGGCCGTGGCGGACTTGGCGGCCGCCTTCTTCGGTGCAGGCTTGTCGCCGTCCGCCGCGGCGGCCTTCTTCTTCGAGGCCGCGGCCTTCTTCGGCGCCGCCTTGCCGCCCGTGCCGGTCTTCTCGGCGCGCTCGGTGAGGAGGGCGATCGCCTCCTCCAGCGTGACGGAAGCCGGATCCTTGCCGCGCGGCAGCGTGGCGTTGACCTTGCCGGTGTTCACATAGGGTCCGAAGCGGCCCTCGCGAACCGTGATCGAGCCGCCGAGCGTCGGGTGCTCGCCGAGCGTCGCGAGCGCCGCCGGAGTGCCGCGCGAGCCGCGGCCGCCGCGCTCCTTCTTCTCGGCGATGACCGTCACGGCGCGGTTGAGGCCGACCGTAAAGACGTCCTCGATCGTCTCCAGGTTGGCATAGGCGCCGTCGTGCTGAAGGAACGGTCCGTAGCGGCCGAGCCCGGCGAGGATCGGCTTGCCCGACTCGGGATGGATGCCGACCTCGCGCGGCAGCGACAGGAGCTGCACGGCCTTGCTCAGGTCGATCTCGGTGACCTGCCAGCCCTTCGGCAGCGAGGAGCGCTTGGCCTCCTTGCCATCGCCGCGCTGGACGTAGGGACCGAAGCGGCCGGAGCGCAGCGTCACCGGCTCGCCCGTGGTCGGATCGGTGCCGAGGTCCTTGGGCTCGTCGAGGCTCGAGCCGTCGCCCGAGGCGTCCGCCGACAGGGACGAGCCGAGCTGCTTGGTGTAGCCGCATTCGGGATAGTTCGAGCAGCCGACGAAGGCGCCGAACTTGCCGAGCTTGAGCGACAGCTTGCCGTTGCCGCAGCGCGGGCAGGCGCGGGGATCCGTGCCGTCCTCGCGCTCCGGGAAGACGAGCGGCGCCAGCTCGACGTTCAGCGCGTCGAGAACGTCCGAGACGCGCAGCTCCTTCGTGCCGTCGACGTGGCCGGAGAAGTCCTTCCAGAACTCGCGCAGCACGTCCTTCCAGGACAATTCGCCGGCCGAAATGCGGTCCAGCTTCTCCTCCAGCGCGGCGGTGAAGTCGTACTCCACGTAGCGCTCGAAGAAGTTGTGGAGGAAGGCGGTGACGAGCCGGCCCTTCGATTCGGGGATGAGCTTGCGCTTGTCCTCGACGATGTATTCGCGATCGCGCAGGGTCTGGAGCGTCGCCGAATAGGTGGAGGGGCGGCCGATGCCGATCTCCTCCATCTTCTTGATGAGCGAGGCCTCGGAATAGCGCGGCGGCGCCTCGGTGAAGTGCTGCGTCGCCTCGATCGCGCGGCGGGCGAGGTCCTCGTTCGGGCGGATCTCCGGCAGGCGCGCCGAATCATCGTCCTCGGCAGCATCGGTCGGCGCGCGGCTGTCGTCGCGGTGTTCCTGATAGGCGCCGAGGAAGCCGTCGAACTTCACGACGGAGCCGGTGGCGCGCAGCATCGCGCGGCCGTTTTTGCCCGTCGCCTCGATGTCGACCGTCGTGCGCTCGATCTCGGCCGAGGCCATCTGGCTGGCGATGGCGCGCTTCCAGACGAGGTCGTAGAGCCGCAGCTGGTCGCGGTCGAGGTAGGCCTCGACGCTCTTCGGGCTGCGCGAGAAGCCGGTCGGGCGGATCGCCTCGTGGGCCTCCTGGGCGTTCTTCGCCTTGGTCGAGTAGTGGCGCGGCTTCTCCGGCACGTAGTTCGGGCCGAACGAGTCGGCGATCGCCTTGCGGGCGTCGGCGACGGCTTCGGGCGCCATCTGCACGCCGTCGGTTCGCATGTAGGTGATGAGGCCGACCGTCTCGCCGCCGAGGTCGATGCCCTCGTAGAGCCGCTGGGCCACCTGCATGGTGCGCGAGGAGGAGAAGCCGAGCTTGGCCGAGGCCGCCTGCTGCAGGGTCGAGGTGGTGAAGGGGGGACCCGGATTGCGCTTGGTCGGCTTGGCCTCGATCGAGCCGACGCGGAAGCTCGCGCTCTCCAGCATCGCCTTGATCGCGCCGGCGCGATCGCCGTTGTTGACCGTCAAGCGCCCGATCTTCTCGCCCTCAAAGGCAGAAAGGCGCGCGAGGAACTCCTCGCCGCGCGGCGTCGCGAGGCGGGCGGCGACCTGCCAGTATTCCTGCGGCTTGAAGCGCTCGATCTCGGCTTCGCGGTCGCAGACGAGGCGCAGCGTCACGGACTGGACGCGGCCGGCCGACCGCGCCCCTGGCAGCTTGCGCCACAGGACGGGCGAGAGCGTGAACCCGACGAGATAGTCGAGGGCGCGGCGCGCCAGATAGGCGTCGACCAGCGGCTCGTCGATCTGGCGCGGATTCGCCATCGCGTCGAGCACGGCCTTCTTGGTGATGGCGTTGAAGACGACGCGGCTCACCGGCTTGCCGCCCGTCAGCGCCTTCTTCTGCCGCAGCACGTCGAGGACGTGCCAGGAGATGGCTTCGCCCTCGCGATCCGGGTCGGTGGCCAGGATCAGGCCGTCGGCCGATTTCACGGCCTGCGCGATCTCGTTCAGGCGCTTCTGCGACAGCTTGTCGACTTCCCAGTCCATGGAGAAGTCGTCGTCCGGACGCACCGACCCGTCCTTGGCCGGCAGGTCGCGCACGTGTCCGTAGGAAGCCAGCACCTTGTAGTTGGAGCCGAGATACTTGTTGATCGTCTTCGCTTTGGCCGGCGACTCGACGATGACAACGTCCATAAGCGATTTTCCGAAATGTCGATGGATGAACCCGATCCGCCAAATGGCGTTCTCCGGCGCACAATGCAACAGCCGCGTCCGTTCGCGGCACCACAGCCCCGCTGCCGAGCATTACAACCATCGAGAGATTGACGTTGGTCACACAACCGCTAATAGGCTAGACGACAGATGCGGCCGTGCAGCGGAAGATGGCATGATCGACAAAGAGGAGAGCATGCCGGGGGATCGGCTCCGCTACGTGGCGGCCATGCTGAAGGAGTTGGCGCAGATGCTGCCTCCGCCCCGGCGATCGATGCTCGCCTATCTCGTCCACATGGCCTGTCTGGAGGCGGAGAGCGAGCTCGCGCGCCGGGAGTCGTCTCAGCCCTGAAGCAGGGAGATCCGGCCGTCCGGGTGCCGTTCGATGCGGCCGGCGAGGTCGAGTTCCAGGATCACGAGATGGGCCGAGCCGAGCGACGATCCGGCATGGGCGACGAGGTCGTCCATGGAGATCGGCGCCGCACCGAGCGCCTCGACGATCCGCTCGCGCTCGCCCGCAGCAGGCTCGTCCGGAATTTCCGCGAAATCCTGATCGTCGCCGATCTCGGCGAAGGGGGCGGGCGGGCGCCCGACGACCGGCCGCAGCGCGTCGAGAATGTCGTCGGCCTCGGTCACCAGGATCGCCCCGTCCTTCAGGAGGCGATTCGTGCCCGCCGAGCGCGGATCGAGAGGCGATCCCGGCACGGCGAAAACGAGACGCCCCATCTCGCCGGCAAGGCGCGCCGAGATCAGCGAGCCCGAGCGCGCCGCGGCTTCCACCACGAGGAGGCCGAGCGAAAGCGCCGCGACGATGCGGTTGCGCCGGGGAAAATCGACCGCTCGCGGCTCCCAGCCGAAGGGCATCTCGCTGACGAGGCAGCCGCAGGCGTCGACCATGCGGCGCATCAGCGGACGGTTCTCGCGGGGATAGGGCTTGTCGAGACCGCCGGCGAAGACGCCGACGGTGCCGAGATCGAGCGTCGCGGAATGCGCGGCGGCGTCGATGCCGCGGGCGAGGCCCGAGACGATGGCGAAGCCGCCCTCCGCCGCTTCGCGCGACAGGGTGGCCGCGAACTTGGCGCCGGCGGCGGACGCGTTGCGCGCGCCGACGACGGCGAGGGCCGGGCGCTGGAGCTGGCTCGCGTCCCCCATGACGGCGAGAACCGGCGGCGCCTGCGGATCGCTGCGCAGAATGGCGGGATAGTCGGCCTCGCCGCGGCATACGAAGCGCGCCCATCTTGGCCGCCACGCGCAACTCGGCCTCGATGTCCGCTTCGGCGGCGACGCGCACCCGCCGGCCGCCGCGCGCGGCGAGGTCCGGCAGGGCGCGCAGCGCCGCTTCCGCCCCGCCGAAGCGGTTGACGAGCTGGCGGAAGGTGACCGGGCCGACGTTCTCGGAGCGGATGAGCCGGAGCCAGGCGAGCCGCTGGTCGTCGCCGAGGACGATGGCGCCGCGACCCGAGCCCGGCCCCGTCACCCCTTGGCTCCGATCCGGCCTTCCGTGCCGGCCAGGAGGCGGCGGATGTTGGCGGCGTGCTTCCACCAGACCAGCACCGAAAGGATCGCCGTCAGGATCGCCGCTTCCGGAAAGGGCCAGAGCGCGTAGGCGATCGGCACGCCCACCGTCGCGACGAGCGCGGCGAGCGACGAGAAGCGGAAGAGGAAGGCGGTGCCGAGCCATAGGAGCGCGAAGACCAGCGCCCCGATCGGGGCGAGCCCGAGGAGGATGCCGAGATAGGTCGCGACGCCCTTGCCGCCCTTGAAGCCGAGCCAAACGGGAAAGAGATGGCCGAGAAAGGCGCCGAGGCCGGCGATGCAAGCCGCGACCGGGCCCCAGTTCCAGGCGATCAGAATGGGGATGGTGCCCTTCAGGACATCGCCGAGAAGGGTCAGCGCGGCCATCGGCTTGTTGCCGGTGCGCAGCGCGTTCGTGGCGCCGATGTTGCCCGAGCCGATCTTGCGGATGTCGCCGAGGCCGAACAGGCGGCCGAAGACGAGGCCGAAGGGGATCGAGCCCGAAAGGTAGCCGCCGAGGATGGCGAGAAGCGCCACCGTCCAGTCCAGTCCAGCGATCACGCCGTCCGCTCCCGGTTCTGGTTCAAGGGGCCGACGCGTCGAAGACGCAGCGGCCGGCGACGAAGGTCTTCACGACTTCACCCTGGAAGCGCGCGTTCTCGAAGGCCGTGTTCTTCGAGCGCGACCGGATGCGATCCTTGCCGAAGATGAAGGGCGCGTCGAGGTCGACGAGCACGAAGTCGGCCGGCGCGCCGGGCGCGAGCGTTCCGCAGGGCAGGCCTAGGAGCTTCGCCGGCGCGGCCGTCACCGCGTCGACGACGCGGGCGAGCGGTACGGCACCGGAATGGAAGAGTCGCAGCGCCGCCGGCAGCAGCGTTTCGAGGCCGATCGCGCCGGCCTTCGCCTCGGCGAACGGGCGGCGCTTGTCGTCGGCGTCCTGCGGATCGTGCGAGGACACGATGATGTCCACCGCGCCCTCGTTCAGCGCTTCGATCATGGCGAGGCGGTCGTCTTCGCGGCGCAGCGGCGGCGACAGGCGGAAGAAGGTGCGGTACTCGCCGATGTCGTTCTCGTTGAGCGCCAAATGGTTGATCGACACCGCAGCGGTGACGGAGGCGCCGCGATCCTTGGCGGCGCGCACGGCCTCGGCCGAGCGGCCGAGCGAGATCTTCGCCGCGTGGTAGCGGCAGCGCGTCAGCTCGGCGAGCCGCAGGTCCCGCTCCAGCGGAATGAGCTCGGCTTCGGCGGGAACGCCGGGCAGGCCCAGCCAGGAGGCGAGAAGACCCTCGTTCATGACGCCATGGCCGGCGAGGTCCGCGTCGCGCGTCTCGTGCATCACGAGGGCGTCGAAGTCGCGCGCATAGGTCATGATGCGGCGCAGCAGGCCGGCATTGGAGAGCGATCGTCGCCCTTCGGTGAAGGCGCGAACGCCCGCGCGGGCGAGAAGACCGATCTCGGTCATCTCGCGGCCTTCGAGCTTCTTCGTCAGCGCGGCGGCGGGATAAACGTTGATCGCCGCCGTCTCTCGGGCGGTGCGCATGACGAATTCGGCGAGCGCGACGTCGTCGATCACCGGGTCGGTGTCCGGCATGGTGAGGATCGAGGTCACGCCGCCGGCGGCCGCCGCGCGCGAGGCCGAGCCGATCGTTTCGCGATGCTCGCCGCCGGGCTCGCCGATGAAGACGCGCGCGTCGACGAGGCCGGGAATGAGAAGGAGGCCCGAACCATCGACCACGGTCGCGCCCTCCGGCCGTCCCTGGTTCAGCGCCTCCGGCCCCGCGGCCGCGACGACACCGTTCTCGACAACAAGCGTGCCGACCGAATCGACCCCGCGGGCGGGATCCAGGATGCGGGCATTCTCGACGAGAAGGGTGCTCATGCGCCGACGGCCTCCGGCAGCAGCGCTTCCATCACCGCCATGCGCACCGCGACGCCCATCTCGACCTGCTCCTCGATGACGCTCTGAGGCCCGTCGGCGATCTCCGAGGCGATCTCGACGCCGCGGTTCATCGGACCGGGATGCATGACGAGCGCGTCGGGCTTGGCCAGCGCGAGACGCGCCGCGTCGAGGCCGAAGAAGCGGAAGTACTCACGCACGGAGGGCACGAAGGAGCCCTCCATCCGCTCGCGCTGAAGGCGCAGCATCATCACGACGTCGGCGCCCTCGATGCCGTCCTCCAGCCGACGATGAACCGTCACGCCCATGTCCTCGATGCCGCTGGGCAGCAGCGTCGAGGGCGCGACGGCGCGAACGCGCGCGCCGAGTGCGTTGAGGAGGAGGATGTTCGAGCGCGCCACGCGGCTGTGCAGGATGTCGCCGCAGATCGCGACCGTGAGGCCGGCGATGCGCCCCTTACGGCGGCGGATGGTCAGCGCGTCGAGAAGGGCCTGCGTCGGGTGCTCGTGCGCCCCGTCGCCGGCGTTCACGACCGCGCAGTCGACCTTCTGCGCCAGAAGCGCGACGGCGCCCGCGGCGTGGTGGCGCACGACGAGGATGTCGGGGCGCATGGCGTTCAGCGTCATCGCCGTGTCGATGAGCGTCTCGCCCTTCTTCACCGAGGAATTGGCGACGGCCATGTTCATGACGTCCGCGCCGAGCCGCTTGCCAGCGAGCTCGAAGGAGGCCTGCGTGCGGGTCGAGGCCTCGAAGAACAGGTTGATCTGCGTGCGGCCGCGCAAGGCCGCCTTCTTCTTCTCGCGGCTGCGGCTGACGGCCACGGCCTCTTCGGCGCGCTCGAGCAGATGCTCGATCTCGAAGGGGGACAGGCCGGCGATGCCGAGGAAGTGGCGGCGGCTGAAGGCGGGGAGGGAGGAGGACGGAGCGCTCATCTGGTCCGCGGCTATAGGAGACGGGGAGCCGTCCGGCAAGGATGCCGAAGCCCCGTTAACCATCGCGACGGGATCGCGTTGCGCGGCGCGAACGAAAGGAGGAGCTTGCCGTTAACACTTCATTAATGATCTCGGGAGGTGAAAGCCCATGCGGCGACCCTTGAGCAATTTCTCGCTCAGCACCTGGATGGGCTTCTGCGGAACGCACGCCCTCCTGCTGGGCTGCGCGGCTGCCGGTCTCGCGCCGGGCGAGCTGGTGCATCGCTGGACGGGCTTTCAGATGGAGGTCCCGGCCGCTTCCGTGCCGCCGCTCGACGCGGGCGTCGGCGCGCTGTTCCTGACGGGCGCGGCGGCGACCCTGGCGATGTCTCTCGTCCGGCTGAACGGTCGGCGCATCGCCGACCGCATGCAAGGCGAACGCCTCGCAGGTTCGGCGCTGACCGGCATCGCGGTGCTGTTCGGCTCGGCGGCTCTCGCCGGATCGCCGCTCGGCTCCGTCGCCGGGGGCGGGGGCTTGGTGATGTGGCTCGCCCTGACGCTCGGCTTCATGCTCTTCGACCACGCCATGGACGACGACGCGACGGAGGCCGACGCCGATTTTCGCGAGGCCCTGACGCTCTCCACCGGCGCGCGCCGCGAGAGCACCCCGTCCGTCGAGCGCCGGAGGAGCAAGCGATGATCCGGGCGGCGCTTTTCGGCTGGGTGCTTCCCGTCGCCATGCTCGGCGGCTGGTTCGGGCTCGCATCCAACGACATCAGCTTCGGGACGATGGTCCTGTCCCGCGAGTTCTACGACCAGATCTTCGTCATGTATGGCGGGCTCCTCGGCATCGACCCGGCGAAGCTCCCCGGCATCGTCCTGAACGCGATCGTCGTCGACAGCCTGATCGTCGCCGGCATCGTGGCGCTGCGCCATCACCGTCGCGTGCGGGCCTTCGTCGGCGCGCGCTGGCGCGACTGGCGCGGCCGTCACTCCTCCTCGGCGCTGGTGCGCAGCGACGAAAGCCTGTCCAGCGCCCCCTGAAGGATGAAGGCGGCGGCGGCCGAATCGATGCGGGCGGCGCGCTTGGCACGCGACATGTCCTGCTCGATGAGGCCGCGCTCGGCCGCGACCGTCGACAGCCGCTCGTCCCAGAAGGCCACGGGCCTCGGGTCGAGCGGCGCGTAGCTTCGGATGAAGGCGCGCGTAGCCTGGGCGCGAGGCCCGGAGCTTCCGTCCATGTTGAGCGGCAGGCCGATCACGATGGCGACCGCCCCGGCCGCGTCCAGCGCCGCCCGCAAGACGCCCGCATCCAGCGTGAACTTGCGGCGCATGATCACCGGTCGCGGCGAGGCGAATCGCTGGCCGAGATCCGAGACCGCGAGCCCGATGGTCTTCGTGCCCAGATCGAGCCCGGCGACGATGGCGGGCTCGGCGGCGAGGTCCGCCAGTTCCTCGATCGTGACGACGGGCATTTCGGCTTCTCCTTGAACGCGTGACCCGAAGCGGCAATTAGCACGCCGGCGCGCTGCCGCGAGCGGCGCACGCACCATCCGCCAGACCCGGGAGCCGTCCGTTGAGACTCACCCATTTCGGCCATTCGGCCTTTCGCTTCGAGACCGGCCGCTCGGTCGTCCTCGTCGACCCGTTTCTCCAGGGCAACCCGCACTACAAGGGCAGCCTGGACGACGCGATCCGAGGGACGACGCACATCGCGCTGACCCACGGCCATTCCGACCATGTCGGCGACACCATCGCCATCGCGGAGCAGACCGGCGCGAAGGTCGTCGGCACCTTCGAGCTCGTCAGCTGGCTGGCCGGCAAGGGCGTGAAGGCCATCGAGCCGGCGAACACCGGCGGCACCGTCGCCTTCGACGACTTCTCCGTGACGCTGACGCAGGCCTTCCACTCCTCGGCCGCCGTGTCGGAGAACGGTCAGACGACCTATCTCGGCATGCCGAACGGCCTCGTC
Source organism: Antarcticirhabdus aurantiaca (assembly GCF_009765365.1). Taxonomy (GTDB): domain Bacteria; phylum Pseudomonadota; class Alphaproteobacteria; order Rhizobiales; family Rhizobiaceae; genus Antarcticirhabdus; species Antarcticirhabdus aurantiaca. The sequence goes on from NZ_VTOM01000022.1 coordinate 50,966, forward strand.
TTCCACTTCTCCGACGGGCCGACCGTCTACGACATGGGCGACACCGACATCTTCGGCGACATGGCGCTGATCAACGAGCTGCATCAGCCCAAGGTGGGCCTCGTGCCGATTGGTGACCGGCTGACGATGGGCGCGGCCGTCGCAGCGCTCGCCTGCCGCCGCTACTTCCAGTTCGAGACGGTGATCCCGATCCACTACGGCACCATGCCGATCCTCGACCAGTCGCCGGACAAGTTCCGCGAGGCGATGGAAGGCGAGGCCGCGAAGATTCGCCTCCCGAAGGTCGGCGAAGCCATCGAGCTCTGATCCCGACCGGGCGGTCCGGCGGCGTTGCGCCGCCGGGCATGCCTTGGTAGAGCAGCCGGGATCCGAAACTCCCGGCAAAGCTCGTCATGTCCGTCGATACAGCCACCGTCCGCCGCGTCGCCCGCCTGGCGCGCATCGCCCTCAGCGATGAGGATGCGGAAGCCATGCGCAGCGAGCTGAACACGATCCTCGGCTTCGTCGAGCAGCTCGGCGAGGTCGAAGTTTCGTCGGTCGAGCCGATGACCTCCGTCACGCCGATGGCGATGAAGTCGCGCCCCGACGTCGTGACCGACGGCGGCATCGCGGACGACGTCATCGCCAACGCTCCCGCGTCCGACGACCATTACTTCGTCGTGCCGAAGGTCGTGGAGTGAGCAAGACGCAGGACGGCGTCGCGATCGCCGCCGAGACGCCGCTGCAGGACGACGTGCGCCGGATGGTCGCCGCGCTCAACGAGGCTATGATCCCTCTGACGCCGCCCGAGTTCCAGTTTCAGCTCACGGTCGAGCAGATGGCCGAGCCGGGCGTCACCACCTTCGTCGCCCGCGACGAGGAAGGTCGGGCCGTCGGCATGGCTTCGCTGAAAGTTCACGGCGGGGGCCTCGGCGAGGTCAAGCGCATGTGGACCGATCCGGAGGTCCGCGGTCGCCGCGTCGGTTCGGCGCTGCTGCGGCGCGTCGAGGCGCTGGCGCAGGAAACGGGCGTGACGCGGCTGGTCCTTGAGACCGGCGAGGCGCCCGGCTTCGAGGCCGCCTGGCGCGTTTACGAGCGTGGCGGATTCACCGTCTGCGGCGCGGTGCTCGACTACCCGGATTCCGGCTGGTCCCGATTCTACGAGAAGAAGTTCGCTCCATGACCGACCTCACCGCCCTGACCATCGCCGAAGCTCGCGACGCTCTGCGTGCGAAGACGTTCTCGGCCCGCGAGCTGACCGACGCCTATCTCGGCGCGATCGATGCGGCGAACGGCGCGCTCAACGCTTATGTCACGGTAACACCGGACAAGGCGCGCGCCATGGCGGAGACCTCTGACGGGCGGCTCGCAAAGGGCGAGGCCGGCGCGCTGGAAGGCATCCCGCTCGGCATCAAGGATCTCTTCGCGACCGAGGGCGTGCACACGCAGGCCTGCTCGCACGTTCTCGACAAGTTCGAGCCGCGCTACGAGTCGACCGTCACGGCCAACCTCTGGGCTGACGGCGCGGTCATGCTCGGCAAGCTCAACATGGACGAGTTCGCGATGGGCTCGTCGAACGAATCCTCCTATTACGGCCCGGTCGTCAGCCCCTGGCGCGCCGAGGGTTCCAACGCCGACCTCGTTCCGGGCGGCTCGTCCGGCGGCTCGGCGGCGGCGGTCGCGGCGCGGCTCTGCGCCGGCGCGACGGCGACCGACACCGGCGGCTCGATCCGCCAGCCCGCCGCCTTCACCGGCACGGTCGGCATCAAGCCGACATACGGCCGCTGTTCGCGCTGGGGTATCGTCGCCTTCGCCTCCTCGCTCGACCAGGCCGGCCCGATCGCCCGGGACGTGCGCGATGCGGCGATCCTCCTGAAGTCGATGGCCTCGACCGATCCGAAGGACACGACCTCCGTCGACCTGCCGGTGCCGGACTACGAGGCGGCCGTCGGGCGCTCCGTCAAGGGGATGCGCATCGGCATCCCGAAGGAGTACCGCGTCGAGGGCATGCCGGCCGAGATCGAGGCGCTGTGGCACCAGGGCATCGAGTGGCTGCGCGACGCCGGCGCGGAGATCGTCGACGTCTCGCTGCCGCACACGAAATACGCGCTGCCGGCCTACTACATCGTCGCGCCCGCTGAGGCCTCCTCGAACCTCGCGCGCTACGACGGCGTGCGCTACGGACTGCGCGTGCCCGGCCGCGACCTCATCGAGATGTACGAGAACACCCGCGCCGCCGGCTTCGGCCGCGAGGTGAAGCGCCGCATCATGATCGGCACCTACGTGCTCTCGGCGGGCTACTACGACGCCTACTACCTGCGCGCCCAGAAGGTCCGCACGCTCATCAAGCGCGATTTCGAGACGGTCTTCGCAGAGGGCGTCGACGCCCTGCTGACGCCCGCGACCCCGTCGCCGGCCTTCGGCATTGCCGACCAGGAAATGAATGCCGATCCGGTGAAGATGTACCTCAACGACGTCTTCACGGTGACGGTGAACATGGCCGGCCTGCCGGGCCTCGCCGTTCCCGCCGGACTGTCGGCGAGCGGCCTGCCGCTCGGCCTCCAGATCATCGGCCGCCCCTTCGACGAGGAATCGCTCTTCGCGACGGCGTCGGTGATCGAGAAGGCGGCGGGACGGTTCGAGCCGGCGAAGTGGTGGTGAAGCGTCAGTTCACGCCGCGGTAGACCTCGGCGAGCGGGAGTTCGAACTGGAGCATCGTCACGGAGGCGGAGCGGTCGTCGGTTATGGAAGCCTCCGACGGCCATGACCCGTCGTCCGACCGGGTCCAGTTCCGGACGTGGACGCGGTCCTGGTCGATGACGACATAGCAGCCGAGAGCATCGAGCGCCTGATACTCGTGCAGCTTCGCATCGAGATCGACGTGCGCCGTGGACTCGGAGAGTACTTCGATGAGCAGAACCGCGTCGCTCACGGTGCGAAGGCTGCCATCCTTGCCGGCGGGAAACACCATCACGTCGGCGAAGCGCACGCTGTTCGATCCGACCTGAACGGCGAAGTCGCCGGCCGTGACTTCGAGAACATCACGATCGATCCGACTCGCGATCAGGGTGAGCAGGTTCGTCACGATGCGCGCGTGATTGAGTTTCACCCATGGCAGCAAGTGGGGCGCTCCGTCGACGAGTTCGTAGATCCGTTCCTGCCGCTCGGCCCAGTCGAAGAACGAGGCAATCGAGGAGAAGCGGGGGAGAGGATGAAGGGGCTGCCGGAGCGACTGCATGTTCATGGCGGTTCTCCCTGCTGGCTCCCACATATAGCGCGTTGCGCTCCCAGCCGAAAACGGTCGCGCCTTGAACGAGGCGCGCGTTTCCTCTAGCCAAAAACGACCTTCCGCATTGCACCGGACGACCTGATCCATGACCATCGTCGACACCCGCACGCCCGATCCGAAGACCTTCATCAAGGGTGCCACCGGCGATTGGGAAATCGTCGTCGGCATGGAGGTCCACGCGCAGGTGCTGTCGGAGGCGAAGCTCTTCTCGGGCGCCGCGACGGGCTTCGGCGCCGAGCCCAACGACCATGTCAGCCTCGTCGACGCGGCCATGCCCGGCATGCTGCCCGTGATCAACGAGCATTGCGTGCGGCAGGCGGTGCGCACCGGCCTCGGCCTCAAGGCGCAGATCAACAAGCGCTCGGTCTTCGACCGCAAGAACTACTTCTATGCCGACCTGCCGCAGGGCTACCAGATCTCGCAGTACAAGGATCCGATCGTCGGTGAGGGCGTGGTCCAGGTCTCGGTCGGGCCGGACCGGCAGGGCAACTACGAAGACATCGAAGTCGGCATCGAGCGCCTGCACCTGGAGCAGGACGCCGGCAAGTCGCTGCACGACCAGCACCCGACGATGACCTATGTGGACCTGAACCGTTCGGGCGTGGCGCTGATGGAGATCGTATCCAAGCCCGACATGCGCTCGGCCGACGAGGCGAAGGCCTATCTCACCAAGCTGCGCTCGATCCTGCGCTATCTCGGCACCTGCGACGGCAACATGGACGAGGGCAGCCTGCGCGCCGACGTCAACGTGTCCGTCCGCCGGCCGGGCGGCGCCTTCGGCACGCGCTGCGAGATCAAGAACGTCAACTCCATCCGCTTCGTCGGCCAGGCGATCGAGTCCGAGGCGCGGCGGCAGGTCGAGATCCTGGAGGATGGCGGCGCCATCGACCAGGAAACGCGCCTCTTCGACCCCGCGAAGGGCGAGACGCGCGCCATGCGCTCCAAGGAGGACGCGCACGACTACCGCTACTTCCCCGATCCGGATCTCCTGCCGCTGGAGTTCGACGACGCCTTCGTCGCCGACATCGAGGCGGCCCTGCCGGAACTGCCGGACGACAAGCGCGCGCGGCTGATGCGCGACGCGGGCCTGTCGGCCTACGACGCTTCGGTTCTCGTCTCCGACAAGGCCGTCGCCGACTACTTCGAAGCCGTCGCGGCGGGCCGGGACGCCAAGCAGGCGGCGAATTGGGTGATCAACGACCTTCTCGGCGCGCTGAACAAGAACGGTCTGTCCATCGAGGAGTCGCCGGTCTCGGCCGAGCGGCTCGGCACCGTGCTCGACCTCCTGAAGGAGGGCACGATCTCGGGCAAGATCGCCAAGGACCTCTTCGAGATCCTGTGGAGCGAGGAAGGCGACCCGCGCGCCATCGTTGAGTCGCGCAGCCTGAAACAGGTGACCGACACCGGCGCGATCGAGAAGGCGGTGGACGACGTCATTGCGGCCAATCCCGAGAAGGTCGAGCAGGCCAAGGCCAAGCCGACGCTCGCCGGCTGGTTCGTCGGGCAGGTGATGAAGGCGACGGGCGGCAAGGCGAACCCGCAGGCCGTCAACGACCTCGTCAAGGCCAAGCTCGGCATCGAATGAGCCCGCCGGTCTTCCTGCGCACGGCCGGCAAGGCCGACGTTGCCGCGGTCAGCCGGCTCCTCGGCGAAACGTGGCACGCAACCTACGATTCGATCTACGGCGAGGCTCGGGTCGAGGAGATCACGCGGTCCTGGCACGCGCCGAAGGCCCTAGAGGCGCGGCTCGGGCGGCCGAACACCGAATTCGTCGTGGCGGACGACGGCAGCCGCATCCTCGGCATGGCCTTCGCCGGCGCCGGCGGGGCGGACGGCAAGATGGTCTCGCTCCACCAGCTCTACGTCCATCCGGACGCGCAGGGGCGGGGCATCGGGCGCGATCTCCTGGCGGAGATCGAAGGCTGCTTCCCGAGCGCCACGCGCATGCGGCTGGAAGTGGAGGAGGCGAACTACCAGGCCGCCGCCTTCTATGAGCGCCACGGCTTCGCGAAGGTCGGCTCGACGCAGGGCAAGGACGGCGACTTCGGCATCCCGGCCGCGGTCTACGAGAAGGCGCTCGTCTGAGCGCCCAAACCTCGAACATGATGGACTTTTTCGCGCCGCGGACGGATAAGGGCCGCGGCGAACCGGAGCGGCGTTTCCATGACCTTGATGCAGTGGCTGGCTGAGATCTTCACTTGGTGGCAGGGCAACACCATCGGCACCCGCTTCTACACCCGCCGCTTCGGCAAGCGGGTCGGCGAGGACGAGGGCGGCAACGTTTATTACCAGACCGCCGACGGCAAGCGCCGCTGGGTGATCTACAACGGTGCGGCCGACGCCTCGCGCATTCCTCCGGGCTGGCACGGCTGGATGCACCACCGCGTCGACGTTCCGCCGACCGAGGAGCGCTACGTCACCCGCGAATGGCAGAAGCCGCACCAGCCCAACTACACCGGCACGTCCAAGGCCTATCGCCCGAAGGGATCGCTCCTCAACACGGCCGAGCGGCCCCGTGTTTCGGGCGATTACGACGCCTGGACACCGTAAGGCGCGACGCGTCGCAGCCCCGCCGCATTGAGAGATCATGATCGCCGGCGGCGCCCTCCACGAGGACGCCGCGCGCTCGCTATCCATCCGGGAAGGCCTGATCTGGTGAAAGCCGTCTTGCTCGCGACCATCGCCGCGCTTTGCTGCGTCCCGGCGCTCGCGCAGGAAACCTTCGACGGCTTCGGCACGGTCGAGCCCTACGACGACGGGACGGGCAGCCTGCCGCAGGGCGATCCGGCGCCGTTCCCCTCGCAAGGCGAGTTGGTGCAGCCGGAGCCGGTCCGTCCGCCGGAGCGCGTGAAGAACCCCGTCGCGGTCTTTTCCGGGATCGACAAGATCACCGGCCGGATCCGCACCTTCGACGTCTATATCGACGAGACGGTGCAGTTCGGCGCGCTGCAGGTGACGCCGCGGGTCTGCTACACCAGCGGCGAGACCGACGCACCGCGTACCGACGCCTTCGTCGAGGTGGACGAGATTACGCTCGACCGCGCCATTCGTCGCATCTTCAACGGCTGGATGTTCGCGGACTCGCCCGGCCTCAACGCCGTCGAGCACCCCGTCTACGACATCTGGCTCAAGGACTGCAAAAGCAGTTCGGACGTGCCGCCCCCGGCCTCGGCGTCGAACGCCGGCGGATAAAAGGTCGCGTCCTCCACGGCGATCGCCTCGCGCAGCCGCTCGTGGTACTCGGCGCGCGAAATCTCGATCGCGCCGAAGCGCTCGAGATGCGACGTGATGAACTGCGTGTCGAGAAGCTTGTAGCCGCCGGCGACGAGGCGCGCCCAGAGGTGGACCAGCGCCACCTTGGAGGCGTCCGTCCGGCGCGAGAACATGCTTTCCCCGAAGAATGCCCCGCCCAGGCTGACCCCGTAGAGCCCGCCGACGAGTTCACCGTCGGCCCAGGTTTCCACGGAATGCGCGTAGCCAAGAGCGTGGAGGGCCAGGGTGAGGCGGCGGATATCGGCGTTGATCCAGGTCTGGCGGCGACCCGGCGCCGGCTCGGCGCAGCCGTCGATCACCGCCGCGAAGGCGCTGTCGACGCGGAACTCGAAGGTCCCGCGTCGCAGCGTCTTCTTGAGGCTAGCCGGCACGTGGAAGCCGTCGAGCGGGATGATGCCCCGCTCGTTCGGGTCGATCCAGAAGACGCCCTCGTCCTCGGCCCGCTCGGCCATAGGGAAGATCCCGCAGGCATAGGCCTTGAGCAGGATCTCCGGCGTGATCTCGAAGCGCTGCCCGCCGCGCCGCGCCATGGATCTCAGGCCGCGGCGGCGGGAGCGGTTGCCGCGAGGTGCTTCTCCAGCCAGTGGATGTCGTAGTCGCCGCGCTGGATGTCCTCGTTGGCGACGAGCTCGCGGAAGAGCGGCAGCGTGGTGTTGATGCCGTCGACGACGATCTCGTCCAGCGCCCGGCGCAGACGCATCAGGCACTCCGAGCGCGTGCGGCCCGCGACGATCAGCTTGCCGATGAGCGAATCGTAGTAGGGCGGGATCGAGTAGCCCTGGTAGGCCGCCGAATCGACGCGCACGCCCAGGCCCCCCGGAGCGTGATAATAGGTGATCTTGCCGGGCGAGGGGACGAAGGTGCGCGGGTCCTCGGCGTTGATGCGGCACTCGATGGCGTGGCCCTGGAACTGGACCTCGCTCTGGCTGAGCGACAAGCCCTCACCGGCGGCGACGCGGATCTGCTCGTGGACGAGATCGAGTCCGGTGATGGCCTCGGTGATCGGATGCTCCACCTGGAGGCGGGTGTTCATCTCGATGAAGTAGAACTCGCCGTTCTCGTACAGGAACTCGATCGTGCCGGCGCCGCGGTAGCCGAGCTGGGCGACGGCATCGGCGCAGATGCCGCCGATGCGCTCGCGCTGCTCCTGGCTGATCGCCGGGGAGTTCGCTTCCTCCCAGACCTTCTGGTGGCGGCGCTGCAGCGAGCAGTCGCGCTCGCCCAGATGGATGCCGCCGCCCTTGCCGTCGCCGAAGACCTGAATCTCGATGTGGCGCGGCTGGCCGAGGTACTTCTCGATGTAGACCGCGTCGTCGCCGAAGGCGGCCGCCGCCTCCGAGCGGGCGGTGGCGAGCGCCACCGGCAGATCGGCTTCCGTGCGCGCGACCTTCATGCCGCGGCCGCCGCCGCCGGAGGACGCCTTGATGAGGACGGGGAAGCCGATGTCGCGCGCGATCTTCAGCGCCTCGCCGTCGTCGGTGACCGCGCCGGGCGAGCCGGGCACCACGGGAATGCCGAGACGCTTGGCGGTGCGCTTGGCCTCGATCTTGTCGCCCATGATGCGGATGTGATCGGCGGTCGGGCCGATGAAGGTGATCTTATGGGCGTCGAGGATGTCGGCGAAGCGGGCGTTCTCCGACAAGAAGCCGTAGCCGGGATGCACCGCATCCGCGCCGGTGATCTCGCAGGCGGCGAGGATTGCGGGGATGTTGAGGTAGGACTCGCGCGAGGGCGGCGGGCCGATGCAGACGCTCTCGTCGGCGAGGCGCACGTGCATGGCGGCGTTGTCGGCCGTGGAATGCACGGCAACGGTCGGAATGCCGAGTTCCTTGCAGGCGCGCAGGACGCGCAGCGCGATCTCGCCGCGATTAGCGATCAGGACTTTCTTCACCATGGCCGCCTCCTCACGAGATGACGACGAGGGGTTCGCCGTACTCGACCGGTTGTCCGTTCTCGACCAGGATCTTGGTGATCTTGCCCGCGCGCGGCGCAGGAATCTGGTTCATGGTCTTCATGGCCTCGATGATCAGCAGGGTTTCGCCCTCGGCGATGCTCTGACCGACCTCGATGAAGGACTTGGCCCCCGGCGACGGCGCCATATAGACCGTGCCGACCATGGGCGAGGGGACGGATCCGGCCTCGGGCCCCGCCGTCGCGGCGGTCGGCGCGAGGGGCGCGTCGCCGGCGGGCGAATAGGACGCCGGCCCGGTCGCATAGGGCGGGGCGTGCATGGCGGGCGCGTAGGCCTGGATGGCGGGAGCTTCGCGTTTGCGGGACACGCGAATTCGCAGCGTGCCGTTCTCGACCTCGATCTCGGTCAGGTCGGTGTCGTTGAGGATGTCGGCGAGTTCGCGGACCAGTGCCGGGTCCATCTCGCTGTTCGATTCTGCCATGGTGTCCTTCCGGGCCCGTCGCCGCTTATGTGTTCTTCGGCTGGGTTTTCGGCAAGCGCCGTTTGGGCGCGTTCATAGCCCCAGACCGGCCCAGCGGCAATCATGCCGCTCAGCCGGCCCGACGAGTCCGGAGCCTCGCGGAAGTAAAACTCGTCAGCCGCAGGTCGCCGCGCCGCACGCGCGCACGTTTGCGATCGCCTCCGACAGCTTCTCGGCGCCGAGCGCGCCGGAGAACACCTGGTTGCCGATGACGTAGGTCGGCGTTCCCGTGATCTGCAGCGACTCGGCCATGGCGTTGTCGGCTGCCAACACCCGCATCACCTCGCCCGATTCCATCCTCGCCTTCACGGCCGCGACGTCGACGCCGAGGTCCTCGGCGATCGACAGCGCGACCTCGGCATTGGCGCCGCCGCGCTCGGCGAGAAGCGTGCGGTGGAACTCGCCGTACTTCGCCGGGGCGATCTCGCGCACGGCCAGGGAGACGTGGCTCGCCTCGACGGAGGTCGGTCCGAGCACCGGGATCTCCTTGAGCACGAAGCGCAGGTTCGGGTCGCCCTGGACCAGCGCGTCCATGTCGTCGAGCGCCTGCTTGCAGTAGCCGCAATTGTAGTCGAAGAACTCGACCACCGTGACGTCGCCCTGCGGATTGCCGATGACGGTGCCGTCCGGCGTCTCGTAGAGCGAGGGGCCGATCGACTCGATCGCCTTGGCCTGCGCCACCACCGTCTGCTCCGCGCGCTTGGACTCCAGCGCTTCCAGAACCTCGAGCAGGAATTCCGGGTTCTTCAGGAGATAATCGCGCATCACGCCTTCGATCTCCACCTTCTCGGCGGCATCGAAGCTTTGCGCGGCGGCCGGCGCCACGGCGGCGAGGAGGCCGATCGCGGCGGCGGCGAGGAGACGGCGTGTCGTCACGGAATGTCAGCCCTTCGGGTTCGGGTCGTAGGCGAGGATGTCGGCGGCCTGATTGTAGCCCGGCGAGCCGGGCTTCAGCTTGCCCTGGGCGCGCAGCGCGAAGATCTTGGCCTGGCGGAAGTTGCCGGCGTGCCAATAGCCTTCCGCCATCGCCAGCTCGGCCGAGCCGATGTCGTTGGTCTTGCCGTAGGCCATGGACAGGAAGCGATAGGCCGAGGCGTTGTCGGGATCGGCGCGCAACCCCTCGCGGATCTTGGCAATGGCTTCGCCCATCCGGGCGGGACTTCCGCTGGTGACGAGAGCCTGTCCTTCCGCGGCCTTGAGAAGCCCCGAGCCGGAACGGTCGAGCGAGGCGGCGCGAGCATAGGCGGCGGCGGCCTCGTCGCCGCGCCCCGCCTGCTGGAGGATCTCGCCGCGCATCTCCTGGAACCACGGGCTCTTGGGATCCGACGCGATCAGGGCGTCGATCTTCGATAGGGCCGCTGCGGGCGAGCCTGCGAGATGGGTCGCGATGGCGTCGCCGTACTGGGCGGCCCGGCCGCGCGGGTCGAAGCTGAAGGTGCGGCGCACCGCCGTCGCGCCGCCGGTATAGGCGGCGATCTTCGCGCGGGCGAGGTCGTGGCGCTGAAGAAGGGCGAGCGAGTCCGCCTCGTCCCAGTAGGGGCTCTCCTTGGCGGCCGCCTCCAGGTTGGCGACGCGCTCGCGCGGCAGCGGGTGGCTGGACAGGTAGCGGTTCAGCGGGCCGCCGAAGAGGTTGTTCCGCTCCAGGATCTCGAAGGTTTCCAGGAGGCCGCGCGGCGACTGCCGAGTGGCGCGCAGGTATTCGAGCGCGGCGCGGTCGGCCGTCGACTCCTCCGAGCGCTGGTAGCTGAGGAGGCTGCGCTGCGCGAGGGAGCCGCCGCCGGCCATCATGCCGGTGCCGGCCTGGGCCATGCCGCCGGAACTGGACGCCGCGCCCGCGACGGCGATGCCCGCGCCGAGGAGGCTGGCCACGACCGCGATCGTCTTCGCCCGATCGATCTGCTCGCGCAGGCGCTCCTGGTGGCCGCCCTTCAGGTGGCCGACCTCGTGCGCGATGATGCCGATCACCTGGTTCGGGGTCTGCGCCTGGAGGATCGTGCCGATGTTGATGAAGATGCGGCGGCCCGACACGAAGGCGTTGAAGCCCTCGTCGTTGACGAGGACGATATCGACGCCGCGCGACAGGCCAGCGGTCTTCAGGATCGGCGCGGCGTAGTCCTTCACCAGCGCTTCGATCTCGGCGTCCCGGACGATGGGCAGGCCGCCCTTGCCGGACGCCTGCGCGAAGGCGGGAGCCGGGATCATCAGGGCGGGAACGAGGATGGCAGCGACGAGCCGGCGCAGGCGGCTGGCGAGACCCATGACCATGACACCCCTTTCCCAAGCGGCCCGGCAGGTCGTAAGAGCGGCGACCGGGCTCGGACTGCCCATTTCAATCCGGCGTTTATGAGGCGCGACGACCGATGGCGGACGCGAACACTCCCCCGTTTCAACCCATGGCATCCAAACGATCCGCCGTCGATCCCTTCCGGGCGATGGACGTTCTCTCGGAGGCCAACCGCATGGCGGCGCGGGGGCTCGACGTGATCTCGCTCGCCGTCGGACAGCCGGCCGCGCCCGCCCCGAAACTGTCGATCGCTGCCGCGCAAGCCATGCTCGCCCACGGCCGCATCGCCTACACGGACGCGCTCGGCCGCTCGTCGCTGCGCGAGCGCATCGCGCGGCACTATGCCGAGCGCTACGGCTGCGCGGTCGATCCCGCGCGCGTCATGGTGACGACGGGCTCCTCAGCCGGCTTCGCCCTGGCCTTCCTCGCCGCCTTCGACGCGGGCGAGCGCGTCGCCATCGCGGCGCCGGGCTACCCCGCTTATCGCAACATCCTGCGTGCCCTCGGTCTCGTGCCGGCGGAAATCGAGGTCGACGCGGCTGACGGCTACATCCTCACCGCCGAACGGCTGGCGGCCGAGCACGCGCGCGAGCCGGTGGCGGGCGTGCTGATCGCGAGCCCGGCCAACCCGACCGGCACGATGACGCCCCGCGACGAGCTGGAACGTCTCGTGCGCTTCTGCGACGAGGCCGGCATCCGCTTCATCTCCGACGAGATCTATCACGGCCTCACCTATGGCGAGGCGGAGGAAACGGCGCTCGCCTTCTCGCAGGCACCGATCGTCGTGAACTCGTTCTCCAAATACTACTGCATGACCGGCTGGCGCTGCGGCTGGATGGTGCTGCCGTCGAGCCTCGTGCGCGCCGCCGAGCGGATCGGCCAGAGCCTCTACATTTCGGCGCCCGAGATGAGCCAGGTCGCGGCGCAGGCCGCCTTCGACGCGACGAGCGAGCTGGAAGCGGTCCGCGAGACTTATGTCCGCAACCGGCGGGTCATGACCGAGCGACTGCCGATGCTCGGCTTCTCCGACATCGCACCGATCGACGGCGCCTTCTACGCCTATGCGCGCGTGCCGGCCGGCGAGGGGAGCGCGACGGATTTCGCCCGGCGCATCCTGGACACCTGCCACGTCGCGATCACGCCGGGGCTCGATTTCGATCTGCGGCGCGGCGAACAGTTCGTGCGCCTGTCCTACGCCTGCGACGAGGCCTCGCTGATCCGCGCGCTCGACCGTATGGCGGCCGGACGCGCCTGAGGTCGACGACGCCCGGACAAACGAAAAGGGCCGCTCCGAGGAGCGGCCCTTTCGCTATCCGGATCTATGCCGTTCTCAGGAGGAGAAGCGGCGCGACCACCAGCCGGTGCGCTTCGGGCGCGCATCCTCGGCTTCGTTCTCGCCGTCGCTCGACACGAGGCGCGGCTCACGGGGCAGGGGTGCCGGTGCAGGTGCCTCGTCGGCCTCGAGGTCGGCCTCCGGCGCCTCGTTCGAGGAGCCGGCGCCGTCCTCCATCGGGAACACGGCGTCGAGCGGCGGATTGCCGTCGAAGGCAGCGCCGGCCTCGGCGCTCGCCGCGATCACCTCGTTCTCGTCGGGCACGTCGGCGCCGGCTCCGGCGATCGACCCTTCCTCGGCGACATCGGCGATGTCGGACGCTTCGATGGCCTCGACCGCGTCGACCATTTCCGGCTCGAACGAGCGGCTCGGCTCGGTGATCGACACCTCGGCGATCTCGCCTTCGCCCTGGTCCGCGCCTTCGTCGCCGCTCGCCGCATCCTCGGCTTCGGACCGGATCGCCTCGACGACGACGAGCGAGTCGGCCGTCGCGCGGGTGGTGGCGTAGGGATCGCTCAGCGGATCGCCGTTCTCCTCGGCGAGGTCGCGGCCGCGACGTCCGCCGCGACGACCGCGGCGGCGGCGGCGGCGGCCACGGCCGTCCCCGTTCTCGTCGCCGTCCTCGTCGGAACCGGCCGCGGCTTCCTCGCCTTCGGCCTCGACCTCGGCTTCCTCGTCCTCGACGATCGTGACGTCGGCCTCGTCTTCACCCACGGCGTCCGTCTCGGAGCCACCGTTGCGGCGGCGGCCGCGTCCGCGGCGCGAGCGCCGACGCGAGCGGTCCTTGTCGACGAGCTCGCCTGCCGCCTCGGCCTCGGCTTCCGCCTCCAGCTCGGCGTCGTGGGCGACGACCGCCTCGTCCTCTTCCTCCTCGACCTCGTCGGCGATCACGCTGACCGGGCTGACATGCTCGATCACCGGCGGACGCCGAACCGCTTCGGCGCCCTGCTCGATGCGCAGGCCCGAATGGCCGATCGTCTCGTCGGCGCGGATGAGGATGTGGAGGCCGCTCTGACGCTCCAGCTCGGAGATCGTGCCGCGCTTCTCGTTGAGGATGTAGAGCGCCGATTCCGTCGAGCAGTTGACGATGACGTCGTGGCTCGGGTGCTTCTGGATGTGCTCCTCGATCGAGCGCAGAACGTGCAGCGCCAGCGAGGATGCCGAGCGGACGTGGCCTGCGCCGCCGCAGACCGGGCAGGTCTGCATGGTGGATTCGAGGACGCTGGCGCGGATGCGCTGGCGGCTCATCTCCAGGAGGCCGAAATGCGAGATCCGGCCGAGCTGGATGCGGGCCCGGTCGTCCTTCAAGCAGTCCTTCAGGCGCTTCTCGACCGCGCGGTTGTTGCGCTTCTCCTCCATGTCGATGAAGTCGATGACCACGAGGCCGGCGAGATCGCGCAGGCGCAGCTGGCGGGCGACCTCCTCGGCCGCCTCCAGGTTGGTCTGCAGCGCCGTGTCCTCGACCGAGTGCTCGCGCGTCGAGCGGCCGGAGTTGACGTCGATGGCGACCAGCGCCTCGGTCTGGTTGATGATGATGTAGCCGCCGCTCTTCAGCGTGACGTGCGGCTGCAGCATCTTGTCGAGCTGCGTCTCGATGCCCTGGCGGGCGAAGATCGGCGTCGGCTCGCGATAGGGCTGCACGACCTTGGACTGGCTCGGCATGAGCATCCGCATGAAGTCCTTGGCTTCGCGGTAGCCCTCCTCGCCGGCGACGAGAATCTGGTCGATGTCCTTGTTGTAGAGGTCGCGGATCGAGCGCTTGATGAGGCTGCCTTCCTCGTAGACGAGGGCGGGCGCGGTGGAGGCGAGCGTCAGGCTGCGCACCGTCTCCCAGAGCCGCATCAGATATTCGTAGTCGCGCTTGACCTCGGCCTTGGTGCGGTTGGCGCCGGCGGTGCGCAGAATGATGCCCATGCCGCGCGGCACTTCCAGCTCGCGCGCCACTTCCTTCAGCCGCTTGCGGTCCGCCGCGTTGGTGATCTTGCGCGAAATGCCACCGCCCCGCGCCGTGTTCGGCATCAGGACCGAGTAGCGGCCGGCGAGCGACAGGTAGGTGGTGAGGGCCGCGCCCTTGTTGCCGCGCTCTTCCTTGACGACCTGCACGAGCAGGATCTGGCGGCGCTTGATGACTTCCTGGATCTTGTACTGGCGGCGCGAGCGGACCTGGCGGACCGGCACCTCTTCGAGGGCGTCCTCCTGGCCGACCTGGTCGACCTCCTCGGCTTCCTCGGAGGCTTCGTCCTCGCGGCGGTCCCCGCCGCGTCCGCGGTCACGATCCCGGCCGCGCCGACGGCGCCCGCGGCCCTCGGAAGCGCCGCGCCCGGCATCCTCGATCTCGGGCCCGTCGTCCTCGCCGTCGTCCTCGTTCTCGTCGTCTCCCTCGTCCTCGTCGGCGGACGGCTCGGCGCGCTTCGCCTCGACGCTCTCGAAGGACTGCTCCTCGACGATCGCGGCGTCCACGACGTCGATCGCGGCAGGCTCGCCGCCTTCGGGCGGGGGCGCCAGCGCTTCGGCCTCGGCGGCGTCGATGTGCTCGGCCGTGGGCTCGTCGCCCTCGCTGCCGACGTCCTCGGACGGGGCTTCCTCGCTGATCGCCTCGTTATCGGAGGAGGCCGCACGGGCGGGGGAAGCGCGACGGTTGCGGCCGCGCTGGCGCTGCGGACGCTCCTCCTCGTGGTCGTCGTCCTCCGCCTGGGCGCGACGGAGTTCTTCCTCGATCAGCGCCTGACGGTCAGCCTTGGGGATCTGGTAGTAGTCGGGATGGATCTCGCTGAAGGCGAGGAAGCCGTGGCGGTTGCCGCCATACTCGACGAAGGCCGCCTGGAGCGAGGGTTCGACCCGCGTCACCTTGGCCAGGTAGATGTTGCCCTTGAGCTGCTTCTTGTGCTCCGACTCGAAGTCGAATTCCTCGATCCGGTTACCCCGGACGACGACGACGCGTGTCTCCTCCTGGTGGGAGGCGTCGATCAGCATCTTGTTTGCCATGAGTCTTGAACCCCCGGACGGGGTCCCGCGGCCAGGCGCCCAACTGTCCGGGCGGTGCGGGGCGGGAGGCGTCCGCATGGGTCGCGCGGCGACGCTCCGAAGCCGATGCGCGAGCGTCCGCAGCGAAGCGGATCGGTTCCGCTCGGGTGGGGAGAGCTTCGGCGAAGGCTGGCGGCACGCAGGCGACCCTAAGATGATGGATGGCCGGAGCGAACCGGCCGATGAAAGTGAAGCGCAGCCTGAACCCGGAACGTCGTCCGGGGCGCGCTGGAGGCCCTTCGAACGTCACTTCGAAGGGATGGAAACGTTGAGGCTTGAAACCCGAAGGGCGTACCTGCCGGGCCGGCCGCGGCGCCTGCGACCTTCGCGAGGTCGATCGCTTGCCTCGTGAGACCGGCCATCTCGACACCCGAGCCGACTCGGACGTTCTGCAGCCTCAAACCGCTTGTAGGATTTGTGATCTGAATAAACAAGTGGCGCGGTCCTGCCGATGCCCGGCCGACAGGCACGGGCCAGCTTCACCGGTTTTGGATCGGCGCGGGCGCGCGGGAACGGACGAGCGGGGTTCGACGAGATGGGGGCGAGCGTGATGCTGCGATGGCTGCTGGCGGTTCTGGCGCTCACGGCGACCGCGTTGTCGCCCGCGAGCGCGACGAGCGTCGTCGAGGCCATCGAGCAGACATCGTCGGCCGAGGCGCTGCGCTGGGTGCTCGACCTCGACGCGGCGGCCGACGCCCGGCTGATCGCCCTGACCGGTCCCAATCGCATCGTCCTCGATCTCACCGACACGGTCACCGCGGTCGCGCTGCCGGCGCCGGAAGGCGGCCTCGTCACGGCCATCAAGCACGGCCTCGCCGGCGAGGATCGCTACCGCATCATCTTCACGCTCGCGCGTCCCGTCGCCGCCTCCGTGCAGGCGGTGGCGCTGCCCGCCGGGCCGGGGCTCGAACTGGAGCTGCGGGCGAGCGGCGCAAAGACCTCGAGCATCGTCGGCGGGCCGGCGACGGTCGCCTCGGCCTCGGCCGCCCGGGAGGCGGAAACGCCGAGGACGGCGCGGCACGTCATCGTCGTGGATGCGGGCCACGGCGGGGAGGACGAAGGCGCCGAGGGGGCGGCCGGCACGATGGAGAAGGACGTGAACCTCGCCTTCGCCAAGGCCCTGTCCGCTGAGCTGGAGTCCCACGACGACATCGACGTCGTGCTGACGCGCGAGGACGACACCTTCATCCCGCTGTCCGAGCGCGCCGCGGTCGCGCGCAAGGCGGAGGCCGACCTCTTCATCTCGATCCATGCCGATTCCATCCGCTACCCCGAACTGCGCGGGGCGACGGTCTACACCCTGTCCGCCCGCGCTTCCGACGAGTTGTCGCGGCAGGTGGCGGATTCGGAAAACGCCGCCGACCGCTTCGCCGACCCGCGCTTCGCGGAGGCGCCGGAGATCGTCGACATCCTGGTCGACCTGACGCGCCGCGAAACGATCGGCTTTTCCGAGCACTTCGCAACCGACCTCGTGCGGCGGCTCGGCGAAGCCAACGTTCGCTTGATCAAGAACCCGAAGCGCTCGGCGGGCTTCCGGGTGCTCACCGCCCCGGACGTGCCGTCCGTTCTGGTCGAGCTCGGCTACCTGTCGAACAAGGAGGACGAGAAGCTCCTCAAGAGCGATGCGTGGCGCCGCGAGACCGCGCGCATCATGGGCGCGGCGGTCGCGGACTACATCAAGGGGCGGACGCGGCCCACCAACCGAAGCTGACCGGGCCATGTGGCGGATGAGCCACAAACTTTTCGCGCCGCAGGCCGGCGGCCACGCTAAACCATGCGCTCGCCGCATTTCTTCGCCATCCGCAGTGTTGTAAGCGAAGTCGCAGGTTGAGCCATCGCGCGGACGCGGGTCGTCCGGCGGCGATCGCGACCGCGCAGCGCCGATGTCAGGAAAGCGGGATCGATGATCAGACTCATTGGCTATTTCTTCGGCATCGGAGCGGTGTTCTTCCTGCTCGTCGCCGGCGGGGTCGCCTGGTATCTCGACAAAGTCGCGTCCGACCTGCCCGACTATCAGGTGCTGGCGAACTACGAGCCGCCGGTCACGACGCGCGTCCACGCCTCGGACGGTTCGCTGATGGCCGAGTACGCGCGTCAGCGCCGGCTCTACCTGCCGATCCAGGCCATTCCCGAGCGGGTCAAGGAAGCCTTCCTCTCGGCCGAGGACAAGAACTTCTACTCGCATCCCGGCATCGACGTGGAAGGCGTCGGACGCGCCGTGCTGGTGCTCGCCAAGGGCGGCCGGATGCAGGGCGCCTCGACCATCACGCAGCAGGTGGCGAAGAACTTCCTCCTGACCAACGAGCGCACCTTCGACCGCAAGATCAAGGAAGCGATCCTGGCGGTGCGCATCGAGCAGTCCTATTCCAAGGACCGCATCCTGGAGCTCTACCTCAACGAGATCTATCTCGGCATGGGCTCCTACGGCGTCGCGGCCGCCGCGCTCGCCTACTTCGACAAGTCGGTGAACGAGCTGACGCTCGAGGAGGCGGCCTATCTCGCCGCGCTGCCCAAGGCGCCGGAGAACTACAATCCCTTCCGCAGTGCCGACCGCGCCATCGAGCGGCGCAACTGGGTCATCGACCAGATGGAGGCGAACGGCTTCGCCACCGCCGCCGAGGCGAGCGAAGCCCGCGCCAAGCCGCTGACCGTCAATCCGAACCGCAGCGGCACCTATCTCGCCTCGTCCGAATATTTCACCGAGGAGGTTCGCCGCGAGATCGGCGCCCGCTACGGCATCGACAAGCTCTACGACGGCGGCTTGTCGGTGCGCACCACGCTCGACCCGAAGCTCCAGACCTATGCGCGCGCGGCGCTGCAGAAGGCGCTTTTGAACTTCGACGAAGCGCGCGGCTATCGCGGCCCGGTGACCCGCATCGATATCGCGAGCGACTGGGGCGTGCCGCTCGGCGAGGTGAAAGCCTTCTCGGACGTGCCGGAATGGCGCCTCGCCGTGGTGCTGTCGGCCGAGAACGACTCCGTCTCGATCGGCCTTCAGCCGCGCCGCGAGGTGTCCGGCGCGCTGTCCGCCGAGCGTGAGGTCGGCACGATCGCGCTCGGCAACATGCGCTGGGCGCTGAACCTCCAGACGCCCGAGCGCTCCGGCCGCGTGCGCGGCGCCGACGACGTGGTGGCGCGGGGCGACGTTGTCTACGTCCAGGATACCGACGACGGATGGCGCCTGCGCCAGCCGCCGAAGGTCCAGGGCGCGCTGGTCGCCATGGATCCCACCACCGGCCGCGTGCTGGCGATGATGGGCGGCTTCTCCTACGCCGAGTCCGAGTTCAACCGCGCGACGCAGGCGATGCGCCAGCCGGGCTCGTCCTTCAAGCCCGTCGTCTACGCCGCGGCCCTCGACAACGGCTACACGCCGGCCTCGGTGATCCTCGACGCCCCGATCTCGCTGCCGGACGGCAATGGCGGCTACTGGGAGCCGAAGAACTACGGCGGTGAAGCCGCCGGTCCCTCGACGCTGCGCCTCGGCATCGAGAAGAGCCGCAACCTGATGACCGTGCGTCTCGCCAAGGACATGGGCATGAAGCTCGTGGCCGAATACGCCCACCGCTTCGGCATCTACGACAACCTTGCGCCCTACCTGCCGATGTCGCTGGGCGCGGGCGAGACCACCGTCATGCGCATGGTCTCGGCCTATTCAGTTATGGCGAATGGTGGCCGCTCGATCGAGCCCTCGCTGATCGACCGCGTCCAGGACCGGTACGGGCGCACCATCTATCGCCACGACCAGCGCCGCTGCGACGAGTGCAACGCCGCCGAATGGCACGAGCAGCTGGAGCCGCAGCTCGTCGACGACCGCCAGCAGGTGCTCGACCCGATGACGGCCTACCAGATCACCTCGATGATGGAGGGCGTGGTCGAGCGCGGCACGGCGACGCTCGTCAAGGAGCTCGGCCGTCCGGTCGCCGGCAAGACGGGCACCACCAACGACGAGAAGGACGCCTGGTTCGTCGGCTACACGCCGAGCCTCGTGACCGGCGTTTATCTCGGCTACGACAATCCGCAGCCGATGGGCCACGGCTCCACCGGCGGTGGGCTCGCCGCGCCGGTCTTCGTGGACTTCATGGCGAAGGCGCTGGACGGCACGCCGCCGGTGCCGTTCAAGGTGCCGGCGGGCATGACCCTCGTCTCGGTCGACCGACGCTCGGGCATGGCCTCGAAGGGGGCCGGCTCGATCATCGAGGCCTTCAAGCCGGGCACGGGCCCCTCCGACGTCTACAACGTCATCGGCATGGACTCGATGGCGGCCTCCGACTTCCCGCCGGCGCAGATCTCCCCGGAAGCCGAGCAGGCCATCGTGCAGGGCGGGGCTGGCGGCCTGTTCTGACCGCGCCTACCTCAGGAGCAGCGGCCTTGTCGGCGCGGGTCGCTTCCCGTAACACGCGCCGACCGCCCCTTCAGCGGGGCAGGGCCGACACCCGCAGCATCGCATGAAAAGGAGTGCGCCTTGCGCGCCGAAATCGAGAACATCGTCGACGAAATCAAGCAGGCCATAAGCCTGCTGAGGAGGCATCTTTGACTGGGATCAGTCCCTCCGCCGGCTCGAACTTCTGAACAGCAAGGCCGAGGATCCGTCCATCTGGAACGATCCGGCCGAGGCCCAGGAGCTGATGCGCGAGCGCCAGCAGCTGGACGATACCGTCGCGGCCATCCGCGGCATGGAGCAGCGCCTCGCCGACAACGTCGAGCTCATCGAGATGGGCGAGGCCGAGGGCGACGCGGACATCGTCCGGGAAGCCGAAGCCGGCATCCGCGAGATCCAGGGCGAAGTCGCCAAGCGCCAGATCGACACGCTCCTGTCGGGCGAGGCCGACGGCAACGACACCTATGTCGAGGTGCATTCGGGCGCCGGCGGCACGGAGAGCCAGGACTGGGCCTCGATGCTCCTGCGCATGTACACGCGCTGGGCCGAGCGTTCGAAGTACAAGGTGGAGCTCCTGGAGGAGCATGCCGGCGAAGAAGCGGGCATCAAGTCCGCGACGCTCCTGTTCAAGGGCCACAACGCCTATGGGCGGATGAAGACCGAGTCGGGCGTCCATCGCCTGGTGCGGATCTCGCCCTATGACAGCCAGGCGCGGCGGCACACCTCTTTCGCCAGCGTTTGGGTCTACCCGGTGGTGGACGACTCGATCGACATCCAGGTCAACGAGTCGGACTGCCGCATCGACACCTACCGTTCGTCGGGCGCCGGCGGCCAGCACGTCAATACGACGGACTCGGCGGTGCGCATCACGCACTTGCCGACCGGCATCGTGGTGGCCTGTCAGCAGGAGCGTTCGCAGCACAAGAACCGGGCGACCGCCTGGAACATGCTGCGCGCGCGCCTCTACGAGGCCGAGTTGGAGAAGCGCGAGGCGGCGGCCAATGCCGAAGCCGCGTCGAAGACCGACATCGGCTGGGGCCACCAGATCCGCTCCTACGTCCTGCAGCCGTACCAGATGGTGAAGGACCTTCGCACGGGCGTCGAATCGACGGCGCCGCAGGAGGTTCTGGACGGCGACATCGACGCCTTCATGGAAGCCGCGCTTGCGCAGCGCGTCCATGGCGACGAGGGCGACGAGGTCGCGGACATCGGCTGAACGACACGGTCGGCCGGCTCGGGTGCTCAGCCCAGCCGGCCGATCGCCCGGCCTGCCGACAGAAAGCGGTCGGGATTGAGCGCCGAGCCGTCGCGGCGAATCTCGTAGTGAAGGTGCGGGCCCGTGCTGCGGCCCGTCGAGCCGACGGCTCCGACCGTGTCTCCGGCCTCGATCCAATCGCCGACCGAGACGGCGATCGACGACATGTGCGCGTAGCGCGTCGTCAGCCCGTTGCCGTGATCGACCTCGACCATCTTGCCGTAGCCGCCCGACACGCCGGCCTCGACGACCTTTCCTGGGGCCGTCGCGCGGATCGGGCTGCCGACCGGCGCGGCGAAGTCGACGCCGGCGTGAAGCGCGCTTTTGCCGAGGAACGGATCGCGCCGGACGCCGAAGCCGCTGGAGCGAACGCCCTCCCGCGTCGGCGCGGCGAGCGGCAGCTCGGCCGCCTTGTTCGACACGCGCTCCAGAGTGGTCAGCGCGTCGTCGAGCCGCGCCACGGTCGTTTCGAAATCATCCGGCACGGGCACGAAGGGGCCACCCGTGGCGGCTTCGGTCTCCTTGTCGAGGACGTCGAACCCGGCGGTGCGCAGCGTATCGGCGATGGCGTCGGAGCGCCGCCGCGCGTTCTCGGCGAGCTTCTCGGCTCGCGTCTGCTGCTCGCTGCGCGCGGAACGCACCGCGTCCTCGATCTCGGCGACGAGATTCGTGACCGACGCCGTGTCGCGCAGGCCCGAGATCCGCTCCGGCGCGGCGATCGCCGGAGCCTTCTCCGGCTGCGCCGATCCCCGGTCGACGAGGTCGAAGCGCGAGGCGACGCTGCTGCGTTCGGGAAGGAAGGCGAGGGCGGAGGAGGCGGGGCCGAGAGCATCCGACGCGTCGCCGGTGCGCTGCGGCGCGTTCGCCGTCCCGCGGCTGTCCTCGTCGATCAGTCCGGTCGAGCGCGCCTTCTCGAACATCGGCGCCAGGCGCTCGTAGCGCTCGGCCAGTTCCTCCTGCTGGTCGAGGAGGGTGTCGACCTTGCTCTCCACCATCTTGCGGGTGATCATCTGCCGGCTCGTGGCGTGATCGAGCTGGGATCTCAGCGCCGCGATGCGCGCCTCGTAGACCTGGGCGAGCGACTCCTGCCGCGACACGGCGACGGCCATGAGATCGTCGTTCAGGAAGAGGTAGCCGGCCGATCCGATCAGCGCGGTCGACAGCAGGGTGCCGATGCCCAGGACGGCGCCGAGCGCCCATGGCCTGACGGTGAAATGCCGAACCTTGGCGCCGCGCGCGATGATGATCGTATGCGGTTCCGTTTGTCGGCCGAAGGTGCGGGTCGCGTGATGGGGATGCATGGGATGTCCGGGCCGGCGGGATGAGTCACCGTCCCGGACATAAATCCAGATTAACGTTAATGAGTCCTTCTCGCCGGCAGTCGAAGCTGGATCAGCGCGAAAGCGGCGACAATGACCGGTAAAACGTCGGCGTGAGCCCAGCTTCGGCGCGCGCCCGGTCGTTGAAGGGCGCCTTGACCTCGCCGCGGAAGCATTGCCGGACGAGTTGCTGGAAGCGCTCCGCCGGATTGACGCGCTCGCGGGCGCACAGGAAGCGGAACCACTTGGCGCCGATCGCGACATGCTTCTTCTCGTCGCGATAGATGATGTCGAGGATGGCCGCCGTTTCCGTGTCGCCGACGCTTTCCAGCTTTTCCAGAAGGGACGGCGTCACGTCGAGCCCGCGCGCTTCCAGGATCAGCGGCACGATCGCGAGGCGGGCGGATAGGTCGTGCGCCGTCGCCTCGACGGCCTGCCAAAGCCCGTCATGCGCGTCGAGCGCGCCATAGCGGGAATCCATCCCGACGAGCCGGCGGGACAAGAGGCCGAAGTGCTTCGCCTCCTCCATCGCCACCGTCATCCAGCCGTCGAAGACGGAGCGCGGCACCGGCTGGTCGGCGAAGCGCGCCACGATGTCGAGCGCCAGATCGATGGCATTCAATTCGATATGGGCGAGGGCGTGGATCAGCGCGATCCGGCCTTCCGGCGTGTGGACGGAGCGGCGCTTGACCTTCGTGGGCGAGACCAGCCGCGGCTCGGTTGGACGGCCCGGTCGGCTCGGCAGCGAGGGGTCGGACGGCGCGTGAAGCCCGAGCCGCCGCCCGAACCAGAGGCCGCAGGCCTCGCGCGTGCGCTCGACCTTCTCGTCGAGATCGGCGGCGGCGATCGCGCCGATCGCCGCCTCGCGCAGGGTCGATGGAGCCGCCCACGTCATGCCGGCGCGACCTCGCGGGCGGCCTTCAGCACCTCCTGTGCGTGGCCCGGCACCTTCACCTTCGGCCAGACCCGGCGGATCCGCCCATCCGCCCCGACGAGAACCGTGGTTCGTTCGACGCCCATGTACTTGCGGCCGTACATCGACTTCTCGACCCAGACCCCGAACGCCTCGAGCGAGGTCTTCTCCTCGTCCGACAGAAGCGCCACCGTAAGCGCGTGCTTCTGGCGGAACTTGGCGTGGCTCTTCGGCGAATCCGGCGACACGCCGGCGATCACGACACCCGCCGCCTCGAAATCGCCCGCAAGCGCGCTGAAGGCAACGGCTTCCTGGGTACAGCCGGAGGTGTCATCCTTCGGATAGAAGAAAAGGACGAACGGCTTGCCCACGAAATCCGCGCGCGTCACCGCAGCGCCGTCCGCGCCGACGAAGCTGAAATCCGGGCAGTCCATTCCTTCGGTGAGGGTGCTCATGCGCGTCGTCTCCTTCTCGGGGTTGGATCAGCTACAGACAGGATCGGCCCGATACAATCAAACGGAGGAGGTTATCCTCTCCTGCGACGCGTGCGACCGAGGCCGGGACATGAGGTGTCGTTCATCCCGAAGCCCGTCCCGCCGCTTCGGATCGCGTCGCGCATGAAGGGCGCGACCCTGCGCCTCGTTGCCGGCGTCGGCAGCGCAGTCTGTCTTCTCGCGCTCACGGCAACGATCGGCGCGGTCGCGCTGATCGAGACGAAGGCGGGCCAGGCCTGGCTGCGCGACCAGACGCGCGCTTCGATCGATGCGCTCCTGCCGCGGAACTTCGAGCCGCGCATCGGACATCAGCGCATCTGGTTCGACGAGGACGGCATCGCCGTGATCATGGAGGACGTGTCCTTCGTGCGACACGGCGGACGGCCTGCTTTTTTGTCCGCCGAACGGATCGACGCCGACATCGACATAGGCAACATCCTGTTCGGCCGCGGCGTCGTCGAATCCCTCACGGTCAGCGGTCTCGTCGTGGACGAGGTTGAACTGCAGCAGGCTCTGGGCAGCCTCGGCACGGCGCAAGGCGACCTGTCGGCGACGCTCGACGGCGTCGATGACGCGCTCCTCGGCTTCGCGCAGCGCCTGGAATCGCTCGGCGTCGAGCTTCTGGGAGCGGACGGGCGCGTGGACGGCCCGACCTTCCGATCGGGCACTTTCGCCCTGGCGCTGACCGAGGATGACGGATTCTATCGTCTCGCGGGGAACGGTCGGGCCTTCGAGCGCGACTGGTCGGTGGAGGCTACGCTCAGGGGCGAGGACCGCGAGGCGGGCGAGCCCATCCTCGCCGCCGCGGCGCGCTTCGGCGACCCGCATGCGCCCCTGGCGACCGTCGAGATGTCGGCGGCGCGAGAAGCGGCAAGCGATGCCGGCCGCCTGCAGCTCGGCGGGGCCGTCCATGCCGGACAGGCCGAGATCCGGCTCGCCCTCGCACGCGGCGACGGCGACCGGGAGATCGCGATCGAAGCGCTCGATCTTCGTGGAGCGGAGGGTCCAGGCCTCGAGGCGGGCGGCACGATCGACATGCAGGATCCGGCCCGACCCGTTTTCGCGCTGCGGGGTCGCCCGCTACTCGCGGGCGAGCCGGGCGGGCTCCTGGCGCTTCGCGGCAGGGGCGATCTCGCTGCGCGAGAACTCACTCTCGAAACGCTCGACTACGCGGCGGGCGAAGAAAGACTGGCGGGCAGGGGATCCGTAGGCTTCGCCAAGGGGCCGAATATCGCGCTTTCGTTGGCCGGCTCGGGTCTTTCCAGCGCGACGATCAAAGGCCTGTGGCCGCCATTCGCCGGTCCCGAGGCGCGCGACTGGGTGATGAAGAACGTCGCCGAGGCCGGACGGGTGGAGACCGGAACGATCGAAGTCCATTCGACCGAGGAGAGCGACGTCGCGCCGGACGGACCGATCGGCCCCTTACGCTTCGCGATCGACGGCCGCTTCGCTGGCGCGACCACGAAGACGCTCGGCGACCTGCCGCTCGCGACGCAGGTCGCGGGGAGTCTGCGCGCGGTCAACGGCCGCACCGACGTTCAGATCGACGCCGCGACGATCGATGGCTTTCCCGAGGTCTCGGTGCTGCCGACGACGCTCGCCTTCGACGTGCGGCGCAAGCCCGAGGGCGGCTACCAGACCGACGGCAACCTGTCGCTCGAACTGTCCGGCCCGCTCGCCGACATCGTCCGCATCGCGGACATGAAGCCGGTGTCGATCGTCGAGCGGGCCGGACGCCCGCTCTCGGTGACCGGCGGCCACGGCGAGGTGAGCCTCGGCGCCAGCTTTCATCTCGAGAAGAATCAGCCGCCGGAACGCGTTCTGCGCGGCTACACCGCCATGTTCGTGGTCGACGATCTCGCGGTCGCCGATGCCGTCGGCAAGCACGACCTGACGGAGCTGGACGGTCTCGTCACGCTGTCGCCGGGACTGATCGGCGGCGATCTGCAGGGGCGCGTCGACGGCGTTCCGTCCCGACTCACCTTCTCTCAGCCGTTTGGACGAGAGCCGGTCGGCAAGGAGGAGCTGAACGTCACGCTGACGCCCGAGGCGGCGGACATCCGACGCTTCGTGCCCATGCCGCCCGATCAGTTCGCCGGCCCGGTCACGGCCGAGATCACCAAGCGCGACGGCGCGATGCGGGCGGAGATCGACCTCAGCCGCGCGCGGATCGGCCTGCCCTGGATCGGCTGGAGCAAGGGCGAGGGCGTCGCGGCCAAGGTCGCCTTCGACATCCGCGAGGAAGGCGAAAAAGGCACGCTTCTCGACGAGCTGAAGCTGGAAGGACAAGGCTTCGGCGGCCGCGGCTCGGCGCGCATCGACGCCGACGGGCTTCGTGCCCTGCGGCTCGAGCGCTTGTTCCTCAACGAAGGAGACGATGCGAGTCTCGTCGTCCAGCGCGCCCGGAACGGCTATGCCGTGCAGGTCGGCGGTTCGCGCCTCGACCTGCGCCCGGCGCTCGCGCGTATCCTGCGCCCGGGCGCCGGTGGCGGCGAGGGTGGTGCGAGCACGAAGACCGCGCTCGATCTGTCCCTCACCATCGACGAGGCCCGCGGCTTCGGCGGATCGCGTCTGCGAGACGTGGTCTTGAACTTGTCGCGCGCCGGCGAGCGGATCGTCGCGGCGCGCCTCGACGCGATCGCCGAGAACGGCCAGCCGGTCGCCGCGCAGCTGACGCCGCAGGGGAGCGCGAGCGGCGTCAACATCCAGGCTGGCGACGCCGGCGCCGTGCTGCGCTTCCTCGGCCTCTACGACCGGATGGAAGGCGGAAGCCTCGCCGCGCAGCTCAGCGGCTCGATCGAGAACGGCTTCTCCGGCGGCTGGCGCCTGCGCAACTTCGCGCTCGTCGACGAGCCGCGGCTCGCCAGCCTCGTCGGAACGCCCGTCGCGCAGGACGGACGCTCGCTGCGGGACGTCGTCGGGCCCGTGTCGCGCGCGCTGTTCGATCTGGCGGAAGGAAACGTCGCCTACCAGGGCGGCCGGGTGCGGCTCAGCGACGGCGTCATTCGCGGCGAAGTCTTCGGTTCGAGCTTCGAGGGCGTGGTCGACACCAAGGCGAGCGTCGTCGATATCGCGGGCTCGTTCATGCCGGCCTACAGCGTCAACCGCGTCTTCGGCGCGCTGCCGCTCGTCGGCGGCATCCTGGGCAACGGCAACGAAGGCGGCCTCATCGGCATCACCTACCGCCTTGCCGGCTCGCTGGACGAGCCGACGCTGACGGTGAACCCGGTCTCGCTGATCGCGCCGGGCATCTTCCGGCGCATCTTCGCCTATTGAAGGCTGCCCCGCCTCAGGCGGGGCGCACCAGGACGTGCTTCTTGCGGCCGACCGAGAGCTTGACGACGCCCTCGCGCAAGAGCGCCGGACCGATCGAGAGCCGCTCGTCCGAAACCGGCTCGTCGTTGACGCGCACCGCGCCCCCCTGGACGTGGCGGCGCGCCTCGCCGTTGGAGGAGGCCAGGCCCGCAGCGACGAGGAGACCGAGAAGTCCCATGCCGTTTCCGAAGTCGGAGGCGGGCACCTCGACCGTCGGCAGCGACTGCGCGAGCGCGCCTTCCTCGAAGGTCTGGCGCGCCGTCTCGGCCGCCGCGTCGGCCGCCGCGCGGCCGTGGACGACCGCCGTCGCTTCGGTCGCCAGCACCTTCTTCGCCTCGTTGATCTCCGAGCCGCCGAGAGCCGCGAGACGGGCGATCTTGTCGAGCGGCAATCGGGTGAAGATCTTCAGGAAGCGGCCGACGTCGGCGTCCTCGGTGTTCCGGAAGTACTGCCAGAAATCGTAAGGGCTGAAGAGGTCGCCGTTCAGCCAGACGGCGCCGGAGGCGGACTTGCCCATCTTCTCGCCGCTCGACTTCGTCAGGAGCGGCGTCGTCAGCGCGTAGAGCTGCGAGCCGCCCATGCGGTGGCTGAGGTCGACGCCGTTGATGATGTTGCCCCACTGGTCGGAGCCGCCCATCTGCAGGACCGTACCGTAGCGCCGGTTGAGCTCGGTGAAGTCGTAGCCCTGCATGATCATGTAGTTGAATTCGAGAAAGCTCAGCGACTGCTCGCGGTCGAGCCTGAGCTTCACCGAGTCGAAGCTCAGCATGCGATTGACCGAGAAGTGCCGGCCGACGTCGCGCAGGAACTCGACGTATTTCAGCTCCAGCAGCCAGTCGGCATTGTTGACCATGAGGGCCGGGTTGGAGCCCCCGTAGTTCAGGATGTTGCCGAAGACGCGCTTGATGCCGGCGATGTTGGTGTCGATCTGCTCGGGCGTCAGCAGCTTGCGCTGGTCGTCGCGGAAGGACGGGTCGCCCACCATCGAGGTGCCGCCGCCCATGAGGCTGATCGCCTTGTGGCCCGTTTCCTGGAGCCAGTAGAGCATGGTGACGGAGATGAGGTTGCCGATGTGGATCGACGTCGCCGTGGCGTCGTAGCCGACATAGCCGCTGATCGGCCCCTTCAGGGCGAGGGCGTCGAGCCCGTCCGGGTCGGAGATCTGGTGGATGAATCCGCGCTCGTCGAGGACGCGCAGGAAATCGGACTTGTAGCGGCTCATGTCGGGTGGGCTCGATCGGGAGGGGCAGCTCGGCCCCCGCCTGTCGCGAGGGCCGCCGGAATCACTTCAGGCGCTTGGGGCGCGGGTCGGACAGTTCGCCCGCGAGGCGACGGTCGAGATAGTCGGCGCACTCGCCGATCAGCTCGTCGGTGTGGTCGTTGAAGAAGTGGTTGGCGCCCTCGAGCGTCTTCTGGGTGATCAGGATGCCCTTCTGCGTCTTCAGCTTGTCGACCAGCGTCTGGACGTCCTTCGGCGGCGCCACCCGGTCCTTGTCGCCGTGGATGATGAGGCCGGAGGAGGGGCAGGGAGCGAGGAAGGAGAAGTCGTAGGAGTTCGGCTGCGGGGCGATCGAGAAGAAGCCCTCGATCTCGGGACGGCGCATCAGGAGCTGCATGCCGATCCAGGAGCCGAAGGAGTAGCCGGCCACCCAGCACTGCTTCGAATCGGGGTGGATGCTCTGCACCCAGTCGAGCGCGGACGCCGCGTCGGACAGTTCGCCCGAGCCGTGGTCGAACTCGCCCTGGCTGCGGCCGATGCCGCGGAAATTGAAGCGCAGCGTCGTGAAGCCGCGTTCCACGAACATGTAGAACAGCTTATAGACGATCTGGTTGTTCATCGTGCCGCCGAAGCGCGGGTGCGGGTGCAGAACGATCGCGATGGGCGCGTTCTTCTCCTTCCCGGCCTGGTAGCGGCCTTCGAGGCGGCCCGCGGGGCCGTTGAAGATGACTTCGGGCATGGACGTGTCCTATAAGGCGTCGGCGATCCGCCGCGCTTGACGGGCGGCAGGGCCGCTTCTAGTTTCTTGTTTAGAATGATTCAAAACTGAAAGGCTCGGCGCGACCGCTATGTAGTCGCCCCGGGCCTGCCGATTCAAGAAAATACGGGATCGGACACGTTTTCGAAGGGATGCCTTCCGCGCCATGACAGGGTCGCACGGCCGCATCTATCTCGACCACAACGCCACCGCGCCGCTTCTGCCCGAAGCGCGCGAGGCGCTGCTGCGCGCGCTCGACCTGTCGGCCAACCCGTCCTCCGTCCATCGCGAGGGTCGCTCGGCGCGGCGCCTGGTCGAGGATGCACGGGACGCCGTCGGAGCGCTGGCGGGGGTTGCTGCCGAGTGCGTCGTCTTCGCGAGCGGCGCGACGGAAGCGGCCGCGACCTGCCTCGGGGCCGAGTGGCTCGTCGGCGGCGAAACCGCGAGCGTATCGCGGCTCGCGGTTTTGGCGGGCGACCATCCGGCGACGCGGCTCGGCGGGCGGTTCGATCCGGCGCGGGTGAGCGTGCTGCCGGTCGGGGCAGACGGTGTGGTCGATCTCGCGGCGCTCGACGTCTGGCTCGATTCGCTCGGCGCAGACGAATATGGCCTCGTTGCGGTCGGCCTCGCCAACGGGGAGACCGGCGTGGTGCAGCCGGCGGCGGAGATCACATCGCGCCTCGCCGGGCGGCGCGCGCTGTTCGTGCTCGATGCCGCCCAGGCGGTCGGGCGAATCGATTGCCGCCTCAATTCGTTCGGCGCGGACGCGCTGATCCTGTCCGGGCACAAGCTCGGCGCGGCGCAGGGCGTCGGCGCGATCGTGCTGCGCGACGAATCGACCCGCCCGGTGCCGCTCGTTCGCGGCGGCGGCCAGCAGAAGGGCCGGCGCGGCGGGACGGAACCGGTGGCGCTGATCGCGAGCCTCGGCGCCGCCGCGCGCGTGGCGGCCGGCGCCGCCGCGGAGATCGCGCGGCAGCGGTCCCTGCGGGACGACTTCGAGTCGTCTTTGGCGGCAAGTGTTCCCGGCACCCGGGTGATCGGCGTCGACGCGCGCGAGCGGCTGCCGAACACCAGCTTCCTTCACCATCCCGCCATCAAGTCGGACACCGCGCAGATCGCGCTTGACCTCGCGGGCTTCGCGGTGTCCAGCGGTTCGGCCTGCTCGTCCGGCAAGGTATCGCGCAGCGAGGCGCTGGCGGCGATGGCCGAGGCCGGGCTTGACGTCGATCCAGCGATCGGCGCGCTGCGGATCAGCATCGGCCGCGCGACGCGCCAGGACGACCTCGACGCCTTCCTTTCGCGCTACGCCGCTCTCGCCGGAAGCGGAGCGCGCGCGGCCGCCTGAACGAATGCCCGAAGGGGCCGTTCGCAGGCCTAAAAACTTGAGTTGGCGGCGCCTAAATAGGGGTGGCGCCGCACGAAACGCATCGAAGACTGCCGCCGGGCTCAAGGCTCGGCCCCGAGGAGACGCCCATGCCCGCTGTCCAGGAAACCATCGATACGGTCGCCCGCATCGACGTCGATCAGTACAAGTACGGCTTCGAGACGCTGATCGAGATGGACGTGGCCCCCAAGGGCCTGAACGAGGACACGATCCGCCTCATCTCGGCCAAGAAGAACGAGCCGGAATGGATGCTCGAATGGCGTCTTCAGGCCTTCGAGCGCTGGAAGACGATGGAGAGCCCGGACTGGGCGCGCCTCGACTATCCCGCCATCGACTTCCAGGACATCCACTACTACGCCGCGCCTAAATCCATGTCGGGCCCGAAGTCGCTGGACGAGGTCGACCCCGAGATCCTACGCACCTACGAGAAGCTCGGCATCCCGCTGAAGGAGCAGGAGATCCTCGCCGGCGTGCGCCGGGCCGACGAGCCGTCCGAGTTCGGCTCGGAGGATGATTCCAGCGTGCCGCCTTCGGAAGGCTCCTACGGCCGTCGCGTCGCGGTCGACGCGGTGTTCGACTCGGTCTCCGTCGCGACCACCTTCAAGAAGGAGCTGCAGAAGGCCGGCGTGATCTTCATGCCGATCTCCGAGGCGATCCGCGAATATCCGGACCTGGTGCGCCAGTACCTCGGCACGGTCGTGCCCGTGTCCGACAACTTCTTCGCCACGATGAACTCGGCCGTCTTCACCGACGGCTCCTTCGTCTACATCCCGCCGGGCGTGCGCTGCCCGATGGAGCTGTCGACCTATTTCCGCATCAACGAGCGCAACACCGGCCAGTTCGAGCGCACGCTGATCATCGCCGACAAGGGCTCCTACGTCTCGTACCTCGAAGGCTGCACGGCGCCGCAGCGCGACGAGAACCAGCTGCACGCGGCCGTGGTCGAGCTCGTCGCGCTGGACGATGCCGAGATCAAGTACTCCACCGTCCAGAACTGGTACCCCGGTGACAAGGACGGCAAGGGCGGCATCTACAACTTCGTCACCAAGCGCGGCGATTGCCGCGGCGCGAACTCGCGCATCTCCTGGACGCAGGTTGAGACCGGCTCGGCGATCACCTGGAAATACCCGTCCTGCATCCTGCGCGGCGACGGCTCGCGCGGCGAGTTCTACTCGATCGCCGTGTCGAACGGGCGCCAGCAGGTCGATTCGGGCACCAAGATGATCCACCTCGGCAAGAACACGTCGAGCCGCATCATCTCCAAAGGCATTTCGGCCGGCCGGTCGAGCAACACCTATCGCGGCCAAGTGACGGCCAACCGCCGCGCCGCCAACGCCCGCAACTTCACGCAGTGCGACTCGCTGCTGATCGGCGAGGAGTGCGGCGCCCACACCGTGCCCTACATCGAGGCGCGCAACGCCACGGCGCAGTTCGAGCACGAGGCGACCACCTCCAAGATCTCCGAGGACCAGCTGTTCTACTGCATGCAGCGCGGCATCCCGGAGGAGGAGGCCGTGGCGCTGATCGTCAACGGCTTCGTCAAGGACGTCATTCAGCAGCTGCCGATGGAGTTCGCCGTCGAGGCGCAGAAGCTCATCGGCGTCAGCCTCGAAGGCTCGGTCGGCTGACCGGCCGCCGCCCATCCTGATCGCGGAGCCGGCGGGACGCCGGCTCCCCTCGCAACACAGCGCCAAAGAACCATCATGTTGGAAATCAAGAACCTTCACGCGCGCGTCGCCGAGACCGGCACCGAGATCCTGCGCGGCATCGACCTCAAGGTCGAGGCCGGCGAGGTGGCCGCGATCATGGGGCCGAACGGCTCCGGCAAGTCGACCCTGTCCTACATCCTCGCCGGCCGCGAGGACTACGAGGTGACCCAGGGCGATATCCTCTTCAACGGCGAGTCGATCCTGGAGATGGACCCGGCCGAGCGCGCGGCCTCGGGCGTGTTCCTGGCCTTCCAGTACCCGCTGGAGATCCCCGGCGTCGCCACCATGACCTTCCTCAAGACGGCCGTGAACGCCCAACGCAAGGCGCGCGGCGAAAGCGAGCTGACGACCCCGGACTTTCTGCGTCGCGTGAAGACCTCCGCCGCCGATCTCAAGATCGACATGGACATGCTCAAGCGTCCGCTCAACGTCGGCTTTTCCGGCGGCGAGAAGAAGCGCGCCGAGATCCTCCAGATGGCGCTGCTCCAGCCGTCGCTCTGCGTCATGGACGAGACCGACTCCGGCCTCGACATCGACGCGCTGAAGATCGTCTCCGACGGCGTCAACGCGCTGCGCGGGCCGGACCGCGCCTTCCTCGTCATCACCCACTACCAGCGCCTGCTCGACCACATCGTGCCGGACACGGTGCACGTCCTCTACAAGGGCCGCATCATCCGCTCGGGCGACAAGTCGCTGGCGCTGACCCTCGAGAACGAGGGCTACGCCCAGATCATCGGCGAGGCGGCCTGAACGCCATGACGGTTCACCAGCTCCGCCCCAGAACTCCTGCCGAGTCCGCGCTGTTCGCGCTGGCGCCGGCCGCGCCCGCCGCGGTCCACGCGCAGGCGGCCCTCGATGCGCTGCATCGCGAGGGCCTGCCCAACCGCCGCGTCGAAGCTTGGCACTACACCGACCTGCGCCAGCTCATCGCGCGCGCGACGAGCGGTGCCGTCGAGGCCGGACAGGCCGACGACGTCCTCGCGCCGCTGCTCGCCGGCAGCCTCGTCGTCGAGCTCGGCGCCGGCACCGCGCCGTCCGGCGCCGACCGTGACGGGCTGAGCCTCGCGCACACCGGCGACAGCGCCGACTGGCGGACCTCGCCGAACCACCTCGACCGCCCGGTCGACACGGTGCGCCTCCTCAACGCCGCCTTCGGCGCGACCGCCGTGCGCGTTTCCGTCGAAGCCGGCACCGAGCTGCCGCCGATCGAGCTGCGGGCGCAAGGCGCGGCGGCCGGCGCGCATGGCTTCGCCATCTGCGACGTCGCGGCGGGCGCCAAGGCCGTCATCGTCGAGCGCCTGTCCGCCAATGCCGGCGGCGCGCCGTTCTCGACGGGCGTGTCGAACCTCGACATCGGCGACGGCGCCGAGGTGCTGTGGATCGTCGACCAGACGAAGTCGGCCGGCGACACGCATCTCGGCCAGCTCAACGTGCGCATCGGCGCCGACGCCCGCTTCAAGCTCTTCGTCCTGAACGCCGGCGGCGCCTTGGTGCGCTACGAGGTGCATTCGGTGACGGTGGGCGAGGGTGCCGACATCGCCATCCGCGGCGTCAACCTCCTGCGCGACAAGCAGCACGTCGACGTCACGACCACGCTGGTCCACGCCGTTCCGCACACCACGGCGACGGAAGTGTTCCGCAACGTCGTCACCGGCGGCACGGGTGTCTTCCAGGGCATGATCAAGGTCGCGCCCGGCGCCCAGAAGACCGACGCGAAGATGGCCTGCAACTCGCTGCTTCTCTCCGACGAGGGCGAGTTCCTGGCCAAGCCCGAGCTGGAGATCTTCGCCGACGACGTCCAGTGCGGCCACGGCGCGACGGCCGGCGAGATCAACGAGGACCACCTCTTCTACCTCATGAGCCGCGGCATTCCCGAGGCATCGGCGCGCGCGCTGCTCGTGAAGGCCTTCGTCGCCGAGGTCGTCGAGGAGCTGGAGCACGAGGCGGCCGTCGAAGCGCTGGAAGCGCGGATCGACGCCTGGCTGGAGTTGAGCGCATGAACGCCCCCGTCCTCGCGGCTGCCGGATCGGACCTCGCCTACGACGTCGAGGCCGTGCGCCGCGACTTCCCGATCCTGTCGCGCGAGGTCTACGGCAAGCCGCTCGTCTACCTCGACAGCGGCGCCTCGGCCCAGAAGCCGCAGGCGATGCTCGACGCGATCACGAAGGCCTACAGCCACGAATACGCCAACGTTCATCGCGGCCTTCACTTCCTGTCGAACAAGGCGACGGAGGAGTTCGAAGCCGCGCGCGAGACCGTGCGCGCCTTCCTGAACGCGGCCAGCGCCGAGGAGATCGTGTTCACCCGCTCGGCGACCGAGGCGATCAACCTCGTCGCCTACGGCTACGGCATGCCGGAGATCGGGGAGGGCGACGAGATCGTCCTCACGATCATGGAGCACCACTCCAACATCGTGCCCTGGCACTTCATCCGCGAGCGGCAGGGCGCCAAGCTCGTCTTCGTGCCCGTCGAGGACGACGGCTCGATCTCGGCCGAGGCCTTCGAGCGGGCGATCACGCCGCGGACCAAGCTCGTCGCCATGACGCACATGTCGAACGTGCTGGGCACGGTGACGCCGGTGAAGGCCGTGGTCGAGATGGCGCATGCCCGCGGCATCCCCGTCCTCGTCGACGGCAGCCAGGGCGCCGTCCATCTGCCGGTCGACGTGCAGGATCTCGGCTGCGACTTCTACGTCTTCACCGGCCACAAGACCTACGGACCCTCGGGCATCGGCGTGCTCTACGGCCGGCGCGACATGCTGGAGCGCATGCGCCCCTTCAACGGCGGCGGCGAGATGATCGTCGAGGTGACGGAGGACATCGTCACCTACAACGCGCCGCCGCACCGCTTCGAGGCCGGCACGCCGCCGATCGTCCAGGCGATCGGCCTAGCGGCCTCGCTCGACTACATGGGCCGCATCGGCCGCGAGGCGATCGCCGCGCACGAGGAGAAGGTCGGAGCCTACGCGCACGAGCGGCTCGGGGCGATCAACTCGCTCCGTATCTACGGCCGGGCGCCGGGCAAGGGCGCGATCGTCTCCTTCGATCTCGAAGGCATTCACGCCCACGACGTGTCGATGGTGATCGACCGCGAGGGCGTGGCGGTGCGGGCGGGCACGCATTGTGCCCAGCCGCTGCTGAAGCGCTTCGGCGCGACGTCGACCTGCCGGGCGTCCTTCGGTATGTACAACACGCTGGCCGAGGTCGATCGCCTCGCCGAGGCGCTGGAAAAGGCGCGGCGCTTCTTCGCCTGACGAGCGGGAAGCGGCATCTGGAACGGAACGACACGATGGACGACGCTGCCAACGAGAAGCCGGCCGCCGACGACAGCGCGAGCGCCAACATCGCCATGGCGAGCGGGAGCGCGGCGAAGGAGTCGGCGATTCCCGCCGAGGAGCTGTCGCAGCTCACCAGCGACATCATCGGCGCGCTGAAGACGGTCTACGATCCCGAGATTCCGGCCGACATCTACGAGCTCGGCCTCATCTACAAGATCGATATCGACGACGACCGCAAGGTCGACATCGAGATGACGCTGACCGCTCCGGGCTGCCCCGTCGCCGGCGAGATGCCGGGTTGGGTCGAGAACGCCGTCGGCTCCGTCGCCGGCGTGCAGGAGGTCCACGTCGAGCTGGTCTTCGATCCGCCCTGGACGCCCGAGCGCATGAGCGAGGAAGCCCAGGTCGCCGTCGGCTGGTTCTGACCTTGCCGTTCACCGCCGTGCGGCTTGCGCCGCGGGGCGAGAATGGCCATTTTCGGGCTTGGGAATGACGGCGCCAGACGGGCGCCGAGAAGGAGTGCAGCCATGGGCCGCTTTGCCGTGATGAGCATGACCGATGCCGCGGCCGACCGCGTGCGCGACATCGTCGCCGCCAAGGGCGGCGACGTGATCGGGGTGCGCGTCGGCGTGAAGAAGGGCGGCTGCGCCGGCATGGAATACACCGTCGAGGCCGCGACCGCGCCGCGCCCCAACGAGGACGTGGTGGAGCACGAAGGTGCCCGCGTCTTCGTCGCGCCCGAGGCCGTCCTGTTCCTGCTCGGCACGCAGATGGGCTACGAGCAGACCGTGCTGCGCTCGGGCTTCACCTTCAGCAATCCGAACCAGACCTCAGCCTGCGGCTGCGGCGAATCGGTCGAGTTGAAGCCCGCCGACCTCGAGGCCATCGCTGCGGCCCGCTCGGCGGCCTGACACCCGATGGACGACGCGACGCTCGAGGAGCTGTTCGCGTCGCTCGACGCAGTCTCCATCCGCCGCATGTTCGGCGGCAAAGGCATCTACAGCGACGGCCGCATCATTGCCGTCGTGCTGGACGGCGAACTCTTCCTGAAGACGGACGCGGAGACCGCCGCGCGCTTCGAAGACGCGGGATCGCGGCGCTGGACCTATGCGCGCGAGGGCCGGTCGCCGGTCGCCATGCCCTATCACGCGCTGCCCGACGAGGCCCTCGACGATCCCGACGTCATGGCGGAATGGGCGCGGCTTGCCGTCGAGGCGTCGATACGGGCCGCGTCCGCCAAGTCCGGCGCGCGCCGTCACAAGGGCGTTATGCCGGCAACCTAAGGATGGATCATCGCGAAACCGCCGGAGATCCGCTCATGAAAACCTCGCTTCTCGTTCTTGCCGCCCTGTCCGCGATGACCGCGCCCGCATTGAGCCAGGAGAGCCGGGTCGACGAGATCCTCGACCGCCTGCGCAACGCCAATCAGCACCGCGACCACGTCATGGTCGTCGCTCATCGCGGCAGCTGGTGGAAGGACGGCGAGATCGTCGAGGCCGAGAACTCGATCGCGTCCATCGAGCGCTCCGTGCGCCTCGGCGTCGAGATGGTGGAGCTCGACGTCCAGAAGACCTCCGACGGCCGCTTCGTGATCCTGCACGACAAGACGCTGGAGCGGACCACCACCTGCGGGGGTGCCGTCGCCGAGAAGACCTTCGATGAAGTGCGCGAGTGCCGCCTTGTCGTCGAAGGTACGGGCGAGACCACCGCGGAGACCGTGCCGACGCTGGAGGAAGCTTACGACGCCATTCGCGGACGCATCCTCATGAACGTCGACATCAAGCTCGGCGTCGAGGAATTGGCCGAGGTGATCCGCGTGGCCCACGACATGGGCGTCGACCGCCAGATCGTCACCAAGGCGCGGACAGGCAAGCCGGAGGAGATCGAAGCGGCGCGCGCGACGCTCGCCCGCATCCCGTCGGAGGCGATCTTCATGCCGATCATCGACGACCGCGACGTGAAGGACGTCGATGGCGTCCGCGCGACCTACGACGCCTTCCGTCCGGAGGCCGTGGAGGTGCTGAACCGCTGGAAGGCCGGCACGCCCCTGACCGCCGACGGCGGCATCAACTTCAGCCTGGATGCGAAGGGGCTCGCCGTCGCCAACGACACGCACATCTGGATCAACACGCTGTTCCAGGGCGCCGACGCCAATCTCGCGGGCGGCCGCGGCGATCCGCTGGCGGTGGGTCCGGGCGCGACGCACGAAGGCTGGGGCTTCTGGGTGACGGCGGGGGCGACGATCGTCCAGACCGACGAGCCTGAGGCCCTGGTCGCCTATCTCCAGTCGATCGGGGCGCGCAAGCCCTACGAAACGGATGATGCCCAGGGAGACGGCAAGCCCGCAGCTGCCGAGTAACGATCCGCCTCGCGGCTCAGGCGCCGGGAAAAGCGCGGAGCATGTCGAGACCGTGTGCGGCCCCGAGCGCGAGCGGTGCCGGGGCTGAAGCCGGGTCGAACCAGCCGAGCTCGGCGTGCTTTTCCGGCTCCAGCAGAGCGGGCTCGCCGCTGAAACTCTCCGCCAGGTAGATGAGGCTGATCCAGTGCTGGTCCTCGGCCGCGAGCCGCTGCTCGCTGACGCTGAGGAGGCGGAGCCCGTGCGGCTCGACGCCAACTTCCTCGCGGCATTCGCGCGAGACCGCGCTCTGCGCGTCTTCCATGAAGTCGATCTTGCCGCCGACGAGACTCCAATGTCCCGCCTCGGCAGGCTTACGGCGACGGACGAGCAGCACGTCGCGGCCTCGTCGAAGGATGAGACCGCATCCGACACCGATGAGCCGGGGCGTCACGCCCCGGTGGCAATCAGCATAAAGGCCGGAATGTCGTCACCGAAGCCGACCGGCGAGGGGCCGAGGTCATCGCGGCGGTGGCGATTGTCCGGACCGTTGCCGGGGCGTCCGCGCGGCGGGGGCGCCGGACGGCGGGCCTCGTTGCGCGGCTGACGGGCGGGCGGACGCGTGACTGCGACGGGCGTGATGTCCTCGTCCGCTTCGGGCGTGCGGGCGGCGATCGCCGGCACGAGATCGTCGATCTCGGCCTCGATCTCCACGACCTCCTCGGTCGCGCGATCGTCGCTCTCGCCGCGCCGACTGCGAATCGAGCGATCGGACCCGCGCCCGCCACGGCGGCGCTCGCCTCGTTCGCCACGCTCGCTTCGGTCAGCTGCCCCGCGACGAGCGCCGCGACCGCGCGGAGCCTCCTCGCCCTCGCTCTCAACGATCGTGGTGATGTCGCCGTCCTTCCACTCGATGTCGCGGCCGATGAGCTTGACGATCGCGTCGAGGGGCTTCGAGTCGCCCTTCGTGACGAGGGTGAAGGACTTGCCCGAGCGGCCGGCGCGGCCGGTACGGCCGATGCGGTGGACGTAATCCTCCGCGTGGATGGGCACGTCGAAATTGAAGACGTGGCTGACCATCGGGATGTCGAGGCCACGGGCCGCGACGTCGGAGGCGACGAGCAG
This sequence comes from Antarcticirhabdus aurantiaca, assembly GCF_009765365.1. Lineage (GTDB taxonomy): Bacteria > Pseudomonadota > Alphaproteobacteria > Rhizobiales > Rhizobiaceae > Antarcticirhabdus > Antarcticirhabdus aurantiaca. Next base: position 90,060 of record NZ_VTOM01000022.1, read on the forward strand.
CGTCAGCTTGTTGTCGCGGAAGGCCTGCAGCGTCATCATGCGCGCGCGCTGGTCCATGTCGCCGTGCAGCGCGCCGACGGAGAAGCCATGCTTCTCCAGCGAGCGGAAGAGGGTCGAGACGTCCCGCTTACGATTGCAGAAGATGATCGCGTTGGTGAGATCGTCGCCCTGCTCGCGGATGACCTTGCGCAGCGTATCGCGCTTCTCGAAGTCCTTACCCCCAGTGGCCACGAGCTTCTGTTCGACCGTGGCCGCGGTGGAGGCCTGCTTGGCGACCTCGACGCGAACCGGGTTCTGCAGGAACTGCTCGGTGAGACGGGTGATCTCCGGCGGCATGGTCGCGGAGAAGAACAGCGTCTGGCGCGTGAAGGGCAGGAGCTTGCAGATGCGCTCGATGTCCGGGATGAAGCCCATGTCGAGCATGCGATCGGCTTCGTCGATCACCAGGATGTCGACGCCGGTGAGAAGCAGCTTGCCCCGCTCGAAATGGTCGAGAAGGCGGCCGGGCGTCGCGATCAAGACGTCGACGCCGCGATCGAGCTTGCGCTCCTGGTCCTCGAAGGACACGCCGCCGATCAGCAGGGCGACGTTGAGCTTGTGATTCTTGCCGTACTTGTTGAAGGATTCCTCGACCTGCGCGGCGAGCTCGCGGGTGGGCTCGACGATCAGCGTGCGGGGCATACGGGCGCGGGCGCGCCCTTGCTCCAGAAGCGTGATCATCGGCAGGACGAAGGAGGCAGTCTTGCCTGTGCCGGTCTGCGCGATGCCGAGAACGTCGCGACGCTGAAGAGCGTGCGGGATGGCCTCCGCTTGGATCGGCGTGGGCTCGGAATAGCCGGCGGCCTCTACGGCCGAGAGAACCTTGGCGCTGAGGCCGAGTTCGGAGAATTTCGTCAAAACGGAGCTATCTCTTCGGAACGAGTTCGAGGCCGACCGCCATCGCTTGCGCGCTCGAGAGCGGCGATAAGGCGAAGCCTGTTCGAAGTCAACCTCTCGCAAATATATGGGAGGCCACACACACATGTTGAAGGGGAATTTTCTATGAAGAGCGGCACGCTGATCTTCGTACCCGGCCTCCTCTGCACGGGCGAACTCTTCGCCCCCCAGGTCGACGCGCTGAACGGACGCTACGACGTGAGGATCGCCGACACGTTGTCGGACACGACGATCGACGCGATGGCCGATCGCCTGCTCGCGTCGGCGCCGCCGCGCTTCGCGTTGGGCGGCCTCTCCATGGGCGGCTACGTCGCCCTGAGCGTCGCCCGCAAGGCGCTCGACCGGCTGGAAAAGCTGATCCTGATGGATACCTCGGCCCGGCCCGACACGGAAGAACAAACGGCCAATCGGCGACGCCTCGTGGAACTCGCGCAACGCTCCGGAATGGCCGCGGTGACGCAGGTTCTGCTCGAACGCCTCCTTGCCTCTCATCATCAAGCGGACGAGAGACTTCGCGCTCTGGTCGACGGCATGGCGGAAGAGATCGGCGTCGAAGCTTTTCTCCTGCAGCAGGAGGCCATCATCGGCCGAATCGACAGCCGAGCGATCCTTTCGCAGATCCCCACGCGAACGCTCGTGATCGTGGGCGAGGCGGACGTCCTGACGCCCGTCGCCCTCGCGCGGGAGATCGCGGACGGCTTGCCCGACGCCCGCCTCGCGACGATTCCGAACGCGGGCCACCTCGTCACGATCGAGGAGCCGGAAGCGGCGACGCGCGAGATCGAGGCCTTTCTCGCCGAGGACTGAGCGGAGTGACGGAGCGGGGAACGCGGCGCCCCCGCTCCGTCGGGCGTCAGTTGGAGGCCGGCCCGAACTGATAGGGCTTGCCGGCGCCGAAGAAGTGCAGCTCGTAGGTCTCCGAAATTTCGCCGTCCGACGGCACGATGTCGAAGAACAGGGTCAAGCCGTCGCTCGTGTCCTCGCCATCCTCGTCGGCGCGATAGCCGACGATGCCGCCCTCGATATCGGCGAGTTCGGTGATCTCCGTCGTGTCGCGGACGACGAGCTTTCCGCCATCGTCGGTGACGGACTGGACGAAGAACCGGTAGGCCTCGGGATCGTCCGCTTCGCGCACCATCACCGTGCGCCAGACACCTGCCTTGTCGCCCTCGGTCCAAGGACCGACGACCTGGACGTCCTCGACATAAGGGTCGAAGGCGGCGACCTTCGAGGCGAGCTCGCCCGCGGCGTCCGACGGCGCCGCGGCCTCGTTGGACGGCGTGGCGGGCTCAGGAGCCGGTGCGGCAGCCGGCGGCGTCGGCGCCGCGGGCGAGGGGGCGGAGCCGCCCGTGGCAGCGCCCGGCGACAGGTCGTTCACCGTGCCTTCGTCGACCGGCATTTCGGACGGCGACTGCGCGGCCGGCGCGTCGGCCGGGGGCGGGCCGCTGTCGGGCGCGGCCTGCACAGGCGCGGGAGCGACCGGCGCGACGGGCGCGCTGTCCGGAGCGATTTCCTGCGCCATCGCTGCCGTCGCGAGGATCGTGGCGGCGACGGCCGCGGCTCCCATGCGGATCGACGTGGCCTTGATCATCCCCTGTTCTCCAGCTGATCGTCTCGTTGCCGGCGCGCCGGTTCAGATATCGAGGTCGTCCGCTTCCGCGAACACCGCGCGCTCCTGGATGAAGCGGAAGCGAGCCTCCGCCTTGTTTCCCATCAAGGCTTCCACGATGCCGGCGGTTCCGCTTTCGGGTGCCTCGTCGATCTCGACCTTGAGGAGAGTCCGCTTGCGCGGATCCATCGTGGTTTCCTTGAGCTGCGAGGGCAGCATCTCACCGAGACCTTTGAAGCGGCTGATCTCGACCTTGCCCTTACCCTTGAACTCCTTGGCGATCAGGCGCTCCCTATCCCGGTCGTCACGGGCATAGACGGTCTTGCCGCCCTGCGCGAGCTTGTAGAGCGGCGGCACGGCGAGGAAGAGGTGACCCTCGCGGATGAGATCCGGCATCTCCTGGTAGAAGAAGGTGATCAGCAGCGAGGCGATGTGGGCGCCGTCGACGTCCGCGTCCGTCATGATGACGACGCGTTCGTAGCGAAGGTCCGCCTCGCGGTACTTGGCGCGCGTGCCGCAGCCGAGCGCCTGGGTGAGGTCGGCGAGCTGCTGGTTGGCGCCGAGCTTCTCGCGGCCCGCGCTCGCGACGTTGAGGATCTTGCCGCGCAGCGGCAGGACGGCCTGGCGCGCGCGGTCGCGCGCCTGCTTGGCCGAGCCGCCGGCCGAATCACCTTCGACGATGAACAGCTCGGCACCCGCCGCCCCGTTCTGCGAGCAGTCGGCGAGCTTGCCCGGAAGGCGAAGCTTCCTCGTCGCGCTCTTCCGGCTGACTTCCTTCTCGGCACGGCGGCGCAGGCGCTCGTCCGCGCGCTCGACCACCCAGTCGATCAGGCGCGAGGCGTCCTGCGGCGAGGAGGCCAGCCAGATGTCGAACTGGTCGCGCATCGCCGTCTCGACGATGCGCTGCGCCTCGACGGTGGCGAGGCGGTCCTTCGTCTGGCCGACGAATTCCGGCTCGCGGATGAAGACCGAGAGCATGCCCGACGCCGTGACCATCACGTCGTCGGCGGTGACCACCGCGGCGCGCTTGTTGCCGGCGACCTCGGCGAAGCTCTTGAGGCCGCGCAGGAGGACGGCGCGAAGCCCCGCTTCGTGCGTGCCGCCTTCGGGCGTCGGGATCGTATTGCAATAGGAGCGTATCGCCCCGTCGTCGGCCGTCCAGCAGACTGCCCACTCCACCGCGCCGTGACCGGTGACCTTCGGCGTGCGCCCGGAGAAGATCTGCGCCGTCACCCGCTGCTCGGAGCCGAGTTGGGCGTCGAGGAAGTCCTTCAGGCCACCGGGAAAATGGAAGCTGGCCTTCGCCGGCACCTTGTCGCCGTGGAGAAGCGACGGGTCGCAGGACCATCGGATCTCGACGCCGCCGAAGAGGTAGGCCTTCGAGCGCGCCATGGCGAAGAGCCGCGCCGGATCGAAACGCAACGCGTCGCCGAAGATCTGCGGATCGGGTCGAAAGCGCACGCGCGTGCCGCGCCGATTGTGCACCTCGCCGACGTCCTGGAGCGTCGTCACGGCGTGGCCGCGCTCGTAGGCTTGGCGATACAGGCGCTTGCCGCGCGCGACCTCGACCTCGAGCCGCTCGGACAGGGCGTTGACCACCGAGACGCCGACGCCGTGCAGACCGCCCGAGGTCTCGTAGACCTTGGAGTCGAACTTTCCGCCCGCGTGGAGCGTCGTCATGATGACTTCGAGCGCCGACTTGTTCTTGAAGCGCGGATGCGCGTCGACCGGGATGCCGCGACCATTGTCCGTAACCGACAGGAAGCCATCGGCGTCGAGCGAGACCTCGATGACGCTGGCATGGCCGGCCGTTGCCTCGTCCATCGAGTTGTCGATGACCTCGGCGAAGAGGTGGTGCAGCGCCTTCTCGTCGGTGCCGCCGATATACATGCCGGGCCGGCGACGGACCGGCTCGAGCCCCTCGAGGACCTCGATGTCGGCCGCCGTGTAGTCGGACGTGGTCGCGGGCGCGGAGGGCGCGTTCGCCGCTTCCAGAGCCGGCTTGCGGCGGGGCGTGGGGACCGGCTCCTGGGCGCGGGCCGCCGAGCCGTCGAAGAGGCTTCGCTCGGTCATGCGAGGGGGTGCTCCGCTGCGGTGCGGGAGGAAAGGCATGCGTTTCGTGACATGGTTCAGAGGTACACTTTCACGAAATGTTCTTCAAGCTCGGCACCGCGTTTCGGGCTCGCGAGCCCGCTGGCGCGGCGCTTTCGGTGCGGTTCGCCGCGGCGCGTCCTTGCCAGGCGGCGCGCTCGCGGATATTCGCGCAATGCAGCACGAATTGTCATCCATATCGCGCCACCAAAAGGTTCACGTTCGATGACCGACCGCCTGATCCGCTACTTTTCGGAAGGACTGGCCGGAGATCCCGAGCTCGCGGCGGCCGTCGCGGGCGAGGCGCGGCGGCAGGACGAGGGCATCGAGCTCATCGCCTCGGAGAACCTCGTCTCACGGCGCGTCCTGGAAGCGCAAGGGTCGGTCCTCACCAACAAGACCGTCGAAGGGCTGCCCTACAAGCGCTACTACGGCGGAGCGCAGTTCGCCGACGCCGTCGAGGCGCTCGCCGTCGACCGAGCCAAGCGGCTGTTCGGCGCAGCGTTCGCGAACGTTCAGCCGCATTCCGGCTCCAACGCCAATGCCGGCGTGTTTCTCGGCCTCCTGAAGCTCGGCGACACGATCCTTTCCATGGACACGGCGGCCGGAGGCCACATCAGCCACGGGCATCCCGCGACGCTGACGGGACGCGACTACGACATGATGCGCTACGGCGTGTCGCGCGAAACCGAGCGGATCGAGCCGGAGGAGGTGAGGGCGCTCGCGCTCCGTCATCGGCCCAAGCTGATCGTCGCCGGCGGATCGGCCTATTCCCGCGCCATCGACTTCGCGGCGCTCGGTGCCGTCGCCAAGGAGGTCGGCGCGCTCTTTCTCGTCGACATGGCGCACTTCGCCGGCCTCGTCGCGACCGGCCTCCACCCGCATCCGTTCCCGCATGCCGACGTCGTCACCACCACGACCTACAAGTCGCTGCGCGGCGCACGTGGCGGCCTCGTGCTGTGGAACGATCCCGCGCTCTCCGACCGCATCAACTACGGCATCTTTCCGGGCGTGCAGGGCTCGGTGATGATGCACATCGTGGCCGGCAAGGCGGCCTCGCTCGGGGAAGCGTTGGAACCGGACTTCCGCGCCTACAACGAGGCGGTTCTCGCCAATGCCCGCGTGCTGGCGGAGACGCTGGCGGAGGCGGGGCTTCGCCTCGTCTCGGGCGGCACGGATACCGGGCTGATGCTGGTCGACCTGTCGCCACTCGGCATCACCGGCGACGTCGCCGCCAAGGCGCTGGAAACGGCGCACCTCGCCGTGAACAAGAACCAGATCCCCTTCGACACCCGGCCGCCGGAAGCGCCGTCCGGCCTTCGCCTATCGTCGAACGCCGGAACGGCCCGCGGTTTCGGTCCGGCCGAGTTCGCGACGATCGCAGGCTGGATCGCGCGCATCCTGCGTGCGCCGGACGACGCGGCGGTCGTCGACGCAGTCGGCCGCGAGGTGAAGGCGCTCTGCGCGGCCTTCCCGATCTATCGCAGCTGAGAACGAGCCTCGGAGGTCGGGTCATGGCCAGATCGCTTCCCGATCTCCAAGCCGTCGTGTCGGAGATCGCGGCCGAGATGAAGGCCCGCCCCGATCGGGGCAAGGTCGCCGACTACATCCCCGATCTCGCGCGGGCGGATGCCTCGGCCTTCGGCATGGCGGTGATCACCGGCGACGGCGAGGTCGCGCTCGGCGGCGACGCGGAGACGCCCTTCTCGATCCAGAGCATCTCGAAGGTCTTCACGCTGACGCTGGCGCTCGGCATGGCTGGCGACCGCCTGTGGAACCGCGTCGGCCGCGAGCCGTCGGGCAGCGCCTTCAACTCGATCGTCCAGTTAGAAAGCGAGCGCGGCATTCCGCGCAACCCCTTCATCAATGCCGGGGCGATCGCGGTGACCGACCTGATCCTGTCCGGGCACCAGCCGCGCGAGGCCCTGGGCGAGATCCTGCGCTTCATGCAGTTCCTGGCGGACGACGGCTCGATCAAGATCGACAAGGCGGTGGCGGCCTCCGAGAAGCGCACGGGCTTTCGGAACGTCGCGCTCGCCAATTACATGAAATCCTTCGGGATCATCGAGAACCCGGTGGAGAACACGCTCGGCGTCTACTTCCACCACTGCGCCATCGCCATGTCCTGTCGGCAGCTCGCCATGGCCGGCCGGTTCCTGGCGCATTCCGGCATCAACCCGGCGACGGGGCATCGCGTGATCCAGGCGCAGCGGGCGCGGCGCATCAACGCCGTCATGCTGACCTGCGGTCATTACGACGGCTCGGGCGAGTTCGCCTACCGGGTCGGCCTGCCGGGCAAGAGCGGCGTCGGCGGCGGCATCCTCGCCGTCATACCGGGCACCGCCTCGATCGCCGTCTGGTCGCCGGGCCTCGACGATTCCGGCAATTCGCATCTCGGCCGCATTGCGCTGGAAGCCCTCACCCGGCGCCTCGGGGCTTCGATCTTCGGCGACTGACCGGCCGTCTCAGGCGTGGTGGATGCGATCCTCGTCGCGGATCGCCTCGTCGTGATACCAGGCGCCGCTTGCCGCCTCGCACACCCCGGCAGCCTCCAGCTCCAAGACGGAGAACCGATCCGCGCGCGCCAGCCGCTCCGCGGCGCGCAGCTTTGCGGGAAAGGGGATGATGGTGGCTGATCTCGTCTCGGCTTCGCGCATCATGTCGCTCGTCCTTCGAACCGTTGCGGCCTGTCCTGCGAAGATAGGTCTGCATATCGCTTGCGCAATATGCACTACAAAGAGGCAGATGAGAACCGGCAAGTGAGACGCCGATAACGCCTGTTTGGCGCCAGATCGAGCGCATCCTTTTCGCCGCCATTCGCAGGGTGCGCGCCTTCGTCTCCGAAGCGGTTTGGCTAAGTGCCTCAGGCTCCTGAACTTCTTGAAGCGCCACGGGATAGAACGGCCAAGGCGGCGGATCGATCCGCCGGATCCCCGTCGATGTGACGCGTCTTCATTGGCCGGTCGGCGCGAATTTGGCACGCGGCGTGCATGATGCCCGTCAGCTGATGATGGCCGGGCTGGATGCTCGGGCAAGCGGCGCGGAGATGTCCGCGAGTGCCTTCAGCCTTTGGAGATCTGGTATGACGAAGTACAAGCTCGAGTACATCTGGCTCGACGGCTACACCCCGACCCCCAACCTGCGCGGCAAGACGCAGATCAAGGAATTCGGCGAGTTTCCGAAGCTCGAAGAGCTGCCGCTCTGGGGCTTCGACGGCTCGTCCACCCTGCAGGCCGAGGGCCGCAGCTCCGACTGCGTGCTGAAGCCCGTCGCCGTATATCCCGACCCGGCCCGCACCAACGGCGCGCTGGTCATGTGCGAAGTCATGATGCCGGACGGCAAGACCCCGCATCCGTCGAACAGCCGCGCGACCATCCTCGACGACGAGGGCGCCTGGTTCGGCTTCGAGCAGGAATACTTCTTCTACAAGGACGGCCGCCCGCTCGGCTTCCCGGCCAGCGGCTACCCGGCGCCGCAGGGCCCGTACTACACCGGCGTCGGCTACAAGAACGTCGGCGACGTCGCGCGCCAGATCGTCGAGGAGCACCTCGACCTGTGCCTGGCCGCCGGAATCAACCACGAGGGCATCAACGCGGAAGTTGCGAAGGGCCAGTGGGAATTCCAGATCTTCGGCAAGGGCTCCAAGAAGGCCGCCGACGAGGTCTGGATCGCACGATACCTGCTGCAGCGCCTGACCGAGAAGTACGGCATCGACATCGAGTGGCACTGCAAGCCGCTCGGCGACACCGACTGGAACGGGTCGGGCATGCACTGCAACTTCTCGACGGCCTACATGCGCGAGGTCGGCGGCAAGGAGTATTTCGAGGCCCTGATGGGCGCCTTCGAGAAGAACCTCGATGCCCACATCGCCGTCTACGGTCCGGACAACCACCTGCGCCTGACCGGGAAGCACGAGACGGCGCCGTGGAACAAGTTCTCCTACGGCGTGGCCGACCGCGGCGCTTCGATCCGCGTGCCGCACTCCTTCGTCAACAACGGCTACAAGGGCTATCTTGAGGATCGCCGCCCGAACTCGATGGGCGACCCCTACCAGATCGCCTCCCAGGTCCTGAAGACGATCTCGGAAGTGCCGGCCGGCGAAGCCAAGGTTTCCGCCGCCGCATGACGAGATGACCTCCGACCGAACGTCGGATGAATGATCGAGCCCGCCGCCTGCAAAGGGTCGGCGGGCTTTTTCTTAGGGGCGTCGCGCTCAGACGCCGCTTAAGCGCGTCCGAGGCTCAAGCGGCGCGAGGCGCGAACAGGATGATGCCGGCGCCGACGAGGCAGACGCAGGCGCCGAGAAGGTCCCAGCGATCGGGCGGGACGCCCTCGACCTGCCAAAGCCAGATCAACGAGGCGGCGATATAGACGCCGCCATAGGCTGCATAGGCGCGGCCGGCAGCCGGCGAGTCGACGAAGGTGAGGGCGACGGAGAAGAGAACGAGGCAGAGAAGGCCCGGCGCGAGCCAGAGCACGGAGCGATCCAGCCGAAGCCAGAGCCAGAAGGCGAAGCAGCCCGCGATCTCGGCCGCAGCGGCCAGCATGTAGGCAAGGGCCGTTCTCGTCACGCGCGGCTTCTCCGAAGGGCGGTCGTGCGGATCATGGCGGACCGGCAACGAAAAAGGCCGGCTCTTGCGGAGCCGGCCCGTTCTTCGATCGGTGATCGCGGCCGAAGCCGATCAGACCGAGTAGTACATGTCGAATTCGACCGGATGCGGGGTCATCTCGAAGCGCAGGACCTCGGCCATCTTCAGGTCGATGAAGGCGTTGATCTGGTCGTCGTCGAAGACGCCGCCGGCCTTGAGGAAGTCGCGGTCGGAGTCGAGGCTCTCCATCGCCTCGCGGAGCGACCGGCAGACCGTAGGGATCTCCTTCAGCTCCTCGGGCGGCAGGTCGTAGAGATCCTTGTCCATGGCGGCGCCCGGATGGATCTTGTTCTTGATGCCGTCGAGGCCGGCCATCAGCATGGCCGCGAAGGCGAGGTACGGGTTCGCCGACGGATCGGGGAAGCGGACCTCGACGCGCTTGGCCTTCGGCGACTGGCCGAACGGGATGCGGCAGGAGGCCGAGCGGTTGCGCGCGGAATAGGCGAGCAGCACCGGCGCCTCGTAGCCCGGAACGAGCCGCTTGAAGGCGTTCGTCGACGGGTTGGTGAAGGCGTTCAGCGCCTTGGCGTGCTTGATGATGCCGCCGATGTAGAAGAGGGCGCTTTCCGACAGGCCGGCATATTCGTTGCCCGCGAAGGTCGGCTTGCCGCCCTTCCAGATCGACTGGTGGACGTGCATACCCGAGCCGTTGTCGCCGAAGATCGGCTTCGGCATGAAGGTCGCCGTCTTGCCGTAGGCGTTCGCCACCTGGTGGATGACGTACTTGTAGATCTGCATCTTGTCGGCGTTGCGCACGAGCGTGTCGAACTTGATGCCGAGCTCGTGCTGAGCCGCCGCCACCTCATGGTGGTGCTTCTCGACCGCGACGCCCATCTCGGCCATGACCGAGAGCATCTCGGAGCGCATGTCCTGGCAGCTGTCGATCGGCGGAACCGGGAAATAGCCGCCCTTGACGCGCGGACGGTGACCGAGGTTGCCGGTCTCGTAATCGGTGTCGTCGTTCGACGGGAGCTCGGTCGAGTCGAGCTTGAAGCCCGTGTTGTACGGGTCGGCCTTGTACTTGACGTCGTCGAAGATGAAGAACTCGGCCTCGGGGCCGAAGAAGGCGGTGTCGCCGATGCCGGACTGGTTGAGGTAGGCCTCGGCCTTCTTGGCGGTACCGCGCGGATCGCGGTTGTAGCTCTCGCCGGACACCGGATCGAGGATGTCGCAGAAGATCGCCATGGTCGACTGCGCGAAGAACGGATCCATGTGCGCCGTCTCGGGATCCGGCATCAGCGTCATGTCGGACTCGTTGATCGCCTTCCAGCCGCCGATCGACGAGCCGTCGAACATCGAGCCTTCGGAGAACATGTCCTCGTCGACGATGGAAACGTCCATCGTGACGTGCTGCAGCTTGCCCTTGGGATCCGTGAAGCGCAGGTCGACGAACTTAACGTCGTTGTCCTTGATCTGCTTCAGGATATCGTTCGCCGAAGTCATGGCGGTCCTTTCTGTTGCCAGATTGCTGATCGGGAAGAGAGACCGGCCGCGCTCAGATGGCGTCGTTGCCGGTCTCGCCTGTGCGGATACGGACGGCTTCCTCGACAGGGGAGACGAAGATCTTGCCGTCGCCGATGCGTCCCGTCTGGGCCGCCTTGCGGATGGCCTCGACGGCCGCGGCCACCGACTCGTCGGGAAGCACCACTTCGACCTTCACCTTGGGGAGAAAGTCGACCACGTACTCCGCACCGCGATAAAGCTCGGTGTGACCCTTCTGCCGACCGAAGCCTTTGGCTTCGGTGACGGTGATGCCCTGCAGTCCAGCGTCCTGCAGCGCTTCCTTGACCTCATCCAGCTTGAACGGCTTGATGATGGCCTCGACCTTCTTCATCGACAGTCCTTCCCGGCATGGCTCCCGATACGGCCCGCAGCCCGTCGCCTGGCCTTCTGCGCGCCTCGTGCCAAACATGGTGCGCAGTGGATGCGGCGACAGTCCCGGCCGGTTGGGCGAGCGGTAAAACGTCTGCGGGGTTGAAGCAACCGCCTGCCGGCCAAGATCGTCCGAAAACCGCCTCCGAAGCGCTTTTTCGAGGCGGCCGTCACCGATGCTGGACATGCCGCTGAGAGGTTGCGCCCAGATGTTGATCAACTTGATCAAACGATGAGCAGGAGCGATCCGGCTTCCCCGTTGCAGGCCGCGCTGCCGACCTGCGCCGAAACGCGACGCCTCGACGCCCTGACGATGCAGGCCGGCCTCGCCGGCGGCATCCTCATGGAGCGGGCCGGCGCCTTCGTGGCCGCGACGGCGCTCCGGCTCTTTCCGACGGCGTCGCGCGTCGCGATCCTGGCCGGTGCGGGCAACAATGGCGGAGACGCCTATGTCGCCGCACGCTATCTCGCGGCGGCCGGGCGCGACGTGGTCGTCTTCGAGCTGGCCGAGGCTTCGCGCCTGTCGGGTGACGCAGCCGCGGCGTCCGCCGGCTATGCCGGGCCGAGGCTGCCGCTGACGCAGGTGCGTCCCGAAGATTTCGGGCTGGTCGTCGACGGCCTGTTCGGCGCCGGCTTATCGCGGCCGATCGACGGTGTTGCGGCCGAGGCGATCCGCCGGGTGAACGCGGCGGGAACGCCGATTCTTGCCATCGACCTGCCGAGCGGCATCGACGGCGACACCGGCGCCGCTCTCGGCATCGCGATCGAGGCGCAGGCGACCGCGACCTTCTTCCGCCGCAAGCCGGGCCACCTCCTGATGCCGGGACGGGCGCATTGCGGGCAGGTCTTCGTCGGAGACATCGGGATCGCCGACGCGACGCTCGCCTCGCTCGACCCCGCGACCTTTGCCAACGAACCGGCGCTGTTCCTGGCGGCGCTCCGCCTGCCGACCCTGGCCGGACACAAGTACGACCGTGGGCATGCCGTCGTCTTGTCCGGTTCCGCGTCGAAGACGGGCGCGGCCAGGCTCTCGGCCGGCGCGGCGCTGCGGGCCGGAGCGGGGCTCGTCACCGTTCTCAGCCCGGCTTCGGCGGTCTTGGTCAATGCCGCCCACCTGACAGCCGTGATGCTGCGCCGCTGCGACGACGAGGCCGAACTCGACGCGGTCCTCGCCGACGAGCGGCTGAACGCCTTCGTTCTCGGTCCCGGCTTCGGCGTGGGAGAGCGCGCTCGGCACTATGCCGGGCGCCTCCTCGCAGCCGACCGGCACGTCGTCCTAGACGCGGACGCGCTGACGAGCTTCGCCGACATACCTGACGACCTGTTCTCCATGATCCGGGGATCGAAAGGAAGCGCAGTGCTGACGCCCCATGCGGGCGAGTTCAAGCGCCTGTTTCCCGATCTCGCCGAAACATCCGACGGCAAGCTGTCCCGGGCGCGCGAGGCCGCCGCGCGATCGGGCGCGGTCGTGATCCTCAAGGGAGCGGACACGGTCATTGCCGCGCCGGACGGACGCGCCGCGATCAACGCGACGGGAACGCCCTGGCTCGCCACCGCGGGTTCGGGCGACGTCCTGTCCGGCATCGTCTGCGCGCAGCTCGCACAGGGAACGCCCGGCTTCGAGGCCGCCTGTGCCGGCGTCTGGATGCACGGCAAGGCCGCCGAAGCCTTCGGCCCCGGCCTGATCGCCGAGGACCTCGCGCCGATGTTGCCGAAGGTCCTCGCCGAGCTGACGGCGGATCGGGGCTGATCCCTTACTCCGCCGCTTCGGCCCGCGTCTGGCGGGGGGGGCGGCGTTGCAGGAGATCCTTGAGGAAGCGACCGGTGTAGGAGCGCTTCGCCTTGACGATGTCCTCGGGCGTGCCAGTGGCGACGATCTCGCCGCCGTTGATGCCGCCTTCGGGACCGATGTCGATCACCCAGTCCGCGGTCTTGATGACCTCGAGATTGTGCTCGATCACCACCACCGTATTGCCCCGGTCGACGAGGTCGTGCAGCACCTCCAGAAGCTTTGCGACGTCGTGGAAGTGGAGGCCCGTCGTCGGTTCGTCGAGGATGTAGATCGTGCGGCCCGTGGCGCGGCGCGACAGCTCCTTGGCGAGCTTCACACGTTGCGCCTCGCCGCCCGACAGGGTGGTGGCCTGCTGGCCGACCTTGATGTAGCCGAGGCCGACCTCCTTCAGCGTCGCCAGCTTGTCCCGCACCGCCGGGACGGCCGCGAAGAAGTCGACGCCTTCCTCGACGGTCATGTCGAGAACGTCGGCGATGGACTTCTCCTTGAAGGTGACCTCCAGCGTTTCGCGATTGTAGCGCTTGCCGTGACAAACGTCGCAGGTGACGTAGACGTCGGGCAGGAAGTGCATCTCGATCTTGAGGACGCCGTCGCCCTGGCACGCCTCGCAGCGTCCGCCCTTCACGTTGAAGGAGAAGCGCCCGGCCTGGTAGCCCCGCGCCTTGGCCTCCGGCAGGCCGGCGAACCAGTCGCGGATCGGCGTAAAGGCACCGGTATAGGTCGCCGGGTTCGAGCGCGGGGTGCGGCCGATGGGCGACTGGTCGATGTCGATGATCTTGTCGAGATGCTCCAGCCCGTCGATGCGGTCGTGCTCCGCCGGCACTTCGCGCGCGTTGGCGAGGCGGCGCGAGGCGGCCTTGAACAGGGTCTCGATCAGGAAGGTCGACTTGCCGCCGCCGGACACGCCGGTGACGCATGTGAAGAGGCCGACCGGAATGTCGGCCGAGACGTTCTTCAAGTTGTTGCCGCGCGCTCCGACGACCTTGATCAGCTTGTCCTTCTGAGCCTTGCGGCGCTTGGCCGGAACGGCGACGCCGAGTTCGCCGGAGAGGTACTTGCCGGTCAGCGAATCCGGATGCGCTTTGACCTCGTCGGGCGTGCCCGTCGCGATGACCTGTCCGCCGTGGATGCCGGCGGCCGGGCCGATGTCGACGACGTGATCCGCGGCGAGGATCGCGTCCTCGTCGTGCTCGACCACGATCACCGTGTTGCCGATGTCGCGCAGGTGCTTGAGCGTCACGAGCAGGCGCTCGTTGTCGCGCTGGTGGAGGCCGATCGAGGGCTCGTCGAGGACGTAGAGGACGCCGGTCAGGCCCGAACCGATCTGCGAGGCGAGACGGATGCGCTGCGACTCGCCGCCCGACAGGGTGCCCGAGGCGCGGGCGAGCGTCAGATACTCAAGGCCGACGTCGTTGAGGAAGCGCAGCCGCTCGCGAATTTCCTTGAGGATGCGGACGGCGATCTCGTTCTGCTTGCCCGTCAGCGCCGCGGGCAGCGCCTCGAACCAGTCGCCCGCCTCGCGGATCGACTTCTCCGTCACCTGCGCGATGTGGTGCCCGCCGATCTTAACCGCGAGCGCTTCCGGCTTCAGCCGCGTGCCGCCGCAGGCGGGGCAGGGCGTGGCGGACATGAAGCGCTCGATCTCCTCGCGCGACCAGGCGCTGTCGGTCTCCTTGTAGCGCCGCTCGAGGTTCGGGATGATGCCTTCGAAGGTCTTCTGCGTCGTGTAGGAGCGCAGGCCGTCATTGTACTGGAACTCGACCTTCTGCTTGCCGGTCCCGTAGAGGATCGCCTTCTTCTGGTCGGGGGTCAGGTCCGACCAGCGCGTCGTCTGCTTGAAGCCGAGGAGCTTGCCGAGAGCGTCGAGCGTCTGGCCGTAATAGGGCGAGGTCGATTTCGCCCAGGGCGCGATGGCGCCGTTCTTCAACGTGCGCTGCTCGTCCGGCACGATGAGCTTCGGATCGACCGACTGCTGCGCGCCGAGGCCGTCGCAGGTCGGGCAGGCGCCAAAGGGATTGTTGAAGGAGAACAGCCGCGGCTCGATCTCGGGAATGGTGAAGCCCGAGACGGGGCAGGCGAACTTCTCGGAGAAGACGAGCTGCTTCGGCTTGTTGTTCTCGTCCACGCCGTCGGCGAACTCGGCCACCGCGATGCCGTCGGCGAGGCGGAGCGCCGTTTCCAGCGAATCGGCGAGGCGGGTCTTCAGGTCGCCGCGCACGACGATGCGGTCCACCACGACCTCGATATCGTGCTTGAACTTCTTGTCCAGCGCCGGCGCGTCGGCGATGTCGTGGAACTCGCCGTCGATGCGGACGCGCTGGAAGCCCTTCTTTTGAAGGTCAGCCAGTTCCTTCTTGTACTCGCCCTTTCGGCCGCGGGCGATCGGCGCGAGGAGGTAGAGGCGCGTGCCTTCCTCCAGCGCGAGCACGCGGTCGACCATCTGGCTGACCGTCTGGCTCTCGATCGGCAAGCCCGTGGCCGGCGAGTAGGGCACGCCGACGCGGGCGAAGAGGAGGCGCAGGTAATCGTAGATCTCGGTGACGGTGCCCACCGTCGACCGCGGGTTCTTCGAGGTCGTCTTCTGCTCGATGGAGATGGCCGGGGAGAGGCCGTCGATCTGGTCGACGTCCGGCTTCTGCATCATCTCCAGGAACTGGCGCGCATAGGCCGAGAGGCTCTCGACGTAGCGGCGCTGGCCTTCCGCGTAGATCGTATCGAAGGCGAGCGAGGACTTCCCGGAGCCGGACAGGCCCGTCATCACGATCAGCGAGTCGCGGGGCAGGTCGAGATCGACGTTCTTGAGATTGTGCTCCCTCGCGCCGCGGATCGAAATCGTGTTCTTCATGGGGCCGCCGAAGGATCGCTGATCTGGAATGCCGCCCATATCGGATGGATGGGCCGGATTTTAAAGCGCGAGAAACGAACCGGTTGCGTCCGACCGGATTGTTCTCTATCTGTTCTATAGAGGGCGGCGAGCCCGCCGACAAGCGGATGCGAGGGTGGATTCATCATCCGTCGCATCTCAGCCGTGGATAAGTCGGGCGGCGGTTGCCTGGACCTTGGCCCGGCCATAGGCTCCGCGGCCTCGTGACATGAGGAGTTCGGCATGGCCGGTAGCGTGAACAAGGTGATTTTGGTCGGCAATCTCGGTGCCGATCCGGAGATCAGGCGGCTGAACTCCGGTGACAGCGTCGTGAACCTGCGGATCGCCACCTCCGAAACGTGGCGCGATAAGGCCTCCGGCGAGCGCAAGGAGCGCACCGAGTGGCATAACGTCGTGATCTTCAACGAAAATCTCGTGAAGGTGGCCGAGCAGTACCTGAAGAAGGGCTCAACGGTCTACATCGAAGGCCAGCTTCAAACGCGCTCCTGGGACGACCAGCAGTCGGGCCAGAAGCGCTATACGACCGAGGTCGTGCTTCAGCGCTTCCGCGGCGAGCTGCAGATGATCGGCGGTCGCGGCGAAGGTGGCGGTGCCGGCGGCGGCTACGAGGATCGCGGTGGCGGTGGCGGCGGCGGTTACGACCGCGGTAGCGGCGGTGGAGGCGGCGGCGGTCGCTCGGGCGGCGGTGGCGGCTTCGGAGGCGGAAGCGGCGGTGGCGGCGGTGGTTACGGCGGCGGTGGCCGCGGCGGAGACCTCGACGACGAGATCCCGTTCTGACATGTGGCCAATCCAGTTTGTAAACGCGAACTGGATCGTGCAGTCGTGCCAGTAACTTAGTCCAAAGCGATCGGCTCGTCAAAGGTGTGGGACGCGCGCGTGAACTTGTGGTCCGCGCGCGCGTCAACGCAGCGATCGAAAACGCTTGCGGCGGAGGTGCTTAGTCCGCGGCGACGTGAACTTGGCGGCAACTCATGTGCCGTCGTGCGGTACGGGTGGGGCGCCGTCCGCCGGGCATGTCTTGGGCTCCGCTGAGGCTGTCGACGCTCACCGCAGTCGACGCCGCTCCAGCGCAATGACCCGCAGGTTCCCGAGCCACGCGGCATCACCCTGCCTCCGATCTCAATCATGGGTCGACCGCGTCGGACCGGCACAGCGGCTCCGGCGAGCATCGCCTCGTGTGAACTTGCCATCGCGGTGCCACATCACGCCGCGCCAAGGCGATCCCGCCCACCTGCGCGATCGGATTGCCTCTCGACGCGACCTCATCGAGAAAAAGCCGGAGACCGCCCGCCGGTACCGTCTTTCGCGAGACGGAAGCCCAGCTCACCGGGCGCGTCCCACCAGGCTTCTTGGCTGCCCTGCCGCCGCCTCCGCCTCCGTTGCACTTCTCGGACGCTCGGAAAAATCGGCTGCCAAAATCCGACAGGCGTGCCCTTGGGGATTGACTTTCCAAATCCGCCCCATTCTCGCAACCTCTGGTAAAACGGTGGGAAAGCCGCCTCGCTACGATCGGAAGTTGCAATCTTTGGGTTCTGCAAGGATTCGCCGCGATCCCTGATCGAAGAAAACGGCTTGCCCTTCATTGGTTTCGGTCGAATCCTTGGCAAAAAAAACGGTTCAAGCGTCAACCGAAGCGCCGTGGACGAACCACCCCGCCATCACGTCAAGATTGTCCGTCGGGCGCGGCCCGAGCGAACGTGTTGGAGGCAGCAGACATCATGCAAGAGCAACTGGATCCCGGTGGCGGATACGCCACGCGAACCATGATCCTCTCCACCGGAGAACGGTTCGCCATCCTGACTCCCGCGTCGAGACACATACCGGACCCATGGGTCACACGCTACTGCGCCACGTTCATGCGCAACAAGAGCGGATCCGTAAACACCGCGTCGAAAGCGGTCTACGCGATTGGCTTGCTCAACGAGTGGGCCGACCTGATGGACATCAATCTCACCGCGCGCATCGAGACAGGCGATCTCCTGAGCATGGAGGAGTCCCAGGACTTGGTGGAGCACCTCCGGAAATGGAGGCGCAGATCCGTGCCGCCACACGCGCGCAAGCGCAAGAGGCGGGGTACCGATAGGGTCGGCAGAGCGAAGCCGGTCCGATTGGCGGTCAAGGGCAAGGTCGTGTCCCTTGGCGTGGTGTAGCTCGCGAAGGGCCACCACGGTTGCCGGCTTGGGCCGGGCAGATCAGACTGCGAGGGTTGGCAGGCTGACGAGGGGATCATCGCCGATCGGGGCGATGCTTTC
>NZ_VTOM01000023.1 GCF_009765365.1 Antarcticirhabdus aurantiaca
CCCCGCAGGGCCATCATCGGGTCGGTCATCGGTGGTCTCTCGGTTCGGGGTTGGCTGTCGCAACCCGATCCTAACCGGCAACCGCCGATGACCGCCTCTCAGCTACACCACCACCTGGGACACGACCTTTTCCGGCTTCGACGCTCCCGATGGTGGCTGTTTTCGCCCTGCCCAATCGAAGTCAGACTGCGACCTGATCGCACTGGCGGCAGTCGCCTGTCAGGTGGCCAACACCCTCCGGTTCCGTTCCAGAGGAAGCGTAGCGATCGCGCTGGAACGCGTGCGAGCGTGCCGGCGAGGATGCTTCGCCGGCACGCCGCCTCACTCCGCGGCCATGCCGAAGATCGCGGGCGGACCGCGATCCAGCCGACGCGCCTCCGCCTCGGCCGCGCGCAAGGCGGGGCGGAGGCGGTCGGCGAGGACGTGCACGAAGGGATCGAGGACCATCCCGTCGTGGTCGCCCGGCACCTCGCGGACGAGGAGGCGCGACAGGACGGGACCCCAGCCGTTGTCCTCGCTGGCGGGAGTGCGCCCATATTGGAGCCGGCGGCCGCCGCGCAGGTGGTAGAGGACCTGAAGCTTGGGGCGCAGCAGCAGGACGCGCCCGTCGTAGGGTTCGACGGCGTAGCGCGGCAGCGCCGCGCGGAACGCCGCCTCGATCCGCGCGCTGCGCAGCTGTTCGGCGCCCGCGGCCCCCGTCTCGGCCAAGTGCTTGTCGCGCAGGGCACTCGCCCAGGTCGCCCGGCTCTCGCGCCAGCGCCGGATGGCCTGTCGGCCGTCGCGCTGCGCGTCCTGGACCTTCATGTAAACGCGGTCGACGAGGTCCAGCCGCGTCGTGGCCGGCAAGGGGGTGTCGAGCATGACGAGAAGGGCGACCTCCTCGTTCTCGGCGCGAAGCTGCCGCGCCATTTCCAGGGTCGTCAGGCCGCCGCCGGAAAAGCCGCCGAGGAGGTAGGGGCCATGCGGCTGCACCGCCCTCACCTCCGCGAGGTTGCTTCGAGCCATGTCCTCGAAGGTCTCGTGCGGCTCGTCGCCTTCCAGGAGGCCGCGGGCCTGGAGCCCGTAGACCGGCCGATCGGTTCCCAGATGGATCGCCAGCTGTCGCAGGTTGAGGACGTTGCCGAACATGCCGGCGCACAGGAAGAAGGGCGTGCCGCCGGCCGCGGGGCCGGCCTGCATGGGGACGAGGTGAGTCGGCCTGTCGGTTGCGGTCGCCGGCCGGACCGCCGCCGCATCCCGCTGCGTCTCTTCGCTCTCGACCGGGCCGATCAGCGCCGCGCAGCCGGCGATCGTCGGGGCCTCGTAGAGGACGGAGATCGGCAGGTCGACGCCGAAGGCCTTGCGGATCATCCGGAACAAGCGGACGGCGACGAGGGAATGGCCGCCGAGATCGAAGAAGTCGTCGTCGACGCCGATGCGCTCGATGCCGAGCAGCTCGCTCCAGAAGCCGGAAAGGACGCGCTCGACCTCGGTGCGCGGCTCGACGAAGGCCGTGTCGAGCGCCGGACGGTCGAACTGCACGCCGCCGCCCGCATCCGCATCGGGCGCCGACCGCGCGGCGTCGGCCGAGAGCTGAGCGATGTCGAGCGAGCTCACGACCGGCTGCGGTTCGCTCGTGGCAAGCGCGCGGCACAGAAGCTCGAACCCTTCACTCGGCCGGATGCCCTGGCGGACCTGCGCTTCCAAGCGGATCGCCTCGCGCGTCTGCGGCGATGCCGGGCGCGCCGTCGGGATTGCGGAGCGCGAAGACGCGGAGCCCACCGCGAAGGCGCGGTCGTTTTCCAGGCGGCGCATGGTGAAGCGCTCGATCTCGACGAGAATCGTGCCGGTCTCGTCCGCGATCGTGACATCGAAGCTGGCATAGTCCTCGCCGAGCCCGTCGGAGGCGAGCCGTGCCCAGCTGACGATGCGGGCGGGCAGCGGGCCGTGGACGCGGATGCGGCCATAAGACAGCGGCGCCCATAACACGCTCCCGGCGCCGTAGCCGGGCGCGAGCGCCAGCGCGAAGCCGGTGGCGATGTCGAGAAGCGCCGGATGCAGGATCGCGCCGTCGCCGTGGAAGGCGTCGGCAAGCCGCAGATCGGCGACGGCCTCGCGGCCGCTGGCGGCGATCGAGGTCAGAACGCGCCAGCGCGGGCCGAAGCAAACGTGATCCTCTTGAACGGAGCGCAACGCCTCGCCGCCCTCGCCGCGCCGCGGCTCGCCTAGGCGCGCACGGATCGGCGGCAAATCGAGCGCTGGGGGAGCGACGGCCTCGGCTGGCGCCAGCCGCGCCTCGGCAACGACGTCGAAGGCATCCGCGCCCTCGCTTTCGTTCGCGGCCACGGTAATCCCGTAACCGCCGTCGCTGCGCGCGGCGATCCGCGCCCGAAGCCGCCGGACCATGCCGTCGGGAACGAGCAGCGGACGAAGGAACAGCACGTCCTCGATCGCCATGGACGTCGAGAAGCCATATTCCGACAGAAGCTGCGCGGTGATCTCGACGTAGCCCGTGCCCGGCATCACCGGCTCGCCCGACACCATGCGGTGCTCGTCGAGGAGCCAGCGATCCGCGGCCGAGAGGTCCGCCTCCAGCCAGGACGCGCGTTCGCCGTCCTCCACCCAGCGCTCGAAGAACGGTCCCTTGGCAGGCCGCGCGTCCGCGATCCGACCCGCGTCGATCCCGAGGGTTCGAGCCGCAAGGCCGATCTCGTTCCAGACGCCCCAATGGATCGCCATCGTCCGACGGCGCGGATCGCGCGCGCTCGCGGCTTCGGCATAGGCGTTGAGGAAGGCGTTGGCCGCGACGTAGTCGGCCTGGCCGGCGGGCGCCGTGTCCGTGCTCGTCGAGGAGAACAGGACGAAGAGGTCGAGCGGCTCGTCCGTCAACAAGCGGTCGAGAATCCGCGTGCCCTCGACCTTCGGGGCGAGCACCCTGTCCATGGCGGCGTCGCTCTTGGTCGCGAGGAGGCCGTCGTCGACGGTTCCCGCGGCGTGGAAGACGCCGTGGATCGGCCCGAAGGCCGCCTTCGCCGCGCAGAGGACGCGCGCCATGTCGCTGGCATTCGCGACGTCGCCGCGCTCGATGCGGACGTCGTGGCCGGCGGCTTCCAGGGCGAGAATCCGCTCCATCGTCCGGCGCAGGCGGTCGCCGCGCGGGCGCGCCAGGATCTCGGCGCCCCAGTCGCCGCGCGGCGGCAGCGCCGTTCGCCCGACGAGCACAAGCCGCGCACCGAACCGGCCGCACAGCGCTTCGCCGATGCAGAGGCCGAGGTCGCCGCAGCCCCCCGTGACGAGGTAGGTGCCGTTCCGCCGCAGCGGCAGGCGCTCGTCGGCGGCGGGCACCAGCGGCAGAGGTTCGAGGCCGCGAGTCCAACGCTTCTCGCCGCGATAGGCGACGACCTCGTTTCCAGGCTCCGCGAACAGCTCGTCGACGATGCGCCCGCGCAGGTCGGCGTCGAGATCGTTCGGCGGTCCGAAACGATCGCGTCGCCGCGCGAAGCTCGGCTGCACGTCGAGGAGCCGGACGGTCATGCCCGGCATCTCCTTCGGCATGACGAGTGCCGGGCCGAGCACGAGCGCCTTGTCCGGATGCGCCAGATCCTCGTTGCCGACGCGCTGCATGCCGTTCGCCACGACCGTCAGGGCGAAGCTCGCTCCGCCCGCCGCAGCGTCGCCGAGCGCCTGCGCGAGATGGACGAGGCTGCGGAACCCCTCCTCCCGGACTCGCTCCGACGAGGTCTCCCTTTGCGTCAGCTGCCACAGGTGCAGGATGCGGCTCGGCAAAGGCCCCCGAGACCCCAGCGCGGAGACCAGCGCGTCATAGCCGGCGCGGCCCTCCTCGGGCGCCAGCGCGAATGCGTCGGCGCCGTGCCGAGCGAACACGTCGCCGAGCGTGACCGTCGCCACCGCGTGGCCGTCGCCTCGCAGCATCTCGACGATCTGCGCGCCGAAGCCGTGGCGGTCGAGGAAGACCAGGAACGAGGCGGGTTGGGCGGCAGCTCCGGCCGCGGGAACCGCGAGCGCCGGGGCCGAGCGGCGCCAGCTCGGCCGATGGCCCCAGGCCGCCATGTCGGGCAGGCGGCGGAGCGCGGCGTCCGCCTCGTCGGCGCGGGCGGGCGCCGCCCGCTCGATGAAGTAGCGCTGCTTCTGAAAGGGATAGGTCGGCAGCGACACCCGGCGCGGGGCGCGCCCGTCGAAGAGGCGTCGGACGGGCAGGTCGAGACCGGCCGCATAGGCGCGGCCGAAGCCGGCGAGGAGGTGCAGTGCGTCGTTCGTCGGATCGTCCGCGTGCGGCAGACTGTTGATCACCTGGTCGGCACGAATGCTCGGCTGGAGCTTCGCCAGCGAGGACAGTGCGCGACCCGGCCCGACCTCGACGAAGATGCGCCCGGCCCGTTCGGCGAGAAGCGCGAGGCTCCGCCCGAACTCCACCGTCGAGCGCAGGTGCCGAACCCAGTAGCGCGGATCGGTGGCGTCCGAGGCCGAGAGCCAGCCGCCGGACACATTGGACAGGATCGGGATCGTGGGCGCTGAAAGGCGGATCGAGCGCAGGAACGCTTCGAAGAGCGGCAGGATCGCGTCGAGCATGTGGGAATGGGCGGCGATGTCGATGGGCACGCGCCGCGTCTCGACGCCTTTCGCTTCGAGCACCGCCGCGAAGGCCTCGAGATCCTCGTTGCGGCCCGATACGACGCAGAGGTCGGGGGCGTTCTGCGAGGCGACGTCGAGCGTTTCCGGCAGAAGGCCTGCCAAAGCGTCGCGTCCGAGCGAGACGCTCAGCATGCCGCCGGGCTCGACCGTCTCGAACAGCTCGCCGCGCAGCCGAACGAGGCGAACCGCATCGCGCAGCGACAGGACGCCAGCGATGCAGGCCGCGGCGTTCTCGCCCATGGAGTGCCCGAGCAGCGCTGCCGGGCGCAGGCCCCGCGCCATCCACCAGCGGGCGACAGCAACCTCGACCAGGAGGATCGCCGGGAGTTGCAGCGACGGGCGCAGGAACGCCCGCTCCGCCTCGGACCGGGCCTCGCCTTCCGCGAACCAAGCTGCCCGGATCTCGGCCGCGGCCTCCGGCTCGAGCGCCGAGAGCCCCTCTTCGATCGTCGCGCGGACGGCCGGTTCGCCGGCCATCAGCGAGCGCGCCATGCCGACGTGCTGGGCGCCGCCGCCGGGAAACAGGAAGACGGGGTCGCCCGCATCCGCGACGGCCGCCTGCGTGAAGGCGAGCCCCTTGCGGCGCCCGGTGAGGCTCTCGATGGCGTCGGAGCGACTGCCAACGGCCACGATCCGGCGGTGCTCGAAGAGCCGCCGCCCGGCGACCAGCGTGTAGGCGGCGTCCGTCAGCGACAGGTCGTGCCGGCTCGCCAGGGCGTCGGCGAGGCGCGTCGCGGCGAGATCGAGACCCGCACGGCTCTTGGCGGAGAGGACCAGCAGCTCGGGCCCCTCGGCGCGGCTCGGCATCGGCGCCGAAACGTCCGGCGCCTGCTCGATCACGGCGTGGGCGTTGGTACCGCCGACGCCCAGGGAGTTCACCGCGGCGCGGCGCGGTGCATTCGGCGATTCCCATCCGACGAGGCGATCGGCGACGCGGAAGGGGCTGGTCTCGAACGGAATGGCTGGGTTCGGCTTCTCGAAGCCGAGCGTCGGCGGGATCTGCCCGGTCTTCACGCAGAGCGCCGCCTTGATCAGGCTGACCACGCCCGCCGCCGTGTCGAGGTGGCCGATATTGCTTTTCACCGAGCCGATGCGGCAGAAGCCGGTGCGCGATGTCGACTGCCGGAAGGCCTCCGTCAGCGCCTCCACCTCGATCGGGTCGCCGAGATAGGTGCCGGTGCCGTGGCACTCGACGTAGCCGATCGAGTCCGCGGAGATGCCGGCGAGCCCCTGCGCCTCGATGATCGCCTCTGCTTGACCGCTAGCGCTCGGCGCGAGGTAGCCGGCCTTGGTCGCGCCGTCGTTGTTCACCGCCGTCGCCTTGATCACGGCGTGGATCGGATCGCCGTCCGCCAGCGCGTCGCTGAGGCGGCGCAGGACGACGACGCCAGCACCGCTGCCGAAGACGGTGCCCGCGGCGCGGTGATCGAAGGGCCGGCATCGGCCGTCCGGCGACAGGATCTCGCCTTCCTGTTGGATGTAGCCGAGGCGGTGCGGCAGCTCGATCGTCACGCCGCCGGCGAGCGCCGTCTCGCATTCGCCCGCCAGCAGGCTCTGGCAGGCCGCGTGCACAGCGACGAGCGAGGTGGAGCAGGCGGTCTGGACGTTGACGCTCGGGCCGCGCAGGTCGAACAGGAAGGATGCGCGGGTCGCCAGGAAGTCCTTGTCGTTGCCCGTATGGCGCAGCAGGAACATGCCGACCTGATCGACGAGCTGCCGATTGCTGCAGACGTTGAAGTAGAAGTAGCTGCCCATGCCGCAGCCGGCGAAGACGCCGACGGGGCCGGCGGCGGTGTCGGGCATCCGCCCCGCATCCTCCATCGCCTCCCAGGCGCATTCGAGGAACTGGCGGTGCTGCGGATCCATGATCGCCGCTTCCTTCGGGCTCATCCCGAAGAAGTCGGCATCAAACATCTCCATGTCGGGCAGCTCGGCGGCCCGGCGGACGTAGCGCGGATGGCGCAGCCGCTCCTCGCTCTCTCCGGCGGCGAGCAGTTCCTCGTCGGTGAGGTCGCGGATCGACTCGACGCCGCCCACGAGGTTCGACCAGAACGCGTCGACCGTCCGCGCGCCCGGCACGCGCAGGGCCATGCCGACGATCGCGATGTCGTTCGGACCCGCCTCGAAGCCGCCGCTGCCGCTCATGCCACCACCCTTTCGGACGGAATCGTCCCGCTGATGAGATCACATAGCGGCAGAAACGATGAAAATCACGATAAGACTTGGATTAACCTTATGATCGGCACGAAACGCTTCGTGTGCCTTGCAGTAGATCGAAGGCCACGATGATTGTCGTTAACCCAAGACACCGACGCGACTGGATCGGAAGCGCCAAAACGGCATAATCGATGACGACGATCTCTTTAGAATTCTAATAGTTGTTTTGCGCCTGCTTGCGGCGGGAGATGCCGATCATGACCTTTTCCTGCGTTCTCATCGGCGACGAGACGCTGCTCGTCCAGTGCGCCGAGATCCTGCGCGCCCGCGGCCACGAGATCGCGGCGATCGTCACGCAGAGCGACGCGATCCGAACATTCGCGCGCGAGAGCAGCCTGCCGACGCTCGGCTGGACGGACGATCTGCCCGCGCGCCTCGCCTCGACGCGCTTCGACTGGCTGTTCTCCGCCGCCAACCTGCGCATCGTTCCGCCGGACATCCTCGCTCTGCCTCGCTGCGGCGCCGTGAACTTCCACGACGGGCCTCTGCCTCGCTATGCCGGCCTCAACGCGCCCGCCTGGGCGCTGATGGCGGGCGAGACGCGGCACGGCGTCGCCTGGCATGTCATGACCGCGGGCATCGACGAGGGGGGCATCCTCACCCACCAAGCGTTCGATGTCGCCGACGACGACACGGCGCTGATGCTCAACACGCGCTGCCTGGAGGCCGGAATCGCGACCTTCTCCGAGCTCGTCGAGCGGATCGAGACGGACCGGGCGACGCCCATCCCGCGGGCGGGCGGACCTCGCAGCTATTTCGGCCGGACCGCGCGACCGCCGCTCGCCGGAACGCTGCGCTTCGACCGGCCGGCCGCCGAGCTCGGCCGGCTGGTGCGCGGCCTCGACTTCGGTCCCGGCTACCGCAACCCGCTCGTCACGCCCAAGGTCGCACTGCCGAGCGGCCCCGTTGCGGTATCCGCGCTGGAGATCCTGCCGGGCGCGAGCCTGCCCTTCGGGGCGATGCCCGGAATGGTGATCGACGTGGCGGGGCCGGTTCTGACCGTGGCCGCGGCCGATGCGGCGGTGCGCCTCACCCTCGCCGCGGCTCCTGAAACGATACCGTTCCCGGGCGCTGTTCTGCCAGACTTCGATCCGGCCGAAGCGGACGCGCTGGATGCGGCCGTCGCACGGGCCGCGCGCACCGAACCTTCGGCCCGCCGGCGCCTCGCCGCCGCCCGCGATTTCGACGTTCTCGGCGTGAAGCCGGGCAGGTCGGGCGACGCCGCGACGGTGCGGACGATCGACCTCGATCGTCCCGCCAGCCTTTCGACCGACGCGATGGTCGGCGCCTTCGCGGCCTTCCTTCTCCGCAAGACACGCGGCGAGAGCGCCGCCCTCGCCTGGTCGAACGCCGCGTCGCGCGCGCTCGCCGCGCGCTTCCCCGGCTATTTCACGTCCACCCAGCCGCTCATCGCTTCGGCCGGCGAGACGACGCCGACGCGCCAGTTCCTCGCCGCCCTCGCCGCCGAGCGCTCCGCCCTCCTGCGCGACGGCCCGGCGCTCGCCGATCTGAACGCGCGAGAGCCGGGCCTCTCCATGCCGCAGCTCACCGCGGCCGTCGTCGAAGATGCGCCGCCGGATACGGGCATCCCGGCCGGTGCCGCGATCGCCCTTCTTCTCGACTCAGAAGATCGTGCCCGGCTCGCCTTCGATCCGGCGCGCGTGAGCGCCGCGGATGCCGAGGACATGGCGGATCGTTTCGTCCGTTTCGCCCGGGCGCTCGCCGAGAATTGCCCTGAGCAGCTCGCCGACCTGCCGCTGATGAGCGCCGAGGAAAGGCATCGGCTGCTTCACGAAGCGAACGCGACCGACCGCGCCCTCGCGGCGGAGCCATGCCTGCACCGCCTCGTCGAGGCGCAGGTCGACCGCACGCCGGATGCCGTCGCACTGGCGGATTCCGCGCGCAGCCTGACCTATGCCGAGCTCGATGCGGCCGCGAACCGCGTCGCACACGGCCTCCTCGGCCTCGGCGTCGGACCCGGCGTGAGCGTCGGGCTGCACCTGACGCGCTCGGTCTCGCTCGTGATCGGCGCGCTCGCCATCCTCAAGGCCGGCGGTGCCTACGTGCCGCTCGACCCGATGTTTCCGGCCGATCGCGTCGCCATGATGGTGGAGGACTCGGGCGCTCCCGTGGTTATCACCGAGCGAGCGCTCGCCGGCGCCATCACCGCGCCCGCGGCGCGCTTCGCCGCCATCGAAGACCTGCTCGACGCCCCTCAACCGAACGCGCGACCCGACGTCGCCGTGAGCGCGGGCGACCTCGCCTACGTCATCTACACCTCGGGCTCGACGGGGCGCCCCAAGGGCGTGATGATCGAGCACGGCAACGTCGCCAACTTCGTCGTCGGCATGGACGAGCGCGTGCCGGCCGCCACCGCCGACGGCACGCAGCCCGTCTGGCTTGCCGTCACCAGCCTGTCCTTCGACATTTCCGTTCTGGAGCTTTTCTGGACCCTGGCCCGCGGCTTCAAGGTCGTCATCCATTCGAGCGAGGTGCGCGAAGGTGCCGCCTCGCGGGGGGCGCCGGCGAAGAACGCGCTCGACTTCGGCCTGTTCTTCTGGGGCGACGACGACGGCATCGGTCCGGCGAAGTACCGGCTCCTCATCGAAGGCGCGAAGTTCGCCGACGCCAACGGCTTCTCGGCCGTCTGGACGCCCGAGCGCCACTTCCACGCCTTCGGCGGCCCCTATCCGAATCCGGCCGTCACCGGCGCCGCCGTCGCGGCGGTGACGAAGAACCTCGCCGTGCGCGCCGGCAGCTGCATCCTTCCGCTCCACCATCCGATCCGCGTCGCCGAGGAGTGGGCGGTTCTCGACAACATCAGCAACGGCCGCGTCGGCGTCGCCTTCGCGTCGGGCTGGATGCCCGAGGACTTCGTGCTTCGGCCCGAAAACGCCCCGCCGCGCAACAAGGCGGCGCTCTTCGAGGGCGTCGAAACGGTGCGGCGGCTCTGGCGCGGCGAAAGCATCGCCTTTCCCTTCGCGGAAGGACGCTCCGCCTCCGTCGTCACGCAACCCCGCCCCGTTCAGAAGGAGCTGCCGGTCTGGGTGACCACGGCCGGAAACCTCGAGACCTGGGTCGAAGCCGCGCGCCTCGGCGCCAACGTCCTGACCCACCTCCTCGGCCAGTCCATGCCGGAGGTCGGCGAGAAGATCGCGCTCTACCGCCGGACCCTCGCGGAGACCGGGCGCAACCCGGACGACTTCACCGTCACGCTCATGCTGCACACGCTGATCGGCGACGATCGCGACGCGGTGCGAGCCGAAGCGCGCGAGCCGATGAAGGCCTACCTGAAGAGCGCCGCGGCGCTCATCAAGCAGTATGCCTGGGCGTTCCCGGCCTTCAAGAAGCCGGCGGGCCTCGGCAGCGCGGCGGAGATCGACCTCCAGTCGCTCGATGCCGAGGAGATGGACGCGATCCTGGAGTTCGCCTTCCTGCGCTACTTCGAGGACAGCGGCCTCTTCGGCACGGTGGAGGACGCGAAGGCCCGCGCGCGCGCCGCGAAGGCGATCGGCGTCGACGAGATCGGCTGCCTCATCGACTTCGGCGTGCCGACCGAGCTGGCGCTGGAGCGTCTCGCGCCCCTCGCCGAAGTCGTCGTCGCCTTCCGCGGTGCCGCCGTGAACGAGGTGCCGGTGCGGCGCTCGCTCGCCGACGACATCCGCGCCCACGGCGTCACCCACATCCAGGCGACGCCCTCGATGATGCGCATGTTCCTGATGGACGAGGAGGATCGCCGCGCGCTCGGCGGGCTCCGGCACATCTTCGTCGGCGGAGAGGCCTTCCCCGCCGCGCTGCTCGCGGACCTGCGCGCCGCGACGGGCGCCACGATCGAGAACATGTACGGTCCGACCGAGACGACGATCTGGTCCGCCACGACGCGCGCCGATGTCGCGGAGGGCGTCGTGCCGCTCGGCACGCCCATCGCGAACACGCAGCTCTACGTCCTCGACGATGCGCTTCGCTTGTTGCCGCTCGGCACGCCCGGCGAACTCTGCATCGGTGGCCTGGGCGTCGCGCGCGGCTATCACGGCCGCCCCGAGCTGACGGCCGAGCGCTTCGTCGCCAATCCCTTTGCTCCCGGTCGCATCTACCGCACCGGCGACCTCGTCGACCGAGGCCTCGACGGCTCGCTGCAGTTCCTCGGACGCACCGACCATCAGGTGAAGCTGCGCGGCTATCGCATCGAACTCGGCGAGATCGAAGCCCGGATCGAGGCGCTGCCCGGCATCCTCCAGGCCGTCGTCGTCGCGCGCGAGGACCAGCCCGGCGACGTCCGTCTCGTCGCCTATGTCCGCTCCGCCGCCGGCGCGGCGGACGAGACCGCCGTCCGCAGCACGCTCGGCAAGACGCTGCCCTACTACATGGTGCCGGCCCACGTGGTGACGCTCGACGCCTTTCCGCTGACGCCGAACGCCAAGGTGGACCGCAAGGCGCTGCCGAAGCCCGGCGCGCGCCGCCCGGCGCCGGCGGAGGCGAGAGTGCCCGCTGCCTCGCCGACGGCCGCCGAGCCCGTCTCGGGCGCGCCCGACGCGGAGATGGAGCGCGCGGTCGCCGAAACCTTCGCGCGGGTGCTCGGTCTCGACCGCGTCTCGCCCACCGACAGCTTCTTCGCGCTCGGCGGGCACTCGCTGCTCGCCGTCCAGGCGCATCGCGAGCTGAAGGCCGGCGCGGCGCCCGACATGGCGATCACGGACCTGTTCCGTCATCCGACGGTTCGCGCCCTCGCCGCCCACCTGTCGAAGCGCGGCCGTGCCGACGATCGGCTGAGCCGCGTCGCGGACCGCGCCACCATGCGCCGCGCGGCGCTCGGCGACCGCCGGGCCGGCCTCGACCGCGTCCGCGGCACCGGCTGATGCGGCCGGCCAGGGCGGTGCCGCCTGGTGCCACCTCGGGGCTCGCCGCCCTCTGTCCCGCGGGGGTCTCGATCGCCGAGGGTGATCCTCGCGCTTCCTGGCCGATGCCGCTGCCCGCCGAGCAGGCGGCCGTCGCCCGCGCCGTGCCGCGCCGTGTGGGCGAGTTCGCCGCCGGCCGCGCGCTCGCGCGCCGCGCCATGATCCAGATCGGCCTGCCGCCCGTCGCCATCCCGGCCGGCCCGGATCGCGCGCCGATCTGGCCCGCCGGCCTTTGCGGCACGATCACCCATTGCGCCGACCGCTGCATCGCGGCCGTGGCGCGACGGGCGGACGGTTTTCGCGGGCTCGGCCTCGACGTCGAACCCGACGAGCCGCTCGACGCCGACCTCCTTCCCCTGATCGCGACCGCCGAGGAGCGCGCCGATCTCGCGACGCTGCCGGCCGCCGCGGCCTTGCGGCAGGGCCGCATGATCTTCTCGGCCAAGGAGTGCGCCTACAAGGCGCAGTACGCGCTGACGCGCACCCTCCTCGACTTCCAGGACCTGAGCATCTCCTTCGCTCCGGACGGCACCTTCACCGCGCGCTTTTGCCGCGACGTGGCTCCCTTCCGCGCGGGCGACGCCCTGGCCGGCCGGATCGCGGTCGACGGGCGCCACATCGTCTGCGCTTCGGCCATTCGGGACTGAGGAGAGCGAACGCGATGAGAGCCTCGCAAGACCCGCATCCACCGCGCGGACGCGCTCTCCGTTTCGGATCGGTGGCGTCCCATGGCTAGGCTGCTCTCAGTCACGCTCGGCGCCGCCTTGGCCGGCGTCTTGGTCCTGTCCGCCAAGCAGGCGGCAACGCCCGAGCGGGGCGTCGCCGCGCCGGTCCTCGCCGACGCCCGGACGCTGTTCGTCTCGGGCCACAGCCTGACCGCCCCCCTTCCGCCGCTCCTCCAGGACTTGGCGCGCGGCTCCGGTCGCACCTTGAGCGTCGAGGCTCATCTCGCGGACGGCTCGTCGATCCGGCAACGGCTCGCCGCCGGTCCGGCGGCCATTCCCCCGCCCGGCACCGACGTTCTGCTCGTGACGGAACGGCACTGGATCCTCGACACGATGAGCCGGGAGGGCACGGTCAACGAGTTGCGAACCCTCGACCAGCGCTTCCGGGCCGACAATCCGACGGGCGAGACCTTCTTCTACGTGCCCTGGTCCACCCTCGCGGACACGTCGGCGCCCGACGACTGGATCCGCCACGAGCGCATGGTGGCGCCGCTCTGGGCGTGCCTCGCCCGGCGGGCCAGCGATTCTCCGGCGGCGCGGCCCGGCTCCCGGCAGATCCACCTCGTGCCGGCGTCCCTGGCGCTCGCGGATCTCGCCGAAGCGCTGAACCGGAGGCCGGACGACTTCCCGGGATTCGCTGAAATGACCCCGCGGGAGGTCGGAGCCGCCCTGTTCAGCGACGATGTCCATCTGACGCCGCTCGGCGGCTACTTCGTCGCGGTCGTGACCTCCGCGACGATCTTCGGCGATGTCCCGGCGAACGCGCCCGTTCCGGCCGGCCTCGACGCCGCGAGAGCCGAGAGCCTTCGCGACTTTGCCATGCGTTTCGTCGCCGCCTGGCGCGAGACGAGCATGCGAGCCGAGGTCTGTTCGGAGCGCGTCGGACCCGGCCTCGCTCTCGCCTATGCCGGCTATGCCGCGACGGTCGCGCAGGGCCCGAACGCCAGCTTCCCGCGCCGGCAGCTCGAAAGCCTGCGCCAGTCGCTGCGGCTGTTCCGGCAGCTCTATCTCTGACCTACCCGCCGCGGTCGGTGCGGATCCAGGCGCGGCTGCGCGCCCCGAGCGCGACCCGCAGGTAGAGCCCCACCTTCCGCAAGGCGTAGGGTACGACGTGCAGGGCGAGCCGCGGCGGCAGGGCTGTGCGCCCGAACCGCCACCAAGCGAGCACCAGGGCGGCGACGAGCAGAACCAGCGTGGCCGCGGCCAGCCCCGAGAGCCAGACCGGCCAATGAAGAACCGCCGCCGCTACGATCGTCGCGGCGGTCATTGCCGACACCGTCACGACAAGCAGGGTCAGCGGCGGAATCAGGACGTCGAAGATCTGCGCGATGGCCCTGAACCGGCGGCGCGCCAGGGCTCGCGGCAGAAGCCCGAGCGCGAAGACGATCATGCCGAGGTGGCCTTCCTCCCATCGCTGACGCTGCGTCGCCGCACCGACGGCGGATGTCGGAAAGTCGCTCTCGATCGACGCGGTCTCGCAAAAGCGCGGGGCCGCCCCGTCGACGGCGAGTTCCAGCCCGAGGCGCATGTCCTCCACGAGGCCGGCATGGTCCAGGTGCGCTTGGCTGACGAGCCGCCAGGGAAGCGCCATGCCCGCTCCCGTCAGCTGGCATGGAAGCCCGAATGCGGCGAGGCCGGCCGGCCGAACCCGGTTCTTCACGAGAAAGGCCAGTTCGGCGACGCGCAATCCGAGGCCCGCTCCGGCAGGCGCCCGCATCAGGTAGCAGCCCTGAACCGGAACGCCCAACAGATGCGCCTCTTGCGCGAGCCGCTCGATAGCGCCCGGCGCGACGCGGCAATCGGCATCGACGATGATGACGATGTCGGGCGGATTCGCCGCCAGATGCCGCACTCCGAAATCGAGCGCGTGGCCCTTGCCGCGGCGGGCGGGATCGACCCGCTCGATCACCTCGGCGCCGGCCCGGCGGGCGAGAACGGCGGTCGCGTCGGAGCAGTTGTCGGCGACGACGAGCACGCGGCCGGTCTGCCCCAGTTGGGGTAAAACGGTGGCCAGCATGGCCTCGATCCCCGATACCTCGTCATGGGCGGGCACGAGGAGCACGAAGCTCGGCGTGATCGAACGACCGGCGAGCGGTCGCTTGGAGGTTCGCTTCATGACGGCGCCGAGAACCTCCGCGAAGAGCAGAAGCACCAGGAGAAACAGCGCGACGTTGGCCGCCGCCACGATGGCTAACAAGATCGTCACGCGGCCCCCTGGTTCAGCCCAAACCGACCTCGTTCGACATAGCAGATGCCGCACCCGAAAGCAGCGCGGACCACCAAGATCACGATGTTAACCCTATTGCTTGCGGTTAACCCTATTGCTTGCGCGTCCTGCGCAAACACAACTCGTCATTGATCTTGCTCTGCGGGAGCTGTTTAACCAGTGGTGAACATCGGCATCTGCGGACAGGGGCGGGAACAATCGGAATGCGGACCGTCCATATTGCCGGCGCATCCGAGCGCACCAGGTCCTTCCTCGGCTACGCGTTCGATCGCCTCGAGTTCACGGACGTGCTCGCGCTTCTGCAGCAGGAGCCGGACAACCGCCAGTTCCGCTACGTCGTCACGCCGAACGTCGACCACGTCGTGCGCCGCGCCGATCAGCCCGATTTCGCCAGGGCCTGCGACGCGGCCTGGCTGACGCTCTGCGACAGCCGTCCGCTGCGCGCCGCCGCCCGGCTGTTCTCGGTGCGCCTGCCCCTCGTCACCGGCTCGGACCTGACGGCGACGCTGTTCCACCACGTCATTCCGGACGGCTCGCGCATCGCCGTGATCGCGCCGACGCGCGAGGTGCTCGACGCCCTTGCGAGCCAGTTTCCCGCCTTCGAGATCGTCGGCCACGTGCCCCCGTCCGGCATCGACACCAAGCCGGAGGCGCTGGCGCAGTGCGTGCGCTTCATCGCGCAGGCCGAGGCCCGCTACGTCTTCATCGCCATCGGATGCCCGCGCTCGGAACGGATCGCCTATCTCGCCTCCCTCGATCCGCAGGCACGGGGCACCGGCTTCTGCGTCGGGGCCGCTCTCGAATTCGTCACCGGTCGCAAATCCCGGGCACCGCTCTGGATGCGACGGATCTGCCTGGAATGGCTGCATCGCCTCGCGACGGACCCGGCCCGGCTCTGGCGCCGCTACCTCTTCGCGGTTCCGCGCCTCGCCGCCCTTCTGGCAGCGGAGGCCCGGAATCGCCGCGCCGCCCCGGCCCGCTGACGCGGCCTACTGGGCAGCCAGATAGAGGGCGAGCGCCGCCATCGGCCCGATGGTCTGATGCACCGTGTATTCCATCTGGATGATCACGGCCGGGTGCTCCACCAGGTACTCGAAGTAGGGCAGCGCGAAGCGCGAGGGTTCGATGCGGCGCGCCTGCGCGTCCTCGGCCGTGCCGACTTCGGGCAACGCCGACCAGGGCGGACCGAACACCCAGCCATAGGCCGAGGCGGCCTGCGGCGCCCAGCCATAGACGGTGATGCCGGCAGGCGGCGGAACGCCCATCGCCAGGCTGTCCTCGTGCAGCACGCCGGATACGGTCCGCACGCCCGCGCCCGTCATCAGGCTGAGCCCCAGCTGGTTCGCGCCGAGAAGGACGTGGTGGGCCCGCTGCACCGCCTTGATGATGGCGGGGTCCTTCGTCAGCCGGTGCGCGCGGATGAGGAGGCCCGTCGTCGTGTAGTCGGGCGGTCCGCCCTGCCCCCAGCCCGCCGGAGCGAAGGGATGCTTCAGCGACGGATAGCTAAGCCCGTCCTGCGTCGAGACGACGAGCTGCGCCTCGCCCTCGATCATGCGCCGGATCTCCGAGGCGATCTCCGGGTCGTGCCGGTCGGCCATGAGGTAGTCCCAGGCCGCCTCGCCCTTTTGGGCGAAGAGGTCCCACCCGCCGCGCCAAGCGCGCTCGAAGATGGTGCCGTAGCTGCGATCGCCCGTCAGGCGGTAGAGGGCGGCGGCGGCAGCCACCCGCTGATCCGAGGCTTCCGCCTGGATGGCTGCGCGGCGCTCGGGCCACGACGCATCGTCGAGGAGTCCCGCCGCCGTCGCCGCCTCGATCGCCTCGGCATAGGCGGCTTCGGGCTCGGCGAAGCCGCGCTCGGCGGCGGACCAGGCGCGACTTGCGCTCTCCTGGAAGAGATCGGCCAGCGCAGGCTGATCGTGCCTGCGTAGCGCGCGCACCAGCGCCGCGGCGACGCCGGCGTAGCGGTAGCTCGACGTCATGTCGGGCGCGAAGACGTAGACGGGCAGGTGCTCAAGGAAGCTCGGCTCGCCCTTGAGCGGGTGCCCCGCGCTCTCGATCCCGCCGGGGACACCGCCGTCCGGCTCCTGCAGGCGCCGGAAGAAATCGAGGACCCAGCTGGCTTCGTGGACCGCGTCCGGCAGGTCGTCGGTGCCTGCATAGATCGTCGGCGATAGGACGGTGCTGGACGGCGGGACGCCCAGCGCGGGGTCGAGGCCCGTCTCGGCCAACGTTTCCTCGGCCAGCAGCAGAAGCGCGGCGACATCGAGGTGGAGGATGCGCCGGTCCCAGTCGCCCGCGTCCATGTAGCCGCCCCAGGCGTCGTCCGAGGTCAGCTCTCCCTGCACCAACCAGGGCGCTGCGGCGCCATCCTCGAAGGACACGAAGCCGCCAGGACGGTCGGACAGCCAGGAGAGCGGCAGCCGGCTGCGAAGGATCGGCCGACCCGGCCTCGGCCGGAACGCTTCCGGCCGCTCGAAGCCGAAGCGCCCGTCGAGCGCGATGCCGCTGCGATGGTTGTACAGGCCGCCGAGCGACAGCTTGGCCGACCGGAGCCAGATGTCCTCCGCGATCTCGAACGGATCGGAGACGCCCAGACCCGGCACGCGCAGGCGATAGGTCCCCGGCGCGGCCGCTTGCCAGGCGGAATAGTCGAGCTCGAAGACGAAGGTGCCCGCGCGGTTCGCGCGATGCGCCGCCGTGACCGTCGCGCCCGGCAGCGCCTCGGCCGGCGGCGCAGCGTCCGCTTGGGAGAGGCGGAAGCCCATCGGGTCCGGGTCGGAGACGGTCGCGAAGACCGCCGCGGCGTCCTGATCGCCGCCGAGGCGCTCGAAGACGACCCGCTGCCCGTCGACGAAGCCGTGCGGAACGGCGGTCATCACCCGGTCGCCGACGATTCCGTCGAGCGGCACGGGCTGGACCTGCGCATCCGCCGTTTCCACCAGTTCGCCCGGCAGGCCGTTGCCGGGTTCGGGATCGCTCGGGCCCGCGCGCAGGCGCACGGCGCCGTCGAAGACCGCCCGGCCGTCCGCATCGATCACCTCGAACCGATCGATGCCATAGCGGCGGAAGTCGAAGGCGCCTCGATCCGGTCCGCCGGGAAGCCAGAGCGACAGGAAGGCGATCTTGGCCGCGTCGCCAGCGCGGTGCCCGAGCTGCGTTGCGTGGATCGCGCTTGCCCGCGTCCGGTGGTCGTCGAAACGCAGCCGCAGGTCGTCGGGCAGGTCGGCTGGGCCGCTGATCGCGTGATCGCCCTCCGACAGAGGGCCGTCGAGCTGGAGATAAACGAGGTGGCGGAAGCTCGCGCCGGATCGCGTATCGCCGTTGGCGGCCGCGAAGAGGCCCGCATCCGCCGGCATCGACTTGCGGAAGACCTCGACCACCCGACGTCCCCCGATGGGGCCATAGCCGGCGGGATCGTCGATGGCGGCGCGGTCGAGAAACGTGGCCGGCGGACCATCCGCCATCCGCAGATGGTCCTTGTTCGGACCGACCACGAGGCCTTCGCCGCCCTGCGCGAACACCCACGTCCCCCGCGGCTCTACGCGGGGCGCGTCCAGCTCGACGAGGCGGCCGCGCTGGAACGGCGGATCGCGAAGGTCGAGGACGACGATGTCGGGCGCCGCCATCGCCACCTCGGCGACGCGGATGGCGGGCTCCGCCGCCTGCGTCGGACCGCCGAAAATCAGCGCGGCGCACAGGATGATGACGGATCGGTGGGCCGGTCGGACACGCATCGCCAGCATTAACCTTCCAATCGAAAAGCCTCGGCCGCCGAGCCTTCGCGCGGTGGTGGCATGCTAGATTGCGGGTCTTAAGATCTCGAGGCTCCGGCGTGGTCTCAGCGATGGCCGCGTCGCCCGCGGCGCGCCGGACCATGCCGGATCAGAGCGGCCCGACGGCGCGATCGCCCGGGCCATGGAGAGGGACGATGACGCGTCGAGGCCGCCTGCGCCGAAGCGATGAGGCCGGCCTCCGGACCGGTCCCGCGCGGGGCGTCGCGGCTTGAAGTTCGTCGCCCTCCTCGTCGCCCTGTCCGCGGCCATCCCGCTCGGCGTGATCCTGCACAGCAACGCGCAGATCTACCGCGCCTTCTGGATTCTCGTCGGCGCGATGCCGCTTCTCGCCCCGGCCCTTCCGGTCGCCGATATCGGCGTCGTCACGCTGGCGGACAGTTGGGTCGGCTACGTCTACAGCCTCGAAGTCACCCTACTCGACATCATGATCCTGGCGGCCCTGCTCGCCGTTCCGGGCGAAGGTGTGCCCTGGGCCTTCAAGGTGCCGCTGCTCCTCTTCGTCGGCGCGCTGTTGCTGTCGATGCTGCAGGCCGCCAACCCCCTCGCCGCCTCCTTCGGCGTCTGGCAATACGCCCGCATGATCCTCGTGATGACGGTCGTCGCCCGCGCCTGCCGCAGCGACCCCGACATCGCCTCCAACATCCTTCTCGGCCTCGGCCTCGGCATGGGCGTCCAGTTCGTCGCGGTGCTCGAACAGCGGTTCCTGCTCGGCTACCCGCAGACGCCAGGCCTCTTCGTGCATCAGAACACGCTGGGCATCATCACCCACATGGTGCTCCTGCCGCACCTCGCCATGCTGCTCTACGGCCATACCCGCCACAGCGGCACCCTGCGCAACCTCGCGATCATGGGCGTGACCATGATCGTCGTGGTTCTCACCGCCTCGCGCGCCACCATCGGCCTCAGCTTCCTCGGCATGGCGACCACATACGGCGTGCTGGCGCTCGCGCGCCTGACGCAGCGCAAGGTCTACGTGGCGCTCGCCGCCTGCCTTGCCCTGGCGGCGATCGCGCCGCTGGTGGCCTCGACCATCCAGAACCGCATCGCTCACAATCCGATCCGCGAGGACGTCTACGACGAGCGGGCCGCGTTCGACCGCGCCGCGAGCGCCATCTTCGCCGACCACCCGCTGGGCGTCGGCACCAACCATTACGTTCCCGTCGCGCGCGACGGCGGCTATTCGGAGCGGGCCGGCGTCGCGCGCAGCGAGGGCAACCGCAACAGCCTCGTCCACAACGCCTATCTCCTGACCGCGGCGGAAACCGGCTGGCCCGGCCTCGCGACCTATCTCCTGATGCTGGCGACGCCGCTCGCCGTGGCGTTCTGGAACGGCTGGCGCGCGCGGGGAACGCTCGGCGGACACCTTCTTCTCGGGCTCGGCGTCGCCCTCCTGATCGTCTACGTCCACTCACTCTTCGAATGGATCATCTACTCGCGCGAGGTGCTCTACGTCCTGTTCATGACCATGGGCATGGTGTTCGGCCTGTCGCTGAAGGCGCGCGCCACCATCGATGCGCGCGCGGCACCAGCCATCGTCGGGTCGCGCCCGATCGGGGCGACGAACCCATGACGCCCGGCGGCAACGACGTGCCGGCGGATCGCCGCCGGATCGGTTATTTCCTCAACACCTACCCCGCGCCGAGCGGCACCTTCATCCGCAACGAGATCGAAGCGCTCGAGGAGCGCGGCCACGTCGTCGAGCGCTTCGCCGCGCGGCGCTTCGCGGGATCGCTGGTGGATGGAGCCGATCAGCGCGAGGCGGGCCGCACGACCTACCTCTTTCAGGGAGACGTCGCCGGCCTCCTGAAGGCGGGCCTGCGCGAGATCGTCACCAATCCGCTGGGTATCGCCCGCGCGACCGTGGCGGCCGGGCGGCTGCTTCTTCAGGCGCGCGGCGGGGTCGCGCGACACGGCGCCTACCTTCTCCAGGGCGCTCGCCTGCGCCAGGAGGCCACGCGACGCAGCGTCGCCCACATCCACGCGCATTACAGCAACAATCCCGCGGCCGTCGTCATGCTCTGCCGCGCCCTCGGCGGTCCGACCTACAGCTTCACTGCCCACGGGCCCGACGAGTTCGCCGAACCGGCGGCCCAGGGTTTCGGCGACAAGATCGGTCGGGCTGCCTTCGTCGTCGCGATCACCGACTACGCGCGCGGCCTCCTCGTCCGCCTGGCCTCCCCCGACGATGGTGCGCGCGTCACGGTCGTGCGTTGCGGGCTCGATCTTCCCCGCTTCGCGCCCGCCCCGCCGGTTGACGCGGACAATCGAACGCTGGTCTGCGTCGGGCGGCTGTGTCCCGCCAAGGGCCAGGTGCACATCCCGGCCGCCGTGGCTGCGCTCAAGGGCCGGTTCCCCTGCCTCAAGGTCGTCCTCGTTGGCGACGGCGAGAGCCGCCCGGCCATCGAGGCGGAGATCGCCCGCCACGGCGTGACCAACGAGGTCGTCCTGCACGGCTGGGCGACCAACGAGGACGTGCGCGGCTTCCTGCGGGAGGCGCGCGCCCTGCTCCTGCCGAGCTACGCGGAAGGCCTGCCGATCGTGATCATGGAGGCCTTCGCCCTCGGCCGGCCCGTCCTGTCGACGACGATCGCCGGCATTCCCGAACTGGTGGACGAGGAATGCGGATGGCTGGTGAGACCCGGCGACGTGTCCGCTTTGACGGCGGCCATGGCGGCGGTGCTGGAGGCCGACCCGTCGGACCTGCAACGGATGGGCCGGGAGGGTCGCCGCCGGGTGGAGCTCTGCCACGACCGCCGCCGCCAGGCCGAAGCGCTGTCGCGCCTGTTCGTCGACGGTCTCGCGCACCGGGCCGAGACCGCCTCGGAGCTCGCCCGGCGAGCAGTCCGCGCGTCCTGACCGCCGAAGAAGCCGGAGCCTACTTGTACTCGATCAGCCCCACCCGGCGCCGCACGAGGCGGCCGGCACGGTAGCGCAACGCCCCCTGGGCCTCCGGAAACTTGGCCAGCGTGAAGAACACCGCGCGCCGCAGGCGCGCCCGCGCGCTGCCGGAGCCGCGGCGCCACAAGCGCGCCACCTGGAGCGGATAGGCGGCGAGCACGATCGCGAATGCCGGGTGGGCGAGGACGCTTCCCGCCAGGGCCACCACCGGCAGTCCCGCGCCCCAGACGAGCGCGCGGCGCTCCTCGCGCCGCCAGATCGCGACGGGCGAGCCCGCGTGCCGCGCCGCGACCTCGGCATAGGCGTGGCCGCCCCGCTTGGTCCGGCGCCACCACTGCGCGAAGCGCGTCATCGCCGCGTCGTGCAGTGTCATTTCCGCGTCGAGCCGCCGGATCCGCCAGCCCTTCGCGCGCAGGCGCGCGCAGAGTTCGGGCTCTTCCCCGGCGATGAGATCCGGCGCGTAGCCGCCGACCGAGCGGAACGCCTCGGCCCGCATCATGCAGTCGCCGCCGACCGCCAGCGCGTCGCCGACCGGCGTGTTCCATTCCTCGTCGCAGAGCGCGTTGTAGGGAGACGCGTCGGGAAGCACCTCGCGCCGCCGGCCGGCGACCGCCGCGACGTCCTCGTGCCGCGCCAGGAAGGCCGCGGCCGCCTCGATCCAGCCCGGCACGATGCGGCAGTCGCCGTCGACGAACTGCACGAAGCGGATGTGCGGCCGAGCCGCGCGGAGCGTCTCGAAGCCGGCGTTGCGGGCGCGGGCCGCCGTGAAGGGCGTGCCGAGGTCGAGTTCGACGACGGTCAGCCCCCGTGCCCGCGCCGCATCCACGCTGCCGTCGCTCGATCCGGAATCGACGTAGACCGCGGCCGCTGCGAGGGGCCCGAGCGACTCCATGCAGGCGACGAGCCGCTCGCCCTCGTTCCGGCCGATCGCCACGATGCCGACCGCGTCGATGCTCACAGCGGGAGCCCGTCGAAGGTCGTGCCGAAGCCCGCCTCGATCCGGGCGAGCGAGATCGCCGCGATCACGGCGACGAGCAGCACCGTCGCGATCATGTCCTGCCGCAGGAACACCACCCGCTCGCGGCCCTGCCCGAAGGCGATGATGAGATAGCGGCTGACATCCGCCAGCGCGATCACCGCGACCGCGCCGACGAGGCCGAGGACGCTCCAGGCCACGGCCATGCCGAGGCCGAGATAGGCGAGCTTCGCAACGTTGGCCGCCGCGCCGTAGAGCGGCTTGCCGAGCCCGAGCAGCAGGTACTCGTTGACGCTGCACATGACCGATCCCCAGGCGCCCAGGAGCAGGATGGGCAGCATCCAGGCCGCGTCGTGATAGCGCGAATCGTAGACGAGGCGCACCGCGTAGTCGGCGAAGCCCGCGGCGAGGCCGATGCACAGGGCGCAGGCGAGAAGGAGCTTCAGCCGGATCGGCGCGAGGTGTCCGCGCATGATCTCGCGCGGCAGGTCCCGCTCCGCCGCGATCAGCGGGAAGACGATCGAGTAGCCGATGCGCCCCGCCAGCGCGACGGGCAGGTCCGCGATGTTGCGGGCGATGCCGTAGATGCCGAGCACGGCCAGGGGCACGATCGAGCCGAGGTAGAGCTTGTCGATGCTGGCGCACAGGAAGGCCAGCATCGAGGCGAGATAGATCCACTTGCCGAAGGACAGGATCTGGCGCGCGTCCTCCGCTTTCCAGTCGAGCCGGACCGGCGCCTCCGGCAGGAGGTATGTCGCCGCCGCGCGGATGGTGCTCGCGACCAGGCCGGCGATGATCAGCGACCAGAAGCTCGGCCACCAGTAGGCCAGCCCGATCGTCAGCGCGATGCCGACGACGTCCATCGCCAGATCGAAGAGGTTCGACGTGACGATGCGCAGGCGCCGCTGCAGGAGGTGGACCGACACCGAGCAGAAGCCGAGGATCAGGAGGCTGAAGGCCGAGAGCTGAATGGCCTCGGACGGCAGGCCGTACACGCTGCCGAGAAACGGCGCCGCGAGGACGAAGACCGCGAACAGGAGCGCGCCGCGCAGGACCTGGACGGTCCAGGCGGTGTTCCGGAACCGCCGATCGTCGCCGTTCGGGCTGTGGACGATGTTCTGGCCGATGCCGACGTCGGACAGGAGGTCGATGCCGGCCCGCAGGGTGTTGATGACGAGCATGATGCCGAAGACTTCCGGCACGACGAGACGCGACAGGACGACGTTCGAGCCGAAGCGCAGCGCCGTCGAGATGCCGTAGGTGCCGACCGTCCAGGCCGTTCCTCGCAGGACGAACTTGCCGGACAGGTTCATGCCGCGCGCTCCCGATCGGGCGCCGCCGCGGCGACGAGGTCGGGCCGGGTCGACCGGCGCCCGAGCACCCAATCGTAGACGTCGGCGATCTGCGCCGCCTTGCGGGACCAGGTGAAGTGCGCCGCCACGTGCTCGCGGGCTCGGCGTGACATGGGCTCCAAAACGCTCGGATCGACCGCGATTTTCTCCAGACAGGCGCGGACGCCTGCGACGATCTCAGCGCGGCTGCCGAGCGCCACCTTGAAGCCGATCTCGTCGCTCACGAGCTCGCCCGGTCCGGCATAGTCGACGACCAGCGGCACCAACCCCAGCGCCATCGCCTCCAGGACGACGCCGCCGCCGAACTCGCGAATGGACGGAAAGGCGAGAAGCGAGGTCGAGGCCGCGACGTCCTGCACCGCCTCGTGCGGCAGCCAGCCGTGGAAGCGCACGGCGTCACCGAGCCCCTCCTCCCGAACCCGCGCCAGAAGCGCCGGCATCAGCGGTCCGTCGCCGACGAGATCGAGCGTCACCCGGCCCTGCCGCAACAGCGGCGCCGCCGCTTCCAGCAGCATGTCCGGTCCCTTGTAGGGCACGAAGCGCCCGATGAAGCACGCGCGCAGCGGCTCACCAGCGCGATTGGGAGCGGCCGCCCGCGCAAAGCGACGCGGATCCACCGCGTTTTCCGGGAGATAGACGCAGCGCGGCCGAACCTCGGCCGGCATCTCGCCTGCGGTGTGGCGCGAGCCCACGATGAGGGCGTCGGCCCGCAGCGTCGATCGCCGCCCCGGCAGCAGCCGGTGGGCGCCGCGGACATAGGAGAGCCATTCGCGCTCGCGCCGTCGTTCGGCGTCGAAGCCCTTCGGCCAGGGAACGCCGCCGTTCAGGGGGCCGAGAACGAACGGCACCCCGGCCTTGCGGCAGCGAGCCGAGAGCGGGCTCGGCGTCGTCGGGCTGAGCGGCGTCACCCGGTGAACGATATCGAAGGCGCCGCTCGCGATCTGCGGGCCGAACCGTTTCCAGACGAGGTGCTCGAAATAGGGATAGCTGAGCGCGG
This sequence comes from Antarcticirhabdus aurantiaca, assembly GCF_009765365.1. Taxonomy (GTDB): domain Bacteria; phylum Pseudomonadota; class Alphaproteobacteria; order Rhizobiales; family Rhizobiaceae; genus Antarcticirhabdus; species Antarcticirhabdus aurantiaca. The sequence goes on from NZ_VTOM01000023.1 coordinate 24,714, forward strand.
CCAGAGCGGAGAGCATGGTCCAGCCCTTGCCCTGCCCCATCCGGAGCACGTCGCCGATTGCCCAGATCGGCCGCGCTATCGCTTCCGAATCGATGGCGGTGAAATCGCGGCCTTCGACGAGCCCGGCCCGCAGGATGGCCTCGCGGTTGCGGACCTGCGTGACGAGATGGACGTCGGCGACCTCGCGCAACGCCTCCGCCAAGGACCAGCCGACGAGCGGGACGCTGACCCATTCGGGATTGGCCGCCTCGGCAATGACGAGGACGCGCGGCCGCCGCGGATCGCCTTGCGACCTCACGCCGGCACCGGCGGCGCCGCACGAACGCGCCGGCGGCGCACGGCCTCGAGAAAGGGCCGCTCGATCGTCGCGAAGGCCGCCTGACCGAGAATGCAGGACACGAGGACGGCGACCAGCACGGGCACGAAGCTCGTGTCGCCCGCACCGAGAAGGACCGCCGCCAGGAGAACGAGATCCAGGACCAGCGTGTGCAGCAGGTAAACCGAATAGGACCCGTCGCCGAGCGGCCGCAGCCGCCGAAACGATCGCGGCAGTCGCCCCGTCGTTTCGCGCACCACCAGCCCGACGACGAGCAGCAGGCTCGGCACACCCCAGAGCACGACGGTCGGCATGCCCGGCAGACCGGCCGCCAGTCCCGCCGCGAAGCCCCCGATGCCGAGCAGCAAGGCGGCGTCGCCGGTCCACGCCGGCAGCTGCCGGGCCATGATCAGCTTCGCCGCCCACGCCCCGGCGAGGAATTCCAGAAGAAGCGGATTGGTCAGGACGCCCCAGGGACTCTCGGGCAGATCCAGCACGATCCCGAGCCCGATCATCCCGACGAGGAGGCCGCTCAGCGTCGCCAGGGAGACGAAGGGCGGCAGGCAGAAGCAGAGGGCGAAGGCCGCGTAGAAATAGACCTCGTAGGACAGCGTCCAGCCCGGCCCGATGATCCCTTCCGAATAGCCCGGCCACAGAAGCAGCGCAAGCGCGGTGTCACCGAGGCCGTGCGCGTGCGTCTGGAGGACGAGCGCGTGGAAGACGAGGTAGATCGCGGCATAGAGCCAGTAGATGGGGTAGATGCGCAGGAAGCGACGCCGCAGGAAGGTCGCGGCGCCCGCGAGGTCGCGGCGCTGGCCGGCGGTCGCGTAGACCATGATGAAGCCGCTGATCACGAAGAAGACGTGGACACCGGCCTTTCCAACTTCCGAGAGCCGGAGCACGCTCTCCCATTCGGCGCCGAGGAAGCCATGATGGGCGCCGGCGACGCCCGCGTGGTAGACCACGACCACGAAGGCCGCGAGGAAGCGCAGCGCCTGGATTGAGACGAACTCCCGGGGCAGGTGCGGCGGCGCGAGGATCTGCGCTCCGGCCGCGCTCACGAGGGCGTCTCCGGCCCGGCGCGCCGGGCGAAGCGAGCCGCGTTCTTGGCACGGCGCGCGAGGCGCACCGCACCCTCCAGCGCCGGGACGCGGTCGAACCATTTCAGCGTTCCGATGTCGGTGCGCGAGGCGCGCTGTTCGGCGAGCGGCGGCACGGCCGCGAAGGTGACGAAGCCTTCCTGCCGCCGCGCGATGTTGAGCGCTCCGTCGATCGGCATGATCCCGCCGTCCGGATGCCCGCGCTCGCGCGTCAGGAACCGCTCCGCGGCGGCGACCAGCCGAGGCAGGGCGCGGCCGTTGATCGCGTAGCAGTGGAGGCCGATGAACTCCGTTTCCGGCTCGACCGGACCGAGGCCCGGCCCGCCTCTATGGCGCGGCACGTCCGGAAGCTGGCCGTGGCCGAGATAAAGGACGTCCCATGCCGTTGGCAGCGCGTCCAGCAGCGCGACCCGGTCACGGAGGTCGGGCGCGAAGCTGACGTCGTCCTCCATGACGAGGATGCTCCCGGCCCCGATCGCGCTCCTCCAGGTGCGCAAATGGCTCTCATAGGCGCCGCGCTCGCCGACGGATCCGAACTCGCCGGCGTCCGCGGGGCGGATGGCCGCCACGAACGTCGCCGAGCAGCCGACGCGCACGAGTTCCGCCTCGGTGTCCCGCCGGCGGTCCACACGATGCGGAAGGTTGATCACGAAGCGGCGCTCGAATCGTTGCAGCATCGCGACTCCCGGGCGTGCAGCCGATGAGGAAGCGCGACCTCTAGCATGGCCGTCCCGCCGACGCCGGGAGCTTCGCGATCCAGCCTTAACCGCTCAAATTGTTGGAACGCGCACGTCGGGACGGCGTCGGCACATCCGCCCGGCGTTCGCCGGGCGAACCCGGAAGGGTCCAAGACGAAAAAAGCCGAACGCTCGTCGCGTTCGGCCGGAATGACGAGGCCGCTCGCCGGGAGCGGCCCTCTGGAGGCTGAGAAGCGCTTACTTGTTCAGCGCGTCCTTCAGGCCCTTGCCGGGCGAGAAACGCGCGACGTTGCGGGCGGGAATGTCGACCTCGGCACCCGTCGAAGGGTTGCGGCCCTTCGAAGCCTCGCGCCGCGAAACGGAGAACGTGCCGAAGCCGACGAGGCGGACGTCGTCGCCCTTCGCCATGGCTTCCTGGAGCACGTCGAACAGCGAGTCGACCGCCGTGGTCGCGTCCTGCTTGGACAGCTTGCTCTTCTCCGCGACGGCGGCGACGAGTTCATTCTTGTTCATCAGTGTCCTCCTGAGATGCGAGTCGCTTCGTCCGACTTGCCGCGATGAGACAAAGTTACCGACCCGCCCGCGATTGCAACCGGGCGACGCCGGCTTTTCCTCGATTTTTACAAAAAATGCCGCCCGGAGGCGGCATTTCGTATCGTCATACTGAACGAGGCGTCAATGCGCGATCGCGGTAGGCCCTTCCTCGGGCTGGGAAGCGGCGGTGCCGCGCAGCGGCTCCTCCTCCTCCGACCACTCGACCGGCACCGGTTCGCGGGTCAGCGCGTGCTTGATCACCTCTCCCATGCGGGTCACCGGGATGATCTCGAGCGCGTTCTTCACGTTGTCCGGGATATCCGCCAGATCCTTGGCGTTCTCCTCGGGGATGAGAACGGTCTTGATCCCGCCGCGCAGGGCCGCGAGCAGCTTCTCCTTCAGGCCGCCGATCGGCAGGACCCGGCCGCGCAGCGTGATCTCGCCGGTCATGGCGATGTCGCGGCGGACCGGAATGCCGGTCAGGACCGACACGATGGCGGTGGCCATCGCGGTGCCCGCGGACGGGCCGTCCTTCGGAGTCGCGCCCTCGGGCACGTGGACGTGGATGTCCCGCTTCTCGAAGATCGGCGGCTTCACCCCGTAGTCGAGCGCCCGCGAGCGGACGTAGGACGCGGCAGCCGAGATCGACTCCTTCATGACGTCCCGGAGGTTGCCCGTCACCGTCATCTTGCCCTTGCCGGGCATCATGACGCCTTCGATCGTCAGGAGCTCGCCGCCGACCTCGGTCCAGGCCAGGCCCGTCACGACGCCGACCTGATCGACGTTCTCCGCCTCGCCGTAGCGGTAACGCGGAACGCCGAGGTAGTCGGAGATGTTCTCCGCCGTCACGTCGACCTTGGTCGCCTCGCCCTTGAGGATCTTCGTCACGGCCTTGCGGGCGAGCGTCATCAGCTCGCGCTCGTAGGACCGCACGCCGGCCTCGCGGGTGTAGCGACGGGCGATCTCGCGCAGCGCGTCCTCGGAGACCGAGAACTCCTCGGCCTTGAGGGCGTGATCGCGGATGGCCTTCGGAAGCAGGTGCTTCTTGGCGATCTCGACCTTCTCGTCCTCGGTGTAGCCCGCGATCCGGATGATCTCCATCCGGTCCATGAGCGGCCCGGGGATGTTCAGCGTGTTCGCCGTCGTCACGAACATCACGCCCGACAGGTCGTACTCGACCTCCAGGTAGTGGTCCATGAAGGTGGCGTTCTGCTCCGGATCGAGCACCTCGAGGAGCGCCGAGGACGGGTCGCCGCGGAAGTCCATGCCCATCTTGTCGATCTCGTCGAGCAGGAAGAGCGGGTTGGCCTTCTTCGCCTTCTTCATCGACTGGATGACCTTGCCGGGCATCGAGCCGATATAGGTGCGGCGGTGACCGCGGATCTCGGCCTCGTCGCGCACGCCGCCGAGCGCCATGCGGACGTATTCGCGGCCGGTGGCCTTGGCGATCGACTTGGCGAGCGAGGTCTTGCCGACGCCCGGAGGTCCGACGAGGCAAAGGATCGGGCCCTTCAGCTTCGACTGACGGCTCTGGACGGCGAGGTACTCGACGATCCGCTCCTTGACCTTTTCGAGGCCATAGTGATCGGAATCAAGGATTTCCTCGGCCTTCTTCAGGTCGATCTTCACCTTCGAGCGCACGCCCCAGGGCAGGCCGAGCAGCCAGTCGAGGTAGTTGCGCACGACGGTGGCCTCGGCCGACATCGGCGACATCGTCCGCAGCTTCTTCACCTCGCCCTGAGCCTTTTCACGGGCTTCCTTGGAGAGCTTGGTGTTCTTGATGCGCTCCTCGATCTCGGCGACCTCGTCGCGGCCTTCCTCGCCGTCGCCGAGCTCCTTCTGGATCGCCTTCATCTGCTCGTTGAGGTAGTACTCGCGCTGGGTCTTCTCCATCTGGCGCTTGACGCGCGAGCGGATGCGCTTCTCCACCTGCAGGACCGAGATCTCGGCCTCCATGAAGCCGAGGGCCTTCTCCAGGCGCTCGCGCACGGAGATCAGGCCGAGCATTTCCTGCTTCTCGGGGATCTTGATCGCCAGGTGCGAGGCGATCGTGTCCGCGAGCTTGGAGTAGTCCTCGATCTGGCCGGCGGCGCCGACGACGTCGGGGGAGATCTTCTTGTTCAGCTTGACGTAGTTCTCGAACTCCGAGACCACCGAGCGCGCGAGCGCCTCGATCTCGACTTCGTCCTCTTCCACGTCCTCGACGATCGAGGCACGCGCCTCGTGCCACTCGGTGCGGTCGGTGAAACCCTCGACGCGGGCGCGGGAAACGCCCTCCACGAGCACCTTCACCGTGCCGTCGGGAAGCTTGAGCAGCTGCAGGACGTTGGCCACCGTGCCGAGATCATAGATCGCGTCGGGCGCGGGATCCTCGTCGCCGGCGTTCTTCTGCGTCGCCAGCAGGATCTGCTTGTCGGCGCCCATGACCTCCTCGAGCGCCTTGATCGACTTCTCGCGGCCGACGAAGAGCGGCACGATCATGTGCGGGAAGACGACGATATCGCGCAGAGGCAGCACCGCGAAGAGCGTCGTGCCCTCGTCGGGATGGGTCGGCGTATTGGGCATGTGATGTCCTTTCTACGGCCTCAGGGCCGTCGGAGGCCGGTCAGACCGGGCCTTGCAAGAAGCACCCGGAAACACCGCCTTTGGCTCTTCCAATTTGGTCCCGCAGGCCCTGCGATTCAAGCGTGTCGCCGGGTCTCCACCGGATTGTTCACCAATCGCTCCAGGTTGTCCGCACCATGAAAAAACCCGTCCCGGCGGGGTGCCGGAACGGGTCGGGTTCAAACAACCGTCGAGGACCGGCCGTGATCAGGCACTGGCGTTCGCCTTGTCCTCGGTCCGCTCCGAATAGATGTAGAGCGGGCGGGCCTTGCCGTCGATGACGTCCTCGGAGATGACGACCTCCTGGACGCCTTCCAGCGTCGGCAGGTCGAACATCGTGTCGAGCAGCATCGCCTCCATAATGGACCGCAGGCCGCGCGCGCCGGTCTTGCGCTCGATGGCCTTGCGGGCGATCGCCTTCAGCGCGTCCTCGTGGAAGGACAGCTCGACGTTCTCCATCTCGAACAGGCGCTGGTACTGCTTGACCAGAGCGTTCTTCGGCTCGACCAGGATCTGCACGAGAGCCTGCTCGTCGAGATCCTCCAGCGTCGCCAGAACCGGCAGGCGGCCGACGAATTCCGGGATCAGGCCGAACTTCAGCAGATCCTCCGGCTCGACCTGACGGAACAGGTCGCCGGTGCGGCGATCCTCGGGCGACTGCACGTTGGCCGCGAAGCCGATCGAGGTCTTGCGGCCGCGATCCGAGATGATCTTGTCGAGCCCGGCGAAGGCGCCGCCGCAGATAAACAGGATGTTGGCCGTGTCCACCTGCAGGAACTCCTGTTGCGGGTGCTTGCGCCCGCCCTGCGGCGGAACTGAAGCCACGGTGCCTTCCATGATCTTCAGGAGGGCCTGCTGCACGCCCTCGCCCGACACGTCGCGGGTGATCGACGGGTTATCGGACTTGCGGCTGATCTTGTCGATCTCGTCGATGTAGACGATGCCGCGCTGCGCCCGCTCGACGTTGTAGTCGGCCGACTGGAGCAGCTTGAGGATGATGTTCTCGACGTCCTCGCCGACGTAGCCGGCTTCGGTCAGCGTCGTCGCGTCCGCCATGGTGAACGGCACGTCGAGGATGCGGGCGAGCGTCTGCGCGAGCAGCGTCTTGCCGCAGCCGGTCGGACCGATCAGCAGGATGTTCGACTTCGCCAGCTCGACGTCGTTGTTCTTCTGCGCGTGGGCGAGGCGCTTGTAGTGGTTGTGAACCGCAACCGACAGGACCTTCTTGGCGAAGGACTGGCCGATCACGTAGTCGTCGAGGACCGCGATGATCTCCTGGGGCGTGGGCACGCCCTCGCGGGACTTCACCATCGAGGACTTGTTTTCCTCGCGGATGATGTCCATGCAGAGCTCGACGCATTCATCGCAGATGAATACGGTCGGCCCGGCGATCAGCTTGCGGACTTCGTGCTGGCTCTTTCCGCAGAAAGAGCAATAGAGCGTGTTCTTGCTGTCGCCGCCGCTGACTTTGCTCATTCGTTCTTCCTTCCGATCCGGCCTTCCCGTCCCGGGAAGCCGTCCATCGCGCCCTGGAGGCACCGTAACGCCGAGCCTCTTGCGACGCAAAACAACTAACGCTGCGTCGGCGATTCGTCTCCGCACATGTGACACTCTTGCATGCCGAACCTTAACGCCAACAAGCTGGCGCGGCGCTGACACCGCGTTCGGCCGACGCCGATGAAACTACGGCGTCGGCATGGCGCCTTCAAGGCCGGCACCCGGCGAGAGCCGGGCGTCGCAGAACCGTCACTTGGTGCCGGGGACCTGCGACTCCAGCGCGTCGCGCGAGGAGTAGACCTTGTCGATGAGACCGAACTCGCGGGCCTCGTCGGCCGTCATGAAGTGGTCACGGTCGAGCGTCCGTTCAATGGTCTCGTAGTCCTGACCGGTGTGCTCGACATAGACCTCGTTGAGGCGGCGCTTCAGCTTGATGATGTCCTGGGCGTGGCGCTCGATGTCCGAGGCCTGGCCCGAGAAGCCGCCCGAGGGCTGGTGGACCATGATGCGCGCGTTAGGCGTGGCGAAGCGCATGTCCTTGTGGCCGGCGCAGAGCAGCAGCGAGCCCATCGAGGCCGCCTGCCCGATGCACAGCGTCGACACCGCCGGCTTGATGAACTGCATCGTGTCGTAGATCGCCATGCCGCTGGTGACGACGCCGCCGGGCGAATTGATGTAGAGGGCGATCTCCTTCTTCGGGTTCTCCGCCTCGAGGAACAGGAGCTGCGCGCAGACGAGCGTCGCCATCGAGTCCTCGATCGGCCCGGTGATGAAGATCACCCGCTCCTTCAGGAGGCGCGAAAAGATGTCGTACGCGCGCTCGCCGCGATTGGTCTGCTCGACCACCATGGGGACGAGGTTCATCGCGGTTTCGATGGGGTGCTTCATCGTGGATCTCTTAAAGGTCGTCGTGGAACGGGCCCTGGTCGCGCGGCACGCGAACGGGTCCCGAGGAAGACGGGCCCGACAGGACCCGACGCGTAGATAAGGCTCGCCGGTGCCCTTCGGCAAGCGGGGCGCTTCGGCGGGGTTAAGCGGAGCGCAAGGCGAGGGTCAGTTCCGCCGACCGCGCAGCGGCCGGACCAACGGAAAAGGCCGGCGCGAGGCCGGCCTTTCCTGTCGTGTCGCGGGCGGAGCGAGAGGTCAGGATGCGAGGCGGCTTTCCAGCTCGTCCTCGTCCTCCTTCATCAGCTCCTCCTTCGTGACCGTCTTGTCGGTCACGTCGACGGTCGAAAGGAGGTGATCGACCACCTTCTCCTCGTAGATCGGGGCGCGCAGGCTGGCGACGGCGTCCGGCGACTTCCGGAAATAGTCGTAGACCTGCTGCTCCTGGCCGGGATAGCGGCGCACCTGCTCGAACAGCGCGCGCTGCAGTTCCTCGTCCGACACCTGGACGTTGTTCTTGGCGCCGATCTCGGACAGGACGAGGCCGAGGCGGACGCGGCGCTCGGCGAGGCGGCGATACTCCTCGCGCGCCTTCTCCTCCGTGGTGCCCTCGTCCTCGAAGCTCTTGCCCGAGCGCTGCAGCTCGGACTCGACCTGGTTCCAGATGTTGGTGAACTCGGCCTCGACGAGGCGCTCCGGCAGGACGAAGTCGTAGGACTCGTCAAGCTGGTCGAGAAGCTGGCGCTTCACCTTCTGGCGGGTGGCCTGGCCGTACTGGCTCTCGATCTGGCCGCGCACGATCTCGCGCAGGCGCTCGATCGACTCCAGGCCCAGCTTCTTGGCGACCTCGTCGTCGAGCTCCTGGCTCGTCGGCGCGGCGACTTCCTTCACCGTCACGTCGAACACGGCTTCCTTGCCGGCGAGATGCGCGGCGCCGTAGTCCTCGGGGAAGGTCACGTTGACCTTGCGCTCCTCGCCGGCCTTGGCGCCGACCAGCTGGTCCTCGAAGCCGGGGATGAACTGCTTGGAGCCGAGAACGAGGTTGGAATCGGTCGCCGATCCGCCCTCGAAGGCCTCGCCGTCGATCTTGCCGACGAAGTCCATGGTGACGCGATCGCCGTCGGCGGCCTCTCCGTCCTTCGGCTCGTAGGTGCGGGCGCTGTCGGCGATCCGCTTGACCTGCTCCTCGACCTCCTCGTCGGCGATCTCGACCACCGGGCGCTCGATCTTGATGCCCGAGGTCTCCTTCAGCTCGAACTCCGGCAGCGTCTCGTAGGACAGCGTGAACTTGAAGTCGGACTGGCCGTTCAGCACCTTGTCCGCCTCGCCCGCATCCTCGGTCATGGCGATCTCGGGCTGCATGGCCGAGCGCTCCTTGCGATCGGCGATCACCGAGCGGGGCGTCTCGTTCACGATCTCCTGCACGATCTCGGCCATGAAGGACTTGCCGTACATCTTGCGCAGGTGCGCCATCGGCACCTTGCCCGGACGGAAGCCCTTGAGCTTCACCTGGTCCTTGGCCTGGTAGAGACGGGTCTGAAGGCGGGCTTCGAGATCCGACGCAGGTACGACGACCTGGATCTCGCGCTTCAGGCCCTCGGCCTTCATTTCCGTAACCTGCATCGTCAGTCCTTCGATCCTATGTCGGGTGCGCTTCGCCGGCGCACGCCCTTGTTCTTGATGAAACCCCGGAAACCGCGGCCTTGGTGCGGGTGGAGGGACTTGAACCCCCATGCCTCTCGGCGCTTGGACCTAAACCAAGTGCGTCTGCCAATTCCGCCACACCCGCGACGCGCGCGCGGGCACAGAGCGTCGCGAGGCGCGCGCGCTCTATAACAAAGCGTCATTTAGGGCGAAAGGGGCATCTTGCGACGCGCTGCATGCGCATCGGCGCGTCCGGACAATGTCCGAAGCCGGGATCGGAGCTCCCGCTTCGCTTGGCCAAGTCGACCACCAAAACGGATAACGAACCGTAAACGTGTGATTTATTGTGCGATGCACAATCCGCATGGCTGGTCTGCGGAACGACGCCTACCGGACATGGCTCCCAGTGGCTACCTTCCAATCAACGAAGCGGGCCGGACACTTCCTGCCACTTCAATCGATTAGTAGACCTTACGAAGTGGGGATCACGATGAACCTCCGTCAGTCCTTCAGCAATTGGCGCCGCTACCGCGAGACGGTCAACGAGCTGGGCCGCCTTTCGCACCGCGAACTCGCCGACCTCGGCATCGCGCGCTCGGACATCCCGACGCTCGCCCGCCGCGCCGTCCGCTAAGACACCGAATATCGTCGCGGCTCACCTCCTCCCAGAGCTGCGACGACCGGAACCTGCAACGATCCTCCCATCAGCAGGTTTCCTCCTCGGCGCCCGTCGACCTCCCACGACGGGCGCCACACGAGATCGCAGTTTCGCAGCGGCCATCCTCCTCCCAGGCCTGCTGCGGATCGAAGCCCGCAACCTCCTCCCAAATGCGCGGGTTTCATCTTCGGCGCCCGTCGGTCCTCCCCCGACGGGCGTCACAGAGATCATAGAGTTCGCGAAGGGCCATCCTCCTCCCAGGCCCGAGCGGAGCAGAGCCTGCGAATCCTCCTCCCATCGCAAGACTCCCAATGCGAAGCCCGCCGGTCCTCCCCCGGCGGGCTTCGTCGTTTCGAAACTGCGCCAAGCGCTTGTTTCCTCGCGCGGCGCGAGGGCGTAGAAGGGCGGCATGGCACAGACACCCATCCACGTCGTCGGCGGCGGGCTCGCCGGCTCCGAGGCCGCCTGGCAGATCGCCGAGGCCGGCATTCCCGTGATCCTCCACGAGATGCGCCCGGTGCGCGGCACCGAGGCGCACAAGACGGACTCGCTCGCCGAGCTCGTCTGCTCCAACTCCTTCCGCTCCGACGATGCGCAGACCAACGCTGTCGGCGTGCTCCACGCCGAGATGCGCCTCGCCGGCTCGCTGATCCTGCGCTCAGCCGACGCCAACCAGGTGCCGGCCGGCGGCGCCCTCGCCGTCGACCGGGAGGGCTTCGCCGTCGCGGTCAGCCGGGCGCTCGAGGCGCATCCGCTGATCGAGATCCGCCGCGAGGAGGTCGCCGGCCTGCCGCCCGAGGAATGGGGCCCGACGATCGTCGCGACCGGCCCGCTGACCGCGCCGGACCTCGCCGCCGGCATCCGCGAGGCGACGGGCGCGGACGCCCTCGCCTTCTTCGACGCCATCGCGCCGATCGTCCATTTCGACACGATCGACCTCGGCAAGGCCTGGTTCCAGTCGCGCTACGACAAGGTTGGCCCCGGCGGCACGGGCAAGGACTACATCAACTGCCCGCTCGACAAGGAAACCTACGAGCGCTTCGTCGCGGCCCTCGTCTCCGGCGATACGGTGGGCTTCCGCGAATGGGAGGGCACGCCCTACTTCGACGGCTGCCTGCCGATCGAGGTCATGGCCGAGCGCGGCGCCGAGACGCTGCGCCACGGGCCGATGAAGCCGATGGGCCTGACCAACGCGCACCAGCCGGAGATCAAGCCCTACGCCGTCGTCCAGCTGCGCCAGGACAACGCGCTGGGCACGCTCTACAACATGGTCGGCTTCCAGACGAAGCTGAAGTACGGCGCCCAGGCCGAGATCTTCCGGATGATCCCGGGCCTGGAGAATGCCGAGTTCGCGCGCCTCGGCGGCCTCCACCGCAACACCTATCTCGATTCGCCCCGCCTCCTCGACCCGCACCTGCGGCTGAAGAGCCTGCCGCGCCTGCGCTTCGCCGGCCAGATCACCGGCTGCGAGGGCTATGTCGAATCGGCGGCCGTCGGCCTCCTGGCCGGCCGCTTCGCCGCCGCCGAGGCGCGCGGGCAGGAGGCGGCGCCGCCACCGGCGACCACCGCCATGGGCGCACTCCTCGCCCACATCACCGGCGGCCACCTGTCCCACGAGGAAGACGGCGGCAAGCGCTCCTTCCAGCCGATGAACGTCAATTTCGGCCTCTTCCCGCCCATCACGGTCCCCAAGCCGGAAGGCGGCGGGCGCTTCCGCGGCAAGGAAAAGACCATCGCCAAGAAGAAGGCGCTCTCGGCCCGCGCGCTCGCGGACTGCGCCTCCTGGCTCGGTGCCGCCGATCAGGCCCGCATGGCGGCGGCTGCCGAGTAGCTCAGCGCCACTCCCCGGCCCGGTAGAGCACCGTCGCCGTCAGCTGGTGGACCGCGCGGCGGTCCGCCGGCATGGTGAGGTAGGTGATGATCAGTCGGAGCTGTCGGCGTCCGCCGCGGCCGGCGATCTCGACCGTCAGCGCGTCCATCCCCGAGAAGGCGGCATCCGGCAGGTTCCGCAGAGCGGCACCGAGATCGAAGCGATCGGCAGCCGCGCCGATTCGCACGACGAGGTCCGTCGTATCCAAGGATAGAAGCACCGGTTCCCGCGCGACCTGAGGCGGATCGCCCGTTGTCGGTCGCGGAGCCGGATCGACCGGCGTCGCGTAAAGACTGATCGCCAAGCGGTCGAAGCCGCTCGTGTCGATCACCGCGGGTATGCTCGCGCTCAAGGTCAGGTCGGCCGGCATGATCGGACCGCCGTAGCCGAGGCCGAGTGCGTCCGTCAGCGATTTGAGGGCATCGTCCTCGCTCGTCCAGGAGGAGCGATCCAGCGCCGCCGCGAGCTCGGGCGTGTCGGCGTAGCCCGCGAGCGCGTCGAGTCCGCCGACCTCGTCGAGAGCGCGCAGCCGCGAGCGGAATTCCTCCGCGGCCTCGGGCGCCAAGCGGCTCCCCGCCATCAGGCGGCCGTCCTCGGCGAAGCGCTCGACGATGATGCCGCTTTGGCTGCGCGCCACCACCGCCTCGACGCCGAGGGGGCCGGCGGACGACAGCAGCAGGAGCAGCGCCGGCACGAGCCCGATCGCGACGATCGAGCCGCGCAGCCGCGGGACCGCCTGGAGCAGGATCGCCGCGCCCGCAGCCAAGCCGCCGAGCGCGAGATAGTAGCGTTCGGCCGTCCAGCCCTCGGCGCCGACACGCAGCGAAACGGCCACCGCGAGCAGCGCCAGCGGCACGATCAGCAGCGCCCACCAGAATCGCGCGAGGAACCGCGTCGCCCAGGCGCCGAGCGGCACATAGGGCGCGATGGCCATGCGCAGGCCGAGCAGCAGGAAGGCGTAGAAGGTGACGATCCAGCCGATCTCGTTGTTCGGGAGCGCGCCCTGCAAGGCGATCTTGGCGGCGTAGAGGTGAAGCACCAGGGCGGTCGCCAGCGCCAGCGGCGTTGCCACCCAGTCGAAGAGCACGCGCACGCCGACGAGCAGTCGGTCGTTCGTCACGACGACGTCCTCGTGGTCCGACAGACGCGGGATCTGCCCAAGCGCGAAGAGCGGACCGACGAGCGTGAAAGCCGTCACGAAGATGTGCTCGTAGGCGTCGCTCGAGAGCCCGACCTCCAGGAGGAAGCGGACCATCTCCAGGATCGCAGAGACGCCGAGAACGAAGAGCAGCACCGACACGAAGGCGAGCGCCGAGCCCGTCAGGGACCAGAGAGTGAAGCTCCAGAAAGCGAGATCCGCCCGGCCGGCGCGAGGCGCGAAGGGCGCGATCGGCACGAGGATGATCAGGCCCGCGATGAAGGCGGGCGCGAAGATGCCGAGCGCGTTTCCGAACCAGACGGCGAGGCCGACCGCGACACCCGCCACCACGGAGGCGCCCTGCGTTGCGACCGCCGAAGCATTCCGGCTTTCCGCGACGAGTGCCGCGCAGACCGAAGCCGCCGCGCCGCTGAACAGGGCCGCGATGAGCCAGGCGAGATCCGACTCGTCGAGCCCGGTCGCGTTCTCGACGGCAAGGTTGCTGAGGACGGCGATGGCGACGATCGCGGCCGCGGCGGCAGGAAAACGCGAGGCCGCGATCCGGGCTCCGCGGCCGAGCCACCGCCCGAAGCCGCCGACGCGGTCAAGAATCGCCATGATGCATCCCGCTCATCCGCGCATCGCTCGCCAGTACCGGGCGAGTCGCGCCAGAGCGCCGATCTCGACCGACCGCTCCAGGCATGCGGCGGGGTCGGCGCGTACCTTGCGAAGGAGCGACGGCACGAGCGACACCGGAAGCAAGGCGGGCCGCAGGCTCGGCGGCTTGGCGACGGCCTCGAAGGCGCGCCAATGCTCCTCGGCGAAGTCCGCCATAGCGAGCACCGCCCGGCCCCCCGCCTGCGCGTCGCCGCCCTGCAGCGCTTCGGCCGAGCATCCGGCTGCGGCGAGCAGGTCGCCGGGCAGGACGATCGGTCCGCGGCGCCGCGCGATCGGCAGCCGCCGGATCGCCTGGACGGCCGCGAGGGCGACGCCGCCGTGGCCGGCGGCCTCGGCAGCACCGGGCGCGGCCTCGGAGTCGAGGATCATCGCAGCGAGCATCAGGATCGCCGACTGCGTCTCGCCGGCATAGGCCTCGAAGGCGGCGCGGTCTGGCATCGGATCGTCGTAGAGGTCGAAGATCCGCGCCTCGACGTAGCGGTCGAGCGCGTCCACCGGCAGCGCATGAGCGCGGATGGTCGCGAGAAGCGCGTCGGCGACGGGATGTCCCGCCGCTTCGACCGCCGCCGCCGCGGCGATCCGGTCGCGCCACCATTGCAGCCGGATCTCGCCCGCCAGCGGCTGGCTCACATGATCGCGCACGCGCCCCGCCTCGATATCGAAGGCATACAGCGCGAGAAGACCCGGCTGCTTCTCGCGCGGCGCAAAGCCGAGCGAAACGGCGCGATCCGGACCCGCCTCGCGCACGATGCGCTCGCACTCGGCGACGGCAGCTTGCGGAATGTCCATGCCGTCCGCCATCGCCGCGCCGTCAGTCGACGGCGATCAGGGCGGCGGCGACGGAGCGGCGCTCTGACAGCATGACGTTGTAGGTCCGGACCGCGGCGCCCGTCGACATGGCGTCGCAGGAGATCCCGGCCTGCCGCATCCGCTCGGCCAGCGCCGGCGGCAGGCGGCGGATGTCGCGTCCGGTGCCGTAGAGCAGGAACTTGATCTCCTCGGCCTCCTCGAAGACCTTCAGGAGGCGCTCGCCGCCGAACGGTGCCTCCGCCGTCGCATCCCAGCCGTAGATGCCGGATGGCAGGCACAGGATCGACCCGCGATGCGACATCTCGGCGAAGCGGAAGCCGCCATTGCCGTAGGTGGCGATGGGCGCCCGCCCCGGAAAGTGCGCCGGCCGGATCTCGATGCCGCCCGCCATGCGTCAGGCTTTTCCGGCGCTGGTGGGCGGCGTTGCCGCCGCCTCGTCGCCGGGCTTGCGCGCCTTGTTCCGGCCGGCCGTCTCGTCGGCGAACTGGTCGCCGCGCAGCTTGAAGAAGATCAGGAGCGGCGCTGCGATGTAGATCGACGAGTAGATGCCGACCACCACGCCGACGATCATCGGAGCCACGAAGCCGCGGATCACGTCGCCGCCGAAGAAGTAGAGCGCGGCGAGCGCGAGGAGCGCCGTCGAGGCGGTCAGGATGGTGCGCGACAGGGTCTCGTTGAGCGAGAGGTCGATCACGTCGGCGATCGGCATCTTCTTGTATTTGCGAAGGTTTTCTCGCATGCGGTCGAACACGACGACCGTGTCGTTCAGCGAGTAGCCGATGACGGTCAACACCGCCGCGATGCTCGACAGGTTGAATTCGAGACCCGTCACGACATAGAGCCCGAGCGTCATGATCGCGTCGTGGGCCGTCGCCACCAGCGCGCCTATGGCGAACTGCCATTCGAAGCGGAACCAAACGTAGATCGCGATGCCGATCAGTGCCGCGACCAAGCCACCGAAGGCCGCGTAGGCGAGTTCGCCCGACACCGCCGGGCCGACGACTTCGACACCCGGGAATTCGTACTGGTCGCCGAGAGCTTGCTGAGCCGCCTGCACGCTCGCCTGGTTCGACGCCGCATCGCCCGGCTGGATGCCGTAGCGGATCAGCACCTCGCCGTCGCTGCCGAGCTCCTGCACCTGGACGTCGCCTTCGATCACGGAGGACAGGTCCTCGCGGATCTGCGCGACGTTGGCTTCGCCGTTCACGGCATGGGCCCGGATCACGGTGCCGCCGGTGAAGTCGATGCCGTAGTTCACGAAGCCGGAGAAGAAGCCGACGAGGGCGAGGATCGAGACGGCACCGGTGACGGTGAAGGCGACGTTGCGCACCTTCATGAAGCCGATCTTCGTGCCGTGCGGGATCGGCGTCCACCAGCCGCGCGGCACCTCCTTCGGGCGACGGCGCTTGTACCAGAAGGCGACGAGCCAGCGGGTCAGGGTCGTGGCGGTGAAGATGGTCGTGATGATGCCGAGCGCGAGCGTCACGGCGAAGCCACGGACCGGGCCAGAGCCCAGGTAGAACAGGATGCCCGCCGCGATCAGCGAGGTGATGTTGGCATCCATGATGGTGCCGATGGCCTTGTTGAAGCCGGCGTCGAGCGCCTGCACCACGGGCCGGCCGTTGCGCCGCTCCTCGTAGATGCGCTCGTAGATCAGGACGTTCGAATCGACCGCCATGCCCATGGTGAGCACGATGCCCGCGATGCCGGGCAGCGTCAGCGTGGCCCCGAGCATGGTCAGGAGCGCGATCAGGAGCACGATGTTCACGATCAGCGCGATGTTGGCCAGAAGGCCGAGGAAGCCGTAGGTCAGCAGCATGAAGCCGATGACGAAGATGCCGCCGATGATGCCGGCCATCTCGCCGGCCTCGACCGCGTCGGCGCCGAGGCCGGGACCGACGGTGCGCTCCTCCTCGATGTCGAGGTTCGCCGGCAGCGCGCCCGCCCGCAAGAGCACGGCGAGATCGTTGGCGGACTGCGTGGTGAAGTTGCCCGAGATCTGGGCCGAGCCGCCGAGGATTGGCTCGTTGATGTTCGGCGCCGAAAGGACCTGATCGTCGAGAACGATGGCGAAGGGCTTGTTGACGTTCGCCTGGGTGACCGCGCCGAAGCGTTGGCCGCCCTGCGAATCGAAGCGGATGTTCACCACCGGCATGTTGCCGTTCGGCGAGAAGCCGGGCTGGGCGTCGGTGAGGTTGTTGCCCGACACCATCACCTGCCGCTGAACGAGGATCGGACGGTTGGTATCCTTCTCGTAGAGCAGCTCGGAGCCGGCGGGCGCACGGGCGGCGCCACTCGCGACGGCGGCGGGGTCGGCGGTCAGATCGACCAGCCGGAACGAGAGCTGTGCCGTCTGGTTGAGAAGGTTCTTCAGTCGGTTCGGGTCATCGAGGCCCGGCACCTGCACCATGATGCGGTCGGTGCCCTGGCGCTGGATGCTCGGCTCCGTCGTGCCGAGCTCGTCGACGCGTCGGCGCACCACCTCGATCGACTGCGAGACGGCCGTCGACAGGCGGTAGTTGATGCCCTGATCGGTCAGGTTGACCTGGAAGATGCCGGGCTGCGGCTCGTTCAGCGACAGCTCGGTGACGGTCCCGCCGAGAAGGCCGGCGGACACCGGCTGGAGAAGCGGCTGCAGCGCCTCGCGCGCCGCGGCTGCCTGGGCCGGGTCGCGCAGGCGCACCGACACGCCGGTTCCGCTCTCGGACACCGCGGTGTAGCCGATACGAGCGGTCCGCAGCGTGTTGCGGACGTCCTCGGCGATCGACTGGATGCGCGCCTGCACCAGCGAGTCGCGGTCGACCTGGAGCAGGATGTAGGAGCCGCCCTGCAAGTCGAGGCCGAGCGTCATCGTCCGGTGCGGCAGCCAGGACGGAAGCTGATCGCGCACCGACTGCGGAAGCACGTTCGGCACGGCCACGAGGACGCCGACGAGGATCGTGGCCCAGATCAGAAGCGTCTTCCAGCGCGCGAAATAGAGCATCGTCTTCCCGAATGGGTGGTCGGGCCGGCGCGCCGAAGCCATCGAAGCTCCGCTCACGCCCGATACCCAAGATTCACGGCCGCCGGCGGCGACCGCGCAGCGGATGGCAAGAAAGGCGCACGACCGCCCGTCCGGCGGTCGGCGCGAAAAGCGGCTTTTCGAGGACGAGCCGCTACTTCGTGTTGGCGGCCTGCGGCTCGCCCTTCACGCGGACGTCGGCGACCATGGCCTGCACGAGGCGCACGCGGGTCTGCTCGGAAATCTGCACCTCGAGCTCGCCATTGTCCAACACCTTCGTGACCTTGGCGATGATGCCGCCACCCGTCACGACCGTGTCGCCACGCCGGATATTCCGCAGCATCTCCTCGCGCTTCTTCACCTGGCTCCGCTGCGGGCGGATGATGAGGAAGTACATGATCGCGAAGACCGCAACGAAGGGCAGGATGCTGATCAAGAGCTCGGTCGTACCGCCCCCGCCAGCCGGCGCGGGAGTCTGGGCGAGAGCCTCGGTCACGAACATCGATGGGAACCTTTCGGAAGAAGGGGCAATTGGTTCGCCCTTTACGCGGTGCGCGGAATATACGAACGGTCCTTCCGAATGCAACACGCCCGGTTTCGCGGCACCCACCGGCCGCGCGGGACGAGAAGGACTGGACGCGCATGACGCAGGATCGGGATCGCGAGCTGGCGGCCGTGCTGGAGCGGATCGCCGCGAGCCTCGAGCGCATCGCGCCGGCTCCCCTGCCCGCCCCGGACCTCGAAGCCGCCGACTGCTTCGTCTTCGAGCCGCCGCTTCGGCTCGTGCCGGTCGCGCGGGTCAACCGCGTCGACATCGGGCTCCTCAAGGGGATCGACCGCGCCCGCGACATCCTGGTGGAGAACACCGAGCGCTTCGCCGCCGGCCTGCCGGCCAACAACGCCCTTCTCTGGGGCGCCCGCGGCATGGGCAAGTCGTCGCTGGTCAAGGCCGCCCACGCCGCCGTCAACGCTGCCAGGGCTCCGGGCGAGCCGCGGCTGAAGCTCGTCGAGATCCACCGCGAGGACATCGAGCACCTGCCCGCGCTGATGGGCCTCGCGCGCGACAGCCGGCACGCCTTCCTGCTGTTCTGCGACGACCTGTCCTTCGATGCCGGCGAGGCCGCCTACAAGTCGCTGAAGACAGTGCTGGAGGGCGGCGTGGAAGGACGGCCGACCAACGTCCTCTTCTACGCCACCTCGAATCGCCGCCATCTCCTGTCGCGCGACATGATCGAGAACGAGCGGGACACGGCGATCAATCCGAGCGAGGCGGTCGAGGAGAAGGTCTCGCTGTCCGACCGGTTCGGTCTCTGGCTCGGCTTCCACAAGTGCGGCCAGGACGAGTACCTCGCCATGGTCTTCGGCTATCTCGATGCCTACGGCATCGAGGCGGATCCGGAAGAGGTGCGGCGCGACGCGCTGGAGTGGTCGACCACCCGGGGCAGCCGCTCGGGCCGCGTCGCCTTCCAGTTCATCCAGGACATCGCCGGACGCAAAGGCGTCCGGCTGGGCTGAGCCCGCCGGACGATTCGCGGCTCTCGAAGACCTGCGCGCTCAGCGCAGGAAGGTCATCGGATCGACCGGCGAGGAGTCCTTGCGGACCTCGAAGTGGACCTTCGGCACGTCGGTGTCGCCCGACATGCCTGCGGTCGCGATCGACTCGCCGCGCTTTACGCTGGCGCCGCGCTTCACGTTGATTTGATCCGCGTGGCCGTACACCGTGACGAGCCCGTTGTCGTGCCGGACGAGAACGGTGTTGCCGAACTCCTTCAGACCGTCGCCGGCATAGATGACGACGCCGTTGTCGGCGGCCTTGATCGGCGTGCCCTGGGGCACGGAGATGTCGAGACCGTCATTGCGGCGGTTGCCGACCTTGTCGCCGAAGCCCTTCACGACCCGCCCCTGCACCGGCCAGCGGAACTTGGACGAGCCGCCGGCGGCGGAGGCCTCCGGCTCGGGCTTGGGATCGATCGCGGCGACCTGCGTTTCCTTCGCCGGCTCGCTGGCGGCGGGCGCCGGCGCGCTCGCGACCGCCGCCGGAGCGGGAGCCGCAGCAGCCGGCGCAGGCTTCGGCGCTTCCGCGGCCGCCGACGGCGTCGCAGCGACCCGGCCGCCGCGACCGGTGTCGGGCGCGGCAGCCGCCGGCATCGCAGCGGCGGCGACCGGCGCGTCGGACATGGTGGGCGCGGGCATCGTCGGGGTCCGCGTCTGCTCGGGCAGCGCAGCCATCTGGGTGCCGCCCATCGGCACGCGCAGCGTCTGTCCGGCGCGAATGTTGTCGCCGGTGATGTTGTTCGCCTGGCGCAGGGCCGCGACGGACACGCCGGCCCGGCGCGCGATGGCGTTCAGCGAATCGCCGGCGGCGACGGTGACCGTCGGGCCGGGCACACCGCGGGTGGCCGGCCCGACGGACGCCGAGGCGGTCGCAGCCGGGCGGGCGCCGGCCGACCGCGGCACGGCGAGCGCGCTCGCCTGCGCGCCGAGCGTCGAGGGCGGAGCGCCGCGCCCGGCCGGCGCCGCCGAAGCGACCGTCGTCGCGGCGGAAGCCGGCGCGCGGCGACCGTAATCGTAGTTCGGGATCAGGATCGACTGGCCGGGGCGAACTTGCGAGGGATCGCTGATGTTGTTGGCCGCAAGGATCGATTCGACCGGCACGTTGAAGCGCTGGGCGACCGCGTGAACGGTTTCACCGGGCTGCAGCGTCAGGCTGGCGGACGAGCCGCTCCAGCCCGAGCGCGCGCCGGAGGACGGGGGCGTCGCGGCGGCGACGGTCGGCGGGGCCGGCGGCAGCGGCGCGGCGGCAGTGGCCGACGGCATGCCGCCCGCGGCGGGCGCCGGCGGCGGCAGGCTGGAGCGGCTGACGCTCTGCGTCGGCGCGCTGGAATAGGTCGGCTGCATCTCGCGCGGCGACACCGAGCCGGTGTTCATCTGGTCGACCGAGCCCGGATAAGCCTGAGCCGCCGGCCCGCGGGCCGCCTGCATCTGCTGCGGCTGCTGCGGAACGGCGCCGGTGTAGAAGCCGTCGTCGAAGCGCGCGATGTCGGCGCTGCAGCCGGCAGCGAAGGCGGACAGCGTCAGCGCCGCAGCGCTGCGGCAAAGCTTCCGCCGCGTTGAAGACAGCACCAGATCACGCATCACAGCCCCTCGAGAACTCGGTCTC
The DNA here is from genome assembly GCF_009765365.1 of Antarcticirhabdus aurantiaca. Taxonomy (GTDB): domain Bacteria; phylum Pseudomonadota; class Alphaproteobacteria; order Rhizobiales; family Rhizobiaceae; genus Antarcticirhabdus; species Antarcticirhabdus aurantiaca. The sequence goes on from NZ_VTOM01000023.1 coordinate 45,307, forward strand.
ACCACCTGGAGCCATTGGACATTCTTAATGTTACCAAGCCTTTAAAACGACCGCAGAAAGTGGCGGTCGCGGCAAGGATTTGGTGTCCATGACGCCGTCAGAGAACCGCGGCCGTGCCGAAGGCGATGGGCTGGTAGCGCACCGTTCCCACCTCCTCCCGCTCGAAGCGGCTGCCGATCTTCTGGAGGCGCAGCAGGGTCTGCGGCCCGTCGCCGGGTCCGACGGCGCACAGCACCATGCCCTGCGCATTCAGCTGCTCCAGGAACGGCCGCGGCTGGGCCTGCAGCGCGGCGTGGACGACGATCCGGTCGTAGGGCCCGCCCGCCACGTAGCCGTTGCGGCCGTCCTCCTTGAGGAGGTGGACGTTGGCGATCTTGGCGTCCTTCAAACGCGCCTCGGCCGCGACGAGCAGGCGCTTGTAGCGATCGAGGCTGACGACGCGCACAGCCAGCCGTGACATCAGGGCCGCGACGTAGCCGCTCCCCGTCCCGATCTCCAGCACGCGGTGATGCGGCTTCAGGTCGAGGAGATGCACGAGCCGCGCCGCCTTGAGCGCACTCGGCATGGTCTCCCCGCAATCGATCGGGAAGGCGTGGTCGACGTAGGGGTCGGGCACGTCCGGCGGCAGGAAGGCGCGGCGCGGCACCGCCTCCAGCGCCTCGAACAGCCGCGGGTCGGCGATGCCGCCCGACCGCAGCCGAAGAAGGAAGGCTGCCAGCGCCTCCCGCTCGCGCGCCGCCCCGATCACGCGAAAACCGACCTCAGCTCCTCGCGCACCTCGTGGGCGGTGAGGTCGAGCTTCAAGGGCGTGACGGAGATCCGCCCCGCGGTCAGCGCGCCGATGTCGGACTGCTCGACCTCGGGGCCAACCTGCCGGCCGAACTTCAGCCAGAAGTAAGGGAAGCCGCGCCCGTCGCGCCGTTCCTCGATGCCGAGATTGTAGTCGAGCTTGCCCTGCCGCGTGACCTCGATGCCCTTCACGGCGTCCGGCGCGATCGGCGGGAAGTTGACGTTGACGAGGACGTCCTTCGGCAGATCCGCCGCCGCGACGCGGCGCACGATGTCCGGCCCGAAGGTTTCGGCCGTTTCCCACAGCGTTTCGCGGTCCGTGTCCGGCGTGAAGGCCTGGCTGAAGGCCACCGCCTTGAAGCCGAGCATCATGCCCTCGATGGCGCCCGCCACCGTCCCGGAATAGCTGACGTCGTCGCAGATGTTCTGCCCGGCGTTCACGCCCGACAGCACCATGTTCGGCGGCTCGGGCATCACGCTCTTGGCCGCCATGATCACGCAGTCCGTCGGCGTGCCGCGCAGCGCGAATCGCTTCTCGTCGAGCTGGCGCAGCCGCAGCGGCGAGGACAGCGTCAGCGAATGCGACAACCCGCTCTGGTCAGTCTCGGGCGCGACGATCCAGACGTCGTCGGTGATCTGGCGGGCGATCCGCTCCAGCACCGCCAGCCCTTCGGCGTGGATGCCGTCGTCATTCGTCAGAAGGAGGCGCATCGCGGGTTCAGCCTTGGGCTTGGATGGTGGCGAGACCGCCCATATAGGGCCGCAACGCCTCTGGGATCGTGACGGAGCCGTCCCCGTTCTGATAATTCTCCAGAACCGCGATGAGGCACCGCCCGACCGCCACGCCCGAGCCGTTCAGCGTGTGGACGTAGCGCGCCTGCTTCTCGCCCGCCGCCTTGTAGCGCGCGCCCATGCGCCGCGCCTGGAAGTCGCCGCAGACCGAGCAGCTCGAAATCTCGCGATAAGCGTTCTGGCCCGGCAGCCAGACCTCGATGTCGTAGGTCTTGCGCGCGCCGAAGCCCATGTCGCCGGTCGAGAGCACCACCGTGCGGAACGGCAGGTCGAGGCGCTTCAGCACTTCCTCGGCGCAGGCCGTCATCCGCTCGTGCTCGTCGATCGAGGCGTCCTCGGCCGTGATCGAGACCATCTCGACCTTGTAGAACTGATGCTGGCGCAGCATGCCCCGCGTGTCGCGGCCCGCCGAGCCCGCCTCCGAGCGGAAGCAGGGCGTCAGCGCCGTGAAGCGCCAGGGCAGCGTCGCGGCGTCGAGGGTCTGCTCGCGGGCAAGATTGGTCAGCGGCACTTCCGAGGTCGGGATCAGCCAGCGCCCATCGGTCGTGTGGAAGGAGTCCTCGGCGAACTTCGGCAGCTGGTTGGTGCCGAACATCGCCTCGCCGCGCACCAGGATGGGCGCGACGACCTCCTGATAGCCGTGCTCGCCCGTGTGGAGGTCGAGCATGAACTGGCCGAGCGCGCGCTCCAGCCGCGCCAATGCGCCCTTGAGGATGGTGAAGCGGGCGCCCGCGATCTTGCCGGCCTGCTCGAAATCCATGAGGCCGAGCGCTTCGCCGATCTCGAAGTGCTCCTTCGGCTTGAACTCGAACCGGCGCGGCTCGCCGACGCGGCGGACCTCGACGTTGGCGCTCTCGTCCGGGCCGACGGGCACGTCGTCCAGCGGCAGGTTCGGGATGCGCGCGAGCGCGTCCTCCAGCGCCTGGTCGATGCGGCGCTCGGTCTCCTCGCCTTCCTGGATGGCGGCCTTGATCTCGGCGACCTCGGCGATCAGCGCGTCGGCGCGGGCGGCGTCGCCGCTGCCCTTGGCCTTGCCGATCTCCTTCGAGGCGTCGTTGCGGCGCCCCTGCAGCTCCTGCAGGCGCACGAGGTGGCTGCGCCGCTGTTCGTCGAGGCGCACGAGCTCGGCAGCGGCGGGCGCCGCCCCGCGGGAGGCGAGAGCCGCGTCCAGCTTGTCCGGATTGTCGCGGATCCAACGGATATCGAGCATCGCCAGTCGCCTTGTGAGCGGGGCCGGCGGTGCGGCGAACGGCGCGTCAGCCGTCCTGCTGAGCCTGCGCCTCGGCCGCGGCCTGCTGCCGTGCCCTGTTCCGCTCGATCCACCGCCCCGTGAGGATCGAGACCTCGTAGAGAAGGATGGTGGGTATCGCAAGACCGATCTGGGACATCGGATCGGGCGGCGTCAGCACCGCCGCGACCACGAAGGCTATGACGATCATGTACTTGCGCTTCTCGGCGAGCCCCTGCGCCGTGACGATGCCGGCGCGCACCAGCAGCGTCGCCACCACCGGCAGCTGAAACACCAGGCCGAAGGCGAAGATCAGGGTCATGATCAGCGACAGGTATTCCGACACGCGCGGCAGGAGCTGGATCGCCGCCTGCCCGCCGGTGCCGGACTGCTCCATGGAGAGGAAGAACCACATCACCATGGGCGTGAAGAAGTAGTAGACCAGCGCCGCGCCGAGCAGGAACAGCACCGGCGTCGCCACCAGGAACGGCAGGAAGGCCGAGCGCTCGTCGCGGTAGAGGCCGGGCGCGACGAACTTGTAGATCTGCGTCGCGATGATCGGGAAGGCCAGGAACAGACCGCCGAAGGCCGCGATCTTGATCTGCGTGAAGAAGAATTCCTGCGGCGCCGTGTAGATAAGCTCGACCTGCCGATCGGTGATCCCCGCCCAGAGCGTCGCGGTCTGGTAGGGCACGACGAGGAAGTTGAAGATCCCCTTGGCGAAGAAGAAGCACACGAGGAAGGCGCAGAAGAAGCCGGCGATCGACCAGATCAGCCGGCGGCGCAGCTCGATCAGGTGCTCGATCAGCGGCGCGGAGGAGGATTCGATGTCGGCCTCGGAACGGGTCACGCCGCGTCCTCCGCCTTGACGCGCGCTTCTGCCGGCGTCGAGGCCACGGATGCCGGCTGCTGCGCCGGTTCCGGCAGAGCCGAAGCGGGCGGCGAGGCGGGCACGGCGGCCGGATGCATCGCGGGCGTCGGCGGCGGTGCGACGGGCGCCGGGGTGGACGTCTCGGAAACGGCACCCGTCTTGGCCGGCTCGACCGGCTGCGCCGGTGCGTCGGGCGTCGGCACCTTGGGCTCGGGCGCCCGGGTCGCCGCGGCCAGCGAGGAGCGGATCTCGTCGCCCACCGCCTTCATCGGGTTGAGCGCCTTGCGCACGTCGGCGGCCGGATTGAGCTTCTTCACGTCCGCGATCGTGTCGCGCACGTCCTCCATCTCGGCCTCGCGAAGCGCCTCGTCGAACTGGCGACGGAAGTCGCCCGCCATGCGCCGCATCTGCGACGTCGCGCGCCCGAAGGTGCGCAGCATCCGCGGCAGATCCTTCGGCCCGACCACGACGATCAGGACGATGGCGATCACGAGGAGTTCGGACCAGCCGATTTCAAGCATGGAGGCGTTCCGGAAGGCCGGCCGACGGACCGACGCGCGGCGCGCCCGGCCCGATCAGGCGAAAGGGCGAGGTCAGTGCGTGGTGTTCTCGGCCTTGACGTCGCGCGCGACGATCTCCGCCTCGCGGCGCTCCAGGGCGCGCTGCTCAGGCGTCTTTTCCGCCTCGTCGTCGCTCATGCCGCGCTTGAAGTTCTTGATGCCCTTGGCGACGTCGCCCATCAGCTCGGGAATCTTGCCCCGCCCGAACAGCAGGAGAACGACGGCCAGCACGATGAGCCAGTGCCAGATGCTGAAGCTACCCATACCCTAGTCTCCTTTGGCTGCGATCCGGCTCGCAGCGTCGAACCCGGACGGGCCCCGGCTCGGATGCCGGTACGTGTTTCAGGATCGGCGCGTGCCCGTCGCCTTCCGTCCGGCCCCGGCGCGAACCTCGTGCCGAACCCTGGACGGATGGAGCCCTTCTAGCGCAGCGCAACGGGGATGGGAACGGGGGATCCGTAAATGCCGACAGGCATTTGGCCCGGTTTCCATCAATTCGCGGTGCTCGGCGCGCGACCCGTTTAGGCGACCTGGGCAAGGAGTTCAGCGAACTCCTCGCGAAGCGCCGCCTCGTCGGCGACCTCGGGGGTGCGGGCTCCGAAGGCCTCTGCCGCCGCGGCGCGCCGGGCCGAATCGCCGGCGAGCGGCCGGGCGGCGGCGGCGACGCGGCGCATCTCCGCCATGTCGCCGTTGCAATGAAGGACGACGTCGCAGCCGGCGGAGAGCGCCGCCGCCGACAGGTCGTAGAAGTCGCCGCGAAGCGCCTTCATCGACACGTCGTCGGTCATCAGGAGGCCGTCGAAGCCGATCGATTCGCGGATCACCGACTGGATCACGATCGGCGACAGCGTCGCGGGACGCTTGGGATCGATCGCCTCGAAGAGGAGGTGCGCGCTCATGGCCGCCGGCAGGTTCCGCAGCGCCCGGAACGGCACGAAGTCGCTGTCTTCCAACTCCGCCGGGCTCGCGCTCACCACCGGCAGGTCGAGATGGCTGTCGGCGTTGCCGCGACCGTGACCCGGCATGTGCTTGACGACGGGCAGCCCGCCGCCCGCGGCGAAGCCGTCCGCCATCGCCCGGCCGTAGCGCGCGACGAGTTCCGGGTCGGTCGAGAAGGCCCGGTCGCCGATCACCGAATGCGATCCTTCCACCGGCACGTCGACGCAGGGGATGCAGTCGGCCTTGATGCCGTAGCGCGCGAGGTCGATGGCGTGGAGGCGGCCCTGGATCCAGGCGGCGCGCTCGGCGAGCGAGGGATCGCGCTCCGTCAGGTCGCCGAGCGTGCGCGCCGGCGGGTAGCGCGGCGCGAGCGGCGGGCGCAGGCGCTGCACGCGCCCGCCCTCCTGGTCGATGAAGACCGGCGTCGAATCGCGCCCGCCGACGTCCTTCAGCTCGGCCACGAGGTCGGAGACCTGGTTCGGCTCGGAGATGTTGCGGCCGAAGAGGATGAAGCCCCACGGCGCCTCGCCGCCGAAGAAGGCCCGCTCCTCGCGGCTGACGCTGGTGCCGAGGGGGGCCGCGATCCAGGACTTGGAACCGCTCATGGTCGTCTCCGATGACAAGGAACGGCTTCCCCCGCCCACCGGCCCGACGGGCGGCGGCGCGAGGGAAGCAGAGGCGCGAAGCGTCGCGGCGGCCCCGAGGCCTAGCGCGATACGAAGCAGCTGCCGCCGGCGGACTTCAGGGCCTCGCACAGGCTGGACGCCTCGTTCTGGCTGCCGGCCAGCACCCGGACCCGGTGGTAGGTGCCCTTGCCCGGGATGTCGGCGGACTGGATGACGACGTCCCGCCCGTTCAGGACGCTCGCGAACTTGCCGCGCAGCGAGTCGGAGGACTTCTGGGCGGCCTCCGCCGAGGGCTGCGAAGAGATCTGGACGTAGTAGCCGGCATAGTTGGAGGGGTCGATCGCGGGCGCCGCCGCTGCCGCAGGCTCCGTCGGAGCCTCGGCCGGCATGGCCGCGGGCGGCTGCGCGGCGAGCGCCGCGACCTCGTCGGCCGCCAGCTCGGCGCGGGGCGCCGTCGAGGCCGTGATCATGTCGGCAACGGGCGACGAAGCGGGAACCGGCTCGCTCGGATCGGCGGACGCGATTTCGACGGGTCGTGCCGCCGTCTCGACCAGCGCGCTGCCGCCCTGGAGCGTCTCCAGCGACGGTGCGGACGGATCCGCTTCCGCGACGAGCGTGCCGTCCGGACGAACGGTCAGGGCCCGCACGCGCCGCGGCTGCAGCACGGGATCGGCCTCGGCCGCCTCACCGGGCGCGTCGGCGACGGCGGCCACGGCCTCGCCCGGCCCGTCGTCGTAGAAGCTGACGCCCGGCAGCTCCTCGGAGATCGAAGGCCCTTCGCTTTCCGGCGCGAGCTCCATCGGTTCCTCGGCCTCGACGCGCAGTTCCTGCTGGGCCGGCGGCTCGGCAGCGCCGCCGCTCTGGACGCGCGTGTAGACCGCCTTGTTCTGGTTGGGGATCGACTTGCCGCCCGGATTCTCGGGCGCGATCTTCACCGGCTCGGCATCCGCCTTCAAGAGAACCGGCCCACCGCCCGCGACCGACGATCCGCCGACGGATAAGTAGCCCGACAGGAAGACGCCGCCCGCGACCATGGCAGCGAGGCCCGTGCCGATGGTCAGCCCCTTGGCGATGGCGCGGCCGTAGTTCCGGCGCGGCCGGCGCGCCGGTGCGGCCATGTCGGCCGTCGCGACGAAGATCGGCGCGGCGCCCGGCGAAACCGGCATGGCGTCGTCGCTCTGCCCCGCCGGCAGGCCCTCGCCCGAGCCGCGGTTGAAGCCGCGCTCCTGGTTGAGGATGGCGAGCTCGCTGGCGATCAGCGCGTCGAAGTCGTCGATCGCCGCCGTGTGGCGGGCGACCGGCTCGTCGTGGAAGGGACGGCGCTCCGGCGCGTAGGATTCGGCCCGGTTCGGGCCGTTGCCGCGCGGATTGGCCGGGGCGCTGAGGCCGCGGATCGCGTCCTCGATCTCCTGCTCGATGGCGGCGTCGAGGGCGCTGGCGGGGCCTTTCTTGCCGGACGGCTTCGCCGCCTGAACGGGCGCTGGCGCGGCAGGCTTCGCCAGCTTCGGCGCCTCGGGAAGCTTCGTGCCGACCCAGCCGGCATAGCTCGTCTGGACCGACGGCGCGGGCGTCGCGCGTTTTTCGGGCGTCACCGACGAGACGAAGTCGTCGAACGCTTCGATCCCGCCCGCCGCGGCCGGCGAAGTGGCATCGGCGGCCGGACGGCGACCGGGGACGATCTTGGAGAATTCGGCGGCGAACGCCGCCTCGAAGGCGTCGTCCACGACGGGCGTCTTCGGTTTCGCCGAGGCAGGTGTCTTGGCGCCGATCGGAAAGCTGTCGGACCAGGGCTCGTCGAGCAGGCGCGCGAGGTCGTCGAACGGATCGACGTCCTCTCCCGCCGGCCCGGTTCCGATGGCGCCTCCGCCGCGCCGCGCGTTGCCCATCGAGCCCATTTGCCTGCTTCCCGCCTCTCAAAGCCGGCGGACGGAAGGCTCCGGTCCGCAACGACGATCGCTAGGAAGGGATGTTGTCCAAAGCGTGATCCGTCAGCGCATTTCGTCGGGAGCATCGACGCCCACGAGGGCCAGTCCCGAAGCGATGACGGTCGCGACTCCTTTGACCAACGCCAACCTTGCTAGGCTGATTGATGCTTCGTCAGGGTTAACAAAGCGTAAGTGCGTCAGGTCCCGTCCCCGATTGTACTGGGCGTGGAACCCCTGAGCGAGGTCGTAGAGGAAGAAGGGAACCCGATGCGGCTCCTTCGCCCGCGCGGCCGACTGGACGAGCCGCGGAAACGCCGCGAGCTTGCGGATCAGCGCCAGCTCGCCCTCGTCCGTCAGGGCATCCAGCGCGCCGGCGTCCAGCGCCCGGAAGTCCGGCAGCGCCAGACCGGCGCCTTCCGCCTGCCGGAACACCGACTGGCAGCGCGCATGGGCGTACTGGACGTAGAAAACCGGATTGTCCTTCGACTGTTCGGTGACTTTCTTGAAGTCGAAGTCGAGCGGCGCGTCACTCTTGCGGAAGAGCATCATGAACCGCACGGCGTCGCGGCCGACCTCGTCGACCACGTCGGACAGCGTGACGAAATTGCCCGCCCGCTTCGACATGGTGACGGGCTCGCCGTCGCGGAACAGCTTGACGAGCTGGCAGAGCACGACGTCGAGATGCGCGGCGCCCTGCGAAACCGCTCGAGCGACAGCCTCCAAGCGCTTGACGTAGCCGCCGTGATCGGCGCCGAGCACGTAGACCATCTCGTTGAAGCCGCGCTCGTACTTGTCGCGGAAATAGGCGACGTCGGCGGCGAAGTAGGTGTAGCGCCCGTCCGACTTCACCAGCGGCCGGTCGACGTCGTCGCCGACCTCGGTGGAGCGCAGCAGCGTCTGCTCGCGGTCTTCCCAATCCTCCGGCAGCTGGCCCTTCGGCGGGGGCAGCGTGCCCTGGTAGACAAAGCCGCGCGCCCTCAGGTCCTCGATCGCCTCGGCGATCCGCCCGCCATTGTCGGCGTGGAGCGTGCGCTCGGAGAAGAAGACGTCCTGGTTGACGCCGAGCTTGGTAAGGTCGTCCCGGATCATCGCCATCATGCCGTCGATCGCCGCGTCCCGCACGATCGGCAGCCATTCGGCCTCGTCCATGCCGCGCAAGGCGGCGCCGTAGCGCTCGGCGAGCTGTTGCCCGACCGGCACGAGATAGTCGCCGGGATAAAGCCCCGCCGGGATCTCGCCGATGTCCTCGCCGAGCGCCTCGCGATAGCGCAGGAAGACGGAGCGGGCGAGCACGCTCACCTGCTCGCCGGCGTCGTTGATGTAGTATTCCTTCGTCACCTCGTCGCCGGAGAAGGCCATGAGGTTGGCGATGGCGTCGCCCACCACCGCGCCCCGCGTATGGCCGACATGCATCGGGCCCGTCGGGTTGGCGGAGACGTATTCGACGTTGACCTTGCGTCCCGTCGGGGCGCCCCGGCCGTAGTCCGATCCCTCGGCAAGCAGGCCCGCGAGGTGCTTCAGCCAGTAGCCGGGATGGAGGCGCAGGTTGATGAAGCCCGGTCCCGCCACCTCGGCCGTCGCAACGTCCGGATCGCGGGCGAGCTTCGCCGCGATGCGCGTTGCCAGGTCGCGCGGCTTGGCGCCGAGCGGCTTGGCCAGCACCATGGCGGCGTTGGTCGCGAGGTCGCCGTGGCTCTCGTCGCGCGGCGGCTCGACGGTCACGCGCGACAGGTCGACATCGCCCGCTTCGTAATGCGTCAGAACGGTTTGAACCGCGACGTTGATGCGTTGCGTGAAGTCGGCGAAGATGTCCATGGCGAACCAGCGATCCGTGAAGGGCGCCCGCGAGAGCGCGGCGGCCCGAAGACCGGGCGGCTAGCTTAATTGCGGCGTCGCGTCAAACAGACGCCGATGCTCGGCGAGCGCGAAGGTGTCGGTCATTCCGGAGAGATAATCGCTGACCCGCCGGGCGAGCCGCTCCGGCGGCAGCGCCGCGGCCTGCGCGGCCCAGCCGTCCGGCAGGCGCGAGGGGTCGGCGGTAAAGGCGTCGAACAGATCCTCGACGACGCCCTCCGCGAGCTCCATGGTCCGCCACACCGCGGGGCTGCGATAGACGTGTGCGAAGAGGAAGCGCCGCGTTTCCTCCACCGCCGCCTTCATCGCCGGAGAAAAGGCGACGAGCGTCCGCCCCGCCGCCCGGACGGCGTCGGCGTCCGCCGGAGCGACCTCGGAAAGGCCGAGCAGCGTCGTCGCGATGACGTCCTCGACCATCCGCGTGATGTGGCGGCGCATGATCTCGTGGCTCTTGCGTTCGGGATCGAGGCCGGGATGGCGCGCCTCGACCTCGCGCAGGATGTCTCCGGCGAGCGAGAGTTCGGCAAGGTCCGAGATCTCGATCAGCCCGGCGCGGATGCCGTCGTCGAGGTCGTGCGTGTTATAGGCGATGTCGTCGGAGATCGCCGCGGCCTGCGCCTCCAGGCTCGGGAAGCTGTTCAGCATCAAGGGAAAGCCCGCGTCGAATTCGAGGATCGGCAGCGGCACGGCCTTGGTCTCGGCATGCGGCCCGGTCAGCGGTCCGTTGTGCTTGACGAGCCCTTCTAGCGTTTCCCAGGCGAGGTTCAGCCCGTCGAAGTCGGCGTAACGCCGCTCGAGATGGGCGACGATGCGCAGCGCCTGCGCGTTGTGGTCGAAGCCGCCGAAGGCACGCATGCGGCGGTCGAGGGCGCGTTCGCCGGCATGGCCGAACGGCGTGTGGCCGAAGTCGTGGACGAGCGCGACGGCCTCGGTCAGGTCTTCGTCGAGCCGCAGAGCCCGGGCAAAAGCGCGGGCGATCTGCGACACCTCGATGGTGTGGGTCAGGCGGGTGCGGAAATGGTCGCTCTCGTGCGAGATGAAGACCTGCGTCTTGTGCTTCAAGCGGCGAAAGGCGGTGGAATGGACGATTCGGTCCCGGTCGCGCTGGAACGGCGTGCGCGTCGGACTGTCGGGCTCCGGCACGACGCGGCCGCGCGAGCGCGTAGGGTCGACCGCGAAGGGCGCGCGAGCGCTTCCGCCCATGCCGATCGTCCCGATCCGCGAGACCTCCTCCATGCGAACGCTCCGTTCCGCCGGGATCGATTGACCGGCCTGCCGCCCATGCATACTTAAGTCCGACTGAAGCGAAAGGGAGCGGCGCGCCGAACAGGCCGGCGCCGCGAGGGTTCCATGAGCCAGACCGCCGATTTCTCCGTCGTCGTCTCCGACGCCGCAGCCAAGCGCATCGCCGCCATCCTGTCGGCCAGCGGGCCGGAGGCGAGCGCGCTGCGCATTTCCGTCGAAGGCGGCGGCTGTTCCGGCTTCTCCTACAAGTACGACCTCACCAACGCCGCCGAACCGGACGACGTCGTGATCGACCGCGACGGCGCGCGCGTCCTGATCGACCCGATGTCGCTGACCTTCATGGAGGGTGCGGTGGTCGACTTCGTGGACGACCTGATGGGCCAGTCCTTCCAGATCCGGAATCCGAACGCCGTCGCCTCCTGCGGCTGCGGCACCTCCTTCTCCGTCTGAGCGCCCCCGCGTGATCGTCGCCACCTGGAACGTCAACGGCGTGCGTGCCCGCACGGACGCCGTCATCGCCTGGTTCACCGAGCGCCGGCCCGACATCGCCTGCCTGCAGGAGATCAAGACGCAGGACGAAGGCTTTCCGCGCGAGGCCTTCGAAGCGCTCGGCTACCACGTCGAGACGCACGGGCAGAAGGGCTTCAACGGCGTCGCGCTCCTGTCGAAGGAGAAACCGGAGGCGGTCACGCGCGGTCTGCCCGGCGGTGAGGGCGACGAGCAGTCCCGCTACATCGAGGGCCTCTGGCGCATCAACGGCAAGCCGCTGCGCGTCGCCTCGATCTACCTGCCGAACGGCAATCCCGTCGGCACGGAGAAGTATCCCTACAAGCTCGACTGGATGGCGCGGCTGGAGCGCCACGCGAGCGATCTCCTGGAGCGCTACGAGGCCCTGGTCCTCGCCGGCGACTACAACGTCATTCCCGAGCCGATCGACGCCAAGCATCCGCAGGCCTGGGTGGAGGACGCCCTCTTCCGGCCGGAGACGCGGCGCGCCTACCGCCGCCTCGTCAATCTCGGCCTGACGGACGCCCTGCGCGCCACGACGGACGCGGACGGGACGTACAGCTTCTGGGACTATCAGGCCGGAGCCTGGCAGAAGAACAACGGCATCCGGATCGATCACCTCCTGCTCTCGCCGGAGGCCGCCTCGCGCCTGTCGGGCGCCGGCATCGACAAGCACGTGCGCGCCTGGGAAAAGCCCTCGGACCACGTTCCCGTGCTGATTGACCTCACCGCCTGAGCGGCGTCGGCGTCAGTTGGCGATCGTGGCCGTCATCGGCTCGCTTTTTTCCTGGACGTAGGCGATGGCCGTGCGGCGCTCCGCCTCGCTGGCCAGCGAGAAGGCCTGCTCCTGCAGGGGACGGATCCAGGTGATGTCGCTCGGCGAAGCGCTGCGCATGGCCAGCGTCAGCATCGCGAGGCCGCGCACCGGCTCGGCATCCATGTCGATCTTCTCGCCGTCGAAGAGCAGGTAGCCGAGCAGCGCCTGCGCCGCCGGATCATGCTTCTCGGCCGCGAGCTTCAGCCAGCGCGCCGCCTGACGCGGGCTGGCGGAGCCGCCCTCCCCGTCGAGCAGCATCCGGCCGAGCTGGAACTGCGCGCGCGTCGAGCCGAAATAGGATGCGGCGTGGAAGTAGAACTGCCGCGCCTGCGCCAAGTTCGGCTGCACCGGGCTGTCGGGAATGCCGGTGCGCAGGTAGTCGCCCAGCGCCACGATGGCGCTCGCGACGTAGGCGGCATTGCCGGCGCCGTCGTCTTCCTGGTGCTCACGCACGATCGATTCGAAGATCTTGAAGGCCTCGTAGTCGTCCTTCTCGACCCCGTCGCCGTCGGCATACATGCGGCCGAGCTTCCAGCGCGCGCCGGCATGGCCCTTGTCCGCGGCGTAGCGGAGCGCCGCGACGGCTTCGGTCTTCTCGCCACGCTGATAGGCCTTGAAGCCCTGCGCGAAGAGTTCGAGCGGTCCCGCATTGGGCGACACCACCGCTTCCGGATCGAGCGCGTGCGTCGGCCGGTCGGCGACGGCCACGGCCGAAGCGAGCACGAGCGCCGGCACGGCGTATCTCAGGAAGCGACGCATTCAGAAGGCGCCCGGAACGGAACGGTTGATGAAAACGGCATGCACTGCTTCGCGACGGCCTTGCACGGTCGCGCGGTACCGAATTGATCCGGCCTGGATATGGGTGCGCGTCGCGTGGCGTTCCATCTCGTCCCCCGTCACTCGATGACGGAGACGACCATTGGCCGCGCGGTTCGATCCGCGGCAGCCGCAGCCGGCTCCGGTCCTCGCCCTCGCGGATCCCTCCCGTTCCCCAACGAAAGGCTCATGATCCACGATCCAGCGACACTGCGTGTGAAGCGGCGGTCCAACCCCTCAAAAACCGGACCAACCCCTTCGAGTGCGGCCTGACCTGAGGCGCGTTTTATGGCGGCAACAGGGCACTTCGTCTCGTCGGCCATCATATGCGATGCACCGTTGCAATAGTGTTGCCGACAAACAACGAGTTGGAGCGTTGCTTGAACCGGCTTGAGCGACGAGGGTCCGCGTCGGCCGTTGCGGCCGTGTTGCGATGACGGAGTCGTGAACGAAACAAATGGGGCGCCGTCGGCGCCGCGTCGCGAAAAAGCGCCCCGCCCTGAGGCGGAGCGCTCGCGGAATGCGCGGGTTCGGGCGGCTCGGTTCAGAAGTTCAACTTCACCGAAGCGGTCGCGCCGTAGATCCAGTCGTTGCCGACCTCGCCGTCGAAGTAGGCGCCCTCTTCGATGCGCTGCTCACCGTCGGTCCAGTAGCCGACGAGGCCGCCGACCCGCAGCTCGGCGAACTTGTTGTCCTTGAACGAGAAGCCGCCGGCGAGGGTGTAGAGGTCGGTATAGGTCGTCTCCGAACCGGTCGAGACGCCGCGGTCGTAGCCGACCGAGATCGCGCCCGAGACGAACTCGTTGAAGGCGCGGCCGATGCCCAGCGAGGCGGTGTAGCCGTCGCGCCAGTTGTACGGCGCGTAGCTCGACGAGGTGAAGGCCTGACCCGCCAGCGTGCCGTTGATCGTGCTGACGACGGCGTCGTTGGTGCTCCAGTCGGTCCAGCGCAGCGAGGCGAGCAGCAGCGTGCCCTCGGCGATGCCCGTCTGGGCGTTGATGGTGAAGCTCTGCGGGCTGATCGCCGTGTTCAGCGACGACTCGACGTCGAGCGCCGGCGAGGAACCGAGGGCGCCGAGCGTGCCGCCGATCTGGGCGCGCTGGGCGGGCGTCAGACCGAGCGCCGGGTTGGTCAGGAACACCGGTACGGACACGGTCGCGCCGTTGGCGAGGCGCACGAAGGCAGTGCTCGGGTCGAACGTGCCGCCGCCGGCGATCGAATCGTGCTCGATCTCGGAGCGGTAGATGCCCTGGATGCGCAGCGCGATCTCGGGCTTCTCGTAGGCGAGGCCGAGGCGATAGCCGGCCTCGTAGTCGCCGCGCGAGTTGACCGACACTTCGGTCGGCAGGATCACCGAGGTGCCCTGGCGATTGAGCGCGCCGCCGAGCTGCGGCCCGAGAAGGCCGTTCAGGCTGCGCTCGCCCAGACTCGATCCGCGGAACTCGAAGTCCTCGAAGAACACGCCGCCGAGGAGGCTGAAGCGGCCGACATCGGCGGAGTAGCTGACGCGGCAGGTGGCGCCGAACTCGTCCGAGTCGAAGCCGATGGTCTCGGTGCGGGACGTCAGGCCGGTCGTCAGGTTCAGGCGATCGGCGTTGGAGGTGCTCTGCGTCGCGGCATTCTGCGACGGCAGCGCGCCGCCCGGGGAGCCGCTGTAGTCCGCCTCGGCCGCGAAGCTCTCGGTGTAGTGGAAGGCGCAGCCGACGACTTCGTTGCCCGCGCCGATCGCGAAGGAGGGAATGTTGTAGGTGCCGGTGTACTCGCCGAAATCGCCCTCGACGCCGTTGATCGACTCGTAGCCGCGGCGGGGATCAATGTGGGTGAGGCCGGCGCGGAAATTGACGGTGCCCGACTCGAAGAGGATGTCCGTATCGGCGGTTCCGCGTTGGAACCCGCCGGCCTGGGCTGCGCCGACGACAGCAATGGTCGCGAGAGCGGTGTTCAAGAAGAGTCGGCCGAACCTGGGCATGTCATTCCCCCCGCCCGGATGCGCTAACCTCCCTGCGGACCGGCCGGGCCCGTTCCGCCATTGACGCGAACGTAAAACGGAAAGCTTTGCTTGCAAACGGGGGTGCGTCACGCGATCGCCACAATGCGGCATTCGCGCAACATAATCCGCAGTCCTAGGACCGCGAGGCTTGCCCGAGCCTCGCGGTGCTTCGTCAGCCCAGGCGCTCGATGGCCGCAACGAGGCGGCGCACCTCCTCCTGGTACTCCGCGAGCTTCTCGCGCTCCTGCGCCACGACGTCTTCCGGCGCACTCGCCACGAAGCGCTCGTTCGACAGCTTCTTCTCGACCCGCGCGACCTCCCCATCCGCCTTGCCCTTCGCCTTGAGGAGGCGGGCGCGCTCGGCCTCGATGTCGATCATGCCGCCGAGCGGCAGGGCGAAGAGCGTGCCGGCCACGAGGATCTGCGCCGACTGCGGCGGCACGGCGGAGCCGGTCTCGATCGTGCCGAGTCGGGCGAGGCGCTTCAGCGAGGCCTCGTGGCGCGCGAGGCGCTCGGCGACCTCCGGGCCCGGCGTGATCGCGAGGAGCGAAGCTTCCGCCCCGGGCGGCACGTTCATCTCGGAGCGCACCGAGCGGATGGCCGTGACGAGCTCGACGAGCCAGTTGACATCGGCCGCCGCGGTCTCGTCGGCGAAGTCGACCTGCGGCCACCGGGCATGGCACAGGAGCGACAGCCGCGGGCTGGCCTCCGGCGCCGTCGTCGCCCACAGCTCTTCCGTGATGAAGGGCATGAACGGGTGGAGCAGCTTGTAGACCGAGTCGAGCACGAAGCCGAAGGTTTCGCGCGTCTCGGCCTTGGCCGCCTCGTCCTCGCCCATGAAGACGGGCTTGGCCAGCTCCACGTACCAGTCGCAGAAGAGGTTCCAGGTGAAGCGATAGAGCGCCGCCGCCGCGTCGTTGAAGCGGTAGGCTTCCAGCGCGCCCTCGCACTCGCGCGCGGCCCGGCCGAGCTCCGTCACGATCCAGCGGTTCAGCGGCAGGCGCAGGGCCTCCGGCCAGATCGTCGCGCCGTGCGCCACGCCGTTCATCTCGCCGAAGCGCGTGGCGTTCCAGAGCTTCGTCGCGAAGTTGCGGTAGCCGGCGATACGCGCCGGATCGAGCTTCACGTCGCGCCCCTGAGCCGCCATGATCGCCAGCGTGAAGCGCAGCGCGTCGGCGCCGAACTCGTCCGCCAGCTCCAGCGGATCGATGACGTTGCCCTTCGACTTCGACATCTTCGCCCCGTTCTTGTCGCGAACGAGGGCGTGGACGTAGACGGTCGAGAAGGGCTCCGTGCCGGTGAACTCCAGGCCCATCATCATCATCCGGGCGACCCAGAAGAAGATGATGTCGAAGCCGGTGACGAGGACGCTCGTCGGATAATAGGTCGCGAGCTCCGGCGTCTCGTCCGGCCAGCCGAGCGTCGAGAACGGCCAGAGCGCCGAGGAGAACCAGGTGTCGAGGACGTCCTCGTCGCGGCGCAGGAAGCCGTCGCGACGCGCCGGGTCCTCCGCCATGGCGCGCGCTTCGGCGTCGTCGATCGTCTCGTTGGTGACGTAGTGGGCGAGCGCCTCGGCGACCGCCTCCTCTTCCGTCTCGGCGACGAAGCACTGGCCGTCAGGCCCGTACCAGGCAGGGATCTGGTGGCCCCACCAGAGCTGACGCGAGATGCACCAGGGCTGGATGTTCTCCATCCAGTCGAAGTAGGTGCGCTCCCAATTCTTCGGCACGAAGGTGGTGCGGCCCTCGCGAACGCTGGCGATCGCGGGACGGGCCAGCGTCTCTGCGTCGACGTACCACTGGTCGGTCAGGAACGGCTCGATCGGCACGCCGCCGCGGTCGCCGTGCGGGACCGAATGCGGGTGATCCTCGATCCGGGCGAGGAACCCGCCCTCCTCCATCATGGCGACGACCCGCGCACGGGCCGCGAAGCGGTCCAGCCCGTCGATCTCGGCGATGGTGCGATCGAGCTCGGGCGTGCGCACGAGCCCGTCGAGGAAGGCGTCGTTGTCCGCCAGGGTCATCGAGGCGTCGTCGCGCATCAGCGCGATCATCGGAAGATCGTGCCGGCGGCCGACCTCGTAGTCGTTGAAGTCGTGCGCCGGCGTGATCTTCACCGCGCCAGAGCCGGTCTCGAGGTCGGCATAATCGTCCGCGACGACGGGAATCAGGCGCCCGACCAGCGGCAGGCGCAGGTTCTTGCCGACGAGATGCGCGTAGCGCTCGTCGTTCGGGTTCACCGCGACCGCCGTGTCGCCCAGCATGGTTTCGGGCCGCGTCGTCGCCACCGTGAGGAAGGTCGAGGGATCCTCGGGGTCGTAGACCGTCCCTTCCACCGGATAGCGGAAGTGCCAGAGGTGCCCCTTCACCTCGCGCTGCTCGACCTCGATGTCGGAGATCGCGGTGCGAAGCGCCGGGTCCCAGTTCACCAGCCGCTTGTCGCGGTAGATCAGGCCCTTGCGGTAGAGCTGGACGAAGACGCGCAGGACCGCCTTGGACAGTCCCTCGTCCATGGTGAAGCGCTCGCGCGACCAGTCGCAGGACATGCCGAGACGCCGATCCTGCCCGACGATCGAGCCGCCGGATTCAGCCTTCCACGTCCAGACGCGCTCGATGAAGGCCTCGCGGCCCATGGCGCGGCGGTTCGGCTCCTGGCGCTCCATGAGCTGGCGCTCGACGACCATCTGCGTGGCGATGCCCGCATGGTCGAGGCCCGGCTGCCAGAGCACGTTCTTGCCGCGCATGCGCTCGAAGCGCACCAGCACGTCCTGGAGCGTGTGGTTGAGGGCGTGCCCCATGTGGAGCGAACCCGTCACGTTCGGCGGCGGGATCACGATCGAATAGGCCGGCGCGCCGGGTTCGGCCGCCGCGCCCGCGCGAAACGCGTCAGCCGCGTCCCAGCGCTCGGAGATCCGCGGCTCGATGGCCGCGGCGTCGTAGGTCTTCTCGATCATGGAGTCCGTCGATCACCGTCGAAAACAGGAGGCCGGACTAGCCCCTCGCCTTCGGCGCGTCAACGAAGAGGCGTCGGCCCGTCAGGCCGCAGCGCTGCCGCGGGCCGCCCGATGGATCTCGTCCTGGACCATCCGCTCCACGAGGTGCGGGAGATTGTCGTCCATCCATTCGCGCAGCATCGGCTGCAGAAGGCCGCGGACGATCTCCTCCATCGACCCCATCGTGCCGGCCCGCACGGCCGAGGCGAGATCGGCGAAAGCCTCCGCCGTGCGGCCGCCGGCCTCTTCCGCGATCAGGGCGCCGATCTCGGCGATGCGCGGCTCCACCGCCACCACTTCGCGGGCGACCGGCAGCATGGCGAGCGCCGTCGTCCCCGTCGCGGCAGCAGGCGCGCGCTCCATTTCCTCGTGGAGCGCCATCATCAGCGCCGCCTCGTCGAAGCCCTCGGCCTCCGCGCGGCGGTCGCCTGCATCATTGGCGGCCGCCGGCGGCACGACGGTGATGAACTCGGCCACGACCTCCGGCTCGCACACCGCCTCCGGCTCGGCCGGGACCGGCATCGGCTCGGGCGCGAGAAGGATCGGGGTCACCGCGGGCGCAGCTTCCACGACCACGTTTTCCGCGAGTTCGACGACAGCCGTCGTCGTGTCCGGCGCGACCTCGGCAAGCGTCGCCACCGCTGCGGGAGCGGCGGTGGCTCGGGCGCGGCCGCCCATGCTGTCGGCGACGGCGCGCAGCTTCGCGACGGCCATCGAGGTTTCCTGGCGCAGGAGCGCCTGGTCCGCCGAACGCGCGGTAGCGGGCACGGACGCGACGGCGGTGACGGCCGTAGTCGAGGCCACCGAAAGCTTCTCGGGCCGTCGATTGAGGCGCTGGAGAGCGGACGCGAAGCGATCGAAGCCGGCCGTGATCGGCGAGCGCAGATCGCGCGCCGCGGGGCTCGGGCGAGCGTCGTTCGCCTCGACGCCCCACGGGCGCGTCGCGGTCAGATCGTCCGACGCCGACGCGGCCTCCACGGCAGCGGGCGCCACCGGCTCCACGGCGAGCATGGTAA
Organism: Antarcticirhabdus aurantiaca; assembly: GCF_009765365.1. Lineage (GTDB taxonomy): Bacteria > Pseudomonadota > Alphaproteobacteria > Rhizobiales > Rhizobiaceae > Antarcticirhabdus > Antarcticirhabdus aurantiaca. Next base: position 64,274 of record NZ_VTOM01000023.1, read on the forward strand.
GCGATTCGATCGCGGCCGCTTTCGGTGCCTCGGCGACGGTGGCTCGCATCGGGGCCGAGGTGTCCTCGCCGGCCAGCGAGGTGAACACGGGCGCGGAGGCGGTTCCTTCCGGCTCGATGATCCGCCGGATGGAGGCGAGAATCTCTTCCATCGTCGGTTCGCGTGCAGCGCTTGCGCCCATTTTCGTGCGGTCCCCGGCAATCCCGCTGGCGAGATTCGCCGCCAGCTTTCCGGTTACAGGGATATGGCAGACCAGCTTGCGCGAAGAGTGCGGATGAAAGGTCCAGGCCTCCGCGGCAAGCTCCGCACCAGCCTCGACATCCGCACTGACGGTCAGCGACCGTCCGGAGTCCTGAGGCCGAACCACTTGTCCTCCACGGCCTGGAAGTGCTCCTCCGGCTTGTAGGGATCGTTGGTGAGCCCTAGCGCGGCCGCCCGCAGGCGACCGGTGGCGCTCAGAAGCGCATAGCCCGCCACGACCTCGTCGCGCTGCGAGCCGACGAGCAGGATCTGCGCCGTGATGACGTCGGCCTGGGCGTTCAGGACGTCCAGCGTGGTGCGCTGGCCGACGTTGCGCTCTTCGATGACGCCGCTCAGCGCCAGGCGGGCGGCATCGACCTGCGCGGAATAGCCGACGATGTTCGCCTGCGCCGCCTGGTACTCGGCCCAGGCCGTGGCGACCGCGGCGCGCACCTGATCGCGCGTGCCGTCGACCTCGATGCGGCGCTGACCAAGCACTTCCTTCTGCTGGCGGATCTGCGAGCTGACGAGGCCGCCCTGATAGATCGGGATGGTCAGCTGGGCACCGACGGTAGTCGACACCTGATTCTGCGTCTGCACCTGGACGCCCGGCAGGCTCGACGGGTCGGTCTCGTTCAGGCCGTACTGATTCTGGACCGATGCCGTCACGCCGAGCTGCGGCAGCAGCGAGCCTTCCGCGGACTTCACCTGGAACGCGGCAGCATCGACGGCGTGGAGCGTCGCGAGAATCGCGGGGTGCTCCTTCTGCGAGATCGAGAAGGCGTTGGTCACGGAGCCCGGGATGGAGCGGGCCGGCGGACGGGCCGGCGCCAGATCGTCGGCAGCCTCGCCGATCACGTCGTAATAGGTGGCCTCGCTCGACGCGACGGCGGCGAGCGCGTTGTTCAGCGTCGCCGTGGCGAGCGCCTGTTCGGCTTCGGCCTGCGCCACGTCGGTGCGCGTGCCCTCGCCCACTTCGAACCGGGCGCGCGCGGCGCGCACCTGTTCCTGAAGGAAGCCGAGGTTCTGCTGACGCAGCGCCGCGATGCGGCGGTCGCGAACGACGTTCATGTAGGCCGTCGCGGCGTCGAGCAGGACGTTCTGCTCGGAATTGGCAAGGTTTTCCTGCGAGGCCAGCACCTGCGCCCGCGCCGCGGCGACGTTGTTGGGCGTCCTGAAGCCGTCGAAGAGCGTCTGGTTCAGCTCGATGCCGACGCCGAGCGATCCGGTCCGCGCCTCGGAACTCGGCAGGTTGTCGCCCCGCGTGGTGCGCGAGCGCGACGCCTGGGCGCTGGCCGTTCCGGACACGCGCGGCCGCAAGCCAGCCTTGGCCTGAGGGACGTTCTCGTCTGTTGCGCGAAGCTGGGCGCGCGCGGCGTTGAGCGTCTGGCTGTTCGAATAGGCGGCAGCGAGCGCACCGTTCAAGGTCTCACCATGCGCCGCCGTCGTCACGAGCATGCTCGTGACGAGCAGGACTGCCGACCAATGACCGTGACGCATGCGCATGAACCCCCGTAGAAAAGGCAGGCCACGCCCGTATCTCGGGCGAGTCTGCCTTTTCAACATTTAGCGGAACTGGATGCACCGCGTCATTCACGGAATGACGGAGTCGCTCGATCCGGCACCAGCTTGCCGGCGAGCGTGACCGAAAAACCGCAGCCCCGTCAGTTGCGCAGCCGCGCGTGCGCCCTCAGAAGACGAAGGCGGCCTCCTTGCGGAAGCCCGGCAGGGGCTTGACCGCGCAGTTGAAGGCGACGCGATCCGAGACGATCCCGTCGTGATCCTTGACGTAGAGCTTCGCGAGCGCGGCGTTGCCGATCCCCTCGACCACCACGAGGCGGCCGCCCGGCTTCAGCTGGTCGAGAAAGGTGTCCGGAAGAACTTCGACCGCGCCCTCGAAGACGATGACGTCGAACGGCGCCTCGGAGGGATAGCCCTTCTCGAGCGGCCCCTCGACCACCGCGACGCTCAGGATGTCGAGGCCCGCCAGCGTCTCGCTCGCCTTGGCTGCGAGGCCGGCGTCGCTCTCGAGCGCCACCACCGAGCCGGCGAGGTGCGACAGGATCGCCGCCGAGTAGCCGGTGCCGCAGCCGACATCCAGAACGACGTCGCTGGACCGGATGTCGGCCAGCTGGAGCAGCTTGCCGAAGGGCGAAGGCTCCATGATGTAGCGCCCGCCGCCGAGCGGCACGTCCTCGTCGATATAGGCGAGCACCTTGCGCGCGTCCGGCACGAAGGCCTCGCGCGGCACCGTCAGGAAGGCGCGCAGGATGGCGTGCTCGGTGACGTCCGTCGTGCGGATCTGGTTGTCGACCATCTTCAGGCGGGCGGCGGCGAAATCCATGGGACGCGTGTTCCGTTGGCAGGCAGGATCGTCCTGCCGTGAGCGAGAAGGGCATGATCGCCGGCGCGGCCTGCGGGATCCTTGCGTCGCCGACCGGGAGGCCGAAGCGCTCCCTAGGAAGCGCCGGCCCGAGCCGAGCGCCGCGCCGTCGACGAAAGGACCTCGCCGGCCAAGCGCCGGCCGGCATCGGTGCCGTTTCTTAGTGCCACACCCGACCGCCCGCAAGGCAAAGCCGGGAGACCGCTCGTGGAACCCGCGCCAGCAGGCCACCCGCTCCAGGATCTCGCACCATGAGCGCGGAAGCCGCGGCCCCCTGATGGACGATGAACACCCGTCCCGTCGCCGCCCTCAGTCCTGCGCTTCGTCGGTGAACTTCCCGACGTTGACGAGATCGTTGTCCAAGCCCTCGAACTGCGATGTCGCTTCATCAGCCTTCGCCGGCTTGTCCGTCGCCGCTTCCTGTCGCAGCTCCTCCTCGATGCTCGCCGAGCCGGCATCGTCTTCCGAGACGATCTCATGGTGCTTCAACGGAGCGCCCCTTTGTTGTTCGGCGCTCACCCCGAGACCATCATCCTTGATATCCGCCATGACAATCTCCTCGTCTGTCGAATGCTGAAGAGAGGCTCGGCCCGGAAGTTCCATAAAAGGCTCGGCACAACCCGCAGCGACCCCAACGATCGGTCCCATGCGAACTGGACGGCGACCCGACAGCCGCCGCTGATCCGCCGGCCGACAGCGAGTGCGCCGCCGCCTTCGCGCCTCTCTGCGCGCGAAGCGGCCGACGCTTCCGGCGGGGCGATGCCGCGCTTCAGTCCGAGATGGCGGCTCGGTCGGGCTTGCCAGACGCGAAGGCGCCCCTCCGACGCATGAGTGCTTTCGAGGCCGGCGCTGAGACGAGCTTGGCAATTGGTATCGGACGGTCTCTCCTCCACTCGTCGCCGAGCCGAAAAGGACCGTCCGCGACATTCGGTGGCGATCAGGCGCTCATGCGCTTGAAGCCCTCGTTAAGATCGAGATCCAGACCTTGCCGGGTCGGTGCAGGCGCCGCGCGGGTCATTTCGGCTCGGCTTGCTCCGAACTCGCTGACACGATCCTGTAAGGCCTGCACCGTCTCCTTGCGCTTCACGGCTCGCTTCGGCGATGCGATGACCTCTGACTCCCCTGTCCGGAAGAAGCCGGCGCGCTCGTTCAGCCTCCCCGCCTCGGCCGACAGCTGCGCCGCCGTTGCCGACATCTCGTTTGCCGCGCCGGCGTTGGCCTGCGTCACCTGGTCGAGTTGCTGGATCGCCTGGTTGATCTGCTCGACCCCGATAGACTGCTCGCGGCAGGCAGCGGAGATCTCGGACACGAGCTCGGCCGTCTTCTGGATGTCGGGCACCAAGGTATCCAGCATCTGCCCCGCTTCCTCCGACGTCAGGAGCGACTCGGCTGACAGCGTTCCGATCTCGGCCGCTGCCAGCTGGCTGCGCTCGGCGAGCTTGCGCACCTCGCTCGCGACGACCGCGAAGCCCTTGCCGTGCGGCCCAGCCCGAGCCGCTTCGATGGCCGCGTTCAAGGCCAGCAGATCCGTCTGGCGGGCGATCTCCTGCACGACCTTGATCCGCTCGGCGATCTCGTGCATCGCCTTCACCGACTTGCCCACTGCAGCGCCGCTCTTCTCGGCGTTCAGACTTGCGGCCGCCGCGATGCGCTCGGTCTGGGTTGCATTGTCGGCGTTCTGACGGACGTTGGCCGTCATCTCCTCCACAGCCGCGGAAGCCTGCTCGGAAGCCGCCGCCTGTTCGGTCGAGCCCGAGGAAAGCTGTTCGGCCGTCGCGGCGGACTGCGTTGATCCCGAAGCCACCTGCTCGGCGGAAACCCTGACGTCCGTGACGATCTCGCTCAGCTTGCCGGCCATGGCCGCCATGGCGCGCTGCAGATCGGCGATCTCGTCGGTCCCCTTGGCATCGACCCGCTGGGTCAGATCGCCGGCGGTGATCGCCTCGGCGAGAGCCACCGACCGCCGCAGGCGTCGAGCCGTCGATAAGGACAGCCATGCGGCGACGCCCGCTCCGGTCACCACGGCGGCGATGATCAGTGCGATCGACAGGTTGCGTGTCGCGATGTAGCTGGCTTCGGATTCTGCGACGAATGCGTCCGATCGCTCGTTCGCCCGCGCCGTCAGATCGGTCACGATCTTCGAGACCGCTGCCGTGGCCGGCCGCTGATCGTTGACCAGGGCCTGGGCCACCGCAGCCGACCGGTTCAACAGCCCCTCGTCGCCGCGGACGCGCATGCCGGCGAAATGCTTGTCGGCAAGCGTTGTGACCTGATCGAGATCGGCATCAAAGCTGGCGGGCAGCAACGTGCGCAGGCGGTCGACGTTTGCACGAACGAGCGCTTCCAAGTCGTTCAGCTGAACGCTCCCTGACTGCATCCGATCGCGATCGCTGTCCACGATAATACGGAGTGTCGCCAGAACCGACGTGAGCAGAGCCGCTTCCGTCTGGTAGACGATGTCCGTCGGCTGGGAGCCTAGCTTCTCAGCCCGTACTTTGGACATGAGAGTCGAGAGTTGGTCGCGGACTTGCGCGAGATCCGCTTCGGCCTGCGCCAGAACATCCCGAGCCTCGTTCGGGTTCACGAGCATGGCGTCGGCCATGATCTGGTCCGAAACAGGTCGCAACGCCTCGATCGACGGGCGCAGTTCAGCCATAGCAAGCTTGCCCTCTGGCGTCTGGACCCCTGCCTCGTACCGGTCGAGAGACGCCAGCATTCGCGCCCAAGCTTCCTGGTACGACTTCATCTGAGCCGCCTTCCCATCGGCGGTTGGCTCAGCCATCGCGTTGCGCGCGAATCGTCGAACGGCCTCCAGGTTGGCGGCAACACCACCCAGTCCCTGGACTTGCTCGAATGGGCGCTGTGTAAACTGGTCCAGCTCGTGATTGCTGTCTGACAGAGCCTTGATACCGAAGTAGCCGACGGCGGTAGTCATCAGAAGAACGCTGGCGAAACCGGCACCCAGTTTCATACCAATACGGTATTTCATAAGTCGACCTTCTCTTTCCGGGCGCCTCCCGTCATCTCGTTACCTCGATTGTTCTAATGGATCGTATCCTTGGTAGTTGTAGGCAGTTCACACTTGTGCGCGCCGTGCTACCCGAACGGTTCCAGGACCATGACGCCCCAAGGCCACGCTCTCGCCCGACCGGTGCGGGAGCGTCACGTCCATGCCGATCACCATCGTGGCTTTGCCATCCTCAAGCCCGAACTGGGGGCGCTTGAGCGTCACCATCTGCCCGAGGCGGATGCCCATCGCCTGCGAGGCGCGTGCCGGCATCTTGCAGCGCTTCCGCCGTTTGAGGCATCCATGAATGGGCGGCAGCTGGCGGCTTGAATGGAACGCCCCCAAAGGCTTTTTTAGATTGCCCCGAGGATCGTTTTTCGGAATGCCGCCGACGCCTCTTGCGCAAACCCCTATGGGTCAGTAGGTACGGCCCCGTTGAGGCCTCGTGGCGGAGTGGTCACGCAGAGGACTGCAAATCCTTGCACGCCGGTTCGAGTCCGGCCGAGGCCTCCAACGCTTTTCTATAGTCGCTGCAGGCACTTAGGTAGCGATCTCACCTCCCTCTCCTGCCCCGCCATGTCGCATCCGTGTTGCAGCCATTACCCTTGATTTGCAGGGGTTTCGTTCGGCGCACGGCAGCTCCATGCGACATGTCGCGCGACATGGAATGCCCTCGACAGGGGCGAATCCGTAACGGTTACGGATTTGCCACCGTCGCCAGTTCGGACGCGCAGAAGTGTGGGCGCACTCACTTTTGAGGTCTCCTCCGTTGGAGGAAACCTCGGTTCCAACCGGACGCTCGGATCGTAGTGTCGGCCGAGGTCTCCACCGTTGGTGGGAACCTCTCATCGCGCGGGATTGCACAGTGCAGACTTCCACCAATGGTGGGAGTCGAGAGCACGCGCTCGCCGCACCGTAAGCCGAGTCGCGAAGCCTGAGCCTCGCGCCGCCGCTAGCAGAGGGTTACTCCGTTGGAGGAGACCTGCGACCACCCCGACAACATCGGGTTGGTTGGCGTCCCAGCGGCGGACGCCGATGGGTGTCACCAGAACCGGGGGCCCATATCTCCCAGATGTGGGGGATGGCGTCACACCGTTCGGCACCAAGGTATGGTCATCATGACCACACCTCCGGGTATACGCATCACGCATACCCCTTGCCGTCATCTCGCGGGCATTGCCATGATGGCAACACCTCTCGGTCGCTCTGAACTCGCGCCGCACTGGATGTCCAATGAACTCCGTCCCCCTGCTCGGCTGGGCCCTCCTCATCGCCGTGCCCCTATCCGCGTTCTGGATGCTGTCTCAACCCCGACCGAAGAGGCGCCGACGCGGCAGCGATTCCGGTGGATCCGGTGACGACGGCTCTGCGGGCGGCTTCTCCCACCACTGCGACGGCGGGTCCGACGGCGGCGGAGATGGTGGCGGAGGCGGCGGCGACTGAGCGTTGCCATCCGTCATCCATTGCCAGATTATATGCAGGTGCGCTTGTCCGCTTAGCTCAGCACGAGATCGAAGGAGCGGATGAGGGGCACCTCACCGCCATCGATCTCAGCTCGCTTCTTCGCCTTCGCCAGGGCATCGGTTGCGAGTGCCTCAGGCATGTCGCTGAGCTGCTGAACCGCCGATCGTGAGACACGGAAGCGGCCGCAGGTCGGGCACGTGAACTCGGCGAAGTCGCCCGTGCTCGACTGATCCTGCTGTGCGGGCTCGTTGGTCACGGGACATTGTTCGTTTGTCGAGGACATCGGATCTCCTTGTGCCGGCGGATTGAGGCGATGGCCCGAACACCGGCATAGCCCAACGGCATGCAAGGCGTTCGGTTCGCGTGGCCCTTGATGCTGGAAGGAACGCTCGAGCGCTGGCCAGCTTGTCCCCTGACAAGTCACCAGCAGGAGAAGCCCCGTGGCAATCGCACCGCAGAGATCTAAAGGCGTTCGCTGGCTCTACATTATTATCGCGCTGGTCGTAGTGCTCGGCCTCGCCTACTGGTTCACGAACTACAACGCAGGCACCACAACGGACCGCGCCGCACCGGGAGCCGCACCCGCAGCCGCTCCGGCGGCGACGACCTCGAACTAGTGGCCCCCGGCACTTGATGGGGTTTGCGCCACGGTGGCGCGAACCCACTCCATGATTGCTCCTGGGTTTGAAGACGGACGTTACGCCGCCTCGGCGACCATCTTCCCGGGATCAGGCCACAGCAGCCTCTCCAGATCCAGATAGAGAAGCGCGCGCAGCGAACCCCTTACCGGCCACGGACGGCACTCCACGGCCCGCAGGCGCGCCTTCTCGAGGTCGATGCGGTTGAGGGCGGCTTGGAAGGCCCTTGGCTCAGCGCGCCAGGCGGGACACGAGATCAGCACGTCCGAGACCGAGGCGATGACCTCGCTCCAAAGCGCCTCGCAATTGTGCTCGCTCTCGCGCAGGCAGTGGAGCACGAAGCGAAGGTGCGCCTCGCCGTGCTCGGTCAGGATCTCGGTCAGAGCGCCGCGAGCATGTGTCTCGCCGGGGCGGCGACGGCGAGATGTCGGCACGATGCGGATGCCAGCCTCGGCGCAGATGGCGGCTAAGCGGTCAGTGGATTCGAGCATGTGGGATCCCCGCGCGAGATGCCCGGTAACATAGCACCACACGCGCTAGGCGGAAGGCACGGAGATGAGGCGCTGGGATCGCTTTGAGCTGCCATCGGCACCCGGTTGCTTACAGCTTCGGGGTGCGTCCGATTGGCTGTAGGAAATCGGTGACCACTTCCATATAAATCCGGATGAGTGAGGGGGACGCAGCAGTCGAATGATACCTGGATTCAACCAGTCCGGTGTGCTGCCGCCATTCGTTGGCGCGGATCCGACGCAGCGCACGGGCATGTCGCCTTACATCGCCGACATGCCCCAAGTGGTAGCCCGCTTCTCACAGACACATGAACGCCGAGCGATCCTCTCAGGCGTACTCAATTACCGGCAGGAGCTTTATCAAGCTGGTTTCACCAGTGGCGTGCAATGGTTTGATGGCAGCTTCGTAGAGGATGTTGAAACGCAGCAAGGTCGAGCGCCGCGGGACATTGACGTTGTCACGATTGCCGATCGACCCGCGATCGCCCTGGCGGACTTCCGCGCGTTTGTTCAGCAAAACCTCCACTTGTTCGATCCCCAGCGGCTGAAGCAACAGCATAAAGTAGACGGCTATTTCATCGACCTCGGAAAACTCGATAAGGTGCTTCTGGTCAATGATATCTGCTACTGGTATGGTCTTTTCTCGCATCGACGCCAGACGTCGCTCTGGAAGGGCATGCTGCAGGTTCCCCTCGATCCAGCGAATGATGCCATCGCTCGGCTCTTTGTGTAGGTGAACGATGATGCTTAAACGTTTGGAATTGCAAGCACTTCAGGCAGACCTCCAAACTGTAAGCTCTCTCCTCGGAGCCAGGACGGAGGAAGAGGATCCTATCGGCTTCCTGCAGTTCAGCTATCGTCGAGATGAACTCACGCGACAGATCGAAGATCTTGCCGATCTGCATGTCTCGACCGCGAACGTCGGGTTGTTTTTCGGCGGGCAGCCGGTGCTGGGATCGCGCGGGATCGACGCGACCTTCGGCAGCAAGGCTATCGAACAGTTTCAGATGCTGGTGTCGACAAAGTACGGCGCGACGAATGGCGCTGTCGGCTCCCGTGGACGGCTACCTCGTCGCGATCAATCCGAACTTCTAGTCACGGATGTGGTCAGAGGCTCTTTCGGCTTCGTCATGGAAGAGAACGGTGATGCCGACCTCGTTGATAGCGGGCTGAAGCACGCTGTTGCAGAGGTAGTCGACCTTATCTACAGGCTCGGAGCGCCGGACGAGGAAGCTTTCGAGGCAGGGCTCGAGAGCCTCGACAACCGGCTGCTCACCGCGCTCAAGAACTTCTTTCACACTCTGGATGACGCAGGTGCGACCATCAGGTTGGTGGAAGATACGCGTGACTTCTCTTTGATGCGGGACAGCGTCACCAGAGCTCGCGAACGGACCGATGGCTTGGCGATCACGGAGGATCGGAACGTCCAAATTCAAGGTCGGCTCTACCTTCTGCCAGATGCTCATCGCTTCGAACTCCACCCGTCCAACGGCGATCCGACAGTCCGTGGCACGTTTACAGAGTTGAGTCTGGAAGGCGTCGCTGATGCTGACGGTCGGATTCCACCAGGAGTGATCGGCGAAACATGGCTGGTTGATCTAGCCGTTCGCACCGTCCGCGTGCCGAATCGGGATGATCGACATACCTACCGGATTGCCCGTATGAGACGGGCCGGCATCTAAAAACCAAACGGGACCCAGACGGTGCAATCGCGCCTATTGCGGGCAACCCTGATCCGCGCTCCCGTCACCAACCGCTACGCCGCACTCCATGATGGTTGCGATCACGTCCTCGGCCGCTGGCGATCTCAGGCGCTTGCAGGCCACCGTGGCGCTGGCAACTTCGTCGAGAGGCTCCATCGGCTTCCCGCGCGCTTGCCGCAGCTCGATGACGTGGCGCTTGATGCACATCTCATATTTGCCGTCGGCGCCACGATACTTCTGCGGCAGGAGTTGCTGAGCGGCGGCAGGGCTGGCTGCGAGCATGGCGACGGCAAGAGCAATCCTCATCATGGTCGACGTTCCTCCTGCTGTGCCTGAGCGCCACCTCTAGCGTCCCTCAGCAGCCTCGTGTCGGCCGCCTCGTGAGCCGAAGGGCGTCACGGCTGCTGACGAACAACCATATCATCGATCTGGCGAATCCGCCGGCGGATGGCGCTGAGCTCCTCCTCTGCAAGTTCCTCGAATTGCAGGAAGGCTGCCACAGCGTCCGACCATCGTCCGTCAAGCTCATCTGCTGCGAACGCCGCTGCCTCCTCCATCTCCGCGTAGCGATCTTCACCGGGCCAATACTCGTCAGGCGGGTAGAAGTGAACCGGCTGAATGATTGTGCCAAGACATCTATTGAGTAGTTCAAGGGAGGAAATGATCCGGTGCCTTTGGGCCTCAATGCGATCAGTTCCAAGCATTAAGGCTTGTGAGTTCCGGAGGTTTCTGAAGGTGGATGCTATTTCATGCTCGCGGTTGTGCACCCACTGCATATCAAGGGGACGGCGAAATGATCCATGCTCTTGGTCGAAAGCATGATCGAAATTGCTGAGTGTTCTCGAGATTCTCTCTCGGTCTTCTGCGATTAGCATCTCAAGAGCTGCAAGGCGTTCGGCGATGATCTCCCGAGAGGCGATCTCGTTCTGCTGGGCCATGCGACCGAGCTGCATCCACACGGGCCGCAGTGCCAGCATGGCAGCCAGCAGAGCGATGATGCCGGCAACGAGGGTCTGCATCTCCTTGAACAGCCGGAAGAGGATGCATGTCTTCCAACCACGGACAGGATCATCCTGGCTCGGCGCATAGCAGGTGAGCTCACCCGCCCCGATGAGGACGGCCACCATGATGAGCACGGCGATCGTCAGCACGATGTACGAGCTGTTTGGCAGGATCTTCACGAGGTCGGCTCAGCTGCTGTCGGGCGGGGCGCGCGCCGCCGGCAGGCTATCAGGAGCCGGCGACGCACGCTCGAAGCAGTGATGCCCTTATGGCGAAGCTACAATCAACCCCGCTACGAACAGCATCGTCGCCGCAGGTGAGGATAGGATCCGCACATCCCCCTCCTGAAGGCCGCAGCCGTTGCCAGATGCGGCCACAACCGGGTCATTATCAGTCCGAGAAGTTCGCCATGTTGGCGGCGAAGCTGTCGATCTGGTCCGCGACGAAGGGCAGGGTCTTCATGAGGCCGAGGACGTTCTCCGGCGTCGCTTCGGGGCGCTCGCCGTTGAGGGTGACGCCGTCGGCCCACGTCCAGCCGGCCACCGCGGCGGCGATCTGCTCTTGCGCCTGGCGCTCCAGAGCCTCGGCGGATCGGAAGCGCTTCGGGTTCCGGATGCGCTCGTTCGTCACCTCGTTCTGACAGGCGCGCATTTTCACGCCCTGGTAGCCGAGTACCTTCACCGTCAGGCCGATCGGCTTCTGCGTGACGGGGTGGAGGATGTCCAGATCGGCGCCTTCGTCCTGCCGGTCGTAGATCTTGGAGAGGTCGGAGAGGTCGGTCATGGTGGTTCCTTGGTCGTGGGGGAGTCAGGCCGCGCATTCGCGGGTCATCTTCGCCTGCCGGCGGCGCTCGGCGCGGTTCTGTGCGGGCAAGGGGATGACGTTGGAGGCCGAGGCCGCCGGCATCCCCGCGGCGGGGCGGATGGGGTGGCCGACACGGTCTTCCGGCCAGGTCTTGAGGATCTGGTGGGTGATGCCGGTGCGTCGAACGAGCGTCAGCATGACGTGGCCGCCGACGACGAGGTTGCCGCTCGCACGATCCGCGTCGGACTCGGCCTCGCCGCGGTAAAGGCGCTGACGCTCTACCAGAGCGACGCCGTCGCGCATGACATCGAAGCGCGAGCGGTCGATCGGCGCCTCGCCCATCAGCGGCATTCGGATCGTCGCCGGCTCCCCGAAGGGCTGCTCAAGCTCACTGGCGAACATGACGAGGCGGGCGCGGTCCTGGTCTGTCGACCACCCCGCCATCGCAACCAGGATCTCGCGTCCGCCCTGCTCCTCGAGGAAGTCGGCATAGACCGCGTGCCAGTCCTGGAACCACGCCCCGCCCTCAGCCGAAATGTGATCGATGTCCTCGAAGTCTCGGGCCAGAAGGCGGGCAAGTGCTTTGTGCCCTGCCGAGGCCCCGGATACCGCCAGGACGATGTTCGGTCCCTTGATCGTCTGGCACTTCGGACCGATCCGCCGGACGATACCCTGGCGGTCGTAGGAGGCGCCATCGGTCAGGATGACGGCGGCATCGTCGTAGCGGATTGCGTTCAGGGCGGTCATTCGCCGGTCTCCTCTTCGAAGGTGATGCCGATGTCCCGGAGGGGGGCGGCGATCTTGCGCTCGGCCTCGGGAAGCTTCGCGATGGACGTCTCGAAATCGAGGTTGGCCATGAACTCCGCTCGGCGGTCGGTCAGAGCCTTTTCCTTGTTGAGGGCGGCCAGACGGTCGGTCATGGTGCTGATCTCGCCGGCGGCCGTCTTGATGTCGGCGATCTGGCCGGGCGTGACGACCTGCCCGGCGGCCGCAGCGGCGCGGCGAGCCTCGGCAAGTGCGCCCATCTCGAAGCGCAGAGCCGCCGCCGCGCCCTCCGTCATGCCGAAGCCGTCGACCTGCGCCCGAAGGCTGTCGACCTCTCGCTCAATGGCGTACCTCTGACGCTCAAGGGTATCGCTGTACCGCTCGGCCTCGGTGCGGGCCGTGCGGCGCCGCGTCGTGGTCTCCGTTAGGGCGTCAGCCTGGTCCTTGAGGGCCTTGCGGATGTCCTCCGCGCCCTCGGGGTCCATGCGGTCCATCAGGCCCCGCTCCTGGTCCCGGGTGGGAGTGCGTAGGCGCCCGCCCTTCTCGGCGATCCCCATGCGCTCCAGTGCGAGCGAGGCCTCATCGGCCCGCGCCGTGAGGCCGGCCAGCGTCTTCGTATATTCGAGCGCGGCTTCGATGGCGGTGCGCATCTCCTGGTCGTCGCCGGCCACCTCATGCAGGTATTCCATCTGCTTGCGGAACGGGATCACGGCGTCCGTCTCGCCGCGCTTCAGCGCCTCGCGGAGCGTGTCGACCTGCTGACGGATCGGGTCGAAGAGGCGCTTAGTCGAGCCTTCGTCGAAGTCCTTGAAGCCGAACTCGAACTGCGTCGCGAAGCGATCGGTGAAGCCGACGTCGACGTTCTGCATCTCCGCCTTGATCTGCCGCTCAAGGTCCCGGCGATCAATCTCCAACTCGACGCGAAGGCCAATGGCCTGCTCCGCTTCGCCGATGGCCTCCAGCTTGGTCTTCAGGTCGTCGTACTGCGACGTCACCCGGTCCAGGATCTGACTGTGACGCTCGAGCACCGTCGCGGCGTCCGGCAAGCTGTCGCGGAAGGCATAGGCGAGCGCGCCGACCGCGGCTGTGACGCCAGCGACCGCGATGCCAACGGGGCCGAGGGCGGATGCCAGGGAGGCGCCGCCAGCGATGGCCGCGTTCTTCATGGCGATGAGCGAGCCGCGCACGCCGCGGGGGCCGTCGCCGAGCACCTGGACGACCTGACCGGCCTGCGAGGCCATCACCTGGAACGGGCTCGCGCCCATTGCCAGCATCGTGCCGACGTCGTTGATTTGGTAGCCGAGCCCCTGAACCTGGCCCCTGGTCAGGCGGATATTGTCGTTCGCCACCTTCGCGGCGGCGCCCATCGAGGTCAGCCCACCGGACGCGGCCACGGTCGCGGCGTCGACCTTCGCCATCTCCCGGGCAAGCTGCTCGTACATGCCGCCGGTGCCCTTGAGGTGGCGCTCAAGGTCGCGTTCCATCTTGAGCTGGCGCTCGATCATGCGCGTGTGCGCGTCGACGGCCTTGCTGGCGGTTTCTGTCTTGCGGCCCGCCTGCTCTATGCCGCGCCCGAGGGCGTCCGCGGCCTTCCCGGCTTGATCCGCAGTGCGGACGACCGACTGCAGAGCAGTGTGACCTGCTTGGAGGCCGGTGGGGTCGAAGCTGACCCGAAGGGCTGCGAGATCAGGCACGGAGGCCTCCCTTTGCTCGAACCTCGGCCACGGCTGCGTCGACGTTGGATTGCCACCGCTGGGCCGCCATCAAGATGAAGGCCGTGCCCGGCCGCCCCTCGGTGCCGTATTCGACCGCCGCGGCGTAGCTGGCGGAGAAGGTGGCGAAGATCGGCTTGTCCCCGCTCGCGTTCAGGAGGACGAGCTCGTAGGCCACCTCGTCGAGGTCGTACGTCTTCGTCGGATCTTGGGGAGGCATGACCCGCACCTGGGGCGTGCTTTCCGACAGCATGAAGCTCGCTCGTAGGTAACCAGTATCCACGGGGAGCCGGCCCGTGCCGCCAGTGCGGGCCACAGGGCCCGAGAGCTGCCGGCGGTTTTTCCCGCGTCCGGTGGAGCCGATGCCGGCGGCGATCGCCTTCTTGGTCGAGGCCACGGACGGGCCGGGCTCGATCATCTGCCCGACGGTCGTCTGCACGGCGGTCTTGAAGACGGCGACCATGGCCGCTTCGATCTCGCGGACCTGCTTGGCGACGTCGGCGGCGAAGGTCTGGGTCATCCGAACGCCCCCATGCGCGCCTGCATGAGCCGAGCGGCATCCGGGTACTTCTCGGCGACATCTCGGCGCCTGGCCTCGAAGGCGGCCACCTGACTGTCGGAGGGCTCCATTCGGCCTACGCCGTCCGTGTCCTGCGCGCGAAGCTCTTCGATCAGGTCCCAGAGGGCCATCAGGGACGCCGCGTCACTGTCGGGGCGCTGGTGGGCGTAGAACCGGCGGCGCTCGATGGTGCCAGTGTCTCGGTCCAGGGCCACGATCGTGAAGGGGAACTTCACGTGGCCTTCCTCAAGCGAGCGGTCATCCTCGAAGGGCACGCTGTCGCGAAGGCGCATCCATGCCAGCGGGTGAAGCCTGAACCACTTCCGGTCCATCTTCTCGGCACGCTCGGCGGCGCGGCGGTGGCGCTCTTCCGGTTGGGTCATGACGATCTCCGAAGGGAAAGGGCCGCCCGCCGCGGGAACCCGTGCGGCGAGCGGCGCAACGGCCGAGGAGGAAGGGGCATCGGCCGCCATCTGCATCAGTCGAGCACCGTACGGTGGGGCTTGTAGTCGTGGCCGGCCTGGACGCCTTTTTCGGCCGTCACCACTGGCGACCAGTCCTGACGGAAGAGAGAGGCCGCCACCTCGACGAGGCGCTTGCTGTTGAAGTACCCAAGCTCGGGCTGCTTCGCCCCGGTGTCCCGTGCCAGGTCGGCCGTCTGCCTGGAAAGCTCCTCTGCCCGGTTCTGGATGGCGCGCCATGCCTCGACGCGCTCCATGAAGGCGGGCCACATCTCGCACATCTGGTCGACAAGCTTCTGAGCGTCCTCGCCAAGACGGCCGTGCTCTTCGACGAGGGCGGCAAGCATGGCCTCGCCCTCGCGTCGCACCGCGTTCGGCAGCTCTGCCTCCAGAGCGGTGCGCTCGACGCGCAGGCGACGGGCGAAGCGCTCGGCCTGGAGGTGCTGTTCTTCGATCGCGTCGACGTCGGCGCCGGTGCGGATCGCCTCCGCCAGTTCAGCGTCGAGGTCGCGGGCTGAGTGCGCCTTCTCCTGTCGGCCGATATCGGCGAGACGGGCGCGGATCGTGTCGGGGGTGAGCGGGGCGACGATGTCCATCAGTCGTCAGCCTTCGGAAGGCGGAAGCCGTAGCCTGCTGTCGTAGGTTTCTGGCCATTGGTGGCCGCGGTGATCTCGCTGACCGCGTTGTGGATCGGCGAGAAGGAGGCCATGAGCTGGTCGGCGACGGAACCCCGACCTGACGCTCGGAGCACATTGCACGCCAGCTCGATCCTGCTCTTCAGGAGGTTGAATGAGGCCTTCATTGCCTCGTCGTCAGCCTGCCGGCGGGCGCCGGCTTGTGCGTTTATGAAGTGATGCACGGTCGTGTCCTCCGCAGATCAGGCGGCGCGATCCACGCCGACCATGTCGAGGTCGCCGCGATGGAAGATGCCGGGGAACTCGGCGCCCGAGCGCTTCAGCTTTTCGGCGGCAGCGGTGATGACGAACTCGTTGGGCGTGATGCCGGCGCGATTGGCCTGGTCGAAGAGCGCGTCGCGGAACTCACGCGTGACGCGGGCGCCGTTCAGGAAGAGCTGGGCTGAAGCCATGAATGCCTCCGTTGATGGAGGCAGTAGACTAGACATGAATAAACATGTTTAGTGGGCATGTCCGGACACAGACAGCATGCCGCATTCTACAGAATCGTGCGCCTGACATGCTGGGAGGAGCAGCCTTCCGGTACAGCAACGCACAAGCTTACTTATCATCGGAACCCGAAGGTAGTAGCCATGCGAGCAGCAATCGGAACTCTCCTGATTATTTTGTGTGGAACAGTCGCATTCGCGCAGGCGCCGCCGCTTGAGGACACGCTGCCGCTTCAGGAAGGATCAGCTAAGATTTCGATACCGCTGAAAACCGAGGATGCGGACCTTAGATCTTTCTTGAGCGCTCCTGCCCAGCTATTCCTCACTGTCGAAGTTAAAGGGCAATGCGCTCTCGTGTATGCGAAGCACGAACATCAAGCATACGTGACTCAGGGTCGGGGTGGTCCTCGTCAGCCAATACGCCGAATCGATTTGCATTCGAATATTGCAGGTGATCGTCAGACCAAAACCTGCGAGAATACAGAATTTTGCGGCAGAACAGAAGAGGAGTATAATATTGGCTGCAGAAGAAGCTGTGTATCAGCCACTGGTACGCTGCAGACTGGGCAGAAGTGGTTCGTGAATGAGGCGTGCATCTGGTAGGCCGCCGGGGGAGGCTACGTCAGCCCCAGGTATTTGGCATATCTATGGACATGCTCAGAACGAAATTCGCCAGACCTGAGAGATCTTAATGCTTCAACATCGCCGTAGCGCTTGGCTTCAAGCGCTACGGCGCTGATTTCCCATGGCGCCCCAGGCGAGGTGCGTCTTCCAATACCATCCTCCTTGCACCACCGGCGTATCGTCTTCTCGTTCTTGCCGGTCCGAAAAACAGCCTCCTTGAGGCTGATTACCTCCTCAGGGCGCATCAGAACCGATAGCGCGGCTTGCTTCATTGTCATCGGCCATCTCCGGAGCCGGAGCGATGCCTCGCACTCAGGAACATGGCCACAGTAGGTGCCGTCTGACCTACCAGCCCAACCAGGCAGCCTGCCACGGCATTGGCGACGTCGTCGTGGCCGTTCGGTGGATGATCGATGCTATCCCGACCCCCTCGGCTGGTACGTCGCTCCAGGCTGGCGAACTGCGCCACCAGCCGGTCGTGGTCCAGCAAGTCCGCCTTCTTCGAGTTCAGCGCGGGCAGAACGTCACGATAGAGGTCGCTCTTCGGCCGCGCCGACGGCTCGTAGTCGATGCCGTGCTTCCGGAACTGCTCCCGCGGCCACTCGCCGGCATAGCGGTCGCCCTGGACCTTCGTCACGCCGTAGGCCTTCAGGAGCTTGGCATAGTCGGCGACGACGCCCTCCGGACTGAAGGGCGGTCTCACCTCACGCAGGGCGTCGAGGACCGCGACGGCGTTCTCCATATGCCCGATCGCCAGAGTGAAGCTGTCGGCTGATCCGCCAGAGGGATCCACGAAGGCGGTGTAGCGCTGGCTGGACAAGGGAGCGCGCTCACGAACGCCGGTCGCCACGCAGGCCTCTACCGCCTCGCGGCTGATGAAGCCCTCGATGTCCGTCCGGAACTGCGCCCCGTACTCGGCCGCTGCACTCGATGCGTCCCGATCGATCGCCCGGTCGATCACCTCCTGTCGGATCGTCGGGTTCATCGTGCGCGTGGAAGCCTGCCAGACGAGCGGCGCACCATCGACGCCATAGAACCGCTTGTAGGCGTCCCACAGCGCTCCACGCCTTGCGTACGGGCTAGAGGCGCATAGCAGCACCGACGTCGGGATCGACGACATGCCCGGGCGGATCGCGTCAAGGATCTCGAAGTCGGGCTCGGCTGCGTCATCGGTGTTCCAGAAGGCGAGCTCGTCGCACAGCACCGCCGCGAAGGCATAGCCGCGCGTGCCGCGGAAGGTGGCCGTGCCGACCTCGACCGTCACCTGGTTCTTCAGATCGAATCCATCAGCGCGGGGATCGCTCTCGAGCATCCGCTTCAGCATGGGGATCCCGTCCACCATAGCCTTGGCGTAGCGCAGGATCACACGCGCTTGCCGGCGGTCGGTGGCGATCACCAGGACCGTGGCCCGCTCACCCGGGGCAAGGAACTCCCGATAGCTTTTGAAGCAGGCGAGGTAGACGGCGATCAGCGCCATCACGAAGCTCTTACCGCCACGCCGGCCGATGACGAGCCACGCCTCATTGGTGGGCACCGTCGGCAGCACCTTCCGCCCGGTGCAGGCGCGATAGGTGGCGGCCTCATCCTCGGACATGGGCTCGCCGAAGAGAGCAGCCAGGAACGCCCGCCAGGCCGTCCAAGTGGCTCGATCCTTGAACCAGGGACCGAAGAGCTTCGGGTCCTCCGCCGCCTTGAGAATGTTCACTCGGACGCACCCGCGAGATAAGCGGCGAGGTCGGGCTCGGAGGATGCCGATCCGGCCGACTTGATCCCGAGCTGCCGGATCAACCGGGCTTGGAGGTTGGAGAGGCGCACCAGCTGCTCGTGGTTCACAGCCTCGCCCTTCACGATCGCGGCCTGGAGCTTCTCGCTCTCGACGATCACCGCGGCGAGCTGCCGGATGGTCGTCTCCTGCGCCGGGTTCAGCTTGGAAGCCCCGCCGAGGTCATCGGCGAAGCTCATGCACAGGTCCCGGTAGCGCCGGCCCATTGGCTTGCGGTTATCCACGCCCTCCAGGATCCATGATCCGTTCGTGATCGCAGACCGGTTCTTCTTCGGATTCGTGACGAAAGGTGGTCGAACAGCGCTCATGCAAGCAGGAATGGAGCGACATCGTAGCTTGATCAACGGCTTACGCGGCTATCCTGGAAGCTGGCACTCTCGCGATGCTCGTTCCTGCACGGCGCCGCCTCGGGGCGCATGCGATCACATCCGGGTGAAGTCTGTGGATAACCGCAGGCTGAGGAAGGGGATCATCTCCGGTGCGAGGTTGGCCTCGTCCTGCGCCAGTGTTCAAGGCGAAGGAACCCTCGGACGATGAGATATCCAGGGACGGACGCAATCGCTGCCCACGCCCAAAGTTGCTCTAGAGCCCACTCTGACTTGCGATCGACTAGGTGAGGCAGGAAAGGACCGACCATGATAAGGCCGATGAGGAACGATAAGGTGAGCTTCAGAATGGCCAGCCTAAGCGGGGTGATCCCGGTACTACGGGGCGCAGCGTGGGCAGCCTTAGTCGTCTCTTCCATCTGTTCCTTAAACCGCCTGTGACAACACGCGAGAGACTTGCACGGCCGTCCACGAAGCGCCACCTCGCGCCGTCGGGATGCCGCGGTCCATCAGGCCGCGGGCCAGCGCTCCCAGGCTCGTAGCGCCTCCCAGACGCATCTCCTCAATGATGGGCATAAGATCCGCAGCCCTTGCCTTCGCTCGCGCTGTGGCGGCCTTCCTGCCGGCCTGACGCGCCTGGGCGCTGATGATGGAGCCGCGGTTGCCGCCGAGCTTCACGCCCCGTGCCTTTGCCGCCTGCAGGGCATCCTTGGTCCTTTGCGAGATCATGGTGGCTTCGTGCTCGGCCACAGCCGCCAGAACGTGGATCGTCAGCCGGTTGGCTTGCGGGAAGTCTACGGCGATGAAGTCGATGCCGGCTTCCATTAGCGCGGAGACGAAGGCAACGTTGCGGGCGAGCCGATCAAGCTTGGCGACGAGGAGCGTGGCTCCATGGATGCGGCAGAGGCGGATGGCTTCGGCCAGCTTCGGGCGGTCGTTCTTTCGGCCGCTCTCGATCTCGATCACCTCGGCGACGAGGGACCAGGATCCGCCGTTCAAGTGCCGGCGCACCGCTTCTTGCTGCGCCTCCAAACCGAGGCCGGATGCACCCTGCCGTGCCGTCGAGACGCGGTAGTAGGCGACGAACTTGCCCTTGGCCATCGGGTCCTCACGAGCGTTACGTTGGTCTCAACGCCCGTCGACAATGACGCAAACAGGGCAGAACGCAAGGGCTTCAGAGGGAAGAAAACGCAGAAAAATCAGGCGCTTCAGTCTTCGTCTTGAGGAGGAAGAATAGGAGGGCGCTTAGGCCTTCCACGCCGCGTTGAGCATCTTCCATCCATCCCGGCATGCTTCCATTGGAGAGCGCGGCAGGCGCTGGCCCATTCTGATGTATGGATCAAGCAGTGGGATCAGCTCTTGAGCTAGTTCGAGGAAGTGCGCGTCCATCTCCGCCACAAGGTGCGCAGCCTCGTTCGGTTCGCCCAATCCACGCCCGGCCTCTAGCCGAATGCGTGCATGGGCGAGCCTCAATGCCACTTCGCGCATGGTCTCAAGGTGCTTCGCGACATCATCGCCAACGAGATATTCCATCTCGTAGGAAGCCCGGTGGAACGGCCGGTCAATGCCGTACCTTGGCGCAGGATTGTTCATCAGATTGGCGATCTGGCTGCGCAACTCCTTATATGCGTCATAGCGCTTTTCGAAAAGATCGAGCACGAGCTTCTGACGAGCCACATGCCATTGACCCCATGCAAAGACAGCGGCGATCAGCGCCGCCGCAAGAGCGGGCGCTGCGACGGCAACCTTGGCTAGGATGCCGATTGCGAAGCCGACAAGCGGGAAACCCGCGATGACCGCCAATCGCCCTTGATGCCTGTAGGCCCATTGCTGAACCGACCTAAGCCACAAACGCATCTTCCAACCGCCCCTTCCACTGGGTGTGCCCCTACCGCTTCTCGACGCCTTCCCACCCTAAGGGCGCAGGCTTCCGACGGGTGTGTGTTCCGACCCTATTCTACGTATAGGTAGCCGGCGCGCTTCTGAGGGCACCTTCTCTTGGATGATGATCAGGCTTCGAGAGCGCTGAGGCGATCGATGAGGCGCTTGTAAAAGGTAGGCTCCGGAAGCTTAGACCGTTCCCCGGCATACCCGGTACGGCGGATCTTCAGCTGACCGATGATCCGGGCGAGATAATCGTGCCGGCGCCCTTCCAGATGGGCGAGAACCGGATTCACCTCGGAGACCACATCGTCAAGCGCGGCTTCCATCTCGATCGTGCCGTTGGCAACGGCGGTGGCCTTCGTTGTGGCAAGGCGGAGCGCTTCGTTCGGATCGACGGTGTTCATGATCATCCCCCTTCGATCACGGCCTGAGGTGCGTCTGCAGGATGGAGGATGAAGGGTTCAAGAGGCCGAATTCTGACGCTCCTTCTCGACGAGCTCGCGCACCTGTGTGCCGAGTTCGAGATCGGCGAGCATCCGTCTGGCTTCCAAGTTGCCGTGCCTCCTCATTAAGTGGAGCGCCTGTCGAACATCCGCCACGTTCACCTTCACGACGAAGGTTGATCCCTGCTGCCTACCAGTTCCGAAATCCACGACACGGTAATGCGCCGCTTCACGATGGTCGACGGCAGGCCGGCTGAAGCCACCCTGGAATATGTCGGGCGGAACATCCTCCTCTACGCGATCACTCTCACGCTGCAGCTTCATCACGTGTCCGCCTGTCTGACGTAGATCACAGGCACGCCGTTCTCCTCAGACCAACGCCTTGCGGCACCCAAAGCTGCCACCTCGCTCTCGAAGGGCGCTGGGGTGAAGAACGTGACGGCATGGCTGCCTGCCGCCGAGCCGTTGACCACGTACCGGCCACCGGCGGTGCGTTCGACGACCATGTGATCGCTATCCTCAGGGACACGCTCGCCCTTGGCGATCTCTCGCACTTCGACCATGGGGACTACTCCTCCTCGCCAGCGATCTGCCGAAGGATGTTAACGAGCGCCGGACCGTTCGGTCGCGAACTCGCCGACTCAATCGCGCCTGCGAAAATGCCCTCGACCTCCATCTGACTGAGCGTCTCGGTGCGCAGCAGCGTGGCGATGAGGTGCTGCTGAAGCATGATGCTCGCCTCGGTGAGATCTACGAGCTTGTGACCGGTCTGGCTCATGGGCGGGTCCTCTGATGTCGAGGTGCCGGGATATAGCGGCGACGCGCAGATCTGCCCTCGCCATCAGCCCGCCTCCCTCGCGACGAGTGCTTTCCACCAGCGAGCTTGCCGTTCTGTCAGTCGCAGAACCGGGTTGCTCCGCCGAGCCCTTCGCTCCATCGACATGACGAAGCCGCGCTCGTTGTCGGCCAGGGGTCGAGCCAGGAGCCTGGCTGATGCCGACAGCACCTCCTCTTTCGAGACGCTCGTATCGAAGCGCGGCTGACGCACATGGATCTGCGGGCGCCGCACAGCAAGCGGCTCATCGAGAAACCCGTTCCGGTCGACCCACCCCCAAGCCTCTGCGTTGGTTTTGAAGGGGCCAGCTAAGCGCCAGTTGCTGTTGCCGGCGACGTAGAAGCTGCCGTCGCGATCGGACTTAACGATCATGCCGCGTCACCTCCCTCGGGCTGGCGGCGGATGGCATGTCGAGCTCGCCGATTGAGCTCAACCTGTACGGCATCGAAGAAGGCCCGCAGCTCGCGCTCGATGCGGTCGTCAGCGATCCCCGCCCGCTCCATCTGGCGGCGAAGGTCGGTCACGGTCCGCCGCCAATAGGCCTCAGCGCCACGCTGTGTGCTGTCGTAGAGCTGCTGCGCCGTGCGCCTGATCTTGCCCACGCGCTTGGTCGTCGGGAACGGGATCACCTCGACAGGAGGAGGCGTCCAGCGGAAGAGAGGGAGGTCGGAGTGACGATCCATCAATGACCTCTTGAGGCCAGAGCATACTGGTTAGACGTCCCACCCTTCTCAGAGCGGTATATCTCTTCAGGTGTTCCGTTCAGGTGTTTAGCCGCCATGGGTGGCGGGTCGAGAGCCGCCATGGGTGGCGGGTCGAAGTGCTCTCGAGCCGCCATGGGTGGCGGGTCGAGACGAAGCTCCCGACGTGCATCTCGGAGCATCGCGCGCCGGTCGTCGATTGCAGTGGCACGGACCCTGTTGTCGACGAAGACGTAGCGGTTGGACTTCCGGCGATCGTACCGGCGCACCTCTACCCAACCGGCTGCCTTGAGGTCCGCGACGGCGCGCTCCACCACTCGCTTCGACAGGCTGAGATCGTCCGCGATCGTCTCGATCGCCGGATTGCACTGGCCGGTCTCCGAGTTCACGCACGACAGAAGGTAGATGCCCACCAGCTTCGCGTTCACGGGCAGGACCGGATCGCACATGATCCAGTCCTGCGCGTCGAGCTTGGCCGAGGTGAATGACTTCCGGTTCCGCTCGGCGGCGCGCTTCTCCTCACGCCGCCGAACCTGGACCGACACCTCGGACCCGCTCACATTGCCCTCGCGTGCATCAGCCCGGCCTCGCGGATGGCGATGCAGGCTTGCTGAGGCGAGAGTCCAAAGCGCTGACGCATTGCCGGCACGATCGGCCGAGGACGATCCTCTTGAGGCAAGGATGCGAGCCAGCGGGCCGCCTCGTCGATCTGCGCCGTGCTCTCGTGATCGTGGCCGGTGGTACCGCCTACGGGGATGGTGCTCATTCGGCCGCCTCCTTCTCCGCCACGAAGGCGCGTAGGAGACGTAGCCCCTCTTTGGCCGACTCCTGGTTCCGCATGAAGAGGTCGAGCTCTCTGCGATCGAAGGAGATCTCGACCCAATCCGGATCCTCGTTCTCATCCCAGTAGTCCCGGCACTTCTTGATGAAGGCGGCTGCCCGTTCGTTCCAATCAATCAGCATGTCGGCGGCTTCGGTGAAGGTCTCAGGCTGCTTGCTCACGCCGCTTTCCCTTCGTTCCGGGCGGCAATGCGCGCCTCGAGCCAAGCTTCGACCTCGACCTCCATCCAGCGAGAGGCGTGATTCGTGACCTTCACGGCGGCGGGGAAGGCGCCCCGCCGCATCATGTCGTAGATGGTCCGACGGGCGAGTCCGGTGCGGTCGCAGACGTCGGCGATGCGGAGCATGCGATGGTGATCGGACGCGCTCACTGGCCAGCCTCCAGGCTGTCGAGCCGCTCGAAAAGGACTTCGAGATTTCGGCGCATGTCTTCGGCGATCTGGGCGATGGCGTTGCCGAACTCGCTCCTTCCCTCGGCGATGATGCCGTTGCCGACGAGGAGGAGGATGCGGGCGCGGTGTTGAAGGGCGGACAGGTCATCCATCGCGGCGGAGAGGTCCAGGGCGGTCATGCCGACTTCTCCACCGCGAGAGTGGCGATGTCTTCGACCGCGCGCACGAACGCCAGGGCAAGGTCCATGAACTCGCCGTTGATCGTGCAGACAGGCTCCTGGCCGACCGAATACTCCGCGTTGGCGATCAGGGTGTGGCTGGCCTGCTCGGCGATGATCTTGATGGTGTTCAACGCGCGTTCGGACTCGCTGGCCAATTGGAACCAGTGCAGGTCGCTTGCCGCAGGCGCGGCCGCGGTGGTATCGGTGCGGGTGCCCATACCTATCTCCTTGCAGGGATGTTGAGGGTCATGGTCCGGCGAGGTGGCAGCCTCGGCCGGGCCGCTTGCTTCCGAGACCTGCAAATTTGCGGGTCTAGGCTGGTCGTAGGCGAGCAGCCGGTGGATGATCTCGGCGTTCATCGAGCGCCCGTGCAGGGCGCCTTCTTCCTTGATCTTGTCGCGAAGGCCATCGGGAAGACGAAGGCCAACCTGATCCGCGCCGCGCCCGTGGGAGCGACCCATGAGGGCGTGGGCCGCGCTCAAGCGGCATCCCCGGTGAACACGGCGACGAGCTTGCTGCGCTCGATCACCCAGCGATTGCCCACCTTGCGGGCAGGAATCTCACCCGACGTGCATAGGTGGAACGTCTGGCGCTCAGTCCGCCCGATCATCCGCGCGATGGCGGTCACGCCCCAGATGAGCTCCAGGTTTTCGGTACTCTGTGTCACTAGCCGTAATTCCCTGTTAATGGACCACGTGTAAACCACGGTGGGTACATGCACACAGGGGAGACTTGCCGTCAACCCCACGCTGGTGCATGCATGGACCACGATCAGGTTGAGGGGCTTATGGCGCGCGAAGATCCACAGATGAAGCTCAGGCTTCCCGAGGCGCTGAAGACCGCCATTGCAAAGGCGGCAGAGGCTAACGGTCGCAGCCTCAATGCCGAGATCGTGCAGCGTCTCGAACAGTCGATTGGGTTCGAGGAGGAGTACGGACCGCTGGAAGAGGTTATGCGTGAGGTCTGGAACGACATCGAGAAATTGAAGGCTCGTGTCGCTGAGCACGACGAGCATCTATTCCCCAACCGCTACGATCGGGACTGACCATGTCTGTCCGCAAGCGCGCCTGGACGACGCCGAAGGGCGAGGAGAAGACGGCCTGGGTCGTCGACTACACGGACACGGCGGGCAAGCGCCGGCTCAAGACGTTCCCGCGGAAGAAGGAGGCCGACGCCTTCGCCGCCACCGCGAGCGTCGAAGTGCGCGAGGGTACACACGTCGCGGACAGCGCAAGTGTGACGGTGACAAAGGCGGGAGAGCTATGGATTGCTTCCGGCGAGAGCGCCGGGCTCGAACGGTCGACGATCAAGCAGCGCCGCGCGCACCTCGACGTCCACCTGACGCCGTTGATCGGCCCTACCCTGCTCTCGAAGCTGACGGTGCCGCTGGTGCGCGAGTTCGAGGACCGGATGCGCAAGGAGGGCCGCTCGGCGGTCCTGACGAAGAAGGTTCTGACGTCGCTCGGGTCGATCTTCGCCGACGCCAACGAGCGCGGCCTCGCCACCCGTAACCCGGTGCGCGACATCCGCGGCAGCCGGAAGGGGCGCGAGCTCCGCGCTGAGAGGCGCCAGAAGGGGCGGCTGGAGGTCGGGAAGGACATTCCAACCCGCGAGGAGATCCGCGCGCTGGTGGCTGCCCTGGACGATAATTGGAGGCCCCTCCTCCTCACGGCCGTTTTTACCGGCATGCGCTCATCCGAGCTGCGCGGGCTCCGCTGGCAGGACGTCGACCTGCGGAAGGCGTGCATCCACGTCCGGCAGCGCGTTGATGAGTT
Source organism: Antarcticirhabdus aurantiaca (assembly GCF_009765365.1). Lineage (GTDB taxonomy): Bacteria > Pseudomonadota > Alphaproteobacteria > Rhizobiales > Rhizobiaceae > Antarcticirhabdus > Antarcticirhabdus aurantiaca. Next base: position 90,468 of record NZ_VTOM01000023.1, read on the forward strand.
CGGGCAGATCGGGCCGCCGAAGTCCGAGGCAGGCGCCAGGACGATCCCTGTGCCGCCGCCGGTCATCGTCGCGCTCAAGGAGCAGAAGCTTCGCCAGGCGAAGGGCGTCGACTTCGTGTTCGCCAATCCCGAGGGCAAGCCGCGCTCGCACACCAACACGATCGACCGCGGCCTGATGCCGGCGATGATTCGCGCTGGCGTGACGGTGACGACGGGCGAGGTCGACAAGGACGGCCAGCCGATCGCGGCGGCGAAGTACACGGGCATGCACGCCCTTCGGCACTTCTACGCCTCCTGGCTGATCAATCGGAAGGAGGAAGGGGGGCTCGGCCTGCCGGCGAAGATGGTGCAGGAGCGGCTCGGCCACGCCTCGATCGTGATGACGATGGACGTCTACGGCCACCTGTTCCCGAGGGCCGACGACGGCGAAGAACTGGCCGCCGCCGCGAGGGCTCTGCTCGGCTGACTGCAACATGGCCGCGACATGCGGCCGAAAAGCTCAGCGAAATCAATGCCGGGTCGAAGCCTGCAAATCCTTGCACGCCGGTTCGATTCCGGCCGAGGCCTCCACCAGTGCTCAACACCATTGATAATGCTGGAGAAATTCCAGCATATCGCAACGCCGAACGGTACCCGCGCGGCGAGGTGTATCAGTCGGTTGCCGAGCCGTTCCCCGACTGGCAAAGAGAACTGTCCTTCGTCGCTCCGCCATCCATCCCCGCCGAACTGTCCGACGACGCATGCGGCACAGTCGTCGAGTGGATGCAGCGCCCACTCACCACCTCGGCGCCCGAGCGAGGCTATCGAGGCCTGTCGGGCGAGTACGTCGAACTGGCGGCCCTCTTCCTCTCCGGCGAGATGACGTTCGAGCCGGTTCACCTCCCATTCAAGGGCGGCCGCTTCCAGGATCAGAATCCGTTCGAGCTAAATCTGCGAATGGTATGCAGAAGCGGAAGTTATGTTTGCATACAAAACAGATGGAGCCAGCCGACAATGCTGCTTAAACATGATCCTGGAGCGCAACATAAGCAGCCGGTCGCTATTGCGCTAGAAGCGATCGGGGCGCGGCGGCGGCGTTGCAATCGAATGAACCTGCCGGTAGGACGATGTTGCCCGGCATGGTCGCGACTTATCTGATGATCTATCTGTAGAGCATGGCATTTGAAGCGCCCCAGCTGAGGCTGAAACATTCAATCCGCGGGGATGATTCACACGTCGAATCGCGATCGGCCGACAGCATCATCAAGCTGCACGAGCTCCCGTCCGTCGGCGTCGGCATCCACATGGACATGGTCTACTCCAACGTCGCGGGCCTGGGGTGCTGGTCGGTGAACTCACCGTCCGGCTTCGTCGCCTCGGTCGAGCCGCAGAGCAGCTACGTCCTTCTGCATTGGATGCGATCGGGACGGATCGATTATCACACCGGCCCGTGCCGCACCGTGTTCTCCGCCGGCTCCGTCTTCACCTGGAGTTCCGCGGAACTCCACCGCGTGGAACATGCGTCGGACCTCGACATCGTCGTCACTACGATCCGGCAGGACGATCTCGCGCGCTTCGTTCAAGTGCTGACGGGTAGCGAGCACAAGGGTCGCGTCGAGTTCTTCGCGGTGCCTCCGGACAGCCCCAACGAGCGCGGCTTGCGCTTCGTCATGGCGACGCTCGCCGGCGCGATCCTGGACGACACGCCCCTCGCCTACGCGCCCCTCGCCATCGCCTCGCTCAAGGACATGACGCTCGGCGCGATGATCGAACTCTGCCCGAACAACATCCGCATGCCGGGTTTCGTCAAGCCGTCCGAGCCGGTGGCGGTCGCCCGGGCTCGCGACTTCATGCGGGCCAATATGAGCCGGCCGATCCGCGTCGCCGACATCGCTCGCGCCAGCGGCATCCCGCTGCGCACACTTCAGATCGCCTTTCGCCGCGCGACGGGAGAATCCCTGGTCGAGCACCTGCGCATGCTGCGCCTCGAGCGGGCCCGCTTCGATCTGACCGATCCTGCCTGGTCGCCGCGGGTTTCGGAGGTCGCCTATCGCTGGGGCTTCAGCAATCTCAGCGACTTCTCGCGCCGCTACCAGCAGGCTTTCGGAGAGCGGCCCCGCGATTCTCTTCGTCGCAAATGGCACGCCTGATCAGGCAGCTTCCGCGTCTCCGGCGTCGGGAAGCGCGGGGCGATTCGGCGCCTCTGCGCAAGGGCCGAGCCCGTGCCCGGGCCGCTGATGCTCGCGCCGCCGACGAGCGCCGCGACAGCCTCTTGCCAGTGCGCCGATTTTTCAGGCGGCCGGCAGTTCGAGCAGCTTCTTCGGCACGCTGACCTGATCGCCGGATATAGTAACGACCTGGAGAGAGTTGGCTCCCGCGCCGTTCCTGTAGAACGGGTAGCTCGCTCCCGGCATCAACCCGAGCGAGATGGCGGAACAAGCGTCATCGCGGACACGAACATACGAAGTCATGGCTCAAGACCTTTCGCAATCGAGGCGTTTCTTGCCTTCGAAGCGATAGAACCATGAGATTGCTGAACCGAGCCTGAAGCCGCCGTTCAGGAAGCGCAGGATGGTTTCCGCTTTGCCACCCGACGCTCAGGCATGTCGGGCATATCGGCCCGCTACCGCGGCGTTCCGGAACCCGAGACCCGCCCGCGGATTCGCTCTGAAGAACGGGGCGTGCGCGACCGGAGTTCCAAGTGCCGGCTCCCTCGTCCGCCCCGGGCGCGGAAGAGGTGTTCGATCCCGCGGAACAACTTGCCGGCCGAAATTCCGGCCGGCAGAAGATTTTTCCCGCTGCGCCGAGAAGAAGAGTTCGCGAAAGGCTTTCTGCGAAGGGCTCGTTGACACGATGATAGACGCCTGATCAGCATTGTCCATCTTCTCTATAGGGATAGTAACGATGCCCCGCTTCCGAACTCTCGCGCTCGCCCTTCTCGTGTCCGTCGGGGCAGCCATGCCGGCCCTCGCCCAGCAGACCCTCCTCAACGTCTCCTACGATCCGACCCGCGAGCTTTATCGCGACTACAATGCCGCCTTCTCGAAGCATTGGCAGGCCGAGGGTCATGACGCCGTCGCCGTCCAGATGTCGCACGGTGGTTCGGGTGCCCAGGCCCGCACCGTGATCGACGGCCTCGACGCCGACGTGGTGACCCTTGCCCTGCAGGCCGATATCGACGCCATCGCCAAGGCGACGACCAAGATCCCGGCCGACTGGCGCGCCCGCCTGCCGCACAACTCCGCACCCTACGCCTCGACGATCGTCTTCCTGGTCCGCAAGGACAACCCGAAGGGGATCAAGGACTGGGGCGACCTCGTGAAGGACGGCGTCGAGGTGATCACGCCGAACCCGAAGACGTCGGGCGGCGCGCGCTGGAACTACCTCGCGGCCTGGGCCTACGCCAACAAGGCCTTCGGCAACGACGAAGCCAAGACGAAGGAGTTCGTCGGCGAGATCTACCGTCACGTCCCCGTGCTCGACACGGGCGCGCGCGGCTCCACCACGACCTTCGTCCAGCGCGGCATCGGCGACGTGCTGCTCGCCTGGGAGAACGAGGCCTTCCTGGCGATCGAGGAACTCGGTCCGGATCAGTTCGAGATCGTCGTGCCCTCGATCTCCATCCTCGCCGAGCCGCCCGTCGCGCTCGTCGACGGCAATGTCGACGCCAAGGGCACCCGCGAGGTGGCCGAGGCCTACCTCAACTACCTCTACTCGCCCGAAGGCCAGACCATCGCGGCCAAGCACTTCTACCGCCCGTCCGAGCCGGAGACCGTGACCGACCAGGCCCTGCTGCAGCGCTTCCCCGACGTCGAGCTGGTGTCGATCGACGACGCCCAGTTCGGCGGCTGGGAGAAGGCGCAGCCGACCCACTTCGCCGATGGCGGCGTGTTCGACACGATCTTCAAGCCCGCCAACTGAGCGCGACGGCCATCGGCGTGCCGCGCGCGGGGCTCCGGCTCCCGCGCGCGGCGCCGTGCCGTTCGATCACGGTGAACCAACCCGGGACCTGGATGCTCCATCGCTCATGACGCAAGCTCTCGCCTTCAAGCGGCCGAGCGTGATCCCCGGTTTCGGGATCGCGTTCGGCTTCACGCTGTTCTATCTCGGCGCCATCGTTCTGATCCCGCTGGCGGCGCTCATCCTGCGCGCCGCTGGCGTGGGGTTCGCCGAGTTCCTGACCCTCGCGACCGATCCGCGCGTCACGGGCGCGCTGAAGCTGTCCTTCGGCGCCTCGTTTGCCGCGGCTGCGATCAACGTGGTCTTCGGCTTTCTCGTCGCCTGGGTGCTCGTGCGCTATGACTTTCCCGGCCGGCGCCTCGTCGACGCCGCGATCGACCTGCCCTTCGCCCTGCCCACGGCGGTCGCCGGCATCGCGCTGACGACGCTCTACGCGCCGAACGGCTGGATCGGCTCGCTCTTCACGGCGTCCGGCCCGCTCGGCTTCCTGTTCGGCGAGAGCGGCCTGAAGATCGCCTACACGCCCCTCGGCATCGTCGTCGCCCTCACCTTCGTGTCGCTGCCCTTCGTGGTGCGCACCGTGCAGCCCGTCCTCGAAGAGGTCGACATCGAGCTCGAGCAGGCCGCCGCGACCCTCGGCGCGAACCGCTGGCAGACGATCACGCGCGTCGTCCTTCCCGCCATCGTGCCGGCCCTCCTCACCGGCTTCGCCCTGGCGCTGGCCCGCGCCGTCGGCGAATACGGTTCGGTCATCTTCATCGCCGGCAACATCCCCTATGTCTCGGAGATCGCGCCGCTCCTGATCGTGATCCGGCTGGAAGAGTTCAACTATGCCGGCGCCACGGCGGTCGCCGCGATGATGCTCGGCATCTCCTTCATCATGCTGCTGGTCATCAATCTCATCCAGGCCTGGAGCCGCAGGAGGTTCGGACATGGCGCTTGAGGCCGTCCACATGCCCGCCGCCGACGCGACCAGCGCGAGCCCCCGCGCGCCCCGACCCGTCACCACGGAAAGCCCCCTGGTGAAGTGGCTGCTGACCGCGGTCGCCCTCGCCTTTCTCGCCTTCTTCCTGTTCCTGCCGCTCGTCGCCGTCTTCGCCGAGGCCTTCCGCAACGGCCTCGACGCCTATTTCGCGGCCCTGGTCGAGCCCGACGCGCTCGCGGCCATTTGGCTGACGCTGATCGTCGCGGCGATCTCGGTGCCGCTCAACCTCGTCTTCGGCCTCGCCGCGGCCTGGGCCATCGCCAAGCACGACTTCAAGGGCAAGAGCCTCCTCCTGACCTTGATCGACCTGCCCTTCTCGGTCTCGCCGGTGATCGCGGGCCTCGTCTTCGTGCTGCTCTTCGGCGCGCAGGGCTACCTCCAGCCGCTCGTCGCCTGGACGGGCATCAAGATCGTCTTCGCCATTCCCGGCATCGTTCTGGCGACGGTCTTCGTCACCCTGCCCTTCGTCGCGCGCGAGCTGATCCCGCTCATGCAGGAGCAGGGCACCGGCGACGAGGAAGCCGCCGTCTCGCTCGGCGCCAACGGATGGCAGACCTTCTGGCGCGTGACGCTGCCGAACGTGAAGTGGGCGCTCCTCTACGGCGTCCTTCTCTGCAACGCCCGCGCCATGGGCGAATTCGGCGCCGTGTCCGTCATCTCGGGCAAGATCCGCGGCTTCACCAACACGATGCCGCTGCAGATCGAGATTCTCTACAACGAATACGCCTTCTCCGCCGCCTTCGCGGTTTCAACGCTGCTGGCCGGCCTCGCCTTCGTGACGCTCGGCATCAAGGCCGTCCTCGAAGCGCGCTATGCCGGCGACATCGCCGCCACCGGCCGCGGCCGACACTGACCTTCGCCCGAAAGGACAACGCTCATGGACATTTCCGTCCGCCATCTCGCCAAGGAGTTCGACGGCTTCCGGGCGCTTCACGACGTCTCGCTCGACATCCGCTCGGGCGAGCTGATCGCGCTTCTCGGCCCGTCCGGCTCCGGCAAGACGACGCTTTTGCGGCTCATCGCCGGCCTTGAATTCCCCTCCGCCGGCACGATCCGCTTCGGCCAGGAGGATGCTTCTTTAAAGAGCGTGCAGGAGCGCAATGTCGGCTTCGTGTTCCAGCACTACGCGCTGTTCAAGCACATGAGCGTCGCCGACAACATCGGCTTCGGCCTGTCCGTGCGCCCGCGCGCCACGCGCCCGAGCCGCGCCGAGATCCGCCGCCGCGCCGCAGAGCTCCTGGATCTGGTGCAGCTCCCCGGCCTCGGCGAGCGTTATCCAGCCCAGCTCTCCGGCGGCCAGCGCCAGCGCGTGGCGCTCGCGCGCGCCCTCGCCATCGAGCCGCGCGTCCTTCTCCTCGACGAGCCGTTCGGCGCGCTCGACGCAAAGGTGCGGCGCGAGCTGCGACGCTGGCTGCGCGAGCTGCACGACCGCACCGGCCACACCACCGTCTTCGTCACCCACGACCAGGACGAGGCGCTGGAACTCGCCGACCGCGTCGTCGTCATGAGCCAGGGCCGCATCGAGCAGGTCGGCTCGGCGGCGGACATCCACGACCGCCCGGCCTCGCCCTTCGTGTTCTCCTTCGTGGGCTCGTCGAACATCCTGCCCGTCGAAGTGCGCGGCGGCGAGATCGCCTATCGCGGCACCGTGCTCGGGCGCACCGAGGACGCCGACGGTCCGCGCAGCCTCTTCGTGCGCCCCTACGACCTGGAGCTCGTCTCCGACGGCGCGCCGGGCATCGGCGGCACGGTCTCGCTCGCCCGCCGCTCCGGCGGCTCGCGGATCATCGAGATCGAGACGCCGGACGACGGGCGGATCGAGCTGGAGCTGCCGGCCGAAGCGCCGGGCAGCGTCGGCGACCGCATCGCGGTGCGCCCCCGCCGCTGGCACCTGTTCGAAGCCGCCGCCTCGCGCGCCGACGCGCCCGTCACGGGCGGCTGACGCCGCTCCGCGTCGCCCCGTCCACCAGCTCGGCCGCCGTGTGCGAGGTCGGCACGCCGCCGTCGCGCCCGCGGCGGCCGCGCCAGCGCGCCCAGCGCACGGTCGAGCGGCGGCGGGCGCGCCGCACGATCGCGATGTCGATCGACAGGACCAAAAGGCCCAACGGCACCATCCAGAAGCCGAGGATCGGCAGGAAGCCGAGAAAGCCGCCGAGGATGAGCGCGACGCCGATCGCGATGCGCCAGCGGCGCTGACGCGGCAGCTCGACGCCGCGCCCGAACATCTCGATTCGCCCGCGGCGCACGCCAAAGCCGGAGCCGCCGCCCTGCGAGCTCGCTTCCGAACCCTTTCCAGCCATCCCGCCGCTGCCTTTCTTCTCGAACCGACGCGCGCAACCCTGCGCAATGGCCCGGCAAATGGGCATTCTTGGCCAACGATGGAATGGCCGAGCGCGGTTTGCGACGGTTTTTTCACGAGGGCGCTTTGCAAGCCCGAACCACCCTGCTATAGGCCCGCTCACACGCAGCAGCGTGGCGGTCCCCGGTAGCTCAGTGGTAGAGCAATCGACTGTTAATCGATCGGTCGCTGGTTCGAATCCGGCCCGGGGAGCCAAATACCACCTTCGCCTTGCGGCGCATCCCCTGGAAATGTAAGGCTTCAGCGTCTCGGCAGCTCGCGCGTCGCCCGCACGATCTTCGAACCTGCATTCATTTCGGCATACAATTCGACATACAGGGCTTCGGGAATGGCCTCGGAAACGCTGCCCCGCTGGATCGTCCGGATCGACGGCCGGCTGCACTATCGGCCGCGCGTCCCGACGCGCTACGCGGCCCTCGACACCCGTCGATTCGTCACACTCTCCTGCGGCACGAACGACGTCGCGCAAGCAATCGTCGCCCGCGACGCGCTGAACCGGATGACGGAGAGCTTCTGGCAGTCGCTGGCGCGCGGCGACGATCCGAACGCGCGCGAGCGCTACCGCGCGCTCGTCGACCAAGCGCATGCCGCCGGCTTCGCCTACGTGCCGCTCGCCCAGCTTCGGACAGGGCCGCTCGCAGAGATCGACGCGCGCATGGCGGCCGTCGAGGAGGCGCTACGCGCAGGCGGCGCGAGCGCGTCGAAAGCTTCAGCGCTTGTCGTCGGCGCGCTCCTCGGCCGCGAGGACGAGCCGCCGCTGACGCTCTCGACCGTCTTCGCCGCCTACGAGGACCTGACCCGAGAGGCTCGGCTGAACAAGTCGGACAACCAGGTCCGCAAGTGGCGCCTGCCGCGCCAGCTCGCCTTCTCCAACCTCATCGACGTCGTCGGCGACAAGCCGATCGCGGATTTCACGCGCTCGGACGCCCTCGCCTTCCGCGCCTGGTGGATCGACCGCATCGCCGACGAGGAGCTCCTGCCGGACACGGCGAACAAGCAGTTCGTCCAGGTCGGCACCGTGATCGCGACGGTGTCCGACCGCCTGGACCTCGACCTTAAGCGGCACTTCCGCGGCCTGTCTCTGAAGCAGGTTGAGGCGAAGCGGCCGCCGTTCTCGACGGCGCACATCCGCGAGGTCCTGCTACGGCCGGGCGCCCTCGACGCGCTGAACGCCGGCGCACGCGGCATCATCCTGACGATGATCGAGACCGGCGCGCGGCCTGTCGAGCTCGCGCACCTGCGGCCGAAGATCGACATCCGCCTCGACGCCGAGATCCCGCACATCTCGATCGCACCCTACGAGCGCTACTCGCTGAAGACGAAATACTCGGAGCGCACGCTGCCGCTCGTCGGCGTCGCGATCGAGGGGGCGAAGCTCCTCATGGAGGCGAACCGCCGATACCAGGGCCGCACCGACGCGCTCTCGGCCGTCGTGAACAAGTTCCTGGTGACGAACGAGCTGCTCGAGAACCCCGACCAGTCAATCTACAGCCTTCGCCACTCCTTCAAGGACCGGCTGACGGACGTCTCCACGCCCGACACGATGGAGACCGCACTGATGGGCCACAAGTTCGATCGGCCCGGCTACGGCTCGGGTCCGACGCTCGAGCGCAAGCTCGAATGGATCCGGAAGATCGCCGTCAGCACTCCTGCCTGCTGATGTTCCGCCTGCGAATGGTGTCGGAACGTACCCTCTTTCATCCTGCGATCGGCAACTTTTCCAAGTGCTCGATGAGCCACCTTATGACGCTGAGTGCTCGTTCATCGTCGGCAAAGAATCTAAGAAACCAGTCCTTGTTCTGGATGAACCATTGAGCTGCGGCATAGCCGCCAGTGACTGCACCGCCGGTCCAGAGGATTGCGCGACCGAAAATGACCTTCAGGAGGTTGCGAATACCCTCTGAGAAACGTCTTGCACGGCGATCAGATGAGGATGCGTTGGGAGGCACAACCCTCGCCTCCTCCTTCAGCACCTCTACCGCACTCTCGGCAACGATGCCTGTCCGCTGTGCGCTAGCCGCGATCGCCAACGCTTCGCCTGGATCTATAATCTCGGCCTGTGTGTCCGGCCCATACTGCGCTTCGTCGTAGCTTCTCAAGGCTTGGTCGCTGGCTACGAAGGCATTGTATGCCCGCACGAGAACCAGGAGGTCCCCGCGGAGGCTGTCTGGCAGTGGCGCCACGTCAGAGAGCCGATCGTCATCAAGAAGCTCTTGCTGCGCGCTGAACTGCCGAAGTGCTTCGCCTCGAGGGATCAGCAGTCCTGGTCTAACTTCTGTGATGGTTTCACCGATGGCTTCGACGAGCAGCCTCGATGCCTCTTTCACCCGTCCAGCAGTGTTGCTACCGGCATGCTGGACTCCTGGATCAGTCGCAAGGCGGCCTGCGAGACGACGTACCTCAGAGTGCAGATCACCTAACGTCGGGGTCGGGGTGACAAACCTTCTTTGAAAATCGGGGTCATTTTCTATGACACCTTGCGGATTGACCACAAAAACGGGCGCCGCCTCAACTTGCGGCGGCACTTCTGGAATATCATCATCCCTACGTTCAAGTTCGGGCAACTCAGAGAAAATTACATCTAAATCAACAGTCCCTGGGAGATGCCGCTCTACCTCCTCTATAGTTCGACGCAAGCGCCCGTAATTCAGCCGCACAGATGACACGCGAGCACTGAGAGTCTGAGCTGCGGAATCGAACGTAGACAAGAACTTCTTGTAGCATTCCTCTCGGAACGTCGGGTCGTTTCTGTCTCCCTTGGCCAGGAACACATCGAGCATCCAGCGCTCATACGATGACACCGCTGCTTTCGCCACGATCCCCCCAACGACTTGAGTGCCTACAGTCTGATCGTCCACGCCGGCGAGGTCGAGTCCCTATATTGGCTTCGGCGCAAGACCATGTACAGGCGAGTTTCAGGGTTGCGCCTCGGAGTCGTGATCAGTCGAAGTTCGTATCCGGCTCCACTGGTGCCAGCTTGTCACGCGCGACCTGCACCGCGGCGGGGTCGAGCCCGGCGCGGTTGGCGAAGTCCATTGTCGTCGGCTCGTAGGCGAGGATGAAGTCGAGGAGGCCGACAAAGAAGGCGGGCTTCGCCGCCTCGGCGCGCAGCTGCCCGACCTCAAGGCCGGACAGGTCAAGGAAGCGCTGGAAGAGCTTCGGGTCCTCGGCGATGAAGTTCAGCGCCTCGATGCCAACGGCTTGCGCATCGACGCCCGCACTCGCCTTCTTCAGGTTCGTCAATTCCAGCATCGTCCACCTCGAATCAACCGTCGGGGCGCATATGATCGCTGCATCGGCGAGCTAGAACAAGACGTGAACGATACATCGAGGAGAGATGAATGCGCCTGCTGACGATGGCTCTTGCGACCACTCTCCTGTCCACGGCCGCGCAGGCGGCGGACCTATCGGGACGCGCGACTGTCGTCGACGGCGACACGCTGCAGATCGAGGGCGTCAAGGAGCGGATCCGCCTCTACGGCGTCGACGCGCCGGAGAGCAAGCAGACCTGTGACGACGCGCGGGGCAAGCGCTACCTCTGCGGCTCGCGCTCGGCCGAGGCTTTGGCCGAGATCATCGGCCGACAAGGCCGCGTCCAGTGCTTCGAGGAGGATCGCGACCGCTACGGCCGGATCGTCGCCGAGTGCGCGACGGCCGGCAACACCGTCGTCAACGCCGAGATGGTCCGGCAGGGTTGGGCCGTCGAGTACGACGACTACTCCGATGGACGCTACGACCAGGAGGAACGGGAGGCGAAGAAGGCGAAGCGCGGCATCTGGGCCGGCCGATTCGTCAAGCCGTCGGCCTGGCGCCGCGGAGAGCGCCTGGCGAGCGAGCAGGCCGCCACCGTCGAAGAGCAGGGCGCGCCGTCGACGAAGTGCCTGATTAAGGGCAACATCTCCGGCTCGGGCAAGATCTACCACACGCCCTCGTCCCGCTCCTACGAGAAGACGGTGATCGACGAGGCCGACGGCGAGCGGTGGTTCTGCACGGAGACGGAAGCGAAGGCGGCAGGCTGGCGCGCGCCGCGGGGCTGACCTCTCGACAACCCCAGAACCCATGTGCATCCTCGGGTTCTTGGGAGGAATCACATGAAGATCATCGCCGTCCTGGCGCTGTTGGCCTCGGCCACGGCGCAGCCTTCGCACGCGCCCAGCGCTCCAGCCGAGCCATCCGGCCCCAGCGTGCGGGAGCAGTTCGAGAGCTACCGCGTCGCGCAGCGGCGCAGTTGCAAGGCGGCGAGCACGTGCGAGGAGGCGGTGCGCATGTGGTGCGACGGCTACGCCGGCGCCGACCGCGACAAGGACGGCATCCCCTGCGAGAGCGTTTGCCGCTCGAAGGCGCAGGTCGACGAGATCAAAGCCGCGATCGGCTGCTGACGAAGCGCGCGGCTCAGGGTCGCGGCTCGGCCGGCGACGTCGCGCCGACGATCGCGCCATCCTGAACGAGAACCTCGTTGGCCGACTGGACGGTGATCGACTTGTCGGTCGCGCTGCCGGCCGGAAGGCTCGCCGTCACCATCAGGCTATAGGCGCCGTTGGGGAGTGCGTCCCAGCGGCAGTCCGGCAGGAGGCGGTCGATCGGCACCACGGCGCGATCGGTGTCGCGCTCGATGACGCGCCGGCCGCTCGAGGCGCAGGGCTGCGAGCCGTCCTCGCCGAGCAGCTCTACGACGGACACGACCGGCAGGTCGCCGACGTGGCTGCGCCGCCAGACGATCACGACGTCGCCGGGCGGCAGGATCTCGACGCGGTCGATCTCGAACCAGAACGACGCCGGCGCGACCTGGACGGCGAACCGCCAGAAGGCATCCCAGCAGAAGAGCAGGAGCGAGAAGATCACGAGGATGCGGAAGAACGTCGCCGAGGCGCGCGCGGCAGCGCGGCGCACCGACCGGAGGACAGCGGGCATGGTCATTCCCCCTTCCCTTCGTCGACGGGCCCGACCTTCAGCATGCCGGTGATCACGGCCTTGAAGACGGAGCGCGCCCAGTTGACGTCGACGCCGAGCGCGACGGCGAGGAGCATCAGGTAGACCTCGGAGCCGACGGGCTTGGCCCACAGGTTCATGCCGTGGTCGGACACGTAGAGGGCGCCGAGCGCGAGAAGCGCCAGGACGCGGAGAACGGCTTCGACGGTCACGGCAGGCGCCTCACGGACATGATGGTGGTGGACAGCGTCCAGGCGACGGCCGCCCCGGGATGCGCGATCGCGAGCCCCAGCCCGGTCGAGGTGAGAAGGAGCGCGACGGCGCAGGTCGCGAGGCGGCCGGCGCTCATGATCAGACGCCGGGGTTGGAGGCGCCGCCGGCGCCGAAGCCGCTGCCGCCTGCATCGCGGGCGATCTTGCGGCCAAGCTCCTCGTCGAAGTTGGCGTCGGAACCGGGGCGGCTCTCGCCGGTCACCATGAAATCGTTCTACAGCGTCAGGGCGCAGACGACGAGCGTGGTGCCCGGAAAGACGTGGAACGCCTCATCCTTGATCGAGGCGTCGATGTGCGCCGGCGTCAAGCGCGGCGCTGTCAGGCCCTTGCGCTGGATCTCGGCTTCGATAGCGGCTTCGTTGCTCATCTTCGTCTCCCGGCATGAGCATGAACGAACGGCCAGCGACGCGCGGTTGCGCGAGCCGGCGGAACTATCCACAGATGGAGTGGGTTATGGCGCCTAGTGTCGTCACGGGCTGCAGCTGTGCAGAGCCGCAGCCCGGGCTGGACGACAATGACGTAGGACCGCCATGCCTGCGCCCGGCCCATCCGGAGCGCAAGAAAAGAGCGCGGAACGGGCTTGTTCGAACCCCGTTCCGCGCTTCTGTCTGGTGAGGTGCCGCACCGCACGAACGCGATCAAGCGCGTTAAAAACGCACCGTTTTCGGCCTACTCGCAATCCTGTGGAATACGCATTTACTGCCACTCGTGGCGCCCGGGGTCAAGTCTCTCCCCGAGCCGCCTTCGCAGCCTCGCGGCGCAGCGCGTGCGCGATCTCGGAGCGCTCCTCGAAGAACGCCTCCGGATCGCGATGCGACAGGCTGAGCCGCTCGACCCGGCTGGCGAGCACCTCGATGCGGTCGCAGAGGCTGGGCGTGCCGGCCGGATCAGTGCTTCGCTCGCCCATCATCCTCGTCCAGGTCACGCGCCGGCCCGTTCGACAGGCCCCAGTGCTGGACGAGCGCGTCGAGCGCGGCCCGCAGCACCTTGCAAGCCGTGCGCCGGCTGCACTTGATCTTCTTCGACAATTCCCGGAGCGAGTGTCCCTCCCCGGCCACGAAGCGCGCGATGCCGTAGTTCCGCTCGCCAACAGCGAGGTACGCGCTGCGCAGCTCGAAGCCGGCGGCCATGCGCCCGTCGTTGAAGGCGTCCGGCGCGCTACCGCCGTCGACCCGCTCCTTTGGTCTGCCCCCTGAAAAGTGGCCCTCCCTGAAGTAGGCTTTTGAGCCTTTGGAGGATGCCGAGAATGCCGAGGAAGAAGCCGAGCCCGGAAGAGATCGTCGCCAAGCTGCGACAGGTGGACGTTC
>NZ_VTOM01000024.1 GCF_009765365.1 Antarcticirhabdus aurantiaca
CATCGCTCTGTCCCTCGACCATCGCAAAAAGCAGCAGTAGAGCGCCGTATCTCTGCGCCCAACCGTGCGATCAGCCCCGAAACCTCAAACAACAACCAAGCTCGACGTTTTGACACGGCCTGGACCCATCAGAGACGCTGTTCTAGTCACGATTTTCGCTCGAAAGCGGACGGCGTCGGTCAACGGTAGGCCATGACTGCGGACCAGTTCGTGACCTGCTGGTCGTAGCCGCTTCCGACCCAGCTCTCGATCTCAACGCACGTCCAGGGTCCATTGTCTTGCCAGCATGTGACGAGTTCGTTGGGTGATAGGTAGTTGTAGTACCGACCGAGACTGTCCTTGCCCTCATGCACTCCCGTTTTGAAGCTCGCCCAATCCACGCCGCCATCCACAAGCGCGGTGCGGATCTTCGCGCAAATCCCCGGCAACTCGCTGCGGTGCGCATGGGTCAACGATGCACAGGCGTATATCCCATCGTAGGCTTCGACCGCGTTCAGCTCGTTGAATTTCATCGTTCTGACGGGCTGCCCGAGACGGGTTGAGGCGATTTTGGCCAGTTCTGCCGATCCATCAGACGCATCGACGCTGAACCCGGCGGCGAGCATGGCCTTGGCATCCAATCCGGCACCCGTACCCAATTCGAGAATACGTCCTTGTGGCCTACACTTTTGCAGGAAGCCTAGAAGTTGCGGATTGGTGGCGCTGTCCGCCGCATAGGCGGCCGCATGCTCGTCGTAGAACCCAAGTACCGGATCATGCGTACGCCGCTTGCTCCTTGATCGGCTGCTCCTCCCTGATTGTCGCCGAAAGCGGACGGTCCGAGAACCCCGATCGTGACAAACAAATGAGCCGCGATACCGCCGCTTCAGGAGCCAACTTCCTGCAACTTATCCACGCCCTCTCGCCCCGCCCCTACCTTGCCCTCACCGCCGGCCCATTCGGATGGGCGCGAATGATCACCGGGATCGTTCGAGGGGGCCGGCGGGCGAGGTCCGATGCGGCGTGCTTCTTCCGGAGAAGCGGGCGGCCGGGCGACGCGACGCGCGAGGAGCGGTTCGGGCGGTAAGCGCCCGGGCCGTGGAGTATCCCCGAAGCAGACCCGGGACCCGGTTGGGACAGACCCGAACTCGGGAGGACGCCGCCAGGCATGGGTGAAGCCGCCCGTTTCTGGCTCCGACGCGCGCGGTGCGGGATGGCCCCGCACTGGAAAAGCGCCGCAGTCCCTCGCGGTGGGCGCCGCAGGCGGACCCTTTTTGACGAACAGCATACGTCGCAGGTTCAGCCTGCGGCGCCCCCAGCCCTCCCCGCAAGGGAGGCACCGCATGCTTCAACGCTCCGGCCGCTCCCCATGCGGCGCGGGATCGCGCCCGCGCGCCTCGACGCTGCTCCCTTCTCCCGCTGGCGGGAGAAGGTCGCGGCAGCGGGATGAGGGGTCCGAAGGGCGGGCGAGACGCGTGGCTCGCCCAGGGGTGCAGAAGGCGAAGGACGCTTCGCGACGCTGGTCTTTGCTTGGCCGCTTGGCGGCCGACACCCTCACCCGGCCGGCTTCGCCGTCCCCTGGTCGAGCCGCTCGTCTCGCCCGTCCTTGCGGACCCATCTCCCGCAAGCGGGCGAGGGGAACAGCGCCCTTTCCGGAGAGGGTAGACCACCGCTTACGACCGCCGGAGCCCCCTTGATCCCCGCCCTACACGAACAGGTCCACCACCTCGAACCGGTCGACGTCCACCAGCCCCTTGTCGGAGATGCGCAGCGACGGGATGACCACCAGGGCCAGCAGCGAGTGCTGCATGTAGGCGTTGTTGAGGGTGCAGCCGGCCTCGCGCATGGCGGCCAGCAGGCGCTCGGCCTTCTCGGCGACGATCTCCGCCCGCTCGTCGGACATGAGGCCGGCGATGGGCATCTCGACCATCGCCCGCTCCTCGCCGTCGCGGAAGAACACGACGCCGCCGCCGACCTCGCCGAGGCGGTTGGCGGCGCGGGCCATCTCCTCGCGGTCGGTGCCGACCACGATCATGTGGTGGCTGTCGTGGGCGACCGTCGAGGCCATCGCCATCCGGCCGCGATAGTTGAACCCCTTGACGAAGGCGTTGACGACGTCGCCCGTGGCGCGGTGGCGCTCGACCAGCGCGATCCGGCAGACGCCCTGCCCCTCGTCGCCCTCGACGTGGCCGTCGACCACCGGCAGGCGGGCCGTCAGCGCCTTCGTGGGCGCCTGGTTCTCGACGACGCCGATGACGCGCACCTCCGCGCTGTTGGCGCCTGCCGGTGCCGCCACCGCGAAGTCGTCGGCGGCCAACGACTTGCCGAGCCGCACCGTGTTCTTCGCCTCGGGCGGATAGCTGTAGGCCGGCATGTCGAGAAGGAGTTGCCCTGCTGCCGCCGCCTCGACGCCGCGGGCGTAGACCGCGTCGATGGTGAGCTCCGCCAAGTTGGAAACGAGCAGGAAATCCGCCCGCCGCCCCGGCGTCGCCGAGCCCACCTCGCGCTCCAGGCCGAAATGCCGGGCCGTGTTCAGCGTCGCCATCTGGATCGCCGTCACGGGCTTCAGCCCCTGCGCGATGGCGTGCCGCACCACGCGGTCCATGTGGCCCTCCTGAACCAGGGTGCCGGAATGGCAATCGTCGGTGCACAGAACGAAGGAGCGGGAATCGACCCCCATCTCGGTCACCGCCCTCACCTGCTCCGCCACGTCGTACCAGGCCGAGCCGAGGCGCAGCATGGCCGTCATGCCCTGGCGCACGCGGGCCGCGGCGTCCTCGGCGCGCGTGCCCTCGTGGTCGTCCTGCGGCCCGCCCGCGACGTAGCCGTGAAACGGCAGGCCGAGGTCGGGCGAGGCGTAGTGCCCGCCGACCACCTTGCCGGCCTTCAGCGTCTCGGCGATGCCGCCGACCATCATCGGGTCGTTCGACGCGACGCCAGGAAAGTTCATCACCTCGCCGAGCCCGATGATGCCCGGCCAGCCCATCGCCTCGGCGACGTCCGCCGGCGAAACGCTCGCCCCCGCCTCCTCCAGTCCCGGCGCGGAGGGGACGCAGGACGGCATCTGGACCCAGACGTTGACCGGCTGCGCCATCGCCTCGTCGTGCATCAGCCGCACGCCGGAAAGACCCAGAACGTTGGCGATCTCGTGCGGGTCGATGAACATCGAGGTCGTGCCGTGCGGGATCACGGCACGGCAGAACTCCGTCACCGTCACCATGCCGCTCTCGACGTGCATGTGCGCGTCGCACAGTCCCGGCACGAGGTAGCGCCCCTCCGCCTCGACGACGGTCGTGTCCGGCCCGATCGCGTGGGACGCGTCCGGCCCGCAGTAAGCGAAGCGTCCCGCGACGATCGCGAAGTCGGTGTCGGGGATGATCTCGCCCGAATGGACGTTCACCCACCGCGCGCCGCGCACCACGAGGTTGGCGGGCGCCCGCCCCGTCGCGACGTCGACGAGGCGCGGAGCGACGGCGTGGAAGGGCTGGATCGGCTGCATGATCGGGCGTCTCGAGATTGGCTTCGTTGCGCTGCAACCTACAGAGCCGGCGGGCGGGCGGGCAAGCCGCGTCGTTTCGGCGCAGGCCGCGGACGGATGGTGCGGACGACGGGGGTCGAACCCGTAATCCCTCACGGGCGGCAGATTTTAAGTCTGCTGCGTATACCAGTTCCGCCACGTCCGCACGTGCCGCCTGATCGCGGTGCGACGCCGCGCTGTCAAGGGGTTTCGCGGGATCCGGCGCCCCGCTCCGGCAGACGTTGGAAGGCGCGATGACTGTGCCGGCTTATCATTCTTCTAGAAAGCGGCGGCGACGAAATAATCCGGCAACAATAAAAAGGCTGGCGAAGACTTTACCTCATGACACGGCCCGGCGAACCCGATAGTCTCTTCCTAGACGCTTCGCGCAGGCATGAGGATCGTTTCTCTTCGAGGGAGCTGAACGATGGAACGCGACGGCACGCACGACATCATGAAGATCCTGTCTTTCGAGGTCGCGGGCTCGGAAGCCGCCGAGCGGCTGCGAGAATCCGAGATGCTGCGAAGCCTCAAGAAGCAGAACCTCGCCCTCGACCATCTTCGTCGCGCGCTCGACAGCGAGGACGAGATCGACGAGACGTCCTCGATGGCGCGCGAGCAGGCCGAGGCCGGCCTCATCTTCTGATCCCTGATTCCCGATACGGCAAAAAGCCCGGCGCAGAATGCTGCACCGGGCTTCTGCTTGGGTGCGGACGGCGCCCCTTCGAGGCGCCGCGCGCCGGGATCAGCCGAAGAGCTTGGCCGCGATCTCCGCGATGTGCTTGCCCTGGAAGCGGGCGCCGGCCAGGTCCGTCTCGGACGGCATGCGCGAGCCGTCGCCGCCGGCGACCGTCGTCGCGCCGTAGGGCGAGCCGCCGACAATCTCGGACATGCCCATCTGGCCCTGGAAGGCATAAGGCAGGCCGACGATCGTGAGGCCGTGATGGAGAAGGATCTTGTGGATCGAGAACAAAGTCGCCTCGTTGCCGCCGTGCTGGGTGGCCGAAGAAGCAAAGCCGCCGCCCACCTTGCCGACCAGCGCGCCGCGGAACCAGAGGCCGCCGGTGCGGTCGAAGAAGGACTGGACCTGCGAGGACACGTTGCCGTAGCGCGTCGGCGCGCCGACGATGATCGCGTCGTAGCCGGCGAGATCCTCGGGCTGCGCCTCGGGATGGCCCTTGTTCTCGCGGAAGCCGGCGGCCGAGACCACCTCGGCGGGTGCCGTCTCGGGCATGCGCTTGATGTCGACGGTGGCACCCGCCTCCCGCGCGCCCTCGGCGACGGCGCCGGCCATCGCTTCGATGTGGCCGTAGCTCGAATAGTAAAGAACGAGAACCTTCGCCATCGGGTCGATCTCCTCTGCATTGACAACCGTGAGGCGACGCCGCGCCGCCTGCTGGAGGCGAACATAGAGGGATGCGGCCAAACGCGAGAGCCACGATCGGCGCGACGCACTGTTTCACCGGGACGCACCACGGCCCAAGCCGGGCTTGCAAGCCGCTTCGCCGGGAGACAAGTAGAGCGCCCCTTCTCGAAAGTACCGCCATGTCCGATCTCGATCCGCCGCTCTCGACCGCCGCCATGCTCGCCATCGGCGACGAAATCCTGTCCGGCCGGACCAAGGACAAGAACATCGGCCACCTCGCCGACATCCTCACGGCCGCCGGCATCGACCTCAAGGAGGTGCGGATCGTCTCCGACGAGCCGGAGCGGATCGCCGCGGCGCTCAACGACCTGCGAACCGGCTACACCTACGTCTTCACGTCCGGCGGCATCGGGCCGACCCACGACGACGTCACGGCGGACGCCGTCGGTCTCGCCTTCGGCCTGCCCGTGGACGAGCATCCGGAAGCGGTGCAGCGCTTGTCGGAGCACTACGCCGCGCGCGACCTGCCGTTCACGCCCGCGCGGCGGCGCATGACCCGCACGCCGGAAGGCGCGACGCTGATCGACAACCCGGTCTCCGTCGCGCCTGGCTTCCGGATCGGCAACGTCTTCGTCATGGCGGGCGTGCCGGCCGTGTTCCGGGCGATGGTCGACGCGGTTCTGCCGACGCTGCCCGCCGGGCGCCTCATGTTGTCGCGCGCCATTCCCTGCGCCCACGGCGAAGGCGTGATCGGCGATCCGCTCGCCGCCATCCAGAAGCGCTATCCGGGCGTCGCCATCGGCTCCTATCCGAAGTTCGGCGAGGGCAAGCCGTCCACGGAACTCGTGCTGCGCTCGCGGGACGAGGTTGCGCTGGACGCCGCGGCCGACGAGGTCCGCGCCATGGTCGCGGCGCTCGACCAAGCAGGCTGAGCTTGCCGGGGGCCGGCCGAGCCGCTATCGCAGCCCCACGACGGATGGAGATGCAAGGAAGATGTCGGCGACGGAAAAGTCCTTTCCCGTGTCATGGGAGCAGTTCCACCGCGACGCGCGGGCCCTTGCCTGGCGGCTCGCCGGCGCGCGCGCCGAATGGAAGGCGATCGTCTGCATCACGCGCGGCGGGCTCGTTCCGGCCGCCATCATCGCCCGCGAGCTCGGCACGCGGCTGATCGAGACCGTCTGCATCGCGTCCTATCACGACTACAACGAGCAGGGCGATCTCAAGGTCCTCAAGGAAATCTCCCCGGCGCTTCTGGAGAACGAGGGCGACGGCATCCTGATCGTCGACGACCTCACCGATACCGGAAAGACGGCCGCCCTGGTGCGCGCCATGCTGCCCAAGGCGCACTTCGCGACCGTTTACGCCAAGCCGAAGGGTCGCCCGCTGGTCGACACCTTCATCACCGAAGTCAGCCAGGATACCTGGATCTTCTTCCCCTGGGATCTCGGGCTGACCTTTCAGGCTCCGATCGCCCGCGGCTCGGCGGGCTGAAGCGAGCAGGCGTCAGGCGCGGGCGAGGTCGAACTCGGCCGTGAGCGAAAGGCCGGCCGGCTCCCAGCGCCGGTCGATGGTCCCGCCCTGCTGGTGGACGATCAGCGTTTCGAGGAGCGTCGTTCCGAAGCCGTTGCGCCGCGCCGGATCGACGAGCGGGCGCGGCACGGTTTCCTGCCACTCGATCCGCAGCCTCCGATCGCCCAGCGAGGTCGGCACTTCGTTCCAGGCGACGTCGAGCCGCCCCTCGCCCGATTGGGCCAGCGCGCCGTACTTGGCGGCGTTCGTCGCGAGTTCGTGCAGCACCATGCCGACGGTCACCGCCTCGCTGGCGATGATCCGCACGCTGGGTCCCTTGACGCGGATCATCTCGTCCGCCCGGTAGTGGCGCAGTTCCGCGTCCAGCAGCGCATCGAAGGTCGTCGTCGCGCCCTCGCCCGCCAGCAACAGGTTATGGGTCTGGGCGAGCGAGGCGACGCGGTCCAGCAGCGCGCGGCGCAGATCCTCCGGCACGTCGTGTCCCTTGAGCGACATGGCGACGATCGCCTGCACCGTCGACAGGCTGTTCTTCACCCGATGCTCCATCTCGCGGATCATCAGGATGTTGCGCTCGCGCACGGCGGCGTTGGCGACGATCTCCGCCCGTAGGTCGAGTTCCGTGCGCAGCATGTCGGCGAGATCGGACAGGATCGCGCGCTGCTGCGGCGACCAGTCCCGGGGCGCGTAGTCGACCGCGCAAAGAACGCAGGCCTCGCCGCTCATAGCATCGAAGACCGGGACGCCGAGATAGGCGCGAATGCCGCTATCGCGCAGCGTCTCGACGCCGCTCGTGCGCGGATCGGCGAGGATGTCCCGGATCGCCACCGGCTGCTGCTCCGCCACGACGTGCCGGCAGATCGAGGCGGCCAGCGGGAACTGGCCGACGGCGACCATGTCCGGCGGCAGTCCGATGTGGCTCTTGACGTGCACATGCGTCTCGTCGACGAGCGAGACATAGGCGGTGGGCACGTCGAGAAGGCGAACGGCAAGGCGCGTGACGCGCTCGAAGCCGGCTTCCGCCGCCATCAGCGGCAACGAAGCCGCGTCGCTGCATGCGTTGCCGCTCATCCGATTGCCGCCCTTCCCCGCAGATGTCCAACCGCTGACTGGTCTTCGATCTCCGCCCTGAACGACGATGAACCCAATTCTTTCCAAGCGGCAAGGGCGATTAGTTGGAGGGCGAGCGAACTTCCGGTTCTGGCTATCAGAACCGGAGCGGATCGAAATTTCGGCCTCGTCTTCAGCGGCCGGTAACCAAGACCCGTCAGGATACCGGGCACGTGCCCCGCGCCGATCCTCCCCAGGCGGCGATGGGCGAAATCTGTTGATAAGTCTGCCTGCCTCTCGCCGTGCCACGCCCCGCTTCCAGACTCGACTCCAGAGTTGCGGCATTGCCGCCCCCGGAATGCGGGGCTTTCGAGTCGAATGCGAAACGTCGGACAGCGACGCCGAACTTGTTGTGGACGGACCAGCTTCCCGACTCGCCCACCGAGCCGCAACACAATATATAGACGCAATGAACGCCGGCACCACAGCCTATTGTGCGGCAGGGCCGAATCGTTGAATCATCATACGCATCGTCGCGGGGCGTTTCATCGCCATTTGTCCGCGCCTCTTCGAGGAGTTGTCTCATGGGCCTGACCATCGCGCGCCGCTACACCAAAGCCGGCACCAGCCCCTACGCGGACATCCCGTTCCGCAAGGCGACCAGCGAGATCCGCAACCCCGACGGCTCGATCGTCTTCCGCCTCGCGGACATCGACGTACCCGCCCAGTTCAGCCAGGTGGCGAGCGACATCCTCGCTCAGAAGTACTTCCGCAAGGCCGGCGTGCCGAAGGTCCTGAAGAAGGTCGAGGAGAACGACGTTCCCTCCTTCCTGTGGCGTTCGGTCGCGGACGAGGAGGCCCTTGCCGCCCTGCCCGAGGATGAGCGCACGGGCTCGGAGATGGACGCGCGGCAGGTGTTCAGCCGGCTCGCCGGCACCTGGACCTATTGGGGATGGAAGGGGGGCTACTTCGAGAACGAGGACGATGCGCGCGCCTTCCGCGACGAGCTCTGCTTCATGCTCGCCACCCAGAAGGTCGCGCCGAACTCCCCGCAATGGTTCAACACGGGCCTGCATTGGGCCTACGGCATCGACGGGCCGAGCCAGGGCCACTTCTACGTCGACCCGTTCACGGGCGAGCTGACGCGCTCCGAGTCCGCCTACGAGCATCCGCAGCCGCATGCCTGCTTCATCCAGTCCGTCCAGGACGACCTCGTCAACGAGGGCGGCATCATGGACCTCTGGGTGCGCGAGGCGCGCCTGTTCAAGTACGGCTCGGGCACCGGCTCGAACTTCTCCCGCCTGCGCGGCGAGGGCGAGAAGCTGTCGGGCGGCGGCAAGTCCTCCGGCCTGATGAGCTTCCTCAAGATCGGTGATCGCGCGGCCGGCGCCATCAAGTCCGGCGGCACCACGCGCCGCGCGGCTAAGATGGTGGTGGTCGACATCGACCACCCCGATATCGAGAAGTACATCTCCTGGAAGGTCCAGGAGGAGGAGAAGGTCGCCGCTCTCGTCACGGGCTCCAAGACCGTCTCCAAGCACATGAAGGCCATCCTCTCGGCCTGCGTGAACTGCGAAGGCTCGGGCGACGACTGCTTCGACCCGAACAAGAACCCGGCCCTCAAGCGCGCCATCCGCGACGCCAAGAAGGCGCAGGTGCCGGAGAACTACGCCAAGCGCGTCATCCAGTTCGCGCGCCAGGGCTACACCCAGATCGAATTCCCGGTCTTCGACACCGACTGGGATTCGGAAGCCTATCTCACGGTCTCCGGCCAGAACTCGAACAACTCGGTGCGCGTCACCGACGAGTTCCTCCAGGCCGTCGAGGAGGACCGCACCTGGGACCTCACCGCCCGCAAGGACGGGCGCGTCGTCAAGACGCTGCCGGCTCGTGAGCTGTGGGAGCGCATCGGCTACGCTGCCTGGGCTTCGGCCGATCCCGGCATCCAGTTCCACACGACGATCAACGACTGGCACACCTGCGCGGCGGCCGGCCCGATCATCGCGTCGAACCCGTGCTCCGAGTACATGTTCCTCGACGACACGGCCTGCAACCTCGCCTCGCTGAACCTCCTTCAGTTCCGGGAGACCGGTGGGCGCTTCGACACCGAGGCTTTCGAGCACGCGACGCGCATCTGGACGATCGTCCTCGAGATCTCCGTCATGATGGCGCAGTTCCCCTCGAAGGAGATCGCGCGCCTTTCCTACGACTATCGGACCCTCGGCCTCGGCTTTGCCAATATCGGCGGCCTCCTGATGACGGCCGGCATCCCCTACGACTCCAAGGAAGGCCGCGCGATCTGCGGCGCGATCTCCGCGCTGATGACCGGCATCGCCTACAAGACCTCGGCCGAGATGGCCGGGGTGCTCGGCTCCTTCCCCGACTACGAGCGCAACGCGGAAGGCATGCTGCGCGTCATGCGCAACCATTCCCGCGCGGCCGCCGGCATCGCGAACGGCTATGAGGGTCTCTCCGTCGACCCCGTGCCGCTCGACCACGCCTCGCTCAAGGACAAGCGCCTGTCGGGCCGCGCCAAGGCGGCCTGGACGGAAGCCGTCGAGATGGGCTCGCGCCACGGCTACCGCAACGCGCAGGTCTCGGTGATCGCGCCGACCGGCACGATCGGCCTCGTCATGGATTGCGATACCACGGGAATCGAGCCGGACTTCGCTCTGGTGAAGTTCAAGAAGCTCGCCGGCGGCGGCTACTTCAAGATCATCAACCGCGCCGTTCCCGAGGCGCTGCGCACGCTCGGCTACACCGAGGCGCAGATCGCCGAGATCGAGGCTTATGCCGTCGGCCACGGCAACCTCGACCAGGCGCCCGCGATCAACCCCTCGACGCTTCGCGCCAAGGGTTTCGGCGACGAGCAGCTGGCCGCCCTCAAGGACGGGTTGAAGAGCGCCTTCGACATCAAGTTCGCCTTCAACAAGTGGAGCCTCGGCGAAGCCTTCTGCCGCGACGTCCTGAAGATGACGGACGAGCAGCTGAACGACGTCACCTTCGAGATGCTGCCCTTCCTGGGCTTCGCCAAGAAGGACATCGAGGCCGCCAACATCCACGTCTGCGGCGCGATGACCCTGGAAGGCGCGCCGCACCTGAAGGACCAGCACCTGCCGGTCTTCGACTGCGCCAATCCGTGCGGGCGCATCGGCAAGCGCTTCCTCTCGGTCGAGAGCCACATCCGCATGATGGCGGCCTCGCAGCCCTTCATCTCGGGCGCGATCTCCAAGACGATCAACATGCCGAACGAGGCGAGCGTCGAGGACTGCCAGAACGCCTACATGCTGTCCTGGAAGCTGGCGCTGAAGGCCAACGCCCTCTACCGCGACGGCTCCAAGCTCTCCCAGCCGCTCAACGCCTCGCTGATCGCCGACGATGAGGAGGACGAGGAGGTCGTCGCCGAGCTGACCGAGGCGCTCATCGCCGCCCCCGCCCCGGCGCGCGCGGCGGAAGTCGCCGAGCGGATCGTCGAGCGCGTGATCGAGCGCGTCACCCGCGAACGCGAGAAGCTGCCGAACCGCCGCAAGGGCTACACCCAGAAGGCCATCGTCGGCGGCCACAAGGTGTACCTGCGCACCGGCGAGTTCGACGACGGGCGCATCGGCGAGATCTTCATCGACATGCACAAGGAAGGCGCCGCCTTCCGCGCGATGATGAACAACTTCGCCATCGCCATCTCGCTCGGCCTGCAGTTCGGCGTGCCGTTGGAGGAGTACGTGGAGGCCTTCACCTTCACGCGCTTCGAGCCGGCCGGCATGGTACAGGGCAACGAAGCGATCAAGAACGCGACTTCGATCCTCGACTACGTGTTCCGCGAGCTCGCCGTGTCCTATCTCGGCCGCCACGATCTCGCCCACGTCCAGCCCGAGGAGCTCAGCGCCTCGACGATCGGCCGAGGCGTGGCGGGCGACAAGCCGGCGCCGCTGCCGATTTCCTCCGGCATGGTCCGCGGCCAGACCAGCCGCTTCCGGCTCGTGTCGACCAACGACCCGGTCGGCTCGGCCGCCGGCCAGCCGGCACCCGGCGCCGCCAAGCCCGCCGCATCGCCTGCGACGGCCGCCGCGCCGAAGCCGGGCAGCGTCGCTGCCGCCGCCGTCGCTCGCGTCGGGGGGCCGGCGTCGCGCGGGAGCGTTGCGGCGAGCGCCGCCTCCGGCTCGGCAGCCCTCGCCGTCGCCGCCAGCCTCGACATCGCCGTGGACCCCATCAAGGGCTTTCGCCGCGACTACGAAGCGGCCCCGTCGACCGAGACGTCTCCCGCGCAGGCGCTCTTCGAAACCACCGGCGCCGAGAGCGACGCCGCGGCCAAGCCGAAGGCCGCCAGCGCAAGCGAGCGCCGGGCACAAGCCATGATGAAGGGGTACACCGGTGACAGCTGCACCGAATGCGGCAACTACTCCATGGTCCGCAACGGCACCTGCCTCAAATGCGACACGTGCGGGAGTACTTCAGGGTGCTCGTAGTATGCCGAGCTTGATGGTGACCCTGATGCGTCACTCATTCTGGTCCAGCTAAAAACGGCACCTTGGTTTGCCTCAGCGGCACTTCTGACAGGCCACTTGGCACGTTAGGTCTGCCTCAGTCGTAAAATAGCGATCCGAGCCCGATTTCGCGGGGCTCGGGTCGTCCTCCAAACCGGTTGATCTCCGGAACCGGCGAGACCTGATCCGACGCCTATAGACCGCTCGCCACCTCTTCAGTCCTGCGCACCGTCGGTGCGCAGGAGTTTTAAGAAGAACATATCAGGATCAAAGTCTTAACAACCGCCTCTCACGTTACGTGCTTGCGGTTCGCTCAAGTGGCTGACTGATCGTCACGACAGGCACCGCGCTGTCACTTCGGCCGTCTAGGACGGAGCCTCCGGATCCCGGCAAAAAGCCGATGCATCTCGAGCCGGCGCTTCCGCGAGCAGATCCGCAAACAGGAGACACCTCCCATGGCGAAGAAAGCAGCGCAGAGCGTCACGAGCCTCGGCGCGACCAAACGAGCAGGCGGCCGCAAGCCGATCCCCTACAATACGCGGGCGCTTCTGTGGGCTCGTGCGGCCGGCCGCTGCCAGTACACGGGATGCAACAGGTCGTTGATCGGCGACCTCCTGTCCGGGTCGCCGAACGCGAACTTGGCCGCGATTGCCCATATCGTCGCCGACTCCGAAAGAGGCCCTCGCGGCGACGCGGTCTTGTCACCCAAGCTCGCCGTCGCCGTCGAGAACCTGATGTTGGTGTGCGACGTCCATCACAGGATCATCGACAGCCACGATCGCGTAGCCGATCATCCCGCGAGCCGATTGATGGAGATGAAGCGGCTCCACGAGGAACGGGTCGAGATCGTCACGGGGGTGGCCGAGGATCACGGCTGTCACGCCGTCCGCTTCGCGGCCAGGATCGGCGACAACGAGTCCCCGGTCGGAAAAGGCATGATCCAATCGTCACTTTCGCCAGACCGGTACGTCGTCGCCGGCGGCTGGATCGATCTCGATGTCGTGAATCTCGACCTCCCGGACCACGATCCTGCGTTTTGGGCCATCCATCTGCGCAATCTCAGGCGAGGTTTCACCGAGAAGGTCCGCGGTCGGATGGAACGCAGCGAAATCGAGCGCCTCGCCGTCTTCGGGCTCGCTCCGATCCCTCTCCTGTTCGAACTTGGTCGCCTCATCTC
Organism: Antarcticirhabdus aurantiaca; assembly: GCF_009765365.1. GTDB lineage: Bacteria > Pseudomonadota > Alphaproteobacteria > Rhizobiales > Rhizobiaceae > Antarcticirhabdus > Antarcticirhabdus aurantiaca. The sequence goes on from NZ_VTOM01000024.1 coordinate 13,098, forward strand.
GGACATCTCGAACGCCGAAGTCCGTCAGCTCCTGCGTGATCCGAAGGGATGGTCGTGGGCGGAAAACTCCAGGCCGGTGCGGTACACGGTAAGCGAACCCGCCGGATCCGGCCGTCTGGTCGCGCTCAAGTTGGAGATCAGCGCCTCGATTCACGACGACCGGCTCGCCTTCCTGGGCGCCGTTCCGGTCTGGTCGATAACGGCCGTCGGAGCGCACAACGACATCATGCGACGGCGTGAGGACTTGGCTGAATTCGCCAAGGTGTTTCGAGGGACGCTGGACGCGATCAAGAGCAAGCACGGCGAGGACGTCGAAGTGCATATCTTCCCGGCCGCTCCGGTTTCCGCCGCGATCGAGGCCGGCCGCTCCTGGCAGCCGAAAGCGCATCCCCCCCTCGTCATCTACGACCAGAATCGCACGCTTGGCGGCTTCGTTCAGGCCCACGCGATCAAGCAGGAAGTTTGATCTATGAACATCCTAGCCCCGATGCAGCCTTCGCCTACCTTCGAACGCTTCCTCGACGAGGTCGAACGCGAGGTCGAGGTAAGCGAAAGCCAGGATGCGGCAGCCCGGAAGAGCTACAAGTCTGTCGGCGAGTGGCTCGATCGTCCGGCCTCGGAGTTGCGACCGTACCTGCCATGGGTCTACGCGCAAGGATCGTTCCGTCTCGGCACAGCCATCAAGCCCATAGGTGACGGCGAATACGACGTCGACGCCGTCTGCGAACTTCGAGCCATGTCAAAGGCGGATCGCAGCCAGCGAGACCTGAAGGCCATGCTGGGGCGCGAGATCGAAGCCTACGCGGTGGCGCGGCAGATGTCGAAGGAGCCGACCGAGCGAACCAGATGCTGGACGCTTCACTATGCGGACGACGCCAAGTTCCACCTCGACGTGACGCCGTGCGTGCCCAACCTTGAGCAACGGGCACTCTTGCGGGCAATCGGAGTACCGTCGGACTGGACGGACACCGCCGTGTCGATCACCGACAAGGGCCATCCGAACTACGCGACCGTGTCGGCGGACTGGCCACGTAGCAATCCACGCGCATACGCCGACTGGTTCACGCATCGGATGGGTCAGGTTTTCCTCCGGCGTCGAGCCGAGGTGGCCAAGTCCACCCGCGCCCAGGTGGACGAGATTCCGGTCCATCGCGTCAGAACCCCGTTGCAATCGGCCATCAAGCTGCTGAAGCGACATCGGGACGTGATGTTCAGCGGTGACCCCGAAGACGCGCCGATCTCGATCGTCATCACGACCCTCTCGGCGCATGCCTATCGCCAAGAAGAAACCACGGGACGCGCGCTCGCAGGCATCCTCACGAGGATGGAGGAAGGAATCGGGTACTCGAACGGCCGATGGTCGATACCCAACCCGACCGATCCAGGTGAGAACTTCGCCGACCGCTGGAATCCCTCTGAAAGCAATCCGGCTCCCAAGAAGCACGAAGCCTTCAAAGATTGGCTGGAGGCTGCGCGACGAGACTTCCTCGCGTTGGCGTCGTCGACGGACCGAGCCGCCATGGCGGAGGTGATGGCAAGAGCCGTCGGCAACGTCCCGATCCAAGCGATCCTCGATCGGCACCCTGCCGTCGCCGGACATGGCGTGCTGGCTCGGGTCCGACAATTCGGGCGCTCCGTTGTCGAGCACGCAAATCACAGACGGCGGCCGACGTGGCCGCCTCGCCCGCTGGGTCAAGTCTCGATCTCATCCGCCACGTTCTCAAGGGCGGGTTTCCGTCCCACGCCGATCGGAAGTGACGGCCCCGCTCTGCCCAAGTCGGGTAGTCTTCGCTTCGAAGCGCGGACGAACGTCTCCACTCCGTACAAGATCTACTGGCAAATCGTGAACACCGGCTTCGATGCCGAGCGGGCCAATTGCCTGCGAGGGCGCTTCGAGACCCTTGAGAACGGAAATCTCACGAAGGTCGAGAGCACGCTCTATTCGGGAACGCATTCCATCGAATGCTTCATCGTCAAGGGAGGATATCTGGCCGCAAGAAGCGGTCCCTTCATCGTCAATATCGATTAGGAGCGTCGGCACTTCGAAGGAAGCCTGGCAACCATCCGAATTGACATGGCGAACCTGTCTTAGGGGCGGCAGTAAGCGTGCAGCATGGGCCGCGGCAGGTGCCTCTCGGAGGTTTGGCCATCGCAATCAGGTCCGCTCGGTGAAGTGAACCTCGCGAGCTTCGGTGACCGGTCGCACAACGAACCGAATGTCTGGCCCAGGCCGCCCCGAGCTACATGTTGTCACGCGCTTCGCTCCAGAGCGAACCTGATGGACCACAATTGATCGTCGACGGCGGCGAACCGGTCGTCGATCATCTCGTCCCATCGTCCCGGAAACAGCTTCTCGGCCGCCGACGTCGCTGCCAGCACGGCGACATGGAGCTGATCGCTCTCGATCTCCACCGTCTGAGCTGACGTGCCCAGGTGCTCCTTCAGGAACTGGTCCGTGATGCTCGCGATGGCGACGGACATCGGATGCAGGGAGGATCCCGGACGTCGATGGGCCGTCAGCAGTAGCCCAGCCAGATCCGGACAATTCAGGAGCGTTTGCGTCAGCACCTTGATCCATCCGACGAACATGCCGTTCCCGACGTCCTCAGGCAGAGGGTTCCGAGACCATTCCAGAAGGCTTGCGAACTCCTCGTCGACGACCTGCGCGATCAGGCTCTCTCGCGAAGGAAACATGCGCTTGAACTTGCCATGGCCGATGCCGGCTCTCTCCCAGACCGTTCGCAATGGCAGGTCGGCACCATGCTCCTCGTAGAGCTTGGTGGCGATGCGGACCAGCTTGTGGCGTGTCGTTTTTTCGGAGGCTGAATTCTGCGGCATGTGATGTTCCACGTCGGCGGCGCATCACCTCGTCGCCGTTCCGACGATCATGGAACCACGATCCGCTTAACGAACCCGCCAACCTCCACCTAAGGGGACTTCACCCTCGCACCCGGCGAGATCAGCCGACATCCCTGATCCAAGGTCCAGTGCTCCTCCGAACCGTGACGTGCTGACAGCGCCCGCGTCGCCGCCGCGGGCGGAGGGCGCCCCCCTTCCGTGGGTCGATCGTCGGCAGGGTGTCACATCGAGATATCGCCCCTCGGGAAGCCGGAACATCGTACCGGGTTCATCTGGAGCCAACGTCCTCCGACCATCGTGACAGCGTCTCATCGTGAGCGGAAGAAGCCGAGCCTCGGATCGCGCGTGGCCGACGCCTCGGCCCGGCGCCCTTTGCAGAGCCTCATCGTGGCGCCGATCAGCCGACCTTCGACCGCGTTCAGCATCGGCGCCGAACGCACGCCGCGCATTCCCGACCGGCACGTGGGAACGAGGGGATCCGAGGTCGTGCACATCTGAGACTTTGTACCAAGCTCTTCATGACGCCGTTCCAACGCGACCGGGACGGCGTCACGGCCTGTGCAGGTTCGACTTCGGCTTCTTCGGGACGATGTCCCGATCACGTCGGGACGTCGTCCCGGTTCCACCGACCTCGAGTTCGAGCCGGTCGAGACATCGTCCCGATCACGTCGGGACGTCGTCCCGGTTCCACCGACCTCGAGTTCGAGCCGGTCGAGACATCGTCCCGATCACGTCGGGACGTCGTCCCGGTTCCATCGACCTCGAGTTCGAGCCGGTTGAGACATCGTCCCGATCACGTCGGGACGTCGTCCCGGTTCCACCGACCTCGAGTTCGAGCCGGTCGAGACTTCGTCCCGATCACGTCGGGACATCGTCCCGGTTCCACCGACCTCGAGTTCGAGCCGGTCGAGACTTCGTCCCAGTCAGGTCGAGATGTTGTCTCGTGCGACCGGCGCCGAGTTGGCTGATTCCGGGGCAATGTCCTGAACACGTCAGGACACCGTCCCGACTTCACCACGACGAGGGTCGTCGACGACCTACCGCGTCTCAGCTCCCCTTCGCAGAGGTGGTAGAACGTGTCGCTGCAAGCCGCCGGCCACCAGCCGCCGGAAGGCGGACGAGACCGATCGCAGCCTCCATAGGTCTTGGAGGGCCATTGGACGGTCCGGCAGCGGCGGCTCGTGACCTCGTTGCGAGAGAACCGGGTTCTGGTCCTGAAACGACGAAAGAGGATCTCGATCGGTCCGGGACCTTGTCCCGGTTCAGGTCGCCACGGCCGGTCCAGATGAGCGCTGTCATGCAGGGGGTCGCCATCGATCAGCCCAACGACGAGGAAGCTCTCGTCCGGACGATGGCGGAAGCGGTCGTACAGACGAGCAGTCAACGTTCTCCAACGTCGCAAAACCATGACAAGCGCAAGCAGAGCCATTCATGTTATGGCTTTTTCGAATAAACCATAATATACGCGGCCGTGTACGATCATGTGATGGGTTTCAGATGCGCCGGGACGACCTGTCGGAAGCCGTGAAGCAGAGGCTGAAGCGGTATCCGCCGCCTTACGACAACCACTACGGCGTAGTCGTGGCCCCGCCGCCGGTAGACGGCATCCCTCTCGCCGAACTGACCGCGACCCACGCGGCCGCGTTGGCGGCCATGGCGGAGATCGACACGACCGCGACGACGATTCCCGACAGCTTCATCTTCAACCGCCTGCTCCAACGTCAGGAGGCGCTCGGCTCATCCGCGATCGAGGGAACCCACAGCACGCTCGACGAACTGTTGCGGGCGGACGATCCCGAGGATGAAACGGTCACCTCCGCCGCCAGGCAGGTCCGCGAGTACGCCATCGCCTTGGAGAGCCTGATCCCGGAGGCTCGAGACCGAGGTCAGTCGATCTTCGACCTGGATCTCATCCGCAGGCTTCATCGGGACGTCATGCGGCACGATCCCGACTACGGGGACGCGCCCGGCGAGTTCCGCGACCGGGTGGTCTGGATCGGCGGCACCGGCGACATCTCGAGGTCCATCTGGAACCCGCCACCGGCCGAGGACGTCGTGCCGAGCCTCGAGGGAACCCTCTCCTACATGCGGGGCGAGGACATGCACATGATGCATCAGAGCATCGTCGGGCGAATGGCGGTCGCCCACGCCCACTTCGAAGCGGTACATCCGTTCCGCGACGGAAACGGACGCGTGGGCCGCCTCTTGCTGCCCCTCATGATGGCGGCCGAAGGACATGTCCCACTTTACCTCTCGTCCTTCATCGAGGACCGGAAGACGGACTACGCGAACGCGTTGAAGGACGCCCAGCAACGAGGTCGTTGGGCGTCCATGATCGGCTTCATGTCGACGGCCGTCGTCGAGACCGTCGCGGAGTTGCGTGTCACCCAGGAGTGCGTCGCGGCGATCAGGGCCGACTGGGAGACCAGACGTCGCTTCAGGAGGAACTCCGCCTCGGCACGCACACTCGATATCCTGTTAAAATACCCGGTCGTCACCATCAACCGTCTGGCCGCCCTTCTTGAGGTCACCTTCGCGCAGGCGGCGATAGCGGTGCGCCAGTTGGAAGAAGTGGGGATCCTTCGCGAACGCACCGGCTTCGCCAGGAACAGGATCTTCGCGGCCGACGAGATCCTGACAGTGATGAATCGTCCGTTCGGGTCGGAACCGGAATGGGAACCTCGAACGCCCGTCGCCGACGCTCGGGTGCCGGAACCGGACACGACATCGGAAGTGTCGCCGAGCCCCAGGCTGTCGTGACCAAATCCACTGACGCCGCGTCGGAGCGCCACCTGGGGCATGCCCCGGCCCAGACTCGCCGGCTCGACGACACGCCCCTCGCCGGCGCTCGGCACAGGCTGCGCGAGCCGGCTACGACGAGCCGTCGTTCGCAGGTCCAGGTCATTTGGACAGGAACATCCGACGCACGCCGTCTCCGGCTCCGTCCATGATCGTGCGCGCCATGCCCGGCAGCTCCACGCTCGCCCGTGCGAAGTCGTCCATCGGGATGAGGTCGTCGCTCTCCGGAGCGTCGAGACGCACGAGGTTCTGTCGGCCGATCAGGAGACCCGCCTGCCCCAAGGCATCCATCGACTGCGCCCGCGAAGCGACCTCGAGTGCACCGCGCCAGTCGAACAGCCCACCGTGCTTCTGACGCCCGCTGATCGAGTAGCGCGCCTGCCCGCATCCGATGCTGAGGATCTGGACGTCGCTCCTGTCGATCTCGAAACATGCAAGGGCGTCGACGAGGGCGTTCATGACGGGATTGTTCGTCCAGATGCCTCCGTCGACCATGACGTGGCCGTTGAGGTCGAACGTTCCCAGGAAGGTCGGGGCCGCGGACGTCGCGCAGGCGACGGCGACCATCTTCTCCTTGCCGTCGCGCTTGTAGTCCGGATGATGCGGCGTCTTGAAGATGTAGGGCTCGCCGTGCACGCCCTCGAAGGCCGGAACGACTAGTCGAGCTGTCGCCTCGCCGAAGAGGGTGTCGTCGAAGACCCGACGTAGCTCGCCCTCGAGGTTCCGCCTGTCGTGCTTGGAGCGGACGAACCGGCGGACCTTGCCGAGAATGCGGTCGACCGGCCCTGCGGGCGGCGGGAACACGTGGTCGCCCCGATCGAGATAGAACTTCAGGATCTCGTTCGCCGTCATGCCCTTTCCCAGGCCGAGCGCGATGATCCCGCCCGTCGACGTGCCCGCGATCATGTCGAAGCACGGCGCGACCGATCTGCCCTCCAGAAAGCGGTCCTCGCACTGCGCGAGGATGGCGGCCGGCAGGATGCCGCGGATGCCCCCGCCGTCGATGCTCAGGATCCTGAAGGGGCGGCCTTCGAGCCACGGCTGGCGCTGGCGCGTCCGATGGATGGTCCCGTCGGATCTTCTGGGAGGCGCCGGCGTCATCGCATCGCCCTCCGGGTGTCCTCGTCGCCTGTCGGGTGACGACCACCGCCCGACCAGATCCCCGTGACCGTCCAGAACTCGTAGAAGGTCAGCCAGTCGACCGTCCAAGGGACGGTGGTCTCGGCGAGCGGCATGGCGGGTGTCCACTCGTCCGTCTCCGGATCGAAGAGGCAAAGCTCCGGCCGAGGGCGGAGAGCCCCGTAGACGTGGGGAAGAGGTCCTTCCTCGTTCCCCTCCCGTCTGAGGAGCCGCGGCCTGATCACCGTGACCACCGGCTGATCCCTCAGAGGATCGAACGTCTCCGGCGTCAGAGGCACCTGGTAGGCGACGCGGACCAGGAAGTCCTGGAACGACGGTCGCAGCAAGCCCCTCCAAACGGCCGACCTCGGATCGAGCTTGCGGCCGCGGAGCTGAGGCCACCGCGCCCTCATGCCCGACAACTGGTCCTCGATGGAAAGGAACGTCATCCCACTCGATCCCCGTAGAAGGTGTGCGGACGGGCCGCGACCGGCGTCACGGCGGCGACGCCGGTCAGCAAGCCGGGCGCCTTGTGGAGCCGAAGCCCTCCGTGCCTGAAGTACGAGTGGCCTCCGTCCGCGACGACCTTGCCGGTACGGCGCATCTGATCCTCGATCACCCGCCCGACCACTCCCTTGCCGAACCAGGTCCGGAGCCGGTCCGTCACCTCGACCAACGGCATGTCGCGGTCGCGGATGGCTTCGAGATCGGCGACGAAGCGCCCGAGGATCCCGGAGAACTCACGCTGCTGCGTCAGGGTCTCCGGCCACCTGTCCGTGAAGACGTCGTCGGGATGGGCTGGATTGCAGACGTGGACCAGCCTGCCCTCGGCCGTGGCGGCGTCGAGGTCGCGCTTCACGAAGCGGCAGAGGCGGATGAGCATGTCCGAGAGCTTCTGGTCGGGCGAGGCCGCGTGCCCGGCGAAGCAGGACAGCATCACCGACGGCGGGATGCGCCCGGGACGCTCCCCGTAGACGACGTTGCGCATCCGCTTCAGGAGCTGCAGAGCGACGACCGCGCTGTTCTTGATCTCGAAGGCCGTCTGCGGCGGGACGTCCTCAACCTCTGCGTCCGCACGTTCCGCCAGCCAGCCGCGCTCCTCACGCAGGCGGCGGCTGTAGGCGTCGGCGAACTTGCGTTCGTAGGGCGTGCGGCCCGTGAACCAGCGGGCGAAGCCCCAGGCGTTCATGTCGACGACCATGTGCGTCGCCGCGGGCGAATTCTCCTTCGCGTGGAAGATGACGCTCTCGCGCTCCGGCGTCCCGGCGAGCCGGACGGCCGGCGTCACGTCGATGTGCATGCCGTCCGAGTATTCGAAGGTCACGCAGCGGGTCTGCCGGACGACCCTCTTCACGTTGTAGCCCTTGGACGCCTCGTAGAGGAGGTCTAGGACGGCGTCCGGATCCGAGTCCGTCGACACGTGGAGGTCGGCGACGACGTCCAGGTCGTAGTCCTCGTCGGTCCAACGTGAGGAGATGGTCGCGTCGATGGCCATCGAGCCCTGCGGGTAGAAGATCCGCACGAGGTCCTGGAGGGGGCTGCCGTCTCGTTCGATGTGCTTGCGGATGGCCTCGTAGCGCGCCACCGCCAGAGCGTGCAGGCCCGGCGGTAGCTGCACGTTGATCGCGATCTCCGCGAGGATCGCGTCGAATCGGTGCTCGAATGGATCTCGCCCTTCGTTCGGGAATTGACGTGGAACCAAGCTCATCTTCTTTCTCCGAACCGTCGCGCCGAGCGCCCTTGCCTGAAATGCTCACGACGGGTTCAATCGCGACGTGGGAAGATCGCGGTGTCGTAATCGTCGACCGTCCGAGCACTACCGGTAGGCGCCAACGACGACGCGAGGAGCGTGATGGAGGAAGCTGCGCGAAGTGCGGGATCCGAGCCGGACGAACCGGAGCGGATCCCCTGCGAGGAGATGGCGGAGGCGCTGCGCTCCTTGACCGGCGAGCAGATGCGGCGCGTCGAGCGGTACGCCCGCAACCTTTGCCTGGGCGGCGGGCGTGACCCGGACGAACTGATCGGGGAGGCCTTCTGCGCGATCATGCTCGGCGACAGGACTTGCAGGCGCGGAGTGGATCCCGTTGCGTTCCTGGCAGGGAGCATGAGGAGCATCCTCTGGAACGAGGTGCGCAAGGATCGTCGCAACGTGCCGCTTCCCGAGGAGAACGGCGAGGTGCTCGTTCCGAAGGAAGTCATGACGGATCCACGTGACGAGAGCGAACTCGTCGACGCCGCCCGTCGCGAACGACTCTTCGAGATGAAGGACGCTCTGGAGACCGCGCTTCTCGAGGCGGAAGACGAAGAATGCCTGCGCCTCTACCAGGCCAAGGAGAAAGGTCTCAGGGGCGCCGCGCTGGCGGAGGAGCTGCAGGTGGACCAGACCCGTCTTCCAACGATCCTCACGCGCCTGAGACGCGCCGTCCGTCGTGTGACCGATGCCTTACCACACCAGATCGATTGACGGACGAGATGCCACCACGAGAGACCATCCTGCCATGACCGGGACCGAGAAGGACTTCGAACTGCTGATCGCCGACATCCTCGCCGCCGACGACGACGCCCCCGCCGACCCGAAAGGCCGTGAGCCGGGCGCGATGTACCGCGCCGCGTTCGCCGCCGCCGAGGCGCGAGCGGCTCAGGAGCGACGTCGTCGGGCGCGGGAAGGTCTCGCCGCCCACAAGGCCAGAGGCGTGGTCGGCGAGGCGCAGGTGGCGGACGCGCGTGCCAAGCTGGCGCGGCTGTCGATCGCGAACGACGACGGCGGCAAGCTGACGATGGCTGCGCGCAAGCAGTCGAGCGACGGCTCCGGCGACGCCGACGTCCTCGCGCAGGCGCTCGCCGAACTCGCGGCGCGCGAAGACTGATGGTCCGGACCTCGGCTCCGTCCCCCGGAGAGCGCGTGCTGCGCGACCTCGGCATGACGGAGCCGGAGGACATCGACCTCGAACTCGTCGCCTGGCACCTGGGCGTCACGATCAAGACCGTCGCCCTCACGACCTGCGAGGCCTGCATCGTCGGAAACGAACGGCACGCGGTGATCTGCGTCGACGAGACCCGGAGCCCGGAGCGCCGACGCTTCTCGATCGGTCATGAACTGGGGCACTGGCATCACCACCGCGGACGCCATCTGATCTGCCGGGCCGACGAGATCGCGAGGGGCTCGGGCAAGCAACTCGAGCAGGAGGCGGACGCCTACGCCGCCGATCTCCTCATCCCGCCTTCCATGCTCAAGGCCGGGCTTCGGGACTACAAGAAGGTCGACCTGAGGACGCTGAGGGAACTACGCGGCCGGTTCCAGACGAGCCTGACGTCGATCGCGATCGCCATCGCCCGGTCGGACCGCTTCCCCATGGCCGTCGTCTGCAGTCGTCCCGACGGGCGGCATTGGGCGGCGAGAGCGCCAAGCCTGTCGCGGTGGTGGCGCCTTCGCACGGACGTCGACAGGGAAAGCCTGGCGGGCCGCATGCTGGCCGATCCGAACGAACCCGAAAGCAGGTACGCCAGCAGGATCGGCGCGGACGCCTGGTTCACGACCGAGGGTGCAGACCGGTACGAGGTCGTCGAGCAGAGCTATCGAAGCTCCGACGACGAGGTGGTCACGATCATCGGCATCCTCGACGAACGCATGATGTCCTGACCGAGGTGCCGGTCGGCGCCCACGCGGCGGGCGTCGCCCGCTTCGCACGCGGCCCCGCGCCCACACCTGCGTCGCCAACCGGTCGGAACATCCTCGCGAACGCGGGCGAGCCGACGGATTCCCAGCTTGCACCTCCTGTCGGAGCGGCCGGCTTGGAAGGCGATCAAGCTCACGCCCACGCTCGGGACAGCCGAAGCCCCTTGCGGAGAGACGATCTCCGGTAGCTCCGCCCGGCGCCGGCCGGGCGGAGCTTGAGCGTGAGCTTTCAGGCAAGGATGTAACGCTTGCCCATCCATCATGGCGCATCCACGCCGGCTGTCCAGATCCGGTTCCTTCAGCCGGCGAAGCCACCGCGGGTCAGGTGTTCATCGCCCGCAGCGTCTCGATGTAGGTCTTGGGGAAAAGCAGCGAATTGGGCGCCCTCAGCCCCATGTGGTTCGCGATCTTCCCGACGAAGGTGCTGCAGTTGTAGAGGACGGCGTGCCAGACGGGCGAACTCGCCTGGAGGCGGCGGATGTAGCCGACGACGTCCTCGTATTCCCGCCGGTTCAGATCGATGCGGTAGCGCGCCGTCATGTACCGGTCCTCGAGGTCGCCGTCGCTCGGCCCCGTCTCCGAGGGAACCGGCACGAGATGACCCAGCACGTAGGGCACGTCGCTGGTCGAGGCCGGATGAAGGCCGGCCACCTCGCGGGTCAGGATCTTGCCCGACCGGTCGCGCCTGCCGAACATCGCGAAGGTGTGGCCGTAGCTCTCCGCGGAGCGGGCCCGGAACTCGATGTAGTAGAGCCCCTCGTCGACGGTCCCTTCCGACTCGGCGAAGGCGGTCGTCCGCACGGCCGGCGAAGACGCCGCCTCGAGGTTCCCTTCGTCTGCCGAGACGCATCCCGCGAGGAGGCCGAGCGCGAGGAGGACGGACGTCGTCCCGATGGTGCGAAGCATGTTGCTGATCCCGTTGTCCGCCGGCGATCGACCGGCACTCGTGACGATGGGCGGCGGCCGACCCGGCCACCGCTCGCTTGGACGAAGGTCGGCCGGGCCGCGGCGATGCGCGTCCGGCCGATCCTCGCGGCGCTTCGTCTCAGAAGGCGTCGCGCATCGATGCGGCGCCGGCTCCGGCGAAGGTGCCCTGCGCGACGGCGGCGCGAGCCGCCTCCTCGCCGTAGCGGCGGCTCGTCTCCGAACCCGGAACGGCGAACGGACGGACCACCTCGGTCCCTGCGCTCGGAGCGCCTTCGGCGGCGCCCGCGAACGTCCCGGACGCGACCGCGGCCCGGCTCGCCTCCTCGGCGGCCCGGAAGCTCGACTCGGAGCCGACGAGGCCGAAGGTCGGCCGCGATTCGACGGCAGGGTCGGCGTAGCCGAAGGTTCGGGGCTGGTGGACGACGAGGCTGTGGTCGCGGTCGGAGGCGAGATGGCCGCCCGACGCGACGGCGCGACGCTCGGCCTCCTCGTGCTGGCGGATGCCGTATTCGGACCTGAGCGCGGTTCCGCCGGCCAGGGCCGGTGCCGTTCCGAGGACCAGGAGGACGGCCGTCGCGACGATTCGGTTCTTCATGTTCATTCTCCAGTGCGCCCGGTCGTACGGACCTGCCGGCGCATCTTCGCTGTGGAGTTCGGGCTTCCGCGCAGCCTCCGGCCGCCGACGCGTCGCGTCGGAGGACGTCGGACTCGAGGATCGCCCGGTCGGTCTGCGCTTCCCGCACGGGTCGTGCGGTTCGATCCCTTCGGACCGGTCGCAGCCGGCCTCGGAAGGGACGATCACAAGGAGCGTGGAGGACCGATCGGCACCGGCGGTTCGATGCCGTCCATGGGAGAGGCCGCGGAACCTGCCTGATCCACGATCCGCCAGTCGCGCTCCCGGGCTTCGTCCGAGGCGTCGACCCGCAACTGCGGGCAGTGGATGTCGCAGTGCGAGCGCGGCACGGCCTCGTGACCGGAAGACCGACCGCTCGACACGGACGCCTGCTCGGAAGCGGCTGACACGACCTCGGCGGCCCGGATCTCGGCAGGGTTTGCGGCGGACGCGACGGACCGCGCCGGCGGCCCGTGCGGCGGCGTCGAAGCGGAGGGCATGCCACCCGCGACGACGGAAATGGCGAACAGGACGACAAGAAGGATCCGGATCGGCGTCATGGTCCATGCGGACAGGTGTCCGTTCCCGCCGTGTCGTCCGCGACGTCTCGCAGGGACGCGGAATACATCCGAGCCACCCGTGCGGGCCGGGCGCCATGGCGAGAGGTCTGTCGGCCATGCCTGGTGGGGGAAGAGCTGCCGCATCGTCGGTCCGAGCCGTCAGGCGAAGCTGGAATACGGGAGGAAGGCGACGTCCACCGGCTCGCTCCGGCCCGGGACGGCCATGTTCCGCCGCAGCCGCCAGCCATCTCCGGAGAAGGAGGGAAGACCGCGTACCACGGCCGAGGACACGACGAGCCGTGCCCCGAGGGACTTGCTCATCTGCTGGAGACGGGCAGCCAGGTTGACGGTGTCGCCGAGCACCGTGTGCTCGCCCTGACTTCCGCCGGCGACGACCCCGCCGACGACGGGGCCGACGTGCAGACCCATGCCGAAGGTCAACGCGGGCCTGCCTTCGCTCGCCCACATGTCGCTCCAGGTCTCCAGCCGATGGACGAGATCCCGGGCGCAGCGGAACGCACGGTCGAGATCACCGCCTTCGTCCTCGATCGCGAACACGGCCATGACGCCGTCGCCCATGAACTTGTCGACCGACCCCTCCCATTCGGCGACCGTCTCGACCACCCGCCTGCGGTAGTCCGTGAGGAGCTTGCCGATCTCCTCGGGCTCCATCTCCTCGGCGAGCCCGGTGAACCCGCGGATGTCGACGAAGAGGATCGCGGCCCGCTGACGGACGAGTCCCATCTGGAAGCCCGAAGCAGCTATCCTCTCGGCCGTGTCCGGCGAGAAGAAGCGCGAAAGGTTCGTCTTCTCCGACGTGCTCGACACGGCCGTCCGGACGAGCCGCCGGATGTCCACCGCGAGCATGGTCTGGAAGGCTGCGACCGCCGCGAAGGCCAGTGCCCGCACTCCGACGTCCCTCGCGTCCTCGCCGGCGAGGCTCCCCGCGTTCGGGCCGACCGACAATGCGGCGGCGCCTGCGGTCGCCGTTCCGAGCGCGACCAGGACGGCGAAGGCCGCGACCATCCCGGCGCGCATCCGCAACCCGGCATGGGCGAGCAGGACGAACGCGATGGCGAGACTCGGCGTCGCGAGCGCTTCGGCGAAGCCGACGCCCGGCACGAACATGTGCTCGGCGACGAGGTAGACGACGAGCGCCGCGTCCACGCTCACGTAGATCCAGCTCATCGCCGGGCGGTAGAGGCCGGCCACGACGAGGAGGACGGCGGCGAGCGACGTGGCGGCGTAGGCGGCCAACAGGGCGAGATGGACCGGATGGCTTGCGCCGTCGGGTTCCAGCCAAACCACCGCCGCGAAGACCGCGAGCGTCACGAACCTCCAGAGAGCGGTCCGCAGCTCGCTTCTCGTCTCGACGTCGGACATGATCCTGACCGGATCCCCGCTCGCCGCATCGATCGCCACCATCCGGCATTCCTGTCGCTCGTGCGGCACCCGGAGCGGTCGCGCTCCGGGTGCCTGTCGGACGGACGCCGCGATGAGGCGCCCGGTCTCCATGAGTCGGCGGGGGGAGCCCCGCCGCGGGGTCACTTGATGTCGACGATGGTCAGCTTGCCTTTCACGCGCTCGGCGACGAACTGGATCGACTTGCCGGCCGAAACCTCCGAGAGCATCGCCTCGTCGGCGACGTTGAAGACCATTTTCATGGCCGGCATGTCGAGATTGGCGAGCGGCTCGTGGTCCACGGTGACCTTCTTCTGCTTCGTGTCGACCTTGGTGACCGTTCCCTTCGTGAACTCGGCTGCGGCCGCGGGTGCGGCGACGGCTGCGAGGCTCAGGGCGGCGACGAGGGCGGCGGCGTACTTCTTCATGTCGGTTCTCCTTGAATGAGGTTTCACTTGCCGGCGACCGTCAGCGGGCCGTGCATGCCGGATTCGTAGTGACCGGGGATGAGGCAGGCGAACTCGAACTCGCCGGCCTTGGTGAAGGTCCAGACGATCTCGCCCTCCTCGCCCGGCGCGAGGCGCACGGCGTTCGGGTCGTCGTGCTCCATCTCGGGGAACTTCTCCATGAGCGCCTTGTGCTCGGCGTTCTTGGCCGCGTCGTCCATGACGAACTCGTGGTCGATCTGACCCGAGTTGACGACGACGATGCGGATCGTCTCGCCCTTCTTCGCGGAGAATTCCGAGGGCTCGAACAGCATCCGGCCGTCGTCGGTCTCCTTAATGCCGATCCGGACGGTGCGGTCGACGTGTCCGGCGTCTCCGGGCTTGCCGACGGCCATCTCGTCGTGCCCGCCGGCGTGGTTGCCGGTGGCGAAGGCCGGGCCGGCGAGAAGGGCGGCGGCGAAGGCCACCGACAGCATCAGTTTCTTCCGCATAGGTTCATGCTTCCTGGATGGTTGGTCGTGACTGTGAGGTTGTTCCGGCCGTCAGTGGCCGGAATGTCCGCCGGTCGGCGTGACATCTCGTACGGGCGTCGCCGGAAGGGCGCTTCCCTGTTCGCTGGACGCGGGCGCTGCTGCGGCTTCCGGCAGGGAGCCCGTCCATTCGTAGGCGACCGTCCCCGGGGGATGCTGGTAGTCGCCGGGATCGTCGTAGTTGCCGGGCTCGATCCCTTCGCGCACCTTCACGACGGTGAACATGCCGCCCATCTCGAGGGAGCCGAACTGCCCCCAGCCCGTCATCATCGGGATGGTGTTGTCCGGGATTGGCATGGACATCTCGGCCATGTCGGCCATGCCCTTCGTGCCCATCGGCATGTATTCCGGCTGCACCTGCTTGAGCTTGCGCGTGACGGCCGTCTTGTCGGCGCCGATGAAGGTCGGGATCTCGTGACCCATGGCGTTCATGGTGTGGTGCGACTTGTGGCAGTGGAGCGCCCAGTCGCCCTCGTAGACCGCGTCGAACTCGTAGGCGCGCATCGCGCCGACGGGGATGTCGATCGTGACCTCGGGCCAGCGTGCCTCGGGCCTCACCCAGCCGCCGTCCGTGCAGGTCACCTCGAAGTCGTAGCCGTGCATGTGGATCGGGTGGTTGGTCATGGTGAGGTTGCCGACCCGCACGCGCACGCGGTCGTCCTTGCGCACCACCAGCGGGGCGACGTCCGGGAAGACGCGGCTGTTGATGGCCCACAGGTTGAAGTCGGTCATCTCCATGACCCGAGGAATGTAGGTGCCGGGATCGATGTCGTAGGCCGACAGGAGGAACACGAAGTCCCGGTCGACGGGCATGAAGGTCGGGTCCTTCGGATGCACGACGAAGAAGCCCATCATGCCCATGGCCATCTGGACCATCTCGTCGCCGTGCGGGTGGTACATGAAGGTCCCGCTCTTCTTCATGTCGAATTCGTAGACGAAGGTCTTGCCCGGCGGGATCGGCGGCTGGGTCAGGCCGGTGACGCCGTCCATGCCGCAGGGCAGCAGCATGCCGTGCCAGTGCACGGTGGTGTGCTCGGGCAGCTTGTTCGACACGAAGATGCGCACGCGGTCGCCCTCGACGCACTCGATCGTGGGTCCCGGCGACTGGCCGTTGTAGCCCCACAGGTAGGCGGTCATGCCCTCGCCCATCTGCCGTTCGACCGGCTCGGCGACGAGGTGGAACTCCTTCACGCCGTTGTTCATGCGGAAGGGCAGCGACCAGCCGTTGAGGGTGACGACCGGATTGTATTCCGGACCCGCTGAGGGCATCAGCGGCGGCTGCGTCGTCGCGTCCTCCATGACCGGCGCCTCGGGAAGCGACATCGCGGAAGTCCGCGACCATGCCGCGGCCCCGGCCAGCGCGGCGCCCGCGCCGATGAACTGTCTTCTGGAAACCATGGTTCTCGCTCCTGTCGATCAGTCTTCGTCGCCGCCGGCTTCGGCGGTCTCGACCTCGATGCCGCCGCCCTCGCCGCCGCCGAAGACGGTGCTGGAAAGGGCCTCGTCGGCGAGCCAGAAGGCGCGCCGGGCCTCGACGGCCGAGACGTTCGCCTCGATCCGCTCGCGCGTGTCGGTGATCAGCTCGAAGGTGGACGTGATCATCCCGTTGTAGGTGAGCACGGCCTGCTCCTCGAGCGTGCGCTGGAGGGGCAGGACGCTGTTCTGCCAGTGCCGGGCGATGTCGTAGCTCGACCGGTAGGCCTGGTAGGCCGACCGCGCCTCCGAGCGGACGTTGACCGCACGTTCGGCGAGGAGGTTCGCCGACCTGAGGTATTCGAACTCGGCCTTGCGAAGGCGCGCCTGCCCGCTGTCGAAGATCGGGATGGTGAAGCCGACCTCGAAGGTCGGCGAGAGGTTCGTCTTCCTGACCTCCTTGGGCTCCTCGCCTTCTTCGCCCTCCTCCTCCTCGATCTCCTCCTCGATCTCGACGCCGGCGCCGAGTTCGAGGTCGGAGACGAAGCGGGTGGCCTTGGTGAGGCCGTAGGAGCGCGCCAGCGTCTCGAGCTGGAGCCTGGCGATCTGGAGGTCGACGCGGTTGCGCAGTGCCTCGCCCTCGATGCCGGAGCGGTTCTGCACCGAGCGGGGCAACCTCGGCAGCGCGTTCGGCACCTCGAAGTCGATGCCCCGGCCGTAGAGGCCCATGACCCGCACGAGCCGCTCCTTGGCGAGGCGCGCCTCCATCCGGGCTTCTGCCACGTCCGCGGTCAGCTCGGCGTAGAAGACCTGTTCGCGGGCCTGGTCGGCCTTGGGCATCGAACCCGTCCGGTTCAGCTCGGTGGCGAGTTCGGCCGCGGCGTCGGCCGCCACCTTTGCCCGGGCGAGGTACGAGACCCGCTCCCAGGCCGCGACCGCCTCGATCCAGGCACGACGGGTCTGCGAGGCGACCTCGAGAGTCGCCAGGACCGCCTGGAGCTGAGCGGCGTTGACGTTCCTCTCCGCCACCGCGAGGCGCCTCTCGCGGGTCAGGAGGGCAACGATGTTGGTGACGACGAGCCCCTCCACGGTGCGCGTGAAGTCGACGGTCCCGTATCTCAAGGAGATCGTCGGGTTGAGCGGCGGCAGGCTCTCCTGCCAAAGGTCGGCGACCGAGATGCCGATGTCCGCGTAGGCGGCCTGGAGACCCTTGTTGTTGAGGAGCGCGATCTGCACGGCGGCGTCCGCGCCGACGTACTTCGCGTTCAGGAGCTGGCGGACCTGCGCGTCGACCGCGGCGGCCTGCTGGCGGTTCTGGACCCAGGCCGTGCGCTTGCCGAGGATCGCCTCGGACCGGAGCGCCACCGGCTGGATGCCGTCGGTGGGAAGGAAGGCGTCGTCGCGGGCGAGACAGCCGGCGAGGACGAGGGGCGAGGCGATGGCGAGGAGCGTGAGGGCGAGACGGGTCATTTGGTCGACTCGCCTTCGTCCGCCGGGACGGCGCCGGCGGGAGCGGCGTCCTCGCTCGGTGGAGCGGCGCCGGCGACCGGCGCCATCTCGACGCCCGTGCCGCGCCATCCGGCCGGATCGGTCGGGGTGCGGTGGGTGTAGGACCCGATGACGGATCCGTAGGCGACGGTCGTGACCGCGACGGCCGGGTCGGCCTGGGGCGCGTGGGTGCCGAGGTCGGACAGGCCGACCGGCCGGGTCGCCGTGCAGCCCGCGAGGAGCAGCCCGGACAGACCCGCAAGGAACATGCGGAACATCGTTTGACCTGGAAGGAGGCGCGCCTGTCCGTGCGGGCTCGCGGCCCGCCGGCGGATTCAGGGCAGGAAGTCTGGAGCGTGTCCGCGACGGTGCGCGGTACGGGACGCTCGGGGCCTCGTGGGATGGCTCACGCGCGTCGGAGGCGCGTCCGCATCCCGGCGGCGCAGGGAAGCGCCGCGGTCAGGTCAGGTTCTGGGGGGCCGATCCGTCGTGCCGGCGGGCAGGCCCTTCAGACTGCCCGGGGCGAGCGCCACCACGTCGGAGCCGGCGCGTCCGAGGAGCGCGCCCGGCACCGTTCCCGGCACGAAGAGCGAAGGGCAGTGGCTGGCGCACTTCATGTCGGACGGGCCGGAATGGTCGTCGTCCGCCGACGGATGCTCGGCCTTGCCGGCATGCGAGTGGGCGTCGTGCGATGCCTCCGCCGAGCCGTCGACGTGGGCGGCCTGTACGGTGGTGGCGTCGTGCGGCGCCGCCGGCGCCGGCGCGGCATGCGCCATCTGCGACAGGACGACGGACAGGCACAGGAGGACCGCCGACAGCAGCCTCCCCAATCCCGTCGATCCGATCGTCCCGAACAGCATGCCCGATGCCTACCCCAACCGGTTTCCGACGTCCATTGCGCGACGGACACACGTTCCAGCCCCGCTCAAGACCAAGCAAGTCTTCGTGACGTTTCTGCGGCTTCCAAGTGTTGGAAGGTCAAGAGCCTTCTGCGAAACATACCATGCCGATCCACCTTCCGGCCGACCTGTCGCGATGGTGGCGCCTGCGCACCGACGTCGATCCGGAGAGTCCCGCGGGCCGGACGCTCGCCGATCCGAACGAACCGGAAAGTCGGTACGCCAGTCGGATCGGAGCCGACGCGTGGTTCGCCACCGAAGGTGCCGACCGTCATGAAATCATCGAGCACGACTATCGCAGTTCCGACGAGGAGATGGTCACGATCATCGGCATCCTCGACGAGCGCATGATGTCCTGACCATGTCCGCGAACCCATCCGCGGTCGTCGGACGACCGCGACATCCGCCGTTCCAGCCGATCCGCGGCGACGCGAGCCGGCCCGAAATCAAGGAAGATTTGCACTTTTCGTCAAAACAGCTTGACGCCCGCCAGTTTTTGCTGAAAACATCAAATCCATGGTGTCGGAACTGGTGTTGGAAATCGTGGATCGGGCAAAGCGACAAGGCTTGTCGAAAGGCGAGCTTGCGCGGCGGGCCGGTCTGACGCATCCCGCGCTGTCGCGACTTCTGTCGGGCACCAACGGAGCGAGGTTGGAAACGGTGGAGCGGCTCGCGTCCGCGGTCGGGATGCGCCTCGCCCTCGTTCCGGACGACGACTTCGCCGCGGACCTCCTCTCCGGAAGGATCCTCGACTTCCCGTCCGACGACCGGAGCCGGGCCTGATGCTGGGTACGCTGTCGGTCTGGACGCTCGCCGAGGATGAACCGCGTCGGCTGGGCCGTCTCCAGTTCGACGGGGAGAGGTCGGTGTTCGAGTACGACCGCGAGGCCGCGGATCTGCCCGGCATCGGGCTGGCCTACGACCCGAAGAGGCTGGTCGGCCACAGGATCCCGTGGACCGCCACGCACGACGAACCCCTCCATCCGATCTTCATGTCGCTCGTCCCGCCCTGCGACGCCACCAATCTCCAATACAGGATCGCCGCGAAGGCGCTCGGCTTCACCCGCGACACCCTGCACAAGGAATGGCTCATGTTGCCTTTCCTCGGGCACGGCTCCCTCGGGCACTTGGACGTCTTCGAGACGGACGCGGAGGCGATACGCTGGTACCGCGGAGAGATGCCGAAGCCGGCGGATCTCGCGGACGGCGAGATCGTCACGCTCGCGCTCGACGCGTTGGCCGCCGGGCACGATCCGATCGCGCTCGACCGGGTCATCGAGGCCGTGGGACGCGCCCCCTCCCCGGGAGGCGCGATGCCGAAGATCATGCACCGCATCGTGTGGCCGGGCTCGGAGGCCGCCGTCGACGCGATCGTGAAGTTCGAGCGCGTCGACGGGAAGCGTCCCGACCTCCTGCTCCTGGAAGACTGGGCCTACGGCGTCCACGAGCGCATCGGGCTCACGGTGCCGAGGCGTGCGCTGTTCCGCGACCCGAAGGGGAACCACGTCCTGGCAACCGAGCGGTTCGATCGGATGGCCGGACGCTGCGTGCCGATGGAGTCGGTGTATTCGGTCTTGAAGTCCTACGCCCCCGAGGCGTTCCCGGACCCTTTCACCCGCGTGTACGGGACGGAGCCGAACTTCGAGATGGTCGCGGCCGCGTTCGCCAACCCCAGGACCGGGATGACCGTGGACGTCGCGGCGGACTGCCGCGACCTGTACACCAGGATCGTCCTCTCCTTCCTGACGGCCAACGGCGACCTGCATCTTCGCAACCTGTCCATCCTCGGGCCACGCGGCGCGGCGCGGTTGTCGCCCGTCTACGATCCCGCGCCCATGCGGCTCTTCGGCGGGGTCGACATGCACACCGCCGTGACGTTCGGAAACTTCAGGTTCTACGGCCCCCGGCTGCCGGACGGGTTCGCGGAGGCGCTCCTGGAACTCGGCAAATCGTTCCGCCTCCCGACGCCGACCGCGAGGTCCATCGTGGATGACGCCTTCGAGCTGACCCGTCATGCCGCGGACGAGATCCTCGCCGCGGGAGCGACCGCCGGCACCGTGTCGAGGTTCGTCGACCTCGTCGCCGAGGTCAGGTCGGCCATCGAGGGGACGCTGGTGCGGCGGCCCGTTCCCAAGCGACCGGAACGCCGGCGTCGGCGTGTCACGGAGGCCCCGCCCGCCGAAGGTCCTGACGACGCCCTACCGGCCGGACCCGCCGTCGAAACGATCCGCCCGGGATTCTGAATCGGCCGTCCGAGAGGCCCGTCATGCCGAGCCTCGCCGTAGCCTACCTTCGAATGGCCATCGGAGAGGGCTGCATGCGACGTGGCATGGCAGGAGCTTCCCTTCGAACCAATCGGCGGGGCGCGTCCCCAGCCCGCTGCCGGGCGGAAAACGCATCCGGCCTCGGGAGAGCCCGTTCCGCGGCACGCGCCGTCCACGTCCGCAGGCATCGCTTTTCCCTCCTCCTCCGCGACGACGGCGGAATCCGTCCGGCTTGCCGTCACGGCGATGCCTGGACCGAGGTCCTCGGCCCGAAAGGGCTCGAGCAGTCATCGACGGGTGCCGCGAGGGGCCTGTAGCTCGCGGGCGGACGAACCCTCGCACCGCGGGCGGTCCGAGAAGATCCTTCCAAGCTCCCCGGACGAAGCGGCGGGGCCGCCCGTGATCCGCTACCGACACACGTGCGGCGCGGTCACGTGGCTTCCACCTCCCGACCGGTCGCATGGTCGCCCGATCCCTCGGTCGCCGACGTGCTTGCAGCCAGGTTCCACCCCTTCACGAGCCCGAAGACCGCGGGAATCACGACCAGCGTCAGAACGGTCGAGGACACCATGCCCCCGATCATCGGCACGGCGATCCGCTGCATGATCTCGGACCCGGCGCCGTGGCTCCAGAGGATCGGCAGGAGCCCCGCCATGATGGCGACCACCGTCATCATCTTCGGCCTCACGCGCTCCACCGCGCCGACCATGATCGCCTCGCGCAGCGCCTCGCGGTCGAACGGCCGCCCCGAGGCCAGCCGGGCCGCCCTCACCTCGGCCACCGCGTGCTGGAGGTAGACCAGCATGATCACCCCCGTTTCCGCGGCGACGCCGGACAGGGCGATGAACCCGACCGCGACGGCGACCGACATGTTGAAGCCGAGCCACCACATGAGCCAGACGCCACCGACGACGGCGAAGGGCAGCGACAGCATGACGATCAGCGTCTCCGTCAGGGCCCGGAAGTTCAGGTACAGGAGGAGGAAGATGATCGCGAGCGTGAGCGGAACGACGACCGCGAGGCGCGCCTCGGCCCGCTCGAGGTATTCGAACTGGCCGCTCCAGGCGACCCGGTAGCCCGGCGGCAGCCGCACCTGGTCCCTGACGGCAGCCTGCGCTTCGCGCACGTAGCCGCCGAGGTCGCGCCCCGCGATGTCGACGAAGACGTAGACGGCGAGCTGGCCGTTCTCCGTCCGGATCGACGTCGCGCCCCGCGTCGTCTCCACCTTCGCCACGTCGCCGACCGGGACGCTCCCGCCGCCGGGCAAGGGTACCTGGACGCTACTCGCCACGGACACCGGGTCGGAGCGCGCCTCGCGGGGATAACGGACGACGACAGCGTACCGCTCCCTGCCCTCGACCGTCGTCGTGACGGTCTCCGCGCCGAGCGCGGTGGCGATCGTGTCCTGGACGTCGCCGACCGACAGGCCGTAGCGGCCGAGCGCGGTCCTGTCCGGCACGATGTCGAGGAAGTAGCCCCCGATCACCCGCTCGGCGTAGGCGCTCGACGTGCCCGGCACGGTCTTGAGGACCGTCTCGATCCGGCGGGAGACCGCCTCCATCTCGGTCAGATCGGTGCCGAAGACCTTCACGCCGACGGGCGTGCGGATGCCCGTCGACAACATGTCGATGCGGGCGCGGATCGGCATCGTCCACGCGTTGGAGACCCCGGGAAACTGCAGCGCGGCGTCCATCTCCCGCTTCAGGCTCTCGAGCGTCGTGCCCGGCCGCCACTCCTCGCGGGGCTTCAGGTCGATCAGCGTCTCGAACATCTCCGTCGGCGCCGGGTCGGTGGCGGTGAGCGCCCGTCCCGCCTTGCCGTAGACCGACTGGACCTCGGGGAAGGACCGGATGATGCGGTCCTGCGTCTGGAGGAGTTCGGCCGCCTTGGTGACCGACAGGCCAGGCAGGGTCGTCGGCATGTACATCAGCGTCCCCTCGTCGAGGTCCGGCATGAACTCCGAGCCGAGCTGGCGTGCCGGCCAGACCGAGACGGCGAGGATGCCGACCGCGAGGAGGATCGTCGGGACCTTGGCGCGCAGGACCAGCGCGATGACCGGACGGTAGAGGGCGATGAGGATTCGGTTCACCGGGTTCCGGTGCTCGGGCACGATCCGGCCGCGCACGAACAGCACCATCAGCGCCGGGACGAGGGTGATCGACAGGAGCGCCGCCGCCGCCATCGCGAAGGTCTTGGTGAAGGCGAGCGGGCCGAAGAGCCGGCCTTCCTGCGACTCCAGCGTGAAGATCGGCAGGAAGGACACCGTGATGACGAGGAGGCTGAAGAACAGCGCCGGGCCGACCTCGCTCGCGGCCTCGACGAGGATCTCCAGCCTGGGCTTCCCGGGCGGTGCCCGCTCGAGGTGCTTGTGGGCGTTCTCGATCATGACGATGGCCGCGTCGATCATCGCGCCGACCGCGATGGCGATGCCCCCCAGGCTCATGATGTTCGAGCCCAGCCCCGTCAGCTTCATGGCGGCGAAGGCCATGAGGATGCCGACGGGAAGCATGAGGATGGCGACGAGCGCGCTCCTGAGGTGCAGGAGGAACACGACGCAGACCAGCGCCACGATGAGGCTCTCCTCGAGCAGCGTCCCCTTCAGGGTCTCGATGGCACGGCCGATGAGCTGGGAGCGGTCGTAGACGGGAACGATCGAGGTGCCCTCGGGGAGGCTCGGGAGCACCTCTGCGATCCTCGCCTTCACGTCGTCGATGACGTCGAGGGCGTTGGCGCCGTAGCGCTGGAGCACGATGCCGCTCGCGACCTCGCCCTCGCCGTCGAGTTCGGCGATGCCCCGGCGCTCGTCCGACGTCGTCTCGACGCGGGCGACGTCGCGAAGGCGCAGCGGGACGCCGGCCTCGCTCATGAGGACGACGTCGCCGATGTCCTCGACGCCGCGCAGGTAGCCGCGGCCGCGGACCATGTACTCGGTCTCGGTCAGCTCGATCGTGCGGCCGCCGACGTCCTTGTTGCTCGCCGCGACCGCCTTTCGGATCATGTCGAGGGTCACGCCCTGCGCCCGCATGCGGTTGGGGTCGACCACCACGGCGTACTGCTTCACGAACCCGCCGACGCTGGCGACCTCGGCGACCCCGTCGGCGTCGGATATCGCGAAGCGCACTACCCAGTCCTGGAGCGAGCGCAGTTCGGCGAGCGTCCTTTCCTTGGCGACGACGGCGTACTGGTAGACCCAGCCGACGCCCGTCGCGTCCGGTCCGAGGGTCGGGCTGACGCCCGCGGGAAGGCGGCGGGCGGCCCCGTTCAGGAACTCCAGGACGCGGCTCCTGGCGAAGTAGGGATCGGTCCCGTCCTCGAAGATGACGTAGACGAAGGACACGCCGAAGAACGAGAAGCCGCGCACGACCTTCGACTTCGGCACGGTCAGCATGGCCGTCGTGAGCGGGAACGTCACCTGGTCCTCGACCACCTGGGGCGCTTGCCCCGGATATTCGGTGTAGACGATGACCTGCACGTCCGAGAGATCGGGGATCGCGTCGAGGGGCAGAGTCCTCAGGGCGTGCAGGCCCGCGAGGATCGCGAAGACCGTCCCGACGAGGACGAGGACGACGTTGCGCGCCGACCAGGCGATGACGCCGGGGATCATGGGCGGACCTCCCCCTCGCCGGCGGGCGCCGCGAGCGTGGCCAAGGCGGCCTTGAGGTTGCTTTCGGCGTCGATCAGGAAGTTCGCGCCGACGACGACGCGGTCGCCCTCCGCGACCCCTTCGGCGATCTCCGTGAAAAGCTCCCCACGCGTGCCCACCTCCACGGCCCGCGGCTCGAAGCGGCCCTCGCCCCGGTCGAAGATCACGACGCGGCGGCTGCCGGAGTCGAGGATCGCCTCGTTGGGCACGGCGACGACGGGCGCGGCGGACCCGCCGTCGATGGCGACGTCCGCGTACATGCCGGGCAGCAGCAGTCCGTCACGGTTGTCGACCGCGATCCTCACCCTGACGCTGCGCGTGGCCGCGGCGACTTGCGGGTAGACGAGGTCGACGACGCCCTCGAGGGTCGTGCCCGGCCGGCTCGTCGGGATGATCGCGGCGGCCGAGCCCAAGCGCACGTCGGCGACCTGGCTCTCGGGCACGTCGGCGACGACCCAGACTGTCGAGATGTCCGCGAGGCGGAACAGGACGTCGCCGGCCTTCGCCATCATCCCGCGCACCGCCGACCGCTCGAGGACGACACCGTCCTGCGGGGCGGTCCAGACCATCGAGCGCGGCACCTTGCCCGTCCGCTCGATCTCGCGGATCGCGGCTTCGGGAACGTCGAGGTTCTCGAGGCGCAGCCTCGCTCCTCCGCCGGCCTTGGGGGCCCCGCTCTTCAGCTCGATGACGAGCTGCGCGCCCGCCGCCGCCATCTCCGGCGAGTACAGCCTCGCCAGCGGCGCGCCCTTCCCCACCGCGCCCCCCGTGGTGACGTCGGCGACCTCCTCGACGAAGGCGTCCGCCCGGGTCGTCACCACCGAGATCCGGCGCTCGTCCAGTTCGACGACGCCCGGAACGCGGAGCGGCCGGGAGACGCTCCGCCGTTCCACGACCTCGGTACGCACTCCCGTCCTCTGGACCCGTCCCGGCGAGATCCTGACGATCCCCGCGTCCTCCTCGGGGCCGTTGTAGACCGGGATGTAGTCCATCCCCATCGAATCCTTCTTCGGCACCGGGGAGGTGTCCGGCAGTCCCATGGGGTTGCGGTAGTAGAGGACCTTCCTCGCGGCGGCTTCGGCCGCCGTCGCGGTGTTCGCCGGCTCGGGCGCCGCCGCGGTGCCGTCGCTTCCGACGGGGACGGGGACATAGTCGCGACCGTCCGCGGTCCTCGTCGGTCCCGCGGAATAGAAGGGCTTGCCGTCCGGGTCGCGATAGTACGCGACCGGACCTGCCGCCGCTGCGACGTCCGGCGGTTCGGCCGACGCGTCGGTTCCCGCTGCCGCGGCCGTCGTCGGGGCGGGCGAGGAGACGATGTCGTCGGCCAGGAAGGGCAGCGTCGCGGCGAGCACCGCGAGATCCGGACGACCGAGGCCGAGCCAATAGCCTCCGCCCCCCGCCGCGGCGACCGCGGCGAGGGACAGGCCCAGGAGAAGGGATCTCATCAGTCGGCGGCCTTCAGGACCAGCTCGTCGCGGAGGGTTCCCTCCTCGCCCTGCACCTTGGCGCCCAGCGAGATCCGCCAGCCGCCCGCCATGACGAAGTTGCCCTTCAGCTCGTAGACGCCCGGCTCGCCGGACGGGACGACCTCGACGGGCGCCGTCATCGTCTCCATGCCGTCCGGCGCCATGTCGAGGCGGGTCTCGAAGATGACCGCGTCGGAAACCGTCCCGCCCGTCCGCTTGTCGACGAGCCTGACGCGGAAGGGAACCGACTGGCCGGTCGCGACCGTGTCGTTCACGAGCTGGAACTCGTAGTCGGACATCGCGGCGGACGCACCGCCCGCGAGACCGGTCCACAGGCATGCCGCGAGCGCCGCGGCCGCGGCGCGCTTCTTGAGATCGTTCATGTGTTCGAGATCCTGATCTTCGGCCGGGGCGACGAGCCGCACGGCCGCACGGCGCATGCCGTGACGTTCCATGTGTCCTGGGATCCAGGAGACGATTCGGGCGGCGCGGGAGGCCGCCGTGGGACGGTCAGGTTCTCGGAGGACGGGGCGGCGGCCTTCGGTCGAGCGAAACGAGGGCCGGACCGTTCCCGGTGCGGAAGGACGTCGCGGCGCAGTCCGGCCGGGTCAGGTCCGAGTTGATCGCCGGACCGGCGGGAATGCACTGCGTCGTGCAGGCGGTCGTCCACCGGCACGTCGGCTTCGACGTGGGAGCCGGAGCCTCATCCCCGGCTTCGGGACAGCACGGCATCGCGCCGGGCACGGCCATGCCTTGCATGGCCTGCCCATCCGTCGAGGGCATGTCCATCGCCGCCATGTCCATGGACGGCACGTCCGCGGAAGACGAAGCGGTCGCCACGGCGCCAGGCTCCGCCGACGCCATGGCGTCGGCGACCGGCATGAAAGCCAGCGCGGCGACGATCATGCTCGCGAGGAAACCTCTGAGGCGGGACGCTCTTCTCACGACGACATCATGCCAGTTCGCGACTTGGAGGGGAAGCGCACCCTGGCGACGGGAGAACGCGTCGTCGGCCGGCCGCTGTCACGTGCGGGAAACCGCGATGGCGATGGCGAGGTAGCGCGCCAGCTTCCCGACGGCGACCAGAGGCACGAACACCCGAAGATCGACCCTCGACATCCCCGCCACGACGGTGATCGCGTCGCCGACGACCGGCACCCAGGCGAACAGCAGCGAGGGCGTCCCGAACCTCGCGAAGGCGCGGCCCGCCCGGTCGAGCTGCTTCGCGGACACGGGGAACCACCTGCGTCCGCTCAGGTGGAGGAGGAACCGGCCGCAGTACCAGTTCGCGACGGAACCCAGCGTGTTCCCGGTCGTCGCGACCGCGAGAAGCGTCGGCAGTTCCACCGCGCCCGAGACGAGGAGGCCGGCGAAGAGGACCTCCGAGGCCCCGGGCAGGACGGTCGCCGACAGGAACGCGGCCCAGAACATGCCGAGAAGCGCCGATGCCAGGCCGGGATCCCAGGTCACCGTGCGTCCGGCGCCGCGTCGCGCTTGGACAGCTCTGCCGTGGCCGCCATTCCCGCGGATCCGCGCCTTGCCTTGCCATCGCTCAAAACCTCGCCGCCCGAAGGCGCAGCGAGTTCACGATGACGCTGAAGGACGAAAGGGCCATGGCGGCCGCGGCGATGATCGGCGACAGGAGAATGCCCGCTACCGGATAGAGGAGGCCGGCGGCCACCGGCACGCCCAGCGCGTTGTAGACGAAGGCGAAGAAGAGGTTCTGGCGGATGTTTCCCATGGTCGCCCGGCTGAGCTTGAGCGCGTGCACGATGCCCGTCAGGTCGCCGCGCAGGAGGGTGACGCCCGCGCTCTCCATGGCGACGTCGGTTCCGGTGCCCATGGCGATGCCGACGTCGGCCGCGGCGAGCGCGGGCGCGTCGTTGACGCCGTCTCCGGCCATGGCGACGACCCTGCCCTCGCTCCTGAAGGCGGCGACGATCTCCCCCTTGTCCTCGGGCAGCACCTCCGCCCTGACCTCGTCGATGCCGAGCCTGCGGGCCACGGCCTCGGCGCTGGTACGGTTGTCGCCGGTCAGCATGACGATCCTGATCCCCGCTTCATGGAGCGACTTGATCGCCGCGGGCGTCGTTTCCTTGACCGGATCCGCGATGGCGAGCACGCCCGCCGGGGAACCGTCCACGGCGACCAGGATCGCCGTCGCCCCGTCGGCGCGCAGCGTGTCGGCGTCCGCCTCGAGGGCCGCCGCGTCTACGCCGAGTTCGGTGAGGAAACGCGCGTTGCCGATCTCGATCCGCCGTCCGGCGACCCGGCCGACCACGCCCTTGCCCGTCGGCGAGTCGAAGTCCTCGACGGGCTGGAACGGCAGTCGCCGCGCTTCGGCCTCGGCGACGACGGCCGCCGCCAGGGGATGCTCGCTCGCCCGCTCGAGGCTGGCCGCGAGCCCGAGAAGCTCCTCCTCCGAGAGGGATCCGGACGGTCGGACGACCGTGACGCGGGGCTTGCCCTCCGTCAGCGTCCCCGTCTTGTCGACCACGAGGAGGTCGACCTTCTCCATGCGCTCCAGCGCCTCGGCGTTCTTGATGAGCACGCCGGCCTGCGCCCCGCGTCCGACGCCCACCATGATCGACATGGGGGTCGCGAGGCCGAGCGCGCAGGGACAGGCGATGATCAGGACGCTCACCGCGGCGATGAGCCCGTAGGCCATCGCCGGCTCCGGCCCCCAGACGGACCAGGCCAGGAACGCGACGAACGCCACGGCCATCACGGCGGGCACGAACCATGCCGAGACCGTGTCGACGAGGCGCTGGATGGGTGCGCGTGACCTCTGGGCCTTCGCGACCATCTGGACGATCTGCGAGAGCATCGTGTCGCGGCCGACCCGTTCGGCGCGCATGACGAAGCTACCCTGCCCGTTGAGCGTCCCGCCGACCACCTTCGCCCCGGCCGACTTCACGACCGCCAGCGGTTCGCCGGTGACCATCGACTCGTCGACGTTCGAGCGCCCTTCCACGACCTCGCCGTCCAGCGGCACCTTCTCGCCGGGACGTACGCGCAGACGGTCGCCGACCTTCACCTCATCGAGCGACACCTCGACCTCCGATCCGTCGGAGGAGATGCGCCGGGCGGTCGCGGGCGCGAGGTCGAGAAGCGCCTTGATGGCACCGGAGGTCCGCTCCCGCGCACGCAGCTCCAGCACCTGCCCGAGCAGGACGAGGACCGTGATGACGGCTGCGGCCTCGAAGTAGACCGCCACGGTGCCGCCATGTCCCCTGAACGCCGCCGGGAAGATCCCCGGAGCGAGGGTCGCCACGACGGAATAGATCCACGCGACGCCCGTGCCGAGCGCGATGAGGGTGAACATGTTGAGGGAGCGTGCCGCGAGCGAGTTCCAGCCGCGCACGAAGAACGGCCATCCGGCCCAGAGGACCACGGGCGTGGCGAACAGGAGCTGGAGCCAGTTGGAAAGCGCCGGGCCGACCACGGCGTCCAATCCCAGGAGATGGCCGCCCATCTCCAGCGCGACGACCGGAACGGCGAGGACCAGGCCGACGACGAAGCGTCGGCTCATGTCGCGCAGCTCCTCGCTCGGCCCCTCGTCGCCGGTCGCGATCTCCGGCTCGAGCGCCATGCCGCAGATCGGGCAGCTTCCGGGTCCGACCTGCCGGATCTGCGGGTGCATCGGGCAGGTGTAGATGGTCCCCTCGGGAACGTCGGTCGCCACCGGCTCCTTGAGCTGCGTGTAGCGATCGGGAGCGGCCTTGAACTTCGTCCGGCACCCGTCGGAGCAGAAGTGGTAGGTCTGGCCGTGGAATTCGGCCCGGTGACTCGTGATGGCCGGATCGATCTCCATCCCGCAGACCGGATCGCGCACGCTCGCTGTCGCCGGTCCGGTCTGCCGGGCGGCATCTGCCTCGCCGCCACCGCCGTGTGGGGGACGGTGACGCGCATGAGCGCCGTGCCCGTGTCCACCATGATCGTGATGCGGATGGGCGCCCCGCGCCCCGTCGCTGCTGGTGCTATGCGGTGTGTGGTCGGTCATGGTTCACCTGCCCCGCTTGTCGGCCGATCTTGCCGGACTCGGGTCGCGTCGTGGCGCCTCGGCCAAACGGATCCCGGTCGGCCCGTCGTCCGACGCCGATTTCCCCCAGATTGCCGCTTCCAACCGTTGGAAGGTCAAGCACGCCACTGTCGGATTTCTCCCGCGGTTTCGGCAGGTTCGACCAAGCCTTGTGAAAGGTGTCGTCCTTCGGTGGCGCAATGGTACGCCGTTCCACAAAACGGTGGCGACATGGGTGGAACTTCCCGAATCCTGACTACTTCTCCCAACGTCCGGATGCGGAATTGGATATGTCGGCGACGCTCATCCGAAAGATGGTCATGATCCTGTCGTTCGTTGCCGTGGCCGCCTTCGCGGGTCACGGCACGGCGATGGCGGGCATGGATCTCCGCTCGCCGGCCTCCTTCAACCCGGCAGCGGGGCACCACGACCGCGCCGCCTCTCCGCATCACGACGTAGGCGACCGTCAAGACACGGGCGGCGACCACCACGGCACGGGTGGCGAAGCCGCGAAGCACGGATCCATGTCCTGCTGCGGAAAGTCTTGTACCTCCATACTGCCGTTCCCGCTCGGCCCGGACGCGAGGTCGGAGGCGACCATCCGCCTCGCTCCCCTCCCGACCGTTGTCGAACGCGAAGGCATCGAGCCCGCCGGCCCGCGGCGGCCGCCACGGGCCGCCTGAAGCGTTCGGGGTTCCGAGAGCCGGAACCGGAGCCCTGTTCCGATCTCCGGTGAAAGTTCGGGCCCGGCGCAGGCCGGCGCGGCCGGACCGACGCACTGCCATCTTCCGTCACACGTACCAACGAGGCGTCGCCGTGTCGGGGTCGGGCCGCAGTCGCGGTTCCGTACCTCGCCGCGGACACGTCCAACCGAGGAGAACGAGATGAACCATCTCTCCAACGAGATGCAGGCCTGCATCGACGAGTGCCTTGCCTGCTATCGGACCTGCCTGTCCATGGCGATGAACCACTGCCTCGAAGCAGGCGGGCCACACGTCGAGAAGGCGCACTTCACGCTCATGGCGGAGTGCGCGGAGATCTGCCGCACCTCGGCCCATTTCATGCTGATCGGGGGCGCCCACCACAAGCGGACCTGCGCCGTCTGCGCCGAGATCTGCGACGCGTGCGCCGCCGACTGCGAAAGGGTCGGCGACATGCAGGACTGCGTGGAGGCCTGCCGCCGCTGTGCGGAAAGCTGCCACAGGATGGCCGCCTAGGCCGTCCCGGACCAGAGAGCCGCGAAGTCCGGCCGCGGCTTCCCATGCCGGACGCGACGGGGATCCCGAAGGATCCGCGACTCTTCAAGGAGAACGATAATGCGCAAGACCCTCATCCTTTCGGCCGCCCTGACCACCCTCGCCTTCGGCGCCGCCACCGCTCAGGAAAGCGGCTCGTCGATGCAGAACCATTCGGGCGGCTCGTCCATGTCGCAGGAGCAGGTGCAGCTTCCCGAAGCCTGCACCAAGGCGGCCGGCTCCATGGACATGTCGTCCATGTCGGGCGCCATGGGTGGCATGATGTCCGGCGAGGGCAAGAGCGAGGTCGTCAAGGCGAACATGGACGCCATGATGAAGATGCACATGCCGATGATGCAGGCGATGATGATCGAGGATCCCGACCTCGCCTTCAACTGCGGGATGATCGCCCACCATCAGGGCGCCATCGCCATGGCGGAGGTCGAGCTGAAGATGGGCAAGGACGAGGAGTCCAAGAAGATGGCTCAGAAGATCATCGACGACCAGAAGAAGGAGATCGAGGAGATGACGGCGTGGGTTTCCGAGCACGCCGGCTGATCGCCATCCCCGCAACGACGTGAGGGAGCGGCCTCGACCGCTTCCCGATCCCCCTCGCGGTCCGCGAGGGGGAAACCCGGAGTCGAACAGATGTCCTACGCACGCTTCGCCGCGATGATCGCGACCTCCACGGTCGTGATGTTCGGCCTGATGTATCTCAACACCTACGCGCTGGACCACGTCTTCTACAGCCAGACGCGGACCTGGATGGCGGTCGTCATGGGGGCCGTCATGGCCCTGATCATGATGGGCTTCATGTGGTCGATGTATCGCAACAGGACCCTCAACGCCGCCATCCTTGCGGCGAGCGTCGTGGTCTTCGCGGGCGCGCTCTGGCTCGTGCGGAGCCAGGAGACGGTCTACGACGTCGCCTACATGAAGGCGATGATCCCGCACCACTCGATCGCCATCATGACGAGCGAGCGGGCCCACATCCGCGACCCGAGGGTCCGCAAGCTCGCCGACGAGATCATCGAGGCGCAGGTGCGGGAGATCGGCGAGATGGAGCGGCTGATCGCCGACCTCGAGGCCGACCCGCCGGCGTCCGGCGCGACCGACCTGCCCCCGGCGAACGGTTCGGCCGTGACCGCCACGACCGACTGAGACGAGGGCCGGACGCGCCTTCGGGCCGGGAACAGGTCGCCCACCCCACCCGGCTTTGCCGGCCGGAAAGGGCGGGCGACGTCGATCAGCCGAGCTGGCGCCAGGTCCCGCCGCCGTCCTCGCTGGCCATGATCCGGCTCTCCGTCGTGATCGCGAAGAGGCGGGCGGGATCGTCGGGATGGAGGGCGAGATGCAGCGGGATCCAGTCGGGCGAAGTCTCCGACACGCGCTGCCATTCCTCGTCCGCGACGGTCAGCCTCAGGAGCCCGCTACCCACGACGAAGGCGTAGACCGTGCCGTCCTTGCCGACTTCCACCAGGCTCGTCGGCCGCCTGGGAGCGCCGGCATCGGCCCAGGTCCTGCCTCCGTCCGAACTCACCGACGGTCCGGCCTCGGTCGCCGCGTAGACCGTGTCGACGTCGGTCGCGGACGCCGCGACGTCGTAGACCTCCCCGGAAGGGCTCCCGACGACCTCCCACGTCCGGCCGCCGTCGCGGCTCGCCTGGAGACCCCCGTAGAGCCCGTAGATCACGTTCGGGTCGGCAGCGCTGACGGTCATCGCGTGGAAGTCGACGGGGCCGTCCGCGCCGGCCGACACCTGCTCCCACGTGCGAGCACCGTCCCGCGAGACGAGGAAGCCGGCGTTGCCGCCGGTGGCCGGATGCCCGCTGCCGTAGAAGAGGGCCGGATCCTTCGGATGGGCGGTGAAGCCCATGTAGTCGTCGGCGTTGTCGGAGACCTGCTCCGCACGTCCGTCGGGCAACGTGCGCCAGACGCCGTGGTGGGTGGCGAGGAGGAGGCGCGAGCCGTCCTCGGGATCCACGACCACGCCGTGGACGTGGGTGAGGTCCGACAAGGGCACGGTGCGGGTTTGTGCCGCCCAGAGCGACGTCGCGGCGAGCACGGCGGCCGCTACGGTGGCGGCGAGGATGGTGTTCCGGTTCTTCATGGATGATGCCTTCCGATGATCTGGATCGATCGCCCGCCGAGCCTGGGATCGGCTCCGGCGGGGCAGGTCACGATTGTCCGGCGTCGGATGCGTCATCGCATCGGCGGCACGCCGGCCGGCGTCAGACCGGCGATCTCGGAGGCTGTGGGTCGGGTGCGGGATCCTCGCCGACGAGCCGCGGGTGGGTGGCGGACGGATGGATCGTACGAGGGCGGCCGCGATCCACGGCGGTCGGCGTGGCATGCGTGGCGAGACCGGCGCACGCGGCCGCACACGCCGCGGGCGCCGTTTCCTGCTCGCAGTCGGGGCAGCCGTGTTCCGCGGCGTGGTCGAGGATGCTCGGGCCGTGGGCGACGAAGCCCACCGCCGCGAACGTCGGCTGCATGCCGACGCCTAGAAGCAACGCCAACAGAATCACGAGACGATGCAGGCTCGTCGACGCCGCGCAAGCGACACGTATCGTCCGAGCCTCTGCCGACACCCCTGGCCGGACGGCCGCTCGGCGGGGCGGACGCCTCCACGGCGGATCCACCGCCGGAATGCCGTGGAGGCCCTTCATCAGGCTGCCAGCTTCTCGTTGGCGTAGCCGGCCGAGCGGATCGCGTCGGCGATGCGGGCCTCGTCTCCCGCACTCTCGATCGAGACCACGCCCGACGAGAGGTCGACGGCGACGTCCGCCGCCGGGTCGACGCTCTTGACCGCCTTCGTGACGGTCGCGCTGCAATGGCCGCAGCTCATGTCCTGGACCTTCAGCTTCAGCATGGGACAGCTCCTTCCGTTGCCATGTGTCGAGAAGATGGGGCTTCCAACCGTTGGAAGGTCAAGACCCGACCGTCCATCCGGAGCTTCGCGGATCCCGGACGTGCGGCATCGGCTCCGCCACCCACCGCCCTACCCGCGTCGCCGTTCCTCGGGTCGCCTCGTCCGGCACTACCTGACGGTCTCGAAGCCCTTGGCGGTCCGCCGCCGCCGGCCGTCCGAGGCGCAGCCGGGCGCGCCTGCCAGGTCGCTGATGATCGGACAGTCGGGACGACCGTCCCCATGGCAGTGGTCCGCCAGATGGCGGAGCGTGTCCGACATCGCCTGCAGTTCGCGCATGCGGTTCTCGAGGACGGCGAGGTGTTCGAGCGCGAGGCGCTTGACGTCCGCGCTCGACCGGTCGCGGTCCCGCCAAAGCGCGAGCAGCTCCTGCATCTGCTCCACCGAGAAGTTCAGGTCCCGCGAGCGGCGGATGAAGCGCAGCGTGGCGACGTCGCTCTCGGAGTAGACCCGGTAACCGGCCGCGGTCCGCCCGGCGGGCGCGATGAGGCCGATGCTCTCGTAGTAGCGGATCATCTTGGCGTTGACGCCGGACGCCTCCGCGGCCTGCCCGATGTTCATCGTGGATCTCCTCGGGGTTGCGGACGGCGACACGCGTAGGCCGCCGTCCGAAGGATCGTGAAGTCGACCGCCGCGGTCCGTCATGCAGCCGCCGGCACGTCGGGGGCGGCCGACCCTTGGGCCTGCTCGCGTGCGGGCGCCGCGAAGCGCTTCAGACGCATGGCGTTGCCGAGGACGAAGACGCTTGACAGGGCCATCGCGCCGGCGGCGAGTGCCGGCGAGAGCGTCGGGCCTCCGAACGGCTGAAGAAGGCCCGCCGCCACCGGGATCAGCGCGGCGTTGTAGGCGAAGGCCCAGAAGAGGTTCTGCCTGATGTTCCGGATCGTCGCCTTCGACAAGGCGACGGCGTTCGCGACGGCCCTCAGGTCGCCCGCGACCAGGACGACATCGGCGCTCTCGACCGCGACGTCCGTACCCGTGCCGACGGCCAATCCGACGTCCGCTTCCGCCAGGGCCGGCGCGTCGTTGATCCCGTCGCCGACGAAGGCGACCTTGCGGCCACCCTCCCGAAGCCGCTTCACGGCCTCTACCTTGCCGGCGGGCAGCACCTCCGCGATCACTTCGTCGATGCCGAGCGACGCCGCCACCGCCTCGGCGGTCCTGCGGTTGTCGCCGGTGATCATCGCCACGCCGAGGCCCATGTCGTGGAGCGCACGAATCGCTTCCAGGGTCGTCGGCTTGACCGGATCCGACACCGCGACGACCGCCGCCGCCCGCCCGTCCACGGCCGCGTAGAGGGGCGACTTGCCCTCGCCGCCGAGACGGCCGGCCACGTCGGAGAAGCGTGCGACGTCGATGCCGAGCTTCGCCATCATCCTGTCGGCGCCGACGACGACCTCGCGGCCTCCGACTCGCGCCCGCACGCCGAAGCCGGGATCGGCCTCGAAGCCTGTGGCGTCCGCGACCGGCACGTTCCGACGTTCGGCTTCGGCGACGACGGCGGCGGCCACGGGGTGTTCCGAGCGCGCCTCGACGGCGGCCAGCAGCGAAAGGACCTCGGTCTCGGCGAACCCGTCGGTGACGACGAGGTCGGTCAGCACCGGCTTGCCGAGCGTCAGAGTGCCGGTCTTGTCGAGCGCCACGACGTCCGCGTCGCGGAGCGTCTGGAGCGCTTCGCCTTTCCGGAAGAGCACGCCGAGTTCGGCCGCCCTTCCCGTGCCGACCATGATCGAGGTCGGCGTCGCCAGGCCCATGGCGCAGGGACAGGCGATGATGAGGACGGCGACCGCATGCACCAGGGCGGCGGACAAGGCCGGCTCGGGTCCGAACACGAGCCAGGCGACGAACGTGACGGCCGCGACGGCCATGACGGCCGGCACGAACCACTGCGTCACCCGGTCGACGAGCGCCTGGATCGGCAGCTTGCCGCCCTGCGCCGCCTCGACCATCCGGATGATCTGCGCGAGCATCGTGTCGCCGCCGACCTTCTCGGCCCGGAGGGTCAGGCTGCCCGTCGTGTTCATCGTCGCCCCGACGACACCGGCGCCGACGCCCTTCTCGACCGGCACCGGTTCGCCGGTGATCATCGACTCGTCGACGAAGGACGATCCTTCGACCACCGTGCCGTCGACCGGGAGCTTCTCGCCCGGGCGGACCTGGATCAGGTCTCCCACGACGACGTCCTCGAGCGGCACCTCGACGAAGCGGCCGTCCCGTCGCACGCGAGCCGTCTTCGCCCTCAGCCCCACGAGCCGGGCGATGGCCGCGCCGGTCCGCCCCTTGGCCCGCGCCTCCAGGAAGCGGCCGAGCAGGATCAGGGTGACGATGACCGCCGCGGCCTCGAAGTAGATCGCGTCTCCCCCGACGGGTAGCAGTCCGGGTGCGAAGGTGGCGACGACCGAATACGTCCAGGCGGCGGTGGTGCCGACCACGACGAGGGAGTTCATGTCCGGTGCGAGACGTGCGAGCGCGGGGATGCCCTTCGCGAAGAAGCGTCGCCCCGGCCCGAACAGGACGAGCGTGGTCAGGACGAACTGGAGGAGACGGCTCTCCTGCATCCCAACGGTGTCCATGACGAACATGTGGACGGCCGGGATCAGGTGGGAGCCCATCTCCAGCACGAAGACGGGCAGCGTCAGGACGGCGGCGAGGACGAGATCCCGCTTCAGGGCGGCGAGTTCCCGCTCCTTGGCGAGTGCGCGCTCCTCGCCGGACGACCCGCCCGCCTCCAGCCGCCGCGGCTCGTAACCGGCATTGCGGACAGCCGCCTCCAGGCCAACGGGATCGACATAGCCGCCGGAAGATATCGTGGCGCGCTCGGTCGCCAGGTTCACTGCGACCGAGCGCACGCCGGGCACGGCCGCCAGGGCCTGCTCGACCCTTCGCACGCACGAGGCGCAGGTCATGCCCTCGATGCCGATCTCCATGCTGGCGGTGCGGACCTCGTATCCCGCCCCTTCGATGGCGGCGACGACGGACGCTTCGTCCGCGTCCCACCCGAACGTGACCTCCGCCCGTTCCGTGGCGAGGTTGACGGCTGCCGCCTCGACGCCGGGAACGTTCCGGATCGCCCGTTCGACCCGTCCGACGCAGGACGCGCAACTCATCCCTTCGATCTCGAAGGAGCGGACCCGTTCCGCCGGTTCGAGATCCTTGCTGGCGATCATCCGATTCATGGCGGCGCCTCCGATCTGGTGTCGGAACGCAAGATGGTGCTTCCAATCATTGGAAGGTCAAGGGCCGATTTTCGACGCCTGCGAAAGGCCTGTTCCGTGATCACCGAACCCTGCCACGAAACGATCTACCGGTCCGGCGGCGTGCCTCGCACCATCTGGTGTGCAGCGAGCCTTCTGTCCCACCGGATGCCGACCGGCTTCCTCCACCCCTGCCCGTGCTCCGCCGCGGCATCCTGCGCGAGAAGGGCGAGGTCCTTCGGCGCAGGCCGATGACATCGAGCCTGCACCGATCGTCCATCGCAGGAGCAGCAGGTATCCGGCGCCGAGGCGGCTATGGGAACCGGGGAGAACCAAAGGAGGTGGCAAGCATTGGCGGATGACGTCAACCTGTTGGAACTCAAGCATTTGTCGCTGGACGGAACATACGACTGCCTGATCGTCGGAGCCGGCCCCGCCGGCCTGACCGCCGCCGTCTACCTCTCCCGCTTCCGACGCAGCGTCGTCGTCGTGGACACGGGAACGAGCAGGGCTTCCAGGATCCCGATGAGCCACAACATTCCCGGCTTCGCGGACGGGATCACGGGCCCGGACATCCTGCGACGGCACAACGAGCAGGCGGCGGTCTACGGCATCGTCCCGAGGGTCGGCGACGTCGACACACTCCAAGCGGAGAGCGAAGGCTTCGCGTGCCTGGTGGCCGCGGAGAACGGGGAACGAGCCACCATGCGAGCCCGTACCGTCCTTCTCGCCACGGGCGTCCAGGACAACGAGCCGGACATGCCGGACCTTGCGGCGGCGATCTCCGCGGGTCTGATCCGGATCTGCCCGGTGTGCGACGCCTTCGAGGCGATGGATAACGACATCGCCGTCCTCGGCGACGGGGCCGGCGCCGTCGCTGAGGCGATCTTCATGCGGACCTACAGCGACCGGGTCACCCTCCTCCTGACAGAGGGCGCCCGGTGTTCGTCGCCGGAAGATCAGGCAAAGCTGGCGAACCACGGCATAGGCGTCGTGGAAGGAAGAGTGGCGGCGCTCGTGCGCGAAGACGACGAACGCATGATCGTTCGGACAATCGGCGGTGACCGACTGCGCTACGACACGATCTACGCGGCGCTCGGCTCGCGGGCACGGTCCGCTCTCGCGGCACAGCTCGGCGCCGAGCTGGACGGCGCCTGCGACGCGATCGTCGTCGACCAGCACCAGAGGGCAAGCGTTCCCGGTCTCTGGGCCGCCGGAGACGTGGCGAGCAGCCTGAACCAGGTTGCCGTGGCCTGGGGACAGGCAGCCGTAGCCGCCACCGACATCCACAACCACCTGCGTGGCGGTGGAACGAGCGACAGGTGAAAGGTCTTGCGCCGCCGATGTCGCATCCGTGGTGGCGGCGGTGACACCCCACCGGGCGCGGCGAAGCGTTCCGTGACCGTCCGACGTCGCGTCGACTTGTCTCGATCCCGTCGGCCGAGCGCCGGATCCTACATGGTGAATCGGTACTGGGGCCGGACCGGAACCTCGGATCCGATGTGGCGCAGGATCTCGCCGACCTTCTGCGAGAAGCCGAGGGTGATCGGCTCCCCTTCGGAGAAGGAGGCGTCGTCGACGTTCATCTTCGTCAGCGCCGGCATCTGCCGGACGAGCTGGCGGAGGTCGCCGTCGCCGTGGTGTTCCAGGACCGTCCAGGGCTGGGGCACGTGGACGCGGCACAGGTGTCGAAGTACCGCGTGAAGCCGTTGGTTCGGAGGACCGGACAGCTCTCGCCGACGAGAGCGGACGTGCCGAGCAGGGGCGGATGTTTTGCCCTGTCGGATCAGGCCGACATCGCTACGGGCCGGCACGCCTCGGGTCGGGCTTCGGCACCAATCGTCCGGCGGACCGTCGAACGCGCCGACGTCGCGGTTGTCACGAGCGCCTCCGATCGACAGGCCCGCCGCATGCCCGACCCGAGGCGCGCAGCGCACTCGGGGGCTCGTCCGTCGGGACCTGCAAGCTCCGTTTCAGCCGAGAACGAGGAGAAGCGGGGAAGCCGCGGAAGGAAGCCGAGGAGAAGAACTCCTCAGGAAGCCGCCCTGCTCCTTCCGATGGCCGCGACGATCGACTCGTAGAGGGGACGCGGTCCGAACTCCGCCGGTTCCCGCCCGTCCACGAAGAAGGTCGGCGTCCGCTCGATCCCGACCGTCTCCAGATCCGCGACGTCCTGCTTCAGAACCGCCTCGACTTCGGGCAGAGCGGCGTCGCGGCGGCCCCGCTCGAGGTCCAGTCCGGCCGCGCCGGCGACGGCCCAAGCCTTCTCGAGGTCGGGAGCGCCATGCACGGCCCATTCGGGCTGACGCTCGAAGAGCGCGTCGAGGACGACCTCGAACTTCTCCTGACGCCGCGCAGCCTCGAGGATGCGGACGGCCTCGTCCGACCCTTCGTGCAACGGGGTGTAGCGCAGGACGAGCCGCAGATCCTCCGGGTGACGCCCCAGGATGTCGCCGAGGATCGGATGGAATGCCCGGCACGCCTCGCAGGACGGGTCGAAGAACTCGACCAGCGTCACCGGCGCGTCGCTCCTGCCGACCACGGGCGAATGAGGACGCACCAGCCTGTCGCCGTCGGCGGCGAGCGGCGCCGGCCCGATCCGGCTCGACCGGTACCAGAAGGCGGCGCCAGCGAAGACGGACAAGGCTACGGCGGCGGTCGAGGCCACGAAGAACCGGCGGTTCATGCGGAGGATCCTTTGCGGGGAAGGGTCAGGAGAAGAGCGACGACGACGAAGCCCGCGAGCGAGAGGAAGGGCAGCGGCAGGCCGCCCAGGATCGTCATGTCCGCGCTCGCGCACGACGGTCCGCGTCCGCACGGCTCGATGCTTTCCGGCACGAGGCCTGCGTAGAGGAGGCTGTGGAACCCGGCGACGGCGGCGCCTAGGACCGAAAGCGGCACGACGTAGACCCGCACGCCCCGGTCGCCTTTGAAGGCCGCTATGCCGAGCACGACCGCCAGCGGGAATATCAGGATCCGCTGGTACCAGCACAGTTCGCAGGGCACCTGCCCCATGACCTCGCCGACGAAGAGAGCGCCGAGCGTCGAAACCAGCGAGACGATCCAAGCGGCGGAGAGCGGCCACGGCGCCCCTTGCGCATCTGTCGAGCGTATCGTCGACGGTGCTTCCTGCATGACGAATCCTCCGGCCGGTCACTGACGGAGCGATACATGCTCGAGCGGCTGGAGGAGCAAGGGAAAACCGGGATCATCCACCCCGAGACGGCTCTCCATGCGTCACGATTTCGGGAGATGGACACGGGCGGAGAGGCTGAAGGGTCGGCCGGACCTCGGTCCGATCGACGCGGAATGGCCGTCGTGGTTCAGACGCCACTTCTTCCGGACGCGTCGAGAAATCGGCGGAACGCCTCCAGCGTCCCCTCGCCGACATGATGCTCGATGCCCTCCGCGTCGGCCTCCGCAGCCGCCGGATCGACGCCGATGGCCAGCAGGAAGTCGAGAACCACCTGATGACGCTGGCGGATGGTCGTCGCCAGCCGCTTGCCCTCGGGCGTCAGGAAGATCGAACGGTAGGGGCGGCTTTCCACCAGGCCGGCACGTGCGAGACGCTGAATCGTGCGCGCAACGGTCGCCGGCGAGACGCCGAAACGTTCGGCGAGGTCCGCCGACCTGGCCTCGCCGTGCTGCGCCAAGAGGTCGTCGATCATCTCGACGTAATCCTCCGCAACCTCCGACCTGTTGGCTTCACGTACGCGGGCGAAACGCTCCGCCGCGGCTTCGATCGACGCTTCGCCGTCCCGTCTTCCCGTCAATCCGACCTCCTGACCGACCTGTTCGAGGATGTATCGGATCACCCTCTACGTCAAAGTTTGTCTCTGGACAAAACTGGCGGCCGAGAGCAATCCTTCGTCATCTCACATCGGGGGTCGTCATGACGGCGGAAGCGGGATTCCAATCTGACGAAGGCGGTTGGCGCCGTGATCGGGGCGACGGCTCTCTCCTGGACGTGCACCGTACGGTCGACGTGAGGCGCTCAGGGCCGCCATGGCGCAAGGCCGCGGCGTTCCTCGGCCCGGGCTACCTCGTCGCCGTCGGCTACATGGATCCCGGCAACTGGGCGACCTCGATCGCCGGCGGCTCGGCGTTCGGCTACACGCTGCTCTTCGTCGCGCTGCTCTCGAACATCATGGCGATCGTCCTGCAATCGCTCTGTGCGCGCCTCGCCATCGCCAGCGGGCGCGACCTCGCCCAGGCCTGCCGCGACGCCTATCCTTCGTACGTCGCCCTACCGCTCTGGTTCCTGGCGGAGATCGCCATCATCGCCACCGACATCGCGGAGGTCATCGGCACGGCGATCGGCCTGAACCTCCTGTTCGGGATCCCCCTCGAGATCGGCGTCCTCGTGACGGCGGTCGACGTCTTCCTGATCCTCTGGCTGCAGAGGCTCGGCTTCCGCTGGGTCGAAGCGTTGATCGTGACCCTTCTCGGCGTCATCGCGGTGTGCTTCGCGGTGCAGATCGCCATGGTCGATCCGGAGTGGGGAGCCGTGATCGCCGGCTTCGCTCCCACCACGCAGATCGTCACCAATCCCGACATGCTGTATCTGGCCCTCGGCATCCTCGGCGCGACGGTGATGCCCCACAACCTCTACCTCCACTCCGGCATCGTGCAGACCCGCAACTACGGGACGTCCCTCCCCGAGAAGCGAGAGGCGCTCCGCTTCGCGACCCTCGACTCGACCGTGGCGCTCTGCTTCGCTCTCCTCGTCAACGCCTCGATCCTGATCCTGGCGGCGGGAGCCTTCCACACCACCGGACGTGTGGAGATCGCCGAACTCGGCGAGGCGCACAGCCTCCTTGCGCCGATCTTGGGCGCGGCCATCGCCCCGACCCTGTTCGGCGTGGCACTGCTCTGCTGCGGCATCAATTCGACCGTCACGGCCACCATGGCCGGGCAGATCGTCATGGAGGGTTTCCTCGAGATCAGGCTCGCGCCGTGGCTCCGGCGCCTGATCACGCGGATCATCGCCATCGTCCCGGCGGCTTCCGTGACGATCTGGTTCGGCGACTCCGGCACCGCGCAGCTCCTGGTGCTGACGCAGGTGGTCCTCAGCCTGCAGCTTTCCTTCGCCGTCTTCCCGCTGGTCATGTTCACCATGAGCCGCTCGAAGATGGGCGCCCTCGTCGCACCGCGCTGGTTGTCGGCCCTCGCGCTGGTGATCGCGGTCACGATCGCGCTCCTGAACGTCAAGCTGTTGTTCGACTTCGTCCTCGGAGCGCGCTCGCACTGAGGTCGCGTCCCGTGAAGGCGCGACCCTCCGGTCCTCGCGGGCCGCGGACGCCCGCGGACGGCTGCGTCCGAAACCTGCGGACATGTCCGCGGACCCGCTTGCGCTTCCGGCCCCCGGCCGCGACCCTCGTCTGAGACGGCGAAAGGGGGACGCATGCCGAGGAGGTCGATCACCGACTACGAGATCGCGCTCATCAAGGCGCTCGACGCCAGGGGGATGCGCAACAAGGACATCCAGTTCCTGTTCAACCGTCCCGACCGTGCGGTGAACACCGGCCGCATCTCAACGATCGCCAAGGGAACCTACAGCAACTCGGCGGACATCCCGGCGGCGGCGGACGCGGTTCTCGACGTCTTCCTGGCGAGCCGAAGCACGACGCCGGGCGGAGCTGGGCCAGCCCGGGAAGCGACCGCCGACGACGGTCCTCTCGCCGACGGCACCATCCTGCGGATGTTCGGCGAGCGCGCCACCGGGTCCCGGTTTCTCCATGCCGGAGAATCCGACATGCACGAGTGCAAGAAGGGCTTCGGCTTCAGGCACTCCCACAAGTGGCTGAGGGCCATGGCGGCCCTCGCCAACAATCGCGGCGGCTACATCCTCTTCGGTGTCGACGACGAGACGCACGAGATCGTCGGCCTCGACAACGACGAGTTCGACAAGGCCGACGCGGCGAGGTTCTCGGAGGCGGTCCGAAGCGCCTTCGACCCGACGCCGGACTTCACCCACCGCTCGTTCGACGTCGGCGGCAAGCGCGTCGGAGTCATCCATGTCCGCCCTCACCCGGGCGGCCCCGTGATCGCACGCACCACCCTGGACGGCGATCTCCGCGAAGGAGACATCTTCTACCGCTATCCGGGCCGTTCGCAGCGCATCAAGTACAGCGACCTTCGGGCCATCCTCGACCGTCGCGACGCCGCCGCCCGCGAGCAGATCCTCCCGATGGTCGAGCGCCTGCTGGCGCTGGGACCGAAGCGGGCCATGATCGCGGACCTGACCGAGGGGATCCTTTCCGACGGGCGCGTGTCGCTGCACATCGACGAGAAGGTGCTCGCCGGCATCGCGCTGATCAAGGAAGGCGAGTTCGACGAAGTTTCGGGCGCACCCGCGCTGCGTCTCGTCGGAGAGGTTCAGGTCGGGGCGGCGCAGCCGGCCGTCTTCAAGGGAGCGATCTCCCGAAAGGACGTGTTGGAAGCCTTCCTGCGGCAGGACGACGTCCGAAATCCCGAGGGCTACTTCGGGTTCGTCGTCGACGGCTGCGCCGGGGAATGGCTGCCCTTCCGGATGTTCGCCTCCAAGGCGGGAATGGATCTGTCGGGCGCCAGGTCCTTCATCGAGGCGACCACGGCGCCACCCCGTCGCAAGAAGCTGTTCCTGGACTCGCTCGAAGGGAAGCGCAGCGCGTTCAAACGCAACGGCGCCTGGTGCGACACGCTGCTGGCGTCGATCCTCGCCGGCGCGACTTTCGAGGTCGCCTCCCTGGCGGACGCCCTCGACGTGGGTCGTTGCCTCCAGGCTCACCCGGACGGTCCGGCGGAACGCGCGACCGAGATCCTGAAGCTCGCGGCAACCTGCCTGACGATCTGCGAGAGCGACCCGAAGGGCGCCGCCGGCAGCGTCGTGCGCCGGGCGATCTCCCGGCTGGACGAGATCATGTATCCTCTCGATTGACCCGCCGGTCCGCCGAGATGGACGGCGTCGGATCGGATGGTCGACCCGTAGCGCCGGGTCGGGGTGTCACCGCGGACTTCGGGCATCTTCCACGACGCTCCCCGTGGCAGACACGGTCAGGGCTGGGCATCCG
Source organism: Antarcticirhabdus aurantiaca (assembly GCF_009765365.1). Classification (GTDB taxonomy): domain Bacteria; phylum Pseudomonadota; class Alphaproteobacteria; order Rhizobiales; family Rhizobiaceae; genus Antarcticirhabdus; species Antarcticirhabdus aurantiaca. The sequence goes on from NZ_VTOM01000024.1 coordinate 57,632, forward strand.
GCAGCCGCCAGGCTAAGCGAAGCCATCGGCAGGAGCCCCGGAGACGACATTGCAGACCGCCGCAGCCTACGTCGTCGCAGCGCTCGCCGAGATCGTCGGCTGCTTCGCGTTCTGGGCACATGTACGACTGGACAAGAGCGTCTGGTGGTTGGCACCGGGCATCGTCGCGCTGATCGTCTTCGCGTACGCGCTGACCTTCGTGGAGTCGGACGCGGCAGGCCGTGCCTATGCAGCCTACGGCGGAGTCTACATCGCGGCATCGATCATGTGGCTGTGGAGCGTAGAGGGCTTCCGACCCGACCGCTGGGATCTGACCGGCGCCGCCATCTGTCTCTTGGGGATGGCGGTCATCCTGTTTGCACCGCGGACGGCCTGAAGGCCTTTCGCTGCGCGTCGATCCGAGCCTTGCCGGTCCGGTGGTGAATCCGCGGCGAACTTGCACGCCGATCCGCGTGTCATCCTGTGGAGCGTGACGATACCGACCGTTGCGAACCGGCCGCGGGCATCAGCGAGTACCTCAGGCCTTCAGGTGTCGCTGCTCCATCGCGAGTTCTCTACGCCTCGGAGGAATCGTCGATGCAGATGACGAGTGGCGGTCAGGTTCTTTCCGTAGCCGCATCTCGCAAGGGGACAGTTGCCGTTCCCAGGAGTCGTGTCGATCCTAGGTCATCGGAGGTCGACACGAGAGCCGCACGACCGGCCTAGGGTCGTCCCGAGGGGCCGGCCCGATCCATTCTGGGAGGATTGGACATGCACCGCATGGCGGGACTGCTTCTGCTGGGTACTTCGACCTTGACGATGACGGCTGGCGCGAACGGGCAGGATGCCGCCCCGCCCCAGCAGAACGACAGCTACTTCCAGGCAGCGGCCGGCGACCTGCAGAGCCGCCTGAACACGCAGCCGATCACCGGCCCCGCCAAGAACGTCATCCTGTTCGTGGCCGACGGCATGAGCATCCCGACCATCACGGCCGGACGCATCTACGAGGGCCAGAAGCGGGGCGTCGACGGCGAGTCCAACAACCTCGCCATGGACACCTTCCCCTACTCGGCGCTCGTGAAGACCTATACCCACGACGCTCAGGTCGCGGACTCGGCGCCGACCGCCGTCGCGATGACGACAGGCGTGAAGACCCGCAACGACGTCATCGGCGTCGACCAGACCGTTCCCGTGGGCGACTGCGCGGCCGCGCAGGGGCACGAGGTGAAGACCATCTTCGAGATGGCCGAGGACGCGGGACTTGCCACGGGGATCGTGTCGACGGCCCGCATCACCCATGCGACCCCGGCCGCCACCTACGCGCATGTTCCCAATCGCGACTGGGAAGACGACAAGTCGCTCGCCGACAACGGCGGCACGCCCGGCGGCGCCTGCAAGGACATCGCCGACCAGCTCGTGAGCTGGCCCTTCGGCGACGGCTTCGAGATCGCGCTCGGTGGCGGGCGCAGCTACTTCCTGCCGGCCTCGGTCGCCGATCCGGAGGACGAGGGAAAGACCGGCCGGCGCGGCGACGGTCGCAACCTCACCGAAGATTGGACCCGCAAGAGCAACAACCATCGCTTCGTGTGGAACACCGAAGGCCTCAACGCCGTCGATCTCGCCTCCGGCGCCAAGGTGCTCGGCCTCTTCGAGGGCAGCCACATGAAGTACGAGGCGGATCGAGGAGCCGACAAGGGCGGCGAGCCTTCGCTGGCGGAGCTGACGCAGAAGGCCATCACGCGTCTGCAGCAGGACGAGGACGGTTTCGTCCTGCTCGTCGAGGCAGGGCGGGTGGACCATGCGCACCACGACGGCAACGCCGCCCGTGCCATGGAGGACATGGTCGCCTTCGACGCGGCGATCAAGCAGGCGCTGGAGATGACGGAGCGCGAGGACACGCTCATCGTCGTCACGGCCGACCACAGCCACACCATGAACATCAACGGCTATCCGAGGCGCGGCAACGAGCTGCTGGGGCTCGTCGTCGATGTCGAGGGCGAGACCTCGATGGCGAAGGACGGCAAGCCGTACACGACCTTGAGCTACTCGAACGGTCCGGGAAGCGTCATGCCCGCCCTGCCCGAGGATGCTCAGGAAGGCACGGAAGCGGAAGCCGTGACACGTCCCGACCTGACCGGCGTCGACACGAAGGCGGTCGACTTCAAGCAGCAGTCCCTGGTACCCTTGTCCTCGGAGACCCACGGCGGCGACGACGTGGCGGTCTTCGCATGGGGTCCGTCGGCCCACGCCTTCCACGGCGTCGTGGAGCAGAACCTCATCTACCACGTCATGGCGCACGCGGCCGGCCTGCCCCGAGCGGCCGGAGCCGAGGCGAGCACTGGAGCGGCCGGCGCCGGCTCCGGGCCGAGTGGAACGGATGCCGAGACGGCAGGCGCTTCTCCGGCCGAAGAGGAGCCCGCTCAGCAGACCGGGCAGGACACTCCCGCCCAATAGCGTTGAACTTGCAGGGTGGTGCTCCGGGGTTATCCGGACACCGCCGCCATCCCGCAGGTATCGGCCAGCCGATTACGGCTGTCGAGGTGGACCGTCTCGTCCAAACGAGTTGTTCCGTACGTCAAGCGCGACGGTCCTGCGTTCCGATCCTCGGGATGCGGACGACGATCGGGACGCCATGCTCCCTTCGAAGCCATTCCGATCGTCGACGGTCGGACTTGAAGGCGCGCTTCGGCGCTTCAGCGAGCGTCAGACGAAGCGGCCCCGAGAAGCACGTCCGGGCGACTGATCGGGACGCGTTTCATGGAGGAGGCCCGGGCGAGGCCTTCGGGACCGAGCTTGCGCAGGGTCTGGAGGTAGCTCGGATGCATGCCGCCGTCGACGTAGGCGACGGGTTTCGAGGGCTGGCGGGTCGACAGGATCGCCTTCACGGCTTCCTCGTCGGCCGCGCTGACGGCGAGAAGATCGGGTGTCCCGCCCGTCACCGAGGGCGGGCATTCCGCCAGCGGGTCGAGCGTCTTGGCGATCTCGTCGGGCACGTCGAAGACGTAGCGCCGTCCGCAGGAGGAGATCTTCGGCTCCTGGCGCCGGATGCGGAACGCGTCGTAGCCTTCCTTCAGGTTCCGCCAGAACGCGATGTTCGGGTCGGAGCGGTAGCGCGCCATGTTCTCCGGTGTCATCCGGAACGGGAAGGCCTGCACCTGGAAGGACTTCTTCTCGCCCGCCAGCGCGTCCCGCGCCAGGGCGTAGATCTCGCCCATCGCCTCGTCCGTCATGGCGAAGCAGCCGACGGAGGCGCAGGCGCCGTGCACCATCAGCGAATCGCCGGTGTGCCCGAGTGCCCGCTCCAAGCGGTTCGGATAGCCGAGGTTGAAGGACAGGTAGTACTGGGACTTCGGGTTCAGGAGGCCGGCCGTCACCGTGTAGAAGCCTTCCGGCGCCTGCCGGTCGCCCTCCTTGACCTTGGGTCCGAGCTTTCCCGACCAGCGGCACATCGGATAGGTCTTCAGCAGCTCGTAGCGGCCGCCGGCCGCCTGCTTCCAGACCTCCAACTCGCTTTCCTGCTTGAAGACGCGCACCAGGATCGGACTCGACGGCGTCATGCCTTTGGCCCGCATCTGCGCCATGAGCGCCGCCGGGATCGGCTGGAGGTGCGGCGCCGGATCGAGGACATCGTCCATGACGTTGACGCAGCCGCCGAGCACCAGGGTCAGGGCGACGGCCGAGAGGGCGGACTTCAGTCTTCGCAGCACGTCTGGTCTTCCATAGGCTGTCGATGGCGAGCGTCGAGGATCGCGGCGGGAACGGAGCCGCACGCGGATCGCGCACCTTCCCCCGAGGATACGTCCGACCTCGTCAAGAAGCCGTTAAGCATGGGAGGACGGCGTCCGCGTGACAAACCGTTCCGGCGACGTGTCGGATGGGTCGTGCGCGCCGTGAGCGAGGATCCCGGCGGCAGGTCCGGAACAGGCGTCATCCGGTTCTTCCAGCTCCAGCGTGGCGTGCGCGATGCCGAACTCCTCCCGCGCAAGAGCGCGGATCCCGCTCCGGACCGCCGCAGCCGCGGGGCCGGTCGTGGCCGACGAGACGACATGTGCCTCCACCGCCGTCGTCTCCTCGTCGATGGCGAAGACGTGGACGTGGTGGATGCTCTCGACCCCTTCGATGGTCCTCATCCGCTCGGCGAGGCGGGTCACGTCGACGCCATGAGGCGTACCGAGCATGAGCATCCGGATCGAACCGCCGATCTCCGAGAAGGCCTGCCACAGGATGTATCCGGCGATCATCAGCGTGACGACCGGATCGATCCACTGCCAGCCGAAGAGAAGGATCAGCGAGCCGGCGACGATCACGCCGACGGACCCGAGCGCGTCAGCCACGTTGTGGAGGAAGGCAGCCCGGATGTTCATGCTCTCCTTCGACAAGGCGTATGTCAGGATGGCCGTCACGACGTCGACGACGAGGGCTATGCCCGCGACCACCACGACCGTCCAGCCAGCGATCTCCTGGGGCTCGAAGAACCGCATGACGGCCTCGTAGACGAGGTAGAGGCCGATGACGATCAGCGTCGTGTAGTTGATGAGCGCCGCGACGATCTCCGCACGCACGTAGCCGAAGGTCATCGTCTCGTCCGCCGGTCGACGGGCGATCCGGCGTGCTCCGAAGGCGATGATCAGAGAGGCCGCGTCGCTGAAGTTGTGGATCGCGTCGGCGATCAGCGACAGGCTACCCGAGACGACGCCGCCGACGATCTGGGCGAAGGTGAGGAGAACGTTGACGACGACGGCCCAGAGGACGCGCCGGTCGCCTGCTCCGGCTCCGTGATCGTGACGATGACCGGCCATGATTGCGTCCTTCCCTCTTCCAGCCGCCTCAGTCGGCCGCGGCGACGTACTTGTCGAGCACCGCGGCCATCTCGCCGGCAGGCAGTGCGCCGCGGTACTTGTCGCCCTGGATGAAGAAGGTGGGCGTCGAGTCGACGCCGAACGTGAACTGCCCGCGCTCCTTGGTCTCCACGATCCGTTTCTGCATCTCCTTGTCGGACAGGCACGCCTTGAACGACTCGTCCGTGAAGCCCGCGAGCTTGGAGATGCCGAGAAGCTTCTCGGAGGGATTGTCCGCGTGTGCCCAGGTCTCGCCCTGAGAGAACAGCACCTCGATCATCTTCTCGCGGTTGTCGTTCGGCGCGCACCGGGCGAGCATGAAGGCGGCGAGCGCGACCGGATCGAACGGGAACTCGCGGATGATCATCTTCACCTTGCCGGTGTCGATGTAGTCGCGCTTGATCGTCGGAAGGGACTCGTTGTGGAACCGGGCGCAGTGGTCGCAGGTCATCGAGGCGTACTCGACGATGGTGACCGGAGCATCCGGGTCGCCGACGACGCGATCCTCGACGCCGTGCGGCTGCATCAGCTTGGCGACGTCGACCGAGCCTTCGGGCTCGGGCGCGACGACCGGAGGACGGCCATCCCCGGCCACGGTGGGCGCGGTCGTCCCTTCGGCGGCCGCCCGGATGTCGGAGTCCGAAAATCCGCCGAGACTGCCGACGACGAGGAGGACCGCCCCGGTCGCGAACGAGGACCGGGCGATGCGGAAGGATGGCAAGTTGCGCATGGGGTGGCTCCGTCGACGGTTGAGGTGAGGATCAGCGCGCCAGGCGGGCCGCGGCGGCGACCGCGCCGAAGAGGATCGGCTGGTGCAGGAGGTAGATGGCCAGCGTCCGACGCCCGGCCCAAGCCAGAGCGCGGATCGTCGGGCCGGGAGGCTTGGCAGAGCGGGCGCGGGCACTTCGTCCTCGGAGTGACGAGGCGATGCCCACTCCGGCGAGCGTCACGCCGGCCCAAGGCAGCAAGGGGAAGAAGTCGTGCGAGGACGGAGCCGTCTCGGCGAAGCCGGTCCACGCGAGCGTCCTCGTGTCGAACGCTTCGGTCGAAACGAGGAACGGCGTTACTCCCAGCACGAGGGATCCGAGCAGGGCCGCCCCGGAGGGCAGGCGCACGAAGACGATGCCGACGAGCGAGGCGGCAGCGATGCAGTGCAGGATGCCGAAGTAGATGAACCTGTCGGGGAAGAGGACGTATGTCACGACGGAGATCGAGACGGCGGCGGCGATGATGGCAACGAGGCGGATGGCGAACGCCTTAGGTCGGACACGCTCGCCGTGGGCCAGCACGAGGCCGACCCCGACGAGGAACAGGAAGAGCCCGGCGCCCAGGCGGGCGACGACGATCACGGACGTACCGATGGCCCACTCTTCGGGCACCAGGCCGAAGAAGGCGAGGTTCCACACGAGGTGATAGGCGACGACGCCGAGGATCGCGAGACCGCGCAGGGCGTCCACCGAAACGAGTCGCGACGTCGTCACCGCACCCTCCCCGCCCGCCGGTCTCAGGTGTTCATCTCCTTGAGGGTGTTGATGTAGTTCTCGGGGAACAGCATCGGGCTCGGCGCCCGGTACCCCATGTGGCGGGCGATCTTGCCGACGAAGCCCGAGCAGTTCGCCCAGACCGCGTGCCAGACCGGAGAGTTGGCCTGGAGCTGACGGATGTAGGCGATCGTGTCGTCGTACTGGGCCTTGTCCAGGTCGATCCGCCAGTTCGCGGTCATGTACTGGTCCTCCAGGTCGCCGTCGCTCGGCCCGGTTTCGGAGGGCACGGGGACGAGATGACCGAGGACGTACGGCACGTCGCTGGTGGACGCCGGGTGCAGGCCCGCGACTTCCCGGGTCAGGATGTTGCCGGCCCTGTCGCGCTTTCCGAACATCGCGAAGGTGTGGCCGTAGCTTTCCGCCGAACGGGCGCGGAACTCGATGTAGTAGAGGTCGCTCGACGCCTGGTCTCCCATCAACGCGGAGACGGGCCGCGTCGCCTCCGCATAGGCCGTGGCGGCTTCGTCGGATCCGGATGTCGCACAGCCCGCGAGAAGCGTCAGGGACAGAACGACAAGGGACGAGCGAAGAGAGAGGCGCTTCATGGGCGGTGCATCCTGGTGGTGATCGTGCGTCGTGCGCAGGGTTCAGGCGTCGAGCAGGCGTTCGAGCTTGGCACGCTGGACCTCCTGGCTTTCGTGAAGGTCGAGCGTTCCGGCGAAGCCGCCCTCGCGGTCGAAGAGGAAGACGCCCGCCGTGTGGTCGACGGTGTAGTCGCCCCCTTCCAGCGGCACGACCTTGCGGAAGGCGTTGAAGTCCGAGAACGTCTTCGCGACGGCCTCCTCGCTGCCGGTCAGCCCCACGATGCGGGGATCGAAGGACTGCAGGTAGGCGGCGAGCGCCTGGGGCGTGTCGCGGGCGGGATCGGCCGAGATCAGGACCACCGACAGCTCGTCCCCCCGCGATCCGAGGCCCGCCAGATGGACGGACAGCTCACCGAGCGTAGTCGGGCAGATATCGGGACAGTTCGTGAAGCCGAAGAAGAGCGCGACCGGACGGCCGCGGAACTCGCTCCACGTCCGGATGCGCCCTTCCGGATCGACGAGCGAGAACTCGCTGCCGATCGCGATGGCCCGGGTCGACGTCGCGAGAAGGTCCGGCTCCGGCTTCGTGGCCTGGAGGATGCTCGTTCCGGCGACGACGCCGACCACCAGGCAGAGGACCGCGACGCCGAGCCAGGCGACGCGGCGGATCGTGCGCAGCGTCATCCGCCATGTCCTCCGTGGTCACCCTCCGGCTCGGGAGCCGCACCGAAGCCTTCCACGGCGAACTCGACCTCGACGGGGCCGGCCTTCTCGAACACCAGGGTTCCCTTGAACGGCTCCCCCTGGCGGATGGGCGCGGACAAGCCGGTCAGCATGGCGTGGGTACCGCCGGGTGCGAGCGTGACGGTCTGGCCGGGCGCGATCTCGAGACCCTCCTCGAGCGGCCGCATGCGCGCCACGCCGTCGGTCACCTGCGACTCGTGCAGCTCGAAACCCTGTGACACGGCGGTCGAGCCGCCGATCAGCCGGTCGGGCTCCGTGCCGGTGTTCGTGACGGCGACGTAGCCGGCCCCGATCTTCGCCCCTGGCGGCGTCGCCCGCAACCAGGGATGGGCAACGACGAGGTCGCCGACCTTGAAGTCGTGCGCGGATGCCGCCGCCGTCAGGCAGAGAGACACCGTCACGGCGAAGGCGACCCTCATCGGGATGCATCCTCGGCGAGCGGATAACGCGCGAACACCGAGGTCGAGCCATCCCGGGCCACGAGCAGCACCTCGTAGGGCTCGTCGCTCTCTCCCATTCCGGGAGAGCCGGCCGGCATGTCGGGCACGGTGATTCCGACCGCGTCCGGCTTCTCGGCGAGCAGGCGTTTCACCTGCGTGGCGGGAACATGACCTTCGACGACGTAGCCGCCGACGAAGCCCGTGTGGCACGAGGTCTGACCCGGCTTCAGACCGGCGCCGGTCTTCTTCGCGTAGAGGTCGGCCATGGCGAGGTTCTCGTTCGTCACCTCGAAGCCGGCCTCCTCGAGATGTCGGATCCAGCCGATGCAGCAGCCGCAGCCGGACGTCGAGAACACCTCCACCCGCTCGGCGGCGGCCGCCATGACGGAGCCCGACAGGAGGATGGCCACCGTCGTGGCCCCGAGCTTGCCGATCATCGTCGCGTCCTTTCCAAATGTCATATCCAGCGCCTCACGGCGTGCTTGTAGTCGCGGTAGTCCTGGCCGAAGGCGCTCTCGAGGAAGATCTCCTCGTCGCGTACCTGAAGTTCGCAGGCCACCCAGAATGCCAGGGCGCAGGCGATCATCAGCGGCGACGGCACCGCGACGGCGAGCCCCGCCGCCATCGCCAGCATCCCGAGGAAGACGGGATTGCGCGAGAACTCGAAGAGCCCCGTCGTCACCAGCCGGTCGGGCGCCACGTCCGGGACGCCGACGCGCCAGCGGCGTCCCATGTCGCCTTGCGCGTAGATCGTCAGCCCCTGCCCCGCGAGAGCCACCACGACGCCGACGAGCTGGAGCCCCAGCGTCTCTCCGTCGAGCGGCCGGACCGCGAACCACGACAAACCTGCCGCGTGGCACGCGACGGCCGCGAGGCCACCGGCGACCGCAAGCCGGAACAGGATCTGTGCGAGGCGCTGGCGGGGCGTTCCACCGAAACCGTAAGCGTTCCGACCGATGGCGGCGGAGGTGCGGCGCGTCGCGACCAGGAGCCAGAGGCACGTCGTCCCGAGGATGACCAGGGGAGCGTAGATGAGAACGAGGTCGATCGGTCCGGTCATCGCGGCTTCCACCCGAGGAGCCGCATGGCGTTGGCGGTGACGAGGACCGTCGCGCCGGTGTCGGCGAGGATCGCGGGCCAGAGGCCGGTGACGCCGATCACGGTCGTCACGAGGAACACGGCCTTCAGCCCGAGCGCGATGGTGATGTTCTGGCGGATGTTGCCCATCGTGCTCTTGGCGAGCGCGATCATGTCGGGGACGTCGCGCATCCGGCCGTGGAGCACCGCCGCGTCCGCCGTTTCCAACGCGACGTCCGTACCTCCGCCCATGGCGATGCCGACGTCGGCCGCAGCCAGTGCCGGCGCGTCGTTGATGCCGTCGCCGACCTTCGCGACGACGAAGCCACGACCCTGCAGCTCCTTCACGATCCGCTGCTTGTCCTGCGGCAGGAGTTCGGCCTGGGCCTCGATCCCGAGGCTGCCGGCGATGGCCTGCGCGGTGCGGCGGTTGTCGCCGGTCAGCATCACGGCGTGGATGCCGTCCTCCTTGAGGGCGGAGAGCCCGGCGGCGGCGTCGGCCCGCGGCTCGTCGCGGATGGCGAGGAGCCCTGCCACCCCTTCGCCGGCGAGAAGGATCGACACCGTCTTGCCTTCGTCGTTCAAGATCGAGATCCGCGGCTCGAAATCGGCGATGGATGTCCGACGCGCCACCGCCTGGGGCGATCCGAGGAAGGCCTTCAACCCGCCGACGCTGCCCGACACGCCCTCGCCCGCGATCGCCTGCGCGTCGAAGGCAGGCGGCACGGGCGCACCATCCGCCTTGGCCCTGTCGAGGATCGCGAGCGCGAGCGGGTGGCTCGATCCACGTTCGAGGGCGGCGGCCATGGAGAGCACGTCGCGCTCGGACCGGCCCGCGGCCACGACGTCCGTCACCTTGGGCTTGCCCTCGGTGATCGTACCGGTCTTGTCGAGCGCGACGGCGGTGATCCGGCTGAGGCCTTCGAGGACGACGCCGCCCTTCATCAGGAGCCCGCGCCGGGCGCCGGCCGAGAGACCCGCCGCGATGGCGGCCGGCGTCGAAATCACGAGTGCGCAGGGGCAGCCGATGAGAAGGATCGCCAGCCCTTTGTAGACCCACTCGCCCCAGGCTCCGCCGAACAGGAGCGGCGGCACGACGGCCACGAGCGCGCCGACCACGAGGACGGCGGGGGTGTAGACCTTGGAGAAGCGGTCGATGAAGCGTTCCGTCGGCGACTTCGCCTCCTGCGCCTCCTCCACGAGGCGCACGACCCGGGCGATGGTGTTGTCGGCCGCGGCCGCCGTCACCTTCACGCGCAGGACGCCGTCGGTGTTGATCGTGCCGGCGAAGACCGAGTCGCCGCTCGCCTTGCGCTTCGGCACGCTCTCGCCCGTCACCGGCGCCTCGTCGACGGCGCCGGAGCCCTCGACGATCGTGCCGTCGGCGGCGATCCGGTCGCCCGGACGCACGAGGATCGTGACTCCCACGGCAAGGCTCTCGGCGGGGACCTCGCGTGTCTCGCCGTCCGCCTCGACGAGGGCCGTCTTCGGCACGAGCGAGGTGAGGCCCTGGATGCTCCGGCGCGCACGGCCGGCGGCGACACCTTCCAGCATCTCGCCGACGAGGAACAGGAAGACGACGGCGGCCGCCTCCTCCTGCGCGCCGATGACGACGGCGCCGACCGCGGCGATGGTCATAAGCGTCTCGATCGAGAAGGGCGTGCCGTAACGCGCCGCCGTGATCGCCCGCCATCCCACCGGCACGAGGCCGACCGCGAGGGCGAGGAGGAATGCAAGCTCCTCGACCTGCGGGAAGAGATGCCCGACCAGGTATGCGGCGACGAGCGCGACGCCGCAGGCGGCGGTCAGGCGGGCCTTGCGGGTCTTCCACCAGGCGGCGCCGCCCGCCTCCTCCGCATGGGAATGCAGGTGTCCGGAGGACGCGGCATCCTGGATGCCGCCCGGACGATCGTGCCCCGCGTACCCGTGCGTCTCGGAAGTCGGTCCCCTCGGCCCCGTCGCAGCCCGGCCGCCGGTCGGCCTCTGCGGTGCCGGCGCGAAGCCGTAGCCGAGGTTCCTGACCTGTCGTTCCAGGGCGACGGGATCGAGATCGGGTCCGTGGACGACGGTCATCGTCTCGGTCGAGGCCGAGACCGAAACGTCCTCGACACCCGGCAGCCTGCGGACGGCCGTGTCGACCTTCGCCGCGCAGGAGGCGCAGTCCATGCCGCCGACGCGGTAGCGGGAACGCGTCGGTCCCGTCGGCGCACCGACGCCGTCGGGTCCGCCCTCGGCGTGGTCGTGTTCGTGTCCGTGGTGGTGACCTGCGTCGCGACCGGAACCATGGACATGCGCGGAGCCGTCCCCGTCCCCGTCGCCGTCGTGCGTCGCCCGGGTCGGCTGCGGGATCGGTCGGACGACGTGACCGAGGGCGCGGACCCGCGAGGTCATAGCTTCTTCGTCGAACGCCGCCCCGTGCATCACCGTCATCGATCCGGTGGAAACGGAGACGGACACGTCCTCGACGCCTGGTAGCCCGCGCACGGCCTTGTCGATCTTGGATGCGCAGGACGCGCAATCCATGTCGGCGACGCTGTAGCGGGAACGATCGAGAGTAGCGCTCATGGGACGGATCCTCGTGTGTCGCCGTTCTCGCTACATCCTCGAGCGGCTAGAGGAGCAAGCGAATAATCGATCACGGGTTCGCGATCGTTCCAGCGGCCTCCCGGACGCCGTCACGACGCCCGATGTGGCGCATGACGGACGTAGCTCCGACCCCGGCAGGCCTCTCGTCGGTCGGCGCGTCCCGACGAAGGGGACAGATGGTGGTTCGCGTCCCGATCCGCCGACGCGCACCGACCGGCATGACCGATCGGACGACGCGGACCGGCCGGTCGACCGGACGCGGTCACGAAATCGCGTCGCCGGGCCTGGGAGCCCCGGGGCCGCCGGACCGCCTCGAGAACAGGAAAAGCACGGCGCCGACGGTGATGTATACGTCGGCCAGATTGAAGACGAACGGATGCCAATCCCCGAAGTGGAGATCGAGGTAGTCGGTCACCGCGCCATTGGCGGCTCGGTCGACGAGATTGGCCGAAGCTCCGGCGATCGCAAGCGAGAGCGCGGCACGGGCGCCCCCATGCGGCATCCGGTAGGCCCAGGCCGCCAACGCTGTCGTCAGCAGTCCCGTGACCGCGAGCAGGGCCAGCCTGCCCGTTCCATGGTCGGCCGAGAACAGGCTGAACGAGATGCCCTCGTTGAAGGTCAGACGCAGGGAAAGGAACGGCAGGAAGTCGGTCGAGGGGCCGTAAGGTTCGAGACCGGCTCGCGCCCACGCCTTCAAGGCCAGGTCGAGCGCCGCGCCGGCCAGTACGACGATCGTGCACGAAAGGGTCTTCAAGCGCGCCTCGCCCGTGCGAGATCCTGTCGCGCATCGTGGACGATCGACCAGGCTCCATGCAGGAACAGGCTCGCCACCACGAAGGCGACGACCAGATCCGGCCAGGGGCTTTGGAGCCACCAGACGGCGACGGCGGCAAGGACGACGGCGAGATTTCCGAGGGCGTCGTTGCGCGAGAACAGCCAGACCGCACGCATGTTGGCGTCGCCTTCGCGATGCGGGATCAGAACCGACGCGGCGGCGACGTTGACGGCGCAAGCCGCGAGCGCGAAGCCGCCCATCAGGAGGGTCTGCGGCTCGTGGTCCACGAAGACCCGGTAGAACGTCGAGCCGATCACTCCGAGGCCGAGGAGACCGAGGAACACGCCTTGCAGCAACGCCGCCCTGGCACGAGCCGCGAGCCCCCAGCCGATGGCGATCAGCCCCAGGAAGGAGATCGCACCGTCGCCGACGAAGTCGAGCGCGTCGGCTTGCAGCGCCTGCGACCCGGCGAGGAGGCTGCCGGCGATCTCCACCATGCCGTAGCCCACGTTGAGGAAGACCACGATCCAGAGGGCACGCCTGTAGGCGGGCGTGACATGGGAAAGGTCGGGGGTCTCGTCGTCGCCTTGCCGCCCCTCGACGCGAGCCAGCCGATACCCGAGGCTCGTGACCGCCTGTTCGACGGCGGGGAGCCGCGCCGATGGATCGTCGACCGCGAGCGACATGGTCTGCGAGGCGAGCGAAACCTTGACGTCGACGACGCCCTCGACCCTTCGCGTGGCCTCTTCGATCTTGGCCGCACACGACGGGCAGTCCATGCCGGTGACGTGGTAGCGGATGTCGGCGGCGGCCGTCATGTGGTGGATGTTCGGTCTGTCATGCTGGACATGGTACGACCTGTAGCGGCTACAGGAGCAAGGCTGAAATGCAGATCGGGGACCTTTCGAAGCGGTCGGGCGTCCACGTCGAGACGATCCGCTACTACGAGCGGGTCGGGATACTTCCCCAGCCTGCCCGTCAGGCCAACGGTCGTCGCAGGTACGACGAAGCGGACGCACGTCGTCTGGGCTTCGTCCGCCATGCCCGCGAGCTTGGCTTCGACCTGTCGAGCATACGAGCGCTCCTGGCCTTGCAGGAACGACCGGAGGCGTCCTGCGAGAGCGCGAGCCGGATTGCCCAGGACCAGCTCGACGCGGTCGAGAGCCGGATCGCACGCCTTCTCCGCCTACGGGGGGAACTGTCGCGCATGGTGGCCGAATGTGGTCGGGGGAGAGTGTCCGAGTGCCGGGTCATCGAAGCCCTCGCGGCAGGCGAGACGCGGACGAGGTGACGGATCGGTCGTCGGTGCGGGTGTCGACACCCGGGCCGGCGCGACACGCGGACGGCGGGTCGTCGCCGTCCGCGATGCTGCCTGTCGGATGGTGAGGACGAGCCCGGTCACCTCCGGACACGCCCGAACGAAGGAGCCCCCACTCGTCGCCTTCGCGGACGACGTGGACGCTCCGTCAGACGTCGGTCGCCGATGCGACCGGCGGACGAGCGTCGGATCCGATGCCGGCGATGGCCCGTGATCCGTAAGGCGCGTCGAGCACCACGACGCGGGATCCGACCGGCACACGCTGCTCGATGTCGATGGCGTCCTGGTTGAACATGCGGATGCAGCCCGACGAGACCGATGTGCCGATGGTCCAGGGCTCGTTCGTCCCGTGGATGCGGTAGAGCGTGTCGCGACCGTCGCGGTAGAGGTAGAGGGCGCGGGCTCCGAGCGGGTTGCCGAGACCGCCTTCGACACCGCCGGCATGCGGACCGAACCGTTCCGGCTCGCGCTTCAGCATGTTCTGCGTCGGCGTCCAGCGCGGCCAGGAGGCCTTGCGGGCGACCGTCGCCGTGCCGGCGAAAGCGAAGCCGGCCTTGCCGACGCCGATGCCGTAGCGCATCGCCTGCCCGCCTTCCATGACGAGGTAGAGATGGTGGTTGTACGGATCGACGACGACCGTGCCGACGGGCTCGGGGGTCGGGAAGTCGACGACCTGCCGGATGTTTCGCTGCGAGACGATCTTCGGATCGATGGCCGGGATGACGAAGGCGCCGTCGTCGACTTGACCGTAATAGGCGAGGATCCGTGGATCGACGGGCGGCTGCGGGGCGGGCTGCACCGAGACCGCCAGGACGTCGACGTCCCGGGAGATCGTCGAGCAGGCTCCGAGAAACGGCAGGGCCAAGAGGAAAGCGGCGCGCCGGGCGCTCTTCGACGGCATGGTATGGAGACTCCTGACACGCGACGACGATCAGGAGCCGGGTTATTCGAACATGGTGGACGTCCGGTTCATCGTCGGCCGGCCGAGGGAGTTCGTCCCATCGCGATCCGCGTCCGAAGATGGCTCCGAAACCCCCGTTTTCCGTTCGATCGCCCGTTCCTGCCCCATAGGCGGGGCCGGCTTCGTACATCCTCGACCGGCTAGAGGATCAAGCACGTGCCGATCACGCCTTCGTCAGGCGGCGCGTGAAGGGTCCGCCTCACCTCACGCTGCCGACGAGCAGGTCGCGGACGTCCTCGACCGTGACCCAGCGCCCGGCATGGGCCTGAGACTGTCGCTTCAGGTAGGTGTAGGGGGTGACGTCCCAGGCCAGCACCCGGTCGTCGAGATTGTCGAGGATGAAGTCGCCCTGGTTCGTGCGCACCGTCAGCACGGCGTGCCCGTCGCCGTTCGGCTGCCGGACGACGGTGACGAGCAGGGCGGACGCGGGCAGGCCTCCGTTCTCCAGTTCCCGCTGCTTGTAGAGGACGTAGTCCTCGCAGTCGCCTTCGATGGTCGGATACGACCACAGCTCCGGCACCCCGTGCATCTCCTCGTCGGTGCGCGGCTCGATGCGGACGTTGGCGAGGTAGTTCACGCGCTGCAAGGTCTGCCAGACCGCCGGCGTGAGCTTCACCACGGCTCGGACGTCGTTGGCTCGGCAACGCGCAGGCTCGCGGCCGCAGAAGTCGTGGTGGCCCACCGGCTGTGACGTGGGCCCCGCCGTCGGCATCGGCGTGCCGGCCTGCGCCGGTGGAGCGGAGATCACGCCGCAGACCGTGAGCACCATTGCACCGAGGGCCCGCCCGACGTTCCGCATCATCCGCCCCTCGCCCCGCCGCGATCACGACCGGCCGCGCTCGGGCGGCTGGTTAACGAAAGCTTAACGTCGGCGAAGATCTTCGGTGAAGGGTCCGATTCGGACGATGGTTAATACCCACACGGTTCTCGGATGCCGGTTCTCGAGGCTGCGACCGCGCCGGCGTCGCGTCGGACCGTCTTCCGCGACCTCAGGTCACGAACCGTTCGCCTCTGGACGAGCGGAGGTAGGCCACGGCTCCCCCGACGGCGACGAATACCGACCAGCCGAGGACCAACCACTGGAGCACCACCATGACGTGGTCCGGCGGGGCGAAGCCGATCTGGACGATCTTGAGGACGAGGAAACCCGTGCAGACACCCAGAAGGAGCCCGAGGAACGCGTACACG
Organism: Antarcticirhabdus aurantiaca; assembly: GCF_009765365.1. Classification (GTDB taxonomy): domain Bacteria; phylum Pseudomonadota; class Alphaproteobacteria; order Rhizobiales; family Rhizobiaceae; genus Antarcticirhabdus; species Antarcticirhabdus aurantiaca. The sequence continues at coordinate 73,606 of NZ_VTOM01000024.1, forward strand.
ACGGTGACGAGGCCGATGGCCAAGGCGTGCAGGGTCTTGCGCATGGGACGTCTCCGCTCGAATCTCGATCGGAGACGTCCCTACATCCTCGAGCGGCTGGAGGATCAAGAGGCGCCACACCGGAAATCCTTGGTGACCGATCAGAGCACGACGACGCGCGTGCCGACGTCGACGCGGTCGTAGAGGTCGACGACGTGATCGTTGATCATCCGGATGCAGCCGTTGGAGACGGCCCTGCCGATCGTCGACGGCTCGTTGGTGCCGTGGATCCGGTAGAGCGTGTCCCGGTCGTTCCGGTAGAGGTAGAGCGCCCTCGCGCCGAGCGGGTTGCGCGGCCCTCCCTCCATCCCGTCCACGTAGCGGCCGTACTTCCCGGGGTTCCTCTCGATCATGTTCGCGGTCGGCATCCAGCGCGGCCACTTGGCCTTGCGACCGACGACGGCGGATCCGCGGAACGCCAGTCCTGCCTTGCCGACACCGACCCCATAGCGCCGGGCCGTGCCTTCCTCCGTGACCAGGTAGAGGAAGCGTTCGGCAGGATCGACCACGATCGTACCAGGAAGGTAGCCCTCGAAGCGGACGCTCTGCGGTCGAAAGCGGCGAGCGAGCCGGAACTTGGGATGGGCTTGCGCATCGCTCGCGAGCATGCCCGCGGCGGCCATCCCGACGAGGAACCGGCGCCGGTCGATCATGATCATCCTCTTCTCGGCTCACATGAGGAGCCGGGCCCGAGTCCCTTCCCGGATGTTGTGCTATCCAGGCGACGGTCCTGGCAATCCGGCAATGGTTGGCCGGTTTCGGGTGACGTCGGCTCGACCTCCGCCGCGCCGCGCCTTGACCGGAGCGACTTCGGTGGCCGATGACGATGCGGACACCAGTTCGAGGAGGTGGATGATGGGCCAGGGCGGCGTTCCGATCGGCGTGGCGTCGAAGGCCACGGGCATCAAGGTGCCGACGATACGATACTACGAGCAGATCGGCCTCCTGCCCGCTCCTCCCCGCACCGACACGAACCGCCGCCTCTACGACGACGGGGACATGCGCCGCCTGCGGTTCATCCGACACGCCCGCGAGCTGGGGTTCGAGATCGAGCCGATCCGCGAACTGCTGGCCCTTGCCGGCGAGCCGGATCGACCCTGTGCCGACGCCGACCGCATCGCACGCACCCACCTCGCCGACATCGACCACAAGATCGCCCGCCTTTCCGCCCTTCGGACGGAAGTCGCCAGGATGACGGAATGCGAGCACGGGTCCGTCGCCGACTGCCGGGTGATCGAGGTGCTCGGCGATCACGGACAGTGCCTGGGCGATCACGGCTGACGACCGCCTGCCGGCCGAGGCTCTTCGGCCATCCTACTCGGTCGGGCCGGCACGTCGTCCATCGTCGGGCCTGTTCGGCCGGCAGGTCCATCCGCCGACGGATACCGTCGGCGGATGGACCTGCGTCGGACCCGTGCCCGTGCGTGTCCGGGGCCTGGGCGGAGACGCCGTTCCCTCTCCTGCGTCGTGCCTTGCCAGGGTCGTCGGCAGCATCCTGGTCTCCGAGGCGATGCACGGGCGATGGGCCGGTAAGACATCACGATCAAGTCGGTCCTGCAGGAGGGCGGCAGAGGTGTGCTGAAGCAACTCGCCGTGCCGTCGACACGTACCCTGCCGACCGAGATGAACGCCGCGAGGGAATGGCGGGCCGACTTTCCTCGGAGAAGCCGCCGACAGCCGCCTCTTCCACGTCGAGAGCCGGTCCGGCCCGCATCCCGCGATGGCGACCTGGATGCTGGAGTACGACGCCCGCGTCAGACGCGCACTCGAGGACCGTGCCAAGAAGGACGGCTCTCCCGTGCCGAGGAACGTCGAGATCGTCCAGATCGTCCTGAACGTGGCGAGCGAACCTTGGGGGCCGGTGGAAGGTATCCTGGTGAAGGGGCTCAGGTTCACCTATGAGGTGGTCGACGCGATCGACACCGCAACCCCGAGGTGCGGATTCGAGACCCACCGATTCTGCAGATCAAGCTCGAATCGAATCCCTGGACGTCCACAACTTCGACATTAACGACGATCGCTCGACGAATCCGAATGGCTCTAGTCAATGGAGGATTCGCGTTTATGTTGATCTCGTCGAGCGACGCTTACGTCCGTTCGGCGACGTAGCCCAGTCCGCCCAGCCGTCGGGACGCCTCTTCATGGAGCGCGGTCCGGTCCGGTCCGGAGCAGGTTGAACGTCCACGTCCACGTCAGGCCCGACCGTCACCACGTCGGGATCCATCCAGACGTGGGTCACGAGCCGCCGTCGATGACGGCGTGCAGGAACGCTGCCTTGCAGCTTCCCCATCGGCGAGCCGTCCGTTCAGGGCGCCGCAACCGAGATTCCCGACTTCCGACGAATGGCCGGCGAGCAGGTTGCAACTGCTCGCCGGACCGAAGACCGACGACACCTCTGGAGCACCATCATGTCCGACTTGATTTATGCAGCGCCCGTCGGCGCCGGCAACCGCCAGAACTATGTTTTCGGCGACGTGGTTAACCCCGAGCCGCCCCACTGCACCTCGGCGGGCTTGCAGGCCCTCCTCGACGCCTTGCCGGAGAGCGGCGACGTCCTGGATTTGGACCAGGCGGTCGCCATCGTCTCGCGCCACCATTCCGCGCCCTACCTCCAGATCGTCGTGGGCATGAATCGCGGCCTCCTGGCGGCCGATTACATCGAGGCTCCTTGGATCGACCGCGAGGTTGTGATCCGCCGCGTCTGATCGACCGTCGCTCGAGCGAAATCGATCAGGACCCTCCTCATCCAGGGCGCCACGCGCCGACGGAGCCAGTTCCCATGACCATTCCCTCCAAGTCGGACGCGCAGCGTCCGGCACCGCCCCATCGTGCGACGTCTCCTGCGACGGTCCTCGCCATGGACCCTGCCGTCACGATCGGCGCCGCCATCCGTGCCGTGCGTCGCGGGGACCATGACGGCGCCCTCTTCGACGCATTGTGCCTCGCCCTTTCCGCCAAAGCGGCCGAAGGCGACCCGGCCTCGCGTGTCGCCGCGGCGTGGGCCGAGCGCCACCGCAGCTCCAGGGAGGCGACGCGATGAGCGACTTCGGCGCCCTGCAGGTCCTCGCCTATTCCGAACCGCCGCCGTCGCACGAGGCTGAGCTGCCGGCGGAGATGACCAACGCGCAACGTGCCGCCGAGCTGGTCGGCGCCCTCACACCGGCGGGCTTCGCCGCCAGGCACCGCATCCTGGCTACCGTCGGAGACCTGCCGAGCGGTCGCAAGGCCCTGCTCCAGGTCGTCGTGCAGGAGGCCGACACACGGCTGGTCGAGATGACCGTGGCACGGACCCTGAAGGCCCGTTCCCTGGAGACCGGCGCCGAAATCGACTTCGACGTTTTGGAAGGTTTCGGCAAGGCGTCGACGGGCAGGATGGCGCCAGCGACGCTGGCGACGGGCTTCGGCTCCTTCGATCTCCTCGTAACCGTGCGCACCGACCGGCTCGTCGGGCCGTCGGCGCGGATGGTCGACTGGACCGTCGACCTGACGCGCCTCGACGGGCCCGACGTCGAGGCGGCTCTTCGGCGCCGCTTCGGCGACGACGCGGCCGTGCCCCCCGGCTTCGTGTGGCCCTTCGGCTTGACCTTGCCCGCGCTGGACGTCGCGTGCGCCAGGGCGGCATCGGCGGCGGAAGCGTTGGACGTGCTGTCCTCGATGGGCGACGAGGACGAGGCTTCCGAGGTCGTGACCGTCGAGGATCTCCACGGCTACGGTGAAGCCGGAGCCTGGGCGCGGCGCCTGGCCGAGGAGCTGCCGGCATGGCGTGACGGGAAGCTGGCGTGGCGCGACGTCGACTCGGCCGTGCTCCTATCGGGTCCGCCCGGCACCGGCAAGACGACGTTCGCCCGCCGGCTCGCGGCCGCGGTCGGCGTGCCCCTCGTGCCGACTTCGTACAGCGAGTGGCAGCGCACGGGAGACGGTCACCTCGGAGAAGTCTTGAAGGGCCTGCAGACGGCTTTCGCCAAAGCCGCCGTGAAGAGACCTTGCATCCTGTTCATCGACGAACTGGACGCGCTGCCTGCCAGGGGTGGCGACGACCGTAATGGCAGTTGGTACTGGCCCATCGTCAACAGCCTGCTCGAGCACCTCGACGGCCAGGAGGGTCGGCGGGGCGTTGTCGTCGTCGCGGCGTGTAATCACCCAGGCCGCCTTGACCCGGCCCTGACGAGACCCGGCCGCCTGAATCGGCGGATCGATATCGGGCTGCCCGACGCCGCGGCTCTCGCCCAGATCCTGTCGGCCAAGCTCGACGGGACGGTGGCGCCGGCCGAGCTGATGGCGGTCTCGTCCGCCTTGGCCGGCCGCGTCACGGGTGCCGACGCCGAGGCCATCGCCCGCAACGCGAGACGCCTCTCGCGTCTGGAGTCACGCGAGGTGTCGGCGGCCGACGTCGAGGCCGCCGGCATGCCGGCGGACACGCGGTCGGAAGTGGATCGGCGGACGATCGCGGTCCACGAAGCGGGTCACGTCGTCGCCGCGCTCTCGCAGGGTGTCGTCCCCGTGTCGGTCAGCATCCAGATGTCGCCCGGGATGCAGGGAATCGTCCTCTATCCGCCGCGGACGACGATCGTGCAGACGCGAGAGACCTTCGAGGCGGACGTCGTCCGCACCCTGGCCGGTCGCGCCGCGGAGGAGGTGGTCCTCGGTCGCGTGTCGGCGGGAAGCGGCGGATCGACGGACTCGGACCTCGCCGTCGCCACGAGAACGGCGACGATCATGGCCGGACTCCTCGGCATGGAGAGCCTCGTCTACGATCCGACGCCGGAGCGGCGGCAGGTCGAGGCGATCCTCCAGACCGCCTACGCTGCCGCGACCGCCTTGATGATCCGGCGGCAGGACGCCGTCGAGACGCTCGCGTCCATGCTGCTCGAGCGCCGCACCCTGAACGAGGCGGACCTCCGCGCCTACGCCGCCCTCCACGTCGCGACGCAGAACGAGGGCGTCCCCGCCCGCCCGGCATGAGGAACGCGGCGCGGGGTGGTCGACGACGCCCCGCGTCCTCACCGCAGCCCCTGTTCCAATCTCGGCGGCGACGCTCGCCGCTCGACTTCACCCAAGAGGAGACCCATGACGATCTGCTTCTATATGCCTGGCGTGAGGCACGGCTTCGAGCACGTGGCCCTCCACAATCTCGAGGCTCTCACGCGCGACCTGCTCCGCTTCCAGGTCGAGGGCGGCCCGACGGCGGACGAACTCGCGGGGGCGCCACTCCTGTCGGACTGGGCGGCCGTGCCCGGCACTGGCGTGTTGCGCTTGGTCGGCATCGTCACCGGCCACCCGCACGTCGGCCCCGGTCCCGGCACGACGTCGCCAGTCCACGCCATCGACCGCGCTCATGCTTGGATGCGGTCGAGCAACCGGCTCTGGCGGCTCGGGCCGGCGCGGCACGTCGTCCATGGCTTCGGATCGCATGCCTGAAACCGGGCCGACGAGAACTCTCGCGCAAAAAATCGACGATCCGATTGACGCCCCATACGGGCAGAACGAATCGGTCACGTTTTTTTAACGAGTTGAGTCAACGGCTTGCGGCAACACCTTGTTCGGACTCCATTTTCCGCCCGGAGTCAAAAGGGAAATTTGCGCTTGGACGTCTGGATCGGGCACGGCGAATCGGCGAGTCGTCGCTCAGACGATTCTTCAAGGAGTGATTCGCCGACGAAGGTCCAGAAACGAAAAAGCGCGTCCGACGGCCAGGTCGAACGCGCCGATTCAAGTTCGCTCGAGCAGAGCAGAGAACTGGCGACCAGACCGTAAGGTCAGGATCGCTTGAACCACGAGTTCGGGCACGCCGCCCGAAAACCCGCACCGTGAGTTCGGGCACGACGCCCGAAAGCCGAGTAGCGCGACGATCGCCGATCGCTTCACCGCGGTCAAGCGATTCGGCGTGACTGCGCAGAGGAGTTCCCATGATGCGTTTGTCCACCTGACCTGACCGCCGCGGCCGACGACCGACGTCGCCGCCTCCCACCGACATGGAAGTCGTCTTGCTCTCGCCGTCGAGGGCACCGGCGGAGCCATGCCGATCACCAGCCCACCACACTCGAACCTGCGTCGCCTTGCGACCGCAGGACCGGAGACTTGTTGTCGATGAACGAGAAGCACGTCATCCAATACATGCAGGAGCGGCTCGCGGGCGTCAGCTCGTACGCTCATCCCCTTCCCGAAACGCCGGTCTACCTCGCGCCGGACCGTCCGTACCCCGGCCGCTTCGTGCGGCAGGACGGCAGCCTCTTCGAGGGCGGCGTTCCGACCGGCCAGGACCGGGAGGAGGTCGTCTGGGTCGGCGCCGGCCCGTCGACGGCCTCGCGCCAGATCGCCCGGCGCACCAAGCGGAGCTTCCGCATCCGGGACGTCGACGCGGAAGAGCAGCGCGCCGTCGTCGCGGAGTCGATGATCGAATACGGTTTTTGGCTCATCCAGCGCGCCGAAGACCGCCGTCGGCGGATTCACGACCAACCGCCGGCCCGCAGCTACGTCCTGCCGGACGGCCGGTCCGCCACGCACACCTTCGACTTCCTCGTGGAAGAGCCGGACGGCCTTCGCCTCGCGTTCGCCGTACGCCCGTCGGTCGACGTCGACGAGAAGCTGACGACAGCCGTCGAGTGCATTCGCCGGCAGAGCCTGACCGGCTTCGCGGACGAAGCTCTGATCGTGACGGAACGGTTCGTCACGAAAGCCCGCACGCGCAACGCCGTCGAGATCCTCGAAGCGCGTGCCGCCCGCAACGACGCGGACGTCGCCGCGGCGGCCGTGCTCGTCTCGCGCCTGCGCGGCGCCGTCATGCTCGGCGCCCTCGTCGAGGCGATGGGCCTCGGCCCACGCGGCCGGGTCGCGCTGATCTGCCTGATCGACGACGGCCTTCTCGAACTCGTCCACCGGGAGCGCCTCGGCGCCACGACGCTCCTGCGCCCCGCCTCCCGTCCATCCACCGCGCACTGAGGATCAGATCATGAGCATCATCAAGACCGACGATCGGGCACACGGCTTCATGCCGGTGTATGACATTCCCGGCGAGAGCCGCGTCGTGATCGACGGGGTCGAGTACTCGTACAATCGGCGTCTCCCCGACGGCCATTCCCTCGCCCGCGTCGACGACCTCGCCGTCACCGAGATTTTCACGCACGGCCAGATGGCGAGCTTGATCGCCGACGCACGGATCAAGATCGATGAGGGCTTCTTCACGCGGGCCAAGGCGGAGCTGCGGCTGACCTATGGCCGCAGGACCTTCGCGGAACTCACCGAAGCGCAAGCTCGGAAGGTGCGCTTCAAGGAAGACTGGTGCAGGCGCTTCATCGCCGCGGAGTCGCAAGACCGGCGCGTTCGCAGGTCGGATGCGAAAATCGAACTCGCCATCGCCGACATCGCCGCCGACATGATGCGCGACAGGCGCAAGAGTGCCGAGTGGAGGAAGGCCCGCGGCGGCAAGGCGCTTACGGCCGAAATGCGCGATCCGACGCCCACGCAGCTCCGTCGTTGGCTGAAGCGGTACGAACGGTCGGGCTACGAGCGCGACTCGCTGATCGACCAGTACTTCGGCCCCGGTTCGCGCCTGACGCTCGACGCCGACACGTACGCGATGCACCACGACTATGCTGTCCGGTACGCGTCGAACACCCGCCCCACCAAAGCTGCTTTGTTCCTGCTGCTGCAAGGCGCGATCGACGACGAGGACGCCGCTCGTGCGGCGGCCGGTCGGCCGCCGATGCGCAGGCTCAAGAGGAAGGCGTTCGAGCGCATGATCGACGCGCTCGACCCGTTTTTCGTCTGCGCCGGGCGCGAAGGGCGAGAGGCGGCTCTGCGCAAATGGGGCATGCACACGACCGGCCTCGACGTCGAGAGTCCTTTCGAGCGTATCGAGCTGGACGAGTGGCGCGTCAGCCTCATGAAGATCCTCGTCGACGCCGGCCTTTGGGAAAAGCTTTCCAAGGAACAGAAGGCGATGGTCGAGCGGTCTCGGGTGTGGCTGTCGGCCGCGATCGACGCACGGACGCGGATGATCGTCGCGATGCGGCTCCTGGACACGGCTCCCTGCGTCGAGAGCGCGCTCGCGACGATCGAGACGGCGATGGTCGACAAGTCGCGCCTGTCCCGGCACCTGGGCACGAGCCCGACATACATCCACGCCAAGCCTCGCTCCGTCGCGATGGACAACGGCACGAACCTGACGTCGGACGCGGTGCTCGAACGCCTTTCGACGCTGGGTATCGCCGCGGTCTACCCGCCTGCTGGTCTGGCGGAGATGCGCGGACGCATCGAGAGGATCTTCCTCACGCTGCGAACGCGCATCCTGTCGCATTTTCCGGGTCAGACCTTCGCGAACGTGGTCGATCGCGGTGATTACGACGCCGAAGGCAACGCGTGCCTGGATATCGACGAACTGAACGCGGTTTTCCTCAAGGGCGTGCTCGACCTCTATCACAATCATCCACATGAGGGGCTGACGGGCGAGACGCCGTGGAACTGCATGCGTCGCCTGAGCCGCGAGCGGGGTCTTCCGCCGCCGCCTCATCGCGACGTGTTGAGGCACGTGATGGGCGTCGCCTGCGAGCGTCGCATCGGCGTTCATGGCGTCAGCTTCTCCGGGATCCGCTACCAGAGCGAAGCACTGCAGAGATACCGCCGCGAGATCCGCCAGCGCCCCGCGGAAGTGCGTGTCGATCCGTTGGACCTGTGGGCCGTTTCGGTGAAGACTAAGACTGGCTGGATCACCGTTCCGGCCCGCTTCCGCGGCCTCGAAGGTGTCAGCATCTGGCAGTGGGCCGAAGCCGTTCGCGATCTTCGGCAGCGTCACGCCGACTCGGCGGCGCTGAGCCGCGGCACCGTCCTGGCGGCGGTGACGCACCTGAGCGACGTCGCCCAGGAAGCGGTGCGGAGGGCGGAGATCCGCTCGCCGGTCTTGACGGCGAAGTACTTCGAGAAGCTCGAGGCGGACGTGTTTCGCAGCCTGACCTTCGCCGATGACGGCGAATTCGGCGACGACCTCGTGCTCCCCTCCCCGCTCGTCGAGGCGGGGCCGATCCTCGACCTGACGCCGGAGCGGATCGCCACCAACGACGAACCCGCGGACGGCCTCGACGAGAGCGTCTTCGACGACGCGAGCTTCGGGTCGCCCGAAGACTGGTCCTCCAACTGAGCACGGTGATCGATATGGAAGAACACGCGAGCGACGTCTTCCCGGGAGACGTGCAGACCGACGCCGATCTTGCGGCGTTCATGGATGAGGCGTCGATCCGGCGCGCCGAGCGGATGGCGCGGATCAACGGGCGCTATCTGAAGACCGGCCGCGACCGGATGATCGACGCCGAGCTGCAGCTCCTGGTCGAGGCGGCCGCCGTGTCGGCCGACGGCCGCCGGACGGAGCGGAACTGCCTCTGCCTCATCGGTGCGACCGGTGCCGGAAAGAGCACGAGCATCGACACGGCGATCCGCCGCCGGCCGGAGCTGCAGCCGCGGGAGACCGGTATGACCGTCACGGCACCGATCATCCGCCTCAAGGCTCCGTCCCCCTGTTCGCTCAAGCTCCTGGCGGAAGAAGCCCTGGAGAAACTCGGGTACCCTTGCGACCGGCCGCTCAAAGAAGGACCGGCCTGGAAGATGCTGAGGCGCCAGCTCAAGGCGCGGCGGGTCCGGTTCATGCACATCGACGAGGCCCAGCACCTCGTCGTCATGACCGATCGTGCCGCGATGGAGAGGGTGTCGGACGCGCTGAAGATGCTGGTCGACGACGACGAGTGGCCGGTCAGCGTCATCCTGACGGGGCTGCCCGAGCTGGCGGACTTCCTCGCGATGCACGGGCAGCTCAGGCGTCGTAGCCACACGATCCACCTGGAGAATCTCGCGATGCCGCGTGACCTCGAACTGCTCAGGTGGATGACGAAGACCATCGTCGAAGATCACGCCGGCATGAGCTTCGAGTTCCCGCTCGACGACGACTTCCTGGGCAGGCTTTGCCGGTGCGCCGACAGCCAGCTCGGGGCGGTCACGCAGATCGTCAGGGGCGCTATCGAACGGGTCCTCGTCGAGGACGTGGATGCGAATGTGGTGGGACGAAGGCACTTTGCGACGTCCTACGCGGCCTTTTCCGGCTGCCGTCCCGACCAAAACATCGTCACCGCCCGGGCGTGGCGCGAGATCGAGCCGATGAATGCGCTGCTTCAGGAGGAGGAACTCGCCCGCGTGCGCGTCATGAAAGCCATCGCGGAGCGTCACGCCAAGCACGACGGTCGCCGCGGTCGCAACAGGGAGAGGGAGATTTGACGATGGCGAAGCTCGCTATCACCGCACCGCTCTTCGACGGCGAGAGTCCGCCGAGCTACGCCTCGCGCCTCGCCAGAGCCAATGGCCGCGACCTCGTGCGCCACTTCGCCCTCGACGTCCGCCTCGACTTCCACGGCGTCGTCGCCGGCCGGCCGGAAAGCTTGGACCATCTGGTCCATCTCGGGGGCTGCGATCCGGATCGCCTGGTCTCCTGGTCGACGCGCGTCGACGCAGCCGGTTCGGCGTCGATGCGCGGCCAGGACCTCGGTCGTCGCGCCATGACGCGCTCGCACGTCATGGTCTGTCCGGCCTGCCTCGATGACGATCTCGGAAACGAGGCCATCGACCTTGAGGCGCGTCCTTTTGGTCGCGCCGTATGGCAGGTGCCCGGCATCCGCACGTGCGACCGTCATGGCGCCGCTCTGGTGCGGATCGCGGATGCGGGTAGCCCGCATGTCATGCACGACTTCGCGGCGCTCGTGGTGCCACGTCTCGGCGATCTGCAGACGCTCGCCGGGCAAGCGCTCCGGCGCCCGCCGTCCGACCTCGAGGTCTACCTGAGCCGTAGGCTGCAGGTGGGAGCCGAGGGTTCGGCGTTTGCCGACACCCTGCCGTTCTACGCCGTCCCGAGGCTCTGCGAGAATTTTGGCGCGGTCGTCTGCTTCGGAGACGACGTTCGCCTCGGGGATCTCGACGACGACCGTCGTCACGAGGCGGCCGCCGTCGGCTTCTCCTTCGTCGCCGAAGGCGAGCATGGCGTCCGGACCGCCCTCGAACGTCTGCAGGAGCGGTTCGGAGCGCGCAGGACGGCTTGGGGCCTGCAGGACCTCTTCGGCCGCTTCTACGAATGGCTCGCCTACGAGAACGAGGATCGGGCCTACGATCCGGTGCGCGAGATCGTGCGGCGTCACGTGTCGGAGACGATGCCGATCGGAGCTGGGTTCAGTGTCTTCGGCGAGGAGGTGGCGTCCCGCCGTGTACATTCCGTGCATTCGCTCGCGCAGGATCACGGCGTCCATCCCAAGCGGCTGCGCAAGCTCCTCGCTACCGCCGGCCTGATATCGGCGCCGGACATGATAAAGTCCGACGATCGGGTGCTCGTCGAGGCCGATCGCGCCAACGAATTCATGAGAATGCTTTCGGATACGATGTCGCTTGCGGATGCGGCCTGGTATCTCAACGTCCCCCGGCCTCACGAGCAACTTCTCCTGAAAGCAGGCCATATTCGTCCTGCCGTACAGGGCGGCACCGACGTCTTCAAGGATCATGCGATCTCGAAGACGAGCTTGGACGCGTTTCTTGTGAAATTGCTGGCCGCCGCCGATCCGAGGCGTGTCGAAGGACATTCGATCCAGCGTGCGGCCAAGATGACGAACTGCGGAGCGATGGAGATCGTCGCCCTGCTGATCGACGGTCGACTGACGCGGGTCGGCGTGGATCCCGACTCTCGCGGGTACCTGTCGGTCCTCGTTGACGTCGCGGAAGTGCTACCTCTCGTGCGTCGCGAAGATCACGGCGGTCTTTCACTGGTCGAGGTGCAGAAGCGGCAATGCTGGTCCGACGGACTGGTGAAAGCGCTGGTCGATCAAGGTCACCTGCCCTCGTCGGTCGGCGTCAATCCGGTGAACCGCTGTCCGCAGAGGATCGTGCTGCCCGCCGACCTCGAGAAATTCGACGCGACCTACGTGACCCTCATGACGCTTGCTCGCGAATGCGGAGTCCACTTCCGTCGGCTGAACAAGCACTTGTCTGCGAACGGGGTCGAGCCCGATCCGAGATTCTCGGAAGTGCCCGCGACGGTCTTTCGGAGGGACGCGGTCGCATCGATCGAGATGCCACCTGGCTGACTCCTGTCGGATCTTGGAGATGCCGAGACCCCGCCGAAAGGCGGGGTTTTTTGTTGCCTGGAGCTGCTCGCCGGCAAGAAACTGAGGCACTGATAAGGTGCCATCTCGGTCGATCTTGATGCCGTGAGGTAGCCCGCAGCAAGTTAAATCAACTACTTACAGGTCGAACTGAGGCAAACCTAGGTGCCCCTTATACCAGCGGCATGAAAGATGAGCCAATCGTCGTTCAAACTTGGACCAGATTTCGGTGCTGCTCGGAGCTACAAGTGATGTTGGCACGCCCATAGGATGGCCTGAGGCGCGCGCAACCTGCACTCGATGACTACATCAGGCTGCTGCACGGCGACGTATACCGACAACTTCAATGCCCTGCGCGACTAAGGTCGCGCAGGAATACTTCAGGGAACGAATCATGAATTAGGCGAGCCCGCTCGTTAACTTCAGTCCAGCGGCCATTCGCTGTCGGCAGCCAGGACGTGGGTCGTCAGGGTGAACCCCTTCGTAGAGCGGGTGCGGGCCGCCGAGAGCATGCGAGCGTGGTGATGCCGCGGAAGTTCCCGATCGTTAGTTTCAGGATCCTGACTATTCCGCCGACTCTCTGCTCGGGAGTGAAAGCTTACGACGCAGACGCGAAAACGAAGGTGGTCATCGCGGCGGCAGATCGAGGCAGGCTCGGCGTCGGACATCAAATCTTCGCAGCGCGCAAGTTTCTCCGACTAGATCGCATTGCTCCAGAGAATGCAATCTGAACGCGATCCACAGAGACTCCTGCCACAGGTTCGATACTTGAGGTGACCACGAGCAGGGTCCGCGGACGATCGGCCGCCCTGCCGCGGTGGTAACGTGCGGATCGCGTGCGGACCACGCTTGGCACGTTGAACACGAAGGCGACCCGAGGTCGAAGATGCACCTTGAAAGGGTGATCCGCATGAACGACGTCCAGGAGCCGGCAGGCAGCCTCCACCTTCTCACTATCGAGGCGGTGCTGGACGATTTGACTGGCGGGCGGGCCTTGGCGCTGGCGGACGGTCTGACGCTGTCGCTCGGCGACGATCCGCGCTCGGCGCTCGACTGGTACCGCCGCAACTGAGACAGGTGGTCTGGCAACCTGCGGGGCGAGGACGCGGAGGCGATCGTGGACGCCGTGGGTGCGCCGCCGCCGCTGGCCCGGGCCGAACGTGTCGCTGGGTCTGCCCGTAACGCAAAGGTACTCAAGCTCGTCAGGGTCCGCGCGCATCGGTTCGCGGGGCTTCACTCGTACGGGTGTGCCGGCGACGACACGCAGTTCGTGTTCGAGCCCGGCAAGCCGGTCACCCTACTCGAGGGCGTCAACGGATCGGGCAAGACATCAATCGCCAACGCCGTGATGTGGTGCCTGACAGGGCACTTGATCCGGTCCCAGCGACAACCGGGGCCGGGGACGGCCGAATACCCCTGCGAGGTCGATCGCGGCGGGACGACCACGACCCACCTGTGTTCGTCGGTCACCCCGATGCCGAGGGCCGTGGACACGCTGCCCGCCGAGGGGGCACCCCTGCCCGCCGACACCTGGGTCGAAGTGACGTTCGAGGACGGGGACGGCGAGCTTCTCGCGCCCTTGCGGAGGACGCAGAAGCGCAACTCCCGCGGAAAGCTTGTGGAGGAGGAGCCCGATCTCGAGGCGATCGGCCTCGACCCCGTAGCCTGGCGCATCCCGACGGTGATGCCCGCCCTCATACCGCACCTCGCCGTCGGCGGCGCGTCGGAACTGGGCGAGGCTGTCGCCCGCCTTACTGGCCTCGCCGCGCTCGTTGATCTCTCCAGGCATGCTGAGAAGGCTGCCGAACGCACAGGCAGGAGGATGGTCAGGGAGCTGTCCAAGGAGCTAGGTGAGACTGCGCGGCACCATGCCGAGGCTGCTGGCGACCTCGACAGGATCGTCGAAGGGTCGCCCACGATGCGACGGTGGGGAGGCCTCTCGCAGCCGGCCGACGTTGACGCTCGAGATCGCCTCACCGCGGCCGCCGGGTTCTTCGGCTCTCTAAAGGCGGCCGCCTTCGGGAACGCCCGCGGCATCCTCGGAGAGGGATTCGATCCCGAGAGCAAGGCAAACCGGGACGGGCTCGAGAAGGACGTGGGCCCGGCAGCCGACCAAGTCGCCAGGTTCGCGGACCTTCCCTCCATCAAGCGCCTGTCGTCTCTGAAGGTCGAAGAGTCCGCACGCGAGGAGACGCTGGCTCTGCTTTCGGAACTGGAGAGCCAAGCGGCGGCCATCGACGAGATGACGGCGAGCCCCGATCGCGCACGCAGGGCGCAGCTCTATGCCCGCGTCTCATCGTGGATGCGCGAGCACGGGCACGCCGGCGACACGTGCCCCGTCTGCATCCGATCGCTAGACGGCGTCACCGATCCCGAGAGCGGCGCCGCGGTGGGGTCACATCTCGCGGAGGCGGAACGGGAATTCCTTGCTCATGCCGTGGCAGACTGGGTCGACCACTGGCGGGGTGCGCTGGCGGACAGGCTGCCGGAAGTACTTTCGTCCGAGGCGAAAAAGTCCCTCCCCGCCTCGCCCGCGGAACTCCTGCACAAGGGGTTCATCGACGAGCTGTTCGCGACCGAGGGCTTCCGAGGTGTCCTTTCCCCGCTGCGGACGGACACCGCCGTCCTCGTGGAGGAATGCCTAGAAGCGCTTCCGCCGTTTGCCGAGCCGACGCGACGCTTACTACCGGCGGCGGTGGCGGGCCGCGCCACGACGTTGCAGAAGTCTGTCGACGCGATCGTGCGCGCATTGGCCTTCGTGGACTGGCTCGGGACCAACACGGCCGCGGTGCGATCGGCCTGCATCGCCATTCGGGATGGAACCGAGGGTGCGGATGAGCCGTCGAGAGCTATTGGCCGGCGACTGACGGCTCTGCAAGAAATGGTGCGGGATGCCGTCCCGCTCAGCTCTGCAATCGACCTGGTCGGCCGGCTGGCCAGGATCCAGGCGAACCACGAGGCGAAGCGGAACAGGATCGAACTCTGTGAACGAACGGCGGCCGCGCTTGGGGAACTCGTGCCGCTTGGCACGCTCGCGCAGGCGCAAGTCGATCATCTGCGCGAGCGGTTGCATCGGCGCGCCGACCACTGGCGCCGCATGTTCTTCATGGACCCGACGACCTTCTCGCCCTCCCTCGCGGACACGCGGATGGACGCGCGCGGGATACTGGCGTTGCAGGCGGGGCGCCTCGGCGTCACCGCGCCCGCCCAGCACGTCTCAAACGCGTCCTCCCTACGTGTCGCCATCCTCGGCTTCTTCATGGCTTTCCGCGAGCACGTTCTAGCGACTCGCGGCGGTTTGAGGCTGCTGTGCCTCGACGACCCGCAGGAGCTCCTCGACAACGACAACAAGGAACGCCTGGCACGTGGCCTGTCCTCGCTGGCCGCTGACGGCGCGCAGGTCCTGTTGACGACACACGACCGCAAGTTCGCCCGCTCGCTGGTCGCCGAGTGCCGGAGCGAGGACGACGTTCAGCACCTGTCCGTCCATCCAGTGAACGCCAACAGGCTCACCATCGCCCTGTCGCCCGCAATCGAGGAGGTCGACCGGAAGCGGCAGGCCTTTGATGCCAACCCAGACTCCGCACGCGACGCACAGGACTACGCTTCCGACCTGCGGGTGTTCATCGAGGCGCGGCTCGGCGACTTGTTCGACAACGCGGTCCATCCGGCCCACGCGGGATCGACAAGGGCTCCGACGCTGATCACGCTCGCGGACCGTTTGCGCACGTTCGTTGCGTCAGGAGACGGCGAGCTGTTCACCCATCCCGTCATACGGCGGTTCGCGGAGGATCCGGCCCTCGCTGAAGGCGCGGCTCCGCGCCGTATCCTCAACCAGTCCCATCACGATAAGGCGTCGATCGGCTACGCCGATGTACTTTCGGTGCGCGGCGACTTCCACCGCCTGCGAACCGAGGTGGAGAAGGTGCACGAGCAATTCCGGCTGCATAGGTGGCGCGAACCCCTGGATGCGGCCGAGGGCGGCACCGGATCTGTTGTCCCGTTTCCCGCCATGCCTCGGCCGGCCTTCTCCGTGTCCGTGTGCCCCGACCTCGCGGCCTTCTCCGGATCCTTCGGCCCAGAGGGGTCGCAGGACGTCCCGACCGAGACGGTCGACGGGAGTTGGTTCCAGGGCAAGGCCCTATTCTACGTACGCGGCGACTCGCTCGGTTTTGCCGTCCCGTCCGGATCGGTGGTGATCGTGGAGGCCGAGCCGTATCCGGGCCGGGACCAGAACCTGGTCGTTGCGAAGACCAAGGGCCAGTTGATGGCGCGGCGCATGGTGAGGGCGCCCGGCGGCACCGGCGTGTCCCTGTCCGCGCAGATGCCGGATCCGCGCCGAAGCCGCGCGACAATGACGTTCGATGAGAGCAAGGTCCGCCTGCACCGCATCGTCGGAGCGATGTTCACCGACATGCCGCCGCCGGAGGGCGCGCGCAACGAGGCGGCTCCTGTCGATGACGTGCCCGAGCTCCACCGCGTGCAGATCGCCTACCGCGTGAAGGAAGACAGCGCCGTGCCGCTGGTGCTGCCAGGCCAGACGGTCCTCGGCGGCGCCGAACTGTCCGCGGCCGACCTCGACCGATGGGAGGGCAAATTCGTTGCGGTGACGCTGGACGACGGGAAGAGCATCTTCAAGCGCGTTGGTTCCAAGCTGCCGGGATCCCTGTCGCATCTTCGTCAGTTTGAGACGATCGGCGGTCTTGGGGTGTGCATCAGCGCGCGGCTTCCATGCCGATCGGCGCACCAACCTGTTGAGCGTGCTGATATCGAAGAGGTAATGGCATGGCGCCGCTTGACACAATACCCGTTCTCCCACGGCGAACCCGGCGCGATGTACTGGATCTGCGGGCCGATCTTGGCGACCCACTTGCGCAGTGCCTTCGAGATCATCTCAGGGCCATTGTCACAACGGATGTGCTCCTGGATGCCATGCAGGCACATGGCGTCGGCCAGCGCCTCGATGACGCCGAGGCTGTTGATGCGCCGCGCCACCTTCAGCGCAAGGCACGCCCGGCTGTGCTCGTCGATCCGCGTCAGGATGCGCAGGCTTCGCCCGTCGTGGGTCTGTGCCTGCACGAAGTCGAAGCTCCAAACGTGGTTGCGGTGGAGCGGACGCAGCCGCACGCACGAGCCATCGTTGAGCCAGAGGCGGCTGCGGGGTCTATGTCGGCTTGGGACCTTCAGCCCCTCGCGACGCCAGATGCGCTGAACCCGGTCCTTGCCCACCTGCCAACCGTCTGCTCGCAGCAGCGCGGTGACGCGGCGGTAGCCATAGCGCCCGTACTCGGACGCCAGAGCAATAACGGCGCGGGTCAGTTCATCCTCGTCGGCCAGCACGGCCGGCACGTAGCGTTGCGTGCCGCGGTGCTGACCGACGATCCGGCAGGCGTGACGTTCCGAGAGACCGTACTTGTCCCGAATGCCGTCGACCGCCTGCCGGCGTCGCTCGGGGGCTACAAGTTTCCCGAGGCGACGTCCGCCAGCACCTGCTTCTCCAGGGACAGGTCGGCCACGAGCCGCCGCAGCCGCGCGTTCTCGCGCTCCAGATCTTTCATCTTCCTGGCCTGATCGACCTGGAGGCCGCCGTACTCCTTACGCCAGCGGTAATAGCTCTGCTCGGAGATCTCCGCCTCCTTGCACGCCAGCGACAAACTCTTGCCCTGGGCCGTCTGCACCTCGATCTGGCGCAGCTTCAGCACGACCTGCTCCGCGCTCGTCTTCTGTCCTCGACGCATGTCCGACTCCTTCGGTCCTGGCTGATCCTCTCAATCAGCCCGGCCCAAAGCCAGCCGGTCAGGTCAGGCTGACTGAGGCTACGTCACCTTACCTTAACATCCAACGCTTCCGACCTTAGCGCGAGTACACAGCGATGGAGCGTTCGCGACTAACCTTGGCGATGCTCTTCCGTGATCGCTGCCGCCGACTGACGCAACCGTCTGAGTCAACGCTACTCCGCCAACGCCACGCGCGCGCCGGGACGCTCCTCGTAGCCTAGGAGCCGACCGCTACGTTCGCACCGCCACGCGCCGTCCGCGTACCCGAACACCGCAAGGTCCGGATCCCCGTCGAGCGCTCCCGCAACGATCGCGAGGCGATATGTGGCCGAGGCTGCGGGGTCTGTCTCCGCCGCGATGAAGGCCTTGTACTCGTTTGGGGTGAGTTCGGCGGTGAACGACCTCGCATGACGGCCCTTCACCTCGATCCGCAGCCCACTGGTCGTCACGAGGTCCCATCCCCGGTTCTCTCGCTCGACAGACGTCCACGGATCCGGCGCCGCGGCGCTGCCGTAGCGCTCCGGCTCCGAGTAGTATGATCCGACCAAGCGGACGGCCGCGCGCTCGACCTTCATGCGCAGCTCGGGGGCCGCCTGGAAGATCCGTTCCTTCAGGCGCTCCGCGGGACGAGAGCGTGTTACGGGCTCGAGACGGCGTTTCTTGGACGCGTTGATGCGAGCGAGGACGGATCGTTCGAGCGCGGGGTTGATGTCGGACACATAGGCAACCGCCGCCGTGCCTGGCATTCCGCGCTCGCCCCTACGGTACGCGACCACCCTATCCTCGATAGGGACAATGTAGGAGTCTGCTGCCGCCGCCACCACCTTGCACGGGGTCTTCCCACCGTTCGGGCGGCAGATGCCGTCGGCATGGACAGTCGCGTTCTCGTACCAGCCGACGATGCACGTCCCCCCGCCCGGCATCGCGGCCGTCATCACGGCCGTCACGCCCTCGACCCGTTCCGCCCCGCTCGCATCCGGGTCGATCCGGGTCAGCTTGAGCTGCCGGTTGAACGGGACGTAGGCATAGCAGCGGCCTTCCAACTCCTGCATGTTATGGCGCTCCCCGCCCTCGGCACCCGTTGCCTTCAGGAAGCGGAAGTTCGAGGGCGGCAGGTCCTTCTCCGGGCCGGCGTAGAACTCCATCCAGCGCACGTTAATGAGGATGGTTCGTCCTGGTCTCAACTTGGTCATCGCGTTGCGGTGTCCTGGGAATGACGGGCTGCCCCAGCCCATGCTCTGCGGGTTGGCCGAAGCGTTCGGTTTCGATCGCACGATCGGAGACGGACTGTGCGGCGCTCGCGACGGCAGGGACATCGTCCGGCCGAACCTGCGGCTGACCCACCGTCGACCGGGGTGGCGCAGCACATCCCGTATCCGCCCGGACGCGAGGTCATGCCATGGGCTCCACGATGGCGCGCAGCGCGGCGAGTTCGATCCTGAGGCCACCGGTTCCGAGCAGAGCTGCTGGGTTAGCGAACCGCTTGATCGTTGGCGTCGTCGTCTGGACCTCGTAGACATGTCAGCTTCTCCAGCCACTCTGCTCGAAAGCTGCCAGGCAGCTAACCATCCCGTACGGTCTCGATCTGTGGGCGAACGGACGCCTGGAAGCGGTGCATCCGCTTCCGACCCCTTCCAGCCCATCCGCCACCTGCACCGATCTCCTGAAAGTGGACGTAGAGCCAACATGATGTGTGTGGTGTCGGACAACTGTTGACGCGCCTGCCGTTGAATGACGCTGTACCATCCGGTCTGCTTTCCGCGATCAGCAGGGTCATTGAGGATGAACATCCATCTGGCCAATGATGATGCGATTGCAGGACGTGTTGAACTCTGCCGTAGCTGTTGCGCGGCAAAGGAGTATGGCATGACCGAACGCGAGCAGCAGCTTCTTGAGCGCCAGAAGGTGCTGGCCGACTTCGGTGACCTTGCAATCCGATCGGATGATCTGGACGAGGTTCTAGCAGAAGCCTGCCGGCTCGTCGCCGACGCGCTCGGCACCGAGCGCGCCAAGATCCTGAAGATCAAGAAGGCCTCCCGGGAGCTGTTGGTACGCGCCGGGGTCGGCTGGAACTCGAACGTCGTCGGCCACTTGCGCCTGTCGATGAACGAGCACTCCTCCGAAACATACGCCATCGTTGTCGGGGAGCCGGTGATCTGTCGCGACATCGCCGAGGAAGAGCGCTTTCGCTTTCCCGACTTCATGCGGAAGGAGGGCGTCCGCGCGCTCGCCAACGTGCCCATCTTCCTGCCCGGCCGCCATGCCTACGGCGTCCTCCAGGTGGACGACACCAAGCCCCGGCAGTTCACGCAGGACGACATCCAGTTCCTGCGGACCTATGCCGCCGTCCTGGGGCCCGTGATCGATCGCCTTCGGCAAACAAAGCGCCTTCAGGAAGCCGAAGAGCGACATCGCCAACGCGAGATCCGCTTCCAGCGCATCTTCGAGACCGCACCCGTGGGCTTGTCGGTGGTCAGTCCGGACGGGCGCTTCCTGCGCGTCAACAAGGAGTTGGAGCGCATCCTCGCCCGCCCCAGGGACGTGCTCCTTTCATCGAGTGTCGCCGACGTGACGCATCCGCCTGATGTGGAGCCGTCCATCTCGGCCATGCGCCGGACGCTTGAAGAGGGCGAGACCGTTTCGCTCGACAAGCGTTACCGCCGTCCGGATGGCGAGCTCGTGGCCGCCAACAGCAGCCTCACGCCTTTGTCGATGTTCGATGGCTCAACCGGCGTTCTCGCTGTCACGGTTGATCTGACCGCTCGACATGAAGCCGAGGAGGCGCTTCGCCGCAGCGAGGAGCGCTTGAGCGCCCTTGTCACCGCATCCTCCCAGGTCCTCTACAGCATGGGGCCGGACTGGTCCGAGCTGCGCGAAATTGCCGGCGGCGGATTCCTCGCCGACACCGTTCGACCAAACCCGAACTGGCTCGAGGACTACATCCATCCCGACGATCAAGCTCATGTTCTGGACGCGGTCGAGCGGGCGATCAGCGCAAAGAGCACCTTCGAATACGAGCACCGCGTTCGCCGTTCCGACGGCAGCTTGGGCTGGACGCTTTCGCGCGCCGTCCCGCTGTTTGGACCTGATGGCGAGATCACCGAGTGGTTCGGAGCAGCCGGCGACATCACGGAGCGACGGCAGGCCGAGGAGCGGCTGCGCGAAAGCGAGGAGCGGCACCGTTTGATCCTGGAGAGCGCGCTGGACTACGCGATCTTCACGACCGATGCGGACGGGCGGATCGACAATTGGCCACCTGGAGCCGAGGCGGTGTTTGGCTGGAGCGCCGAGGAGGTCATGGGCGAACTCGTCGACGTGACTTTCACCCCTGAGGATCGCGAGAACGGTATCCCAGAACAAGAGCGCGCCACTGCACGCGACGAGGGGCATGCTCTGAATATCCGCTGGCATGTGCGCAAAGGTGGCGAGCGCATCTTCATCGATGGATCGACCCGACCTTTGCAGGCAAACGGGCAAGGCAGCGCATCTGGCTTCATCAAGATCGGTCAGAATGTCACTGCTCGTCGCGAAGCCGAACAGCGCCAGGAACTGCTGTTTGCTGAACTCCAGCACCGCACCCGCAATCTGGTCGCTGTGGTGCGCTCGATCGCGGATCGGACCGCCGACGGCGTCTCGTCGATGGAGGCGTTCCTGCCGAGCTTCCGCGGTCGCCTGGATGCCTTGGCTCGCATCAACAGCCTCTTGTCGAAGTTGGATCACGGCGAGCGCGTCGTCTTCGACGAGATGATCCGGACGGAACTTGCGGCCCGGGGCTTTCCCGACAGCGACGGAGACGAACGCGTGGTGCTGGACGGGCCTGCGGGCGTGCGTCTGCGCTCAGCAACGGTTCAGACCTTTGCGCTTGCGATCCACGAGCTCGCGACAAATGCGGTCAAGTACGGGGCCTTATCCGACGAGAACGGCCGACTTCGAGTGTCATGGCGTGTCGGCCAGGACGAAACCGGGCTTGATCGGCTTCACGTCGAGTGGATTGAGAGTGGTGTCTCCGGCATGCCTGAGGAAGGTGATCCGCCGCGTGGAGGCGGCTACGGGCGCATGCTGATCGAGCGGGCGTTGCCCTACCAGCTAGACGCCACGACGACCTATGAACTGGCGCGAGATGGGGTGCGCTGCACGATCGATCTGCCGCTGCGCTGAGGAACGTCTGTTTCGTTGAACATCGGTTCAGAAGCGGACAGGCAGGAAACCACCCTTGCCCATCGATTGCAGCCGCAGAAGCGGACGCTTCGGACCAGAGCACCCGCAAATGACCCTGTAAGCCGCTGTGAGGAACGTGAGGTGTTTCCGTCGTTACGGCTACTGAGGAGGCCGCACACGATCGTTCCGGCACCTTAGATATGGCTCGACAAGGCCACTCCACGTCCTCATCACGGGCTTTGCCCAGCAGCGTGGTTCCGCTTGATGAAGAAGTCCCTCCCCTGGTCGCCACGGCGGCGCTTTGCACGCACGCTCACGGTGCGGCGCTCGCGCGCTGTCTGGATCTCGAAGCGGCTGTTGAAGCGCCAGTTCGTGTTCTGGTCGGAGAGGCTCGACCATGGCCTGTCGCGCAGCTACGTCGCAGACATCCTGCGCCACCCACGCACCGACCGGATGGAGATGGGCGCGTGACGCGCGGACGCTGGCGTTGGCTCCTGCGGCAGGTCACCCGGCGGATCTGGTTCCGCGCCGGGCTCTTCTCTTTGCTCGCCGTCGCCACAGCCTTGGTGGGCGCATGGGCGAGCCCCTACATCTCGCTCGAATTGTCGGCGACCATCGGCGCCGATGCCGTGGACAACATCCTCGGCATCCTCGCCTCCTCCATGCTGACGGTGACGACCTTCTCACTGTCCACCATGGTCTCCGCCTACTCGGCGGCGACGAGCAACGTGACGCCCCGCGCCAACATCCTCATCATGGAGGATTCGACCACGCAGAACGTTCTGTCGACGTTCATCGGCTCGTTCCTGTTCAGCCTGGTCGGCATCATCGCGCTGTCCACCGGCACCTACGGGGCACAAGGGCGCGTGGTGCTGTTCGGCGTGACGATCCTGGTGATCGGCTTCATCCTGGTGACGCTCCTGCGCTGGATCGACCACCTGTCACGGCTCGGCCGCGTCACGGAAACCACCCAGCGCGTCGAAGAGGCAGCCATAAAGGCGATCCGCGACAGACGCCGCCGCCCGCATCTCGGCTGCCGGCCGCTTCGAGACCGGGCCAACGGCATTCCGGCCGGCGCCCGGCGCGTCGCCGCGCCCGCCCTTGGCTACGTCCAGCACATCGACGTCGAGGCTTTGGGCTTGCTAGCTGCCAAAGCAAGCGCGCGCCTCTTTGTTCTGCGGCTACCCGGCGAGATGGCCGACACCACCGAGGCGATCATCGCGGTTGAAGGCGGCCCGGTCGACGACGCGGCCCTTGGCGGCTGCTTCACGATCGGCGACCGGCGTTCCTTCGACCAGGATCCGCGCTTCGGGATCTGCGTCCTGACCGAGGTCGCCAGCCGCGCCCTCTCGCCGGCGACCAACGATTTGGGGACAGCGGTCGACGTGATTGGGCGCCTCGTGCGCGTCCTGGCCGCCTGGGCGGAGCCCGCAGATGCCGATGCAACGGAAATTGCCGGCGTGTTCGTTCCCCCGCTCCGCGTGGATGATCTCTTCGACGACGCCTTTCTGGCGATTGGGCGGGACGGCGCGAACGTCGTTGAGGTCGGCACACGCCTCCAGAAGGCATTGCATACGCTTTCCCGGCTCGACCATCCGGATTTTGCCGAGGCGGCACGCCGCCACTCACGCCTAGCCATGAGGCGAGCGGAACTCGTCCTACAGCTTAACGACGACAAACGATTGCTTGAGGATCTCGCCGCGAAGATCTGAAGCCGACGCGGCCAACTGCATCTCCGGCTGAAGGTGGCTTTATGAGACTAAGCCCAACTGTCGAACGGTCCTCTTTCCACCCAGCCGGAGCCGATCTGCGCCGATGAAGCCGGTGCCTGGAAGCGTTCCGACGAGTTTCGACCCGGCATCGCCGATCATGGGACGGGAACCCGCACCTCCCCAATCAGAGCAATTGCGCAGCCTGCATGAGGAGGATTCTGGAAGCGGATCGCCGCGCGAGACGCGCCGACGCTTCGGCGACAAAGCCAGCCATCGTCATGCAGGTGACACGGGCATGCATGTACGCCGAGCGGCTTCATCACCGCGCTTCTTCGCGGGCGGAGCCACCTGGGACGATGCACGCGACGGATCGTTTATTGAGAAGCCGGTTCTGATCGACGACAACGAGGACCGTTGGGCCATCACCGATCTCCTGCGATGGCAGGCGGCCTGCGGCCCATCGAGACCCGAGCGCCCGTTCGTACCCCCGGCAGCGAACGCGTTCCAAGCGCCGAGGCGAGCCTTCAGCCTCGGGCTCTCCCTTTGCCGGCAAAAGCCGGATCGTCGGGAGTCACAGGCCTGGCGCAAGGCACGGAGCCGGGCGACGGGATGCGGATGCTCGGCCAGGCCATCTGACGCGCGTGGTGTGCCGCGGGCGACGAGGCGCGCCCCTGTCACCGGTCGCCAAGCTGATGGCGTTGGTGTTGCCGCTCGGGATCTGCGGTATGATCGAGTAGTCGATCACCCTGAGGCCGTCGACGCCTATCACGGATAGCTCCAGCGTTAACACCGCGGCCGAATCGATGCCCATCTTGCACGCCTCACAGATGTACTAGTTCTAGCCGGCGTCGCCGCGGATGTAGTATTCCCACGCGTCGTCGCTAGGCTTGAACTCGCCCGTGAAGTAGGGGGCGAACGCTTGGGTACGGAGCGCAGCGCGCCCGATTCGGCCGCCGCGTGGGAGGACGTCGATGTCGTGGAGGGTCGCTAACCAGGTTGCGGAAGATCCGCCGCGCGTCTTTCGGATCCGCCGATCGCAGATCCAGGCAGCGGCAAGCCCCTGTCGGTCCGCTGCGCCGGCTCCATGCTCGCGGCGAGCGGGTCAAGGCGCAGTCCCCGCTCGCCAACCCGAACGACATCGAGGATCCGCCGGCGCCGCGGCGCCGAAGGTCTAAGTTGGCCGTTCGTCGGGTTCAGCCCGCCCGTTGCAGGATCGGGCGCTGTGCTGGACGTCGCAGGTGCGAGCGCACCTCGAACGCCGGGCTGGGCCTGCCGATGAAGTAACCCTGCGCCTGCGACCAGCCGTGGGCCAAAAGCCATCGGAGCTGTTCGGACGTCTCGACTCCCTCGGCGGTGGTGGTCATCGACATGGCGCGACCCATCTCGCCCGCCGCGCGGACGATCGCTTCAGACTGAGGCGAGCATCCGATCTCGCTGACGAAGGAGCGGTCGAGCTTCAGCTTGTCGAAGGGGAAGGACCGCAGGTAGGAGAGCGACGAGAAGCCCGTGCCGAAATCGTCCAATGCGATCCGGACACCGATCTCCTTCAACGCGTGCAGGACCTTGAGGTTGGCCTCGCTGTCGCGGAGGAGCACGCTTTCCGTGATCTCAAGCTCGAGGCGCCGCGGGTCGAGGCCGCTCCGCACGAGGATGGCGGCGACAGCGAGCGGGAGCGTTCCCGACCTGAACTGCACGGGCGAGACGTTGACGGCGACGCTCGTGTGCGGAGGCCATTCAAGTGCCTCCCTGCACGCCTCCTTGAGCACCCACTCGCCGATGGCCACGATGCTGCCCGTCTCCTCGGCGAGCGGCACGAAGTCCGCGGGGGACACGGATCCGCGCACCGGGTGGTTCCAGCGTAGGAGGGCCTCGGCGGCGCAGGCGCGGCCGGATGCTAGGTCGAGGATGGGCTGGTAGGCAAGTGCGAACTCGCCGTGCTCGAGCGCCCCGGCCAGGTCGACCTTAAGCGACTGGCGGGCGCGCACCCGCTCCAGCATAGCAGGCTCGAACAACCGAACAGCCGCGCCGCCGTCCGCCTTGGCCCGGTAGAGCGCCACGTCGGCCGCCTTGAAGAGCTCTCCCGCGACCGTGCCGACCGTCCGAGCCGCGGCGGCCCCGACGCTCGCGCCGAGCGGCACCTCCTGCCCCTCCAAAGAGAACGGCGCGCGCAGGCAGTCGACGATCCGCTCGCCGCAGGCGATCACGCCCTCGTCGTCCGCGTGGGCGTTCGTCGCGAGGGCGAACTCGTCGCCGCCGAGCCGAGCGAGCGACCCCTCCGACCCGACCGCCAGCCGCAAGCGATCGGCGACCTCCCGCAGGAGCTGGTCGCCCACGTGGTGGCCGAGGGTGTCGTTGACGTCCTTGAAGCCGTCGAGGTCGACGAGGAGCACCGCCGCGTCACCCCCGGTCGCCAGCCTTCGACGTAGCTCGGCCTTGAACCTGGTCCGGTTGGGCAGACCTGTCAGCGGGTCGTGGTGCGCGAGGTGGAGGAGCTTCTCCCTGGCCAGTCTCTGGTCGGTGATGTCGCGAAAGAAGATCGACAGGCCGCGGGGACTCGGGAACGCGCCGATCTCGACCCAGGCGGAATGGGAGGGCAGGTAGGCTTCGAACTTCGAGGGAACGCCCGTTTGCAGGGCCTTGTTGTACTGGATCTCGAACTCCGTGCCGCGATGTTCGGGATACGCGTCCCAGAAGTAGTCGCCCACCTCCAGCGAGCGTTGCGCCTCGATGAAGCTGCGGCAGCGCTCGTTCATGTACGTGACGCGCCAGTCGCGGTCGACGACGAGGACGCAGTCCGTGGTGCTCCCGAGAACGGCTTCGAGCTGAGCACGCGCCTCGCGCGCCTCCTCGTGGGCGCGTCGCTGGTCGGTGACGTCGAGAAGGACCCCGACCATCTTCGCGGGGCGTCCATCCGGGCCGTCCATCGTGTCGCCGTGGCTGGCCAGATGGCGCACGGCGCCGTCGGACGTGACGATGCGGATCTCGTGCGAGAAGCCTTGTCCCTCGGCGACGAGCTCGATCGAGCGGTCGAGGAGGTGGATATCGTCGGGATGGACCCGCTCGCGGAAGGCCGTCGCCGGGTCGATGCCGCAGTCGGGTTCGAGGCCGAGGAGGCGGAACAGCCCTTCGGACCACGTCAGCCGGCCGGTGGCCAGGTCCGCTTCCCAGCTCCCCGACATGCCGAAGCTCTCGGCACGCGACATCCTTTGGCGCTGGGCTTCAATATCCCGGTCGCGCTGTTCGGACGCGAGCCTCGCCTCCTCGAGCGCCTTTCTCTCGTCGGCCGCGTCGAGCGCCTCCTTGCCGCACCGGATCTCCTCGGCCGCGACCTCGGCGAGGCGCTCGAGCAGTGCCGCTTCGTGCGGCGCGAGTTCCCGCGGAACGAGGTCGACGATGCACATCGCCCCCACCGGCAGGCCGGGTTCGGCCCTGACGGGCGCGCCCGCGTAAAATCGGATCCCCACCCCGTCAGTCACGACCGGCAGGTGCTTGAAGCGCGCGTCCTCTCGCGCGTCGGGAACGACGAGGATCCCGTCCGCTGCGATGGTATGGTCGCAGAAGGTTTGCGCCCGCGGCATCGGCCGTGCGGCGGCGATACCGCTGGCGGCCTTCACCCACTGCGTGTCGGCGTCGATCAGGGACACGAAGGAGATCGGGACGCCGAAGATGTTGCCCGCCAGGGCGCAGAGCCGGTCGAGGGAGGGTTGCGCACGCTCCTCCAGGGCCCTCAACGCTGTCAGCGCTCCGACGCGCTTGAGGTCTCGGGAACGGGTGGCGGCATGGGTATGCATGGATGCGACTTTCTGAGGTCGCCCACCACAACACGGCCGGGATAAGTTTTCGTTACGGTGGTTCGCAAATACCTATTGGTTGGCACCCTATTCTGAAGTCACTGTGCCCGCGATACTTGGAAGCCGATCGCACAAAGGTTGTAGAGCCAATACAAGAACATGCGACCCAATTCCATACCTGTCTTCCGAGGCAGATGGATCTTGGCGGCGCCGTTCGCCTGCCGGGCATCGAATGCATCGGGTTTGCCGCAGAGACCGAACATTCTACGGCGGGCTCCGTGCGTCCGCTCTGTATTCAATCCATACGCCACCAGGTTGCCCAGAGTGCTTCCTGTCCTCAGTCTGTCATTGAAACGGTATGTCGATCGTGCAGCGAACGCCGTCAGATCCCAGTTCGAAGGTCGTCTTGGCGCCGAGCTGATAGGGCAGCGCACGCTCGATCAGCACGCGCCCGCTTTCGCGGCCACGGAGCATCGCGCCAGGTTCGGGCACGTCAGCGACCCCGGTCTCGCCGCATTCAACACCTCACTCAAGCCGATCAAAGGCTGGATGCCGATTGCCTCTCGGATTTGAGCATTCGCTGATCCGCTAGACTCGCATGACCCTGACGGATGACGGACTGGTTTCGACCCTGGCTGTGTCAAAACCCTGCTCATGCTATCTTCTTCAGGGTGGTCTGGAGGATGGCATGGGACGCTTCGTTGTCGGCGCCGATCGCGATCAGGCGACGCTGTTCCCGCCCTGCCTCGAGG
>NZ_VTOM01000025.1 GCF_009765365.1 Antarcticirhabdus aurantiaca
GCGACAACGTGACGATGGACGTCAAGCTGATCGTTCCGATCGCGATGGAGGAGAAGCTGCGCTTCGCCATCCGCGAAGGCGGCCGCACCGTCGGCGCCGGCATCGTCGCCTCCATCGTCGAGTAAGACGACTTAGCATCAGGCGGCGCGGGATCATCTCCCGCGCCGTTTCGATTCGGGCGGGCGCCCCATCTCCGGGCGCCGCCCGCACCTCCTCCGGATACACAAGGGCGGGACCCATGATCGAACGTGCGCGCGTCTTCATCGGCTTCGATTCGAAGGAGGTCGTCGCAACCCACGTCCTCGCTCAGAGCATCCTCGAGAAGTCGAGCATTCCCGTCGAGTTCGTGCCGATCGTCCTCAGCCAGCTCGGCGGCATCTTCACCCGCGAGCGCAACGCGCTCCAGACCACCGAGTTCTCCTTCTCGCGCTTCCTCGTGCCGGCTCTCAGCGACTTCCAGGGCTGGAGCCTGTTCATGGACTGCGACATGCTGATGCGCGCCGACATCGCCGAACTCTGGGCGCTGCGCGACGACAGGTACGCGGCGATGTGCGTCAAGCACGACTACCAGCCGAAGGTCGAGACGAAGTTCCTCGGACAGGTGCAGACCAAGTACGAGAAGAAGAACTGGTCGAGCGTCATCCTGTTCAACAACGCCAAGTGCACGGCGCTGACGACGGACTACGTCAACACCGCGACCGGCCTCCAGCTCCACCAGTTCAAGTGGCTGGAGAACGACGACCTGATCGGCGAGCTGCCGGCGTCCTGGAACTGGCTGGTCAACGAATACGACTACGACCCGAACGCCAAGAACGTCCATTTCACCGACGGCGGCCCGTACTTCGACGAGTACAAAGAAGACGACTACGCCGACGAATGGTTCGCCGCGCGCGAGCGCACGCTCGCCGTGACGCAGCGGAGCTGAGCTGAGCCGCAGGCGGGGCGAACGATCATGGCCGAGACCGGCATCGCGGCGTTGGCCGACATCTCGACGCTGACCACCGACCCCAAGGGCTTCTTCGCGCCCTATTCCTCGGTGGTCCTCGTCGCCAACAGCCGCGACGCCGTCGGCATCCTGGAGTCGCAGGAGCTGGGCGAGCGCCCGCTCTTCATCTTCTTCAACCGCGTCTACCGCATCCTGTCGCAGCGCTACGACGGCGACTGCATGCTGATCTCGCGCTCCTCGCCGGTCGGCTCCAGCCTCGTCTACCGCAAGGAACTGCCGGACGTGCTCTCGCTCGTCGAGGGCAAGGGCTTTCGCGGCATCATCAACGTGCGCGCCCGCGACAAGGAGCGGCTGAGCCCGGCCGAGGATTTCCAGGGGCGCCCGGTCGCCTTCCTCGACCTCGCCGACTGGGCGAAGGCGATCTATCCGAAGGGACGGCGCATGCCGTCCTCGGGCTTCGCCGTGGCCGCCTGGCTCGCGCAGCAGAAGATCGAGCGGCCGATCTATCTCGCCGGCTTCACGGGTGTTCGCGAGGCGCAGTGGCGCGTCTTCGACGCGCATGACTGGAGCTGGGAGCAGGTCGTCCTCCACATCATGTTCAAGAAGGACATGCTGCGGGACGCCGGCGTCGGGCGCACGGTCGGCGACTGGCCGGTGCGCGAGCTTCTCGGCTATTTCGGCGACATCACCTATGACGACTTCCACGTCGCGTCCGCCGAGGCCCTGTCGCACCGGCTCGGCGGCACCAACCGGGTGATCGACCACATCTATTCCTCGCTGAAGGTCCAGCTCGCCATCCGCGACTTCTTCCGCCGCATCCGCCCGCGCTCGCGCAAGGCCCGGACGCGCGACCGGCTCCTCAAGGAGCAGCAGCAGAACGAAGGCGGCTGAGGTCATGTCCGGGGCGGGCGAGGGGGCCGCTTTCGGCGAGGGCGAGGCGCTCTCGCGTTTCGACGGCTTCGAACGGGTGATCCTCGTCGCCAACAGCGACGCCGTCGACATCGCCGACCTCCAGGCCCGCCACGCCGGCGCGCTCTTCGTCTTCTTCAACAAGGTCTACAAGGTCCTTGGTCGGCCCTTCGCCGGCGACGCCGTGCTCGTCGCCCGCTCCGGTCCGGCCGGGGCCAACATCGTCTACCGCCGCGAGGTGGCGGACGTCCTGCGGCTCGTTTCCGGTCCGAAGTTCCGCGGGATCGTCAACCTGCGCGTCGGGGCGCAGGAGCGCTTCAGCCCGGCCGCGGACTTCGAGGGCGCCACCGTCGCCCACCTCGATCTCCAGCCGATGTTTGCCGGCTTCTATCCGTCGACCCACGTGCCGACGAGCGGCTTCGCGCTGGCCCTGGCGCTGGCCGAGCGTTTCGGGCCGGGCCGAGTGGTGCTCGCCGGCTTCACGGCGCGGCGCAGCGAGGCCTGGAAGCTCTTCCACGACCACGACTGGACCTTCGAGCAGGTGGCGATGCGGGCGCTGGCGCGCAGCGGCCTCATCGCGATGGAGCCTGGCCGGGGCGAGCGCTCGCCCTTCGACGCGCTCTGCGAGCGGTTTCCCGCCGTGTCTCGCGAGACGGTGGCGCTGGTCGCGGCGGAGGTGCTTGGCGAGCGGCTCGAGGGCACGAACATGGCGGTGGACCGGCTCGTGTCGGTGACGAAGCCGCTGGCGCGCGTCGACAAGGCGCTGAGGGCCCTGAAGCCCAGGACGCGCAAGGCGAAGCTGGCGGACGCCGCGACGAAGCCGGCGACCTGACCGCCGCGCCTTGACAGCGTGGACGGCGGCGTGCACCACCCACCCGCCAGTCGGCTGGGCGGCCGCTCGCGCAAGTGCCGAAAGGCCGCGCGGGAGGAAAGTCCGGGCTCCACGGAGAAACGGTGCCGGATAACGTCCGGCGGGGGCGACCCTAGGGAAAGTGCCACAGAGAACAGACCGCCCCGCCCGCCGGCCCACAAGCGCCGGCATCGTCGCGGGGTAAGGGTGAAACGGTGGGGTAAGAGCCCACCGCGCCTTCGGCAACGCGGGCGGCAGGGCAAACCCCACCGGGAGCAAGACCGAATAGGGACGACGCGGCGGCAACGCCGCCCTTCTCCGGGGATCGTCGTCGTCCGGGTGGGTTGCTAGAGGCGTCGCGCGAGCGGCGTCCCAGAGGAATGGTCGCCGGGCGGCGAAAGTCGCTCACAGAACCCGGCTTACAGGCCGGCTGGCACTTCGACCCTTCGCCCGCCGACCGGCCCGCTGGGCCGATCTCCCACCGCGTCGTGGGGCTCCGCCCCACACCTTGCAGCGCGGCCTTTCAGGGCTTGGGTTCGAGCAGGCTCGCCGCCCGATCCTGTGCCGTCCGTGCATCTTTGTTGCTCTCCAGCCACAGTCCCTGAGCGATTGCGCGGCAAAAGAATCGCCCGGCCAGGCGCTTCGAATCCATTGTCCGAAATCGGCCAAGCGCCCGGCGCAGCGATGTTTTTCCCGCCCGGGCAGGGAGGCGTCCGCGCGCCGGTTGCTGCATTGCAACCGTTTTCGGCGCGTTTGGAAAACATCAATCTTAACGGCAGTTTAAGCATCTTTCGTCAGCATGGCTGAAGCCTTTCGCGGAGCCCCGGTGGAGCCCGTTCCCATTGACGCCCATGGTGTCCCATGCTACTTCACGGCTCATCGGACGACGGCCGAACGGGGCCGATTTTTCCAGCACACGAGCGGAGTTTTGCATCTCGCAAAGCCACGGGACGAGGCCTTCCGGCTTCGACTCAGCGCCCGTTCTTTGCCCGGCTTCCGGCCGGTGAAGCGGGGGCGTTGACGGCGTGCGAGCCGAAGGGGTGGGTCGAAGCGCTTGATGCACCGGTTCCTGTCGAACTGGACGAACGGCGTGGACGCCAAGGGACGGGTCTCCGTTCCGGCTTCCTTTCGGCAGGTGCTGGCTGCGCGCGGCGTGAACGAGCTCTTCGCCATCCAGGCGATCGGGCGGCCGGCGATCGACGTCGGCGGACCGGACCTCCTGGAGCGGTACGAGAAGCGCATGGAAGAGGTCGACCCGTTCAGCCAGGCCTACCAGGACCTCGCGCTGTTCGCCTTCGGCGACGGCAAGTTTCTGAAATACGATGCGGAAGGGCGGATCGGCGTGAACGACTTCATTCGCTCCCATACTGGGATCACGGATCAGGTCGTGTTCGTCGGTGCCCGGGATCACTTCCAGCTCTGGGAGCCCGCCCGCTTCGAGACCTATCGGGGAGAAGCGCGCGAGCGGCTGCTGGCCGGCCGCATGGGCGCGTCTCCCACGCAGCGATCACCGGAATGATGGCGGGCCACGGCGGCCGTGCGAGCGGCTCCGTTGGCGGACCGGCTCGCCACATTCCGGTGCTCCTTGCTCCCGTTCTTGCCGAGCTGAAGCCGGCACCCGGCGAGCGCCACCTCGACGGCACCTTCGGGGCCGGCGGCTACACCCGTGCGATCCTCGATGCCGGCGCGAGCGTCATCGCGCTCGACCGCGACCCGACGGCCATCGCCGGCGGCGCCGCGATGCAGGCCGAGTACGGCGAGCGCCTGCGCCTCGTCTCGTCCCGCTTCTCGGCGCTCGACGCCGTGGCGGAGGAGGAGGGCTTCGCGCCGCTCGACGGCGTCGTCCTCGACATCGGCGTGTCCTCCATGCAGATCGACGAGGCGGACCGGGGGTTCTCCTTCCAGAAGGACGGTCCGCTCGACATGCGCATGGGCGGGCAGGGGCCGAGCGCGGCCGATGCCGTCAACCGGCTGAAGGCCGGCGACCTCGCCCGCGTCCTGTCCTTCCTGGGCGAGGAGCGTCAGGCCGGGCGGATCGCGCGCGCCATCGAGGCGCGCCGGGCGGAGAAGCCCTTCGAAACGACGCTGGATCTGGCGGCCGCCGTCGGCCGCGTCGTCGGCCGCAAGCCCGGCGACCGCATCGATCCGGCGACGCGCACCTTTCAGGCGCTGCGCATCTACGTCAACGACGAGCTCGGCGAGCTGGCCCGCGCGCTGATCGCCGCGGAGCGGGTGCTGAAGCCCGGTGGGCGGCTGGTGGTCGTCACCTTCCATTCGCTGGAGGACCGGATCGTCAAGCGCTTCCTGCGCGAGCGCTCCACGCCGCCCTCCGGCTCGCGCCATCTGCCCGACGTCGCCACCCGGCCGCTGAGCTTCGCCTCCCGCAACAAGGCGATCGAGGCGAGCGAGTCCGAGGCCGCGGAGAACCCGCGCGCCCGCTCGGCCAAGCTCCGCTCCGCCATCCGCACAGATGCTGCGCCCCTGGGCGACGCCGACCCACTCGCCTTCGCCGACCTGCCCTCCCTCGTTTCCCTTAGCCAAGTCGGGGCCTGATCCGTCCATGCTGAAGACGATCAACATCGCGCTCATCTGCGCCGTTCTCGGCGCCGCGAGCTGGACCTACAAGATCAAGCACGATGCCGGCCTCATCGAGGACGAGCTCGCCAAGGTCGAGCGCCAGATCGACCTCGAGAAGGAGACGATCACGCTGCTGGAGGCCGATTGGAGCCTCCTCGATCAGCCCGAGCGCCTGCAGCGCGTGGCCGAGTCCTACAAGGAGACGCTGAAGCTGGAGCCGCCGCGGCCCGACCAGGTCGTCGACCTCGACGGCCTGCCCGCTCCCCCGCCGCCCCCTGAGGCCACCGAAGAGGACGAGGACGGCGAAGCGCCGGCCGCCAAGCCGGTCGCCCAGCGCGTCGCGCAGGCCGAAAGGGCGGCCCGATGATCGCTCCGCTCGCCCGTCGCCTGTCCGCCGGCGCCGCGTCCCTGCGCGCGGCCGTGCCCTTCCTCGCCAAGCCAGCGCCGGCCCGAAAGTCGGCCGCCACCGGCCGGCCGGAGATCGATCGCAACCGCAGCCGCTACGGCATCGCGATCGGCGTCTTCTGCGTGGTCTACGGCGTCATCGGCGGCCGGCTCGTCATGTGGGGCGCGGCCGACGCCAGCGCTTCGGCCTATGCCGGCTTCCGCGACCAGATCCAGGCGGCGCGGCCCGACATCACCGACCGCTACGGCACGGTTCTGGCGACCGACATCAAGACCGCCTCGCTCTTCGCCGAGCCCAAGAACATCGCGGATCCCGACGAGGCCACCGAGGCGCTCCTCACGGTCCTGCCGGAGCTCGACGCGCGCGACGTGCGCCGCAAGCTGTCCTCCAAGGCCGGCTTCGTCTGGCTGAAGCGCGAGCTGACGCCCGCCCAGCAGCAGCAGATCCTCGACCTCGGCCTGCCCGGCATCGCCTTCCGCACGGAAAAGCGCCGCTTCTATCCGGGCTTCGAGACCGCCTCCCACGTCGTCGGCCACGTCAACGTCGACAACCAGGGCATCGCGGGAATGGAGAAGTACATCGACGGTCAGGGCTACCTGGCGCTCCAGAATTCGGGCCTGGCGGTGGGCACCGAACTGGAGCCGGTGCGCCTCTCGATCGACCTGCGCGTCCAGCACATCGTGCGCGACGAGCTGGCGGCCGCGATGAAGCGCTACCACGCGATCGCGGCCGGCGGCGTCATCATGGACGTCCATACCGGCGAGATCCTCGCCATGTCGTCGCTGCCCGACTACGACCCCAACCAGCCCGCCCAGGCGCTGGAGAAGGATCGGATGAACCGCATGTCGGCGGGCGTCTTCGAGATGGGCTCGACCTTCAAGTCCTTCACGACCGCCATGGCCCTCGACAGCGGCAAGGCGACGCTGAACTCGGTCTTCGACACGAGCCCCTTCCGCGTGGCGGGCTTCACGATCAAGGAGTTCCACTCCAAGCACCGGCCGCTCTCGGTGCCGGAGATCTTCAAGTACTCCTCCAACGTCGGCTCGGCGCACGAGGCCGACCTCGTCGGGGTCGACGGCCACAAGGAGTTCCTGACCCGCATGGGCCTCCTGTCGAAGCTCCACACGGAGCTTCCCGAGGTCGCCATGCCGACCCAGCCCCGGGCCTGGAAGAAGATCAACTCGATGACGATCTCCTACGGCCACGGCGTGTCGACGACGCCGCTGCAGACGGCGGTCGCGGCCGCCGCGCTGATGAACGGCGGCAAGCTGATCCCGCCGACCTTCCTGCCGCGCACGCGGGAGGAGGCCGACCAGCTCGCCGTCCAGGTCGTGTCGGCCAAGACCAGCGACGACATGCGCTATCTCTACGAGCTGAACGGCAAGGAAGGCTCGGGCAAGGGCGCCGCGGTTCCGGGCTTCCGCGTCGGCGGCAAGACGGGCACGGCCGAAAAGGTCGTCAACGGCCACTATGTTGGCAACAAGCGCTTCAACGCCTATCTCGCCGCCTTTCCGATTGAGAACCCGCAATACGTCGTGCTGGTCGTCGTCGACGAGCCGCAGCCGGAAGAGGGCAAGGGCACCGGCGCGACCGCCGCCTCCAACGCCGCCCCGACCGTGGGCGCGATCATCCGCCGCGCCGGTACGCTTCTCCACGTGAAGCCGGACTTCGGGCCGGAAGGAAAGGCCTTGCTCGTGTCCTACTGACACTGGCAGCGATTCGGGCAAAACGTTAAAGCGTTTCGTCAAGCATGAGGTTCGGGGCCGACCGTTCGCGCGGTCGGCCCTTTTTGCGAGTGACGGCGGCGATGCGACTTTCCGAACTTTGCCAGGGACTTGCAGTGCGCGCGGACGGCGGCGACGCGGAGGTGGCGGATCTCGCCACCGACAGCCGCAAGGTCGGTCCCGGCACGCTCTTCGCCGCGCTGTCCGGCACCAAGGCCGACGGCGCCCGCTTCGCCGCCGACGCTATCTCGCGGGGCGCCTCCGCCATCCTCGCGGGGGAGGACGCCGAGCTGGACGTCGCCGTCCCGGTCCTGCGGTCGGCCGATCCGCGCCGCGCCATCGCGCAGATCGCGGCCCGCTTCTTCGGCCCCCAGCCGGAAACGATCGTCGCGGTCACCGGCACCAGCGGCAAGACGTCGATCGCCGCCTTCACGCGCCAGATCTGGGCGGGCAACGGCCTGGAATCCGCCTCCATCGGCACCACCGGCGTCGCGTCGTCGAAGCGCAACGATTACGGCACGCTGACCACGCCCGACCCGGTGGACCTCGCCCGGCTCCTGTCCGAGCTGAAGGCGGAAGGGGTGACGCACGCCGCCATGGAGGCGTCGAGCCACGGCCTCGTGCAGCGCCGGCTCGACGGGGTCAGCCTCGCGGCGGCCGCCTTCATCAATCTCGGCCGCGACCACATGGACTACCACGTCGACGTCGAGGACTACTTCGCCGCCAAGATGCGCCTCTTCGACACGCTGCTTCCCAAGGGCGCGCCGGCCGTGATCTTCGGCGACGACGCCTGGTCGGCCCGCGCGGTCGAGGTGGCGACCCGTGCCGGCGCCCTTGTTCATACCGTCGGGCGAACGGGCTCGCTCCTGCGCCTCAAGCGGCTCGAGCACGAGCGCCATCGCCAGATCGCCGAGATCGAGGCCGAGGGGCATATCTACCGCATCGTCCTGCCGCTCGCGGGCGAATTCCAGATGTCGAACGCCCTCGTCGCGGCGGGGCTCGCCATCGCGACCGGCACGCCGGTGGAGGCCGCGCTCGTCGCGACCGAGCATTTGAAGGGCGCTTCCGGCCGCCTGGAGCTCGCCGGCACGACGCGCGCCGGCGCGCCCGTCTTCGTCGACTACGCCCACAAGCCCGAGGCGCTGGAGAACGTCCTCGCCTCCGTGCGCCCCTTCACCACCGGCCGCGTCGTCGTCGTCTTCGGCTGCGGCGGCGACCGCGACCGCTTGAAGCGCCCGATCATGGGCGAGATCGCCACCCGCCTCGCTGACGTCGTGATCGTCACCGACGATAATCCCCGCTCGGAGGAGCCCGCCTCGATCCGCGCTGCGATCCTGGACGCCGCACCGGGCGCACGCGAGATCGGCGACCGCCGCGAGGCGATCCGCGCCGCCGTGAGCTTGGGCGAAGCTGGAGACACGATCGTTGTCGCTGGAAAAGGTCACGAAATCGGCCAAACCATCGGTACTGAGACGCTGCACTTCAGCGATCACGAGGAGGTGCGCGAGGCGATCGCGCGCGAGGCTTGATGACCAACCAAGAAGCTTTGTGGGATACGGCCGCCCTGGTCGCCGCCACCGGCGGGCGGCCGGTCGGCGCTCTGCCCGCCTCCGTCTCCGGCCTGTCCATCGACTCCCGCTCGATCACGCCGGGCGATGCTTTCCTCGCCATCAAGGGCGAGCGCTTCGACGGCCATAACTTCCTGACCGCCGCGACCAAGGCGGGGGCGGCGCTCCACATCGTGTCCGAGAAGAAGCTGCCGGCGCTCGGCCGCATGACGACGCCGCTGATCGTCGTCGACGACGTGCTGGCGAGCCTCGGCCGCATCGCCGAGGCCGCGCGCGCCCGCTCGCAGGCGCGCATCGTCGCGGTCACCGGCAGCGTCGGCAAGACCACGACGAAGGAGGCGCTGCGCCATGCGCTGGCGCCCAGCGGCCTCGTCCACGCCTCCGCCGCCTCGTTCAACAATCACTGGGGCGTGCCGCTGAGCCTCGCCCGCATGCCGGCCGAGGCGCGCTTCGGCGTCTTCGAGATCGGCATGAACCATCCCGGCGAGATCCGGCCGCTGGTCAAGCTGGTGAAGCCCGACGCGGCGATGATCACGCTGATCGCCCCGGCTCATCTCGGATTCTTCCGCGATCTCGACGAGATCGCCGCCGCCAAGGCCGAGATCTTCGAGGGGCTGGTGCCGGGCGGCACCGCGATCCTCAACGCCGACGATCCGCAACTGCCGAACCTCGTGCGCATGGCGCGCGAGGCGGGCGTCTCGCACATCGCGACCTTCGGCGAGGCCGAAGGAGCGGATGCCCGGCTGGTGCGCTACCAGACCTCGCCCGACGGACCTCTGGTCGAGGTCGCGATCGACGGGCGCATCGTCGTCTTCGGCCTGTCCTCGCCGGGTCGCCACCTTGTCCAGAACATCCTCGCCGTGCTGCTCGTCGCCCAGATCCTCGGCGCCGATCTCGGCGCCGCCGTCGAAGCGCTCGCCACCTGGCGCGCCGGCAAGGGCCGCGGCGAGCGCACGACGCTGCGCGCGCCCAAGGGCGGGCGCATGCTGCTCATCGACGAGAGCTACAACGCCAATCCCGCCTCCATGCGCGCGGCGCTCGAAGGACTGGGCGCGGTGCCGATGGGTAAGTCGACCGCGCGGCGCATCGCGGTTCTCGGCGACATGCTGGAACTCGGCGATCATTCGCCCGCGCTCCACGCGGCTCTCGCCGAGCCGATCGCGGCGGCGCGGGTCGACCGGCTGATCCTGGTCGGTCCGGAAATGAAGGCGCTCGACGACGTGGTGGCCGGCGGTCCCGCGCATTGCACGTGGTTCGAGACGGTGGACGAGGCGCAAGCCGTGCTCGTCAGTGAGATGAAGGCAGGCGACGCGGTCATGGTGAAAGCATCCAAGAGCATCGGCTTCGCGGGGCTCGTCGAGCACCTCGTCGAAGCCTTTGCGAACGAGACGGCGCGTCCCGGCGGTTCCTCCGCCGAGGGTGGACGCTGATGCTCAGCTACCTCGCCCAGTTCGGCGATCACCTCCCGATTCTGAACGTCTTCCGCTACATCACCTTCCGCACCGGCGCCTCGATGATCACGGGCTTCATCGTGGTGTTCCTGTTCGGGCCGCTGATCATCTCGAACCTGCGCGTGCGCCAGGGCAAGGGGCAGCCGATCCGCGCCGACGGCCCGCAGACGCACTTCAAGAAGGCCGGAACGCCCACCATGGGCGGCCTGATGATCATCACCGGCTTCCTGGTCGCCACCCTGCTCTGGGCGGACCTCACCAACATCTACGTCTGGACGGTGATGATGGTGACCGTCGGCTTCGGCGCGATCGGGTTCTACGACGACTACCTGAAGGTCACGAAGCAGAGCCATCTCGGCTTCTCGGGCAAGGCGCGGCTCGCCATCGAATTCGTCATCGCGGCGCTCGCCTGCGGCCTCATCGTCTACGCGCAGGAAGGCTCCTTCGCGACCTCGCTCGCCTTCCCCTTCGTGAAGTCGTTCCTTCTCGATCTCGGCTGGTTCTACATCGCCGTCGGCGCCTTCGTGATCGTCGGCGCGGGCAACGCGGTGAACCTGACCGACGGCCTCGACGGGCTCGCGATCGTGCCGATCATGATCGCCGCCGCCGCCTTCGGCCTCATCGCCTACCTCGCGGGCAACGTGAACTTCTCGAACTATCTCCAGATCCACTACGTGCTCGGCACCGGCGAGCTCGCCCCGCTCTGCGGCGCCGTCATCGGCGCCGGCCTCGGCTTCCTCTGGTTCAACGCGCCGCCGGCCGCGATCTTCATGGGCGACACCGGATCGCTCGCGCTCGGCGGCATGACCGGGGCGATCGCCGTCGCCACCAAGCACGAGATCGTCCTCGCCATCATCGGCGGCCTCTTCGTGATCGAGGCGCTGTCGGTGATCATCCAGGTCGTGTCGTTCAAGCTGACGGGCAAGCGGGTCTTCCTGATGGCGCCCATCCACCACCATTTCGAGAAGCTCGGCTGGACCGAGAGCCAGGTCGTCGTGCGCTTCTGGATCATCGCCTTCATGTTGGCCTTCGTCGGCCTGTCCACCCTGAAGCTGAGGTGACGCCTTGATTCCCGCCACCGTCTTTGCCGGCCGCACGCTCGCGCTGTTCGGGCTCGGCGGCTCTGGACTGGCCACCGCCAAGGCCCTCCAGGAGGGCGGGGCGTCGGTTCTCGCCTTCGACGACAATCCCGACAGCGTCGCCAGGGCGGACAGCGAAGGGGTGACGACCGGCTCGCTGCGCGAGGCCGACTGGAGCGGCTTCGACGCGCTGGTGCTCTCACCCGGCGTGCCGCTCACGCATCCCAAGCCGCATTGGACGGTGGACCTCGCCCACGCCGCGGGCATCCCGGTGATCGGCGACGTCGAGCTGTTCAGCCGCGAGCGCGAGCGCCACGCGCCGCTCGCACCCTTCATCGCCATCACCGGCACGAACGGCAAGTCGACCACCACGGCGCTGATCGCCCACTGCCTGACGTCCGCGGGTCGCGACACGCAGCTCGGCGGCAACATCGGTGTCGCGGTGATGACGCTCGATCCGCCCGCCGAGCACCGCCACTACGTCGTCGAGTGCTCCTCCTACCAGATCGACCTCGCCCCGACGCTCCGGCCGACGGTCGGCATCCTCCTCAACCTGTCGCCCGACCATCTCGACCGGCACGGCACGATGGAGGATTACGCCGCGATCAAGGCCCGGCTCGTGCGCGGCAGCCGGACGGCCATCGTCGGCGTCGACGACGACCATTCCCGCGCGATCGCCGACTGGCTGACCGTCGACAACCACCGCATCCTGCGCATCTCGCAGAACGAGCCGGTCTCCGACGGCGTGTTTCTCGACGGCCGCATGCTGATCCGGCGCCAGCCGGGCTGCGCCGACCGCCTGTTCAGCCTGGAAGGGATCGGCTCGCTGCGCGGTCGCCACAACGGGCAGAACGCGGCCGCCGCGGTGGCTGCGCTCGAAAGCGTTGGTTTAAGCGACGCCGAAATCCAGAACGGGCTCAACACCTTTCCGGGACTGGCTCACCGGATGGAGCAGGTCGCGACCGCAGGCCGGGTCCTGTTCGTCAACGACTCCAAGGCGACAAATGCCGAAGCCGCGGCGCCGGCTCTGGCAAGCTTCGAGCGCATCCACTGGATCGCCGGAGGGCTTCCAAAGGAGGGCGGCATCGCCTCGCTCGAGCCCTTCTTCGGACGCATCGCCAAGGCATACCTGATCGGCGAGGCGGCACCAGCCTTCGCCGCGACTCTTGGTGAACGAATTCCTTACGAGATTTCGGGTAGTCTCGACGTCGCGGTGAGCCACGCGGCTCGCGACGCCGGCGCGACGGGCGAGGACGAGGTCGTCCTCCTGTCGCCGGCCTGCGCGAGCTTCGACCAGTTCCGCAATTTCGAGAAGCGCGGCGAGGCGTTCCGGGATGCCGTCCGGAGCCTCGACGGGGCGATGCCCATCGGCAAGGAGTAAGGGGACATGGCGGGCCGCACGAAACGTGGGATCGTTGCCGACTGGTGGTGGGGCGTCGACCGGTGGTTCCTGGCCGCCTTCCTGACGCTGCTCGTCGGCGGGCTGGTCCTGTCCTTCGCGGCCAGCCCGCCTGTCGCCGACCGCATCGGCGTCGAGCCCTTCCACTTCGTCAAGCGGCACGCGATGTTCCTCGTGCCCTCGATCCTCGTGATGTTCGGCGCCTCGCTGCTCAGCCCGCGCGGGGTGCGGCGCGTGGCGCTCGTGACGCTGGGCGCGGCCATCGTCCTGATGATGCTGACGCTGTTCATCGGCACCGAGATCAAGGGCTCGCGACGCTGGATCGACTTCGGCCCGATCGGCCTCCAGCCGTCGGAGTTCATGAAGCCGTCCTTCGTGGTGATCTGCGCCTGGCTCTTCGCCGAGAAGGCGCGCCGGCCGGAAATCCCCGGCAACCTCTTCGCGATCATCCTCCTCCTGATGGTGATGGGCCTTCTCGTCGCGCAGCCCGATCTCGGCCAGACGATCCTGACCGTCGCGGCCTGGGGCGGCCTGTTCTTCATGTCCGGCATGCCCTGGATCTGGGTCGGCGGGCTCGCCGGCCTCGCGGTCAGCGGCTTCGTGGTCGCCTACACCGTGTTTCCGCACGTCGCGAGCCGCCTCGACCGCTTCCTTACGGGCGAGGGCGACAACTACCAGACCGAAACCGCCTATCAGGCGATCATCCACGGCGGCTGGCTCGGGCAGGGACCGGGCGAGGGCACCGTCAAGCGCCTGCTTCCCGACAGCCACACCGACTTCGCCTTCTCGGTCATCGCCGAGGAATTCGGCGTCGTCACCTGCATGGCGCTGGCGGCGGTGTTCTGCTTCATCGTCACGCGCGGCCTGTCCGTGGCGCTCTCGCGGCGCGACGTCTTCTCGCGCCTCGCGATCTCCGGCCTCGTCTTCCTGTTCGGCTTCCAGTCGATCATCAACATGGCGGTGAACCTTCAGCTGATGCCGGCCAAGGGCATGACGCTGCCCTTCATCTCCTATGGCGGCTCCTCCATGCTCGCCGTCGCGCTCACCGCCGGCTTCGTCCTGGCGCTGACCCGCCGCGAGCCGCAGAACCGGTCGCAGACGGACCGGCTCCTGGCCCGAACCTACGCGCTCCAGGCGCAGTCCGCCTGACGCGCATCCCCCAGCGCGGGGCCCGGCGGGCCGGGTCCCGCCGATCGAACCGAAGTCGAAAGGTCCCATGACCGGACCCATCCTCCTTTCCGCCGGGGGCACCGGCGGACACTTGTTTCCGGCGGAAGCGCTGGCGCACGAGCTGATCGCGCGCGGGCACGACGTGCAGCTCGTCACCGACGAGCGCGCCGATCGCTTCGCGGGCCGCTTCCCCGGATCGGCCGTCCACATCGTCCGCTCGGCGACCTTCGGCTCGAAGAGCCCGCCGGCGCTGATGCGCTCGGGCTGGACGCTCTGGCGCGGCTTTCGTGAGGCAGGCACGCTGGTGCGCCGCCTCAAGCCCTCGGCCGTCATCGGCTTCGGCGGCTACCCGACCGTGCCGCCGCTGATGGCCGCGGCGCGCGCCAAGATCCCGACCGCCGTCCACGAGCAAAACGCGGTGATGGGCCGGGCGAACAAGTTCCTCGCCGGCCGCGTCGACGTCGTCGCTTGCGGCATCCCGCTGGAAAAGGCCGACGCCGCCCTCGGCCGCAAGATCGTCGTGACCGGCAATCCCGTGCGCCCCGCCGTGATCGAGGCGGCGGCGATTCCTTACGCGCCGCCCGCGCCCGGCGAGCCTTTCCGCCTCGTGGTCTTCGGCGGAAGCCAGGGCGCGCAGTTCTTCTCCGACGCCGTGCCGACGGCGGTCGAGCGCCTCGGCGCCGACCTTCGCGCGCGCCTCGTCGTCACCCAGCAGGCCCGGTCCACCGACGAGGCGCGCGTGCGCGAAGCCTATGCCCGGCTCGGCGTCCAGGCCGAGGTCTCGCCCTTCTTCGGTGACATGGCCGCGCGCATCGGCAAGGCGCATCTCGTCCTCAGCCGGTCCGGCGCCTCGACCGTGTCCGAGATCGCGGTGATCGGCCGGCCGGCGATCTTCGTGCCCTATCCCTACGCCCTCGACCACGACCAGGCCGCCAACGCCGCCAAGCTCGAAGCCTCCGGCGCCGTCCTGGTCACGCGC
The DNA here is from genome assembly GCF_009765365.1 of Antarcticirhabdus aurantiaca. GTDB lineage: Bacteria > Pseudomonadota > Alphaproteobacteria > Rhizobiales > Rhizobiaceae > Antarcticirhabdus > Antarcticirhabdus aurantiaca. The sequence goes on from NZ_VTOM01000025.1 coordinate 15,059, forward strand.
CAGCAGGAGCTTTCGCCCGACCGTCTGGCCGAGCTTCTCGCCGAACTCGGCGCCGATCCGGCGCGCCTCTCGCGCATGGCCGGCGCCGCCAGGGGGGCTGGCATCCCCGATGCCGCGCGGTTGCTCGCCGACCTCGTTGAGTCTATGTCGGCCGGCAAATCCAAGCCCGCGCATGAGGTTTCCCGATGAAGATGCCCCACACGATCGGCCCGGTGCACTTCATCGGCATCGGCGGCATCGGCATGAGCGGCATCGCCGAGGTCCTCGTCAATCTCGGCTATACCGTCCAAGGATCGGACGCGTCCGAGAACGCCAACGTCCAGCGTTTGCGGGAGAAGGGCGTCACCGTCCACATCGGCCACGCCGCCGAGAATCTCGGCCGCGCCGAGGTGGTGGTCGTCTCCACCGCGATCAAGCGCTCGAACCCCGAGCTCGCGGCGGCGCGCGAGCGCCTGCTGCCGATCGTGCGGCGCGCCGAGATGCTGGCCGAGCTGATGCGCTTCCGCCAGGCCATCGCCATCGGCGGCACGCACGGGAAGACGACCACGACCTCGCTCGTCGCGACGCTCCTCGACGCGGGCGGCAAGGACCCGACCGTCGTCAACGGCGGCATCATCAACGCCTACGGCACGAACGCCCGCATGGGCGCGGGCGACTGGATGGTGGTGGAGGCCGACGAGTCCGACGGCACCTTCCTGAAGCTGCCGGCCGACGTCGCCATCGTCACCAACATCGATCCCGAGCACCTCGATCACTACGGCACCTTCGACAAGGTGAAGGCGGCCTTCCGCGCCTTCGTCGAGAACGTGCCGTTCTACGGCTTCGCCGTGATGTGCCTCGACCACCCGGAGGTGCAGCAGCTCGTCGCGCAGATCGAGGACCGCCGCATCATCACCTATGGCGAGACCATCCAGGCAGACGCCCGCTTCACCGACGTGCGGGTCGACGGCCCGCGCTCCCACTTCAAGGTGACGATCCGCGACCGCGTGACGGGCGAGACGACCGAGATCGACGACCTCGTCCTGCCGATGCCGGGCCGCCACAACGTGTCGAACGCGACAGCCGCCATCGCCGTCGCGCACCGCATCGGCATCGGGGCGGACGCGATCCGCAAGGGGCTCGCCGCGTTCGGGGGCGTGAAGCGGCGCTTCACCTTCACCGGCTCCTCCAACGGCGTCGACGTCTACGACGACTACGGCCACCATCCGGTCGAGATCCGCGCGGTGCTCGCGGCGGCTCGCTCCTCGGCCAAGGGCCGCGTCGTCGCCGTGGTGCAGCCGCACCGCTACACGCGCCTCCAGTCGCTGTTCCCCGAATTCGCGGCCTGCTTCAACGACGCCGACACGGTGATCCTGGCGCCGGTCTATTCGGCGGGCGAGGAGCCGATCGAGTTCGTCAATTCCGAGATGCTGGTCGAGCGCCTGAAGCTCGGCGGCCATCGCGACGCCCGGCTCATCGACGGGCCGGCCGAGCTGGCGCCGCTGATCGCGCGCGTCGCGGAGCCGGGCGACATGGTGATCTGCCTGGGTGCCGGCTCGATCACCCAGTGGGCCTACGCGCTGCCGCGCGAGCTCGACGATCTCCACGACCGTGCCGCGCGGAGCGCTTGAATGGACGGCGAAGCGCTTCTGAAGAGCCTCGGCTCGCGCCTCGACGGCGTGCGCGGCCGTCTGACGCCGCAGGCCGGGATGGACAAGGTGACCTGGTTCCGCGTCGGCGGGCCGGCCGAGATCCTGTTCCAGCCGGCCGACGAGGAGGACCTTTCCGTTTTCCTGCGGGCGCTTCCCGAAGAGGTGCCGGTGACGCTCGTCGGCATCGGCTCGAATCTTCTCGTGCGCGACGGCGGCATTCCCGGCGTCGTGGTCCGCTTGTCGGCGAAGGGCTTCGGTACGGCCGAACGCGTCGGCGAAACGACGATCCGCGCGGGCGCGGCCTGCCCGGACAAGCGCCTCGCGGCCGTCGCGCTGGAGAGCGGCCTCGGCGGCTTCCACTTCTATCACGGCATTCCCGGCTCGATCGGCGGCGCGCTGCGCATGAATGCCGGCGCCAACCGCGTCGAGACGCGCGAGCGCGTCGTCGAGGTCCGCGCGATCGACCGCCGGGGCGAGCTGCACGTCCTGTCGAACGCCGACATGGGGTACGCCTACCGCCACTCCGCGGCGCCGGCCGATCTCGTCTTCACCTCGGCGCTGTTCGAGGGCGACATGACACCGCAGGACGAGATCCGCGCGAAGATGGACGAGGTCCAGCACCACCGCGAGACGGTGCAGCCGATCCGCGAGAAGACCGGCGGCTCGACCTTCAAGAACCCGCCGGGCAACTCCGCGTGGAAGACCATCGACGCGGCGGGCCTTCGCGGCTTCTCGGTCGGCGGCGCCCAGATGTCGACCATGCATTGCAACTTCATGATCAACACCGGGGCTGCCACCGGCCACGATCTCGAAACCCTCGGCGAGACGGTCCGGCGTCGCGTCCACGAGCATTCGGGCGTCACGCTGGACTGGGAGATCAAGCGGTTCGGAGAGTTCCAGCCGGGGCAGGAAGTACAAACGTTCGGCGGTTAATGTAAGTAACGCTTATGTTTGCCTCGCTCCGAAAGCAGGTACGCCTTAGTGACTGAGGTTGATCTTGGTCGCCCGAGGTAGTTTCGCGAGCAATCAAATTTAAGAACTTACGATGCAGTGTTCCGATCGTCGATCCCGTCGACCTCGGAGCACGACATGACGACTTCCGCGCAGCGCCAACGCGATCTGATGTATCGCCTCCTCGTCGAGTCCGTGACCGACTGCGCGATCTACATGCTCGGCCCCGACGGTCGCGTGATGAATTGGAACGTCGGGGCCGAGCGCGCCAAGGGTTATCGCGCCGAGGAGATCGTCGGCCAGCACTATGCGCGGTTCTACACGGAGCCGGACCGGCTCGCCGGCATCCCCGAGCGCAACCTGTGCCTGACGCTGGAAGCGGGACGGTTCCAGGACGAAGGCTGGCGGGTTCGCAAGGACGGCACCGCCTTCTGGGCCGAGGTCGTCCTGCAATCGGTCCACGATGCGAACGGACAGCACGTCGGTTTCGCCAAGATCACCCGAGACTGCACCGAGCGGCGCCATGCCACGGCGCTTGCCGCGGTCAAGGACCGACTGGACCTCGCCGTCGTCAACCTGGCGCAGGGGCTCTGCCTCCTCGACGCGAACCAGCGCGTCCTGCTGACCAATGAACGGCTGCGCGAGCTTCTCGACCTCCAGGCGGAGGACGTTGCCGAGGGCGCCGATTTTCAGGCGCTGGTGCGGGCGGCGCATCCCTCGCTCGATATCGGACGCTGCCTGGATCTGGCGGGTCGCTCGGTCGTGCCCGCGTGTCTCGATGCCGATCTTGGCGGCAGGACCTTGTCGGTCGTCATGCGGGGGATCGAGGCCGGCGGCTGGGTCGTGACCTTCGAGGACGTGACCGAGCGCCGATACACTGAAGCCGCCGTGCGCTTCATGGCCGCCAACGACGCGCTGACGCGGCTGCCGAATCGCGACAGCTTCAACCGGCACCTGGAGAAGGTGCTCTCCGTCCTTCCCATAGCCGAGCGCTGCGCGCTGCTCCACCTCGATCTCGACCGCTTCAAGGCGGTGAACGACGTCTACGGGCACGCGACCGGCGACGCGCTGCTGCGCGAGGTCGCCGCCCGCATCGGCGGCGCCCTGGAGTCCGGCGAGGCGGCCTTCCGCATCGGCGTCGACGAGTTCGCCGTGGTGATGCCGATGCGCGACGGCATCGAGCCCGCCCTCGAACGGGCGGCGCAGCTGAGCGAGGCGATCGGGCGCCCTTTCGTCTTCGGCGTCGAGATCGGCCGGATCGGCGCGAGCATCGGCATCGCGATCGCGCCGGACATGGGCGTCACCGCGTCCGATATCGCCCGCAAGGCCGGCATGGCGCTGTATCAGGCCAAGCGCGACGGCCGCGGGTGCAGCCGCCTTTACGGCGACTCGCTCGGCCGAAGCGCGTGGCGCCGCCGCAGCGTCGAGGTCCAGCTCAGCCGGGCCCTGGAGGAGCGGGAGTTCGAACTCCATTACCAGGCGATCGTCGGCGGGCTGACCGGGGCGCTGGCGGGCTTCGAGGTGCTGCTTCGCTGGTCGCCGCCGAACGGCGCGACGATGCGTCCGGACGAGTTCATCCCCATCGCCGAGGACATGGGGATCATGCCCGTGCTCGGCGGCTGGATTCTCGAAACGGCCTGCCGGGAAGCCTCCACCTGGCCGCGCCCGTTGACGGTCTCGGTCAACGTGTCGCCGACGCAGCTGCGCGAGGCGAACTTCGTCGAGCAGGTCCGCGCCGTGCTGGGCGCGACGGGCCTCGATGCGCACCGGCTCGAGCTCGAGATCACCGAGACGGCGATGATCGAGGATCGCGCCCGCACGCTCGCCACCCTGCAGCGCCTGCGCGAGATGGGCGTCCTCATCGCGCTCGACGATTTCGGCACGGGCTATTCGTCGCTGAGCTTCCTCCAGGATTTTCCGCTGACGCGGATCAAGATCGACCGGAGCTTCGTGTCCGCGCTCGAGACCAGCCGCAAGGCGGCGGCGATCGTGCGAGACGTCGCCGGCCTCGCGCGCAACCTCGGCCTGTCCGTGACGGCCGAGGGCGTGGAAACGCAGGCGCAGCTGAAGCGGCTCGTGGAGGAGGGCTGTTCGGAGATCCAGGGCTACTTCATCGGCCGCCCCGAGCCGCGCGAGATCATGGCCGCCCGCCTTGGCCGTGCGCCGCGCGGGGCAAAGGAGCCGGCCGCCCGGCCGGCGCTTGCCCTGGCGCTCTGAGCGCGCTTTCCAAATCTCGCCGGCATCCGCAAGACGGGGCGCGCACGACCGGGTGCGCGCCCCGTCTTGCGTCGGTGTGGAACGTCGATCGAGCCGTTCGTCAATCGCCCCGACGTTGCCGCCGGTGATCGGCCTTTCGATTTTCTTGAACTCGAGCAAGGGGGTTAACCTTCGCTTAACCATCGCTCTGTCATCTATGGTTTGAAATCGATGAAGGGGCGATCGACGGCTCATGACGAGGCATGTCGCGGTTCTGATGGGCGGGTTCTCGTCCGAGCGGCCAGTGAGCCTCAAGTCCGGCGCGGCGTGCGCCGAGACGCTTGAGGGCGCTGGCTTCCGCGTGACCCGCGTCGATGTCGACCGGGACATCGCCGCTCGGCTCGCCGAGCTGAAGCCCGACGTCGCGTTCAATGCGCTGCACGGGCCCTATGGCGAGGACGGCACGATCCAGGGGATCCTGGAGTTCCTCTCGATACCCTACACCCATTCGGGCGTTCGCGCCTCCGCCCTCTCCATGGACAAGGCGCGGGCCAAGATCCTCGCGGGCGCGGCCGGCGTGCCGCTTGCCGAATCCAAGCTCGTCGACCGGCTGGAGGCCGCCAAGGCCCACGTCTTCGAGACTCCTTACGTCCTCAAGCCCGTCGCGGAAGGGTCGAGCTTCGGCGTCTTCATCGTGCGCGAGGATCACGCCCACCCGCCGCAGGAGCTGAACGCGCATGACTGGCGCTTCGGCGAAACGCTGCTCGCCGAGCGCTACGTGGCGGGCCGGGAGCTGACCTGCGCCGTGATGGGCGACCGCTCCATCGGCGTGTGCGAGATCAAGTCCAACGCCAACGAATTCTACGACTACGACTCGAAGTATGCCCCCGGCGGTTCGACGCACATCGTGCCGGCCGACCTGCCGGCGGACGTCTATGCCCGCGTCGAGGCGGCGGCGGTGGCCGCGCACAAGGCGATGGGCTGCCGCGGCGTGTCGCGCTCCGACTTCCGCTACGACGACGCCAAGGGGCCCGAGGCCGGCCTTGCCTGGCTGGAGATCAACACGCAGCCCGGCATGACCGCGACCTCGCTCGTGCCCGACATCGCGAAGGCGGCCGGCATCTCCTTCGCCGACCTTCTCACCTGGATGGTGGAGGACGCCTCGTGCGCGCGCTGACCGACCGTTTCGACGGGGACGACGTCCGGCGCGTTCCCGGCCGGCTGATCCTTCGCGCCAGCCTTGCCTCGCGAAAGCTCATCGCCCGAGCCGAGGCCGTCGATCCCGCCTCGCTGCCGCGCTTCCGCTCCATCGCCTTCGGGCTCCTCGGCGCGGCCGGCCTGTACGGCATGATCCTCGGCGGTCACACGGGCGCCGCGATCGACGCCGTCGCCGCGCCGCTCGGCTTCTCGATCGAGACGATCGACGTGTCGGGCAATCGCGAAACGACGGAGATCGACGTTCTCCAGGTTCTCTGGGGCACCGGCTCGCAGACGCTGCCCTCGCTCGACCCGGCCGCCGCCCGCGACGCGCTCCAGAAGATGCCGTGGATCCGCAGCGCCACGGTCTCGAAGATCTATCCCGACCGGGTGAAGATCGACCTCCAGGAATACGAGCCCTACGCGCTTTGGCAGACCGGCGGCGACCTCTTCATCATCGATCCCGCCGGCCACCGCATCACGCCCTCGCCCCCTGAGCGGTTCATGGGCCTGCCGCTGGTCGTCGGCGGCGGCAGCGCCGAGAACGCCAGCGAGATTCTCGGCCCGATCGAACTGCTGCCCGAGCTTCGCGCAAGGGTACAGGCCTACATTCGGGTCGGTGATCGTCGATGGGACCTTCGCCTCGACAACGGCGTGACGGTACGCCTTCCGGAGGAAAAACCGTTGGAAGCGATGGCGGATGTGGTGCGGATGGATGCCGAAGCGGGACTGCTCTCGCGCGACATCGCGGCCGTCGACATGCGCCTGCCCGACCGCGTCACCGTACAGCTCACCTCGGGAGCCCTCGAGCGCCGCACCGCAGCGCTGAAGGAGCGCGAGAAGCTTCTCAAGCGCATCGCGAAGGACAAGCCCGTATGAGCCTGTTCTCCCGCAACACCGACGGTCTTCCCCGCATGAAGGGCCTATCCATTCGCCGCTCGCGCGTGATCTCCGTTCTCGACGTCGGGTCGGACAAGATCGCCTGCATCATCGGGCGGCTGCGCCCGCGGCTCGCCAGCGAGATCCTGCCCGGCCGCACGCACACCGTCGAGGTGCTCGGCGTCGGCCATCACCGCTCGCGCGGCATCAAGTCGGGCGTCGTCGTCGACCTCGAGGCCGCCGAGCGCTCCATCCGCTCGGCCGTCGAGGCCGCCGAGCGCATGGCCGGCCTCACCGTCGAGACGCTGATCGTCTCCGTCACCGCCGGGCGCCTGCGCTCGACCCGCGGCCGCGGCGCCGTGGAGCTGAACCGCCAGGCCGTCACCGACGCGAACGTCCGCTTCGCCCAGTCGCTCGCCGCCCGCGCGCCGCTGGAGCCGAGCCGCATCGCCCTGCACTCGATCCCCAACGACCTCGCCCTCGACGGGGAAGGGGGATTGGAGAATCCGCGCGGCATGGTCGGCGACGTTCTGACCGCCGACCTCCACATCCTCAGCGCCGAGGAAACGCCGCTTCGCAACCTCGAAGCCGCGATCAACCGCGCGCACCTCATCGTCGAGGGCTTCGTCGCCACCCCTTACGCCAGCGCCCTCGCGACGCTGGTCGAGGACGAGGCGGCGATGGGCTCGGCCTGCATCGACATGGGCGCCGGCTCGACCACGATCGCGATCTTCCAGAACGGCCGCTTCGTCTACGCCGACCAGATCGCCATCGGCGGTTCGCACATCACCATGGACCTCGCCCGCGGCCTGTCGATCGGCACCGAGCACGCCGAGCGCCTCAAGGTCATGCACGGCTCGACGCTCGCCGAGCTCCTGGAGGACGGCGAGAGCGTATCCGTCGCGCCCCTCGGCGAGGAAACCAGCGGCGGCACGGTGGCGGTCGCACGCTCGCTCGTCGCCAAGATCATCAAGCCGCGCGTCGAGGAGACCTTCGAGGTCATCCGCGACCGCCTCGCGGCCTCCGGCCTCGGCCACGTCATCGGCAAGCGCGTCGTTCTGACGGGCGGTGCCAGCCAGCTCGCGGGCCTGCCGGAAACGGCGCGCGCGATCATGCAGCGAAACGTCCGGCTCGGCCGGCCGCTCGGCGTCTCGGGGCTCAAGGCCTCGAACAAGAGCCCGGCCTTCGCCACGGCCGTCGGCCTGCTGATCTACCCGCAGGTGGCGGCCGAGGAATACGTCGCGGGCGGCGGCGCCATGTCGTTCGCCTTCGACGAGTCGACGCGGGCTGGGCGGTTCGGCGCATGGCTGAAGCGAAGTTTCTGACACGAAGCGGCGCGAGGAGCGCCGCGATCCGAGGAGTTCCGGTGCGCGCCGCGCGCCTTTTCGACGAGACCAAAGGACAAGGCCGGCGCGGCGAGACGGCCCGAGACATGAAAAGGACAATGGCATGAGCATCTCCCTTCGCAGGCCGGACATCACCGAACTCAAGCCCCGGATCACCGTGTTCGGCGTCGGCGGCGGCGGCTGCAACGCCGTCAACAACATGATCAACGCCGGTCTCGAAGGCGTCGAGTTCGTGATCGCCAACACCGACGCGCAGGCGCTTCGCTCCTCGCGCGCCGAGCGCATCATCCAGATGGGCGTCGCCGTCACCGAGGGTCTCGGCGCCGGCTCGCAGCCCGAGGTCGGCCGCGCGGCCGCCGAGGAGTCGATCGACGAGATCTGCGATCACCTCCTCGGCTCGCACATGTGCTTCGTCACCGCCGGCATGGGCGGCGGCACCGGCACGGGCGCGGCCCCCGTCGTCGCCCGCGCGGCGCGCGAAAAGGGCATCCTGACCGTCGGCGTCGTGACGAAGCCCTTCCACTTCGAGGGTCAGCGTCGCCTGCGTATCGCCGAGCAGGGCATCGAGGAGCTGCAGAAGAACGTCGACACGCTGATCGTCATCCCGAACCAGAACCTGTTCCGGATCGCGAACGACAAGACGACCTTCGCAGACGCCTTCGGCATGGCCGACCAGGTGCTCTATTCGGGCGTCGCCTGCATCACCGACCTCATGGTCAAGGAAGGCCTGATCAACCTCGACTTCGCCGACGTCCGGTCGGTGATGCGCGAGATGGGCAAGGCCATGATGGGCACGGGCGAGGCGTCCGGCGAGGGCCGCGCCATGGCCGCCGCCGAGGCCGCCATCGCCAACCCGCTCCTCGACGAGACCTCGATGAAGGGCGCCAAGGGCCTCCTCATCTCGATCACCGGCGGGCGCGATCTCACCCTCTTCGAGGTTGACGAGGCGGCGACCCGCATCCGCGAGGAGGTCGACCAGGACGCCAACATCATCCTGGGCGCGACCTTCGACGAGAACCTCGAAGGCGTCATCCGCGTGTCGGTCGTCGCCACCGGCATCGACAAGATGTTCGGCGAAGTCTCGGCACCGGTCCACGCCCGCGTCGAGGCGCCGGTCCAGCAGCCGGTCCGCCACGCGCCGCAGCCGGCCCCCGCGCCGATGCAGCACGTCGCCCGCGAGGCCGTCGAGGCTCCGCGCATGACCATGCCGGCGACCCAGCCCGCTCCGGCCATGCGCCAGTCGCCTGCCGAGGCCGCCTTCGACATGCCGCAGATGGACGACGACTTCTCGGCCGCGCTCGAGGTCGAGATCGCCAGCGCCGACTTCGGCAAGGCGGCCGCGCCCGCCCGTCCGCAGGCCCGCATGCCGCGCGTCGAGGACTTCCCGCCGCAGGTCCAGGCCGAGATCGAGCGCCGCGGCGCCGCTCTCGACCCGGCGGCCAGCGAGGATCGCGGCCCGATGGGCCTCCTCAGCCGGTTGACCCGCGGCCTCTCGCGCCGCGAGGAAGAAGAGTCCCTGCTGGCCGCCGAAGCCGCCCGCACCGCACCCCGCGCGCCGGAGGCTCCCCGCGGCAAGGCGACGGGCGTCGACCCGAACCCCTACGCGCCGCGCCGGACCCAGGCCGACTCGGCCGCCCGTCCGGTCTCCGGCACCCGCGTCGGCGAGGACGATCAGCTCGAGATCCCGGCCTTCCTGCGCCGTCAGGCCAACTGACCTCCAGCCGTTGCAAAAATGACACGAAGGCCCGTCGCGAACCGCGGCGGGCCTTTTCGTTACGGGTTCTTAACCGTTGAAAAATTTAAGTAAAATGCGGCTGTGTCCCGGTAACAACGGGTAACACAGAGTGATTTGGCCTTTCGGCCACTCGCGCGTTAGATCGATCATGGTTGCTATGGGGTTTTCGAAGGCGTGGTCTTCCTGGGGAGGGGGCTGCAGGTCGTGTTCGGAAGTCCTTTCCGGCGGATGCGCGCTGTGACGCTGCGTCCGTGAGGGTTGGCGGGAAAGGAATGCCAAGCTTGAAGATCTATCAGCACACGCTGGCCGGCTGCGTCTCGTTCGACGGAATCGGCGTTCACAGCGGCGTCCCCGTGCGTCTCTCGATCCATCCCGCCGACGCCGATACCGGCATCGTCTTCCACGCCGTCGACGGCCAGGGGCGCGCCCACGAGATCCGCGCCGTGTCCGCCAACGTCGCGGCGACCGACCTGTCCACCGTCATCGGCGATCCCGCCGGCGTCCACGTCGCCACGATCGAGCACCTGATGGCCGCGCTCTACGCGCTCGGCGTCGACAACGCGATCGTCTCAATCGAGGGCCGCGAGATCCCGATCATGGACGGCTGCTCGGCGGCCTTCGTCGCCGGCATCGATTCCGTCGGCCTCGTGGAGCAGGGCACCAAGCGCCGCTACATCCGCGTCCTGAAGTCGGTGCGCGTCGATCACAACGGCGGCTCGGCCGAGTACGTGCCGCACCAGGGACACCGCTTCGAGATCGACATCGACTTCAAGGCCGAGGCCATCGGCCGCCAGCGCATCGAGTTCGACCTCGACGCCGACCTGTTCCGCCGCGAGCTGTCGCGCGCCCGCACCTTCGGCTTCATGAAGGACGTCGAGCGCCTCTGGGCCGCCGGCCTCGCGCTCGGCTCCTCGCTCGAGAACTCGGTCGTCGTCGGCGACGACGAGACCGTGATCAATCCGGGCGGCCTGCGCTACGAGAACGAGTTCGTCCGCCACAAGGCGCTCGACGCCGTGGGCGACCAGAGCCTGGCCGGGGCCCGCATCATCGGCTGCTATCGCTCCTATCGCGGCGGCCACCGCATCAACGCCATGGCGCTCGGCGAGCTCCTGAGCGACTCGCGCGCCTACGAGCTGATGGAGCTGCCGGCGCCGCGCCGCCGGGCCGGCCTTCGCCACGCGCCGCTCGCCGCGGCCGCGGCGCCGGCCTTCAGCCCGCAGACGCTCTGATCCGAAATCGAAGCATCGAGCCCGGCATTTCCTCGAAATGCCGGGCTTTTCGTTTGATCCTCCCGCGTCCGCCGCCGAGTCGGCACGTGCGGGTTAATCAGTCATAAAAAAGGCCAGTTGCCCCCGCTTGAAGCGGACAGGGGAGAGCGCGATAAAACCGCGCCGCGCCGGCAAGACAGGTTTTGGGGAACCGTCAGATGATTCACACCACCGCCAAGGGGCGGGCCGCCAAGCGCGCGGGGGCGCGCGCCGCGGTCGCCGTCGCCCTCTTCGCCTCGGTCGCGGGCCTGTCGGGCTGCATGTCGTCGGGGGACGACATCGACGCGCTGGCCCTCGCCGCCGAGACCGAGCCGGCCGACGTCCTCTACAATCAGGGCCTCGCCAACCTGGAGGGCGGGCGCCTGAGCGAGGCCTCGAAGAAGTTCGAGGCGATCGACCGGCAGCATCCCTACTCGGAATGGGCCCGCAAGGCGCTGGTGATGCGCGCCTTCACGAGCTACCGCGCCGGCGAGTACGAGGACGCCGAGAACTCGGCCAAGCGCTACCTGTCGCTCTATCCCGGCTCCGAGGACGCGGCCTACGCGCAGTACATCATCGGCCTGTCCTACTGGCGCCAGATCCCGGACGTGACGCGCGACCAGCGCGCCGCCTCGCGCGCCGCCGCCGCCATGCAGGAGGTGATCGACCGCTATCCCGAGTCGGAATATGCCGAGGACGCGCGCACCAAGATCCGCATGGCGCGCGACCAGCTGGCCGGCAAGGAGATGCAGGTCGGGCGCTACTACCTGGAGCGCCGCGAATACGTCGCCGCGATCAACCGCTTCAAGAACGTCGTCGACCAGTATTCCAACACCCGCCACGTCGAGGAGGCGCTCGCCCGCCTGACGGAGGCCTACTACGCCATGGGCCTGACCCAGGAGGCGCAGGCCTCGGCCTCGGTGCTCGGCCAGAACTTCCCCGATTCGCCCTGGTACCACGACTCCTATGCGCTGCTGCAGTCCAAGGGCCTCGCCCCGCGCGAGGCCGGACCCGGCTCCTGGTTCGCCTCCGCCTCGCGCGCCATCACCGGCGCCTGAGGCGCCGCGCCGAAGAGCTTTGATATGCGGGGTTCCGGGCGATCGGGACCCCGCTTCTTGTTCGCCCGGCCCGTCGATTCGACGAGCCCGGCGCCTTATCTGATGGCGGTTCCCTTTCTCGCTGCAGTCAGGCATTCCTCCGACCGATGCTGATCCACCTATCGATCCGCGACATCGTCCTCATCGAGCGGCTCGACCTGGCCCTCGAAGGCGGCCTGTCGGTGCTGACCGGCGAGACGGGCGCGGGCAAGTCGATCCTTCTCGACTCGCTGACGCTCGCCCTCGGCGGGCGCGGCGACGGCGACCTCGTGCGCCACGGCGCACGCCAAGGCGAGGTGACGGCCGTCTTCGACGTCGCCACCGACCATCCCGCCCGCGCGATCCTGGCCGAGAACGGCTTCGACGAGGACGGCGACATCGTGCTGCGCCGCATCCAGAGCGCGGACGGGCGCACCCGCGTCTTCATCAACGATCGCCCCTCCAGCGTGAACCTGATGCGCGCCGTCGGTGCCGGGCTGGTGGAGATCCACGGCCAGCACGACGACCGCGCGCTCGTCGACGCGGGCGCCCACCGGACGCTGCTCGACCAGTATGCCGGGCTGACCGGGCTCGCCGCTTCTGTCGCGAGCGCCCACGCCGCCTGGCGCGAGGCCGAAACCGAGCTGAAGCGCCACCGCGCCAAGGTCGAGGCCGCCGCGCGCGAGGCCGACTGGCTGCGCGCTTCCGTCGAGGAGCTGTCCGAGCTCGCGGCCGTCGAGGGCGAGGAGGACGAGCTCGCCGAGAAGCGCCAGGTGATGATGCGCTCGGAGAAGATCGCGACCGACGTCAACGACGCGCACGAGGAATTGGCCGGCAACGCGTCGCCGATCCCGGCGCTCGCGGGCCTCCTCAAGCGCCTCTCGCGCAAGAAGGACGAGCTGCCGGGCCTCCTGGACGAGCCGATCGAGCGCCTGGACGCGGCGCTCGACGCGCTGTCCGATGCGCAGATGGGCCTCCAGGCGGCGCTGCGCACGCTGGAGTTCGATCCGCGCGCGCTGGAGCAGACCGAGGAGCGGCTCTTCGCCCTGCGCGGAGCGGGCCGCAAGTTCGGCGTTCCCGTCGACAAGCTGCCGGAGCTCGCCGCCAAGATGATCGGCGACCTCGCCGAGCTCGATGCCGGCGCCGAGCGCCTCGGCCAGCTCGAGGCGGCCGTCGGCGAGCGGCAGGCCCTCTTCGACAGGCTGGCGGCGGATCTTTCGGAGCGCCGCCGCAACGCCGCCGAGCACCTGGAGGCCGCCGTCATGGCCGAGCTTCCCGACATGAAGCTCGAGCGCGCCGCCTTCATCGTCAACTTCGAGAGCGATCCGGACAGCCGCGCCGCGAGCGGCATCGACGAGGTCGAATTCCACGTCCGCACCAATCCCGGCACGCGCGCCGGGCCGATGATGAAGGTGGCCTCCGGCGGCGAGCTGTCGCGCTTCCTCCTGGCGCTGAAGGTCGCGCTCGCCGACAAGGGCTCGGCGCCGACCCTCGTCTTCGACGAGATCGACACCGGCGTCGGCGGCGCCGTGGCCGACGCGATCGGCCGCCGCCTCGCGCGCCTCGCCGCCCGCGTCCAGGTACTCTCGGTTACGCACGCGCCCCAGGTGGCGGCCCGCGCGACGACGCACCTCCTGATCTCCAAGGCGCAGGCGGATGTCGCCGACGAGCGCCTGTCGACGCGCGTCGTCACCATCGGCGAGGAGCTGCGACGCGAGGAGATCGCGCGCATGCTGGCCGGCGAGAGCGTCACCGACGAGGCCCGGGCCGCGGCCGCTCGCCTCATCCGCGCGGGCTGATGCTCAAGGACCGGTTAATCCAGGCGCGCTAGGTCGTCGATCTCACCAGACGGGGCAGGGGCCATGGACGGTTCGAAGGCGATCGAGGATCTGACCCTGGACGAGGCGGCGGCGGAGCTCGCCCGTCTCGCCGACGAGATGGCCGGGCACGACAAGCGCTACTACGAGGACGACGCGCCGACGGTTTCCGATGCCGAGTACGATGCGCTTCGCCAGCGCAACGCGGCGATCGAGGCGCGCTTTCCCGAGCTGGCCCGCAGCGATTCGCCCTCGGCCAAGGTTGGCGCCGCCCCGTCCGCGAAGTTCGCCAAGGTGCGGCACGCCGTGCCGATGCTCTCCCTCGACAACGCCTTCTCCGACGAGGACGTCGCGGACTGGGCGAAGCGCGTGCGGCGCATGCTGAAGCTCGGCGAGGCCGATCCGCTGGCGATCACCGCCGAGCCCAAGATCGACGGCTTGTCGCTCTCGCTGCGCTACGAGAAGGGGAGGCTCGTCACCGCCGCGACGCGCGGAGACGGCACCGTGGGCGAGGACGTGACGCGCAACGCGCTGACCCTCGACGACATTCCCGAGCGGCTGAAAGGCGAGGCGCCCGACATCTTCGAGGTGCGCGGCGAGGTCTACATGGCCCATGCCGATTTCGCGGCGCTCAACGAGCGGCAGGCGGCGGAGGGCAAGCCCGTCTTCGCCAATCCGCGCAACGCCGCCGCCGGCTCGCTGCGCCAGAAGGACCCGGAGATCACGGCCAAGCGCCCCTTGCGCTTCTTCGCCTATGCCTGGGGAGGAGCCAGCGACCTGCCGGGCGACACGCAGACGGAGGTCGTCGCGGCGATCGGCCGCTTCGGCTTTCCCGTCAACGACTGGATGGGCCGCTTCGACACGGTCGAAGGCCTGATCGAGCGCTACCACGCCATCGAGGATCGCCGTGCCAGCCTCGGCTACGACATCGACGGCGTCGTCTACAAGGTCGACGACCTCTCCTACCAGGCCGATCTCGGCTTCGTGTCGCGCTCGCCGCGCTGGGCCATCGCTCACAAGTTCTCGGCCGAGAAGGCGATGACGACCGTCGAGGCGATCGAGATCAATGTCGGGCGCACCGGCAAGCTCGCCCCGCTCGCCAAGCTGAAGCCGGTCACCGTCGGCGGCGTCGTGGTGTCGAACGTCACGCTCCACAACGAAGACTACATCGCCGGGCGCGACGCCGATGGAGGGCCGATCCGCGAGGGCTGCGACATCCGCATCGGCGACACCGTCGTCATCCAGCGCGCCGGCGACGTCATCCCGCAGGTGGTGGACGTCGTCCTCGACAAGCGCCCGGCGCAGGCCGAGCCCTACGCCTTCCCGCACAGCTGTCCCGTCTGCGGCTCGCTTGCCGTTCGCGACATCAATCCGCGCACCGGCCGCACCGATTCCATGCGCCGCTGCACGGCGGCGCTCACCTGTCCGGCGCAGGCGAAGGAAGGCTTGAAGCACTTCGTGTCGCGCAACGCCTTCGACATCGAGGGCCTCGGCGAGGTCATGGTCGAGGCGCTGTTCGACGGCGGCGTGATCCAGCAGCCGGCCGACATCTTCCGCCTGACCCTCGATACCCTGAAGCCCGTGGTCGAGGAGCGCCAGCTGGCGCTGCGCCTGGAGCGCGAGCGCAAGGAGGACGAGGACCTCGCCGCCCGCGGCGAGCCGCCCAAGGCGCGCGGCAAGCGCAAGGCCTACGACTACACCAAGGCGACGCAGAACGTCCTCGACGCGATCGAGGCGCGGCGCAAGATCGCCTTCGCCCGCCTCCTCTTCGCCCTCGGCATTCCCCAGGTCGGCGAGGTGGCAGCCAAGGATCTCGCCCGGCGCTTCCCCGACATGCCGGCGCTCCGCGAGGCCGTCTCGGGCGCGGCGGCCGAGGAGCAGCGCTCCTTCTGGAACGAGCTTCAGGGCGTCTCCTTCATCGGCGAAACGACAGTCTCGGCCTTGCGCGAAGGCGCCTTCGACCATGCCGGCGACGACGCTTGGGATCCGCTCGCCGACCCCGCGATCAAGCTCAACACCCGCCAGCGCGAGGCTCTCGCGGAGGCCTATTCCGAGCCCGGCGCGCTCGGCCGCCGCCTGCGCGAGGCGGCCCGGCATCCGGGCGGGGCGGCCTTCGATTCGATCGCCAAGGAGGCCGGCATCGGCCCCGCGGCGACGCAGTCGCTGATCGACTTCTTCGCCGAGGAGAAGAACAACGCCGCCGTCGACGCGCTTCTGGCGGAGGTCGGGACCGAGAAGGCCGAGGCGCCGGCGGGCGACGGGCCGCTCTCGGACCAGACCGTCGTCTTCACCGGCTCGCTGGAGCGCATGACGCGGGACGAGGCGAAGGCCATGGCCGAGGCGCTGGGCGCCAAGGTCGCGGGCTCGGTGTCGCGCTCGACGAACCTCGTGGTCGCCGGCCCCGGCGCGGGCTCCAAGCTCGACAAGGCCAAGCAGTACGGCGTCGAGGTCATCGACGAGGCGACCTGGCTGGAGCGCGCCGGCGCCTGAACCGGGATGGTTGCGGCGCTTCGATGACTCGCGCCGCCGCCTCTGCTAGATCCGGCGCGACGGCAACCTCGGATGGACCACGACGATGCTCCTCAAGGCGCTTGCAGGAACAGCGATTCTCGGCGTCGCGCTGGCGATGTCGGGAGCGGCTCGGGCGGACGACGATCTGATCGACGCGACCAACCCAGAGAAGCTCGCGGAGATCATCCGCGGCTTCGGGTCCGCCCGCATGGACAAGGCCGCCGACGAGACCCCGGCGATCCGCGGCCGGATCGAGGGCAACGCCTTCTCGGTCTATTTCTACGGCTGCAACGACCAGCACGAGGCCTGCCAGTCTATCAACCTGACGGCGTCCTGGGACATGGCCGGCGCGACGACCCTCGATCAGGTCAATGCCTGGAACGCCGACAAGCGCTTCGGCCGCGCCTATGTCGACGACGAGGGCAACGCCATCGTGGAGACCGACATCAACCTGGCGGGCTCGGTCACCTACGAGAACATGGAAGGCGACATCGACTGGTGGCGGATCATCATGGCCGACTTCAAGGCCAACGTGATCGACGTCGGCAACGCTTCGCAGGAGGAGGGCGAGGGCGAGGCGTCGCCGGTTCCGGAGACGCCGGCAGCGACCACGCCGGCTCCCGCCGCCGAGGCGGCGCCCGCGCAGCCGAGCGAGCCGGCTCCGGCCGCGACGCCGGCCACGCCAGCTGCGCCCGCCGAGCCATCGGAGCCCACGTCCGCCGCGACGCCGGCGGAAGGCGCCGCGCCGCAGCGATCGCCGTTCTCGATCCCGCGCAAGCCGAACCCGGGCAACTGAGGTGCGGATTCCCTTCCGCCCCGCCATCGGCTAAGGCTCGGTCCTGGCACGGAAAACGGGAACGGAACGGATGCGGACGGTCGCGATCGACTTCGAGACGGCGAACGCCCGGCCCGACAGCGCCTGCGCGGTCGGCTTCGCCTGGATCGAGGGCGACCGCATCGTGCGACGCGAGCACCACCTGATCCGCCCGCGCGAGATGCGCTTCGACGCCGGCAACATCCGGGTCCACGGCATCCATCCCGAGCATGTCGAGGACGCGCCGGAGTTCGACGCGGTCATGGCCGACTTCGTGGCCGCGATGGGCGACGCGCTCCTCGTCGCGCACAACGCGTCCTTCGACATGCGCGTCCTCGAAGCGAGCGCGCGGGCCTATCGCATGGCGCTGCCGCGGCATGCGAGCCTCTGCACCGTCGCGCTCGGCCGCCGGCTGTGGCCGGACGCGACCAACCACAAGCTCTCGACGCTGGCGCACCGCTGCGGCGTCAGCTTCCGCCACCACCATGCGGGCGAGGACGCCTTCGCCTGCGCGACGATCGCGCTGACGGGCATGGCGGAGGAGGGCGCGTCGAGCGTCCGCGACCTCGCCGCGCGAACCGGGCTCGCCCGTGCCCGCACCGGCGTCGTTGCGCTGCGCGCCGGGGGCATCGCCGAGCGGGCTCTCGGCGGTCTTCGGCCCGAGCTGCGGCCGGCGTCCGCGCGGCCCGTCGCTGCGGCCACCCCGAAGCCCGCCGCACCCGGCGAGCGACGCCGCTTCACGGTGTCGGGCAGCGCCGGCACGGCCTACGACGTGGTGCTCACGCGCGAGCCCACCGGCTGGCGGTCGCGCTGCACCTGCATGAGCGCCCGTTTCCGCCCCGTCTGCAAGCACGCCGCCGCGCTCATGGCCGGCGACTTCCGCGCGGTCGTCGCCGAGAACAGACCCGAGGGGGCTGCGGAAATCCGGGTGTTCCCGCTCGCCGAGATCGGCTAGAGGCAAAGCCTTCCATCCGTTCTGCGCGGGACGCGCCCTTGCCGAAAATCGATCCGCTTGAAGCGCGCGCCGCCCTGCGCGACGTCGTGCCCGTCATCCTCGCGATCATGCCCTTCGGCGCCGTCTACGGCACCGTGGCGATCGATTCGGGGCTCACCATGGCGCAGACGCTGGGCCTGTCCGGCATCGTCTATGCCGGCGCCTCGCAGCTCGTCGCACTGCAGATGATCGGCCTGTCGGCTCCCGTCTGGTCGATCGTCCTCGTGGTCTTCGCGCTCAACTTCCGACACGTCCTGTATTCCGCGTCGGTCGGGCGCCATCTCAGCCGGTTCACGGCGACGCAGAAGGCGGCCGCCTTCTTCCTGCTCGCCGATCCGACCTTCGGCGCGGCGGAGGCGCGGGCGAACGGGGGTGTCCTCACGCGCAGCTACTACTTCGTCTACGGCCTGCTGCTCTACGTCTTCTGGCTGGTGGCGACGCTGGCCGGCGCCGTGTTCGGCTCGGCGCTCGGCGACACGCGGGCATTGGCACTCGACTTCATCCTGCCGGCCTATTTCCTGACCTTCCTGATGAGCTTCCGCGCGCGGCCGCAATTCTGGCCGGTGGTGCTATGGAGCCTCGCCACCTCCGGGCTCGTCTACGTGACGGTCGGCTCGCCCTGGCACGTCACGATCGGCGCCTTCGGGGGCATCCTCTACGCCGCGCTCCGGGCGCCGGACGCGCCGTCCGAGGCCGGGATCGCGGGGGAGGGCGAGCGTGTCTGACCTCGACCTCTGGCTGATCATCCTCGGCGGCGGGCTCCTGACCTACCTGACCCGCATCGGCGGCCACCTCCTAATCGCGCGGATCGGCGCCTTGCCGCCGCGGCTGGAGGCGGCGCTGAACGCCGTCCCAGCGGCTGTCATCACCACGATCGTCGCGCCGGTGGTCGTGTCCGGCACCTGGGCCGAGCGCCTGTCGATCCTTGCCTGCGGCCTTCTGTGCCTCTGGCTGCCGGGAATCGTCGTCGTGCTTCTGGGCACCGCCTTCGTGGCGGTGGCGCGCAGCCAGGGCTTCTGACCCACGAAAAAAACCGTCCGCCCCGGTCGGGACGGACGGCGTATCAGATCACGTCGAGGCGTGTCGGCGATCAGGCGTCCTGGATGGCCGACAGCTTCCAGTCGCCGCCGCGCTCGCGCAGGAAGGTCCAGATCTCGACGGTTTCGGTCGGGCTCTCCGTGCCCTCGACGATCGCGCCGGTCTGGCGGTCGCGAAGCACGTCCACCGAACTGTAGCGCATGGCCACCGTCGCGTAGTCGGTCGTGCCCTCGCGCCAAGCCTCGGCGAGGTCGCCCTGCAGGAGACGCACGTCCGAGACCTCGTTGCGCACGCCGCGCGTGGCGTTCACCGAAAGCTCCTCGGCGAGGTGCGACATGACCTCGGGCGTCGCCAGCCGGCGCAGCGCGTCGTAGTCCTCGCGGGTGAAGGCGGCCTGGACGGCGTGGAGGTTCTGCTCGAAGGCGTCGTAGTCGGCAGGGGTGATGCCGACCGCGTCGCTCGGCGCGCGGCGCGCCTTCGGCATGGCGGCACCGGCCCCGCCACCGATCGGCCCCGTGCGCGCCGGCTGGGGCGCCGGCTCGGCCTGCCGGTTCATGCGCATGCCGCCGAGGCCCGCGCCCGCACCGGCGCCCGCATGGGCATAGGCCGGCGCGCCGCGCTGCGGCCCCTGCGCCGCGCCGGAGCGGCTGCGGAAGAAGCGCAGCAGCAGCCAGACGGCGAGCGCGATGAGGAGACCCTGGAACAGGAGCGCCAGCATGCCACCGAGACCGCCGAAGCCCTGGCCGAGCAGCAGGCCGAAGAGGCCGCCCAGCATCAGGCCGCCGATGAGGCCGCGACCGTTGAAGAGGCCGCCGCGCTGACCGGCCTGCGCGGCCGCGCCGGTGGCGCCCGGGCGAGCGGCCGTGGTCGGCTGCGTCACGGAACGGTTGATGGGCGCGGCGTCGGTCGGGGCCGTGCGCGTCACCGGCGGCGCATCGAAGGTGCGGCCGCCGCGGCTGCCGAATCCACCGCCGCGGCGCGCGTCGGCGTAATCGACGGCAGCGAGGCTGAAGACCAGGGTCAGGCTGGCGAGGGTCGCGGCGAGGCGCGAGCGGGTTTTCATAAGGGTGTCTCTCTCCCGGATGCGTCGCATCGCATATGGGGTTTGCCACCGCCGGATGCGAGAAAATTCGCAGGCGACCGAAGCTTCAGCGTTAACAACTTTGCGAGGCGGCCCATCCGCCGCTATTGCCGGGCCGGTCGCAACATCGCGGATGGGGGAGCGGAATGGCGAAGTCGAGAGTGCGGATCATCGTTCTGGGAGGCACGATCACCATGGCGCCGAGCGCGCCGGGGGCCGGCATCACGCCGAATCTGACGGGCGAGGATCTCGTGGCCGCGGTGCCCGAACTCGCCGAGATCGCCGGGATCGAGGTCGAGACGCCCTTCCTGAAGCCGGGCTCGACGCTCTCCTACGCCGATCTCGCTCGCGTGTCGGGCATGGCGAACGCTGCGCTGAAGGAGGGGGCGGCAGGCGTCGTCGTGGTGCAGGGCACCGACACGATCGACGAGACGAGCTTCCTCTTCGACCTCGCCGGCGATCACCCGCGGCCCATCGTCGTCACCGGCGCGATGCGCGGCGCCAAGGCGCCGGGGGCCGACGGCAATGCGAGCCTGCTCGCCGCCGTCACCGCGGCGGCCTCGCCGCGCACGGAAGGGCTCGGCGCGCTCGTCGTCCTCAACGACGAGATCCATGCCGCGCGCCTCGTCGAGAAGGGCCACACGGCGCTCGCCTCCGCCTTCGTTTCGCCCGGCTTCGGGCCGCTCGGGCACGTGGTCGAGGGCGAGGCGCGCATCGTGCTGCGGCCGGCGGCGCCCGGCTGGCGCGCCGGTCCGCTGCCGGCCGAGATGCCGCGCGTGCCGATCCTGAAGCCAGGGATCGGCGAGGACGGAGCGGCGGTGGAGGCGCTTGTCGCGCTCGGCGCCGGCGGCCTGGTGGTCGAGGGCATGGGCGCGGGCCACGTTCCCGCGGCCTTTGCCGAGGCTCTGGGCGAGGCGGCGAAGAGGATTCCCGTGGTGCTGGCGACGCGCGTCGCTGCGGGGCGGGTGTTCCGCCGCACCTACGGGGCGCCCGGCTCGGAGATCGACCTCCTCGGCCGCGGCCTCGTGCCGGCGGGGCTCCTGTCGCCGCACAAGGCGCGCCTTCTCCTGTCGGTTCTCGTCGCGCAGGGTGCCAACGGCGCGACGATCCGAGCGGCGTTCGACGCCTACGACTGAGGCGCCCGCGCTTCCCAGCGGTCGAGGAAGTCGTCGATGGCGAGCGCCTGCATGTCGGGCACCGCCTCGAACAGGACCTCCGGCGGCCAGTTCCACCAGGCGAGCCGCTCGATGCGGGCGGCGGTCTCCTCGGAAAAGCGCCGGCGCAACGGCCGCGCCGGCACGCCCGCGACGACCGTGTAGGGCGCGACGTCCTTGGTCACCACAGCGTTGGCGCCGATCACCGCGCCGTTGCCGACGCTGACGCCCGGCATCACCACGGCGCCGTGCCCGATCCAGACGTCGTGACCGATCGTGACGCGCGCGGCCATGCGCGCTTCGCGCCAGCCGGCATCGACGCCGAGGAAGCGGAAGAACTCGTTCGGCCGGTAGGTGATCTTATGGGTCGTCAGCCGCTCGACGGGGTGGGCGAGGGCGTTGAGGCGCACGTTGGAGGCGATCGAGCAGAAGCGGCCGACGTCGCAATAGGTCGCCTCGCCGCCGCGCTCGAAATACGAATAATCGCCGACCGTGACGGAGCGCAGCACCACGCGCGGTCCGACGTCGCAGTGGCGGCCGAGCCGCGTCTCCTTGCACTCGGCGGACGGGTGGATGCGGGGCTCCGAGGGGCGGTAGCGAAGGTGCTCCGGCGCGTCGTCCGCGCTGCGGCGGGGCTTCGCCGCGCTCGTCGCCTCGTCGTGATCGTTCCCTGCCATGCCGCTCGCCTTCGGGCCTTTCGCTCGCTCGTCGCCCTTCCTATAAAGGCTGCCATGATCCGCGCGGCAATCTTTCGTCCGGCCCTGCTCGGTCTCGCCGCCGGCGCGCTCCTCGCGCTCGGCGCCGGGGCGGCGACGGCCGGCTGGATGCACTACGGCGAGTCGATCCTGGTGTCGCTGGCGAGCGGCGCCTGGGCGACCTGCTTCTGACGCGCCCCCTCTCGCACGACCGGCCCTCTCCGATGACCCGACACCGCCCGCTCGACCGACCGAACCCGCTCGCCTGCGGGGCCAGGCGATGAGCGGCGCGCGGCTCTTCCGCATCGGCCTCTGGGTCGTGGTCGCGCTGTTCGCGGGCGCGGCCGCGGCGCTCTGGCTGCTGCGCCCGGCGGACGACGGCGCGTCCGTGTCGCGCTTCGGCTCGCCGTTCCAGCTCGTCGACCAGAACGGCGCGACGGTCACGGAAGCCTCGCTGCGCGGCAAGCCATCCGCCGTGTTCTTCGGCTTCACCCACTGCCCCGACGTCTGCCCGACGACGCTCTACGAGCTCAACGCCTACCAGAAGGCCGTGCGCGGCAAGGGCGGCGACTTCCGCATCGTTCTGGTCACCGTCGATCCCGAGCGCGACACGCCGGAGGTGCTGAAATCCTACGTCGCGCCCGTCGCTCCGGACGCCACGGCGCTGACCGGCGATCCGGCCGCCGTAGCCTCGATGCTCAAGGGCTGGGGCATCTACGCGGCCAAGGTCGGCGAGGGGCCGGACTACGCCATGGACCATACCGCGACAACCCTTCTCCTCGACGCCGAGGGCGCGCTTGCCGGAACCATCGCCTACGGCGAGAACCCGGAAACGGCGCAGGCCAAGCTCAACAAGCTGACCGGCGTCTGAGCGGGCGGAGACAAAGCATGGTTCAGGTTCGATACGGCTTCTCGGGCTCGCGCGCCCTGGCGGAGCGGGTCTTCGCGGCTCTTGAGGCGGTCTACGAGGAGGAAGGCGCGCCGATCGCCATCGTCGAGATCGACGAGCCTGCCGCGATCTTCGAGGTCTCGGCCTATCTGGAAACGGCGGAGGGCGAGGATCGGCGAGAGGCGTTCGCGAGGGCTGCGAGCGAGGCCGGCGGCGAGCCGGTGGAGGTCTGGCGCGAGGACCTGCCGACGGACGTCGACTGGATGGCGCAGGTGCTGGCGGACCTCAAGCCCGTGCGCGCCGGGCGCTTCCTGGTCCATGGCAGCCACGACCGCGACAAGGTGCTGGCCAACGACCTCGCCATCGAGATCGATGCCGGCCAGGCCTTCGGCACCGGCCATCACGGGACGACGGCGGGCTGTTTGGAGATGATCGAGCGGGTGGTGCGGCGGCGGCGCGTGCATCGGGCGCTCGACCTCGGCACCGGCAGCGCGGTGCTCGCCATCGGCCTCGCCAAGCTCGCCCGCATTCCCGTTCTCGCGACCGACATCGATCCCGTCGCCGTGCGCGTCGCGCAGGAGAACGCCGCGCGCAACGGCGTCGGCGGGCTGGTCTACACGGCCGTTGCGGCCGGCTTCGGCGCGCCGGCGATCCGCCAGGCCGCACCCTTCGATCTCGTGGTCGCCAATATCCTGGCGCGCCCGCTGCAGGCGCTGGCACCCCAGTTCGCGCGCCACATCGTTTCCGGCGGCGAGGCGATCCTGTCAGGAATCCTGGTCGGCCAGCGCCGCCCCGTCATCGCCAGCTTCGTCGATGCCGGCTTCGCGCACCGGCAGACCATCACCCGCGGAGACTGGG
Source organism: Antarcticirhabdus aurantiaca (assembly GCF_009765365.1). GTDB lineage: Bacteria > Pseudomonadota > Alphaproteobacteria > Rhizobiales > Rhizobiaceae > Antarcticirhabdus > Antarcticirhabdus aurantiaca. The sequence continues at coordinate 39,168 of NZ_VTOM01000025.1, forward strand.
TCACCATTCGTCTGTCGCGCTGACGCGCCTTACGGACGGGCCGGCGCGTCGACCTCGAACAAGGACTCGCGGCGCACGCGGGTCTGGGCGAAGGGATCGCGCTCCAGCGAGGGGAACCTGCGCGCGAGATAATCGCGAGCTTCGCGCTCGCGCACGGTCATCACGCGCGTCATGGCGCTGCGAAGGACGCTGTGGCTGCGGATGGGCACGGTGGCCATCGCGATGTCGGTCATTGTGGCTGCTCCGGGCAAACGAAGTTACCCTCCCTGCCAGCCAATATGGTTGATCGATCCGCCTTGTACCAATGCGGGACACGCATGGAACCGTCCCGTATGTTGCAATGCAATATCGCCCCTCGCTTCATCAAGCGTTCATCTTTCAGGGCAGGGTCGTCGGCTCTATGGTGCCCGCCGCGAACAGCCAGGAGTGAAGCGACGATGTTCCAGACCTTCGACGTGACGGCTAACTACGCCGAGAGCGCAGCTCGCGTCGCCCGGTTGCGCGCCGGGTTCGCTTCTGCCAGCATCGATGGCTTCATCGTGCCGCGCGCCGACGAGCACCAGGGCGAGTACATCGCCGACAGCGCCGCGCGTCTCGGCTGGCTGACGGGCTTCACCGGCTCGGCCGGGACGGCGCTGGTGCTGAGCGACGCCGCCTTCATCTTCGTCGACGGCCGCTACACGCTTCAGGTGCGCGATCAGGTCGACACCGCCGTCTTCGAGCCGGTCGGCTCGGTCGAGACGCCGCTCCCGGCCTTCCTGCGCGAGCGCCGCGCGCCGCTCGCGATCGGCTTCGATCCCTGGCTGCACACGGTGGGCGAGGTCCGCGCGCTGTCCGAAGCGCTGGAAGCGGCTGGCGGCCGGCTGGTTCCGCTCGCGAGCAATCCCGTCGACGCGATCTGGACGGACCGGCCGGCGGCGCCCCTCGGGCCGGTGCGACTGCATCCGATCCGCCTCGCGGGCGAGGAGGCCGCGGCCAAGCTCGAGCGGCTTCGCACCGCGCTAGGCGGGGATCGGATCGACCTCACGGTGCTGACCGACCCGTCCTCGATCGCCTGGACCTTCAACATCCGCGGCTCGGACGTCGCCCACACGCCGCTGCCGCTCGGCTTCGCGATCCTGCCCGCCGAGGGGCGGCCGAGCCTCTTCATCGACGCCGCCAAGCTCTCCGACGAGGTGGCCGCGGTCCTGCACGAGCTCGCCGAGATCCGGCCGCCCGCCGACCTTCTGCCGGCACTCGCCGAGCTTTCGCAGGGCCGCCGCGTCGGGCTCGATTCGGCGCTGGCGGCCGAGCGGCTGCGGATGACGGTCGAGGCCGCGGGCGGCACGGTCGTTGCCTTCGCCGATCCGGCCCGCCTGCCGCGAGCGCGCAAGAACGCCGCCGAGATCGCCGGCTCGCGGGCCGCGCACCGGCGCGACGGCGCGGCCGTCACGGCCTTTCTCCACTGGCTGTCGATCCAAGCGCCCGGGTCTTTCACGGAGATCGACGCGGCCGAGAGGCTGGAGCGCTTCCGCGTGGAGACGGGCGAGGCGGCCCAGATGCCGCTCAAGGACGTGAGCTTCGACACCATCGCCGGGGCCGGACCGAACGGCGCGATCATCCATTACCGCGTCAACCGGACCACCAACCGGACGGTCGCGGCTGGCGAACTGTTTCTCGTGGATTCCGGCGGGCAGTACGAGGACGGCACCACCGACATCACCCGGACCGTGGCGGTGGGCGAGCCGACGGCCGAGATGCGCCAGCGCTTCACGCTCGTTCTCAAGGGCATGATCGCGATCACGCGGCTGCGCTTTCCCAAGGGCACGCGCGGCATCGACATCGACGCCTTCGCACGGGTTGCGCTGTGGCAGGCGGGCTGCGACTACGCCCACGGAACGGGGCACGGCGTCGGCGCCTATCTCGCGGTTCACGAGGGGCCGCAGTCGATTTCGCGCCGGGGGATGGCGGTTCTGGAAGCCGGCATGATCTGCTCGAACGAGCCCGGCTACTACCGGCAGGGCGCCTACGGCATCCGGATCGAGAACCTCGTTCTCGTGGAGGAGGCCGCGCCGGTTCCCGGCGGCGACCTTCCGATGCACGCCTTCGAGACGCTGACGCTCGCGCCGATCGACCGCGCCCTCATGGACCTCTCGCTGATGGCGCCGGAGGACATCGCCTGGCTCGACGCCTATCACGCGCGAGTGCGCGACGAGATCGGTCCGCTTCTCGCGCCCGATGCGGCGGCGTGGCTGGCGGAGACGACGAAGCCGCTCGGCGGGAGCTGAGCGGCTTCGGCGAGGCCCGGCGTCAGGCGGCTCAGCGGCAGAACTGCCGCGGGCCGTGATAGGGCTGGAACGTGCCCGAGCGCGGATCGAAGGAGCGGTATCGGGCCGAGCAGTAGTCGTACCACTCGCGCGACCAGGGGCGCAGGACGTTCGAGGAGTAGTAGCGCGGCGCGGCCCGGTAGACCGGGGCCGGCCGGTGGACTCGGCGCTCGTAATAGCGCGGTGCGCGCTCGTAGTAGCGGGGGGCCGGCTCGTAGTAGCGCGGCTGGCTCGCGATGGCCGCCCCGATGCCGAGGCCGACGATGCCGCCCACGATCGCCGCCGCCGCCGCGTCGCCGCGGTCGCGATGATGGTAGCGCGGGCGATCCCAGTCGCGCCAGCGGCCGCGATCCCCGCGCCAGTGGCCGCGATCGCCGCGCCAATGCCGAGGGCCGCCGACGAAGAAGTCCTGAGCCTGGGCTTGGGACGCGCCGACCAGCGGCGTGCCGGCGGGCACGGCAACCGGCGCCATGGACAGCGCCAGCGCGACGGCGAGGCTCTTGGCGCCGAATGCCTTCAAGATGCGCATGAGGGGTCCTCCCGGACGAGTTCGAGGATACGCATCCTAACCGCGCCCCACCTGAACAGTTCCTGAACATTGCCGTGAGCTTGCAGCCTCCGGTGGCGATGCGAAGCAACCTTCCCTTCTCCGGCAAGTGCGACATGTTTTCGCCACGATCGAGCAAGGGGACGAGCATGGTTGCGAGCGTTGACGAAGCCGGCCGGCCGGGGGCCGCCGCGGGCGGGACGCAGGAGGGCGACCTCCACCGGGTGATGGGGCCGAAGCTGCTGCTTCTGTTCATCGTCGGCGACATCCTGGGGACCGGCGTCTACGCGCTGACGGGACAGGTCGCGGCGGAGGTCGGCGGCGTCGTCTGGCTGCCCTTCCTCGTCGCCTTCGCCGTCGCGCTGGTGACGGCCTTCTCCTATCTCGAGCTCGTCACCAAGTACCCCAAGGCGGCGGGCGCGGCGCTCTACACGCACAAGGCGTTCGGCATCCACTTCGTCACCTTCCTGATCGCCTTCGCGGTGATGGCCTCGGGCATCACCTCGGCGTCCACCGCGAGCCGCGCCTTCGCCTCCAACATGTCGGTCGCCTTCGATCTCGGCCTTGCCGGCTGGGGCGTCACGCTCGCCGCGCTCGGCTTCATGGCGCTGGTGGCGATCGTCAATTTCCGCGGCGTCGGCGAGAGCGTGAAGGCCAACGTCCTTCTCACCCTCGTCGAGCTGACCGGCCTCCTGATCATCATCGGGATCGGGCTCTGGGCGATCATGGGCGGGCAGGGCGACGTCAGCCGCGTCTGGACCTTCGAGCCGGCCGGCGACAAGGGCATGTTCTGGAGCGTCATCGCCGCGACGACGCTCGCCTTCTTCGCCATGGTCGGCTTCGAGGACTCGGTGAACATGGCCGAGGAAACCAAGGATCCGGTGCGCATCTTCCCGAAGGTGCTGCTCGGCGGCCTGCTGATCACCGGCCTGATCTACGTTCTCGTCTCGATCTCCGCCATCACGCTCGTGCCGGCGGCCGAGCTCGGCGAGGGCGACACGCCGCTCCTCAAGGTCGTGGAGGCCGGCGCGCCCGGCTTTCCCATCGGCGTCTTCGGCGTCATCACCATGTTCGCCGTCGCCAACTCGGCGCTGATCAACATGCTGATGGCCAGCCGCCTCGTCTACGGCATGAGCCGCGAGCGGGTGCTGCCGGGCGTGCTCGGCAAGGTGAACCGCGCCCGCCGCACGCCCCACATCGCGATCCTCTTCACGACGCTGCTCGCCTTCGGCCTCATCACCTTCGTGGGCGAGGTGCCGGCGCTCGGCGGAACCACGGCGCTGCTCCTCCTCGGCGTCTTCACCGTGGTCAACGTCGCGGTTCTCGTGCTGCGCAAGGACACGGTGTCCCACAAGCACTTCCGCACGCCGACCTTCCTGCCCGTGATCGGCGCCCTGTCCTGCGGCTTCCTCGTCGGACCCTGGACCGGCCGCGATCCCATCCAGTACCTCATCGCCGCGGTCCTTCTCGCCATCGGCGTCGCCCTCTGGGCGCTGACGGTCGCCTTCATGCGATCGCGCGGCGAGCATCCGGGCGGCTCGATGAGCCACCTCAAAGCGGAGGGGCCGGTGAACTGAGGCGCCGGGCCGTAACCGGGCGAACGAAGGCTGCGCCGCCGGCGCAGCTACGTCGCGAGCCTCCGCCGGGTTCAACTCACGAGGTCGGCATCGGCTTGCGCGGCGGTCGTTGAGGCTTGTGTTGGAGGATACGGATGCCGGACGGAGCCGAGTCTATGGATTTTGCGCAAGAGATGGATAAGCGCCTGCCGGCGGGAATGGGCATGCCGGGCGAGTTTGCGGCGCTGCTCCAGGAGATCGAGGCGAGAGGCTGGACGATGCCGAGCGAGCGCCATCCGGGCGACCGGCTCGGGCTTCTCGGAAGCGAGGCCGAGTTGCAGGACGGCGTCGTCACGACAGTTCTGTTCCGGGGGGCGCCGGAGAGCGAAGCGCGAGATTTCGGGCGGGACTGGTTCGGCGACGTCGTGCCGGACATCGAAAGGCGGCTCGTGCCCTTCGCGCGCACTGGCGGGGACGGGTCCTACGCGGCCTTCTGGATCGACGATGCCGGCGAGCAGCGGATCGTGCATCTCGGATCGGACGGCGTGACCTGCCTTCTCGGGGGCACGCCGCTCGACTTCCTGCGGCTGCTCGCCATCGGCTACGACGAGATCGGCGGCGACTGCCTCGCCGGGCCCCACCTGCCGCCGGACACACCGGGGCGGAACGCGGCCTATCGCGACTGGCTGTCGGCGCGCTTCGGCGTATCGGTGCCGGCGACGGCCGCCGAGATCCTCGGCGAAGTGCCGGACGGCCTAGCGGAGGACTCGGCGGATCCGCTCTGGCGCTGGGTGCGGGTGCGTCAGGACGAGCGGGACGCGGCGGCGCGCTGAGTTGCGGCGTCAGATCGGCGTGACGAAGCCGTCGAGGACGCGCTTCTGGCCGGCCTTGTCGAAGTCGACGGTGAGCTTGTTGCCTTCGACGGAGGCGACGGTGCCGGGGCCGAACTTCTGGTGGAAGACGCGAGTGCCGACGGCGTAGCGGCTTTCCTCCGGGGGAACGACGGATTTCGCGATGAGCTCGCCTGCGATCTCGCGCGGGCCGCCTTGTCTCGCCGAGGAGTAGAGGCCGGCGCCGCGGCTGGGGGGCTGGTTGGAGCCGCGGGCGGCCTGGCGGCCGAGGGCCGGGCCGCGGTCGGGCGTCATGCGGCCGGCGAAGCCCGAATTCTCGGACGACGAGAAGTCGCCGAGGCCGGCGGCCTGCGCGTAGCGGTCGGCCTTGGCCTTCACGCCGTCCTCCTCGTAGGAAATCTCGCGGGTGCGCCCGCCGCCCCAGCCGTCGCCGTAGGAGCCGCCCGATGCGGCGGCCGCGGCCCGGCGGGCGCCGGGCGTGCGATAGCCGCCGCTCGCGAAGGACGCGCCGCCGTCCCAGCGCGAGGCGCCGTAGCCGCCATATCCGCCGTAGGAGGTGTTGGCCTCCATGACCTCGACATGGGCCTCGGGCAGCTCGTCGAGGAAGCGCGAGGGGATCGTGGATTGCCAGAGGCCGTGGATGCGACGGTTCGAGACGAACCAGATCTTCACCCGCTTCTTGCCGCGGGTGATGCCGACATAGGCCAGGCGCCGCTCTTCCTCGAGGCCCGAGCGGCCGCCCTCGTCGAGGGCGCGCTGGTGGGGAAAGAGGCCTTCCTCCCAGCCGGGCAGGAAGACGGTCTCGAACTCCAGGCCCTTGGCGGAGTGGAGCGTCATCAGCGAGACGGCGTCGGACTCGGCGTTCTGCTCCGTGTCCATGACCAGCGCGACGTGCTCCAGGAAGCCGGGGAGGGACTCGTACTCCTCCATGGAGCGCACGAGTTCTTTCAGGTTCTCCAGGCGTCCGGGAGCCTCGGCGGAGCGGTCGTTCTGCCACATCTCGGTATAGCCGGACTCCTCCAGGATCATCTCGGCGAGATCCGTGTGGCGGGTGGTGGGAAGAAGCTCGGACCAGCGGCGCAGGTTGAAGACGAGCGAGCGCAAAGCGTTCCTCGGCTTGGGCTTCAGCTCCTCCGTCTCGACCATTTCGAGGGCGGCGGCGATCATCGGCGTGCCGTTGCCGCGCGCGTGGTCGTGGATCTGGCGCACGGTCGCGTCGCCGAGGCCGCGCTTCGGCACGTTGACGATGCGCTCGAAGGCGAGGTCGTCGGCGGGCTGGCAGACGCAGCGCAGATACGCCATCGCGTCACGGATTTCCTGCCGCTCGTAGAAGCGCGGGCCGCCGACGACGCGGTAGTTGAGGCCGAGGGTCACGAAGCGGTCCTCGAACTCGCGCATCTGGAAGGAAGCGCGCACGAGGATCGCCATGTCGTTGAGCTTGTGGCCGCGCCGCTGGAGCTGCTCGATCTCCTCGCCGACGGCGCGCGCCTCCTCCTCCGAATCCCAGCCGGCGTTCACGGCCACGCGCTCGTCCTCGGGCGAGGAGGTGTCGGTGAACAGCGTCTTGCCGAGGCGGTCCTCATTGTGGGCGATGAGGTGGGCGGCAGCGCCCAGGATGTGGGCGGTGGAGCGGTAGTTGCGCTCCAGGCGGATCACGGTGGCGCCGGGAAAATCCTTTTCGAAGCGCAGGATGTTGTCGACCTCCGCGCCGCGCCAGCCATAGATCGACTGGTCGTCGTCGCCGACGCAGCAGACGTTGGGCGGGGGTGACGGGGCATCCCCCGTCTTCGGCCGCTGGGCGAGGAGGCGCAGCCAGAGGTACTGGGCGACGTTGGTGTCCTGATACTCGTCGACGAGGATGTAGCGGAAGCGACGGTGGTAGTCGGCGAGGACGTCCGAGTTCTCGCGGAAGATGCGGATCGGGTGGAGGAGGAGGTCGCCGAAGTCGGCGGCGTTGAGCTGCAGGAGGCGGTCCTGGTAGGCGCGGAAGAGCTCGCGGCCCTTGCCGTTGCCGAAGGCGCGCGCGTCGCCTTCGGGGATCGTGTCGGGCGTCAGCCCCTTGTTCTTCCAGCCGTCCATCATCTGGGCGAAGGTTCGGGCCGGCCAGCGCTTGTCGTCGAGGTTCTCGGCCTGGATCAGCTGCTTGACGAGGCGGAGCTGGTCGTCGGTGTCGAGGATGGTGAAGTTGGACTTCAGGCCCACCAGCTCGGCGTGGCGGCGCAGGATCTTCACGCCGATGGAGTGGAAGGTGCCGAGCCAGGGCATGCCCTCGACCTGCTCGCCGACGAGGAGGCCGATGCGCTGGCGCATCTCGCGCGCCGCCTTGTTGGTGAAGGTGACGGCGAGGATCTGGGAGGGAAAGGCGAGGCCGAGCGAGAGGATGTGGGCGATGCGGGTGGTGAGCACCCGCGTCTTGCCGGTGCCGGCGCCCGCGAGGACGAGAACCGGGCCTTCGGTCGTTTCGACGGCGGCCCTCTGCTCGGCATTGAGACCGGCGAGGTAGTGCGGCCCGCCCTGCGCCACCGGGCCGCCGCGGGCGGCCATGGCGCGCGCGGCGATGCCGAGACCGCCGGGGCGCGGCGCGGGGGCGCCCTCGGTGGGGGCGCGGGAAGGGTTCGACTCGGGATCCGTCATCATCCCTATCTAATCGATCCTCCGGGGAACACTAGTGGAACATGGCCTTGGCTGGAGGCCGGCGCTTCGTCATAAGGAAGGCGAACTGTAGGAAGGAAACAGGGCATGGCGCTGGCGGACGCGATCAGGGGAACGAGCGAGAGGCGCGCGGGCGCGGCGGTTCTGGCGGCCTTGCGCGAGCGGTTCGGCGAGCGGCTCGCCACGGGCGAGGACGTGCGGCGGGCGCACGGGCACACCACCACCTACCTTCCCAACCAGATGCCGGACGCCGTGGTCTTCGCGGAGACCGAGGCGGACGTGCAGACGCTGGTGCGGCTCTGCGCCGCGCACGACGTGCCCATCGTGCCCTTCGGCACGGGCTCCTCGCTGGAGGGGCAGGTGAACGCGCCGGAGGGCGGCGTCTCGCTCGATCTCAGCCGCATGGACCGGGTGCTCGCGGTGCATCCGGAGGACCTCGACTGCGTGGTGGAGCCGGGGGTGACGCGCGAGGCGCTGAACGCGCACCTGCGCGACACTGGCCTGTTCTTTCCGATCGATCCCGGCGCCAATGCCAGCCTCGGCGGCATGGCGGCGACGCGGGCGAGCGGCACCAATGCCGTTCGCTACGGCACGATGCGCGACAACGTGATCGGGCTGACGGCTGTCATGGCCGACGGGAGCCTCGTGCGCACGGCGCGGCGGGCGAAGAAGACCAGTGCCGGCTACGACCTCACGCGGCTGCTGGTGGGGGCCGAGGGCACCCTCGGCATCATCACGAGCCTGAACCTCAAGCTCTACGGCATTCCCGAAACGGTGCTGTCGGGCGTCTGCGCCTTCGAAACGGTGAAGGGCGCCTGCGACGCCGTGATCCAGACCGTGCAGGCGGGCATCCCCGTCGCGCGCATCGAGCTCCTCGATCCGCTGGCGATCCGCGCGGCGAACATGCACTCGGCGCTGGGATTGCCGGAGGCGCCGCACCTCTTCGTCGAGCTGCACGGCTCGGCCGGCTCGGTCGCCGAGCAGGCGGAGTTCTTCGCCGCCATCACGGCCGAGAACGGCGGCGGCGCCTTCGAGGGCTCGACGCTGACGGAGGAGCGGGCGCGGCTGTGGAAGGCGCGCCACAGCTTCTACTGGGCCGGCATGCTGCTGCGTCCGGGCGCGCGGGCGGTGGCGACGGACGTCTGCGTTCCCGTCTCCCGCTTGTCGGACTGCATCGCAGACACGCTCGACGACATCGGCCGCTGCGGCATGATCGCGCCGATCGTCGGCCATGTCGGCGACGGCAACTTCCACGTCCAGATGATGGTCGACGTCGAATCGCCGGCGGAGATCGAGATGGCCGAGGCCTTCATCGCGCGGCTGAACGGGCGGGCGCTCGCAATGGACGGCACCTGCACCGGCGAGCACGGCATCGGCCAGGGCAAGCGCTCCTTCCTCCAGGCCGAGCTCGGCGAGGCCGTGTCCGTGATGCGGACGATCAAGACGGCGTTCGATCCGCAGAACATCCTCAATCCCGGCAAGATCCTGCCGTGACGCGCCGATCCGCCATAGGCATGTCGGCATCCAGAGGTTAGCCTCGGCGCGGAAAGACTCAGGGGCAGGGAGCCAAGGCAACTGGCAAAGGCATTCGTCGCGCTCGGCGGGCTTCTTGTTCTGGCGCTCCTCGCCCTGCTCGTCGTGCCCCCCTTCATCGACTGGAACGCCCAGCGCGCCGCCTTCGAGGCGGAGGCGAGCCGGATCGTCGGCCGGCCCGTCGCGATCGGCGGACCCATCGCGGCGCGCTTCCTGCCCTATCCGACCCTGGAACTCGCCGACGTCTCGGTGCTCGGGCCGGACGGCCGGGTGCTGGCGACGATCGACCGCTTCGCCATGGACGTCGAGGTGGCCCCGCTCGCTGGCGGCGAGGTCCGCGCCTTCTCGGTGCGGCTCGACCGGCCGGTGCTGTTGCTGCCGCTCGGCGGCGACGGAACCGTCACGCTCCCCGTCTCGGAGCCGGTGCTGCCGCAGCGTGTCGGCGCGGTGACGCTGGAAGCGGTGACGGTCAGTGACGGTCGCGTGGTGATCGAGGATCCCGCGCGCGGGGCGATCACGCTCGCGGGCATCGAGGGGACGTTCGCGGCTGCCTCCGGCACCGGGACCTTTTCGGGCGAGGGCTCGCTCGACGGCGCGGGCGAACGGGCCCGCTTCGATCTGCGGGGGCAGGTCAACGAGGCGAAGAACGGCGCCTCGGTGCAGCTCGCCTTCGATGCGCCGAGCCTCGACGCGCGGCTCGGCTTCGACGGCAGCCTGCGGCTCGAGGCCGGGGTGCCGCGCCTCGCGGGAACCGCGGACCTGCGCCGTCCGATGCCGGCGGCGCAGCCGGAGGTCGCCCGAGCGCCGGCCGACGAGCGCTCCCTCTGGCAGCGCATGGTCGACCGCATCCTGTGGCGCGACGAGCCGGAAGCTGCGCCGGTCGCCGCGCCGGAGCCCCGGACCGAGGAGGGGCCGAGCCTTCGCGCCGCCGGCCGTCTCGACGCCACGCCGGCCTCGGCCGTCGTGACGGACCTGCGGATCGAGGCGGGGGGCGCCGAGCGCCCCTACGTCCTCGCCGGCGGCGGCTCCTTGAACGTGCGCGCCGTGCCGAGCTTCTCGCTGACGCTTCAGGGCGAGCCGCTGATCCTGGAGGCGGAGGGCGCATCGGCGCCGGGAGCGCCGGACGCGCCGGTGGACCCGCCCTCCTTCGCCGGGCGCATGGCGGTGCTGCGCTCGATCCTCGAAACCGTGCCGCAGCCGACGATTCCGGGGCAGGTGGCGCTGTCGCTGCCGGTCGTCTCCGCCGGAGAGCAGGCGATCCGCAACGTCACCCTGGACGCGGCGCCCGTGGCGGGCGGTTGGGCGATCACCAACCTGTCCGCCGAACTGCCGGGCCGCACGGTGCTCGAAGCCGAGGGCGCGGTGAGCGTCGAGGAGGGCTTCTCCTTCGACGGCCACGTGCTTCTCGCCTCGCGCCAGCCGACCGGCTTCGCCGACTGGATCGCGGGGGAGGTCGATCCGGCGATCCGCCGCCTGCCCGTCGCGGGCTTCGACGCGCGGGTCCATCTCGACGAGCGCAGCCAGCGCTTCGACGACCTGGAGCTGAACATCGGCGGCGACACGGTTCGCGGGCGGCTGGAGCGGGCGAGCGGCGCGGCGGGAGCGCTCGTCGCCGCCGAGATCGCCGGCGGACGGGTCGACGCCGACGCGCTGCTGGCGCTCTCGGCCCTGTTCGAGGGCGAGAAGGCCGGGCTCGAGCGGCTCGACCGCGTCGATCTCGACCTCGCTGCTGGGCCGGTGACGCTGCGCGGCGTGACTGCGGGGCGCATCGACGGACGCCTGCGCTACGACGGCAAGCGGCTCGACCTGTCGAGCCTCGCCATCGCCGACCTTGCCGGGGCCGACCTCCGGCTCAACGGCTCCGTCGACGATCCAGGGCCGGAGGCTGCGGGCTCGATCGAGCTGTCGCTGAAGGCGGAACGGCCGGCGGGCTTCCTCGCGCTGCTCCGCGAGCGGCTGCCGGCGTCGCCGCTCGTGGAGGCCCTCGACCGGCGGGCGGGACAGCTCGGACCGCTGGACGTCGCGGGCTCGCTCAGCACCGCCCGCGACGCCGACGGCGCCTCGCCCTCGCTGGTGGTGCGGCTCGATGGCTCCGCCGGCGGCTCGCGTTTCGACCTGTCGGCAGCGCTGGAGAAGGGGCTGCAGGCGCGGCTGACGGGCGGCCGCTTCGGCGCCGAGTTGACCGTGGACAACGACTCGCCCGCCGTGCTGCTCCGCCAGATCGGCATCGAGGCGATCGACGCGGGCGCGCCGGGGCCGCTGGAGCTTGAGCTTTCGCTCTCCGCTTCGGCGGACGGGCCGGTTCTGGCGAGCGGCAGCCTGCGCGCGCCGGACAACGAGCTCTCGGCCGACGGCGAGCTGACGCTGTCGCCGAGCGGCATCGCGGGCGGCGAGCTCGGGCTGACGCTCGGCAGCAACGACCTCGGTCCCTGGCTGCGCACCGGCGCGGTGGCCCTGGCCCCGCCCGTGTCGCTGCTGCCGGCGGATCTCGCGGGAACGGCGAGCTGGACGGACGCGGGCTGGCGCCTCGCCGACGTCGAGGGGACGCTTGCCGGCACGGCCCTGTCGGGCGAGCTGCACCGCGAGGGCGGCGGGGACGCTCTGCTCGGCGGCCGCCTCACCGTGTCCGACCTGTCGCTGCCCTGGGCCTCCTGGCTCGTCTACGGCAGTGAGCCGCGGACGGTCGACGGGAGCGGCGGCTTCTGGTCGGAAGCGCCCTTTCCGGCCGGAGCGCCTTCGGCACTCGCCGGGCTCGGCCGCTTCTCGGTGGACTTCCAAGTGGCGCGGCTCGCGCTCGATCCGGCCGCGGTGGTGGAGGAGGTGAACGGGCGTCTCGACGGAGGGGACGGCTCGCTCGGGCTCGTCGGAGCGCGCGGACGCTTCGCCGGCGGAACTCTGGCGGGCGACGTCGAGATGCGCCGCGCGGCGGGGCTCGGCGGTTTGACGCTGACGGTGGAAGGGCAGGGGCTGCGCGCGACGGCGCTCGGTCTCGGCGAAAGGCTCGGGCCCGACGCGGTGCTTGGTGGCACCCTCGGCATCGAGGCGAGCGGCAGTTCGATCTCCGCTCTCGTGCGCGGGGCGACGGGTGCCGGGCGGATCGACCTTTCGGGCGCCCGGCTCGCAGGCGTGCCGGCCGGCGGGCTCCGGCCGATCCTGGAAGCGGCCGACACGGAGGGCTTCCGGCTCGACGAGGCGGCGGTCGCGGACTTCGTCAGCAGTCAGGCCGGTCCGGGCTTCCCGCTCGGCGCGGTCAGCAGCCAAGTCTCCGTCGACGGTGGTGTCCTGCGCCTGTCGCCGCTGACGATCGCGGGGCCGGGCGCGATGCTCGGGGTCGACGGGCGCCTCGGCCTCGCCGACCTGTCGCTCGGCGCGAGCGCTCGCCTCGCCTTCGAAGCAGGGCTCGACGCCATCGAGGGAGCGAGCCCGGAGATCTCCTACGCGGTGGGAGGCACGCTGGCCGAGCCGATGGTTTCGGCCGATCTGCAGTCGCTCACCAACTACCTGTCGGTGCGCGCCCTGCAGCGCGAGGAGGCGGAGGTCGCCGCCCTCGTCGAGCGGGCGCGGGAGAGCGCGCGGCTGCGGCGGGAGGTGCGCCTCTTCCGCTGGCGCGTGGCCGAGGCCGAGCGGGCGGAGGCGGAGCGACGCAGCGCTGCCGCGGCGGCGCAGCAGCGCCGGATCGACGCGGTTCGCGCCGACACCGAGGCGCGCGTGCGGGCGCAGCGGGAATACGACGAGTCCCGCCGTGCCGTGCCCGCGGCCCCGGCCGCGGCCGTCGAGGCCGCGCCGGCGGAAGCCCCGCCGCCCGCCGCGAGCGAGGAGGCGGCGCTGCCGCCGCAGGCCGCGCCGGTTCCGGAGCCCGCGCCGTTGCCGCTGTCTCCACAAGCCGAGCCGGCTGAGGCGGCGGTTCCGGCCATCGGAAACGTTCCGACGCCGGACGAGCGGCCGCAGCCGCCGGCCGCGGCATCGCGGCCATCGACTTCGCCGCCTGCGACGCGGCGCCGGACGGCGCCGGCCGCTCCGGCGCGCACGCCCGCGCCCGCCGCGCCGCCGGCTCTCGATTTCGACGCTGCGGCCCCGCGCGCGCCAGCGATCCCGCCCGCGGCGCCGAGCGATTTTCCGTCCCTGCCGGGAGTCGAGAACCCGTTGGATTTTTGAAGCGTCAGTCCTGATCGCTCGGAGCGGTCGCGCGAGCAACGTCGCGCTCGGCGATCAGCGTGTCGACGACGAAGAGGCGGATGGCGCTGGACAGGTTGGCCCCGGCGGGCCTGTGCTCGTCGACATGCGCGACGAGCTCGGCGAGCGACAGCGAGCGCTCGCGGGCGATGCGGCTCAGCTCGGCGAAGAACCGGTCCTCGACGCTGAACGAGGTTCGGTGGCCGCGGATGGACACCGAGCGCTTGCCGCTCAACGCTCCGTTGGTCCGTCGGTGTCCGGGGAAAGCCGATGCCCGTCGAGGTGCGCGGCGGCGCGCGCGTCCTCGCTCGCCAGACGCTTCTTCTCGGCCCCGCTCACGCCGTGGCGGGCGCGATTGGCTTCGGCCGCCCTCTCGTCGGCCGCGCGGGCGGCGCGCTTGCGCGCGATGCGCAGGTTGACGACCTCGCCCATCGGCGGCAGCCCCGAAATCAGGTCTTCTTGCGGAAGGCGTCGAGGGATACGACCTCGGCCTTCTTCTCGCCGGCCTTCTCGTCCTTGGCCTCTCCGGCCTCCGCCTTGTCCTTGGCGGCGGGCAGCTTGGCGGGCGGCGACTCGGACTTGGCCGCGGTCTTCGGCTGGAGCTTGGCGGGCGCCGGAGCGGGCGCGGCGAGCGCGGGAGCCGTCGGCGCCTTGGTCTCGGCCGAGGGAGCGGACGCGGTCTCGCCTTCCTTGACCTCGAATTCGAGCTCGAAGTTGACGGCCGGGTCGTAGAAGCCGCGGATCGCCGAGAAGGGGATCAGCAGGCGCTCGGGAATGTCGGAGAAGGAGAGGCCGACCTCGAAGGCGGTCTCGGTCACCTGAAGGTCCCAGTACTGGTGCTGGATGACGATCGTCATCAGCTCCGGATACTTTTCGCGAAGACGCGAGGACAGGCGCACGCCCGACGCCGTGGTGAGGAAGGTGATGAAGAAGTGGTGGTCGCCGGGGAGACCGGTCTTGGCGATCTCGGTCAGCACCTTGCGGATCACGCCGCGCAGGGCGTCCTGGGCAAGAACGTCGTAGCGAATGAGATCCTGACCCATTGCGTGCCCTAATACTCGTCTTGTCTGCCGCGCACCCCCTCTGGCGGGCGGGCCGTGAAATGAGTGGAGGTTTCTGTTGCCAGGCACCTCCGAGCCCCGCCTAGAAGTGCGAACCCCCAGGGCTTGATTCGAAGCTATCGCACCGCTTACGCGGCGAGACGGGCTTCCGCATAGTTGTCGTTGGCAACTACTTTTTCGGCCCGATGACGGTGGTACCATGCCGAGCGAAAGTCCGATCTTTACACCCTCGTCGATCCTATTTCGCCCCCGCCGCATCCCATCGCGTCCGGATGGGATCAGGTGGAGGCGCCGGGTACCGCCCCCGGGTCCGAAAGGTTTATTGCATCGGCCGTTTATCGCCATAGCCAGCGTGAGCCGGCGATCCCCTATATAGGCGGTCGTCATCCGCCTGAAAAGACGGTGTGCGACGGACGACTCCAGCTTCGCGCGCTTCTCGCGGCCCGAAGGCGCGACAAGCGGGGCCCGCGCCTTAGATGCGGCGGCAACGTTGACGCCTCATTCGCGACCCGATGGACCAGATCGCCGCCGACATCGCCGCTTCCCCCGCTGAGGCCACGGCGACGGCGCCGGCGGCGAGCATCCAGGCGCCGAGCCGCTTCCGCGCGCTGGTGCGCGGGGGCGAGATCGGCCTCGTCGCCGTGGGCTGGGTGGCAGGGGCGCTGGCCGGGCTTCTCGTCACCGCCATCGCCTGGACGGCGCAGATGCTGCACGTCGTCTTCTTTCTCATGTCGACAGAGGAGCGGTTGAGCGGCCTCGACCGGCTCGCCTCGCCCTGGCTGGCGCTCATGCCGGCGGCGGGCGGGGCTGTTCTCGGGCTGATCCTCTTCTGGTTCTCGCGGCGCAAGACGCGTCCCCTCGTCGACCCGATCGAGGCGAACGCGCTGCATGGCGGGCGCATGTCGATCCGCGACAGCCTGATCGTCGTCCTGCAGAACCTCGTGTCCAACGGCTTCGGCGCCTCGGTCGGACTGGAGGCGGCCTATACGCAGATCTCGGCCGGGCTCGCCTCGCGCATCGGCCTGTCCTTCGAGCTGCGGCGCGGCGACCTGCGCACCCTCGTCGGCTGCGGCGCGGCGGGGGCCATCGCCGCCGCCTTCAACGCGCCGCTGACGGGTGCCTTCTACGCCTTCGAGCTGATCATCGGGACCTATTCCATCGCGACGCTCGCGCCGGTGGTCGCGGCGGCGCTGTCGGGCGTCTTCGTGGCCCGGCTCTTCGTCGGCAGCGCTTATCTCATCGAGATCGATCAGCCGGGCGTCGTGTCGACGCTCGACTACGCCCCGGCGCTGGTGCTCGCGATCCTGGCGGCAGGCCTCGGCATCCTGGTCATGAAGGGCGTGACGAGCGTCGAGGCGGGTTTCCGCCGCTCGCGCCTGCCGGCCCCGCTCCGCCCGCTCGTCGGCGGCCTTCTGCTCGGCGGCCTGGCCCTGGTGACGCCGCAGGTCCTGTCCTCCGGCCACGGTGCGCTGCACGTCCAGCTCGATCACCCCACCGGCATCCTCGCCATCGCGACGCTCCTCATCCTGAAGGCGGTGGCCTCGGCGATCTCGATCGGCAGCGGCTTTCGCGGCGGCCTGTTCTTCGCCTCGCTGTTTCTGGGCGCGCTGCTCGGCAAGCTCTTCGCCGAAGTGGTGCCCGTGCTCTTTCCCGATACGGCGCTCGCGCCCATCGTCTTCGCCGTCGTCGGCATGAGCGCGCTCGCGGCCTCGATCATCGGCGGGCCGCTGACCATGACCTTCCTGGCGCTGGAGATGACGGGCGACTTCCCGATCACGGCGCTCGTGCTGGCAGCGGTGGTGACGAGCTCGCTGACCGTGCGCCGGACCTTCGGCTACTCCTTCGCGACTTGGCGCTTCCATCTGCGCGGCGAAAGCATCCGCAGCGCCCACGACGTCGGCTGGATCCGGAACCTGACGGTCGGGCGGATGATGCGGCGCGACGTGCGCACCGTTCCCGCCGACACGCCGCTCAAGACCTTCCGCCGCAACTACCCGCTCGGCTCGGCCCAGCGCGTCGTCGCGATCGACCCGGCGAGCGGCGCCTATGCCGGCATCGTCCTCGTGCCGGACGCCTATGCCGACGGGATCGAGGACCTCGAAGCGCCGGTCTCGACGCTTCTTCGCTTCACGGACGCGGTGCTGAGGCCGGCGATGACGGCGCGCGATGCGATGACCGTCTTCGATGCGGCCGAGAGCGAGGCGCTGGCGGTCGTCGACGGCGGGGAGGCCGCCCGCGTCATCGGCCTCCTGACCGAGAGCCACGTCCTGCGGCGCTACAGCGAGGAACTCGAAACGCGCCGGCGGGAAGTCTCGGGCGAGGGGACGTGACGTCGCACTGTAGCGCCGTGTCAGTCGGGATTCGCCTCGCCGTCCCCGTCGAGCGCGGTGCGCTCGACGACCTGGGCTTCGGTCCAGCCGCGCACCCATGCGCGCTGATGCGTGGATCCCGAGGCGTGTTCGCAAGATGAGGTCGGCTCGGCGCGCTGCCGCGCAAGATAACCCTCTTCGAAGGCTTCGATCATGGAAATGGGTTCGTCCTCTCGTGTCGTCGGGATCAGGCACGTTCACGTGCTTTGATCTTGGCCGATCCGAAGAAGGCCGTGGATTTCTGCTGCAGCCGAAATCGGCGAAGCTCGGCGTCGATGCCCGAAATCTTGGAGCAGCGAGGGTTAATCGTTGCCTAATGGGGCGGTCCGGTCAAGCCGATGCGAGACCCGCCGCTCTCGTGTTAAGCTGCGGTCAAGCATGAGTCGGCGCCGGCCGGCATAGCTTATCGATGCTTAAAGCGGTGCAGCCGCTTCCATTCTCGGGTTCGAGCCCGGAGTTCTCCCATGCGCCAATATCTCGACCTTCTCGCCCGCGTGCTGGAAACGGGCGTCGACCGGGGCGACCGGACGGGCACGGGAACGCGCTCGATCTTCGGCCACCAGATGCGATTCGACCTGTCGGAGGGCTTTCCGCTCGTCACGACGAAGAAGATCCATCTGCGCTCCGTGATCCACGAGCTGCTCTGGTTCCTGAAGGGCGAGACCAACATCCGCTATCTCAAGGAGAACGGCGTCCGGATCTGGGACGAGTGGGCCGACGAGAACGGCGATCTCGGACCCGTCTACGGGGCGCAGTGGCGCTCCTGGCCGGACGGGCGCGGGGGCACGATCGACCAGATCGCCAAGGTGGTCGAGCAGATCCGCGCCAACCCGAACTCGCGCCGGCTCGTCGTGTCCGCCTGGAACCCGGCGGAGGTCGACGCCATGGCGCTGCCGCCCTGCCATTGCCTGTTCCAGTTCTACGTGGCCGAGGGGCGGCTTTCCTGCCAGCTCTACCAGCGCTCGGGCGACGTGTTCCTCGGCGTGCCCTTCAACATCGCGTCTTACGCGCTCCTGACGGCGATGGTGGCGCAGGTGACGGGGCTGAAGCCCGGCGACTTCGTCCACACCTTCGGCGACGCGCATCTTTACGCCGACCATTTCGAGCAGGCCCGGACGCAGCTCGCGCGAACGCCGCACCCGCTGCCGCGGCTGACGCTGAACCCCGAGGTGCGCGACCTCTTCGACTTCCGCTACGAGGACATCGCCATCGAAGGCTACGAGCCCGACGCGCACATCGCGGCGAGGGTGGCGGTTTGAGCGCCGCGCGCCTCGCCCTCGTCGCGGTCGTGGCGGCGAGCCGGAACGGGGTGATCGGGCGGGACGGGGCGATGCCCTGGAGCCTGCCGAGCGACCTGAAGCATTATCGGCGGCTAACCATGAACAAGCCGATGATCATGGGCCGCAAGACGCTGGAGTCGATCGGGCGCGTTCTCGACGGGCGGGACACGATCGTCCTGACGCGATCGCAGGCGCTGCCCTTCGACGGCGTGATTCTCGCGCGCTCGCCGGACGAAGCGCTGGAAAAGGCGGCGGAAGCGGCCCGTGCACGCGGTTCCGACGAAATCGTGATCGCCGGCGGAGGCGAGGTCTACGCGCTGTTCTGGGACCGGATCGACCGCATCGAACTGACGCGGGTCGAGATGGAAGTCGAGGGCGACGCGCGCTTGCCGGCGATCGACCCCGCACGCTTCCGCCGCCTGTCGGACGAAGCGGCGCCGCGGGGGCCTCGCGACAGCGCCGATACGCGCCATCTCGCCTTCGCGCGGGCCGGCGGCGACCGGTAAGCGGATCCACGCCGCGTTCATCATGCCGTACGCAGCGCATCCGAATGGCGTCGCGCCGCGTTGAAGATGGTTGGGGCAATTCCTATAAGTTCGAACACAGGTTTTCGTCGACATCCCGGGCACGCGTCCGCGATGGCGATACCCATCGTTCGGAAGGAAGAGGATGCCCTGGAGCAATCAGACCGGGAACGGCGGCTGGAAAGGCGGCGGTGGCGGACCTTGGGGGCAGGGCCCCCAGCCCCCGCGCCCCGGCAACAATAACGGCTCGCCCGACCTGGAGGACATCCTGCGCCGGGGCCAAGACCGCCTGCGTCGCGCCATGCCCGGCGGCGGCGGACGCGGCGGCCCGAGCGGGCAGGGCGGTGGCCTCGCGCTCGGCGGCCTCGTGGTCGCCGGCCTCCTCGTGCTCTGGGGTTTCCAGTCCATCTACACCGTCCAGCCGGACGAGGTGGGCGTCGAGATGCTGTTCGGCAAGCCGAAGGAAGAGCTCTCCCAGCCCGGCCTGCACTTCGCCTTCTGGCCGCTCGAGACGGTGGACACGGTTCCCGTCACCGAGAACCAGATCCAGATCGGCGGGCGCGGCACCTCCGGCAACAGCGCCAACCAGACCGCCGGCCTGATGCTCTCTGGCGACCAGAACATCGTCGACGTGCAGTTCGCCGTGCTCTACCAGGTCGACAACCCGCAGAACTTCCTCTTCAACGTCGAAGATCCGACCGCCATGGTGCAGCAGGTCTCCGAGAGCGCCATGCGCGAGGTGGTCGGCCGGCGCCCGGTGCAGGACGTCTTCCGCGACGACCGCGCTGGAATCGCCGAAGAGGTCCGCGCCATCACGCAGGACACGCTGAACCAGTACGGCACGGGCATCCGCATCAACGCCATCTCCATCGAGGACGCCTCGCCCCCCGACCAGGTGGCCGACGCGTTCGACGAGGTGCAGCGCGCCGAGCAGAACGAGGACCAGTTCATCGAGGAGGCCAACCTCTACCGCAACCAGCAGCTCGGCCGCGCGCAGGGCGAGGCGGCGCAGATCCGCGAAGACGCCGCCGCCTACCGGAACCGCGTCATCCAGCTCGCGGAAGGTGAGGCGGAGCGCTTCAGCCAGATCCTGGCCGAATACGAGAAGGCGCCGGAGATCACCCGCAAGCGCATCTTCCTGGAAACGATGGAGAACGTCCTCGGCAACTCCGCCAAGGTCATCGTCGAGAACGGCGCGGCGGGCGCCAGCGGCATCGTGCCGTACCTGCCGCTGAACGAGCTTCCGCAGGGCAACCGCCAGGCGCCGAACCAGGCTCCGCAGGGCACGACCGGCGCGCCGCGCCTGCCCAATTCGCCGAGCGCGACCAACAGCAGCATCTCCACGCAGGGGGCGAACTGATGGCCAACCGTTTCTATGCCGGCCTCGTCGTCCTCGGCCTGATCGTCCTCGTCGCCTGGAACTCGATCTTCATCGTCAACGAGAAGGAGCAGGCGATCGTCCTGCGCTTCGGCGAGATCCAGCGCGTCGTCGATCAGCCGGGCCTCTACTTCAAGCTGCCCTTCGGCTTCGCGGGCGCCGACAACATCCAGGTCCTGCCGGACCGGCTGCTGCGCTTCGACCTCGACGACATCCGCGTCCAGGTCTCGGGCGGCCGCTTCTACGAGGTCGACGCCTTCCTGGTCTACAACATCAACGACGCCGCCCGCTTCCGGCAGGCGGTCTCGGGCTCGATCCCGCTGGCCGAGCAGCGCCTGCGCACCCGTCTCGACGCGGCGCTGCGCCGGGTCTACGGCCTGCGCGGCTTCGAGGCGGCGCTGTCCAACGAGCGCGGCGAGATGATGCGCCAGGTTCGCGACGAACTGCGGACCGACGCGGAGTCGCTCGGCCTCGAGCTGACCGACGTGCGCATCCGCCGCACCGACCTCACGGCCGAAGTGTCCGAGCAGACCTACGAGCGCATGCGGGCCGAGCGCCTCGCCGAAGCCGAGCGCCTTCGTGCCCGCGGCCAGGTGGCGGCGCGCGAGATCCGCGCCCGCGCCGACCGCGAGGTGTCGGAAACCGTGGCGGCGGCGCAGCGCGAGTCGGAGATCCAGCGCGGTCAGGGCGACGCCCAGGCCAACGCGACCTTCGCGGCCGCCTACGGCCGCGACCCCGGCTTCTTCGACTTCTACCGCTCGATGAGCGCTTATCGTCAGGCCCTGGAGAATACGGGCACGACGATGGTGCTGACGCCGGACTCGGAGTTCTTCCGCTACTTCTCCTCGGGCGCGGTCGCCAACGGCGCGCCGTCGGTCGAGGGGGCGCAGCCGTCGATTCCCGCTCCGGGGCCGGCCGCAGCGGCACAGCCGCCGGCGCCTGCCGCGCCGCCGAGCGGCGAGGCGCAGAACGCCGCCCCGGCATTGCCGGCCACGCCCGGCACCAGCGTCGCGCAGGACGGGGCGCCGCAGCCGGGCGAGACCACCGGCGCGGTCGCCCAGTGACCGCCCCGGCGTCTTCGGCTCCGTGACGGACTTCCTCTGCGCCCTCGGTCTCCTTCTGGTGATCGAGGGCGTCTTTTATGCGCTGTTTCCCGAGGCGTCGCGCCGGCTCGGCCGTTTGATCCAGGAGGTGCCGGACACGCAGCTGCGCCGCTCCGGGCTCTTTGCGGCGGTGGCGGGCGTGGGCATCGTCTGGCTCGTGCGCGGCTGACGGACCGCCGGCGCGCGCTAGATTGGCGCGCGGCGCGTCCTCGTTTCATCTTGATTCGGCGCGGTTTTTGCGCTCGGCTCGACCCCTGAGGGATCCAAGCCGCCGGCCCGCGCGCCCCTGAGACCCCGTTCCAATCGGAAGGTTCCGCGATGATCCAGTTCCGTCCCGCGCGCCGCCTCGCTGCCGTTCTCCTGTGCTCGGCGGCGCTCGGCAGTTCCCTGCCGGCCTTCGCGCAAGCGCCGAGCCCGCCGGGCGCTCCGCCGCAGGCCGACGTGGCGCCGGGCGGCACGCCGCCGGCCGAGGCCCCTCCGATGCTGCCGGCGCCCGCCGTCCCCGGCGGCGAGGCGACCCCCGAGACGCCGCCGCCCGGACCGGTGCCCGACGCCCTGCCCAATGCCGCGGCGCCCGCGGCCGATCCGGTCAATCCGGTGGCGCAGGAGATCAAGCGCATGCGCGGGCCGGGCTCGGTGGCCGATCTCGCCGAGGACCTTCTGCCGGCCGTGGTCAACATCTCGACGTCGCAGGACGTCGAGGCCGCCGGCCGCGGCCCGCGCGCGCAGGATCAGGACGAAGGCACCACGGACGAGGACGACGCGCCGCAGGCGTCGCCCGCGCCGGAGGGCGGCCCGGCCGAGCCGGGCGCCGAGCCCGAGCAGCGGGCCGAGCCGGGCGAGCGCTCGCCCGACGAGTCGCCGCTGCAGGATTATTTCGACGACCTCTTCAGCGGCGAGAACGGTGCCCAGGGCCGCCGGCTCGACGGCATGGGCTCCGGCTTCGTGATCGACCCCGCCGGCATCATCGTCACCAACAACCACGTCATCGCCGACGCCGACGAGATCACCGTCAACTTCTCGGACGGATCGAGCCTCGAGGCGACGCTGGTCGGCGTCGATCCGAAGACCGACGTCGCGGTTCTCAAGGTCGAGCCGGAAAAGCCGCTGGACTTCGTCGAGTTCGGCGACTCGGAGAACATCCGCATCGGCGACTGGGTGATGGCGATCGGCAACCCGTTCGGCTTCGGGGGCTCGGTGTCGCTCGGCATCGTCTCGGCGCGGGACCGCAACATCAATGCGGGCCCCTACGACAACTTCATCCAGACCGACGCCGCCATCAACCGCGGCAATTCCGGCGGACCGCTGTTCAACATGGACGGCAAGGTCATCGGCATCAACACGGCGATCGTCTCGCCGACGGGCGGCTCGATCGGCATCGGCTTCTCGATCCCCGCGCTGCTCGCCAAGAACGTCGTCGATCAGCTGCGCGAATTCGGCGAGACACGGCGCGGCTGGCTCGGCATCCGCCTGCAGGCGGTGACGGACGACATCGCCCGCGGCCTGCGCCTGCCCGACACGAAGGGCGCCGTGGTCATGGGCGTCATCGAGGGCGGCCCGGCGGACACGGGCGAGATCAAGGTCGGCGACGTCATCACGAGCTTCGACGGGCGCGAGGTGGCGACCTCGCGCGACCTGCCGCTGATCGTCGCGGAAACGCCGGTCGGCAAGCGCGTGCCGATCACCATCCTGCGCAAGGAATCGGCGGACGACGCGCCGCCGGTCGAAGTGACGGTGGAGATCACCCTCGGGCGCCTGGAGGACGGCGAGAAGCAGACGGCGGAAGCCGGCGCCGCCGCGACGCCGGAGCCGGGCGCGCCGAGCGAGGAGGAGGGCGTGCGCCTCCTCGGCATGAGCATCGAGGACATCTCCGACGCTCTGCGCACGCGCTTCTCGCTCGCCGAGAACGCGGAAGGGGTGGTGGTGACGGAAGTCGCCCCGGCCTCGGCCGCAGCGGAGAAGGGCATCGAGGCGGGAACCCGCCTGACCGAGGTCGCGCAGGAGCCGGTGTCGAGCGCGCAGGAGGTTCGCGAAAAGATCGACGAGCTGAAGGCGGCCGGCCGCAAGAACGCGCTGCTGCTCCTGTCCTCGGCGACCGGCGATCTGCGCTTCGTGGTGCTGCCGCTGGAGTAGGGGCACCTCGGCCGCGGCGGGGCTGTCCCCGGTTTTCCCGAGGATCAGCCCGCCGCGAACGCGTCGCGCTTGTAGCCCTGCACGAAGAGCAGCGCGGTGAGGTCGCCGTGGTCGATGCGGTGCGGCGCCTTGGCCGCGACGGCGGGCTTGGCGTGAAGGGCGATGCCGGTGCCCGCCTTCAGGATCATCGGCAGGTCGTTGGCGCCGTCGCCGACGGCGATCGCGTCGGCGGGCGTGAGCCCGAGGCCGGCGGAGATGTCGAGAAGGGCCTCGACCTTGGCCTCGGCACCGAGAATCGGCTCGGCGACGCGGCCGATCAGGAGGCCGTTCTCGGACAAAAGCGTGTTGGCGCGGTTCTCGTGAAATCCGAGGGCGGCGGCGACCGGCCCGGTGAAGAGCGTGAACCCGCCGGACACGAGGGCGCAGCGCGCGCCGGCCGCCGACATGGTGGCGACGAGCGCGGCGCCGCCCGAGGCGTGAGTGATGCGGGTCTCGATGACGCGGTCGATCGTGTCGATCGGCAGATCCTTGAGGAGCGCGACGCGCTCGCGCAGCGCCGGCTCGAAGGCGATCTCGCCGTTCATGGCGCGCGCGGTGATCGCGGCGACCGCTTCCTTCAGGCCGAGCTCGGCGGCGAGCTCGTCGATGCATTCCTGCTCGATCATGGTGGAATCCATGTCGGCGAGGAGCAGCCTCTTGCGCCGGCCGGCCCGCTCCTGCACCACGGCGTCGAAGCGCCCGTCGGCGGCGAGGGCGGCCAGCGTCGCACGGGCCTCGGGACCGGGTTCGGCGTCGAGGAACAGGTCGCAGGCGAAGCCCGGATCGAGCCAGTCGGCGGAGGCATCGGCGCCGAGGATCTTGGCGGCCGCGCGCGGCGCATCCGGCGGGAGCCCGTCGCCGCGCGGCGAGGCGATCAGCGTTGCGACGAACATGGCGTGCACCTTGGCGAGGAGAGGTCTGGAATGACGGGCAGGCGGCGGGCGATCCTGATAGCGGGGCCGACCGCGAGCGGCAAGTCGGGCGCGGCGCTCGCCCTGGCCGAAGCCCGCAACGGCGTCGTCGTCAACGCCGACTCCATGCAGGTCTATGACGGCCTGCGCATCGTCACCGCGCGGCCGTCCGCCGAGGACGAGGTGTGCGCTCCCCACCGCCTCTACGGGCACGTCGACCCCGCGCAGACCTACTCGTCCGGCATGTGGCTGCGAGCGGTCGAGCCGGTTCTCGCCGCCGCCTGGAGCGAGGAGCGCCTGCCGATCGTGGTCGGCGGCACCGGCCTCTACTTCAGCGCGATTCTCGGTGGCCTCGACGAGATGCCGGCCGTGCCGGACGAGGTCCGGGCGCGCTGGCGGGAGGCCCTGACGGCCGAGGGGGCCGCATCGCTCCACGCCCGCCTCGCCGCCAGCGATCCGGACAGCGCGGCGCGCATCCAGCCGACCGACGGGCAGCGCATCGTGCGTGCGCTGGAAATCGGCGAGGCGGCGGGCGTTCCCTTGTCGCGCCTGCAGCGGCGCCGGGGACCATCGCTCCTCGACGGGGCGAGCGTCGAGCGCTTCGTCATCGCCCCGCCGCGCGAGGCTCTGCGCGAGGCCATTGGCCGGCGCTTCGACGCGATGATCGAGGAGGGCGCCCTCGGCGAAGTGGAGGCTTTTCTTCGACGGCCGGGCGCGACGACAGGTACGGCGGGCAAGGCCATCGGTGTTTCGGAGCTCGCCGCCGCGCTTCGCGGCGAGACGAGCCTGGCCGCGGCGTCGCAGGCGGCCAAGACCCGCAGCCGCGCATACGCCAAGCGCCAGGAAACGTGGTTCAGGAACCAGTTCGACGCGCAATGGCGCCGCGTCGACGACTCATCCGCACTTATTTCAGTTGCTCAATTTTAAGCTGAATTCGACAGATTGTGTCCATAGGGAAGTAAGGCCTATCACCTACCCGTGGTCCGGCCGTCCCCAGCACCGCGTGGTCCGATATGAAGTTCAGCATCGCCGAATCCACGCTGGTGGGCTGCCTTGGCGCTTGCGCGGTGTCGACCGCGCTCGCGCTCGCGGCCTGGGCCCAGCTGGGTGGCTGGGCTGTCGATGTGGACCATCCCTGGTCGGACGTTCTCTTCGCTTGCGCGGCCGCCGTGCAAGGGGCGGCGATCCTCGTCGGCCTCACGGTCGTGCTGCCGAGGGTGCGCCGGATTCGCCGGGAGCGCGGGCGGCTGCATTCCTTGACCGGCGAGCTGAGCCAGCGCTCGCGCCTCTTCGAAGAGGCTGCCCATACCGATCCGCTCACCGGCCTGAAGAACCGGCGCTATTTCGACGAGGCGCTCAAGCAGTTCCTGATCGAGTTCCGTCAGATCCGCCGTCCGATCGGCCTGCTCGTCCTCGACCTCGACCACTTCAAGGCGATCAACGACACCCACGGCCACGACATGGGCGACGAGGTCCTGCGCAGCGTGGGCCGGTGCCTCGCGGAGTGGACGCGCGAGCACGACGTGGTCGCCAGGCTCGGCGGCGAGGAGTTCGCGATCGTCGTCCCCAACATGCCGGAGGCCTCTCTTTATCTCTTCGCCGACCGCATCCGCGCGGCGATCGGACGGATCGTCGTCCACAAGGGCAACATCCGCTTGAGGGTGACCGCCTCGGTCGGGGTCGCGCTGGCGGGCGCGCAGGAGGAGGCCGAGGGCGTGCTCAAGCGCGCCGACGTGATGCTCTACCGGGCGAAGACGCAGGGGCGCGACCGCGTCTGCGCGTGAGC
The DNA here is from genome assembly GCF_009765365.1 of Antarcticirhabdus aurantiaca. Classification (GTDB taxonomy): domain Bacteria; phylum Pseudomonadota; class Alphaproteobacteria; order Rhizobiales; family Rhizobiaceae; genus Antarcticirhabdus; species Antarcticirhabdus aurantiaca. The sequence continues at coordinate 65,370 of NZ_VTOM01000025.1, forward strand.
CGGCTCGGGCGAGCCGACCGGCCGAGCGTTGCCGTGCTCGACGCGCGACGCATATTGCTCCGCGGGACGACAGCTGGGGAGCCGAACCGGCCATGGCGACGAGCACGACGGAAGCCGGCAAGGACATGGTGCGGGCGCATGGAAGCCGCATCGAGGCGCTGGCGCGTCTCGGCTATCTCGGCCGCGCGGTCGTCTACTTCATCATCGGCGGCTTCGCGCTGCGGGCGGCCGTGGCGAGCGGCGAGCCGATCGGCACGGAGGGCGCGATCCGCACGGTTGTCGGCGCGCAGTTCGGCGTCGTTCTCCTGTGGGCGCTGACGGCCTCGCTCGCGGGGTTCGCCATCTGGCGCATCGTCTACGGCGTCATGGATCCCGATCGGCGCGGCTCGGGGGCGAAGGGCTGGGTCATTCGCATCGCCTCGATCCTCAGCGCCGCGATCTATGCCGCGCTCGCCCTGTCGACCGGGCGCCTCGCCCTTGGCCTTGCCGCTTCGACCGGCGAGAAGCCGCATGAAAGCCTGGTCAAGATGGCCTTCGAGGCCGGCTTCGGCCTGTGGCTGACCTATGCGGTGGCCGCGCTGCTTCTCGTCGTCGGCATCGTCTACGCCGTGCGCGGGTTCGGGGCGAGCTTCGACAAGTACATGGTGTTGCCGGCGTCGACGCTGCCCTGGCTTCGCTGGACCTGCCAGGCGGGCCTCGTCGCCCGCGGGCTCGTCTTCGCCGTTCTCGCCTGGCTGCTCTACGGCGGGGCGTCGAGCCTGTCCGCCGACGCGACGCCGGGAACGGAGGACGCGCTCTCCGCCGTCCTCGGCTGGCCCTACGGGCACGTTCTGCTCGCCTTGATGGGGATCGGGCTTGTCGCCTTCGGCGTCTTCGGCCTCGCCCAGGCGCGCTATCGGCGCATCGACGTCGAAAACGCCTGACGCGCACCCTTGTTGACGCGCGGATTTTGCCGGCGTAGAGGTGCGGGCATGATGACGACGAAGCTTATTGTAGTAGCGGGGCGCACACGCGAGACGGTCTGAGGACCGTCCGGCCGATGCCACGTGTGCGCTAGAACCGAAGGGCCCGACGAGGCCCTTTTTTGTTGCCCGCACCGCCCCCGCGACCGTCACGAACCGATCCCGAGGGCCCTCACAAGAAGACCGAGAACGAGATTGGAACGGGAGATCACCATGGGCATCGACGCCGGATTGCGGGAAATGACGGGCGCCGAGATGGTCGTCCAGGCGCTGAAGGACAACGGCGTCACGGACATCTTCGGCTATCCTGGCGGCGCGGTGCTGCCGATCTACGACGAGCTGTTCCAGCAGGACGCCGTGCGCCACATCCTGGTGCGCCACGAGCAGGGCGCGGGCCACGCCGCCGAAGGCTACGCCCGCTCGACGGGCAAGGTCGGCGTCATGCTCGTCACCTCCGGACCCGGCGCGACGAACGCCGTCACGCCGCTGCAGGACGCGCTGATGGACTCCATCCCGCTCGTCTGCATCTCCGGCCAGGTGCCCTCGACGCTGATCGGCTCCGACGCGTTCCAGGAATGCGACACGGTCGGCATCACGCGGCCCTGCACCAAGCACAACTGGCTGGTGAAGGACGTCAACGACCTCGCCCGCATCCTGCACGAGGCCTTCCACGTCGCCACCACCGGCCGGCCCGGCCCGGTGCTCGTCGATGTGCCCAAGGACATCCAGTTCGCGACCGGCATCTATTCGCCGCCCCCGCCCAACCAGACGCACGAGAGCTACCGCCCGAAGCTCGACGGCGACCCCGGCCGCATCCGCGCGGCGGTGGAACTGCTCGCCTCGGCCAAGCGGCCGGTCATCTATTCCGGCGGCGGCGTCATCAATTCGGGGCCTGAGGCGGTGCAGCTCCTGCGCGAGCTCGTCGCGCTCACCGGCGCGCCGATCACCTCGACCCTGATGGGCCTCGGCGCATACCCCGCGAGCGGCGACAACTGGCTCGGCATGCTCGGCATGCACGGGACCTACGAGGCGAACCTCGCCATGCACGGCTGCGATGTCATGCTGTGCGTCGGCGCCCGCTTCGACGACCGCATCACGGGCCGGCTCGACGCCTTCTCGCCGGGCTCGAAGAAGATCCACATCGACATCGACCCGTCCTCGATCAACAAGAACGTGCGCGTCGACCTCGGCATCGTCGGCGATGTCGGGCGGGTGCTGGCGGACATGGTCAAGGCGTGGCGCGAGAGCGACGCCTTCGTCGACAAGGCCGCGCTGACGGATTGGTGGCGCACGATCGACGGCTGGCGCGCGCGCGACTGTCTCGCCTACCGGCCGAGCCAGGACGTGATCATGCCGCAATATGCGGTGCAGCGGCTCTACGAGCTGACCAAGGGCCGCGAGACCTACGTCTCGACCGAAGTCGGCCAGCACCAGATGTGGGCGGCGCAGTTCTACGGCTTCGAGGCGCCGAACCGCTGGCTGACCTCCGGCGGCCTCGGCACCATGGGCTACGGCCTGCCGGCGACGATCGGCGCGCAGATCGCCCATCCGGACGCGCTCTGCGTCTGCATCGCCGGCGACGCCTCGGTGCTGATGAACATGCAGGAGATGTCGACGGCGGTGCAGCACGACGCGCCGGTGAAGATCTTCATCCTGAACAACCAGTACATGGGCATGGTGCGCCAGTGGCAGCAGCTGCTGCACGGCAACCGCCTGTCGCACTCCTACACCGAGGCGCTGCCGGACTTCGTCAAGCTCGCCGAGGCCTATGGCGGCGTCGGCATCCGCTGCGAGAAGCCGGGCGATCTCGACGGCGCCATCGAGGAGATGATCGCGGTCCGCCGCCCGGTGCTCTTCGATTGCCGCGTCGCGAACCTCGCCAACTGCTTCCCGATGATCCCGAGCGGCAAGGCGCACAACGAGATCCTGCTGCCCGACGAGGCGACGGACGAGGCGGTCGCCACCGCCATCGACGCCAAGGGCAAGGCGCTGGTGTGACGCGAGCGAAGAGCGCGGCGACATCCCGTCGCCGCGCTCTCGCGCTTTCGGAACAAGCTCTTCGATCCGCATCCCCGTCGCGGGCAGACCGCTCGCCTATCCAGTCAGCCTCCCGGAAACCATGAACAAGCCCATCCAGCCCCCGGCCTCCGCCTACTTCATCGCGCCCGAGAAGGACCGCAGCGAGGCGCGCACGCTCTCGATCCTCGTGGACAACGAGCCGGGCGTGCTCGCCCGCGTCATCGGCATGTTCTCGGGGCGCGGCTACAACATCGAGAGCCTGACGGTCTCGGAAACCGAGCACGAGAAGCACCTGTCGCGCATCACCGTCGTGACCCGCGGCACGCACCACGTCCTGGAGCAGCTCAAGAGCCAGCTCGACCGGATCGTGCCCGTGCACCGCGTGGTGGACCTGACGCGGCAGGCCGGCGACGACGGCGAGACGGGTCCGATCGAGCGCGAGCTCGCCATCGTCAAGGTGGCGGGCGAGGGCGAGAAGCGCGTCGAGGCGCTGCGCATCGCCGACGTCTTCCGGGCCAAGGTCATCGACTCCTCGACGGACCATTTCGTCTTCGAGCTGACCGGCCGGCCGTCGAAGATCGACAAGTTCGTGTCGATCATGACGCCGCTCGGCCTCGTCGAAATCTGCCGGACGGGCGTCGCCGCACTCGCGCGCGGCGCTGCGCCGATGTGAGAACGGAGGGACGGGCGCCATGCTGAGCCTCGACGTCTTTCTCGCGCTCGTCGGCTTCGCCTTCGCTTCGTCGGTGACGCCGGGACCGAACAACCTGATGCTGATGGCCTCGGGCGTGAACTTCGGCTTCCGCCGGACGATCCCGCACATGCTGGGCATCGCGGGCGGCTTCTGCGTGCTGCTGCTCGCCGTCGGCTTTGGGCTCGGAGCGTTGCTGCACGCCTTTCCCGCGCTGTCGCTCGCCCTCAAGGTCGCGAGCGGCGCCTATCTCCTTTACCTCGCCTGGAAGGTCGCGACGGCGCGCGGGATCGGGACGAGCGAGGGGAACGGCCATCCGATGACCTTCCTCCAAGCCGCGGCGTTCCAGTGGGTGAACCCGAAGGCCTGGGCCATGGCGCTCGTTGCGATGGGTGCCTACGTCTCGGCAGCGCAGCCGATGCTGTCGGTGGTGATCGTGGCGCTGGTGTTCACGGCGGTGAACCTGCCGAGCGTGTCCGTCTGGACCGGCTTCGGCATCGCGCTCCGCCGCTTCCTAGCCGACCAGACCCGGCTGCGGATTTTCAACGTGGTCATGGGGCTGCTGCTGGTCGCCTCGATCGTGCCGCTGCTCGGGTGATATTCGTTCCCGTTGTGTTCCATCCGTGTAGATGCTATGCTCCTAGTGTCTACACGGAGACGCGTCATGGCCTTGCACATCCGTGATGAAGAAACGGATGCTCTGGTTCGCGAATTGGCGTCGAGGCGCGGGATTGGCTTGACCGAGGCGGTGCGTGTCGCAGTGGAGAACGAGTTGGCGCGCGAGCGGAAAAGACTATCGCTGCGGGAGCGGTTGAAGCCGCTGGTCGACGAAGTTGCGCGAGCGCGCAAGGCCGAAGGGATGCCGGACAAGGCCTTCTACGACGAGCTCTGGGGGCAGGCGGACGGCTGATGTTCATCGACGCTTCCGCCATCGTGGCGATCCTGGCCGGTGAGCCGGACGCCGAGGATCTGGCGGCCAGGATCGAAGCGGCGCCGCGACGGACGAGTTCCGTCGTCAGCCTGTTCGAGGCGGTTTCGGGCTTGTCCCGCATGATGCAAGTCGACGAGGCCCGCCGCATCGTCGAACGCTTCGTATCCTTCGCCGAAGTCGAGGTGCTGGCGGTCGATGGCGGGCTCCTGCCGGGGCTTGCCGCCGCGCACGCCGCCTATGGCAAGGGCTCTGGGCATCCGGCGAGACTGAACATGGGCGATTGCTATTCCTACGCGCTGGCCAAGCAGAACGGCCTGCCCCTCCTCTACAAGGGCGACGATTTCGCCCAGACGGACATAGCCTGACCGATGAAGTTCTCGCCCCAGCAGGATGACGCGCTCTTGGCCGTGGCCGAGTGGCTGAAGCGCGACGATCAGCCGATCTTCCGCTTGTTCGGCTATGCCGGCACGGGCAAGACGACGCTGGCGAAGCACTTCGCGGAAGGAATCGACGGGGCCGTGCAGTTCGCCGCCTTCACCGGCAAGGCGGCGCAGGTGCTGCGCACGAAAGGCGCGAAAACCGCGCGCACGCTCCACTCGCTGATCTACCGGCCGCGCGGCGAGGAGACCGTCGAGGACGAGGCGGGCGGCACGACGCGCGTGTCGCCGACCTTCTCGCTGAACCGCCAGAGCCCGATCGCAAAGGCCAAGCTCGTCGTCGTCGACGAGTGCTCGATGGTGGACGAGGCGCTGGGGCGCGACCTCTTGTCCTTCGGCACGCCGATCCTCGTTCTGGGCGATCCCGGCCAGCTGCCGCCGGTCTCGGGCGGCGGCTTCTTCACCGAGGCCGAGCCAGATTTCCTCTTGACCGAGATCCACCGGCAGGCGCGCGACAACCCGATCCTCGAACTCGCGATGAAGGCGCGCGAGGGCAGGGCGCTGGAGCGCGGCGACTGGGGACAGGCGAACGTCATCGACCGGCGCGAGATCGACTCGGAGCGCGTGCTGGCGGCCGACCAGGTGCTGGTCGGCACCAACCGCACGCGGCGGCGCTACAATGCGCGCCTGCGCGAGCTGAAGGGCTTCCAGGGCGCGCTGCCGCAGAGCGGCGACAAGCTGGTGTGCCTGCGCAACGATCCGACGAAGGGGCTCCTCAACGGCTCCCTGTGGAAGGCGATGACGGCCTCGCCGGAAACGGTGAAGCCGGGGATCAACCTCATCGTGAAGCCCGACGAGGACGACGTCGATCAGGGCGCGGCGAAGATCAAGCTCCTCAAATCCGCCTTCGAGGATCCGGACGCCGAAGTGCCCTGGGCGACGAAGCGGCGCTACGACGACTTCGACTACGGCTACGCCCTGACCGTCCACAAGGCGCAGGGATCGCAGTGGAACGACGTCGTGCTCTTCGACGAGAGCTTCGCCTTCAAGGACAGCCGGGAGCGCTGGCTCTACACGGCGATCACCCGCGCCGCCGAGCGGCTGACTGTGGTGCGCTGAGGCGACGCGGAAGCGGCGGGACGAAAGGCCCCGCCGCTCGCTGTTCATCCGGGAGGATGTTGCGTTTGGTCAGGCGGCGCAGCCGCTCGCCTGAAGCGTCGCCGTGCGGTTCTCGACGCTCGACAGGGTGACGGTGCAGCCGTTGCCGGCATCCACCGAAGCGCCGGGCTGGACCGTCTGCGGACCTTGCCCCACCACGTAGAGCGTCGCGCCGCTGTCGGTGATGGCGGACACGAAGATCCGCGCGGCACCGAAGGTGGCGGTCTGGCCCGTGGTGAGCTGCGCCGTGTCGCCGCCGCCGGCAGGCGCGGCGGGAGCACCGGCAGCAGGCGCCGCGGCCGGTTGCGGGGCGGCGGCCGGGGCAGGGGCCGGGGCCGGGGCCGGTGCAGGCGCCGGAGCGGCTGCAGGCGCCGCGACCGCTGCCGCTGCCGGAGCGGGCGCCGGAGCCGGAGCCGCGGACGCTGCGGCGGTGTCGCCGCAGCCCTGCAGGGTCGCCGTGCCTTCGCCGACGGCGACGAGCGTGACGGTGCATCCGTTGGCGTCGATCGTGCCGCCGGTCTGGACGGACTGGCGGCTGCCGCCGGGCAAGAACAGCGTGGCGCCGCCGTCGATGAGGCCGGACAGGAACACGCTGGATTCGCCGAACCGTGCGGTCCCGCCGACGGGAACGGTCTGGCCTTCGCCGCTGGCCGCGGGAGCCGCCGCCGCAGCAGGGGCGGGAGAGATTGCCGGAGCGGCCGGGGCGGGGGCCGGGGCAGCGGCAGCAGGCGCCGGAGCCGGAGCGGCCTGTTCAGATCCGCCGGCGGGCGCGGCGCCGTCGCAGCCGGACGCGGCGAGCGTCGCCGTGCTGCCCTCGATGCTCTGGACGGTCACCGTGCAGCCGTTGCCGACGTCCAGCGACTGGCCGACGGCGACGGGCTTGCGGCCGCCGTCCTGCGTGAACAACGTCGCGGTGCCGTCGCGCACGCCCGACAGGAAGACGCTCGTCGAGCCGAAGGTCGCGCTCTGACCGGTCGACAGGCTGGCGGTCGCGCCGCCCGCCGTGGGGGGCGCGGCAGCGGCTGGAGCGGCCGGAGCCGCCGCCTGCTGCTGAGGCGCCGGAGCGGCCGGGGCGGCGGGCGCCGGTGCGGCAGCCGAATCGGACGCGCCGCAACCCTCCGGCTTCAGGAAGGCCGCCGGGCCCGCGACGCCGGCGAGGGTCACCGAGCAGCCCGGGCCGACCTCGACGGACGCGCCGGAGGCCAGCGGGCTCGGCTGGCCGCCCGAGACCGACACCGTGGCGCCGGACCCCTCGACGGAGTCGAGCTGGATGCGAGCCGAGCCGAACACGGCCCCCTGGCCGGCGAGAAGGATCGCGCCGCCCGGTCCGATGGTGCCGGCCAGGCTCTCGAAGGCGCCGCCGGCGGAGGCCGGACGAGTGACGAGCTCAGCCACCGATTGCTGGAGCGGGGCGAGCCCCTGCGCCATCGCGCCGGCCTGTGCGTCGACCTTGGCGTTCAAAGCGTCGAGACGCGCGACGAGGTCGGTGGTGGCCTGCGCGACGAGCGGCTGGACGGCGGCCGCGGGATCGGTTGGCGGGGACGCGGCGAGCTGCGCCACCTGGCCTTCAACCGCCTGGACGCGCGTCGACACGTCGCCGATCGGGCCCTGCAGCGCGTCGATGCGCTGGCTCAGCTCCTCCTGCGCGTCGTCGATGTCCGGCCCCATGAGCCAGCCGATCAGCAGGCCGACGAAGCCCGCCACGACGAGCGGAATGAACTTGGAACCACCCATAAACGAAGATCCTCCCGAGATCCGTGATCGGTGCCCGCCAATCGGGAGGGAGGGGAACACTTGGAACCGGCTCCGTCAACACGCCCAAAGGCCGAGGCCGCGAGTTGGGCGCTGACGGGGCGACCGGATCGGCCTAAAAGGGCGCCGCGGTCCCGAATCGGGTCCCGACGCGGAAAGGAGCCGAGCCACCATGCCCGCCGAACTGTCCGTCAATCTCAACGCCATCGCCATGCTGCGCAACCGCCGGGATCTGCCCTGGCCGAGCGTCACCGACCTCGGTCGCCAAGCGCTCGCGGCCGGCGCGCACGGGCTGACGGTCCATCCGCGGCCCGACCAGCGGCATATCCGCTTCTCCGACCTGCCGGAGATCCGCGCGCTGATCGACTCGGAATTCCCGCAGGCCGAGTTCAACATCGAAGGCTATCCGAGCGACGACTTCATCGACCTCGCTTTGTCCGTGAGGCCGGAACAGGTGACGCTGGTGCCGGACGACCCGGCGCAGGCGACCTCCGACCACGGGTGGGACTTTGCCGCGCATGGCGACCTCCTGAAGCCCGTGGTCGCGCGGCTGAAGGGAGAGGGCGTGCGCGTCAGCCTCTTCGCCGACGCCCTTCCCGAGACGATGCCGGCGGCAGCAGCGACGGGTGCCGACCGCATCGAGCTCTACACCGGTCCCTATGCCGGCTTCTTCGACGATCCGGCGGGGGCAGAGCGCGAGGCCGCGTGGCTTGGCGAAACGGCCGCCGCTGCGGCCGGGCTCGGCCTCGGCGTCAATGCCGGGCACGATCTGACGGTCGCCAACCTGCCGCTGCTCGTCCGGCATATTCCCGGTCTCGCCGAGGTGTCGATCGGCCACGGGCTGACCGCCGACGCGCTGGAATACGGCATGGCGGAAACGGTGCGTCGCTTCCGGCGCGCCCTCGGCCACGCACGGGCATAGGTCGCTTCGACAGGGGGCTTGCGAGCGGCGGCGAAGCCGGCTAGAGAGCCGTACCGTAACGTACGGTACGGTTGTTCCGGGGGCTGGATGTCGGCGGTGGAAAGCGGCGCAGGGGAGTGGACGGAGCGTCAGCGCGACGTGCTCGACGCCGCGTTGCGTCTCATCGTCGAAGGCCGCCCGCTGACCATGACCTCGCTCGCGAGCGCCGCGAGCTGCTCGAAGGAAACGATCTACAAGTGGTTCGGCGACCGCGCCGGGCTGCTGACCGCGACGGTGCGCCATCAGGCCTCGCGCGTCCGAGGCACGCCGCTTCCCGAGGGGCGTGCCACCCGCGACGCGCTCGAGGCGAGCCTCCACCGCTTCGCCGTGGAATGGCTGACCGTTCTCGGCGGCCAGACATCCGTGGCGTTGAACCGCCTGGCCGTCGCCCATGCCGGCACGGACCGCGCGGCCGACCTCGGCGCGATCGTCCTCAACAACGGTCCGCTCGCCATGGAAGCGCGGCTGGTGCCGATGCTGGAAGCAGGCCGCGTGGCGGGCATCCTCGATTTCGACGCCGGCGATGCGGACACGGCGGCGCGCTCCTTCTTCGGCCTCGTGGTGCGCGACGTGCAGATCCGCCTCCTGCTCGGCGATCCGCTCTCGCTGAGCCCGACCGAGATCGAGCGGGATGCGGGCCGCGCGACTCGACAGTTCTTCACCCTCTTCGCCGCCGGGCAAGACCGCCCGGCCGGCGGTGACAGTTAAACCAACGGAGGAAATCCATGCGTGTTTACTACGATCGCGACGCCGATCTGAACCTCATCAAGTCCAAGAAGGTCGCCATCGTCGGCTACGGCAGCCAGGGCCGCGCCCACGCGCTGAACCTCAAGGACTCCGGCGCCGCCAACGTCGTGATCGCGCTGCGCGCGGGCTCGCCGACGATCAAGAAGGCCGAGGCCGACGGCTTCAAGGTGCTCTCCGTCGCCGACGCGGCGAAGGAATCCGACCTCCTGATGATGGCGACGCCGGACGAGCTCCAGGCCGACATCTACAAGCAAGAGATCGCGCCCAACATTCGCGACGGCGCGGCCATCGCCTTCGCCCACGGCCTCAACGTCCACTTCGGCCTGATCGAGCCGAAGGACACGGTGGACGTCGTCATGATCGCGCCGAAGGGCCCGGGCCACACGGTGCGCGGCGAGTACCAGAAGGGCGGCGGCGTGCCCTGCCTCGTGGCCGTCCATCGCGACGCCTCCGGCAACGCGCTGGAGCTGGCGCTCTCCTACGCCTGCGGCGTCGGCGGCGGCCGCTCGGGCATCATCGAGACGAACTTCAAGGAAGAGTGCGAGACCGACCTCTTCGGCGAGCAGGTCGTGCTCTGCGGCGGCCTGGTCGAGCTGATCCGCGCCGGCTTCGAGACGCTGGTCGAGGCCGGCTACGCCCCGGAGATGGCCTATTTCGAGTGCCTCCACGAGGTGAAGCTGATCGTCGACCTCATCTACGAGGGCGGCATCGCCAACATGAACTACTCGATCTCGAACACGGCCGAATGGGGCGAGTACGTCACCGGCCCGCGCATCATCACGGACGAGACCAAGGCCGAGATGCGCCGCGTCCTCAAGGACATCCAGACCGGCAAGTTCACCTCGGAGTGGATGCAGGAGTACCGCTCCGGCATGGCCCGCTTCAAGGGCATCCGCCGCAACAACGACGCCCACCAGATCGAACAGGTCGGCGAGAAGCTGCGCGGCATGATGCCCTGGATCAAGTCGAACGCGTTGGTCGACAAGGCCCGCAACTAAGCCTGACGGCAGATCGCGACGAACGACGGGGCGCCCTTGCGGCGCCCCGTTTCGTTGCTGCGACAGGATTCACGCCCTTTTAATGTCCTCCGCATCTAATCGGCGAGCCGGAACTGACAACGGAGGGCCGGGCCATGTCGGCTCAGACTCTGCATTCTCCCGAAGGCTCAGACGCCGCCGACGATTCCGAGCGCCGCGTGGCGCAGCGTTTCCGCACGCTCAAGCGCGCCAAGATCCTGTTCAACAACAACTTCTCCACCTTCGACTGCATCGTGCGAAACATTTCGGCGACGGGCGCGCTCCTGACGCTGGACGAGGCCGTGCATCTGCCGCGCGAGTTCAACATCCGGATCGGCGAGGAGAAGACCGTCCACTTCGCCAAGCTGGTCTACCGCCGCGGCATGTTCGCCGGCATCCACTTCCTCGACGCGGATGCGAGCGCGCCGGCCGAGGAGGCGCATGTCCGCCCGGCCGCCGCGGAGCACGTCGCCCAGTCCTCAGCCTTTCCCGCCGCGGCCCTCCCGCCCGGCCAGATCCGTCGCATCGAGCCCGAGATCCTGCCGCTCGCCCTCCGCCGCGCCGCGCCCTGGGCCCGCTTCGGCGCCTGATCGCTAGCCGCATACGCATTGGTTCGGCTGCGCCTGCAAACGACGCAATGCGGATTGCCGCGAAGGGCAACGAGCCGATCGTGCTCTTCGGTGACCTGCAACACTCGGAAGTTTGTCCTCGCACAGATCGCGAGAGCTTCTCTCGTACGGCAGTCGATGATCGCACAGGATCCGGAACGGCCGATCGGCTCCGACATCGGCAGTGGAGATCAACGCTGATCATCCGCATGGCGAAGCGTCCAGGACAGTGGTGACCGAGGCTGCCGCGAAGGGGCGCTGGCGCACACGAAGCACCGGGGTTTCATAAGTTCCGGTTACAAGCTCTGCGCAAGTCAAACGCGACAAGTTGCTCGACAAACGACTTTCCCTTCCTAAAGGCGAAGCCCCGGCCGAGACCGGCTCGCCGCCGCCTCCACGATGATCGGAGCTCCCGTGTCGCGCCTTCTCGCCGTGCTTGTTCTGCAAGCAGCCCTGATGACCCATGCGAGCGCCCAGACGATCGGGCTCGCCATGCCCAGAACCGACGATCCGTTCCGCGCCGTGATCGGCGGCAGTGTCGAGGCGGCGGCGGCCGCGGCCGGCCTGAAGCTCGCCAAGACCGATGCGCAGAACGATCCCGGCCTGCAGGTCGAGAACGTGCGCCAGCTCATCAAGGACGGGGTGGCGAGCTTGGTCGTCCTGGGCGGCGACTCCAAGGCCGAAGTCGAGATCGCCCGCCTCGCTCGCGCCGCCGACGTTCCGCTCGTCTTCGTCAACCACATGCCAAGCGACGAGGTGCTCGGCGGCCAGGTCGTCTATGTCGGCTCGAACGAGGTCGAATCCGGCACGCTTCAGGCCGAGGAGACCTGCCGCCTGATGGGCGGCCGCGGCACGGCCGTGATCATGATCGGCGAGTTGAACCATCCCGCGGCCCGGATGCGCACGCTGGACGTTCACGAGGTCTTCTCGCGGCCGGACTGCCGCGGCATCGAGATCCTGGAAGAACAGAGCGCCAACTGGGATCGCGCCGAGGGCAAGGCCCTTCTTGAGGCCTTCCTCGACGGCGGGCTGAAGCCGGACGCGGTGATCGCCAACAACGACGAGATGGCGCTCGGTGCGATCCAGGCGGCGAAGGAAGCCGGCATCAAGCCGATCGTCGCGGGCATCGACGCGACCGACGACGCGCTGGCCGCCATGGTGGCCGGCGACCTCAGCCTGTCCGTGCTCCAGGACGGCAAGGCGCAGGGCGCCCTCGGCCTCGAGCTGGCGCGCCAGATGGCAGCCGGCAAGAGCGTCGACACGCTCAATTGGATCCCCTTCAGCCTCGTGCGCTCCGGCGACGCGGCCGCCCTCGCCGCCAAGCGCGCCCAGAACTGACACAGCAGGAACCGGCGACTCAAGCCATGCGCATCAGCACCCGTCTCATCGGCTCGTTCGGAGCCGTTCTCGTCCTCACCTCCGCCATCGGTTACCTCGGCATCCAGAAGCTGTCCGAAGGCAACGAGCGCATGAATGCCTTCATCGGCGGCCCCTTCGGCCGCAGCGCCGTCCTCACCGACCTGCGCAGCAACGTCGCCGAAGCGCAGCAGGCGGCGAGCAACGCCATCATGTCGTCTGACGACGGTCGGATCGCGTCGGAACGCGAGAACTACGATCGCATCTTCGGCACCGTGATCGAGCGGATCGACGCCTACCGCGCCAGCGGCACGCCCGTGGCGCATGCCGACATCGACGCCCTCAAGGCGGACCTCCAGCGCTTCGACACGCTGACGCGCCAAGCCGTCGAGCTCGCCGCGCGCAACGAGGAAACCCGGGCCGGCGAGCTGAACAGGCAGTCCATCCAGCCGATCGGCGACCGCCTCGAACTCTCGATCGGCAGCCTGCGCGACGAGATCGTGCTTCTCGGCGGGCCCGAGACCACGGTCACGATCGCCGGCCAGCTGCGGGCCGACATCCCCGGCTACCGACGCATTCTGACACGCGCCCTGAACGAGACCGACGAGGCGGAGCTTCAGCAGCTCGCCGAGCGCGCGAAGGGCGCAGTCGCCTCCGTCGACGGCAAACTCGACCGTCTGGCGAAAGCTCTCGTGATCGCGAAAGTGGAGCCGCCCGCCCTCGGCCGTGTCCAGCGCCTGTGGAGCGAGCTCAAGCCGCCCGCGGAGCAGTATCTCGATCACGGACTCGCCAATTCGACGTTCCGCGCCGCGCAGATCGTCCAGAACGACATCATGCCGCTCTCCACGAGCATCAAGGGCGAGCTGATCCGCTTCGCAGAGGCGGAGAAGGCCGCGGCGGAAACCGTCGCGACGGGCAATAACGAGGCCTTCCTGTCCACGCGCGCGCTGCTGATCGGCTTCGGCATCGCGGCGGTGATCCTGGGCGCGGCGGCGGCGATTTGGATGGCGTTCTCGCTGGTCCGGGGCCTGCGGCGCTCGCTCGACCTCGCCGAAACCATCGGCTCGGGCGACCTGACGCGGACGGTGGACGCCAGGGGCCGCGACGAGCTGGGCGATTTGGAGCGCGCCATGAACCGGATGAGCGCCAAGCTGTCGGAGATCGTGGGGGGCGTCCTGGGCTCCGCTGGCCAAGTGGCGTCCGGTTCGGCCCTGTCGGCGCAGACGGCCGAGCAGCTCTCCTCCGGCTCGACCGAGCAGGCGGCGGCTTCCGAGCAGGCCTCGGCCGCCGTCGAGGAGATGACGGCGAACGTTCGCCAGAACGCCGACAACGCCGCCCAGACCGAGAAGATCGCCGCCCAGGCCAACGTCAACGCCGAGAAGACCGGCACCGCCGTCGCCCAGTCGGTGGAAGCCATGCGCACTATCGCCGAGAAGATCACCGTGGTGCAGGAGATCGCCCGCCAGACCGATCTCCTGGCGCTGAACGCCGCGATCGAGGCCGCCCGCGCCGGCTCTCACGGCAAGGGCTTCGCGGTGGTCGCTTCGGAAGTGAGGAAGCTCGCCGAGCGCAGCCAACAGGCGGCGGCCGAGATCGGCGAGCTGTCGGTGTCGACGCTGCAGGTGTCGGAGGAAGCGGGCGAGATGCTGCAGCGGCTCGTTCCCGACATTCGCCGCACGGCCGAGCTGGTGGGCGAGATCTCGGCGGCCTGCCGCGAGCAGTCGATCGGCATCGAGCAGATCAACCAGGCCATCCAGCAGCTCGATCAGGTGACGCAAGCCAACGCGGGCGCCGCCAACGAGATGACCGCGACGGCGGGCGAGCTGTCGGCCGAGGCCGAGGCCCTCAACGAGCGCGCCGGCTTCTTCCGGATCGACACGGAGACGCCGGCCGCGGTTGCGACCCGGCCGCAGACGCCGCGTGCCGCGGCGCCGGCTCCGGCTTCCTCTGCCGCCCCGGCCCGCCAGGACGTTCGCGCGCTTCAGGCGCGGGTGAGCGGCTTCCAGCCGGCGCGCCGCCCGGCGGCGCCCGCCCGCGGCGTCGCGCTCGACCTCGACAGCGGCAACGACGATGCCGGCTTCGAGCGCATGAGCGGCTGATGTTTCCGGCATGTCTTTGGACTTCGGGCGGACCGCATGATTCACCTGAGGTGAGATAGTCTCTCAGTCCACGCGCAGCTTCGAACGCAACGAGTCCGTCCCATCTACGATCAATCGTCGAAGGTGCGGACTCGTCTTCCAGCCTGTCCCTCCACCATGCGGTGTGCATCGGCACGGCCAGTTCGGGCGACCCGATGCCGGCGCACAGATCGATGATGCGCCCGGTTCCCACCGCGATCGCGACGCTGTCGGCGAAGCTTATCGGCCTAAAGAAGGCGTCGGGCGCTGAGTTGATCTGCTCAGCGCGCTCCGGCCAATTGTCGAGGGTGAAATGACGCTCGTCATCCGTCGGCACAGCCTTTTCCAGGAGGTCAATGGCTTCGGCGTGCTGCTTCAACGGCTTCCTGGTGAGCTTGGCCTTCAGCCAGCCCTCCACTTGCCGCGCGCAAGACGATCGATCTCAGCTCGGCCCTTCTCGCTGGGCTGAAGGAAGCCATGTCCTGGTGGGTAAATTGACCAGATGGCGCAGCCGCAGCGAATGAGATCGCAGGTCGGGCGCGACCGGCCGCTGACCTCGACACCGTCCCCGACGGCGGCGCTCAGCAGTTCGATTTGCGGAATGGTGAGTCCCGTCAGCTAGGCCTCCGGGAGACGCCGGATGGAGAGCGGGCCGCGGACAGAACAGAACGGGAGTTAAAAATCGCAGGGTAGGATCGGAAACCGCTGGACGGCACGTCAGCACGTCGGTGGAGCCGGGAGTAGTATGTCTCAGCGGTTTGGAATGGTGGGTGATGTAGGGATCGAACCTACGACCCGCTGATTAAGAGTCAGCTGCTCTACCAACTGAGCTAATCACCCGGAACGCCTTCGGCGCTGCGTCGGCTGGCCATCGCCCGTCGACAAGCGGGGTTCTAGAGGCCCGATCGCGGCTTGTCCAGCGGGAAAATGGGGGCGGCACGGAAAAGTTGGACGGCAGCTTGTTGGCTGGCCGGGCGGCGGCTTCGATTTAAGGAAGCCGAAGAAGGGCAGGGGTTAGTATCGGGGACCCGCCTTGTCCGTTCGAGGATCGATCGCCGATGCTTGCCGCCCGTCTCGTCGCCGCCGCCTTGCTCCTCGGCCTCGGAGGGGCCGCGCACGCGGTGGAGCTTCCCCAGCGCGATCCGACGGAGGAATGCCGCAGTCAGGCGGCCTATGACGCCGCGACCTATAGCTTCGACGAAGCCGTCGAGGCCGGGCGCTGCGTGAGCGTCGCGCAGGACTACTACGACGCCTTGAGGCAGGATTGGTCGAGCGTCCCGGAGGCCGTCCAGGCGGCCTGCATCGAGTCCGTCGATGCCGAGCACACGATCAACACGCTGTTCTACTGGAGCCTCTACCAGTGCGTCGACGCCAGCCGCGACGGCGGCCCGGTCGCAAATGCCAGCTTCCGATTCGACGGGCCGTGATCCCGGCCACTTCGGCGAATGGTTGGCCGCGGCGTGAGCGATGGCGGAAGCGCGGCGCGCGCTTCTTGGCCCGTTGATCGGTGGGGGCCTGAGGACGGAGTGCGCCGAGCGGGATGAACAGCCAGGGCGCCAGGGCGCACTGCTCGGCGATCGAGATCTGGCTGAGGTGGTTGAGGACGACGCCGTATTTGCGGGGATGAGCCGGGCCGCAGCCATCGGGAAGGTGATCCTCCGCGCCTTGCGGGACGGCGCGGCATCGATGAGCGCGTGGGAAATCAAGGAGTTAAAGCGCAGTCGGCGCGGCATCGTCCGTCGTTCGCTCATTCCATAGCGTTTGCCGGTCGACGCGGCCTGGGTTACGGGGAGAAGCGACGCGCGGCTCGGAGGTGCGGGTGACCCCTGACGAACATGCCAGATTGATCAAGATCGCCGGCCTTCTCGCGTCCGACAGCGACGGGGAGCGTGCCAGCGCCGCAGCGCATGCCAGCGAGATCCTGCGGCGCAACGGGCTGACATGGGAGCAGGCGCTGGCCTCACTGCCCGTGGAGATGCCGTTCCAGTCCGATACGATCTCCGTCGAGCCCTTGGCCGGCGACGAAGTGACCCGGCTGCGCAGCGAACTGGCGACCAGCGAAGCGCTGCGCCATGCCATGGCCGAGGAGCTGATGGCGAGCCGTCCGGCTCAGGACAGCACGTACTGAAGGCTGAAGGCGTCGTGCCGGCCGGGGAAGGGTGGCGTCAGATCAGGCCCTTGCGGATCGCGATGTTGACGGCGTGGACCCGGTTGCGGGCCGACAGGGTCGCGCGTGCATCCTCGATGAGATCGATCACGCCTCGCTCGCTCAAGTAGAGCTCGGCGGCGATCTGACCGATCGTTCGGCCTTCCGCCAGAAGGCTGAAGCAACGGCGCATCTGAGGTGACAGGGACCCATCCGGACTTTCAAGCGGCTGCGCCATGAATCGCCCTCCATCCCGGCTGACCCTACATAAGCCGGGCTACCATACTACTATAAATTTTGTGGGCGTGACCTGATCGCGGGAGGCTGGCGTGACTTCCCGTGCCCGAGTGAGGCAGGATGTCTTATCGGCACGCCGATTATCGTGCTGCAGGGGCGAAGATGGACGGCGGCAGCTCACAGTCGAGACGCCTTGGCGGATCAACCTTTAGTCGATCAACCTCAGGCGAAGGCCGATGGCAACGGCGTGCTCGTCGGTCGTCGCGCAGAGTCGGCGGCGCAGCGCGGACATCGAATGGTCGACCGCGTCGCGCTCGAGTCCAAGGATGCACGCGGCCTCGTCATAGCTTTCGCCGTTCGCCAGCAGCTGTAGGATGGAACGGGAAACCGCGTCGAGAGGAGGGAGCGCGCTCGCTGCCGCCGATCCGTCGTGAATTGGAAACGCCACTCCTGCACTCCAAACACTGTGCGCGAACGCGTTTGCCTCGGCAGAGACTGCTCACCGAAATTCGAGGCGCTTGATCCAAAGCTTCAATTATGGATCATTCAGGGGTGAACCAAAGCATGGCGAGGGCTCCGGTGGCAAGCGACTCAGAAGCGACAGTGCGTCTCGACGACCAGCTGTGTTTCGCACTTTACGCAGCGACCAACGCCGTGACACGGGCCTATCGGCCGTTTTTGAGCGAGTTGAACCTCACCTATCCTCAATATCTCGTCATGATGGTGCTTTGGCAGGAGGGGGAGGTCCCGACGCGCCGAATCGCCGAGCGTTTGAAGCTGGGGCCGAGCGCGGTGACGCCGATGGCCGACCAGTTGGAGCGCGCCGGACTGATCGCGCGCCGCCGGGACGAGAGCGACCGGCGCCTCATCCTCGTTTCGGCGACGGAGAAGGGGCGGTCGCTGGAAGCGGCCGCGGTCGTCGGACGCGATGCCCTGCGCTGCCGCGCAGGCCTTTCGAAGGAGGAGCTGCAGGAGCTGCGCGCCTCGCTCCACGACCTCGCCGGCCGCATGGCGGAGGAGGAGCCGGCGCAAGCCTGACGCGCGGATGGGCGAAAGGACCCGGCGGCGGCCTGGATCGAGCCGCGACAAGCGATCCGCAATGGGATAGAGCCTGGGGAATGGACCCGAACGACGCCGATCTTCGCGCGAAGCTTTCCGAAGCTTGGCAGAAAGCCGCCCGCGACCTGATGGACGCCGGCGCTCCAGCCAAGAACGTCTTCGAAAGCTTGTTGGCGGTAGGGCTCGCCGGGCATGTCGAGCTCTACGGCAAGCGCGCCACCGCGCAGATCCTGCTCGGGCTGGTCGAGACCATCGACCGGGAGGCGGGAGAGGAAGCGGCCGCGATCCGCGAGGCCTCCGCCGAAGCTGCGCGCTCCACCCGCAACTGACAGGCAGAACGAGGACACATGGCCCGCCGACCCATCAATCCCTTCGACGCGGCCGAGGCCGTCTTCAAGCCGCGCGCCCCCGTTGCCGCGAAGCCCGCCGAAGCCAAGCCTGTCTCGGTTCCGGGCACGAAGGAAGAAGTGAAGCTGAAGATCGATCAGGACGTTCTTCATCACTTCCAGGAGGACGGCCCCGGCTGGCAGGACCGGATCAACGCCGCCCTTCGGCGTGCGGCCGGCCTGACGGACTGAGGTCGACGCCCATCGCGGCGATCCGGCCGGACCATCTCTCCGGCGCGGCGCAAAACCGCCTCAAAGTAGGTATCTGCGCGCAGGCCGGGATCGGGGGCGCGCCCCGCACTGCGAAAGGTCCGAGCGAACCATGCGTCTGCGTTTTCTTCTTCTTGCCGCGCTGGCGGCCCTCGGCGGCTGCCAGACGGACGGGAGCGATGCTGCCCCCGACACGTCGAGCCCGTCCTATGCGGTCGACAACCTCCGGCGCGGCATGCCCTATTCGGAGGCGCGCGCCGTGCTCGCATTCGGCGGCTGGGAGGGGCAGCCCTATCCGGCGGCGACTGCCGCGCAGCGCTGCGTCGGGCGCGACGAATGCGCGATCTATCCGGAAACCGAACTGTGCTCGGGGCCGGGGCTCGGCACATGCCGCTTCAACTTCGTGAACGGGGACGGCGAGCGGCTCGTCGTGACCGCGGCCGGCGCCTCGCCCGGCCAGATGCGCCTCAACGGATGGGGTTACGTCCGCTGAGGAGCGGCCCTCGGCCGCTGCGCCTCAAAGAGCGCTGTCGAGGTTGAGAAAGATCGAGCGCAGCTCCGGCTCGTCGACCCGTTCCGCAGCCGCGGCCGGGTCGAACCACTCGCGGCGGCGCTCGTCGCTCTCCGGCCAGCGGTCGACGAGCTTCTCGACGAAGAGCGGATAAACCGTGACCTCGCACGGCTTGGTCTCCGTCTTGGTGCGCTTGCCGTAGGAATAGGTGCCCAGGGCCGCTTTGGACGGCTTGCCGAGCGCGCCGGCCTCCTCATAGGCTTCGATGGCGGCGGCCTTCTGGGGCGCGCGCCCGCGCATCGGCCATCCCTTGGGGATCACCCACCGACCGGTCTCGCGCGACGTGATCAACAAGACCTCGAGTTCGCCCGTTTCGGTTCGCCGGTACGGCACGGCACCGAACTGCTTGTAGGTCTTGCTGCCCATGTCGAAGCGAATCTCCTCCCCGGTGCTAAGCGGTTCCTCGGAAAACGAATAAAGGGCTTCCCTGACCCTGGCATGTCGCAGAGCGGCATCGGCCCGCGCAAACAGAAGAGCCGGGATCGTCGAGGGGAAGCTGACGGGTGCCGACGGAACACGATCGCCCGCAGCACTCTAGATATGGCCGACTTACGAACGGCCTTCAAGCCGCGCCGTCGGCGCGTCGGCTTCGAAGTCGTTGGCTGGAGGCTTCCTGTCCGCCGCGGCTCAGGAGACGAGGCTGGAGGGGCGGTCGGCCACCTCGACGTGGAAGCGGACCGTGCCCTTCATCGAGCGCTTGCCGACGTAAAGAGCCTGATCGGCGTTGCGCAGGGTCTCGAGAACATCCGCTCCGGCCGAGGTGGCGAGAGCGACGCCGACCGTTGCGCCGATCTGCACCTCGACGCCTCCGAGGTCCATGGGCGCGGACAGAACCTCGATCATCTTCAGGCCCGCGGATCGGACCTCCGCCAGGTTCGGGCGTCCCGGAACGATCACCGCGAACTCGTCGCCACCCAGCCGGTAGGCCCGCCCGCCGGGCGGCACGGCGGCTTCGAGACGACGCCCCGCGATCCGCAGAACGTCGTCGCCCATGCCGTGGCCGTGGGTATCGTTGATCAGCTTGAAGCCGTCGAGGTCGACGTAGAGCAGGGCGTAGCCCAGGCGGATGGCCGGCCAGGTCTTTGCCGATTCGAGCTGATCGAGAAGGGCGGAGCGGTTGCGAAGGCCGGTGAGACCGTCGTGCGAGGCGCGCCGCTCGCTGATTTCGAGCTTGTGCGCCGATCGCTCGGCCTGGCGCAGCACCATGATCGAGAACACCGCGAAGGCGACGAGCACGGCGAGGACGAGGGGCAGGATGTCGCGCAGCATCTTGCCGCCGGGATCGTCGCCGATCCAGGCAAGATGGGCCGAGGCCTTGCCGTCCAAGGTCCGCATCTCGATCGAGGCCTGGCCGGCCTGCTCGGCCGTCGAGGCGATCCGCAGGCCGGGCAGGCGGTAGATCTCGGAGAAGTGGGCGATCTGCGCGTCGTCCAGTCGATCGGCGAGAAGCAGAACGTGCCGGGACGCCGGATCGCCGTCGTCCGGTCGTGTGAAGGGGCGCAGCGGCGCGACGGAAACGAGGACCGGCGCCCCGTCGGCGACAAGGAGCCCGGAGCGCACCGAGTCCGGACCGGCCTTTGCACGATCCGCAAGAAGCTGTTCGAGCCCGCCCTTCAAGATCTGGGTCGGTTCCAGATCGGACGGCACGCCGTCCACCATGCGATAGGTCGACCGACCGTTCGGCGCGACGACGAAGCTCATGTCGACGCCATAGGACTGGCGCAGGCCGGGACCGATGTTGGCGGCGGCCCAGTTCGCATTCGGTCGCACGAAGAGATTGTCGTAGGCCTCGTCCCAGTAGGAATAATCCTGAGCGAGCTTCTCCAGCTCGGCGAGGCGGATGCGAAGCATGCCGTCGGCCAGCGCGCGCTGGTTGGCGACGGCGTCGTCGGTCTGCCGATGCGCCAGCACGAGCAGGAACAGCATCACCCCGACGATCAGGCCGGCCACCAACAAGGCGATGGGCAGGACGACGTGCAGACGGAACCGATGTTGGATGACGCTCATGGTGGACGATCTTACCGCCGAGTCTGCAACGCGGACTTATCCGTTGGGGCAGGTCCTAACACTTCCGCGAGAGAAGCGGAGTACCGTGCCTGGATACCCCGAACGACGGCTCGCCGAGAAGGATAAAATTCCGGGATCGTGGCGGAAGGCCTGATCCGACGATAGGCGCGAAACCGACGGCACCGTTGTGCGTTGCGCGACGACCATGATGCGTCCGATGTTCCTCGCCGTTTTCGCGACCGCCACGCTGTCGGCCTGCTCCGCGCAGCGCCCGCCCGAAGGCTTCGACTTCCGCGCGCGCCCGCCGGCCGTGCGAGAGGGTGACACCTGCCAGCGCTACGCCTTTGAAACCGGGCGCCGACGCTACGAGCTGCTGCAACAGATCCAGGGCGACGCCTTCGCGGCCCTGCTCGCCAACCGCGCGGCGGAGCGGGCCTTTGCTCGCTGCCGGGCCGGGCGAGCCGGCTGAGGCGTCACGCCAGACCGGCGGCCTCGCGGATCAGGCCGAGATCCGCGTTGATGAAGGACTGGATGCCGACGGCCGGCTGGCGAGCCGTCGCCTGGGCGAAGAAGGAGGCGAGACCTCTGCGGGCCAGCGCGTCCTCGGACCAGCAGCTGTTGCAGATCGACGTTTCGGTCGGAGCGTGGCGATCCGGTCGGTTCTCCACCTCGTCCACGAAGCGACCGTAGATCAGATATTCGGAAAAGCGGCGGTCCGAGGCGAGGGCCGCGGCCCAGGAGCGCGACGCGACGGTCTCGATCCGGGCGAGCATGTCGCGCGCCGTGTCGGTGCGCCAGCCGACGGCCTGGGCTACGTAGTCGACCCGCGAGACCGGAGCCGAGCCGATGCCGAGCAGACCCGCCGCACGCGCCGACCAGCCGAGATGCTCGGCCTTGTCCGGCGCGATGCCGTTCTCCTGGCGATAGAAGGTGAAGCGGCCGTTGCTCCAGAGGACGGCGAGGTCGGTTTCCCGCACGAAGACCGTGTCCGAGTCGCAGAACAGGACACCGTCGTCGGAGAGCATCGCGGCCATCGCGATCTTGCGCATCTGCTGGACGTGCCAGCCGCGCAGGGGCGGGCCCTTGACCGAGAGCCAGATGCGCCTGCGCCCCAAGCTCAAGGGATCGGGCACCGCCACGAGCCAGGAGGGGAGAACGGAGCGCTCGTCGACGATCTGCCGCCGCGGACCGGCGAGCGGCGCGAAGCGCGAGAGGTCCTTCTTTTCCACGACGACGTAGTGCGTGGAGAAGCCGACGACGCGCCGGTCGATGCTCTCGCAGAGCAAGCGGCATCGATCGAAGTCGCCGCTGTAGCTCGGCGTCACGATGGCGGTCTGCATGGGCACTCCGGCGTTCAACTCGTTCGGCGCCAAACTAACCCAGGCGGGCGAGATGTTCCCGAAAAGGTTGCCGGAACGTTAAAGCCGTCGATGTATTGTAAAGTTGAACTAAAGCTCGATGGCTTCCACTCGGTTGTTGCGGAAGACGAGGGCGGACTGTCCGGCCAGGAGCGCCAGCGCGCGCTCTCCGAAGATCTCGCGCCGCCAGCCGGACAGGAGCTGCACCTCGGCATTCTCGCCCTTCCAGGCAAGCTGCTCCAGGTCGTCCGCCGAGCCGATCAGCCGGGCGGCAACGCCCTTCTCCTCCGCGACGATCTTGAGAAGGACGCGCAGGAACTCGACCGCCGCCGCCGTGCCCTCCGGCAGCTGCGGCGATCGCGGCACGGGCGGCAGGTCGGCGCGCGGGACGACGTTGGCCCGGGCGACCGCCGCGAGGATTTCGCGCCCCGTCGCCGAGCGCTCGAAGCCCTTCGGGATCGTGCGGAGGCGACCGAGCGCCTGCTCGTCCTTCGGCGCCTGCTGGGCGATCTCGTAGAGCGCGTCGTCCTTCAGGATGCGGCCGCGCGGCAGGTCGCGCTCGCGCGCCTCGCGCTCGCGCCACGCGGCGATCTCCTTGAGGATCTGCAGCTCGATGGGCTTGCGGACCCTCAGCTTCAGCCGCTTCCAGGCGTCGTCGGGATGGAGATCGTAGGTCGCGGGGTCGGACAGGACGGCCATCTCATCGGCCAGCCAGTCCTGCCGCCCTTCGCGTTCGATCTGCTTCGTCAGCGCACGGTAGACGTCGCGCAGATAGGTCACGTCGGCGAGGGCGTATTCCAGCTGTTCGGGCGACAGCGGGCGTCGGCGCCAGTCGGTGAAGCGGCTGGTCTTGTCGATGCGCCCGGCTGTGGTCCGCGCGACGAGCTGGTCGTAGGCGATCGACTCGCCGAAGCCGCACACCATGGCGGCGACCTGCGTGTCGAAGAGCGGCGCCGGGATGAGGCCGCCGAGCTTGTAGACGATCTCGATGTCCTGGCGCGCGGCGTGGAAGACCTTCATCACGGCGGGATCGGCCATGAGGTCGAAGAAGGGCTTCAGCGAGATGCCGGGAGCGAGCGGATCGACGAGCACGGCGAGGTCGTCCGAGGCGACCTGGACGAGGCAGAGCTCCGGCCAGAAGGTCGTCTCGCGGATGAATTCGGTGTCGACCGTGACGAAGGGCGCCCGGGCGAAGGTTTGGCAGGCGGAGGCGAGCGCGTCCGTGGTCGTGACGAGGTTCATGGCGGTTCAGTGTAGGGCCGGCATCGTTTGGCGCAATGTGCGACATCTCGCATTTCCGCAGCGGGACGCCGCCGCCGCGCGAACTTGACACGGCCGACACCCCATGCGCTTGTCGCGCCGCCTCGCCGGGGCCCTCGCGGGCGCCCGCGCACGCCCCGCACCAAGCCAACGACGACTCGGAAAGTTTCTGCCCATGCACCGCTATCGCAGCCACACCTGCGCGGCCCTCCGGAAGGAGGACGTCGGCGCGAACGTCCGCCTCTCGGGCTGGGTCCATCGCGTGCGCGACCATGGCGGCCTGCTCTTCATCGACCTGCGCGACCATTACGGCATCACCCAGATCGTGGTGGACCCGGATTCGCCGGCCTTCGCGACCGCCGAGGCCGTGCGCGGCGAGTGGGTGATCCGCGTCGACGGCGAGGTGAAGGCGCGCGCGCCCGAGACCGTCAACGCCAAGCTGCCGACCGGCGAGATCGAGCTCTTCGCGCGCGAGATCGAGGTGCTGTCGAAGGCCAAGGAATTGCCGCTGCCGGTCTTCGGCGAGCCGGACTATCCCGAGGACGTGCGGCTCAAGTACCGCTTCCTGGACCTTCGCCGCGACACGCTGCACCGCAACATCGTCAAGCGTACCCAGATCATCGCGGCCATGCGCCGGCGCATGGGCGAGTCGGGCTTCACCGAGTTTTCCACCCCGATCCTGACGGCGTCGTCGCCCGAGGGCGCCCGCGACTTCCTCGTGCCGAGCCGCCTCCACCAGGGCAAGTTCTACGCGCTGCCGCAGGCGCCGCAGCAGTACAAGCAGCTGATCATGATGAGCGGCTTCGACCGCTACTTCCAGATCGCGCCCTGCTTCCGCGACGAGGATCCGCGCGCCGACCGCCTGCCCGGCGAGTTCTACCAGCTCGACCTGGAGATGAGCTTCGTCGAGCAGGAGGACGTGTTCCAGACGATGGAGCCGGTAATCCGCGGCATCTTCGAGGAGTTCGCCGACGGCAAGCCGGTCTCGCAGAGCTTCCGCCGCATTCCCTATGCCGAGGCGATCCGCAAGTACGGCTCCGACAAGCCGGACCTGCGCAACCCGATCGAGATGCAGGCCGTGACCGAGCACTTCGCGGGCTCGGGCTTCAAGGTCTTCGCCAACATGATCGCCAACGACCCGAGCGTCGAGGTCTGGGCGATCCCGGCCAAGACGGGCGGCTCGCGCGCCTTCTGCGACCGGATGAATTCCTGGGCGCAGGGTGAGGGCCAGCCGGGCCTCGGCTACATCTTCTGGCGCGAGGAGGGCGGCAAGATCGAAGGTGCCGGCCCGCTCGCCAAGAACATCGGCGAGGAGCGCACCGAGGCCGTGCGCACGCAGCTCGGCCTTGCCGCCGGCGACGCCTGCTTCTTCGTGGCGGGCAAGCCGGAGAAGTTCGCGGCCTTCGCGGGCGCCGCGCGCACCCGCGTCGGCGAGGAGCTGAACCTCGTCGATCGCGAGCGCTTCGAACTGGCCTGGATCATCGACTTCCCGTTCTACGAATGGGACGAGGACAACAAGAAGGTCGACTTCGCCCACAACCCCTTCTCCATGCCGCAGGGCGGGATGGAGTCGCTGGAGGGGAAGGAGCCCCTGACGATCAAGGCGTTCCAGTACGACATCGTCTGCAACGGCTTCGAGATCGCGTCCGGCGGCATCCGCAACCAGCTGCCGGAAGTCATGGTCAAGGCCTTCGAGATCGCGGGCTACGCAGCGAGCGACGTCGAGGAGCGCTTCGGCGGGCTCTACCGCGCCTTCCAGTACGGCGCGCCGCCGCATGGCGGCATGGCGGCGGGCATCGACCGCATCGTGATGCTCCTGTGCGGGGTGAAGAACCTGCGCGAGATCACGATGTTCCCGATGAACCAGCAGGCCGCCGACCTCCTGATGAACGCGCCGTCGGAGGCGACGCCCGCGCAGCTGAAGGACCTCGGCATCCGCGTCGCGCCGCAGGCGCCCAAGGCCTGACCATCAGGGGGCGGCGAAGGCGAACTCGCCCGCCGCGTCCCACGGGCCGCCGAGATAGCGCCAGAGGAGAAGACCGGTGCCTTGCGCCTCGAAGGGCGTGAAGCCGGCCTGAAGCTCGGCGAAGAGGGTCTTCGCCTCCTTCGCCGGCGCCTTGTTCTGGATCGTGACGTGCGGGTTGAAGCCGGCCGCGTCCTGCCGTCCGAGCATCGGTGCGAAGCGGTCCGCGAGCTCGCGGCGCAGTGTCGCGAGCGGGGCCGAGTCGACGACGAAGGCCGAGCCGTAGCCGAGGAAGCGCAGCTTGCGCACCGCCAGGGGCAGGGTTGCCGTCCGCCCGGTGATCTCGGCGAGCGTCCGGACGATCTCCGGCTCGGCATGGCCGGGCAGGGCGTGGAACAGCGTCAGGTGCGCGGGGATGTGGTTGCGCTCCGGCGGGAAGTGCCGGCGGCGCATCGCGTCGAAGCGCCCGAAGCTCGCCTCGTCGAAGCGCAGCGTGAGGATCAGCGGGTGCTCGGCGGGCAGCGTCACGCCGCGACGTCCGGCCGGCCGGTCGCCTCGTCTTCGACGCAGGCATCCGCCGTTTCGATCGCCACCCGTCGCTGCGACTTGGCGCGGTAGAGGGCGGCATCGGCCCGCAGAAGTGCCGTGCGCAGGCTCTCTGGACCCTCCACCGTCGCGAAGCCGACCGATGCGCCGACCTGAACCGTGCCTTCCGGCAGGGTGATCGGGGCAGCGAGATCCGACGAGATGGAGCGACAGGTGCTCCGGGCGTCCATCGTCACAAGTCCCGGCAGCAGCAGCGCGAACTCGTCGCCGCCGAGGCGGAACGCCTCGTCGAGGCCGGGGCGGCAAGCCCGCTGCAAGCGCTCGGCGACGGTCTGCAGCACCGCGTCACCGGCCGCGTGGCCGTAGCGGTCATTGATCGGCTTGAAGCCGTCGAGGTCGAAGCAGGCGAGCGTGAGTGGCCCGCGCGCGGCAAGGCGGGCGAGCGTTTCCTCGAAGGTGCGCCGGTTCTTCAGGCCGGTCAGGACGTCATGGGCGGCGGCGTGGCGGAGCTGCGCCTCGCTCGTCAGCAGCGCGTCGGTCGCGCGGCGGGTGATGTTCAGGAGAAACAGGGCGCTGAGCAGGAAGGCCAGAATGCTGACCACCATCAGCGGCATCGCCTTTTCCAGCATGGTGCGGCCGGGCTGGAAGGGCTCCCAGACGATATGGAGTTCGGAAAAGCCGTCCGAGGCGATCTCGGCATGGGCGAGGCCGCTTGTCTCCATCTCCGTCACCGCCTCGTCGGTGGCCGAGGACACCCATTGGAGAACGGCGTTGCGCAGAAGGAAGCGGGTGCTGAAGGCTTCGACGATGCCGCCCTCTATGGGCCGGCCGGTGATCAGGACCGGCGCGCGCGGCCCTTTTGGCAGGCTGTCTCGAAAGTCCGGCTGGATGATCGTCGCGGTCAGGAGGATGGCGATGCCGTCCACCATGATGATCGTGCTTTCGGCGATCTTGTCGGGCGCGATCGTCGCCGGGCGGGATCGCTCGAAGATCCTGGCGGAGCGCACAAGGAGGCGGGCCCGATTGAGGATCATCTCGGAGCGGCGCTGGAACAGCGAGTCGTTGGCGTTTCGCTCGGCGACTTCGTAGGCCAGGAGCCTCTCGTCGCCGTCGAGGACGGCGACCAGGCGGTTCTGCGTCCCCGCGAAGATCGACGAGGCGAGGTTCATCTTCACCCAGTCGGCGTCGAACGCGTTGTCGATCCGCTCGATCGCCTCGTCGGAGATGGAATAGGGCTTCAGGCCGTTCTCTACCTCGTCGATCCACAGGACGATGTTCCGCCGCACCAGCAGTTCCTCGCGCCGCACGGACTCGGCGTCGATCGTCGCCGAGCCGACGAAGGGCATGGCGCAGGTGCCCGCCAGCAGCGTGCCGAGGATCGCGAGAGCGGGACCTGTTAATCGGAAGCGGGCGGAAGGCATAGCCGTCGTCAACGATGGGACGGCTCGAAGGATAGGCAGACGAACCTTATTGGCCCGTTACGAAAACGGCGGGCCGATCGGCCCGCCGCAAGATCTTTCGCTCGGGACGAACGTTGCGTCAGTTGCCGCCGGCTTGGTTGGCGGTCACGTCGAGCTGCAGGACGTTCGGCAGCGTCTGCGGAGCGCCCATGGCCGCGCCGATGATCTGCGTCGCCGGAACCGGGTTCGCCGGCTCGATCGCGATCCGCAGGCTCTTCGGATCCTGGAGGAAGGTGGACACGGCGGTCTCCACCTTGGTCTGGAACTCCGGATTGTTCAGCGAGGCGAGCATGGCCGGAACCATCTGGCCGAGCTGCGCGACGAAGGTCGCCCGATCGGCGTCGTTCTGCTTGGCGAAGTAATCGAGGAGCTTATTCGTGAGCGACGCATCCTCGAAGGAGAGGACAGCGGAGTCGAGGTAGAGCTGCGAGATGAGGCCCATCATCGCCATGCCCGCGGCCGAGTTGTCCTGCGGATTGGCGGCCATCTGCGCCTGGGTCTGCTTCATCGACTCGATGAAGGCCGGCGTGTAGCCGGAAATGGCGTAGGTGAAGCTGAGATTGCCGGCATCCGCGACGTTGATGTCGAACGGGTCGAGCGACAGGACGCCTGTCTGCGGGTTCCAGTCGGCCTGGCCGGAGATCGACCCCGCGAGCTTCTCGTAGCCGATCTCGCGCAGCGTCTTGATGCCTTCCTCGTCCGCCGGGGCGGAGGCGAAGTCGGCGTTGAAGGTGCCGAAGTTGAAGGCCGAGGAGAAGCTGCCGTCGTCGTTGATCGTGTTGTCGATCTTGGCGTCGCTCAGCGAGAAGACCGGCTTGCCGCCTTCCTCGATGTTGACGCTCTGGATCGCGGCGGACTCGAAGAAGAGCGGCGAGAGCTTCTTGACCTCGGGAACCGGATCGCTCGGCTGCGTGCCGGCGAGCTCGAGGCCGGTGATCGCCATGCCCTTGACCTGGCCACGGGTGCCGTCGGTGGTCTCGTCGATGTCGGCGAAGGGCACGGACTCGGCGCGCCAGCCTTCCTCGGTGGAGCCGCTGACTTCCTTGAACGTCACGTCGATCTTCTGCTGCGCAGCGGCCGGGTCGGCGGCGGGCTGGTCGAAGCGGAAGCCCGTCAGCGTGACGTCGGCGCCCGAGATCGTGGCGCCGTCGAAGGCGATGGGAATTCCCTGCTCGGCTGCAACGGCCTTCAAGCGCTCCGCGAAGGCGGTGGCTTCCTCCTGGCTGTCGATGTTCTGGGCCCAGACCGGCGAGGCGCCGAGGAGCAGGAAGCCGGTGAGGGCGGCATAGGACGTCTTGGCAAGCATCAACTAAAACCTTTCGGGATGCGCCACGGCGCATGGTGTCTTGCACGGTCCGACGGAGCGCTCGGTGTTGCACCGGCGCAACGAAGGACCCGCGGCTTACGCGACTTCAACCGACGCTTCAAGGCAGGCCGTTCCGCGGCTCACCCGATGGTTATCCGAATTCCGCAAGCTTCCAGATCTTGGAACGTCTTGCGCCGCTTCCCCAACGTCGCGGCCAGCCCAGGTGCGCCCAGTGCCATGTTCTGGTCTTGTTCCGGCAAGCTTCGGCGCTTACAAGGAGGGCATGTCAAAGACCAGCGATCCGCCGTCCGACGGCGGCCACATCGAACAGATCGACCTCAAGGCGGCGCTCGAGGAGCGCTACCTCGCCTATGCGCTGTCCACCATCATGGGCCGCGCGCTGCCGGACGTGCGCGACGGGCTGAAGCCGGTCCACCGGCGCATCGTCCACGCCATGCGGGTGCTCAAGCTCGACCCGGGCGAGGGCTACAAGAAGTGCGCCCGCATCGTCGGCGACGTGATGGGCAAGTTCCACCCGCACGGCGACGCCTCGATCTACGACGCGCTGGTGCGCCTCGCGCAGGACTTCGCCATCCGCTACCCGATCGTCGACGGGCAGGGGAATTTCGGCAATATCGACGGCGATCCGGCCGCGGCCATGCGCTACACCGAAGCGCGCATGACCGACGTGGCGACGCTGCTGCTGCGCGGCATCGACGAGGACGCGGTCGACTTCAAGCCGACCTACAACGAGGAGGAGGAGGAGCCGGTCGTCCTTCCCGGCGCCTTCCCGAACCTTCTCGCCAACGGCTCGTCCGGCATCGCCGTCGGCATGGCGACCTCGATCCCGCCGCACAACGCGGCCGAGATCTGCGACGCCGCGCTCAAGCTCATCGAGGCGCCGGACACCGACCTCGACGGGCTGCTCCGCTTCGTCCAGGGGCCGGACTTTCCGACCGGGGGCGTCGTCGTCGACAGCCGTGCGATCATCCGCGAGGCCTACGCGACGGGGCGCGGCTCGTTCCGCGTGCGCGCGCGATGGGAGAAGGAGGATCAAGGGCGGGGAACCTGGGTCGTCGTCGTCACCGAGATCCCCTACCAGGTGCAGAAGTCGAAGCTGATCGAGAAGATCGCCGAGCTCCTGACGGCCAAGAAGCTGCCGCTCCTCGCCGACATCCGCGATGAATCGGCCGAGGACGTGCGCATCGTCCTGGAGCCCAAGAGCCGCACCGTCGACCCCGAACTCCTGATGGAGTCGATGTTCCGCACCACCGACCTCGAGTCTCGCGTGCCGCTGAACATGAACGTGCTCTCCGGCGGCAAGGTGCCGAACGTCCTCTCGCTGAAGGAGGTGCTGGTCGAATGGCTGGCGCACCAGCGCGAGGTGCTCCAGCGCCGCACCCGGCATCGGCTGGCGGCCATCGACCGGCGGCTGGAGATCCTGGCCGGCTACATCACCGTCTTCCTCAACATCGACGAGGTCATCCGGATCATCCGCGAGGAGGACGAGCCGAAGGCCGAGCTGATGCGGGTCTTCACGCTCACCGACGTCCAGGCCGAAGCCGTCCTGAACCTTCGCCTGCGCTCGCTGCGCAAGCTCGAGGAGATGGAGCTGCGGCGCGAGTTCGACGCGCTGACGGCGGAGAAGGCGGAGAAGGAAGCGCTGCTCGGCTCCGACGAGCGGCAGTGGCAGGCTGTCGCGGGCGAGATCCGCAGCGTGCGCGAGGCCTTCTCGAAGAAGACCGCGCTCGGGCGCCGACGCACGCTGTTCTCCGACGCGCCCGCGCGCAACCTCGACGACATCGCCGAAGCGCTGATCGAGCGCGAGCCGGTGACGGTGGTGCTGTCCAAGAAGGGATTCCTGCGCGCGATGAAGGGGCACCTCGCCGAATTCGCGGGGCTGACCTTCCGCGAGGGCGACGCGCTCGGCCTCGCCTTCCACGCCATGACGACGGACAAGATCCTGTTCCTGTCCTCGGGCGGGCGTGCCTATACGCTCGGCGCCGACAAGCTGCCGAGCGGGCGCGGGCAGGGTGAGCCGATCCGCCTCGCCTTCGAGCTGGAGGACAACCAGGACATCGTGACGGGCTTCGTCGCCGATCCGGCGGGGCGGCGGCTGCTCGTCGCCAGCGACGGCTCGGGCTTCCTCGTGAAGGAAGCCGAGATGCTGGCCGGCACTCGCAAGGGCAAGCAGATGATGAACGTCGCCGATCCCGTTCGGCTGGTTCTCGCGGTGCCCGCGCCGATGGGGGCCGACTCGATCGCGACGGTCGGCGAGAACCGCAAGATGCTTGTCTTCCCGCTCGCTCAGGTCGCCGAGATGGCGCGGGGCAAGGGCGTGCGCCTCCAGCGCTACAAGGACGGCGGCGTTTCCGACGCCCGCGTCTTCGCGATGAGCGACGGCCTGACGTGGCGCGACACCGCCGGGCGCGCGTTCACGCGCGGCGCGGACGAACTGACCGAATGGCGCGGCAACCGCGCGGAGGCGGGTCGGCTGGTGCCGAAGGGCTTCCCGAAGTCCGGCAAGTTCGACGGGTAGGCTGCTGCATCGCTACGATGCCGAAAGAGGCGCTGTTCCCCTCGCCCGCTTGCGGGAGAGGGTGCCGAGCGCAGCGAGGCAGGTGAGGGTGTCGGCCGCGCAAGCGGCCAGCAAACGACTCGCGACGCTGGCGTGATGAGCCACCCTCATCCCCCTGCCGGGACCTTCTCCCGCCAGCGGGAGAAGGGAACCGACCCGCCACCGTCCCCGCCGCGCAACTTTCGCGTTCATCGCGCGCGAAAATGCCGCATGCGCTCTTGGCAGGCCGTTCTTCTTCGTTTACCAAGGCAACCTCTACGATACTCCGGACTCGGGAGGGCACATGACATCCATGTTCGTCGCTGCGATGTTCTTTGCCGACTCCCCGCGGGCCGGCGTCGGGGCCTGACATCACCCCATCGATGCGCCGCGCCGTCTTGGCCCGGCATCGTTCGCTCCCTTTCGTGATCGCACCGTCCGCCTGATTGCCCGCGACTCGTCGCGTGGCTCGCGGCGTGCCGTTCGGAGATGCGCCGCAGGAAAGCCGCGGCGTTCATGTCGTTAATGACCCAACGTTCCCACAAGGCCGGCGCCTTCCGCGCCGTGCTCCGCTATTCCTTCGGCCTCTGGCGGCGGCAGGCGCTGCTCGCCTCCGGCATCGCCGGCGGCATGGTGCTCGCGACGCTGGCCGAAGTGCTGACGCCGCTCTTCGCCGGCCGGCTCGTCGACGCCGTCGCTTCTGCGGCGAGCGCCGGCGTGATCGACGAGGCGGCGAAAGCCCAAGCCTTCACCGCCTTCGCGGCGATGGCGGGGCTGGCGCTCATCGCGGTGATCCTACGCCATGCCGTCTTCACCGGCGTCATCTACTTCACGCTTCGCATGATGGGCGAGGTGGTGCGCAGCGCCTTCGGGCGCGTCCAGCGCTTCTCGACGGACTGGCACGCCAACAGCTTCGCCGGCTCGACGGTGCGCAAGGTCACGCGCGGCATGTGGGCGCTCGACCTCCTCAACGACACGCTGCTGGTCGCGCTCCTGCTCTCGGCGGTCATGCTCATCGGCTCGACGCTGCTGCTCGGCTGGTACTGGCCCTCGATGGGCCTGCTGATCGCGGTGGGCTCGCTCGCCTATCTCGGCGTCGTGGCTGTCCTGTCGCTGCGCTACGTCGCGCCGGCGGCGAGCCTCGCCAACGGCTGGGACACGAAGCTCGGCGGCTCGCTGGCCGATGCCGTCTCGTGCAACGCCGTCGTGAAGGCCTTCGGCGCGGAAACGCGCGAGGAGGCACGGCTCGACCGCGTGATGGACAAGTGGCGCGCGCGCACGCTTCGCACCTGGCAGCGCGGCAACGTCAACGGCACGACGCAGGGGCTGATGCTGCTGGCGCTCCGCGTCGCCATCCTGGCGCTGGCGCTGCACCTCTGGCTGGAGGGACAGGCGAGCGCGGGCGACGTCGCCTTCGTGCTGACCACCTTCTTCGTCCTGCAGGGCTACCTGCGCGAGATGGGCATGCACCTGCGCAACCTCCAGCGCTCGATCAACGACATGGAGGAGCTGGTCGAGATGGAGGCGGCGCCGGTCGGCGTCGAGGATCGGCCGGGCGCGAAGCCGATCGCGATCGCTCGCGGCGGCATCGTCTTCGACCGGGTGTCGTTCCAGTA
The DNA here is from genome assembly GCF_009765365.1 of Antarcticirhabdus aurantiaca. GTDB lineage: Bacteria > Pseudomonadota > Alphaproteobacteria > Rhizobiales > Rhizobiaceae > Antarcticirhabdus > Antarcticirhabdus aurantiaca. Next base: position 98,747 of record NZ_VTOM01000025.1, read on the forward strand.
CGGGCGGCACGCGACGCCGCTCTACCACGACCTGTCGCTGGAGATCCCGGCGGGCGAGCGCGTCGGGCTCGTCGGCCATTCCGGCTCGGGCAAGACGACCTTCGTCAAGCTCATCCAGCGGCTCTACGACGTGACGGGCGGGCGCATCCTGATCGACGGGCAGGACATCGCCGGCGTCACCCAGGCGTCGCTCCGCTCGCAGATCGCGATCGTGCAGCAGGAGCCGATCCTGTTCCACCGCTCGCTCGCCGAGAACATCGCCTATGCGCGGCCCGGTGCATCGATGGCCGAGATCGAGCGGGCGGCCGAGCGGGCCGGGGCGCACGAGTTCATCGCGCGCCTGCCGCGGGGCTATGGCACGCTCGTCGGCGAACGGGGCGTGAAGCTCTCGGGGGGCGAGCGCCAGCGCGTGGCGATCGCGCGAGCGTTCCTGGCGGACGCGCCGATCCTGATCCTGGACGAGGCGACGTCGAGCCTCGATTCGGAATCGGAAACGGTGATCCAGCGCTCCATGGCGGCGCTGATGGAGGGGCGCACGGCCATCGTCGTCGCGCACCGCCTGTCCACCGTTCGGGCACTCGACCGGCTCCTCGTCTTCGACCGCAGCCGCATCGCGGAAGAAGGCACCCACGCCACCCTCGTCGCCAAGCCCGGCGGCATCTACCGCAACCTCTTCGAGCGCCAGGCGCTGGAACTGGTGCAGGGGCTGCCGGACGCGCAGGCGGAGGTGGCGCGGATGAAGCGGGCGTGACGACGTAGCTGCAAAGGCGGGGGCGCCCCAGATGCGGTCGCCCCCATCCCTGATGCCACCCTCTCCTCCGTCTCGTCCTCGCTTGGCACGAGCGCAGTACGAGTCCGGATACAGACCCGGAACGGTCCAGCCCTTCGAAGATGTTCATAACGATCTTGAGTTGAAATCGATCGTTTGAGAAGTCGCATTGCAAAAGGCTTGATCTCGCGCAATCAGATGACAATGGACATGATCTATCGCATTCCCGGCAGCTTCGAGACCGCGCGATATCATCTACGTCGCGTGACACCCGAAGGTCGTGTCCCTTGGCGTGGTGTAGCTCGCGAAGGGCCACCACGGTTGCCGGCTTGGGCCGGGCAGATCAGACTGCGAGGGTTGGCAGGCTGACGAGGGGATCATCGCCGATCGGGGCGATGCTT
>NZ_VTOM01000026.1 GCF_009765365.1 Antarcticirhabdus aurantiaca
AGAACGTCCACCTGTCGCAGCTTGGCGACGATCTCTTCCGGGCTCGGCTTCTTCCTCGGCATTCTCGGCATCCTCCAAAGGCTCAAAAGCCTACTTCAGGGAGGGCCACTTTTCAGGGGGCAGACCAGCTCGCCGGGGTTGTTGCTGGACCTCGTCGAGGGCCCGAGCCTCGCCGAGCGCCTGTCGGATGGACCGCCGCTCTCGCCGGGCGACTGGATGGAACTCGCCGCGCGGCTCCTCGACGCGCTCGCCGCCGTCCACGCTAGCGGCCGTCTTCATCTCGACCTCGCGCCGGCGAACGTGCTCCTGCCCGGCGGCGATCCCGGGCGCGCGCTGCTCTGCGATTTCGGCCTGTGCCTGCCGGTCGGTGCCGCGAGTCGGACCCGGTCGCCAGGCCTCGATCATGCCGGCACGCCCGGCTTCGCGGCGCCCGAGGCGGCCGATCCGGGCCACCCCCTCGACGTGCGCGCCGACCTCTACGGTCTCGGCCGAACCCTTCTCGCGGCCCTGCCCGCCGGCGCCGACAGCCGCCTTCACCGCTTTGCCGCTCGCCTCGCCGCGCAGGATCCGGCCACCCGGCCGCATATGCCCGGCGCGGCCGCAGAGCTCGCGCGCCTCGCCGCCGCGTTGGGGACGGCGGCTCCCGGCGTTGCGGCATTCACGCAACATTAACGGGTTCGATTGTCGGCGGATCAACGATCCCGCGGCTTCGTGGCCGGAGGGGCGATGGAAGATGCCTGGCTCTCGACTATAAGCTTCGGTTGTGGCGCGGGCAGGGGATGGCCGGCGCCGGGCCGGATGAACGAGGGGACCCATGGCACCGAGCGGAGCCACCGCCCATGCAACGGCGACGAGTGGAGCAAGGCGCGGGCGCGAACTCGCCGGGCTCCTCGTCCTCGCCCTTCTGTCGGGCTGCGCGACGCCCGGCGCCGGCCCGGTTCCCGGCGGCGTCGAGAGTTCGGCACGCCGCTCGCCCGTCGGCAGCGTGCCGGTGGTCGACCTCGCCACCCTGCCGCTGAGCTATTCCCCCGATTATTCCGGCGACGGGCTCGCGCGCCTCGCGGGCCGGCGCTTCGACGCCTCGACCCTGCGGCCCGGCGACACGATCGACGTCAAGATCTTCGACACCGGCGAGAGCGGGCTGATCTCCTCCGCCGATTCCAAGGCACTGGAGCTCGGCACCTTCAAGGTGGACCAGAGGGGCCAGGTGAACCTGCCTTTCGTCGGGCGCCTCAAGGCGGCGGGCTCGTCCTCCGCGGCGCTGCAGGACCGCATCGCCGCCGGCCTTCGCGGCTCCTCCGTTTCGCCCCAGGCCTCGGTCTTCGTGTCGGAAGCGGGCGGCAGCGGCTTCACGGTGAGCGGGGCGGTGAACGGCGCCGGCCAGTTCAAGCTGACGAGTCAGGGCGAGCGCGTCCTCGACGCGATCGCGCTCGCCGGCGGCCCGGCCGGCGCGCCCGGCGAAACCGAGGTGAGCGTGATCCGCGGCTCCGACCAGGCGAGCGTCGGTCTCGACCGCCTCCTCGCCGAGGCGCGCCAGAACATCTACGTCCAGCCCGGCGACCAGATCTTCCTGACGAAGCAGGCGACGAGCTACACCGCCTTCGGCGCCTTCAAGAGCCCGGGCGAGTTCGCCTTCGAGCCCGGCACCCTCAGCCTCGCCCAGGCCGTGGCGCGCTCGGGCGGGCTTCTCGACGACCGGGCGAACCCGAGCGAGCTCTACCTCTTCCGCTACGAGCCGGCGGCGGTCGCCCGCTCGGTCGGCGCCCTGCCGGCGAGCGACATGCGCGCCTCGCCGGTGCCCGTCACCTACCGCGTCGACATGACGAAGACGCCGTCCTTCTTCCAGATGCAGTCCTTCCCCATGCGCAAGGGCGACCTCCTCTACGTGCCCAACACGCGCTCGGCCGAGATCGGCAAGATCTTCCAGATCTTCCAGAAGTCGCCGCCCACCGCAGCAGCTCCGCTTCCGGAATAACGGCGCGGCAGTCTCAGTCGGGCGGGGCACCTGGTCCCGCCAGCCGCCGAGCGCCGGGAAGCACCAGAGGCGCGAGGCTCAGGCCGATCCCGGCTCCGGAACGGGCGCCAGGCGCGGACCGCCGCCGACCGCGTCGAGGATCCGGACGTCGAGTCGCTCGACGGCCGACGCGGCCTGGGCGGAGAGGGGCCTCGACGGCGCTCCGTGGCGGTGACGCCCCGCCGCCTCGTAGGCGCGGGTCGCCGGCGCGTCGGGGCCGAAGGTCAGAAACACCGCGAGCCGCTCGGAACGGCCGGCGAACCTTCCGAGCATCGCGCGCAGGCGGGTGAACCAGACTTCCGGATCGTCGCGCAGGGCCGGCGCGACGAAGCGCGCCAGGCGGTGGAGGATCTGGTCGGACGGGCTCTGCGGCTGTCCGCAATGATCGATGCGCACGTCGAAGACCACGACGTCTCCCGCGCGGGTGGCGAGCCGCTTCTCCCGCATGCCGGTGCCGTCGCGGCGCATGTGGGAGCCGGGGCGGACGCGGAAAGCGGCCGGCGACGATTCCTCCTGGTCCTGCAGGTAGATGCCGAGCTTGTAGACACCGAAGGCTGCGTCCTCGAAGAGGCCCGGGCCGTAGCCCATGTCCGCGGTGATGTCCTTGTGCCACCCCGAGGTGGTGTTCATCATCAGGTCGCACTCCCCGGTCAGCAGCACCGCGCCGGGCGGAACGTGGCGCCGGATCACCTCGATCACCGGCGCCGACAGGATGATCTCGGCCACGTCGGGTCGCGCGTGCAAGCCCCTCAGCTGGAACTTGCCACCGTACTTCGCCTGGCCGGCGGAGCGGAAATGCTGCCGGACCGATGCCCGCAGCCGCTCGATCAGCCCGGCGGGTATGGCGTCCTTCACGACGGAGAAGCCTTGCGCGCGCATGGCTTCGAGTTCCGCGCTTCGCGCGGGCGCGGCAGGTGAAACGCGGACGATGGGTTCCATGATCTGAGATCCGGGTGACGGTTGCGGATGGATGTGAGAACGGACGCCGAGGGAGCGCGGTCTCTCAGGCCGCGTTGCGGTGGACCTGCCGCTCGATCCAGTCATAGGTCCGCTCCAGGCCCGAGCGGAGCGGCTGCGAGGGGCGCCAGCCGAGCCGCTCGCGAATGAGCCGGTTGTCGGAGTTGCGGCCCCGCACCCCGGTCGGGCCGGGAATGTGATCGCGCTCGATGGTCTTGCCGGCGATGTCGGCGACGAGGTCGACGAGCTGGTTGATCGTCACCATCTCGTCCGAGCCGACGTTCACCGGTCCTTCGAAGTCGGACCGCGTCAGGCGCAGGACGCCCTCGACGCACTCGTCGATGAACAGGAAGGAGCGGGTCTGGAGCCCGTCGCCCCAGATCTCGATGGCCTCGCCGCTTCGGGCGCGGGCGATCTTCCGGCAGATCGCCGCCGGCGCCTTTTCCTTGCCGCCCTGCCAGGTGCCCTCGGGGCCGTAGATGTTGTGGAACCGGGCGACCCGGTTCTGCATCCCGAAATTGCGGTTGTAGGCGAGGTAGACGCGCTCGGAGAAGAGCTTCTCCCAGCCGTACTCGCTGTCGGGCGCGGCGGGATAGGCGGAGGATTCGGCGCAGTTCGGATTGTCCGGGTCTTCCTGGTTGTAGGCCGGATACATGCAGGCCGAGGAGGAATAGAAGACGCTGCGGATGTTGCGCTTGTGCGCGGCGTCGAGGACGTTGAGGTTGATCGTCGCCGAATTGTGCATGACGTCGGCGTCGTGCTCGCCGGTGAAGATGTAGCCGGCGCCACCCATGTCGGCGGCGAGCTGGTACACCTCGTCGAAGCGGCGGTCGATCACCGAGCGCACCAGCTGCTGCTCGCGCAGGTCCCCGACGACGAAGTCGTCCGCTTCGGTCGGCGCGAACTCGGGAAACTTCAGGTCGACCCCGCGCACCCAGAACCCCTCGCGCTTCAGGCGCTTGACGAGGTGGGAGCCGATAAAGCCGCCGGCTCCCAGGACGAGGGCGGTGCGGTTCTGATCGAAGGCCATCGCATTCTCCGTTCGACGCCGCCGCGATGCTCGATGTCGCCGGCGGCCGGACGGCGGGCAGCCGGTCTCGATGGATCGGCCGCCGGTGCGGACGGCCGCAGGATTTCGCCGGGCGCGGGGAGGGGCCGGGATCAATCCGTCGGGAAGTCCCGCAGCCGCAGCATCTGCGCGAGGTTCAGGCCGATGAAGGCGGGCACGGTCACCGCGTAGCGCCGCCACAGCCGGCGGGGCTCGCAGGCGAGCCGGAAGGCCCATTCGAAGCCGCTGCGCTGCACGAAGCGCGGTGCCTGGCGCAGGGTGCCGGCGTGGAAGTCGAAGGCGGCGCCGACGCCGACGAGCATCGGCGCGCGCAGCCGCTCGCGCATGCGCGCCATCCAGAGTTCCTGCTTGGGCGTGCCGAGGCCGACCCAGACGATGTCGGCGCCCGACGCATCGATGCGCTTGGCGACCGATGCGTCCTCTCCGGCGCTGAGCGGCCGGAAGGGCGGCGACCAGCTGCCGGCGATCTCGACGCCGGGATAGCGTTCGGCCAGACGCGCCTCCAGGCGCTGAAGCGTGGCCGGCGTCGCGCCGTAGAGGAAGTGCTTCAGGCCACGCTCGCGCCCGCGGTCGATCAGGTCGGCCATGAGGTCGGGACCATAGACGCGGCCGCAATGGCGATGGCCATGGCCGCGCAGCGCCCAGACGAGGGGCATGCCGTCCGGCGTGACGAGAAAGGCGTCGTTGTGGACAGTTCGCAGGCGTTCGTCGCGCTGCGCCTCCACCACGCCGTGGGCTCCCGTGACGCAGACATAGCCGCGCTCGCCCGCCGCCACGGCGTCCAGGATGCGGTTCGTCGCGCCGGGCAGGTCGAGGGCGGACACGCGGATGCCGAGGAGATTGATGGACGCAAGCTTCGACATGATCAGCCCCCACGACCCGGGCCGGATGCGCGCTCGTTCCCGGAACTGCGGCATCGTCGTCCCGGCCCCTCCCTAGCGCCGCCGCTCGTCGTGACAGGAGGGCGCAAATCGGATGATCCCCGTCCGGCTTTGCGGGGTGGAGCGATCGGCCGAATGGCGGATGCGGGGCGCCCGCGGCGGCATTCCGTCGCACTGCGCGCGCCGAAAGGAGGCGGCCGCGCCCGAACGGATGAGTTCCGCATCGCCAGGGATCTGCCCTAGCGTCAGGCGATGTCCGGACCCGTCAGCACGAGCGATGGGGCACGCGAGGAAGACGGGCTGCAAGGGGGCTCGACATGACGGCTCTGCTCGGAAACGGCCTGGACGGGCTGTCCTCGGAACGATCGCGGCCGACCCGCTTCTTCGGCCCTCGAGGAGCGACCGGGACGGGAGCGGCCGAGATCGCCTCGCGGGAACGGTCCGCCACCCGCGCGCGCCGTTCCGCCCGGCGCCGCGTTCATTCCCGTTCGACGCGGCGCCTCGCCGCCGGACTGGCGCTCGCCGCCGGCGACGCCGCGGCCTTCCTGGCGAGCCTGATCGTGCTTCTTCCCTTCGGCGTCTCCCAGGCGCTGCCGCCCGCAGCCCTTCTCGTCGCGGCGGCGGCCGCGATCGCGATGTTCTGGCTGGCCCGGCTCTATCCGGGATACCGGCTCCACGATCACGAGCGCCTCCGCCGCCGCGCGCTGGCGACGCTCGAACTCGGCGCCGCGGCGGGGCTGGCCGCCTGGCTCCTGGCGGCCGACGCATCGAAGGCCGGCTTTCTCGCGGCCTTTCTCGGGCTCGCCCTCGGCTTCCAGCTCGCCGCCCAGGAGATCGCGAGGGCGCTGCTGCACCGCGCCGGCCTGTGGGGCGAGAACGCCGCGATCATCGGCAGCGCGCCGGAGGCCAAGCGCCTTCGGACCTTTCTTCGCCGCGACTGGCGCTACGGTCTCAGGCCGGCGCGCGAGGAACGGTGCCGCGTCGCCGTCCTCGCGACGATCCCGACACCCGACGAGCTGGAGCGCCTGCGCCGCGACTTCGCCGAGATCATCCTCGTCGGAGGCGTCGCGGACATGACGAGCGTCGGGCGCCCGGGCGAGATCGGTCTGACGCTGGCGGGCCGTCGCGGCCCGGCGCCGGCCCCGCTGGACCGGGTGCTCGACCTCGCCATCGCCCTGCCGGCCGCCGTTCTCTTCCTGCCCGTGATCGCGCTCGCGGCCCTGGCGATCCGCCTGGTCGATCCCGGCCCCGTCCTTTATCGGCAGATGCGCGAAGGGCTCGGCGGCCGGCCCTTTCCGGTCCTGAAGCTGAGGACGATGTATCTCGACGCCGAGGCGCGTCTCGACGACCTCCTGCGCAGCGACCCGGCGGCGCGGCGGGAATGGAACACGCACTTCAAGCTGCGGCAGGATCCCCGCATCCTGCCCTATGTCGGGCGCTTCCTGCGCGCCAGCAGCATCGACGAGCTGCCCCAGCTCTTCAACGTCATCGCCGGCAGCATGCGCATCGTCGGCCCGCGTCCCTTTCCGGGCTACCATCTCGCCGCGATGGACGCCGAGTTCCGGGCGCGGCGTTGCCGGATGAAGCCGGGCATCACCGGTCTTTGGCAGATCTCGGGGCGCAGCGCCGTCGACGTCTCGCTGCAGCAGCAGTTCGACGATTTCTACATGGAGCACCGCTCCTTCTGGTTCGACCTCCACATCATCCTGAACACGGTCTCGGCGATCCTTCGCGGACGCGGCGCCTACTGACGATCATCCCCGGCACTTGAGCGGAGACTTACGCGATGAACGGGCGAAAGCGAATCCTCGTCACCGGCGGCGCCGGCTTCCTCGGATCCTTCCTGTGCGAGCGCCTCGTCGGCGACGGGCACGACGTCCTGTGCGTCGACAACTTCTTCACCGGCACGCGCGACAACGTCCTGCACCTCATGGACGACCATCGCTTCGAGCTGATGCGCCACGACGTGACCTTCCCGCTCTACGTGGAGGTCGACCAGATCTACAACCTCGCCTGTCCCGCCTCGCCGGTCCACTACCAGTTCGATCCCGTGGCGACGGTGAAGACCAACGTCCACGGCGCGATCAACATGCTGGGGCTGGCCAAGCGCACCCGCGCGCGGATCTTCCAGTCCTCCACGAGCGAGATCTACGGCGACCCGGCCGTCCATCCGCAGGTCGAGACCTATCGCGGCTCGGTCAACCCGATCGGCCCGCGCGCCTGCTACGACGAAGGAAAGCGCTGCGCCGAGACGCTGTTCTTCGATTACCACCGCCAGTTCGGCGTCGACATCCGCGTCGCTCGGATCTTCAACACCTACGGCCCGCGCATGCACCCGAACGACGGGCGCGTCGTGTCCAACTTCATCGTGCAGGCGCTGAAGAACGAGCCGGTCACGCTCTACGGCGACGGCTCGCAGACCCGCTCCTTCTGCTACGTCGACGACCTGATCGAGGGCTTCGTCCGGCTGATGGCCGCGGACGGGCTGGCCGGGCCCGTCAATCTCGGCAATCCGGTGGAGTTTCGCGTGCGCGACCTCGCGGAGATGGTGATCGAGCTGACGGGATCGCGCTCGCGCCTCGAGTTCCGCCCGCTCCCGCAGGACGATCCGGTCCAGCGCCGGCCCGACATCGGACTCGCCCGCGAGGCGCTCGGCTGGGAGCCGACGGTGCAGCTGCGCGCCGGTCTCGCCCGCACCATCGCTTACTTCGAGGCCAAGCTCGGCGATGCCGGAAGCGGCGCCTCGGTGGAAGGCGCGCGGCGCAGCCGCCTCGTGCAGGCGCCCGGACTCGCGCTCGGCGCCTGACGCCGACCAAGTGGAAGGACACGTCCGCCCGATGCTCCGGACCTTGACGACGCTCGCGTTCCAGAACGCCCTGGCCCTCCCGCATCGGCGCTGGCGGCCCCGGCGTGAGGCTGCCCGGGAGGGCTATTCGATCCTCCTGCCGGTGCCGGCCGACCTCCCGCTTTTCTACCGCCTGGCCATGGCAACCCTGTCGCGCCAGACGCTGCGCGGGGCCAACGAGATCCTCGTCCTGCCCGACGCCAACATCGATGCGTTCCGCTCGCTGGTCGCGGCCGGAACGCCGTTCGAGCTCCCGCTACCCGTGCGCTGCATCTCGAGCCATCCCTGGCGGGACGCCCTGCGGCGCGCCGTCGGGCGGCCGCACTACAACCATTTCACGCAGATCGTCCGCGGCATCGACCACGCGACCTCGCAGTACCTCGTCCTTCACGATGCCGACCTGTTTCTCACCGAGCCGGACTTTCTCGACCGCCAGCACGAGATCGCCGCCGCGGGGCGTCTCAGCCTCCTCGGCGTCGACGGCGCCAAGGACGACTGGTATCGGCGCAACGGCTTCGCCCACGTCGCCGCCACCTGGGAACTCGTCTTCCGGTCGGACTGGGCGAGGCGCTTCCAGCCGTCCGAGCTGAGAAGCGGGACGCGGAGCCTCGGCGGCCGCCTGGGCGGTCACGACACCATGCTGTTTGCCCAGTGCCGCACCGCGCCCGACGAGATCGAGTGGCAGACGGTCGAGCACGGCTTCGTCCACTTCAACTACGTCATCTGCACCTATCGCGACTTCCTCAAGGTCCGGCGCCGGTTCGAGGACGAGCGCTTCATCATCCCCCTTCTGCGGCTCCTGATCGACGGCTTCGATCCGGACGGCCCCTATCCCGAAATCCCGGCCTGGAGCGACATCCTGCGCTGCCTCGACGGCGGGTCGGACAGGATCCTGTTTCCGAAGCCGGGAGCGGACCGGGGCAAGTACGCCGAACTGCGCGACAGGCTGAACGCCCTGTGCCGGTCGGGTTTCGTTCCGCCGGATCGGGCCGCCGTGATGGAGGATCGCTTGCGAGCCTTCGACCGGATCTACGCGCCGGGCCGGTTCGAGCGCGTGGCGGCGCCCGCGATCGAGGCGGCCGCGTGAGCCCGGCGAGCCGAGCCGCCCGGTTGGTGGCGCGCGAGGAACGCGGACCGGCCGCGCCGCCCCGCGACGCCCGCGCCGACGCGCGATCGGATCCGACGCTCGCCGCGGCGCTCGAGGGCTGGCGCATCGAGGGCCGCGCGCGCGTCGCGGCGCACTGGCGCGAGTTCCAGGATCTCCTGAGCGTCGTCGAGCCCTTGATCGAGGCGGGCCGCCACGGGGACGCGGCGGCGGCAGCACAGGTCGCCGCCAACCACGCCGTTTTGTGGCATCCCGGGATCTTCGCGAGCGGCGAGCTCGAGCGCCTCCTGCGTCGGCTGGGCGCGGCCGCCTTGTCCGCGCCCAGACCCGCGCCGCTGCCGGACACCGGTCGCGGCCGGCTGCGCGTCCTCCACGTCGCCAGCCAGGTGGGCGCGATCGGCGGCCATTCCCGCATGATCCGGCGCTGGATCGCGCGGGACGGCGAGAACACCCACTCGCTCGCGCTGACCCGGCAGATCGAGCCTGTGCCCGCGCCGCTCGCCGAGACCGTGGCGAGGGCCGGCGGCGGGCTTCACCGCGTCAACAGGCGGCTGGGCGGGCTCATCGCCTGGGCGCGGGAGCTCCAGACCCACCTCGGCGATGCCGATCTCGTCGTGCTCCACGTCCACAACATGGACGTCGTGCCGTTTCTCGCCCTCGGCGGCCTGGAGCGCAGCCCCCCGACGATCCTCCTGAACCACGGCGACCACCTGTTCTGGATCGGCGCCGAGTCTGCCGACGTCGTCGCCAGTTCCCGCCGCTCCGGCCACGCGCTGTCGGCGACGCGCCGGGGCATCGCGCCCGAGCGCAACCTCCTTCTTCCGCTCTGCCTGGAAGCCGCGCCGGAGCGGCAGCTCTCGCGAAGCGAAGCCAAACGCCGTCTCGGCCTGCCGGACGACGCCACGGTGATCCTCAGCGTGGCGCGCGCTTTGAAGTTTCGCCCGATCGCCGGGGCGAGCTTCGCCGACGCCTTCGTGCCGGTGCTGCGCGAGCACCCTCGCGCCCATCTCGTCGCCGTCGGCCCCGGCGGCACGGAGAATTGGTCCGCCGCGATGTCCGCGGTTCCCGGCCGCATCCACGCCTTCGCCGAGCGGCCGGACACCGCGACCTTCCTGGAAGCCGCCGACGTCTACGTCGATTCCTTCCCCTTCGCCTCCATCACCTCGCTCTCCGAGGCGGGGCTCGCCGGCCTGCCGCTCCTCACCCACCATGCCTTCGGCCCCGCAGCGGCGGTCGCCGGCGCCGACTCGCTCGGCCTCGACGACGTCCTTTTGCGCACCGAGACTCTCGCGGACTTCCGGGACCAGCTCCGCCGCCTCCTCGCCGACGCGGATCTGCGCGAAGCGGTCGGCCGCCGCACCCGAGCCCATATCGAGGCGGTCAACATGGGACCGGGCTGGGCGGACGACCTCGCCTCCGTCTACGGGCGCGTTCTCGATCTGCCGCGCCGGCGCGACGCGCCCGCATCGTCCCGTCTCGGCCCATCCCTGCACTTCGACGACATCGACGTCTTCGCGCCCTTCCTGTTCGGAACGGCGGGGCAGGGCGCGACGGCGGCGGATCGGCGCGCCCTGTCGACCGAGTTCGTTCTTAAGATCGCGCCGATGCGCTGGCGCCTGCGCCACCTCGCGGGTCTCGCCTGGCGTCGCCAGCTCCGCACCCGCTCCCCGCTCCGGATCTGGCGCTACCTCGTGCCCGAATGGCTGACGTGCCGGTGGCGCTCGCGCCGGCCCGGAGGCGCGTGATGAGCGGGGCCGGGGCGCCGGCCCGAGCCCGTGTGCGAGCCGGGGAGCCGCCGATCAGCGTCCTGTTCTGCGCCGATCCGGGATACGTCCAGCACCTCGCCGTCGCCGCCGTCTCGTTGGCCCGAAGCAACCCGGACTGCACCCTCGACGTACATCTCCTCGCCCGGGCGCGGGACCCGGCGGTCGAAGCCCGGCTCGCGCGCTCCCTCGCCGCCTTCCCGAACCTGTCGCTCACCATCCACCACGTCGATGCCGCGGATCTCGGCCGCCTGCCGGTCGCTCGTTACTGGACGCCCGACGTTTATCTCCGCTATCTCGCCCCCGACGTGCTGCCGGCATCCCTGGAGCGGGTGCTCTATCTCGACTGCGACCTCGTCGTGCTCGACGACATCCGGCCGCTCTGGCAAACCGACCTCGATGGCCGCGCTCTTGGTGCCGCGTCGGATTTTCCCTGGGATCCCGATGGGTCGGACGCGGCGCGGCGCGGTGCCCTCGGGATCGCTCTGGATCGTCCCTACGTCAATTCCGGCGTCCTCCTCCTCGACCTCGGGCGCTGGCGCCGGGACGCGATCGCGCCTCGCCTGTTCGATTTCGCCGAGCGCCACGCGTGCGATCTCGTCTTTCCCGACCAGGACGCCCTCAACGCCGTTCTCGGCGGCGACATCCACCTCCTCGACTGCCGGTGGAACCTCCAGGCCCGCATGATCGGGCTCGCGCGCAAGGCCTTTCCCGACGAGTTCGCGGCGACCCGCCACGCGCGTCGGCACCCGGCGATCCTCCACTACACCACCGCCGACAAGCCCTGGCTCTTCCGCTCGAACGCCGCGCGCAAGGCCGACTATCTTCGCCACCTGCGCCTGACGGACTGGGCCGACGCGGCTCCGGCGACGGCGGGCCGGCTCGCACGCCTCGAACATCGCCTGGGACGAATGCTGCTGACGGCGGGCATCGACCACGTCCGCGTCGCGACGCGGCTCGCCTCCGCCTCCGCGCGGCTTTCGGGCCGCAGCCGCCGAGCCCCGCGGACAGGCGCGGCGGCCGGGCTTCGTCCGGACGCCTCCGAGCCGCCGGCGATCAGCGTGATCGTCAACAACTACAACTACGCCGCCTTCCTGGCCGAGGCGGTGGAGAGCGCCCTGCAGCAGGACCATCCGTCCTTCGAGGTGATCGTCGTCGACGACGGTTCGAGCGACGACTCGCGGGCGCGCATCCTCGGCTTCAGCGAGCGCGTGCGCGCCGTCTTCCAGGAGAACCGCGGCCAGGCGGCCGCGATCAATGCCGGCGTTCGGGCGAGCCGGGGCGAGATCCTGTGCTTCCTCGATTCCGACGACCGGTGGAACCCCGACAAGCTGTCCCGCGTCGCGGCGGCCTTCGCGGCCGATCCGGGCGCCGTTCTCGCCTATCATCGTCTTCAGCCGGCGCGCGCCGGGGACGTCCGACCCCGCCGCGCGATCCCGCGCGCCCTGTGCCGCGGCGATATCGCGCCGCGGCTTTTCCGCTCGGCGGGCTGGTGGCCGTTTCCGATGACCTCGGCGGTCGCCGTCCGCCGCTCGGCCTGGGAGCGGGCCGGCGACATCCCCGAAGCCTTCCGCATCTCGGCCGATGCTTGGCTCGTCGGGATCTATCCCTTTCTCGGGCGCGTCGCGGCGATCCCCGACGCGCTCGGCACCTACCGGCTTCACGACAATGCCTGGTCGCGCGAGACCGACGATCCCGCGATGACGCGCCGGCGCATGGCGCACTGGGCTGCGGTGGTCGATGCGACCAACCGCTATTTCGAGGCGCGCGGCCTGCCGAGCCGCCTCGACCGCGCCGACCACCTGCCGTTGCGCGTCGCTGCGGCGAGCCTTCGCGGCGCGACGCTTGCCGAACGGGTCCGGATCGCGCTCGCCGGCCTTGCCTTCGCGGGCGAGCCCAACCCGCTCCGCCGCCTGCGCGACACGCTGCGCACGGCGCGGCAGCTCACCGGGCCCGGGTTGCAACCGGTCTCGATGCAACACAACCAAACGGATGGCCGACCTCAGCCGAACGGTCAGGTCGCGGTCGGCGCGTCTTCGCCGCCAGAGTGAGGCCGCATCGCTCGCCGCGGCATCGCTTGCTCGAGCGGAACGAGACACGAGGCGCTCGCGGCGACGCGGCACGGGAGCTTCATGACCGGACGTCCTTTGTCGAGCCAGGACGGGCAGGCGCTGCCCTTTCGGCCGCAGCGAGCCCGCGTCGCGTGCCCGCGGGGCGGGCGGCCATGAGCGCGGTCCGCCGCTCCATCCTGTTCTCGGCGGTCGACAAGTACGTGGCGCAGATCCTTCTCGTCGCGACGACCGCCGTGATGGCGCGGATCCTGACGCCGGCCGAGACGGGGCTCTACCTCGTCGCCGGCGCGATGATCCTCCTCGTCGACAACTTCCGCACCTTCGGGGTCGGCGTCTTCATCGTGCAGGCGCCGGACCTGCAGCCGGAAACGGTCCGCTCGGCCTTCACCATCACTCTTCTTCTGTCCGTCCTGGCCGGGGCGGGGGTGTTCGCGGCGGCCGGCCCGATGGCGGACTTCTACGGCGATGCAGAGTTGGCGGGTCTCCTGCGCCTCTCCGCCCTCAGCTTCCTCGCGGTTCCCTTCGGAACGCCGCTCATCGCCCTCCTGCAGCGCGACCTCGCCTTCCGGCCGCTCGCCGTCGCCAACGTCGCGGCGGCGGTGGCGAGCGCGGCCGTGACGGTCGGGCTCGGCCTCGCCGGCTTCGGGGCGGCGAGCTATGTCTGGGGCTTCATCGCGTCGGGCTTCGTTACGACGCTCGTCGTCCTGGCGCAGCGGCCCGAGCCCTGGGTCTTCCGGCCGTGCCTCGCCGGTTCCGGGCGCATCCTCGCCTTCGGAACCACCTCCGCGGCGGTCACCGTCGTCAACATGGCCAACGACCTCCTGCCGCGGCTGATCTTCGGCCGCCTCCTTGGCTTCGACGCGGTCGCCCTCTACGGCCGCGCGACGACGATCTGCCAGCTGCCGGACCGGGCGCTCGTCCAGGCGCTGCAGCCGGTGGTGCTGCCGGCCATGGCGGCGCACCGGCGGCAGGGCGGCGACCTCAAGCGGAGCTATCTCCACGGGCACGCCATGATGTCGGTGTTCCAGTGGCCGGCGCTCGTCATGCTGGCGCTCCTCGCCGAGCCGGTGGTCCGCGTCCTGCTGGGCTCCCAATGGTTCGGCTCGGTGCCGCTCGTGCGCCTGATGGCGGTCGCGACGATGGCGCTCGCTCCCGCCTTCATGACCTATCCCGTCCTCGTCGCCACGGGGCGCATCCGCGACACGCTCACCTCGAGCCTGATCGCGCTGCCGCCTTCGGTGCTGATCTTCTGGATCGCGGCCAATTCCGGCGTCGAGGCCGCCGCGGCGAGCCTTCTGATCGCCGCGCCGCTGCAGATGGGCGCCGCCCTGTTTTTCGTGCGCCGGGCGATCGGGATCAGCATTCGCGATCTCGTCGAGGCCTCCCGGGCGAGCCTTTCGGCGACGCTGGGCACGGCCTTCATTCCCGGGCTGATCGTTGCCTTGTCGCCGAATGGGCTCGCGCCGAGCTGGCCGGAAACCGCGGTCGCGCTCCTGGGCGGCGGGCTCGGCTGGCTCGCTGCGGTCCGGCTGGTCCGTCATCCCGTCTGCGCCGAGATCGACGGCCTCGTGGAGCTTCTCGCCCGGCGTCTTTCGCGGCGGACGACCGGGCTTCCCGCCCGCGCGAACGAGGGAGGGTGAGGCGACCCGTCCGCCTGGCCGAGGAACCACACGACATGCGCGTCCTGATCTCCGCCTATGCCTGCGAGCCCGGCGCCGGATCCGAACTGGGGAAGGGGTGGAACTTCAGCTGCGAGCTGGCACGCCAGGGCCACGAGGTGACGGTCCTGACCTGCGGCTCGCATCATCGCGACGCGATCGAGCGGCACGCCGCCGCCCACGGCCTGCCGGAGGGCCTGCGCTTCGCCTGGCACGACGTTCCCGGCTGGTCCGGCCCGGGCTACGCGAACGCGCGCCACATCCGCCAGCACTATCTCGCCTGGCAGCTGACAGTGCGAAGAACCGCGGCGGCGCTGCTCGCGCGGGCGCCCTTCGACGTCGTCCACCACCTGACCTGGACCGTTCTGCGCTGGCCGTCCTTTCTCGGCGGCCTCGGCCCCCGCTTCGTGTTCGGCCCCGTCGGCGGCGGCCAGGGCTCGCCGAAGCCGCTGCGCAAGGGGCTGCCGCGCCGCTGCCTGCGTGCCGAGCGACGGCGCGACGCCATCAATCTCTGGAGCCGGGTCGATCCGCTGGTTCTGGGCGCCCTGTCGCGCGCCGACGCGATCCTCGTCACGGACGCTGCGACCCTGCGCCACGTGCCGGTCTGGCTGCGCGGGCGCGCCCACGTCGTCGTCGACGTCACCGCTCCGCCGGCCCGGCGCGCGATCGAGCGGCCGGCCCGGGAGGATCCGGCGATCCTCTTTGCCGGCCGGCTCGAAGGCTGGAAGGGCGTCCATCTCGCCTTGGGCGCCGTCGCGCGGCTGCGCCGGCATCGTTCCGGCCTCGTCTTCACCGTGGCCGGTTCCGGTCCCGAGGAGGCCTATTTTCGCGCGGAAGCGGCGCGGCTCGGCCTCGGCGAGGCCGTCCGCTTCCTCGGCGCCGTGCCGCACGAGGCGATGGGCGCGGTCTACGCCGCGCACGACCTCCTGCTCTTTCCGAGCCTCCACGATTCCGGGCCGCACGTCATCGGCGAGGCCTTCGCGCACGGCCTGCCGGTCGTCTGCCTCGACCTCGGCGGGCCGGCCATCGCGGTGACCGAGAGGTGCGGTGCGGTGGTCAAAACCGGCGGCCGCAGCCGGTCGGACGTCGAGGCGGCGCTTGCCGAAGCGGTTGACGCCCTCCTGGTCGCGCCCGAGGCGCTGGAGCGCGCCCGCCTCGGCGCCTTCGAGCGTGCCGAGGCGCTGGGCTACCCCGCCCATGTCGAGGCGATCGTCGAGCGCTTCTACCAGACCCCGCGCGCCGCAGCCCGGCGCCTGGCCGCCATGCCGAATGGGCCGATCCCCCCTGCCCGAAAGGCGTAGGTGCGCTCCCGTCGAATGGCGGAGCGCGATGCGGTTCGAGCCCCCCATTGGACGAGATGCCTTGCCCCGCGGATGGCGTGCATGATCGCGGCGATGAACGGACCAGCGACCGGGGGAGCCGCATGCCGATCCATTCCAGCGACATAGCCGACGACGTCGTCGTCACCCATCCCGACCTCGTGAACCTTTACGGCTGCCGGATCGGGGCGGGGACCCGCATCGGGCCCTTCGTCGAGATCCAGAAGAACGCCGTCGTCGGCGAGCGCTGCAAGATCTCCTCGCACAGCTTCGTCTGCGAGGGGGTGACGATCGAGGCCGAGGTCATGATCGCCCACGGCGTCATGTTCACCAACGGGCTCCTTCCCCGCGCCACCAACGAGGACGGCTCCATCCAGCGCGACGGCGACTGGGAATGCACGCCGACGCTCGTGTGCCGCCGCGCCGCCATCGGGTCCAACGCGACGATCGTCTGCGGCGTCACGATCGGCGAGGGCGCGCTCGTGGCGGCCGGCGCCGTGGTGACGCGCGACGTGCCCGACCACGCGATCGTCGCGGGCAACCCGGCGCGGGTGATCGGGGACGTGCGCGTGCGCCTCGCCGACGCCCGCCCACATCCCAACCGGCTGCGCCGCGCCGGCGGCGGTGTCGCCCTCGCGGCGGGAGACGCCCGATGATCCGGGCCGGCATCGTCGGCTACGGCTATTGGGGGCCGAACCTCGCGCGCGCCGTGGCGGAATCGGGCCTCCTGTCTGTGGAGATGATCGCCGACCGGTCGGCCCCGGCGCTGGAGCGCGCCGGCCGCCGGCACCCCTCCACCCGCATGACCACCGACTGGCGCAGCCTCGTCGCGGATCCCTCGATCGACGCGGTGCTCGTCGCGACACCCGTCGACACGCATTTCGAGATCGCGCTCGCGGCCCTCAAGGCCGGCAAGCACGTCCTCGTGGAGAAGCCGATCACCGACAAGGTCGCGACGGCCGCCATCCTCGTCGAGGAAGCCGCGCGCCGGCGCCTCGTCCTGATGGTCGACCACACCTTCGTCTATACCGGCGCGGTGCGGAAGATCGCCGAGCTCGTCTCGTCCGGCGCGATCGGCGACGTCTACTACTACGACTCCACCCGCGTGAATCTCGGACTGTTCCAGCGCGACGTCAACGTGATCTGGGACCTCGCCGTCCACGACTTCTCGATCCTGGACCATCTCCTGACGGCGCGGCCCGTCGCCGTGTCCGCGAGCGGCGCCGGCTTCGTGCCGGACAGTCCGGAGAACATGGCGCACCTGTCGATCTACTACGACGACGGCGCGCTGGCCCACCTCAACGTCAACTGGCTGGCCCCGGTGAAGATCCGCCAGACCCTGATCGGCGGCAGCCGACGGATGGTGATCTACGACGACATGCAGACCAGCGAGAAGGTCAAGGTCTACGACCGCGGCGTCATGGCCGGCGAGTGCGCCAGCCCCTCGCGCGAGAGCCTCGTGTCGTACCGGATCGGCGAGATGTCGGCGCCGGTCATCTCGTCCAGGGAAGCGCTCGTGACGGAGATGGAGGAGTTCGCCCGCTGCATCGCCTCGAACGCCCGCCCGATCACCTGCGGCGAGAGCGGCCTGCGGGTCGTCGAGATGCTGGCCGCCGCCACGCGCTCCATGGCGCTGCGCGGCCAACCGATGGAACTCGCGCCCGAAAGGCTGGCGTCATGATCCCGTTTCTCGACCTGTCGGCGCAGTACCGGACGCTCGGCCCCGAGCTCGAGGCAGCGGTGGTCGCGACGCTGCGCAGCGGCAGCTACGTGCTGGGCGAGGCCGTCGAGCGCTTCGAGGCGCGCTTTGCCGCCTTCTGCGGCACGGATCACGCCGTCGCCGTCAGCTCGGGCACGGCGGCGCTGCACCTCGCGCTCCTCGCCGGCGACGTCGGGCCGGGCGACGAGGTGATCACCGTGCCGATGACCTTCGTCGCCACGGTGGCGGCGATCGTCTATGCCGGTGCGACGCCGGTCTTCGTCGACATCGACCCCGAGACCTGGACGATGGACCCGGACCGGCTGGAGGCGGCGATCACGCCCCGGACCCGGGCGGTGATGCCGGTCCACCTCCATGGCCGGCTCGCCGACATGGCGGCGATCCGCGCCGTCGCCGACCGCCACGGGCTCCTCGTGATCGAGGACGCGGCCCAGGCCCACGGCGCCGAGCGCGGCGGCGTGCGGGCAGGCGCGTTCGGCGACATGGGCTGCTTCAGCTTCTATCCCGGCAAGAATCTCGGCGCCTGCGGCGAAGGGGGAGCGATCACCACCGACAGGGCCGATCTCGCCGATCTCCTGCGCTCGCTGCGCGACTGGGGTCAGGAAGGGCGCTACAACCACGTCCGGCACGGCTTCAACTATCGGATGGAGGGCGTCCAGGGCGCGGCGCTCGGGGTCAAGCTCGGCCGGGTCGACGCCTGGAACGACGCCCGCCGGCGCATCGCCGACCTTTATCACGCCGGGCTCGCGGGCGAGATCGAGCGGCCGGCCGGGCCGCTCGGGCCGGACCATGCCGCCCACGTCTACGCGATCCGCCTGCGCGGCCGCGACGCCGCGCGCGAGCGCCTCGCCGCCGCCGGCATCGCGACCGGCATCCATTATCCCCGGCCCGTCCATCTCCAGCCCGCCTATGCCGGGCTCGGTCATGGCCGGGGCGCCTTTCCGATCTCGGAGGCCCTGGCGGACGAGACGCTGTCCCTGCCGCTTTATCCCGAGCTTCCGCCGGACGCGGCGGCGGAGGTCGTCGCGGCCGTCAACCTGCTGGCGCCCCGCGCCGCCATCGCAGCCGAATGAGGGAGAAGGCCGTGAACGATCTTCGAAACAAGCGGATCCTGGTGACCGGCGGTGCGGGCTTCGTCGGCTCGCACATCGTCGACGCCCTGGTCGATGCCGGGGCGGGGTCGATCGTCGTCGTCGACAACATGGTCCGCGGCCGCGTCGCCAACCTCGCCTCCGCCCTGCAGAGCCGCCGGGTCGAGCTCATCCAGGGCGACATCCGGGACGCCGACCTCATGCGCCGGCTGGTGGCGGGCACGGATCTCGTCTTCCACCAGGCGGCGCTGCGCATCACCCAATGTGCGGCCGAGCCGGACGCGGCCATGGAGGTCATGGTCGACGCGACCTACGAGCTCCTGCGGCGCTGCGTCGAGGAACGGGTGCGCAAGGTCGTCTTCGCGTCCTCCGCCTCGATCTACGGCATGGCCGAAGTCTTTCCGACGACGGAAAGCCACCACCCCTACAACAACCGCACCCTTTACGGCGCCGCCAAGACCATCGGCGAGGGGCTCCTTCGCTCCTTCAACGACATGGACGGCCTCGACTACGTCGCGCTGCGCTACTTCAACGTCTACGGGCCGCGCATGGATCTCCACGGCCGCTACACCGAGGTGATGGTGCGCTGGATGGAGCGGATCGAGGCGGGCGAGCCGCCGCTCGTGTTCGGCGACGGCCTGCAGACGATGGACATGATCCACGTCGCGGATGTCGCCCGCGCCAACATCCTGGCGGCGCGCGCGCCGGTCGGCGACGTGGCTCTCAACGTCGGCAGCGGCCGGGAAACCTCGCTGCTCGACCTCGCGGCCGAGCTGTCGGCGGCGCTCGGGCGCCCCGGCCTTCGTCCGATCCACGAGCCGGCACGGGCGGTGAACCCGGTGCCGCGCCGCCTTGCCGGCATCGAGGCCGCCCGCGACCTCCTCGGCTTCGAGGCTCGGATCGAGCTGCGCGAGGGGATCCGCGATCTCGTCGACTGGTGGCTGGCCGAGCGGGCCGGACTGATCGGGGAGAAGGCCTCGTGATCCCGATCGCCAAGCCGCTCATCGGCGAGGCCGAAGCGGAGGCGGCCCGCGCGGCCGTCCTGTCGGGCTGGCTGAGCCAGGGGGCGGAAGTCGCCGCCTTCGAGCGCGAATTCGCCGAGCTCGTCGGCGCGCCGCACGCCTGCGCGGTGTCGAACTGCACCACGGCGCTGCACCTGGCGCTTCTCGCCGTCGGCATCGGTCCCGGCGACGAGGTGATCACCGCGAGCCATTCCTTCATCGCGGCGGCGAACGTCGTGCGCCAATGCGGCGGGGTGCCCGTCTTCGTCGACATCGAGCCCGGCGGCTTCAACATCGATCCCTCGGCGGCGGCCGCGGCGATCACGAGGCGCACGCGCGCGATCCTCTGCGTCCACCAGATCGGGATGCCCTGCGATCTCGCCGCGCTCCTGGCGATCGCCCGGGCGCACGGCATCCCGCTCGTCGAGGACGCGGCCTGCGCCATCGGCTCGCAGATCCGCCTCGACGGCCGCTGGAGCGCCATCGGCGGCGTCCACGGCGACGTCGTCGCCTTCTCCTTCCATCCGCGCAAGGTCCTGACCACCGGCGAGGGCGGCATGCTGACCACCCGCAATCCCGATTGGGACGCCGATTTCCGGCGCCGGCGCCAGCACGGCATGTCCGTGTCCGACACCGTGCGCCACGCCAGCGACCGGGTGATCGTCGAGACCTATCCGGTCCGCGGCTACAACTACCGCATGACGGACGTCCAGGCCGCGATCGGCCGCGCGCAGCTGTCCCGGCTTCCCGGGATCGTCGTGCGCCGCCGAGCCCTTGCCGAGCGCTATCGCGAGCTCCTAACGGGGGTGGAGGGCGTGACGGCGCCCGCCGAGCCGTCCTGGGCCCGCTCCAACTGGCAGAGCTACTGCGTGGCGCTCGTCGACGGCGTCGATCAGCTGGCGCTGATGCAGGCCATGCTCGACGGCGGCGTCGCCATCCGGCGCGGCATCATGTGCGCTCATCTTGAGCCGGCTTATAAAGATCACCCGGCGCCCCACCGGCTCGACCGCTCCGAGCGCGCCCGGGACCGGACGGTGCTTCTGCCGCTTTTCGCCCAGATGACGGACGCGGAGCAGCTTCGGGTGATCGAGGTTCTCGCGGATGCCCTGGCGGCGCTCTGCCGCCCGCGAATGCGCGCGACCGGCTGACGGCGCCGCGCGGCGCCTTTCGCAGGCGCAGGGATCACCGCACGGAGGCATTCCCATGATCGGAACGGTGCAGGCGGATTCGAGGTCCGTCAACAAACGCGACTGGACGGGGGAGGGGAGGGCGACGATCGACGCAGTCGACCGCATGCGGCGGCGGGTCGACCGGCTCGGCCTCGACCTGTCGGGCCTGACGGTGGTGACCGAGGCCGCCACCGGCATCTATGCCGTGACCGCGACCATCGCCGCCATGGCGAATGCGAGCCGGGTCTTCGCCATCGCGCGCGACTCGGCCCTGCACGGGCGCTTCGAGGACGCCGCCGCCGCGACGCTCGGCCTCGCGGCCTCCGCGGGCGTGTCGTCCCGGATCGAGGTCGCGCGGGCCGTCACGCCCGCCATGCTCGGCGAATGCGATATCCTCACCAATTCCGGGCACCTGCGTCCGATCGGTCGCGACATCATCGACGGCCTGCCGCGGCATGCGGTGATCGCGCTGATGTTCGAGGCCTGGGAGTTCCGCGAGAGCGACCTCGACCTTGCGGCCTGCCGCGAGAAGGGGATCCGCGTCGCGGCCGTCAACGAGCGCCATCCGCTGGTCGGCGTCTTCGCCTTTCTCGGCCCGCTCTGCGCGCATCTTCTCGCCGATTCCGGCCTGCCGCCCGATGGGCGGCGAATCCTTCTCCTGTGCGACAATCCCTTCGCGCCCTTCATCGAACGGGGCCTCTCTCAGGCCGGCGCCAGCGTGAGCATCGCCGAGCGGATCGGGGACGCCGACGCGGGCTCCTGGGACGCGGTGGTCATCGCCCTCGATCCGGGGCGCTCGCCGCCGCTCGGCGAGGGCGACCTCGCCCGCCTCGCCTCGATCGCGCCGGGTGCCCTCCTCGCGCAGGTCTGGGGCGACGTCGACCGGCTTGCGGCGGTCCGGCTCGGCCTCGTTCTCTGCCCGCCCATTGAGCCGGCCCGCGGCCATATGGGCATTCTCCTGAGCTCGCTCGGCCACGAGCCGGTGATCCGGCTCCAAGCCGGCGGGCTGCGCGCGGCCGAACTGGTCCGGCGCGGCGCCCGGCCGGCGCCGGGCGGCGTCGCCGAACTGCTCTAGAAGCGTCCCGGCCGAGCGGTTCGGCGCGAGACGGGTACGACGAGCGTCAGGCGGGGCGGCCTGCAGGACCCGCGTGGCGCTCAAGGCGCGTTTCGATCCCTATGGCGGCTCAAGTTTAGCTCGCTAAGCCGTTCGCGTCCGTTTCGCCCGCCATCCCGGCCGTCGTTAACCGGGAATAACGTCCGTGCATTTTTCTGAGTTATATATTTTGCCTGTCGGTCGTTGTTCAGTCGTCCGGTCGGGAGCCGTGCGAAGGAGCAGGTATCCGAAGGGGTTTCTCTTCAAATTCCTCAACGTCAGTTTTGCTGGGCGCTGCTCGCAGGCGGCGCTGGCGCCGCCATGGCGCGAGTGGGAGGGTCAAAGGATGAGCGGCATGCGAGCGGACAAGGGACGGGCGATGTCGATCGTCGTGATCGACAGCCGGGCGCTGGAGCGGGAATGCTTCGCGCGCGGCATCGAAGCGGCGCGGCCGAAAACGCGGGTCGCCTCCTTCGCTTCGGTGGCCGAGTGGATCGCCGCGATGGGTGCCGTGGAAGCTCCGGACACGGTCCTCTACAACGCGCAGGGACGACGGATGTCCGAGCCGCGCGTTGGATCCGACATCGGCGAACTTCTGGCCAGCGGCCCGTCGCCGGTCGTCGTGCTGTCGCCCTATGAGGATCTCTCGGAGATGGTCGCGGCCATCGATATCGGCGCGCGGGGCTATATCCCGGCGAGCCTCGGCATCGAAGCCACGCTTCTCGCCGTGCAACTGGCCGGCGTCGCGACGATCTGCATGCCGGCCACCAGCCTCGCCGCGATCCGCGAAGTGGTCGCGAACCGCCCGGTTCCGGAAGGCGTCGCCAGCTTCACCTGCCGTCAGGCGGCCGTCGCCGAGGGGCTGCGCCGCGGCAAGCCGAACAAGCTCATCGCCTACGATCTCAACATGTGCGAGAGCACGGTCAAGGTCCACATCCGCAACATCATGAAGAAGCTGCAGGCCCGCAACCGGACGGAAGCGGGCTACAAGCTGAGCCAGCTGCTTCCCGGTTCCGAGGCGCCGCACAGGCTCCTCGCGGCGCTGAGCGGTAGCACGGTCCTCGGGCGCCCGAACTGACGCCGCGGCGCGCAGCTTTGCCCGCCGGAGCGGCCCGTCACGGCGCGCCGGTCACGCGCGGGCGGTCCGTCGGGCCGGCGCGGCGCAAGGGCGCGAGATCGATGCCCAGGCGCGCGGCGGCGGACGTTCCGGCAAGGGCGTAGCCGCCGTCGGCAGCCGTCGCGAGGCCGGGATCGGCGATGCGGTCCCCGGTCGCCCAGCCCGCGAGCCGGAATTGGTCGAGGTCGCCGGTTCCGCCGACCGGAAAGGCCCGGAAGCTTTTCGGGCCGAGCGCTCCCCAGTAGAGATTGTCGGCGAAGGCGACGAAGGTCGAGCCGTGGTCCGGCGCGTGGATGTCGACGACGCGGTCGGCACCGGAGGCGGCCAGGACGACGTTGCGCTCGACGCGGTTGGGCGCGGCCAAATCGGGGCGCCAGCCCCGGCCGGTCGCGTCGTCGAACCGGAAGGCGGCGCCGGTCCCGTCCGCGACGACGTTGCCGGAGACGAGGTTGCTCCAGCCGCCGTTGATGCCGATGCCGGCGACGTTGCCGCGCAGGAGGTTGCCGGTGATGGCGACGCCGCTCGCCCGCCCGTCGAGATAGATCGCCCAGCTGATCGGCCCCGGCCATTCCTCCGTGTTCTCGTAGCGCGGCGGCCAGAAGGTGCCGTCCGGGCGGTTCATCAGCTGGTCGGTGCCGCCGACGAGGTTGTGGCGGATGATGCTGTCCTGTCGGTCGCCTTGCGCGCCCATGAGCTTGATCGCGCCGCCGTCGCCGGTGCGCCGATTGGCGTCGCGCACGACGTTGAACTCGATCAGGCTGCGATGACAGGCATCCTGCGCGCCCCAGATGGAGCCGCCGGCGATCCCGAACTGCGCCGTCCGCTCGATGAGGTTGTGCGCGATCCGCACGTCGTCGGCGGCCTGGAACCAGATCGCCGCGCTTTCGAAGTAGTCGCGGCCGACGTCGGCGATGCGGTTGTTCGTGATCACCGCGCGGTCGGATCGGCCGAAGCTGCCCCAGCTGGTGCCGAGATAGATCGCGTTTCCGGCGGTGCCGGAGATCTCGTTGTTGTCGATCAGGACGTCCGCGCTCTCCGCGACGTGGATCGCGACGCCGAGGTTTTCGAAGCTGTTGTCGAGGAGGCGGGCGCGGTCGGCCCGTTCCAGTCGGATGGCGCCGCCGCCGCGGGTGTCGGTGCCGAATTTGCCGGTGCCCTGCGGCGCGCCGTTTTCGAAGCCGAGTCCGGAGATGGTCACGTCCGATGCGCCCTCGACCTGCAAAAGGGTCGGCAGGATGCCGGCGACGGCGGCCGTCCCGTCGAACGTGTCCGACCGGGGCCTGTAGAGCAGGCGCCGGGCGGCCGCGTCGAACCACCATTCGCCCGGTGCGTCGAGGAATTCGCGACGGCCGGACAGGAAGTAGCGGCTCCCCTCGCCGGTCTGGAAGTAGTCGGTGCCCTCTGTGTGGACCGTGCGGGAGCGGCGGTCGATCGCCGTGACGGGCAGGGTGTCGCTGCCCCACTGCATGCCGGGGGAGCCGCCCCCGACGATGTGGGCGACGAGCCCCCCGACGCCCTCGATCGGCGGGAGGTCGCCCGCGCGGAAGCGGAACTGCCGCTTGCCGATCCCGTCCGGACCGGGCGCCTGCGGCGCAGCGAAGAGCCAGCCGCCCCGACCGTCCTCCGCCCGATCCGCGTTCGGATAGCGGGCTTGGACCTGCCGCTTACCCCCGACGAACAGGTCGGCGACGGGGCTGTCCCCTGAAGAAGGAAGCTCGGCCGACCAGAGGCCCTCGCCCTCGCGGCGCCAGCGCGACAGGCGCGGACCGCCGTGAAGGATCGGCCGCTCGCCGGCGGCCGCGACGATCCTCAGGCCGCTGTCGGCGGCATCGAGGAGAACCGGCCGGCTCAGATGATAGTCGCCGCCGCGCAGCACGATCTCGTCCGGGCCGGGATGGGCGCGGGCGATGTCGCGCGCCGCCTCCAGCGTCGCCACCGGCGCCGTTTGCTCGCCGCTCCCGGCGTCGCTTCCCGACGGCGAGACGAAGATGCGCAGGATGGCGGGCGGCGCCGCCACCGGGCGCGCGAGCACGGGCAGTCCGTTTGTCAGGCAGGCGGCCGTCAGGCCCGCCGCGAGCCGAAGCGGCCTCACAGGCTCCTCGCCGGATATGCGGCGGGTCCGAGATCCAGTCCGTCGGAGGCGAGAGCCGGCGCGCGGCCCAGCTCGGCCGCGCGCAGCCCGAAGGACAGGATCGCCGTGGCGCAGAGGATCGACAGGAAGTCGTTCTGTTCCATGAACAGGCACTCCGTGAGGTTCATCACGACGAACATGCCGACGAGGACGTTGAGCCAGATCCAGCCCGCGCGCGGGTCGGCGCAGTGGAGGGCCGCGCCCCGCCGCAACGCGGTGGCGAGAACGACGAGCATGAGCGCCAGGCCGGCGACGCCGCCGCTCAAGAGCATCTCGCGGTAGCCGTTGTGGGAATGGGGCGCGTTCCAGCCGATCGCGCCCCAGATCGACCAGGCCTCGGGGCTCTGCCAGAAGGCCTTGTAGCCGAAGCCGAGAAGTGGCCGCCGGGCGATGGCGGCGTCGACGAGGTCCCAGAGCGGAACGCGCCCCGTCAGCGTCGCGTCCTTTCCCAGCGCTTCCAGCGCGGGCACGAGATAGGCCTGCAGGCCCAGCATCAGGAGCGAGGCCGCTTCGAGCACCACGAGCACCAGAAGAAGGCGGGCCGAACCGCTCAGCCGGGGCAGGAGGGCGTAGAACGGCGCCAGCACCGCGACGGCCAGGAGCGCTAGGAGGCCGGTCATGGACGTCGAGGACAGGAGGCATGCGAGGCTGACGCCGAGGCCGGCCCAGGCGACGGGGCGCCGGACGACCGAGCCTTGCAGGACCATGAAGCCGCTGACCAGGACAGCCACCGCGGAATACCAGCCGAGGACGTTCTTGTGGAGGAAGATGCCGCGCAGCTGCATGTCGTCCGGCATCCGCGCGAGCTGGGGCGCGAGGAGGCCGAGGCAGAGGCTCGCGGCCATGCAGGGCAGGAGCACCGCGGCGACGAGGACGAGCATCTGGCGCGGCGTGAAGCGGATGGCGATGACGCAGGCCAGTCCCATGGACAGGAGCAGCGCCACCGCCCGGCGCAGCGACACGCCCGGCGCGACGGACCACAGGACGGAGGCCGTCAGAAGGGCGAGAAGAAGAACGAGCGGCAGGTTGCGGCGCAGCGCCAGAAGCAGTTGGAGGCGATGGCGCGCGAGGAGCGCGATCGTGATGGCGTAGGGCGGCAGCGCCAAGAGGCGCAGCTCGGTGAGGTTGCCCGGATCCGATGGACCGCGAAGGCTGTCCATCAGGAGCGGAAACGCCGCGCCGGTCTGAAGGAAGAGCGCCAATCCGCAGCCCCACCATTCGAGGCGCCGCCAGGAAATCCGCAGTCCGCCGCTCATCGGCCGGCCCGTCACGAACGCTCGGGCCGATCCGGCCGCCGGGGCGGGCGGGCCGGGAACACGGCTGCCGCGCGGGGCGGTACCGGCCGATCGTCGTCCGCGTCTCGCATGGCCGCTCGCCGCGCTCCTCGTGTTTCGATGCGGTCGCGGGACCAGGATCGCCGGGCCCGCGACCGTGCGAACTCGGCAAATCGCACGAGGCGTCCTCCGAACGACCGCGCCCGCCATCCGCCGTTCGGGGGAGAGCCTCGACCCATGGGATCCGCGATCGGCTCCGGCACCGCCGAATGGGCCGCTGGTCCCGTTTCATGCCCCGGATAGGCTGATCCGCCTGGAGGCGAAGCGAGGAGCACGGCCGCGCGGCCGGCCCCGCACCGTCCCATCGCGAAACCACGGCGGACCTTCGATGATCGGCCACGAGATTGACCCTGCGCGTTCCTCCCGTCGATCGCCGGGTGGCCACGGACCGGCCGGCCGGCTCGCGCTCGCCGCCCTTTGCCTTCTCGTCGCCGGCGCTCCGACCGGCTTCGCCCGCGCGGCCTCGCCGGTCGCGCCCGGCGACGTGATCCGGGTCTCCGTGTCGGAAGCGCCAGACCTCAACCGCGAGGCGCCCGTCGATGCGGACGGCCGCATCATGCTCCCGCAGGTCGGCGGGATCGAGGTCGCCGGGCTCGACCTCGACGGCGCGCGCGCCCGCATCCAGGAGGCGATCGCGGGGCGCGGCCTCGTGCGCGTCCCAACGGTTCTCGTCGAGATCGCGTCCTATCGGCCCTTCTACGTCGGCGGCATGGTGGCCAATCCCGGTTCGGTCCCGTTTTCGCCGGGCCTCACCGTGCGCCACGCGATCATCCTCGCCGGCGGGCTCGACCGCACGCGCGGGGCCGAGCCGATGTCGGCGACGGACCTTCTCGACCTGAGAGCCCGCTGGGAAGGCAACGCCGTCTCGCTGCTCCAGGTGGAGAGCCGGATCGCCAGGCTTCGCGCCGAGCTCGACGACCTCAAGGCGCCGGACTTCTCGGAGATCGAGGCCGCGACCACCGCGCCGGACGAAACGCAGGCCATCGTCGACCTGGAGACCGGCCAGTTCGCCGACCGCGTGAAGCAGTCGGAGAGCAGCCGCGACCACCTGGAGAACGGGCTCGTTCTCGCCGACCTCGAGATCGACATCCTCGGCAAGCAGGCCGATCTCGAGCAGAACGAGGAGGCGATCCAGGCCGCCCAGATCGAAAAGGCGCGGACGCTGCTCGCCAAGGGCCTCGTGCCCGAAAGCCGGCTGCAGGAGCTGGAGCGGCAGCGATCGCAGATCTCCCGCGACCTTCTCGACAACCGCGCCTTCGCCGCGCGGGCCCGCCAGGGCAAGGAAACCATCCGCTACGAACTCGACGTCGTCGAGGCCAAGCGCCGCGTCGAGGTCCGCGGCGAGCTCGTGGAAGCCATCGGACAGCGCGCCAAGCTCCGGGCCGAGAGCGGCGTCCTCGCCGGAGCCCTCCTCGCCGCCGGCATCGCCATCACCGATCCCGACGCCTCCGAGCTGGCGGAGCCCACGGTGACCCTGCACAGGATCGTGGACGGCAAGGAAACGGTTCTGGCCGCGGCGATGGACACCGCGATCGATCCCGGGGACGTCGTCCAGGTCACGATCGCGCCGAGACCGCGCCGATGACGACGCTCCTTGAGGCGAGGCGCGACGCGCCGGGCGGCCGGAGGAGCGGCGATGGGCGGGCTCGGCTGCGGGTGCTCCTGCTCGTGTCCGAGCTGGAGGACTTCACCATCGCCTTCGCCAACGGGCTCGTCGGCCATGCCGACGTGCTGCTCGCCGTTCCGCGACGTCGCTACGCGCGGCTCAAAGCGGCGATCGACCCGCGCATCGACCTGAGGCTCCTCGACTGGCCGCGCCACCGCGACCTGGCCAATCCGCGCTTCCTTCTCGCCCTGACGCGGCTCGTGCGCGCCGAGCGGCCGGACGTCATCCATCTTCTCAGTCACACCGTCGTCTGGCTCAACCTCGCTCTGCCCTTCTGGCGGCCGATGCCGATCGTGACCACCGTCCACGACGTCGAGCTGCACCCCGGCGATACCGACACGAGCACGATCCCCCGCTGGTGCGGCGATCTCGCCTGCCGGCTCTCGGGCGACGTCGTGGTTCACGGCGAGGCGCTCGCCCGCCGGGCAACTGCGCGCTTCAACAAGGCGCCCGAGCGCGTCCACGTCCTCCCCCATCCCGCGATCGGACGCTATGCGGATCTCGCGCGGGCGGAAGGGATGACGCGCCGCGAAACGCCCGGCGTCTTCACGGTGCTGATGTTCGGCCGGCTCTTTTCCTACAAGGGGCTCGACGTTCTCCTGCGCGCCGAAGCGCTCCTCGCCGGGCGCGTCGCCGGCCTGCGGATCGTCCTGGCCGGGCGCGGCGACGATCCTTGGGCGCTCCAGCCGCTGATGGGCGACCCGTCGCGCTACGACGTGCGCAACCGATTCGTCGGGGATCGCGAAGTGGCGCAGCTCTTTCTCGACGCCGACCTCGTGGCGCTGCCCTATCGCGAGGCCTCGCAGAGCGGGGTCCTGAACGTCGCCGCCGCCTTCGGCCGCCCGGTGGTGGCGAGCGATGTCGGGGAGCTCGGCTGCACGGTGCGCGACCACGGCCTCGGCGCGCTCGTGCCTCCCGGCGACCCCGAACGCCTCGCCGAAGCGATCGCCGACCTCGCCGAGCGGCCGGACCGCCTCGCCGCCTTCGGCCGCGCCGCCCGGGCCTGGGCCAAGGGCCCGAACGCGCCCGCGACGGTGGGCGCGCAGGCCGCAACGCTCTACCGGCAGATCGCCGCCGGCGCCGCCACGGCGAAGGGCGCGCCGCTCGCCGGCGACAGTCCCGCGCTTCCCGGCTGAGGTGGATCGATCCCGAGGCGGGCGGCATCCGAAACGAACGAATCAGAGCCGGCGAGGGCCTCATGCACGAGAAAAGCGTCAAGGTGCGCCATTACCTCGCCGGCGGGCGCGAGTTCGCCGGCGGGATCGGCCGGCTGGTCGGCTACGTCGTCGACGCGGCCGGGCCCGATCAGGCGCACCGCCTGTCCGACACGCGCGGGCCCCGCTGGTCGCCGCCGCGCTCCCTGCCGCGCCTGGGGCTGGCGCTCGCCGCGATGCTGGGCGACCGGATCGTCGCGCCGGGCCGGATCCATCACATCCACGTCGCCGGGCGGGGGAGCACGATCCGGAAGCTGATCCTGGCGCGCCTCGCACGAGCGATCGGCTGCACCCATGTCCTGCATCTCCACGACAACGACTACGCGGCCGACCTCGCCGCGCGCACGCCCCGGCAGCTGGCGCGCATCCGCCGCATGTTCCAGGGCGCCGACCGGGTGGTGGTGCTCGGGCACCGGGACCGCGCCACGGTCGTCGAGCACCTCGGCGTCGCGCCCTCGCGGACCCTCGTCCTGCGAAACTGCGTCCCCGATCCCGGTCCCGCCGGTCCGCCGGACCGGCCGGTGCCGACCATCCTCTTTCTCGGCACGCTCGGGCCGCGAAAGGGCGTGCCGGAGCTTCTGGCGGCGCTCGCCAGTCCCGCCATGACCCGGCTCGACTGGCGCGCCGTGCTCGCCGGCGACGGAGCCGTCGCGTCCTATCTGCGCGAGGCTGCGCGCCTCGGGCTCGGCGAGCGCGTGTCGATGCCGGGCTGGCTCGGCCGTGCGGAAGCCGGTGCGCTCCTCGCCGGGGCCGACATCCTCGTCCTGCCCTCGCACGCCGAAGGCATGGCGATGGCGGTCATCGAGGGCCTGGCTCACGGCCGGGCAGTCGTCGCGACGCGCGTCGGCGCGCACGAGGAGGCCATCGAGCACGGCGTCAACGGCCTCTTCGCGCCGGTCGGCGATGCCGAGGCGCTGGCGGCGACGCTCGCCCGCCTCGTCGTCGATCCCGCGCTGCGGGCGCGCCTCGGGGCGGCGGCGCGCGCCAGCTATCTCGAGCGCTTCAGCATGGGCGCCTACATCGGACGGCTCGGCGCTCTCTACGGTTCGCTCGCCCCGGCTCCGTCGGGGCTCCTGGAACGGAAGACGACATGACCCGCGCCGACGACCTGTCCCGAGCCATGCACCTGCGCTACGCGGCGCCCCGTCCGGCCGAGCCGGACGGGGGCGAGCTCGACCTCGCCGGCATCGCCCGCATGCTGCGCCGTCGGATCTGGCTGATCGTCGCGCTCGTGGCGCTCGTCGCCGCCGCCGCCCTGCCGCCGATCCTGGCGCACCAGCCGATCTTCGTCGCCGCCTCCCGCGTCCTGATCCACCCGCCATCCTCGGCGGCGCTCACGGGCACCGACCGGCTGGACCCCGATCCCTTGAACCTCCAGACCGAGGTCGAGCGGCTGTTGTCGCGCGAGGCCGCCGTGCAGGTGATCCAACGGCTCGGCCTCGCGGACCGGGCCGAGTTCAACCCGGCTCTCGGCTCGCCCTCGCTCGTCGACGAGCTGAGGAGCGCCATCTCGTCGGCTCTCGGCGCCCTGACGGGAGAGGCCGCGGCGCCGGGAGCCGGCGAAGAGGCCTCCGCGGGGCGCGATCCTCTGGACCCGGTGGTCCGCTCCTTCTTCGACGCGCTGCGGATCAGCCGGGATCCGAGTTCGAACGTGATCGAGATCGGCTTTTCCTCGCACGATCCGGCGCTCGGCGCGGCCGTCCCGAACATGCTCCTGCGCGTCTACCTGGAGGCGCGCGAAGCCGAGCGGGTCCGGCGCCTGGCCGCGGCCGACAGTTGGCTGTCCGGCCGCATCGAGGCGCAGCGCCGGCGCGTGGCGGAGGCCGAGCGCGCGGTGAGCGACTTCGCGGCGGCGGGAGGGCTCGCCTCCAGCGAGCTTCTGGCCGGCAGCGTCCGGACGATCGGCGACCTCAACGCGCAGCGCGCCGGCATGGAACGCGCCCGCCGCGACCTGTCGGAAACGAGCGCGGCGCTGCGCCGGCCTCTCGCGCCGGAGGACAGGATCGTGCTGGTGGACACGCCGGTCGCAGCGGATCTCGGCCGGCAGCTGCAGCTGCAGCGCGGCGAGCTGCAGCGCCTTCTGGAGGTCTACGGCGCCGCAAGCCCCCAGGTCGTAGCGGCGCAGGGCGCGATCCGGACCACAACTGCCGCCATCGAGATCGAGGCGGCGCGCGCGGCGAAGGCGATCGACGTGCGCCTGGCCGGCATGGCGCGGGACGAGGTGCAGATGCAGGCCGGGCTCGCCTCGGCCGGCGCGGCGCTGCAGGACCAGTCCGCCGCGGCCGCGCGCCGGCGGGAGCTCGAGGCGGACGCCGCGAGCGAGCTGGGCGCGCTCGCGGCTCTCGAGGATCGGCGCCGGGCGCTCGCGGCCGAGCGCGCACTGCCCTCCGCCGAGGTCGAGGTTCTGTCGCCCGCCACGATGCCGCTTCGCCCCAGCGGGCGCGGCCGGGCCTTTCTGTTCGTGCTGGTTCTGGCCGGCGCGGCCTTCGCCGCGCTGACGGCCGCGACGCTGGCCGAGGTGATGGACCGCTCCGTCCGCAGCCCGTCCCAGCTGCGCCACGTCTTCGACGTCCTCCCCGCCGGTCTGGTGCACCGCCTTCCCCGGCGGGTCGCGCGGGATCTGCCCCGCTTTCTCTCGCGCCATCGGGACGGTGCCCTCGCCGACGCGATCCGCGGCGTGCTCGCGGGCGTGAAGCGGGCGAACGGCGGGCGGCTTCCCGACAGCCTGCTGGTCACCTCGCCGCTGCCGGGCGAGGGCAAGACCGCCCTGGCGGCGGCGCTCGCGGCCGAGCTGGCGGCCTCGCGCCCGGTGCTTCTCGTGGACTGCGACCCGACGCGCGGTCGCGTCCATGACCTGTTCGGAACCGCGGCCGGGCCGGGGCTCGTCGACGTGATCGAGGGCCGGATCGACGTCGCCGAGGCCGTTCGAACCGACGAGACGAGCGGCATCGCCTTCCTGACGCGGGGCTCGTCCCCCGGTCGGCCGCTGGATGCCGCGGCGCTGGAGGCCGTGCTCGCCTATGCCAAGGAGCACAAGCGGGTGGCGATCCTCGACGCATCCCCGGTCCTGGCGACGCTCACGCCCGCGCTTCTCGTCGAAGCGGTCGACGCGGTCCTCCTGGTCCTGCGATGGGGACAGACCGAACTGCGATGTGCGGAAGCGGCGATCGAGCGCCTGCGGGACGGCGAGCCCCGGCCGATCGCGGTCGTCATGAACAGGGTCGATCCGGGCCGCCACGCGCTCTACGGCTTCAACGATCCGATCGGCTGGTCGGCCCGCTTTCGATCCTATGCCGCCGGACCGTGAGGGGTCGCGGGCTGCGCGCCGCCGGATCGCTTGGGTAGCGTTCGCTTCAACGAGATATGCCGTCGGCGAGCGGGGGCTCGCCGACGGCTTGGGGAGATGAGGCGGTCAGCCGCTCATGCGCTCGAAGTTGGAGTCGCTGTCGAGATCGAGGCTGACGCCGCTGGCCGGCGAGGTCCTCGCCGGGCGCGCCGCCTTGCCCGGCGCGGAGCGCGTGCCGGCAAAGCGAGCCGCCTGCGCTTGCAGCGCGCGCGCGTCGCCGCCGACCGGATCGAGGGGAGCGAGCCCCGGCGCGGCGGTCGCCTGAGAGGACGGCGTGCCGAGGTTCGCGGTCGCGTCGAGCTTGAAGAAGCCGGCGCGCTCGTTGAGGCTGGAGGCCTCGCCCGACAGCGCCTCGGCGGTGGCCGTCATCTCGTTGGCCGCGCCGGCGTTGGCCTGCGTCACCTGGTCGAGCTGCACGATCGACTGGTTGATCTGCTCGATGCCGATCGACTGCTCGCGGCAGGCCGCCGAGATCTCCGAGATCAGCTCGGCCGTGCGCTGGATGGCGGGAAGCAGTGCGGTCATCTTCTGGCCGGCGCCCGAGGCGACGTCCAGGGTGCCGGTCGACAGCTCGCCGATCTCGGTGGCGGCCGCCTGCGCCCGCTCGGCGAGCTTGCGGACCTCCGAGGCGACGACAGCAAAGCCCTTGCCGTGGCTACCGGCGCGGGCCGCCTCGATGGCGGCGTTCAGCGCCAGGAGGTCGGTCTGGCGGGCGATCTCCTGAACGAGGCGCACCTTGTCGGCGACCTCGCCCATGGCCTGGACGGCCTTGGCGGTGGCGCCCGCCACGTCCTCGGCGAGATCGCGCGCCGTGCGGGCGGTGGTCTCGGCCTGCGTCGCGTTGTCGGCGTTCTGCCGCACGTTCGCGGTCATCTCCTCCACCGCCGCCGAGGTTTCCTCCGAGGCCGCCGCCTGCTCCGTCGAGCCCGACGACAGCTGCTCGGCCGTCGTCGCCGACTGGCGCGAGTTCGACGCCATCTGCGTCGCCGATCCCAGAACGCCCGAAACGATGGTGTTCAGCTTCAGCCGCATCTGGCAGATCGTCGTGAGAAGGTCGCCGATCTCGTCGTTGTAGCTGTGGACGATGCGCTCGGAGATGTCGCCGCGGCCGATCTTCTCCGCGTGGTGCATGGCCAGCTTCAGGCCGCGTCGCAGCGAGATCGATATCCAGGCGGCGGCCATCGTGCCGGCCAGGAGCGCCGCGAGAACCACGGCGACGAGCATGGTCCTGGTGGAGGCGTAGTTGGCCTCCATCTCTTCGCGCATGCTCTTCGCGACGGATTGCTCGTATCCGAGAAGCTCGGAGACTTGCTTGCTCATCGTCGAGGTGACCGGGCGAACCTGCTCGATGGCGAGCGTGCCGGCATCGGCGTCGGTATTGGCGGACCCGAGCGAGAAGATCTGGCGCGCGACGTCCAGGAATTCGCCTCCGGTCGCAGCCGACTGGGCGATGTCGCCGGCGTACGGCGTGCCTTTACCGGCCGCCTCGTAGTCCGCGAGGTGCTCCTTGAAGGAGGCGACGCTCGCTTCGAAGGCGGTCTCGGCCGCTTGGAGACGCGCCGGTTGGTTTTCCGCAACGGCATCCATCATCAGGTAGCGAACGGTCTGGAGCTCGGTCCGCAGATCCGCGTTGATCGGGCGAGCCGGGCCGTCGAAGCGCGCGGCCAGCATCTGCTCGCGCGTCTGCGTCAGCTCGTTCAAAAGGCGCGAGCCGAGCGGCTCGCCCTTCGCGGCGTTGAGTTCGAGCGCCCGGGTGATGGAATTGCGTTGCGACAGATCCATCGCCTTGGTGGCGTTCTGGATCCACGTCTCCAGATTGGCGAGAACCTCGTTCGTTCGCGCGATCGACGCGGTGTCGGTCTTGGCGATCGCCTCGCGATAAACGACGAGGCCGCTCTTCGTCTGGTTGTAGGTGTCCTCGATCGTCTTGCGCAGCTCTGTCTTCTGCTCATCGACGTTGGTCATGATCAGCGCGTTGAGCGAACGCCCCAGCGCCTCGATTTCCCGCCCGACGTCGCCGAGACGGTTCGACTGGGTGTAGGGGCGCTCGGCGAACGAGATTATCGTCTCGTTGGCCGAGCCGAGGCTCGATATGCCGAGATAACCCGAGCCGGCCAGCATCAGGAGTGTGCCGGCAAAAGCGCCGGCAAGCTTTGCGTTGATTGTCAGGCGCACGACGATGAAACCCTTTATCGCCCGGGAATCGCATGTTTCCTGAGCTGGGATGGAACTCGCGCACCGCTTGTAAGGGACAGAGCTTATCCTTAGCTTATCATGCGGCTAAGTATAACCCACTACGCATTCTGAGGTAGAGGTTTCTGTACAATACCCGTTCAGGTTTTATGTCGCCGGCTTGATCGGGCGCATGCGTCATTCCACCCCGACTGTTCGATCTGTTTGGACATTTTGGATGTATAGGTAGGTCTCGCGTGTCGGCAGATGCCGGCTGATCTTGCAAGTCGAAGGCAGCAGGACGTATTTCGACCCGGGATGCCGGTCTACGGGGTAAGCAAGCTGATGCGCTTGCTTGCGGCCTCGGGAGCCGGGCGCGGCTCGGCGCGATCCGAGCGCGCTTCAAAGCACGCGATAGGGCACGAAGCGGCGCAGGTGCATGTCGACCGCGATCGGTCGTTCGGTCGGCGGAAAGGCGCGCTGATCGCAGTCCCGCCGCGGGCACAGGCGGCACGTCGCGCCGATCGGCGTTCCCGGCCCCTCGACGTCGATCCCGTCAGCGT
Source organism: Antarcticirhabdus aurantiaca (assembly GCF_009765365.1). Taxonomy (GTDB): domain Bacteria; phylum Pseudomonadota; class Alphaproteobacteria; order Rhizobiales; family Rhizobiaceae; genus Antarcticirhabdus; species Antarcticirhabdus aurantiaca. The sequence goes on from NZ_VTOM01000026.1 coordinate 35,301, forward strand.
AGACGAACGAGGCGGCGTGGTCCGCTTCGCAGCCGAGCGCCACGGCGTAGCGCCTCGGCGGCCGGGAATAGGATCCGGACGGCTTGACCAGCCCCTTGGCCATGGACACGTAGCGCACCCCGTCCGGCATCTCGGCAAGCTGGACGAGGACCCGGTCGGGGATGGCGACGGCTTCGTGAACGATCCACAAGGGGCAGGCGCCGCCGAACCGGGCGAACTGCAGGCGCGTGGCGGAATGGCGCTTGGTGATGTTGCCCGCCATGTCGACCCGGCAGAAGAAGAAGGGCACGCCCAGCGCGTCCGGCCTTTGCAGCATCGACAGGCGATGGCAGGTCTGCTCGAAGCTGGTGGCGAAGCGCTCGCGCAGGCGGTCGATGTCGTGCCTGACGAGCCGGGCGTGGCGCCGGAAGAGCCCGTAGGGCATCAGCAGCGCCGAGGCGCCGTAGTTCGCGAGCCCGGCTTCCAGAAGATGGCGCTCCTCGACGCTCGGAAGCCCTGACGCCGAGACGATCTGCGCGATGATGCCGCCGAACGACAATTGGGCGATCTGGTTGGCGATCATGAAGCGCCGGGTTTCGGGGGGAAGCGCGCGGCCGAGCGTCAGCCGGCGGCTGTCGGCGTCGAAGCGGCGCAGGACCCCGTCGCCAATCGCCTTGCTGTCGTCGCGCAGGACGACGTCGTGCCGGGCGAGAAGAAACGCCGCGAGGTCGGTTTCGCGCGGCGGCGCCCCCGCGATCTCGGCGGACAGGGCTTCCGCCGCGACGTCCAGCGCATGGATGTAGTTGCCCGCCTCGTGAAACCAGTCGCGCACCCGCTCCCAGGGCAGGCGTCCGCGCTCGGCCGCGCTGACGGCGAGCTCCTCGTCGGCCATCGACCGGCGTTCCTGCATCTCGCGCCACGAGGAATGCAGCCGGACGATCCGCTCCGCCAGGACCGGCTGGCGCTCCAGCACCTTGAGGATCCGTCCACGGTCGTCGAGGCCGTCGAACAGCGGATCGTCGAGAAGGTCGACCAGCGAGGCGGCCCGGCGGCCCCTCGCCATGCGGCGGTCCGTCCAGTCCAGCGGAAAGGTTTCAGCCAGGCGCGCCGCGACGGCCGCGGTGAGGGGCCGGACGTCGTTCTCGAGCTGGGACAGGTAGCTGACGGAGATGTCGAGGCGCCGGGCCATCTCGGCTTGGCGCAGGCCTTGCGAGGCCCGCAGGGCGCGCAGGTCCGCGCCGACGTAATCTCCCACGGTTCACCGCCCCTTGCAAAATGTTCGCTTCGCAACTTCGCAACACCACATTTGCACGGGCGCCGTCCGGCTGGAAGAAGACGAGGACGATGCCAAGCGTTCACCGAAAAGGGTGCGGATGCAGGACATTCTGACGGGTTTCGAACAGAAGCGTGCGCGCGCGCGGGCCGGCGGGGGCGAACGCCGCGTCGCCGCCCAGCATGCCAAGGGCAAGCTGACGGCGCGCGAGCGCCTCGAGGTGCTGCTCGACGAGGGCTCGTTCGAGGAGCTCGACATGTTCGTCGAGCACAACTGCACCGACTTCGGCATGGAGACCCAGGTGATCCCCGGCGACGGCGTCGTCACGGGATCGGGCACGATCAACGGTCGGCTGGTCTTCGTCTTCAGCCAGGACTTCACGGTCTTCGGCGGCTCGCTGTCCGAGCGTCACGCGCAGAAGATCTGCAAGATCATGGACATGGCCATGAAGGTCGGGGCCCCCGTGATCGGCCTCAACGATTCGGGCGGGGCGCGCATCCAGGAGGGCGTGGCCTCGCTCGGCGGCTATGCCGAGGTGTTCCAGCGGAACGTCCTTGCCTCCGGCGTCGTGCCCCAGCTCAGCCTGATCATGGGCCCTTGCGCCGGCGGGGCGGTCTATTCGCCGGCCATGACCGATTTCATCTTCATGGTGAAGGACTCGTCCTACATGTTCGTCACCGGTCCCGACGTGGTGAAGACGGTGACCAACGAGGTCGTCACGCAGGAAGAGCTCGGCGGCGCCGTCACCCACACCACCAAGTCCGCCGTCGCCGACTGCGCCTTCGAGAACGACATCGAGGCGCTTCTCGCCGCGCGCGACTTCATCGGCTTCCTGCCGGCCTCGAATCGCTCGGGCGTGCCGGTGCGACCCTGCCAGGATCCGTTCGACCGGCTGGAGCCGAGCCTCGACACGCTGATCCCGCCCTCGGCGAGCCAGCCCTACGACATGCACGAGCTGATCGTGAAGACCGTCGACGACGGCGAGTTCTTCGAGATCCAGCCCACCCATGCCGGCAACATCATCACCGGCTTCGGTCGGATCGAGGGGCGCACGGTCGGCTTCGTCGCCAACCAGCCGACGGTGCTCGCCGGCTGCCTCGACATTAACGCTTCCAAGAAGGCGGGGCGGTTCGTGCGCTTCTGCGACGCCTTCGAGATCCCCATCGTCACCTTCGTCGACGTGCCCGGCTTCCTGCCGGGCGTCGGCCAGGAGCACAACGGCATCATCAAGCACGGGGCGAAGCTCCTCTTCGCCTACGGCGAGGCGACGGTCCCGAAGATCACGGTGATCACCCGCAAGGCCTATGGCGGGGCCTACGACGTGATGGCCTCCAAGCACCTGCGCGGCGATCTCAACTATGCCTGGCCGACCGCCGAGATCGCGGTGATGGGCGCCAAGGGCGCTGTCGAGATCATCTTCCGCGGTAGGAGCCCGGAGGAGATCGCGGCCCGCACCGCCGAATACGAGGCGCGCTTCGCCAACCCGTTCGTGGCGGCCTCCAAGGGCTTCGTCGACGAGGTGATCATGCCCCGCGCGACGCGCCGGCGCGTCGCGCTGGCGCTGCGCAAGCTCAGGCACAAGCAGCTCGCCAATCCGTGGAAGAAGCATGACAACATCCCGCTCTGAACCTTTCGGGGACCGCGCGGGCCTGCTCGGCCGGCTGAACCACGTCGGCGTCGCGGTGCCGAGCGTCGACGCGGCGCTCGGGCGCTACCGCGCGCTGTTCGGAACGGACGCGGTGGGCGCGCCCTTCGACCTGGAGCCCCAGGGCGTTCGCGTCTGCTTCGTCTCGGCCGGCAACACCGAGATCGAGCTGATCGCCCCGCTCGGCGCGGACTCGCCGCTGCGCGGCTTCCTGGAGCGCAACCCGGCCGGCGGGCAGCATCACGTCGCCTACGAGGTGCCCGACGTCGAGGCGGCGCGGGACGCCTTCGCCGGCCTCGGCGTCCGGGCGCTCGGCGAGCCGCGGCCGGGAGCGCATGGCAGCCTCGTCCTGTTCCTGCACCCGAAGGACATGGGCGGCGTCCTGGTGGAGCTGATGGAGCCGCCGGCGGCCGGCCATTGAAGGAGGATCGAGCCATGGGCGACAAACCGACGCGCGCCGACTGGGAGGCCCTGGCCGCAAAGGAGACCAGGGGACGCGACCTGACCTGGGAAACGCCCGAGGGCATCGCGGTGAAGCCCCTCTACACGGCGGAGGACTTGAACGGCTGGGATCCCGGCCTGCCGGGCTTTGCGCCCTTCACCCGCGGCGTGAAGGCCTCGATGTATGCGGGCCGGCCCTGGACGATCCGGCAATATGCCGGCTTCTCGACGGCCGAGGAGTCGAACGCTTTCTATCGGCGCAACCTCGCGGGCGGCCAGAAGGGACTGTCGGTCGCCTTCGACCTCGCCACCCATCGCGGCTATGATTCCGACCATCCCCGCGTGTCCGGCGACGTCGGCAAGGCGGGGGTCGCCATCGACACCGTCGAGGACATGAAGATCCTCTTCGACGGCATCCCGCTCGGGGAAATGAGCGTGTCGATGACCATGAACGGGGCGGTGATCCCGGTTCTCGCCTTCTTCGTCGTGGCGGCGGAGGAGCAGTGCGTGCCGATGGAGCGGCTGGAGGGCACGATCCAGAACGACATCCTCAAGGAGTTCATGGTCCGCAACACCTACATCTACCCGCCCGGGCCCTCGATGCGGATCGTCGCGGACATCATCGCCTTCACGAGCGCGAGGATGCCGAAGTTCAACTCCATTTCGATTTCCGGCTACCATATGCAGGAGGCCGGGGCGACGCAGGTGCAGGAGCTCGCCTTCACCATCGCAGACGGCATGGAATACGTGCGGGCGGCGAAGACCAGGGGTCTCGACGTCGACGCCTTCGCCGGGCGCCTGTCCTTCTTCTTCGCGATCGGCATGAACGTCTTCATGGAGGTCGCGAAGCTCCGGGCCGCGCGCTTCCTGTGGCACCGGGCGATGACGCAGCTCGGCGCGCGGGAGGAGCGCTCCAAGGTGCTGCGCACCCACTGCCAGACGAGCGGCGTTTCGCTGCAGGAGCAGGACCCGCACACCAACGTCATCCGCACCACGATCGAGGCCATGGCGGCCGTGCTCGGCGGCACGCAGTCGCTGCACACGAATGCCCTGGATGAGGCGATCGCGCTGCCGACCGACTTTTCCGCCCGGATCGCGCGCAACACCCAGCTCGTGATCGCCGAGGAGAGCGGCATTCCGCACGTCGTCGATCCGCTCGGCGGCTCCTACTACGTCGAGAGCCTGACGCGCGAGATCGCGGACGCGGCCTGGGCGATCGTCGAGCGCGTGGAGACCGAAGGCGGCATGGCCAAGGCGGTCGCGGCCGGCTGGCCGAAGGCGATGATCGAGGAGGCCGCCGCGGCCAAGGCCGCCCGGATCGACCGGGGCGAGGACGTCGTCGTCGGCGTCAACAAGTATCGCCTGCCGGAGGGCGAAGCGGACGCGCTGGAGATCCTCGCCGTCGACAATCATCTGGTCCGCGAAGGGCAGGTGCGGCGGCTGGAGGCGAACCGGCGCGGGCGCGACGAGGCGGCCTGCAGGCGGGCGCTGGAGGCCCTGCGCCAGGGGGCGCGGGGCGAGGGCAACCTCCTGGAGCTTGCGATCGAAGCCGCGCGGGCGCGGGCGACGCTCGGCGAGATCTCGGCGGCGATGGAGGACGTCTTCGGGCGCTTCGAGACGAAGCCGACGCCGGTTTCCGGGGTCTACGGCGCGGCGCAAGGGGCGGACCCGAAATGGCAGGCCTTGCGCGAGGGCGTCGAGGCGGTGTCGCGGCGGCTCGGGCGCGCGCCGCGCCTGTTCGTCGCCAAGATGGGCCAGGACGGGCACGACCGCGGCGCCAACCTCGTCGCCTCCGTCTTCGGCGATCTCGGCTTCGAGGTCGTGCCGGGCACGCTGTTCCAGACGCCGGAGGAGGCCGCGCGCATTGCCATCGAGAGCGACGTCGACGTCGTCGGCGCCTCCTCGCTGGCGGCGGGCCACCGGACGCTGATCCCCGAGATGATCGGGCACCTGCGGGACGCCGGGCGGGCCGACATCCGGGTGGTCGCGGGCGGCGTCATCCCGGCGCAGGACTATGCCGAGCTGCGCGCGGCGGGGGTCGCGGAGATCTTCGGCCCCGGCACCAACCTCGTGGACGCCGCGGGGCGGGTGCTCCGCCTCCTCGGCCACAACATGCCGCCGGCTTGAGTTCAACGCGAAGGATCGAGTTCACCGTGTTCAAGAAGATCCTCATCGCCAATCGCGGCGAGATCGCCTGCCGGGTCATGCGGACCGCCAAGCGGATGGGCATCGCGACGGTCGCGGTCTATTCGGACGCCGACGCGCGGGCGCCGCACGTTCAGATGGCCGACGAGGCGGTGCGGCTCGGGCCGGCGCCGGCCGCCGAGAGCTACCTGCGCGCCGACCTGATCCTGGAGGCCGCGAAGGCGGTCGGCGCCGACTGCATCCATCCCGGCTACGGCTTCCTGTCGGAGCGCGAGAGCTTCGCGAGGAGCTGCGCCGAGGCCGGCATCGCCTTCGTCGGGCCGCCGCCGGAGGCCATCGCGGCGATGGGCGACAAGATCCAGTCGAAGAAGCTCGCGGCGAAAGCCGGCGTCAACGTCGTGCCGGGCTATCTCGGGGAGATCGCCTCGACCGAGGACGCCGTGTCGATCGCGGGTGAGATCGGCTTTCCCGTGATGATGAAGGCGTCGGCCGGCGGCGGCGGCAAGGGCATGCGCCTCGCCTGGACGCAAGCGGACGTTCGCGAGGGCTTCGAGGCGGTGAAGCGCGAGGGCCTCGCGAGCTTCGGCGACGACCGCGTCTTCATCGAGAAGTTCATTCAGGAGCCGCGCCACATCGAGATCCAGGTGCTCGGCGACAAGCACGGCACCGTGCTCTACCTCGGCGAGCGCGAATGCTCGATCCAGCGCCGGCACCAGAAGGTCGTGGAGGAGGCGCCGTCGCCCTTCGTGACGCCGCAGATGCGGCGCGCCATGGGCGAGCAGGCCGTGGCGCTGGCGAAGGCCGTCGGCTACCACTCGGCCGGCACGGTGGAGCTCATCGTCTCGGGCGCCGATCCGAGCGGAGAGAGCTTCTACTTCCTCGAGATGAACACTCGCCTCCAGGTCGAGCATCCCGTGACCGAGCTCGTCACCGGCCTCGACCTCGTCGAGGAGATGATCCGCGTGGCGGCTGGCGAGAAGCTGCGCGTCGCGCAGGAGGACGTGCGGCTCGACGGCTGGTCGATCGAGACGCGCGTCTATGCCGAGGATCCCTATCGCGGCTTCCTGCCCTCGACCGGGCGCCTCGTGCGCTACGGGCCGCCGCCGGCCGGCACGCGCCCGAACGGCGGCACGGTGCGCGTCGACGACGGCGTCACTGAGGGCTCGGAAATCTCGCGCTTCTACGACCCGATGATCGCCAAGCTCGTCACGCATGGCGAGACCCGCGAGGCGGCCGCCGACCTCCAGGTCGAGGCCCTGGACCGGTTCCGGATCGAGGGCATCGGCCACAACGTCGACTTCCTGTCGGCGCTGATGCAGCACCCGCGCTTCCGCGAGGGGCACCTGACCACGGGCTTCATCGCGGAGGAGTATCCGGAGGGTTTTTCCGGCGCGCCCGCCTCCGAGGCGCTCGGGCACCGGCTCGCCGTCGTCGCGGCCGTGGCGGACCATGCCTGGCGGGCGCGCGACGCGAGCCTGTCGGGGCAGCTCGGCGGGCCGATCGCCATTGCGGAGGCCCGCATCGTCTCGATCGGCGGCACGCGGCACGACGTTCGGGTTCGCGGCGAAGGCGAGGGGCTCTGGCGCGTCGATCTCGCCGGCCTGTCCGCCGAGGTGCGCAGCGCCTGGCGGCCGGGGCAGGCGGTCTTCGAGGGGACGATCGACGGCGAGCCCGTCGCGATGCGCCTGCGCCGGCGCCCCGGCGGCTTCGACCTCGTCGCGCGCGGCGCGACTCACCGGGCGACGATCGGCACGGCGCGGCTCTTCGAGCTGTCGGCCCATATGCTGGAAAAAACGCCGCCCGACCTGTCGCGGCTCCTGATCTGCCCGATGCCGGGCCTTCTCACGCAGCTCCACGTCAAGGCGGGCGACCGCGTCGAGGCGGGCCAGCCGCTGGCCGTGGTCGAGGCGATGAAGATGGAGAACATCCTGCGCGCGACCAAGCCGGGCACCGTCGCCCGTGTCGCGGCCGCGCCCGGCGACAGCCTCGCCGTCGATCAGATCATCCTGGAAATGAGCTGACGGGCCGCCTCGTCCGCTCCGATCCCTGACCCCGACCGGACCAAACCAAGCGCGCAAGCGCGAGCGCCCGGCCATGTCCCTGGCGCGGAAGGCTCGGGCGTCGGCGCGATCGATTTCCGCTCGACCTTTGCGTTATTTCGGTATCCTGTTGCGTGTGCCCCACCGAGGAGCCGAAGGTCCTTGTCGGGATGGTGGTCGGCAAGGGCGGGGTCCGGCCAGTCTCGAGCGGCCAAGACGGACCGAGGGATCCACCGCATTCCGGATCCCGCTACCCGAGTCCACAATTCTCCGTTGACAACAACCAAAGAAAACGGTTTCCTTGGTTGAGGAAAACGTTTTTCTGCGACGCACACAATGGCGCTTGACGATTCGGAACCTGCGGGCGATCCGCCTTCGGACAAGGACGATGCACCTGGTCGGGCCGGGCGCGTCACCATCCGGCAGGTCGCGAGCATGGCCGGCGTCAGCGTCGCGACGGCCTCCAAGGCGCTGAACGAGCGCGGCAGCATGATGCCGCAAACGCGCGAGCGGGTTCAGGCCGCCGCCCGCGCCTTGAACTTCCGGCCGAACGCCATGGCCCGCGCGCTCGTCTCGCAGCGCTCCTTCACCCTCGGCCTTCTGACCAACGACACCTACGGTCGCTTCACCCTGCCGGTCGCGGCCGGCCTTTCGGAGGCCATGGTCGATCGCGGCGTGTCGGTCTTTCTCTGCGCCATCGAGGACGATCCCGAGCGGGCGCGGGTCAACCTCGACGCCATGCAGGAGAAGTGCGTCGACGGGCTCGTTCTCGCCGGCAAGCGCGTCGATCGCGCCTTGCCGCTGGACCTTTCGGGACTGAGCCTGCCCGTCGTCCACGTCTACTCGGCCCGGCCGCCGGGCGGCATCGGCTTCGAGCCGGACGACGAGGCGGGCGCCGCGCTCGCGGTCGCGCACCTTGCCGGGCTCGGGCGTCGGCGCATCGCCCACGTCACCGGTCCGGTCGGCTTCGCCGCCGTCCCCATGCGCGAGGCCGGCTGGCGCCGGGCGCTGGCCGAGGCGGGCCTTTCGCCCTTCGGCGAGCCGTTGTCGGGCGAGTGGTCGGAGGATTTCGGCTTTCGCGCCGCCGGCCTCCTGTTCGGGCCGGAGACCGGACCGGAGCGCCCGGACGCCGTATTCTGCGGAAACGACCAGATCGCCCGCGGCCTCATGGACGCCCTGGCGCTGATGGGCGTCGGCGTGCCGGACGACGTGGCCGTCGTCGGCTTCGACAACTGGGAGATCTTCGCGCAGGCGACCCGTCCGGCCCTGACCAGCGTCGACATGGCGCTCAAGGAAGTCGGCCGGCAGGCGGGCCTGACGATTCTCGACATGATCGACGGGAAGCGGGTCGAGCCGGGCACGCGGCGACTGCCGTGCCGCCTCGTGGTGCGCCGCTCCTGCGGCGGCGCGGGCGGCTGAGGCCGAGCCGTCGCCGAGGCGCCGTCCGGGAGGAACGGGGCGGGCCTCGCAGCAGACATGAATCGCGCACCGCCGAGGGGCGGGCGCATCCAGGGAGGAGTGCAGACCAATGATCATCCGCCACTTCGCGCGGCTCGGCGCCCTCGCCGCCGCAGTCTCCGCCTTCGCGCCGGGCGCGCAGGCCGACACCTTCACCCTTTGGGCGCGCGCCGACAGCTCGACCTTCATGCCCAAGCTCGTCGACGCCTTCAACGCGAGCCAGAGCGGGCACAAGGCCGAGCTGCAGATCGTCCCGACCAACGAGCTCGTCCAGAAGTACGCCGTCGCCGCGGCCGGCGGCACGGCTCCGGACGCGCTCTCGCTCGACCTCATCTACACGCCCTCCTTCGCCGCGTCCGGGCAGCTTCAGGACATCACGGATCTGGCGAAGTCGCTGCCCTACTTCGACCAGCTCTCCAAGGCGCACCTGTCGGTCGGCACCTATGGGGACCGCATCTACGGCCTGCCCTTCTCGGCCGATTCCTCCGTCCTCGTCTGGAACAAGACGCTCTTCCGCGAGGCCGGGCTCGATCCGGACAAGGGGCCGACGACCTGGGCCGAGATCCGCGCGGACGCCGAGAAGGTCGACGCGCTCGGCAACGGCGTCGACGGCTTCTACTTCTCGGGCAATTGCGGCGGCTGCAACATCTTCACCTTCACGCCGCTGATCTGGGCGTCGGGCGGCGACATCTTCAACGCCGACGGCACAGAGGCGACCATCGACACGCCGCAGATGCGCGACGCCCTTGCCTTCTACCAGGGCATGGTGAAGGACGGCCTCGTGCCCGCGGGCTCGCAGACCGACACGGGCTCGAACTTCTTCGCCGCCTTCGCCACCGGCAAGATCGGCATCTCGCCCTCCGGCGCGTTTGCCATCGGCGCCCTCAACGAGCAGTTCCCCGACCTCGAATACGGCGTGACCTTCCTGCCCGGCAAGGACGGCGGCTCCTCCTCCTTCGCGGGCGGCGACAACTTCGTCGTGTCCAACGGCACGGACAAGATGGAGGCGATCAAGGCCTTCCTCGACTACGCCTATTCGCCGGAAGGCCAGACGCTGCTCGCCCGGAACGGCTCGCTGCCGGTGCGCGCCGACGTCGCCAAGGAGGCGCTCGCCGGGCTCGACGAGCGCTACCTCATCGCGGCGGAAGCCATGGCGAACGGCAAGACGCCCTATTCCGTGGTGTTCAACGACCTCATCAACTCCGCGAACGGCCCCTGGATCAGCATGCTGAACAAGGCCTTCTTCGGCGACGAAGCCTCGATCGGCCCCGCGGTCGAGGAGGGCCAGGCGGCCATGCAGTCGATCATCGACACCGCCGGCTGACACGTCGCCGCGGCGGCGGGCGGACAGCCTCCCGGTCCGCCCGCCGCCGCACTCCATCATCCCACAGCTTCGCCCCGACGCCCCGTCGGCGGAGAAAGGCTCGCCTCATGTCGGCCATCACCGGACAGGCCCTTGCCGCGCGCCCGGCGGTTTCCTCCCGACGTTCCAGGCGCCGGCGGCGCGACCTTGCCGGCCTCCTCTACGTGGCGCCGGCGCTCGCGCTCGTTCTCGTGTTCTTCGTCCTGCCGCTCGGCACGACGGTGTGGATGTCGCTGCACAACTGGCCGCTCCTCGGGCTGCCCCGCTGGATCGGCCTCGCCAACTACAAGGCCCTGTGGAACGACAAGGCCTTCTGGCGGGCCCTCGGCTTCACCAGCTACTACACGCTCTTCGCCACGATCGGGCTTCTGGGCACGGGCCTCGCCCTCGCCCTCTTCGCGCAAGGCACGGGCCGCGCCGTCGCGCTCTACCGCACCGCCTTCTTCCTGCCGGTGGTGATCGGCTTCGCCTCGGCGAGCCTCCTCTGGGCCTGGCTCGCCAACGTCGATTCCGGCCTCTTTCCCGCGCTCTTCGAGGCGCTCGGGCTGACGAGCGGCCGCGTCAACATCCTTGCCACCTTCGATCCGGCCTTCTGGTCGGTGACGGTCATGGTCGTCTGGAAGATGGCCGGCTTCTACATGGTGATCCTGATGAGCGGCCTTCAGTCCATTCCCGCCGACTACACCGAGGCCGCCCGCATCGACGGGGCGAGCGCGCTCCAGCGCTTCCGCCACATCACCCTGCCCTTGATCCGCCGGCCCTTCGCGCTGGCGCTGGTCCTGTGCGTCTCGGGCTCGATGCTGGCCTTCGACCAGTTCTACATCATCCTGGCCGGCGGCCCGCAGAACCAGACCGTGACGGCCGTCTACTGGATCTTCAACACCTCCTTCGTGTCGTTCCGCCTCGGCTACGGCGCGGCGCTGTCGATGGTGCTCCTCGTCATCCTGGTCGCGCTCAGCGTCGTCCAGATGTGGCTCCTCCGGGACAAGGAGGAGGCGCGGTGAGCCTCGCCCTCGACACGCCCGCCGCCGCGTCCGCCGGTGCAACGCCGCCCCGGCCCCGCAGGAGGCTGCGCCCGGCCGATCGCCTCCACCGCGCGCTGTTCCACCTCGCCGGCATCCTCGTCGCGGTCCTGTTCCTCGCGCCGATCGCCTTCCTGGTGCTCGCCGCCTTCCGCCCGGCCGCCGAGGCGGTGAACCCGCCGCTGCCGCCCTGGCCGAAGGCGGGGCCGAGCCTCGACAGCTTCGCCCGGCTCGACGGCTTCGGCGAGGGCATCTGGCACTATGCCGGCAACTCGCTGATCGTCGCGCTCGCGACCGCCGCGCTGACCATCCTCGTCTCGGTGCTCGCCGGCTACGGCTTCTCGCGCTACCGCTTCCCCTTGAAGAGCCTCGTCTTCGTCATGATCCTCGCGACGATCATGGTGCCCTTCCAGTCGATCCTGACGCCGCTCTTCCTGGTGCTGGCCAAGCTCGGCCTCCAGAACACGCTGGTCGGCCTCGTCCTCATCTACGTCACGCTGCAGCTGCCCTTTTCCGTCTTCATGATGCGGAACGCCTTCGACGCGATCCCCAAGGAGATCGAGGAGGCCGCGCGCATCGACGGGGTGCGGGGGCTCAAGCTCCTCCTTCGGGTGCTCACGCCGCTGGCGCTGCCCGGCATCGTTTCGGTCGGCCTCTTCGCCTTCCTCAACGCCTGGAACGAGTTCCTCGCCGCCCTCGTGTTCCTCACCGACGAGCGCAACTACACGCTCCCCGTCATGATGATGGTGGTGCGCCAGGGCCGCTTCGGCTCGATCGACTGGGGCGCGCTCCAGGCGGGCGTGACGCTGATGATGGTCCCCTGCCTCCTCCTGTTCCTGTCCCTCCAGCGCTTCTACATCCGCGGCCTGACGGCCGGCGCGGTGAAGTGAACCACCGAAGGTCACATCCCATGAACCAGCACGCCGACATCGCCCGCGACGCCGTTCGCCCGAAGTCGAAGTTCCGCCCGCCCGCCGTCCATCAGGTGCGCGTCGGGGGATTCTTCGGCCCGCGCATCGACACCGTCGCGACCGTCACCGCCCACACGCTGCTCGACCGCTGCATCGAAGCCGGCATGCTCGACCAGATCGATCCGGACCGGCCCAATCCCGGCATCCGCATCCCGTTCCAGAACAACAGCACCGTTTCCACACAGATGTTCTGGGACTCCGACTTCGGCAAGAGCATCGAGACGGCGGCCTATGCCCTGTTCCGCAAGCCCGACCCGGCCCTCGAAGCGCGCGTCGACGCGGTGATCGAGGCCTATGCGCGCCTCCAGGACGAGAACGGCTACCTCAATTCCTGGTACCAGCGCATCCAGCCCGGCAAGCGCTGGACCAACCTGCGCGACTGCCACGAGCTCTACGACGCGGGGCACCTGATCGAGGGCGCCGTCGCCTACTACCACGCCACCGGCAAGCGCCGGCTGATGGACATCATGGCGCGCTACGCCGACCACATCATCGACGTCTTCGGCACCGGCGAGGGCGAGATCCCCGGTTATTGCGGGCATCCCGAGGTGGAGCTCGCCCTCGTCCGGCTCGGCCGCGCGACCGGCGAGCAGCGTTACCTGGACCTGGCGAAGTTCTTCGTCGACCAGCGCGGCCGCGCGCCGCACTATTTCGACCGCGAGGCCGAGAAGCGGGGCGAGGGGCCGAAGGACTACTACTTCGGCAGCCACGAATACACGCAGAGCCACGAGCCGGTGCGCGACCAGCGCCGCGTCGTCGGCCACGCGGTGCGGGCCGCCTATCTCTATTCCGGCATGGCCGACGTCTCCACCGAGTTCGGCGACGAGACGCTCCAGCCGGCGCTGCGCTCGCTCTGGGAGCACCTCACCGACAAGAACCTCTACGTGACCGGCGGCTTCGGGCCCTCGCACTTCAACGAGGGCCTGACCTTCGACTACGACCTGCCCAACGAGACCGCCTATGCCGAGACCTGCGCGGCCGTGTCGCTGGTCTTCTGGGCGAGCCGGATGCTCGGCCCCGGGCCGGACCGCGCCTATGCCGACGTGATGGAGCGGGCGCTCTACAACGGCGCGCTTGCCGGGCTCTCGCTGGACGGGACGACCTTCTTCTACGAAAATCCGCTGGAAAGCCGCGGCGGCCACCATCGCTGGCGCTGGCACCGCTGCCCCTGCTGCCCGCCCAACATCGCCCGCCTCGTCGCCTCGGTCGGCACCTACATCTACGGCGAGGCCGAGAACGAGATCGCCGTCCACCTCTACTGCGAGAGCATCGCCGAGCTGGAGGCGGCGGGCATCAAGGTGCGGATCGCGCAGGAGACGCGCTACCCCGCCGACGGCGCGGTGCGCCTGACCGTCGACCTGGCCTCGCCGGCCGAGTTCGCCCTGCATCTGCGCCTGCCGGGCTGGTCGCCCGGCGTGTCGGTGCACGTCAACCGCGAGCCGGTGGATCTCGCGGCCGGCACGGCGAACGGCTACCTGACGCTGCGCCGCGTCTGGGCCGCGGGCGACGTCGTCGAGCTCGACATCGACATGCCGGTCGAGCGCCTGCGCGCCCACCCCAAGGTCGGCGCCGACCAGGGGCGCGTCGCGCTCCAGCGCGGGCCGCTCGTCTACTGCCTGGAGGAGGCCGACAACGGCGCCTTCCTGAACTCCGTGGTGCTGCGGCCGGGCAGCGCCTTCCGCTGCGAGCCGGCCGAGGACCTCGGCGGGGCGGTGGCGCTGGTCGCGGAGGCTTCGCGCGAGGCGGCCGACGCAGGAGGGCCGCTCTACCGGACCGAGGCCCCTTCGCGCGCCGCGGCTACCATCCTCGCCGTGCCCTACTATGCCTGGGACAACCGGGCGCCGGGCGAGATGCTGGTCTGGATCCGGCAGGAGGAGGGGGCGTGAGCGCGCCGGCGCGCCACCCGGCGGCCAGGGCGGGCGGGCTGGAGCTGCGGGGCGTGTCGAAGAGCTTCGGCGCCGTCGAGGTGCTGAAAAACATCGACCTCGACATCCGCCCGGGCGAGTTCGTGGTCTTCGTCGGGCCCTCCGGCTGCGGAAAGTCGACGCTGCTGCGCACCATCGCGGGGCTCGAGGAGGTGAGCGAGGGCGAGATCGCCATCGGCGGGCGCGACGTCACCGATGTCGACCCCTCGCGCCGCGGCATCGCGATGGTGTTCCAGTCCTACGCGCTCTACCCCCACATGACGGTGGCGGAGAACATGGGCTTCGGCCTGCGCATGGCCGGCCGCCCGAAGGCCGCGGTCGCGCGCGATGTCGGGGCGGCCGCCGAGATCCTGCACCTCCAGCCGCTTCTCGACCGCAAGCCCGGCCAGCTCTCCGGCGGCCAGCGCCAGCGCGTCGCCATCGGCCGGGCGATCGTGCGCGATCCGCAGGTGTTTCTGTTCGACGAGCCGCTCTCCAACCTCGACGCGGAGCTGCGCGTCGAGATGCGCATCGAGATCGCCAAGCTGCACCGCCGTCTCGGCAACACGATGATCTACGTCACCCACGACCAGACCGAGGCGATGACCCTCGCGGACCGGATCGTGGTCCTGCGCGCCGGCCGCGTCGAGCAGGTCGGCTCGCCCGCCGCGCTCTACGACGATCCCGACAACCTCTTCGTCGCGGGCTTCATCGGTTCTCCCAAGATGAACGTCCTCGACGCCCGCCTGGAGGGGGCAAGCCTCCTCGTCGGCGACAGCCGCCTGCCGGCGCCTGCGCTCGGCACCCGCGCCGGCCCGGGGCTCGACGTCAAGCTCGGCATCCGCCCCGAGCACCTGCGCCCGGCGCGCGAGAACGAGCCCGGCCTTCCCTTCACCGTCGACTTCGCCGAGTTCCTCGGCGGCACGACCTATCTCTATGGCCAATGCGGCCCGGATCTTTCGCTCGTGGTCGAGGCCGGCCGGGGCCCCGTGCCGGCCGCCGGCACGAGCCTCGCAATTGCCTGCGACCCGAGCGACATGCGCGTCTTCGACGCCTCGGGCAAGCGGCTGCGGTGACGGGTCGACGGCGCGCCGGAATGAAACCGCCGAGCTGCTTCAGTTTCCCCGCCGCTCCGCGAGACGAAAGAGGAGGCGAGGGGAGGGGGCAGGCCGCCAGCTTGACGGAAGCGTTCAAGCCCCGATGCCCGATCCCTTTCGCCTCGCGGCTCCCGTTCCGTCGAAGCCGCGCTCCCGACGGGAGGTCGCGACGCGATCGCGCCCTATCTCGTCCTCAGGTCGGTATCGGTGCGGAGAACCATCCTTGAGCATCCCGGACGAAGTCGAGAAGCTGTACGCGCTGGAGGTCGAGGCGGTGCCGGGCGAGCCGGAAGGATGGCACTGGCGCATCCGGAGCCGCGAGGCGGGAACCGTCGAGCGCGAGGGGCCGATGGCCTATGCCAGCGAGGCGGACGCCTTCGAGGCGGGCAAGGAAGCCCTGGAGAAGCACGCACGCTACAAGCTTCTCGGCACGCTCGACGACTGGACCTGAGCGCGGGGCGAAACGAAGTCTGCGTGACCGATCCGAGCGCCGGTTAGGCAATTCTTCACCGTCGACGACTAGCTTCAGCTCATCGGCAGCGACCGCGATGCAGCGGTCGAGGAGATGCATCCGCTCTGCCGATCGCGGCCAGGCCGCATGTCCCTACGTGTTACGTATCAGGGACTTCCCCAAACATGACCAGCGTGAACACCAACGCGGCCGCCCTTACGGCGCTGCGCACCCTCCAGCAGACCAACAATGCCATGGATGCGACCCAGAATCGCATCTCCACCGGCTACAAGATCGGCGAGGCCAAGGATAACGCGGCCTACTGGTCGATCTCCACGACCCTGAAGTCCGACAACAAGTCGCTCGCGACCGTCAAGGACGCGCTCGGCCTCGGCGCCGCCACCGTCGACGTCGCTTACGAAGCTCTGAACTCGACCAAGGACGTTCTGGACGAGCTCTCCGCCAAAATCACTTCGGCACGCCAGGAAGGCATCGACCGCACCAAGCTGCAGCAGGAGATCAAGGATCTCCAGAACCAGCTCAAGTCGATCGCCGGCGGCGCCTCGTTCTCGGGCGAGAACTGGCTCTCGGTCGACTCGTCCAACAACTCGACCTATAGCGCCTCCAAGGAGGTCGTCGCCTCCTTCTCGCGCTCGGCAAGCGGCTCGATCTCGATCGGTACTATCTCCGTCGACATCTCGGACGTGAAGCTCTTCGACGCCAACGCCAACGCCAACGGCATCCTCGACGGTCAGGTCTCTCTCGGCCTCGGCTTCGGCGGCAATGCGGCTTCCGGTCCGGCTCCGGCCAAGCAGGGCCTCGACACCGCCGTCTCGACGGCCGGCTTCTCGGTCGGCACCGTCAAGGCCGGTGAGGTCACCCTCGGCACCTGGAGCGCGACCGGCGCTGACGTCAACGACTCGCTGACCTTCAACATCGCCGTCGACGGTGGTGCGCCGGCTGCGGTTCGCGTCGCCCTGACCAACGTCGCCACGCGCGCTACGTTTGAAACCGACCTCAACAATGCGATCGATGCCGCCGTCGGCGCTGGCCGCGTCACGGCCACGATCGACCCCACGACAAACAAGATTAAGTTCACGTCGGACGCCACTGGCGCTGGTTCCTCCATTGCGGTCACCAGCCTTGCGGCCGTGGACGGTGACGGCGTGACCACCTCCAACCTCGGCATGGTCCCGAACGGCGGCTTCGGCACGTCCGCGGCGGCGACGACCGGCCCGGTCAACGCCCTCACGGCTACCGCCTCGCAGGATGTCGGCGACTCTCTGAAGTTCCGCTTCCAGTACGACGGCGAGACCTACGAGACGACCGTTGCTCTGACCAACGGCGGCGTTGCCGCCACCGCCGCCTTCGCCACCGATCTGAAGACCGCCATCGCGTCGGCGACGAAGATCAGCGACGGCACCATCCTCGGCGCCGGTAAGGTCAACGTCGTGGCCGATATCACGGGCGGTGCCGAGAAGCTGACCTTCTCGACCGTCGGCGAGGGTCCGAACAAGAACTTCGGCATCCTGTCGCAGACCTTCATCGATACCGACAACGACGGCACCCTCTCGACGCAGTCGCATCTCGGCGCCCACATCACTGCGGGCGTGGTGGCAGGCTCCGGTACCTCGAAGAACATCGACTTCACCTACGACGCCACCGGCTACGACGCCGGCGACCGCCTGCAGTTCGAAGTCACGCTCTACACGCCGGATGCGGTGACCGGCGCGCCGATCGCCAACAAGAAGACGGTGACGATCGCTTCGGCCGCCAACGTCACCGACATGAAGAACAACCTTCAGTCGGCCTTCGATACGGCCTATGGCGCCGGTAAGGTGACGGTTGCGAACCCAGCGGGTAACACGATCCGCTTCAACACGACGGCCCTGGGCTCCGGCGCGGGTATTGCCTTCGACAACTTCGTCTCGCTCGACGGCAACGGCGCCGTTAGCTCGACCGCCGGCTTCCTGACGGCGAACGTTTCGAACGCCGGCCGCGATGCTGTGGCGACTGCCACGAACGCGTCGGCCCTGGCCGGCTCGACCTTCTCCGGTCCGATGGTGTTCGATGACGGGGACGCGCTCACCTTCGATCTCGCGATCGACGGCGGCACGGCGACGAAGGTGACGATCAACAAGGCGACTGTCGACGCGGCCCTCGGCGGCTCCGCCGGCACCGTGTCCTCGGGCACCCAATTCGCCACCGTCGTCAACAAGGCTCTTCAGAATGCCGGCCTCGCCGCGGCGGTCACCGCCTCGGACGTCAGCGGCAACCTGAAGCTGACGAAGGCGACGGCCGGCGACGGCAGCCTGGCGATCTCGAACGTCGTCAACACGTCTGGCTCGAACACGGTCTCGGTCGTGGACATTGACCTCACCAGCGTCGCGTTCACCTCGCTGACGACCTCGCAGCAGAAGCAGGCGATCGAAGCCTACGTCAACATCGTTGACTCGGCCGCCAAGAGCGTAACGGCCGCCGCCGCCAAGCTCGGCTCCACGGCCAAGCGCATCGACCTCCAGAAGGAGTTCGCGCAGACGCTGATGGACACGATCGAGAAGGGCGTCGGCAACCTCGTGGACGCCGACATGTCGGAAGAGTCGACCAAGCTCCAGGCTCTGCAGGTCAAGCAGCAGCTCGGCGTGCAGGCGCTCTCGATCGCCAACCAGTCGGCCCAGCAGCTCCTCCGCCTCTTCCAGTAAGCGGCGAAGGCATTGCCGGTCGCATCCTCGCGGTGCGGCCGGAGCATCGGCACCCTCGGATCTCGCGATCCGGGGGTTTCTTCGTTTGACGGTTATCGCGTCAGCTCGCCGGCCCGCGCTCCGCCGATGCGGCGGGGGTGGATGGTGGCTTCGGCGCTCGCGGCGTCGCTCTCGGCGAGGGCCAGGACGTGGGCGTGGAGGGGCGACAAGGAGCAGGCGGGGTCGGTCTCGGTCGGGTCGCCCGTCAGGGCCATGGCCTGGCAGCGGCAGCCGCCGAAGTCGATGTCGCGCCGCTCGCAGCCGCGGCAGCGCTCGTTCATCCAGCCGGTGCCGCGATAGGCCTCGAAGGCGGGCGAGCGGTTCCAGATCTCGGTCAAGGGAAGCCGGGCGGCGTTGTCGAAGCGCAGGCCGGGGATCGAGGCCGCGGCGTGGCAGGGCATCGCCGTGCCGTCGGGCGTGATCATGAAGGCGTCGCGCGCCCAGCCGCCCATGCAGGCCTTGGGGAAGCTCGCATAATAGTCCGGCGCGACGAAGTCGATGGCGAGAACGCCGCGCAGCGCCGCGCGGGCGGCCTCCACGATCCCGATCTGCCGCTCCACCGCTTCGCGCGGCGGCATCAGCGCCGGCCGGTTCAGGAGCGCCCAGCCGTAATACTGGACATTGGCGATCTCCAGGCGCTCCGCCCCGAGCTCGAGCGCGAGGTCGATGAACAGCTCGACCTCCTCGATGTTGCGCCGGTGGATCGGCGCGTTGACGGTGAGGGGCAGGCCTGCCGCCCGCACGGCGCGCGCGGCGGCGAGCTTCTTCTCGTGGCTCCCGCGCAGGCGCCCGATCGCCTCCGTCGTTTCCGGGCGGGCGCCCTGGAACGAGATCTGCACGTGATCGAGCCCGGCCGCGGCCAGCCGCGCCGTCAGCGTCTCGTCGAGGCCGACGCCGGCGGTGATGAGGTTGGAATAGAGGCCGCGCGAGGCCAGCACGCCCACGAGCTCGGCGAGGTCGGGCCGCAGGATCGGCTCGCCGCCCGACAGGTGAACCTGGAGGATGCCGAGATCGGCCGCCTGCTCGAAGATCGATCGCCACTCGGCGGTGCCGAGCTCCTTGTCGGCCTTCAACAGTTCGAGCGGGTTCGAGCAGTAGGCGCATTGCAGCGTGCAGCGGTGGGTGAGCTCGGCGAGGATGCCGATCGGAAGGCCGGGTCCCGCCTCGCTCACAGCCGCACCACCATGCGATCGCTCCAGTCCTGCAGGAAGGCCAGCACGTCGGCCAGCACCTCGTCCTCGTCCGCCTCGTAGTCGAGGGCCAGTGATCTGGCGATCGCACCGGCCTCCGACCGGCCGTCGCAGCGGCGCAGAATCGCCAGGCTGATCTCGTCGGGCCAGAGCACCTTTTCCGGCGACAACAGCGCCCAGGCGCCGCGCCGCTCGTCGAAGTGCATGCGCACGTGGCGCGGCAGGGCCGGCCGCGACTGCGCGCCGGCGATCGGGCGCTGCGGCCGGGTCATCCCGCATCCTCGGGCACGAAGGCGCCGGGCGGAACGAAGCGCGGCTCGACATAGGCGAAATGCAGGGCGTCGAGCATGCTCCAAAGGATGTCGCACTTGGTGATCAGCGCGTCCACGACCTGCTGCTGCGTGTCCTGGGTGCGGGCATGCTCGCGCACGTAGGCGAGCGCCACGTCGACGTCGCGGGGCGCCTGGGTGAGGCGCGGGGTGAAGTAGCCGAGCGTGTCCGCGTCGATGTAGGGATACCGCTGCAGGATGGCCGAGACGCGCTCGCCGATGACCTGCGGCGAGAACATCTCCGTCAGCGAGGAGGCGATCGCCTCCAGAAGCGTGCGCTTCTCCACGAGCCGCAGATAGGCCAGAACGGCGAAGCGCGTCGCGGGCAGCGCCAGGCGCTGGGAGGCCACGACCTCGGCGTCGAGCCCCAGGCCCCTGGCCAGCTGGATCCAGCGCTCGATCCCGCCCGGCGAGGTCGCGTCGCCGTCATGGTCGACGATGCGCTCGCGCCAGGCGCGGCGCAGGGCACGGTCCTCGATGCGCGACAGGATGATCGCGTCCTTGGCCGGGATCGTCGCCTGGTAGCAGTAGCGGTTCAGCGCCCAGGCCTGCATCTGGCCGCGCGTCAGCGCGCCGTCCACCATCAAGCGGTGAAAGGGGTGCCTTATGTGGTAGCGCTCGGCGCCGACCTGGCGCAGCACGTCTTCGAGCTGCGGCGCTGAAAGCGTGCGGTCGAGGCGAAAGTCGGCGGTCACAGCGTGATCTCCATGCCGTCGAAGGCGACGACCCAGCCCGCCCGCTCGACCGTCCGGCGCTCGGGCGAGGCCTCGTCGAGGATGGGATTGGTGTTGTTGATGTGGACGAAGACGCGGCGCGCGACTTCGGCCCGCTCCAGGGCCCGCAGCGAACCGTCCTCGCCGCCGATCGGCAGGTGGCCCATGCGGCGGCCGGTCTTCGTGCCGACCCCGGCCGCGGCCATCTCGTCGTCGGCGAACACGGTTCCGTCGAACAGGAGGAGGTCGCCGCCCGCAATGCGGCGGAGGAAGTCGGCGTCGACGCGGGCGCAGCCCGGGACGTAGAAGGCCGAGCGCCCTTGCGCATCGGAGATGCGTGCGCCCACGGTGTCTTCCGGATCGGCCTCGAAATCCGTCTCGGCCCGGCCCGTTTCCAGAAACAGCGCCACCTTGCCGGGCACGGCGAAGAGCTCGGCCGTCAGCCCCGTCGGACCCTGTGGCCCTTCGATCGCGAAGGGCTGCCCGAGCTCGACGGACAGCCGCCGCACGACGGCTTCATCGAGGACGCGGAAGATCGGGTTGGCCGCCAGGACGGCGAGCACCCGCGCCGTGGCGTAGAGATGGAAGGGCTGACGCTCGCGCAGCGACAGGAGCCCGGCGAGGTGATCGACGTCGGCGTTGGTGAGCACGACGGCGCGGATCGGCGTCGAGCGCAGCGGCGCGTCGGGGGCGGGCTGGAGCTCGACAGTCTCGTTGATCTGCTGGCGGACGTCCGGCGAGGCGTTGAACAGCACCCATCCCGCATCCGCGCCGGACGTGGCGGCCAGGCTCGATTGAAGGCGGGGTCGCAGCTCGCCGGCGCGCGCGGCCCGGCTGAGCCGATAGTTGCAGTTCCATTGCGGGAAGCCGCCTCCCGCGGCCGATCCCAGGATCTTCAGTCGCACGTCGCGTCAAACCCCGAACAAGAAACGGCCCGCGGCACCGGCCGCGAGCCGTTGCCAAGCATAGACGCAAGAATTACTTGCGGCCGTCCTTGCGAACGGCGATCTCGGCTTCTGCGTAGCGCGTGATCTCGAAGCCGGCGGCGACTTGGCACATCTGCGGCTTCTTCCAGGTCTTGGTCATGCGTTCTCCCCTGTATCGTCGGTCGTAGACGGCGCCCGCCCCAGACTAGGGACAGTCGCGCCTCCTCGTCAACAACGCGAGGCCGGGCGGCGTTCCTGCCGATCGGCCGGAATGCCGATCGCCGCGCTCCCGAAGCCGGCAAACGAGCCTCGCCCCGCGAATCTCGGAACTGCGTCGCCAGCCCGGTCCGGAGGCGGCGGCCGTCTTCGAACGGTGTCCTCTTCGGCCTGGCCGACCCGCTTGCCGCAGGCGTCGTAGACCGCGCTCTTCGCCATGACGGTTTCGTTCAAGGAGTAAGTTTCGCCGAAGTCGGTGGTCGCAGAAGCGTAGTCTCGTTGAGAAGCGCGTCCCGCGGCCGGCCTTTGAACATCTCAGGCAATCCGCTCTGCCGCATCAAGGTGAAATAAATTTCAGTAAATGATTTTTCCATCGGAGCAGTTGACGGGTGGGAGCAGCCACGGGTAGAACTCGTCTTGCAAGATTTATCGATAAGCGAATTTTCTTGCAGAGAGTCCGTGGGAGCGGGCTCGGGGGACGGATTTCTTCGGGAGGACGATATGAAGACGCTCATGCTGGCCGCATCCGGCCTGGCGATGGCCTTGTCGTTGACGGTGGCAGGCACCGCCGCGGCGCAGAGCAAGTTCCAGTGCAAGCCCGACGAGACCTACGTGATGAACGTCATGGTCTCGGCGCACCCCTACTGGATCCCGGTCTATCAGGGCTTCAAGCAGGCGGCCGAGGCGATGGGCTGCCAGGCCGTGTTTTCGGGAACGCCGGACTACGACATCGCCAAGCAGATCGCATCGTTCGAGCAGGACCTGATCAAGAGGCCGGCCGGCATCCTCCTGCATCCCATGCAGGCCGATCCGTTCATCGACCCGATCAACCGCGCCGTCGACAACGGCACGAGCGTCGTCACCTTCGCGGCCGACTCCCCGAACTCCAAGCGCGTCTCCTACATCACCTCGGACAACCTGGCGGAGGCGAAGTTCGCCGCCGAGGAGATCGTCCGCCAGGTCGGCGACAGCGCCGAGTACGCGGTTCTGGAGAATCCCGGCCAGAGCAACCACGACCTGCGCGTCACCGCTCTGATCGACTACATGGAGAAGACCTATCCGAACATGAAGCTGGTCGGGCGCCAGGCGTCCAACCAGGATGCCACCGTCGCCAACCGCGCGGTCGCCTCGATGCTTCAGGCCAATCCCAACCTCAAGGCCCTCTGGATCCCGGAGGCCGGGTCGGCCGAAGGCGCGGTCGCGGCGGTTCTCGAAGCGAACGCGGATGTGCTGATCATGCACGCCGACATCACGCCGGCGACGCTGGAGCAGATCAAGGCCGGCAACATCCACATGGCGCTGAACCCGAACCAGGGCATGCAGGGCTATCTCGGCTTCGTCGCCACCTTCATGGCGGCCCATCCCGATCTCATCGACCCGTTCAACGACTACAAGACCTCCGGCGCCAACCCGATGGCGATCCCCTTCGCCGACAATGGCTTCGCGGTGATCACCAAGGAGAACGCCGACTCCTTCGACCTCAACAAGTACATGGAAGGCCGCGATCCGAACTAGGCTCGGGCGACGCCGCATCCGCGCCCCTCGCGGCGCGGATGCCAAAGGTTTCCCTTTCTCGCGAAGAGCCAGGCCGTGGACAAACCCGTTCTCCTGAAAGTCTCCAACCTTGCGAAGTCGTTCGGACCGGTTCGCGCCCTTCGGGACGCCCAGTTCGAACTGCGGGCCGGGGAGATCCACGCCCTGGCCGGCGAGAACGGCGCGGGCAAGTCGACGCTGATGAACATCATCGACGGCATCCTCCAGCCCGACAGCGGTGAAATCTGCCTCGACGGCCGGCCCGTCGTGATCGGTTCGCCGCTGGAGGCCCAGCGGATGGGCATCGGCTTCGTCCACCAGGAGATCGCCCTCTGCCCGGACGTCTCGGTCGCCGAGAACATCTTCATGTCGGTGACGAACAGCAGCCGGTCGCTCCTGATGAACTATCGCGCCCTGGAGCGGCGCGCCGACGCGATCATCCGGCGGCTCGGCGACATCGACCCCGCGACGATGGTGCGCGACCTGTCGATCTCCCAGCAGCAGCTGGTCGAGATCGCCAAGGCCCTGACGCTCGACTGCCGCATCCTGATCTTCGACGAGCCCACCGCCGCGCTGACCGAGCGCGAGGCCGACCGGCTGTTCGTCATCATCCGCAGCCTCGCGGCGGAGGGCATCGGCATCATCTATATCTCGCACCGGATGGCCGAAATCTTCCAGAACTGCGACCGCGTGACCGTCATGCGCGACGGCCGCTACGTCAGGACGCTCGACGTCGCGGAAACCACGCCCGAAGAGGTCGTGGCCTCGATGGTCGGGCGCGTGCTCGACAGCCTCTACCCTGACAAGCTCACCGACGACGAACGCTCAAGCGAGGTGGTGCTCGCGGTCGAGAACCTCAGCGAGGCGAGTGCCTTCCACGATGTCAGCTTCGAGCTGCGGAAGGGCGAGATTCTCGGGATCGGCGGGCTGATCGGCGCCGGACGCAGCGAGATCGTCAAGGGCATCTGCCGGCTCGAAGGGCAGGTCACGGGGCAGGTGAGCCTGCATGGCCGGCCGCTCCGGCTGAAGACCTACGCCGACAGCATCGCGGCGGGGATCGTCTACCTTTCGGAGGACCGCAAGGGCGACGGGCTGTTCCTCGATCTGTCGGTCGCCGCCAACGTCTCGGCGCTCGCCGTGGAGCGCGTCGGCACGCGCTTCGGTCTCGTCAGCGAGCGCCGCGAGCGCGGCCAGGCCGAGGAGCTCGGCCGCAAGCTCGCGCTGAAATGCGGCAATGTTTCCGACCCCGTCTCGACGCTGTCGGGCGGCAACCAGCAGAAGGTCGCGATCGCCAAGATGCTATCGGTCGGGCCGAAGGTCATCATCCTGGACGAGCCGACGCGGGGCGTCGATGTCGGGGCCAAGGCCGAGATCCACCGCATCCTGCGCGAACTCGCGCGAAGCGGCGTCGGCATCCTCGTCATCTCGTCGGAGCTGCCGGAGCTGATCGGCCTGTGCGACCGCGTGCTGGTCGTGCGCGAGGGGCGGATCGCGGGAGAGGTCACCGGGGACCGGATGACCGAGGAGAACATCATGGTGCTGGCGTCGCTGGCCGACGAGCAGGAGAGGGCGGCATGAGGACGCAGAGAGTGGCAGAGGCGCCGGCGGGAATAAGCGAGACGGCCGGGCAGGGCATTCGGATCGGCCATCTCCTGAAGATGCGCGAGACGGGACTGATCCTCATCATCGCGCTCCTGTTCCTCGTGATGTCCTTCGCTTCGCCCTACTTCCTGACCTGGGACAACATGCGCGCGATGGCCATGGCCTTCGCCGTGGAGGGTATCGTCGTCGTCGGCATGACCGTCCTCCTGATCTCGGGCGGCATCGATCTGTCCGTCGGCTCGGTGACGGCGCTGGCCATGGTGATCGCCGGCCTCCTGTTTCTTTCGGGCGTCGATCCCTGGCTCGCCTCCGCGGCGGCCATCGCGGCGAGCGCGGCCATCGGTGCGGCCATGGGCTTCTTCGTCACGAAGGTCGGCCTCCACCACTTCATCGTGTCGCTGGCCGTGATGGTGATCGCGCGCGGCTTCTGTCTCTTGGGCACCGGCGGGCGGCCGATCGGGCTCTTCACGCTGCCGCCCGAGTTCAAGTTCATCGGGCAGGGCGCGGTCGCCGGCATCCCGGTCGTCATCATCATCTTCGTCGTCTTCGTGGCCGTGTCCGACTTCGTGCTGCGCCGCACGACGGCCTTCCGCAAGGTCTTCTACACCGGCAGCAACGAAAAGGCGGCGGCCTATTCCGGCATCCGCACCAAGAAGGTCGTGTTCCTGACGACGACCCTCTGCTCGGCTCTGTGCGGCGTCGCCGGCGTCATCTACATGGCCCGCTTCGGCTCGGCCCAGCCCACCTTCGGCGTCGGCATGGAGCTGAACGTCATCGCCGCGGCGGTGATCGGCGGGGCGAGCCTCAAGGGCGGCTCGGGCACGATCCTCGGCGCGATCCTCGGAACGATCCTGCTCTCGGTGGTTTCCTCCTCGCTCGCCCTCCTCAACGTTTCGGTCTACTGGCAGGACATCATCCGCGGCTCCATTCTTCTCACCGCCGTCACCGCGGATCTGTACTTCAACAAGCGCCGGGGCTGACCGATGGCCGACAGCAGGCACGACTTCGAGACGATCCGGCAGATCCAGACGGTTCTGACCCTGCACTTCGTCGATGGCCTCAAGCAGAACGAAATCGCCGAGGCGCTGAACCTGTCGGCCTCCAAGGTCAACCGGCTGATCGCGCAGGGGCGCAAGCTCGGCATGCTGAAGATCTCGGTGGAAAGTCCCTTTCAGCGGCTGGTGGAGATCGAAGGGCAGGTGCGCGAGAAGGGGAGCCTCGCGAGCGCCGTCGTGACGCCGACCGTTCCCGGCAGTCCCGAAAGCACCCTCCAGCAGGTCGGCCGCGTCGCCGCCGGCCAGCTCCTCGAGACCATCCGCGACGGCGACGTTCTCGCCATCACCGGCGGCAAGGCGATCAGCGCGATCGTCCAGAACCTTCAGCCGGAACGGGCCTTCGACGTGACCGTGGTGCCCCTGACCGGGGGCGTCCAGGGCAAGCACTACACCGACGTCAACCATCTGGCGGCACGCCTCGCCGAGAAGCTCGGCGGCTCGACAATGCTTCTCCACGCGCCGCTCTTCGCCGAAACCCGCGAGCAGCGCGACCTCCTTCTGGAGATGGCGCCGGTGAAGGCGGCATTCGACCTCGCCCGCCGGGCGGCGGTGGTGCTCGCCGGCATCGGATCGATCCGGGAGTCGGGGTCGAGCTACTACGACCTCCATCCCGACCGCAGCCCGGACCGTGACGCGCTCACGGCCAGCGGCGCGGCGGCGGAGTTCCTCGCCCACCTCATCCGCGACGACGGCAAGCTCGCCAGCTACGCCCTGAACGACCGCCTCGTCGCGCTCGCGCCGGCCGATCTCGGCCGCTGCCGATCGGTCATCGGCGTGGCGAGCGGCGCGGAGAAGGTGCGGCCGATCCGGGCCGTTCTGAATGGCGGCTATCTCAAGTCGCTGGTGGTGGACGAGGACACGGCCAACGCCCTCCTCAGCTTTAATGGAAGCATGCGCGATGTCGCCTGACATGTTGAACCGCGAAATCGGCGCCTCCGGCATCTCCGCCTCCGCCATCGGCCTCGGAACCTGGGCGATCGGCGGCTGGATGTGGGGCGGCACCGACGAGGCGCAATCCATCGCCGCCATCCAGGCCTCGATCGACGAGGGCGTATCGCTGATCGACACGGCGCCGGCCTACGGCAAGGGCCTGTCGGAGGAGATCGTCGGCAAGGCGATCAAGGGCCGAAGGGACAAGGTGGTGCTGGCGACGAAGCTCGGCCTCGTCTGGCACACCCGCAAGGGCAACCACTTCTTCGACTATGACGGCGAGCCAGTGCATCGCTATCTCGGAGCGGACTCGATCGTCTACGAAGTGGAGCAGAGCCTGCGCCGGTTGGGCGTCGACTGCATCGACCACTACATCACCCACTGGCAGGATCCGACGACCCCCATCGCCGAGACGATGGAGGCGCTGGAGCGCCTGAAGGTGCAGGGCAAGATCCGCTCGATCGGCGCGAGCAACGTGACCGTCGAGGACGTGCGCGCCTATCTCGCGGCCGGCCGGCTCGATGCCGTCCAGCAGGAATACAACATGATCGCGCGGGGCATCGAGGCCGATCTTCTGCCCTGCTGCATCGAGAACGACGTGTCGGTGCTGAGCTACTCCTCGCTCGCCCTCGGCCTCTTGTCGGGCAAGATCGGGCCGGAGCGCGAGTTCTCGGGCGACGACCAGCGGCGGGACAATCCCCGCTTCTCCCTCGAGAACCGCCGCAAGGTCGCGCGGCTGATGGAGGACGTGCGCTTCGTCGCCGAGGCGCACGACGCGAGCGAGGCGCAGGTCGTGATCGCCTGGACGCTCCAGCAGCCCGGCATCACCTTCGCCCTTTGTGGCGCCCGGACCGTCGAGCAGGCCCGCGAGAACGCACGGGCCGGCCGCATTCGGCTGGCTCCCGACGAGGTCGCCCAGATCAGTCGCGCCGCAAAGCTCCACCTCGTGAACCTCGACGGCTGAATCAAAGCCGCCTTTTTCGATCAACAGGAACGGTTGGCGCCCGCCGGCCGAACGGCGAAGCCATGCCCGATCAAAGAGCTGAGACCCTCGACGAGATCCGCGCCGATGCCGCGTTCGACGTCCTCGTCGTGGGCGGCGGCATCAACGGCATCGGCGTTTATCGCGACCTGTCGCTGCAGGACCTTCGGGTGCTGCTGGTCGAGCGGAACGACTTCTGCTCCGGCTGCAGCGCCGCGCCCTCGCGCATGATCCACGGCGGCTTGCGCTACCTGGAGAACGGCGAGTTCGAACTGGTGCGGGAATCCCTGCGCGAGCGCGACGCGCTTCTGACGAACGCGCCGCACATGGTCCGGCCGCTGCCGACCACGATCCCCGTGCGCTCGATCGGCTCGGGGCTCCTCAACGGCGCGGCCGGCCTTCTCGGCTGGACCGGCAAGCCCGCGCCGCGCGGCGCACTCGCGGTCAAGACGGGCCTTGCGCTCTACGATTGGATCACCCGCGCCCGCCGGCTCCTGCCCCGCCACGTCTTCCGGGGCGCCAAGGCGACCTTCGCCCGGTGGCCGGCGCTGGATCCGACGCTCCGCTTCTCGGCGACCTATTACGACGCCTGGATCAGCTATCCCGAGCGCCTCGGCGTCGAGCTTCTCCTCGACACGAAGCGGCTCGCCCCGCAAAGCGCCGCGCTGAACTACGCCGAGGTGCGTCCCGCCGGCGACGGGTTCGAGGTCCGCGACGGCGTCGGGGAAAACCGACTGGCGGTGACGGCGCGGATCGTCGTCAACGCGGCCGGCGCATGGCTCGACACGGCCGTCGCCGAACTGGACGGCGCAAACCGCCCGGTCGAGCGGCTCGTCGAGGGTACGAAGGGCTCGCACCTCATCCTCGACAACGCCCGGCTCCTCGAGGCGCTCGGCGGCCACATGATCTTCTTCGAGAACGCGGACGGCCGGGTCTGCATCATGTTCCCCTATCTCGGCCGCGTGCTCGTCGGCTCGACCGACATCCGCGTGGCAAAGCCCGAGCGCGTGCGCTGCGAGCCGGACGAGACGGCCTACATCCTGGCGGCGGCGCGCGAGGTGTTCCCCTCGATTCCGATCGACCCCGCCGACGTCGTCTACAGCTACAGCGGCATCCGGCCTCTGCCGAGAAGCGATCACGCCTTTACCGGCCGGATCTCGCGCGGGCACTCCGTCGCGCGCATCGAGGGCCGGGTGCCGCAGATCTGCATGGTCGGCGGCAAATGGACGACCTTCCGCGCCTTCGCCGAGCAGACGGCCGACGCCGTTTTGGCGGAGCTCGGGACCCCGCGTCGGCAGAGCACGCTGGAGCTGCCGATCGGCGGCGGCGCCGGCTTTCCCCGCGATGCCGAGGCGCTCGTCTCGGCGCTCGCCGCCGAATTCTCGATCTCGCTCGGGCGCGCCCGCCATCTCGTCGACCGCTACGGCAGCAGGGCGCGCCACGTCATCGCCTTCTGCCGGAACCGGCCGGACGACGTGGGGCTGGACGCCGGCATCGGCACGACGCTCGCGGAAGTCGTCTATCTCGCCCGGCACGAGCTCGTCGCGCGCGCCACCGACATCGTGTTCCGCCGCACCTCGCTCGCGATCCGGGGCGACGTCAGTCGGCCCGTCGTCGAGCGCGTCGCGCAGGCGCTGGCCGGCGAGCTCGGCTGGGATGCCGACCGGACGGCCAGCGAAGCGCAAACCGTCATCGAAGACCTCGTCACCTATCACGGCGTGTCGCGCGAAGCGCTCGACCGCCGCTCGAACTTGGGAGCAGTGCATGAAGATCAGCGCCAAGGCCCGGATGAACAGGATGTTCACCAACGGCAACTGTCTGGACGTCGCGCTTGACCACGGCGTCTGCAACGAGCCGAGCTTCCTCGCAGGCCTCGAAGACATGGCCGGCGTCGTCGGCGCGCTGATCGAAGCCAAGCCCGACGCCCTGCAGCTCGCCTACGGGCAGGCCGACCTCCTCCAGGCGCGTCCCGAGAAGGACAAGCCGGCCCTCGTCATGCGCATCGACATGGGCAATCCCTACAACGCCCAGCGCCATCGCGTGATGTGGTCGCATCTCCAGAACCACGAGGAGCCGATCCTCGGCGCGCTTGAGATGGACGCCGCCTGCGTGGTGGTGAACCTCTTCATGCTGCCGGACGAGCCGGACCTGTTCGGTCAGTGCGTGAAGAACATCAGCCGCGTTCGCGCCGCCTGCCACAAGTACGGCATGCCGCTGATGATCGAGCCGCTGGTCATGCTGCCCAACGACGTGCGCGGCGGCTACCAGGTGGACGGCGACGCCGAGAAGATCGTGACGCTGGTGCGCCTCGCCGCCGAGATGGGCGCCGACATCATCAAGGCCGATCCGACCGACCGGGCGGAGGATTTCCACCGCGTGGTCGAGGCGGCACGGGTGCCGGTGCTCGTTCGCGGCGGTGGCAAGGAGGACCTCAAGACCGTGCTCGCCAAGTCTTCGGCCTTGCTTCGCCAAGGGGCGAAGGGGCTGGTCTACGGCCGCAACATCTATCAGCACGACAATCCGAGGGCGGTGGTGAACGCGCTGATGGCGATGATCCATTCGGGCGCCGGCGGCGAGGAAGCCTGGGAGATCTACAACAATGGCTGACCGGGAGAGCTTCATCCTCGGCCTCGACGCCGGGAACACGGTCATCAAGGCGGTGCTCTTCGACCTTTCGGGCCGCCAGATCGCCATGCGGGCGATCGACGGGCAGTCTCACAGCCCCAAGCCCGGGCACGTCGAGCGCGACCTGAACGAGCTGTGGCGCAACGCCCGCGATGCGATCCGCGGCTGCATCGACGAGGCCGGCATCAAGCCCGGGGCCATCGCCGCCGTCGGCTGCGCCGGCCACGGCAACGGGCTCTACCTCATCGACGGCGCGGGCAAGCCGCTTCTCGGCATCCAATCGCTCGATACGCGCGCGGCCCCGACGGCAGCGCGCCTCTCGGCACAGGCCGACGCGCTCCACGCGATCTGCCTCCAGAAGCCCTGGCCGGCCCAGACGCCGACGCTGCTCGCCTGGGTCAAGGAGTACGCGCCGGACACCTATCGCGACGCCGGCACGATCATGCTGTGCAAGGACTTCGTGACCTTCCGCCTGACCGGCGAGCGCGTCAGCGACGTGTCCGACATGTCGGGCGCGGGCTTCGTGCGCATGCCCGGAGCCGAATACGATGCCGAGCTCCTCGGCCTTTACGGACTGGAGGACGCGGCGCCCAAGCTCCCGCGCCTTCTCGATCCCGCCGACATAGCCGGCCGCGTGAGCGCCGAGGCCGCGTGGGAAACGGGCCTCGCCGAGGGCACGCCGGTCATCGCCGGCTACTTCGACGTGGTGTCGAGCGCCATGGGGGCCGGCGTCGTGCGGCCGGGCGAGGCGTCGATCATCGTCGGGACCTGGTCGATCAACCAGACCTTCTCGAAAGAACCGGTGAACGATCCGGAGGTCTTCATGGCCGCCCGCTTCGGCCCCGGCCGCTTCGTCAACATCGAGTCGAGCGCCACCTCGGCGGCCAATCTCGAATGGTACGTGCGCGAGCTGGTCGAGCGCGGCCACCATCACGACGATCCGTTCGGCCACTGCAACGAGCGGGTCGGCACGGTCGCGCCCGCCCCGGACGATCCGATCTTCCACCCCTTCCTCTACGGGTCGCGCCTCGGCGCCGATCATCGCGCCGGCTTCTACGGCGTCGCCGGCTGGCATACGGAGGGCCACCTGCTGCGCGCCCTGTTCGAGGGCGTGATGTTCGAGCATCGGCGCCACATCGACGTCCTGCGCCGCTCGGGACTCACGATCGACACGGCCGTCCTGTCGGGCGGCGGGTCGCGCAGCCCGCACTGGCCGCAGATCTTCGCCGACGGCCTCGGCCTGCCGATCACGGTGCCCGAGGCGCGCGAGACCGGCGCGCTGGGGGCCGCCATCGGCGCGAGCCTCGCGGCGGGCCTCTTCCCGGACTACGAAGCGGGGGTTTCCGCGATGACGCGGGCGCGGGCGGTCTACACCCCCGATCCGGCCATGAAGGCGCACTACGACCGGCGCTACCGGGCATTCCTGGCGCTGTCCGAGGCGCTGTCCTCCTTCTGGAGCGAGCAGGCCGTCGGCGGTCACGCCGCGTGAGGCCAGGGGCGCCGCCCCGCCGGCCGGTCCCGCGATCGGCCGCGCCGGCCGGGCGCGCCCCGCCAAAGATCCAGGTTCAGCGCGACCGCGCCGGAGTCGAAGACGATGAGCAATAGGGCTTCCACGCAGGAGCGGGTCGATCTCGGCGACTACGATGACATCGTGGTCGGTGCGGGCTCGGCCGGCTGCGTCCTCGCCAACCGGCTGAGCGCCGATCCCGCCCGGCGGGTGCTGCTGCTCGAGGCCGGCGGGTCGGACCGCTACCACTGGATCCACATCCCGGTCGGCTACCTCTACTGCATGGGCAATCCGCGCACCGACTGGGGCTATTCGACCGTGGCGGAGACGGGCCTCAACGGGCGCAGCCTCGCCTATCCCCGCGGCAGGGTCATGGGCGGCTGCTCCTCGATCAACGGCATGAT
Organism: Antarcticirhabdus aurantiaca; assembly: GCF_009765365.1. Lineage (GTDB taxonomy): Bacteria > Pseudomonadota > Alphaproteobacteria > Rhizobiales > Rhizobiaceae > Antarcticirhabdus > Antarcticirhabdus aurantiaca. The sequence goes on from NZ_VTOM01000026.1 coordinate 67,842, forward strand.
CTACATGCGCGGCCAGGCGGCCGACTACGACCATTGGCGCCAGCTCGGAAACGTCGGCTGGGGCTGGGACGACGTGCTGCCGCTCTTCGTGAAGTCGGAGAACCATCACGGGTCGGGCGGGCCGTTCCACGGCCAAGACGGCGAGCTGCGCGTCGAGAAGCAGCGCCTGTCCTGGCCGATCCTCGACGCGATCCGCGAGGCGGCCGAGGAACTCGGCGTGCCGCAGATCGACGACTTCAACGCCGGCGACAATCTCGGTTCGTCCTATTTCGAGGTGACGCAGAAGGCGGGGTTCCGCTTCAACGCCACGCGCGCCTTCATCGCGCCGATCCGGCACCGGAAGAACCTGCGCATCCTGACCAAGGCGCAGGTCGAGCGCATCCGCATCGAGGACGGCCGCGCCGCCGGCGTGGACCTTCTCCTGGACGGCCGGCCGGCGCGCGCCGCGGCGCGCGGCACCGTGGTGATGGCGGCCGGCGCGATCGGCACGCCGCAGCTCCTGCAGCTGTCGGGCATCGGACCGGGCGAGCTCCTGCGCCGGCACGGCATCGACGTCCTCGTCGATCGGCCCGCGGTCGGCGAGAACCTCCAGGACCACCTGCAGATCCGCACCGCCTTCCGCATCACCGGGGCCCGCACCCTCAACGAATGGCAGGCCACGCTTTTCGGCAAGGCGCAGATCGGCTTGCAATACGCGCTGAAGCGCTCCGGACCCATGGCCATGGCACCGAGCCAGCTGGGCATCTTCATGAAGTCCGATCCGCGCTTCGAGACCGCCAACATCGAGTTCCACGTCCAGCCGCTCTCGCTCGACCGGTTCGGCGACCCGCTGCACCCGTTTCCGGCGATCACGGTTTCCGTCTGCAACCTTCGACCGGACTCGCGCGGGAGCGTGCATATCGTTTCTCGCGATCCGCGGGCGCACCCCGCGATCGCGCCGAACTACCTATCCGCCGAAAGCGACCGGCAGGTTGCGGCCGATTCTATCCGGGCCGCGCGGCGCCTGATGGCGACGTCGCGCCTCGAGCGCCACCGGCCCGAGGAGTTCAAGCCGGGAACGCATCTCCAGACCGACGCCGATCTGGCGCAGGCCGCCGGCGATATCGCGACCACGATCTTCCACCCCGTCGGCACGGCGCGGATGGGCGTCGACGCGGATGCCGTGGTCGATCCGCAGCTGCGCCTGCGCGGGGTGGCGGGTTTGCGCGTCGCCGACTGCTCGATCATGCCGACGATCGTCTCCGGCAACACCCACGCCCCGGCGGTGATGATCGCGGAGAAGGCTGCGCAGCTGATTCACGCCGGCCGTTGACGCTCACGGAACGGGCAGGGCGCTCGGGCTCGCCCGGTCACCGATCCTTCCACGACGGCGGCGGCGAGGACATGACGCCGAGGCGTGCCGGTTTCCGGTCATGCATGTCGCCGTCTTTAGGGCTCGCATCGACGCTGTCCGACCATCTCTGCCGCAGAGACCTATGGACGCGAGCGTGATTTCGGTGTCCTAGCAAACGTCGCCGGCGGGAAGCTCGAAAGAGGCCGCCCGCCGATGAACCGTCTATCAACAGCGCGTCGACCGTGGCACCAAGCGCTGCGGGCAGATATCAACACGATCGAGGCTTCGAGGATCGTTTCGATTTCGGCCGAAGTCGATACGAGCCTTCGGGCGGGGGGATGCAGGCCATGAGGATAGGGGCTCCGCGCGAATACGCGAAGGGCGAAGGGCGTGTCGCGATGACGCCGGAGAGCGCCGCGCAGCTTCAGAAGCTGGGCCACTCCTGCGCGGTCGAAAGCGGGGCGGGTCTGACCGCCGGCTTCACCGACGAGAGCTATCGCGCCGCCGGCGTCGAGGTCGTGCCGACGGCCGAGGCGCTGTGGGCAGGCGCCGACGTCATCGTCAAGGTGCGCCCGCCCGTCGAGGCCGAGGTCGACCGCCTATCGGCCGGCAAGACGCTGATCTCCTTCTTCTACCCCGCCCAGAACAAGGATCTCCTGGAGCGCTGCCGGGCGACGGGCGCCACCGTGGTCGCCATGGACATGGTGCCGCGCATCAGCCGGGCCCAGAAGATGGACGCCCTGTCCTCCATGGCCAACATCGCCGGCTACCGCGCGGTGATCGAGGCGGGCGCGAACTTCGGCCGCTTCTTCACCGGCCAGGTGACGGCGGCGGGCAAGGTGCCGCCGGCCAAGGTCCTCGTCATCGGCGCGGGCGTCGCGGGCCTCGCCGCCATCGGCGCGGCCACAGCGCTCGGCGCCGTGGTCTACGCCTTCGACGTGCGCCCGGAGGTCGCCGAGCAGATCGAATCGATGGGCGCCGAGTTCGTTTACCTCGACTTCGCGAGCGAGCAGCAGGACGGCGCGGCGACGGGCGGCTACGCCGCGCCCTCCAGCCCCGAGTTCCGCGAGGCGCAGCTCAAGAAGTTCCGCGAGCTCGCGCCCGACATGGACATCGTCGTCACCACGGCGCTCATTCCCGGCCGCGACGCGCCCAAGCTCTGGCTCGCCGACATGGTCGCGGCGATGAAGCCCGGCTCGGTCATCGTGGATCTGGCCGCCGAGCGCGGCGGCAACTGCGAACTGACGGTGGCCGACGAGAAGATCGTCTCGCCGAACGGCGTCACGGTCGTCGGCTACACCGACTTCCCGAGCCGCATGGCCTCGCAGTCCTCCTCGCTCTATTCCACCAACATCCGCCACATGCTGTCGGACCTGACGCCCGCCAAGGACGGGCGGATCGTCCACAACATGGAGGACGACGTCATCCGCGGCGCCACCGTCGCCTTCGAGGGGGCCGTCACCTATCCGCCGCCGCCGCCGAAGGTGCAGGCGATCGCGGCGCAGAAGCCGAAGGAAAAGGCCCGCGAGCTCACGGCCGAGGAAAAGCGCGCGGCCGAGGTCGCGGCCTTTCGCCGGCAGACGCGCTCGCAGCTGACGCTCCTCGTCGGCGGCACGCTCGTCGTGCTCGCCATCGGCGCGGTGGCGCCGGCGAGCTTCATGGCGCATCTCATCGTCTTCGCGCTCGCCTGCTTCGTCGGCTTCCAGGTCATCTGGAACGTGTCCCACGCGCTGCACACGCCGCTGATGGCGGTCACGAACGCCATCTCGGGCATCATCGTCCTCGGCGCCCTTCTCCAGATCGGCTCCTCGTCCTGGCTCGTGGTGGTTCTCGCCGCGCTCGCCGTCCTCATCGCCTCGATCAACATCGTCGGCGGCTTCCTGGTCACGCGCCGGATGCTCGCCATGTTCCAGAAGTCCTGAGGGTCCGGCGATCATGAGTCTCGGCATCGTCTCGGCCGCCTACATCGCGGCGGCCATCCTCTTCATCCTCTCGCTCGGCGGCCTGTCGGGCCAGGAAAGCGCCAAGCGCGCCGTCTGGTACGGCATCGCCGGCATGGCGCTGGCGATCGTCGCCACCGTCTTCGGGCCGGGCAGCGGCCATCTCTGGCTCGTGCTCCTGATGTTCGCGGTCGCCGCGGTGATCGGGCAGCAGGTCGCAAGCCGCGTCCAGATGACGGAAATGCCGCAGCTCGTCGCGGCGCTCCACTCCTTCGTCGGCCTCGCGGCCGTCCTCATCGGCTTCAACGCGCACCTGGAATACCAGGCGGTGCTGGCGATGGAGCCGGCGGCGCGCGAGGCGCTCACCGGCTTTGCCGGCGTGCTCGCCCACAAGACCGGCGTCGAGATCGGCATCCTGAAGGTCGAGGTCTTTCTCGGCGTCTTCATCGGCGCGGTCACCTTCACCGGCTCGGTGGTGGCCTTCGGCAAGCTCGCCGGCAAGGTGGACGGCAAGGCGAAAAAGCTGCCGGGCGGGCACATGCTGAACGCCGGCGCCGCGATCCTCTCGCTGCTGCTCCTGATCCTCTACGTCAACGGCGCGGGCTTCTGGGCCCTCGGGCTGATGACGCTGCTGGCCTTCTTCATCGGCTACCACCTCATCATGGGCATCGGCGGCGCCGACATGCCGGTGGTGGTGTCGATGCTGAACAGCTATTCCGGCTGGGCGGCGGCGGCGATCGGCTTCACGCTGGGCAACGACCTCCTGATCGTCACCGGCGCCCTCGTCGGCTCGTCGGGCGCGATCCTCTCCTACATCATGTGCAAGGCGATGAACCGCTCCTTCGTGTCGGTCATCCTCGGCGGCTTCGGCGCGACCTCGACGGGCCCGGCCGCGGCGATCGAGGGCGAGCAGGTCGCGATCGACGCCGATGGCGTCGCGGCCGCGCTCAACGACGCCGACAGCGTCATCATCGTCCCCGGCTACGGCATGGCGGTGGCCCAGGCCCAGCAGTCCGTGTCGGAACTGACGCGGCGCCTGCGCGCCAAGGGCAAGACCGTGCGCTTCGCCATCCACCCCGTCGCCGGCCGCCTGCCGGGCCACATGAACGTGCTTCTCGCCGAGGCCAAGGTTCCCTACGACATCGTCCTGGAGATGGACGAGATCAACGAGGACTTCCCCGAAACCGACGTCGCCATCGTCATCGGCTCGAACGACATCGTCAACCCGGCGGCGCAGGACGATCCCAACTCGCCCATCGCGGGAATGCCGGTGCTGGAGGTGTGGAAGGCACGCCACGTCTTCGTCTCGAAGCGCGGGCAGGGGGCCGGCTATTCCGGCATCGAGAATCCGCTCTTCTACAAGGACAACACCCGGATGTTCTACGGCGACGCCAAGGCCTCGCTCGACAGTCTGCTGCCGAAGATCGCCTGAAGCCGCCTCGGCTCGTCCGGCTTCTGCCGGCAGGCGCTTTTGCCTGCCGGCAGCACGCTGGCGCGGATGAAGACGCGCCGCGGGGGCGACGCCGAGGTCCACCTCGCGCGTCGCCAACCACCTCAACTGCCGCCAGCAAGCCCACTATGCAAGAGACTCCGCCCCTATATAGCAGATGCACCAACGATCAGGTCGAGCGTCATCGACTGTGATGCTATGCTGCGGGTATGGAGAAGTTCCGAGCCGCACGCACCGACACCTTCGAGCACACGTTGACGAAGAGGGCGATGGCCGCGAGGAGGTCAACGAAGGCCATCTTGCGGGAATGGAAGATGGTGCCGTTCGTCACCGAGAACTGGGCGTAGCAGGCGGCGCACTTGAAGCGGCGGCGCGTGGCGATGTGATAGACGCGCACGCAGGCGCAGCGCAGGCAGACCGGCTTGCCAGCGGACGAAGCCCAGCGGATCGCCTTGAGCTGCTCGTAAGCCTTCTCCTCGCCGGCCTTGTAGATGGCGCGCAGCGAGAGGGTGCGGCAGGCTGCCGTGAGAAGGAAATGCTGCGCCATTGTCATCATATCCGGTGCGTGTGCATCAAATATGATAACGGCTTGTCACCGCATCAAGGGCAAAAGCATCTCAGACGATGACAAACGCATCGCCGAGCGTTATGTCCTATGCCGGCGCGTCGCAATGGGTGCTTGCATGGTCGAGCGGACTGACTGGGAAGAGCGAGCCAAGGGGATTATCCGGGGCGAGATGGCCCGGCGAAGTGTCACTTACGCCCAGCTAGTCGAGAAGCTGGCGGCAATCGGCGTGGAGGAGAACGAGCGCAACCTTCGCAACAAGGTTAGCCGCGGCAAGTTCACGGCTGGGTTCCTTATCCAAGTACTTGTTGCGCTCGATGCCAAGCGACTCAACTTGGAGGACGCCTAGCTCGCTCTTGGTTTGATCGCGACAGGGCGCAGCATCACTATCTGATTGCTATAGAGGAAGTTGTCCGCGCGAGACACTGTAACCCCATCCCAAAGCGGAAGTCGAACTTTTTGATCCGGGAAGCGAATTGATTGAACGCTGATGTCTAGCTCTTCTAGGATGAATGAAATCGAGTTGTCGCCGTGCAACTCTTCAAATGCGGCTACGATATCCTCTCCTACACGGCAGCGAGCCGACAAATAGAACGCTTTGTATGGCTCGATCTTGTTGAGCGAAGGGTTGTCGACCAACCAAGCCGACATGATTGTAGTGGTCAACTTGGTTGGATTGCTGCCTACGTTCACCTCAATCCTGCCTGTCACTTCTCGCACCAAGATACTGGCGCCACTGCCGTTGAAGCTGTGAATATAGAACTCAAGCTCGCGTCGGTCTAGCAAGTCTCGCGTATCAACACGTACAAGGCCAACATGAAGGCGATCGCCGACCAAATCGGGTGGGTCGGATATCTTTCCTGTTGCTACCCCCATCAGACCTGATTTTACAGTCACTGGCGCTAAGGTGCCTCCAGGGGGCGATGATGGGCCACCAGTGACCGGTTTCATCTTGCGATAGGCCATGGCGAACAAAAAGGCTGCGGCGGCGACCACGAGCGCAAGCCCGCAGGCGCTAAAGATGCCGAAAATGAGAACGGCGGCCCAGCCTTGCGACGATACCGCTTCCCAGAAGGCTCCGAGCGCGCTCATAACAGCGGACCCGCCAGCGAGGGCCCACAGCCATCGCAAAGCTGGCTCCCAATAGCCGAACCGGTCAACGTTCTTGTCGGCAATCCCGAAGAGGCGAAGGAGCTTTCCCATGCACAACCACTAGCCGGGAGCGCCCGCGCTTGTGGAGTCTTAAAACATTCCCGTGCGCGCATCGGCGCTGTCATTTCTTTAGGACCGCCCCGGCAACAGACGCTTCGTGCATCTGCTACATAGGGGCGCGAGACTCCGACCGGGCCACCGAATGGGGCAGGCCGCGAGCGCTCATAGGGCGACCACAGCGATCAGAGCCGTGCTCAGCAGAGCAACGCCGACAATTGCCCAATGCATTCGTCGAGCTGGCCTGATGAGGGGAGACCCGGATGCGAGTGCCCGCTCCAGATGCCGGATCGCCTCGGCCCGGAAAGGTCCGATCTGCTTCGAAACGCCGTGCGGTCGGAGCAACGACGAGCGCAAAGGCGCACGCCCGCGTTCGCTTGACTCCCGACGCACCTCTCGCAAGCGGCAAGCAGCACCGCTTCGCGGGCGAGCGTTGAGGCGTACCATTCGCCTGAGCCGCGACAATCTCTCGATATTATAGACCTAAAATAATATGGTTGATCGTCGTGCATTGCAGTGTCATGCTCAAAATCTAGCCCCGGCCGCGGGCGCGCTGATTGAAGCATGGGATCTGAGGCATGCTGGGTCCGACCGGACACGCCGATACCTTCGCGCGAGACAACCTTCCCGCGATCGAGGACTGGCCGGTGATTGAGGCCGGTCCCTTCCGCTATCCCGAATGGCTGAATGCGGGTGTCGAGCTGACGGACCGCATGGTCGAGCGCGGCTTCGGTGATCGCGTCGCGCTGATCGGCAACGGGCGGGAGCGCACCTATCGCGAGCTGGCGGACTGGACGAACCGCCTCGCCCACGCGCTCGTGGACGATCTCGGCATCCGCCCCGGCAATCGCGTCCTCATCCGCTCGGGCAACAATCCGGCGATGGTGGCCGCCTGGCTCGCCGTCACCAAGGTCGGCGCCGTCGCGGTCAACACCATGCCCATGCTGCGGGCGGGCGAACTCGCCAAGATCGTCGACAAGGCCGAGATCGCCTTCGCCCTCTGCGACGCGCGCCTCCTCTCCGAGATCGAGGCTGTGGCGGCCGACAGCCGCTTCCTCAAGCGCGTCGTCGCCTTCGACGGCACCGCCTCCCACGATGCCGAGCTGGATCGGCTGGCGCTCGGCAAGCCGACCGTGTTCGCGGCCCCGCCGGTCGGGCGCGACGACGTGGCTCTTCTCGGCTTCACCTCCGGCTCCACGGGCGTGCCGAAGGCCACGATGCACTTCCATCGCGACCTCCTGATCATCGCCGACGCCTATGCGAGGGAAGTGCTGCAGGTGGGGCCGGACGACGTCTTCGTCGGCTCGCCGCCGCTTGCCTTCACCTTCGGCCTCGGGGGCCTCGCGATCTTCCCCTTGCGCTTCGGCGCGGCCGCGATCCTCGTGGAGGACGCGACGCCCCCGCGGCTCGTGGAGATCATCCGGGGCAGGGGGGCGACGATCGTCTTCACCGCGCCCACCGCCTATCGCGCGATGCTGGCCGCCTCCGCCGATCCGCGAACCGACTTCGCATCGGTGCGCATCGCCGTTTCGGCCGGCGAAACGCTGCCCGCCCCGATCTTCGAGGAGTGGACGGCGCGCACCGGCAAGCCGATCCTCGACGGGATCGGCGGCACCGAGATGCTGCACATCTTCATCTCCAACCGCCTCGACGACGCCCGGCCCGGCTGCACCGGCCGCCCGCTCTCCGGCTACGAGGCGCGCATCGTCGACGACGAGATGCGCGAGGTGCCGCGCGGAACGGTCGGGCGCCTCGCCGTGCGCGGGCCGCTCGGCTGCCGCTACCTCGCCGACGTGCGCCAGCGCGACTTCGTGCGCGCGGGCTGGAACCTTACCGGCGACGCCTTCGTGCAGGACGAGGACGGCGCCTTCCACTTCCGCGCGAGAACCGACGACATGATCGTCTCGGCGGGCTACAACATCGCCGGCCCCGAGGTCGAATCGGCGCTGCTCAAGCATCCCGCCGTGCGCGAATGCGCGGTCATCGGCCGGGACGACGCGGAGCGCGGCACCATCGTCGAGGCCCACGTGGTGCTGGAGCCCGGCGCGACCGGCGACGAGGCGATGGTGAAGGTTCTCCAGGACCACGTGAAGGCGGTGATCGCGCCCTACAAGTATCCCCGCTCGGTGGTCTTCCTGGACGCCCTGCCGAAGACCGAATCCGGCAAGGTCCAGCGCTTCCGCCTGCGCGCCGGCCCGGCCGGCGCCGCGACCCCGCCGGGGGCCGCCCTCCTCGCCGCCGCCACCTGATACGCTTCGCCTGCCGCCCTTCGCTCCGCCCGACAGCACAAAGGATGCCCCGATGAAGACGACGACCGCCGCCCTGACGGCTCTTGCGCTCCTGACCGGCCTCGGTGCCGCCGCCGCCGATCCCTTGAAGATCGGCATGATCACGACGCTGTCGGGGCCGGGCGCGGGGCTGGGCATCGACACGCGCGACGGCTTCATGCTGGCGGTCAAGCAGTCGGGCGTGACGGATGTCGAGGTGCTGGTGGAGGACGACGGCCAGAAGCCGGAGCTCGCCGTTCAGATCGCCGACAAGATGATCCAGAGCGAGGATGTCGGCGTCCTCACCGGCATCGTCTTCTCCAACCTCCTGATGGCGGTCGCGCCCTCGGTGACGGCGCAGGACAAGTTCTACGTCTCCACCAACGCCGCCCCGGCCGCGCTCGCCGGCAAGGGCTGCAACCCGCTCTACTTCAACGCCGCCTATCAGAACGACAATCTTCACGAGGCGATGGGCGAGTATGCCAATCGCGACCACAAGACCATGTTCATCATGGCGCCGAACTACCCGGCGGGTAAGGACTCGCTGACCGGCTTCAAGCGCTACTACAAGGGCGAGATCGCGGGCGAGCTCTATACCCAGGTCGGCCAGACCGACTATGCCGCCGAGATCGCGCAGATCCGCGCCTCGGGCGCCGACGGCGCCTTCGTCTTCCTGCCGGGCGGCATGGGCATCGCCTTCATGAAGCAGTACGCCCAGTCCGGCTCGACCGTGCCGGTGATGGGCCCGGGCTTCTCCTTCAGCCAGGACGTCCTCGGCGCCATCGGCCAGGCGGCGCTCGGCGTGAAGAACTCCGGCCAATGGGCCAAGGACCTCGACAACCCGGCGAGCAAGCAGTTCCTCGAAGCCTTCCAGGCCGAGTACAACCGCCTGCCGTCGATCTACGCGGTGCAGGCCTACGACGCGGCCCAGCTCATCCTGTCCGCCCACAAGACCGCCGAGCCCTCGGACACGGAGGCGTTCCGCGCGGCGCTGCTCAAGGCCGACATCCAGTCGCCGCGCGGCAAGTTCTCCTTCAACACCAACCAGCACCCGATCCAGGACATCTACCTGACCGAGGTGGTGGACGAGAACGGCACGCTCACCAACCACATCGTGGAGAAGATCTTCTCTGACCACGGCGACGCCTACGCCGCCGAATGCCAGATGTGACGAGACGCTAGGTCCTTGTCCCCCGCGCTTCTGGTCGAGCAGCTCCTGAACGGACTTCAGCTCGGCGTCATGCTCTTCCTGATGTCGGCCGGGCTGACGCTGATCTTCGGCGTCATGGGGCTGATCAACCTGGCGCACGGCTCCTTCTACATGGTGGGAGCCTTCGCCTGCGCCGCGATCGCCGCGGCCACCGGGTCGTTCTGGGCAGGGCTCGCCGCGAGCCTCGCCGGGGCGGCCGCGGCGGGCGTGCTGGTGGAGGTCGCCATCATCCGGCGGCTCTACGATCGCGACCATCTCGACCAGGTGCTCGCGACCTTCGCGCTGATCCTGATCTTCTCCGAAGGCACGCGCTGGCTCTTCGGCTCCTTTCCGCTCTACCTCGACATTCCGCCGCTCCTGCAATGGGCGGCGACGCTGCCGGGCGGCCTGCAATATCCGGTCTACCGCCTGGCGGTGATCGGTCTCGGCGTCGCCGTCGCGCTCGGGCTCTTTCTCCTGATCTCCCGCACGCGCCTCGGCATGCGCATCCGCGCGGGCGAGAACGACCGGGAGATGATCGCCGCGCTCGGCGTCGACATCCGCCGGCTCAACACGATCGTCTTCGCCCTCGGCGCGGCGCTCGCGGGCCTTGCCGGCGCCACCGTCGGCGCGCTCCAGTCGGTGCAGGTCGGTATGGGCGAGCCGGTGCTGATCCTCGCCTTCGTGGTCATCGTGATCGGCGGAATCGGCTCGGTGCGCGGCGCGCTTCTCGGTGCGCTCCTCGTCGGCCTCGTCGACACGGCCGGGCGCTTCTTCCTGCCGCGCATCGCCGGGCTCTTCGTGCCGCCGGCCGAAGCCGGCCTGGTCGGCAGCGGCATCGCCTCCATGCTGATCTACGTCGTCATGGCGCTGATCCTCGCACTGCGGCCGAAGGGGCTGTTCGCGTCCCATGCCTGAGCGCTCCTTCGTCCCTTCCCGCGGCCTCGTGGCGAGCCTCGCGGTGATCGCCCTGCCGCTCGCCTTGGCCCTGTGGGCGAGCTTTGCCGGCGAGACCTTCTATGTCACGCTCGCCACCCGCATCGCGATCCTCGGCCTTGCCGCGACGGGGCTGAACCTCGCGCTCGGCCTCGGCGGGCTCGTCTCGCTCGGCCACGCCGCCTTCTTCGGCATCGGCGGCTACGTGGCCGGCATCGTCGCGTCGCACGCCATGGAGGGCACCTCCGTTCTCGGCCTGCCGGCGATCTCCGAAATGGCCTATGTCTGGCTCCTCGCGGCCGTCGCCGCCGGCCTCTTCGCGCTGGTCATGGGGGCGATCAGCCTTCGCACCAGCGGCGTCGCCTTCATCATGATCACGCTTGCCTTCGCGCAGATGATCTTCTACCTCGCCATCGCCTGGCCGGGCTATGGCGGCGAGGACGGACTGCCGATCACGCTGCGCAACGGCTTCTTCGGCCTGCGCACCATGCGGCCGATGCCCTTCTTCCTGATATCCTTCGGCGCGCTCCTGTTCGGCCTCGCACTCTTCGCGGTGCTCAAGGCCTCGCGCTTCGGCGCGGCGCTCCAGGCGGCGCGCCAGAACGGCGTGCGCCTCGCTTCGCTCGGCGTCGAGCCGTTCCGCATCCGGCTCGTCGCCTTCGTCCTGTCCGGCATGATCACGGCGCTCGCCGGCGCCCTCTACGCCGACCTCAACCGCTTCGTCAGCCCCTCCATGCTGTCCTGGCACATGTCGGGCGAGCTGATCGTGCTCGTGGTGCTGGGCGGGGTCGGGCGGCTCGCCGGGCCGCTCGCGGGCGCGACGCTCTACGTCCTTCTGGAACACGTCCTCGGCGGGCTGACCGAGCGCTGGCAGTTCTTTCTCGGCCTCGCGCTCCTCGCCGTCGTGCTTCTCGGGCGCGGCGGCCTGATGAGCCTCCTCGCGCCCAAGGGAGTCCGGCATGGCTGAGCCGATCCTCGGCGTCTCCGGCCTTCGCAAGACCTTCGGCGCGCTGAAGGTGACGGACGGCGTCAGCCTCGACCTGCGGCCCGGCGAGATCCACGCGCTGATCGGGCCGAACGGGGCGGGCAAGTCGACGCTGATCCACCAGATCTGCGGCTCGCTCGCGCCCGACGAGGGCCGCGTGTTCTTCGAGGGCCGCGACGTGACGGCCTCGACGCCGGCGGCGCGGGCCCGGGCCGGGCTCGGCCGCACCTTCCAGGTCTCCACCGTGATCCCCGAATTCACCGCGCTCGGCCACGCCATGCTGGCCGTCCAGGCGCGGCAGGGCACGAGCTTCCGCTTCCTGCGGCCTGTCGCCGGCGACCGCTCGCTGCGCGAGCCCGCCATGGCCGCGCTCGCCCGGGTCGGGCTGGAGAACCGGGCGCATGTTCCCGCCGCCGTCCTGTCGCACGGCGAGCGCCGGCGGCTGGAGGTCGCGCTGGTCCTCGCGCTCGGCTCCAAGGCGCTGCTGATGGACGAGCCGATGGCGGGCATGGGCTCGGAGGGCTCGCGCGAGCTCACCGCCCTCCTGTCCGAGCTGCGCCGCGAGGCGCCGATCCTGATGGTGGAGCACGACATGGACGCGGTCTTCGCGCTCGCCGACCGCATCTCGGTGCTCGTCTACGGGCGCATCGTGGCGACCGGCACGCCCGACGAGATCCGGCGCGATCCCGTGGTGCGCCAGGCCTATCTCGGCGACGAGGCGAGCTGACCCATGACCCCGCTCCTCGAAATCTCCGACCTCACGGCCTTCTACGGGGCGAGCCAGGCGCTCTTCGGCGTCGACCTCGCGGTGAACGAGGGCGAGGTCGTGGCGCTCGCCGGGCGCAACGGAATGGGCAAGACGACGACGATCCGCGCCGTCTGCGGCCTTGCGACGGCGCGCGCCCGCGCCTTGCGCTTCGCCGGGCGGGACCTGTCCGGCGTGGCGCCCCACAAGATCGCCCGTCTCGGCCTCGGCCTCGTGCCGGAAGGGCGGCGCTGCTTCCGCTCGCTCAGCGTGCGCGAGAACCTCCTCGTCGCCGCGCGGAAGGGGCCCTGGACGCTGGCGCGCGTCGAAGCGCTGTTTCCGCGCCTCGCCGAGCGGCGCGACCAGTCGGCGGGGCTTCTGTCGGGCGGCGAGCAGCAGATGGTGGCGATCGGCCGCGCGCTGATGACCAATCCGCGCCTCCTCGTCCTTGACGAGGCGACGGAGGGGCTGGCGCCTCTGATCCGCCACGAGATCTGGTCCGCCATCCGCGCGCTGAAGGGCGAGAGCCTGTCGATCATCGTCGTCGACAAGACCCTGTCCGAGCTGCTGCCCGTCGCCGACCGCTGCACGGTTCTGGCCAACGGCCGCACCGTCTGGACCGGCCGCCCAGCCGATCTCGACCGCGACATGCAGGTTCGCTATCTCGGAGTCTGAGGGTCAGGCGGCTCGCGAGCGACAGGCATCACCGACGCTCTAGTAAGCCGGCTTTTATCTCCGCCGAGCCATCGAGGAGCGAAGTGGCTGAGCTTCCCCGGGAGCGTATGAGCGTCCCACGCGAGTCCGGTCGTCCAAAACCGCGACGAGGCGGACGTCCGGCAGCAGAAGGATCAGGTACATCAGCGCGGCGGCGATGAGCGGCGAGGTGGTCGGCGCTCCGGCATCCGTCGCCTGCTTGAGCAGGCCTGTTACGGCGGCCATGGAGACAAGCGAGATGTCCTAGCGATCGCGACGGCGTTCGATGTAGAGAGTGGCGCGCCCGAAAGGAAGCGATGCCGAGTACGCTAACGCATTGATGTCTATGGCTGCGAGTCGCCTTATCTGCAGCAGTATTGTAGCATGATGGTATATGCACGGCAACGTCGCAGCTCATCGCGGAAATAGACGAGCCGTCGATCTGCAATGGCCTGCCCCTCATTGGTAGGCTGAGCGCGTCGTCCACGTCGAAGGTTCGCGCCAAGGAGTTCCAACAGGCGGCAGTCTATGCCGACCGCGAAGGCAATCCTGCACCCGGCGACACACGACACCAGACATTCGCTTGAGGAGGGAGAAGCGGTTAGACAACCACATCACCCTATTCTGCCGGGTTTACGCTCTCTTCGGCTCTCCACGCGTCCGCTCTCGTACGTACGAAAGGAGTGCCGGGTCGTTGAAGTCATGGGCGACGACGCTCGCCCCGGCGTTCCGAAGCGCCGTCGACTCGACGGAGGTGAGCATTCCGACGACCCCAACGCCCGCGGCGAAGGCAGAGGTTGCGCCCGCAGGCGAGTCCTCGAAGGCGATGGCCCGCGCAGGGTCGCCCTCCAGCGTCTCGATCGCCGTGAGGTAGGGTAGCGGATGCGGCTTGGCGTTCGGCAGCTCCTCGCCGATTACCAAGCAAGCGAAGCGGTTGGTCATGCGTAGCGTCTCGAGAACGAGTTCGGCATTGGCACGCGGCGCGTTCGTCACGACGGCGCAGGCGATCCCCTCGCCGTCCGCCCAGTCGAGGAGCGGCAGGAGGCCGGAGGCCGCCTCGAGATCCGTGATCATGGCGCGATAGGCCGCCTCCTTTGTGTCCAGTACCGCCGCTCTCTCTGCCGGCGAGAGCGCCGGCAGGAAGGTCGCGGCTGTGACGACGTTGGCGACCCCGATGACCCGCGTCCGGTAGGTTTCCCAATCAAGGTCGATGCCGTGGGGCATGAGGACGCTGCGCAGGGCCCGGAAGTGCAGGTGGTCGCTTTCGACGATCGTGCCGTCCATGTCGAAGAGTAGGGTCGCGGTCATTTGTCGGGAACTCGATCGCTCGTGTCGGACGCGCGCTTATAGGGCGAGTTTCCGCCGCTTTGTGGGCCGAATACCTTGTTGCATCGAGAAGCGATCTCGTCCGAGTCCTAGCTCGCGAATTAACTGCGGGCTGAGTTCGACATCCAAGGTGACCCCTGATCCGCTGGTTCGCTTAAATCTTATGTTGATTGGCGCTGGTCTGCCTCCTGAAAAGTGGTCCTCCCTGAAGTAGGCTTTTGAGCCATTGGAGGATGCCGAGAATGCCGAGGAAGAAGCCGAGCCCGGAAGAGATCGTCGCCAAGCTGCGGCAGGTGGACGTTTTCGTATCGCAAGGTCGCCCATTTGCTGAAGCAGTGCGCACGATCGGCGTGACGAGCTTCACCTATTATCGCTGGCGCAAGGAGTATGGCGGGCTGAAGGTCGACCAGGTGAAGCGGCTGAAGGAGCTGGAGAAGGAGAACGAGCCCGCCGATTTTCATTCCGCAATGAAAGCGGGCCGCTAGGAGCCAGGGCGGGGCGGTATCCAGCCCTTTCCAAGCAAGACGGAAGCGGTTTGCTGCGGCCGGTGCCGATGAAGCGAAGCCGGAACGTCGCGGTTGTCGCGCCGTTCCTCGCCACCTGAAGCCCGGTCGCTCAGACCTGGTGCTGTTGGACGCTCAAGCCTCCATCGACCGTGAGGCAGGTGGCGTTCATGAACGGGCACTCGTCGGAGATCATGAAGACGGCGGCGAGAGCAATCTCCTCAGGCGTCGCGATGCGCCCGCCGGGGTGGAGCGCCAGCGTCGCGGCCTTTGCGGCTTTGGGATCCGGGAACGAGTTCCAGTAGTCGACGACCTTCTGCGTCGCGACGTAGCCGGGAGCCAGCGCGTTCACTCGCACGCCCTTGGCCGCGTATTCGAGACCGAGCGCCTTCGTCATGCCGAGCAGCGCGTGTTTGGCGATCGGGTAAGGGAAGGTATGCGGGATGATCGTGAAGGCGTGGGTCGAGGCGATGTTGAGGATCGCCCCGCCACCCGCCGCGATCAGCCCCGGCAAGACGGCGCGGCAGCAATTCCAGGCGCCTTTCAGGTTGACGTCGAAACAGCGCTCCCACTCAGCGTCGGTCGTGGCCAAGGGCTCGGCGAAGACATTGATCCCAGCATTGTTCACGAGCGCGTTGATCGGCCCGATCGCGGCGCTCGTGTTTGAAACAGCGTCGGCGACGGCCTCCGCGTCGGTGATGTCGGCGGTAGTGTGGACGAGCGTTGCGCCCGCCACCCGCAGGCGCGATGCCGCCTCGTCCAGGAGGGCGTCGTCGCGGTCGAGGAGGAGGAGCCGCGCGCCCTCGCGGTGACAGGCCTCGGCGATGGCGAGGCCGATGCCCTGCGCCGCGCCAGTGATCATGATGCGCTTTGCTGCGAGCCGTCCGGCCATGGCGCTCACCACTCCGCGAAGGAGCCGTCGGCGTGGCGCCAGACAGGATTTCGCCAGCGATGACCTTGCTTCGCCATTTCAATTACGTGCGTTTCGTTGACCTCGATGCCGAGGCCCGGCCCATCGGGAATTGCGACGAAGCCATCCTCGTAAGCGAAAGCCTCGCGGTTGGAGACGTAGTCGAGGAGATCGCTGCCTTCGTTGTAATGGATGCCGAGGCTCTGCTCCTGGATAAAGGCGTTGTAGCTCACCGCGTCGAGCTGCAGGCAGGCGGCGAGCGCGATGGGGCCAAGCGGGCAGTGCGGCGCGAGGGCCACGTCGTAGGCCTCGGCCATGGCCGCGATCTTGCGGCATTCGGTGATGCCGCCGGCGTGGGACACGTCGGGCTGGATGATGTCGACGACGCCGTCCTGAAGGACGCCTTTGTAGTCCCAGCGCGAGTACAGCCGCTCGCCGAGAGCGATCGGCACCGATGAATGGCCGGCGATCTCGCGCAGCGCCTCGCGATGCTCGGAGAGGACCGGCTCCTCGATGAACATCAGCTTGTAGGGCTCGAGCTCCTTTACCAGCGTCCTCGCCATCGGCTTGTGGACGCGGCCGTGGAAGTCGGCGCCGATGCCGACATGAGGGCCGACGGCCTCGCGCACCGTCGCGATCACCTCGACGGCGCGGTCAATAGCGGCGTGATCGCCGACGATCTGAAGTTCCTCGCAGCCGTTGAGCTTCAGCGCCTTAAAGCCGTTTGCGACGGCTTGACGCGCGCTCGCGGCGACGTCGCCCGGTCGGTCGCCGCCGACCCAGGAATAGACTTGGATCCGGTCGCGGCAGCGCCCGCCGAGCAGCTGATGGACCGGCTGGCCGAGCGCGCGGCCCTTGATGTCCCAGAGCGCCTGGTCAATGCCGGCGAGCGCGCTCATGTGGATCGCGCCGCCGCGATAGAAGCCGCCGCGGTAAAGGACGGTCCAGTGGTCCTCGATGCGAAATGGATCCTTGCCGACGAGGTAGTCGGCTAGCTCGTGCACCAGCGCCTCGACGGTGGCCGCGCGCCCCTCCACCACCGGCTCCCCCCAGCCGGACACGCCCTCGTCGGTCTCGATCTTCAGGAACAGCCAGCGCGGCGGCACGAGGAAGGTTGTGAGCTTGGTGATCTTCATGGGCTCGCGATCCCCGCGAAAAGTATGGTGGGGGTGAGACGCAGGGCGGCCGACAGGCTCTCGCCCGGCCGGAGGACGACGAGGCCGCCGCGATCCATCTGGCCGTGCGCGCCGGCGCGGTGCGTCATCGGCTCGAAGCAGAACCAGTCGAGGGCGGGGGAGAAGGTGCTGTCCGGCAGGAACAGGAAGGCGTGGGCGAAGACCGGATCGGCTTCGATCACGAGCGTCGCGCCGCGCTCCGGCCAGAGGATTCGCGCGATGCCGTCCCAGTCCTCCAGGCCGTTGTTGACCCAGCGCTCGGGCAGGGGCGCGGGCGCGGCGAAGTCGAGATCGTCCGGCCGCGGCGCTGCCTGGCCGGGGAGATGCCCGGGTGCCTCCGTCCGGAAGCCGCGGGCGCGGCAGTGCAGGCGCGTTTCCGGCGTGCGCGGCAGGAAGGGATGCCAGCCGAGGCCGAAGGGCATCGGTGCCTCGCCGCGGTTCTCGACGGCGAGGGTCAGGCGAAAGGCGCCGTCCGCGATTGCGAAGACCTGGCGCGCCTCGTAGCGGTAGGGGCCGGCCTCCTGCCGGTAGGTAAGGGTGAGGGCGTCGTCGCCAGCGTCCTCGGCGCGCCACTCCCCGAGCCAGCCATCGCCGTGGAGATAGGATGGGTCGTCCGTGTTCGATGCGAGCCTGTGGAGGCGGCCGCCGGAGCGAAAGGCGTTTCCGGCGAGGCGGTTGCCGAAGGGGACGAGCGGGAAGGCGGAGCGGTCGTCGGCGCCGGCGCCCTCCACCGCCTCGCAGAGGAGGGGCACGGCACCGCGCCCGCCACCGTGCCAGCCGAGGGCGAGGACGCGCCCGCCCGTCGTCGAGACGCGGGCCTCGATCCCGTGCGCCGCGAGGTGGAGGATGGCCATCGCCGTCAGCGCCGCCCGAGAGCGCGCGAGCGCAGGGTGTCGAGGAGGACGGCGAAGAGGAGGATCAGGCCGCGCACGACGTACTGGTAGAAGGCCTGGATGTTGAGGAGGTTCATGACGTTCTCGGCGATGCCGAGGATGAGGACGCCGACGATGACGCCGCTCATTGTCGCCCGGCCGCCCGCCAGCGACACGCCGCCGAGGACGCAGGCCGAGATGACCGAGAGCTCCAGCCCCGTCGCCGCATTCGGCTGGCCGCTGGTGATGCGCGACGCGAGAAGGATGCCGGCCACCGCGCAGACGAGGCCCTGAAGCGCGAAGATGCCGATGCGGCCCCAGTCGACGTCGACGCCGGCGAGGCGTGAGGCCTCGGGATTGCCGCCGATGGCCAGCGTGTTGCGGCCGAAGACGGTCCGGTTGAGGACGAAGGCGAAGATCGCGAAGAGGATCGCCATGATCCAGACCGGCGTGGGCACGCCAAAAAAGCGGCTCAGCGCCAGCGAATAGAAGGCCGGGTCGTTGATGCCGACCGCCCGCCCGTCCGAGGCGATGAGCGCGAGGCCGCGCACGATCTGCATGGTGGCGAGCGTCGTGATCAGCGCGTTGATGCGCAGCTTCGCGATGACGACGCCGTTGACGAACCCGACGAGCGTGCCGGCGAGGAGTGCGGCGAGGAGGCCGAGCGGAATCGAGCCCGTCTCGTTCGACACCATCACCGCGACCATGCCGGCGAAGGCGACGATGGAGCCGACCGACAGGTCGAAGTCGCGCGAGGCGAGGCAGAACATCATCGTGCAGGCGACGATGCCGATCGTCACGACCGACTGGAGGAGACCGAGGATGTTGCGCTCGGTGAGGAAGTTCGGGACGGTCAGGGAGACGACCGCGAAGGCGAGGACGAAGAGGACGAGGAGGCCCTGCTCGCCGAGGAGGATGCGCTTGATCGTTGCGGTCATGGGTCTTCAGGCTTTCTGGGCGAAGCGGGGCGTCGCCTGGTCGGGAAGGGCCGCGGCGAGAAGGGCGGCCTCGGAGAGGTCGCCGCGCGCGAACTCGGCGGCGATGCGCCGCTCGCACATGACCAGCACCCGGTCGCAGATGCCGATCACCTCCGGCAGCTCGCTGGACACGACGACGACGGCAATGCCCTTCTCGGCCAGCGCGTAGAGGATCTCGTAGATCTCGGCCTTGGCCCCGACGTCGATTCCGCGCGTCGGCTCGTCGACGATCAGCACCTTCACGTCCGGCTCCGAGAGCCAGCGGGCGAGGATCACCTTCTGCTGGTTGCCGCCGGAGAGGTTGACGATGTCCTGGCGGCGCGAGGGCGTGCGGATGCGAAGGCTCGCGATGAAGCGGTCCGCCGTCTCGGCCTCGCGGCTCGGGCGCACGAGACCCATGGGAGAATGGTGGCGGCGCGAGGAGATGGCGATGTTCTCGGCCACCGAGCGCCCCTGCACGATGCCGTCCGCCTTGCGATCCTCGGGGCACAGGACGAGGCCGGCGCAGATCGCCCGGCGGGGCGTCACCGGCGACAGCGTCTCGCCGTCGATCCGGACGGTTCCGGCCGCTGCGGGATCGGCGCCGTAGACGAGGCGCATCAGCTCGGAGCGCCCGGCGCCGACGAGGCCGAAGAAGCCGAGGATTTCGCCGGCCCGCGCCTGGAACGACTGCGGCTCGGGAACGCGCGTGCCGGCGATGCCCTCGACGGACAGGCGCACCGCGCCGGCCTGCCTCGGACGCCAGCCCCAGATGTCGGAGATCTCGCGGCCGACCATCTCGGAGACCAACGTTTCGCGCGTTACCCCCTCCATCGTCGGGTGGTGGGCGGCGAGCTGCCCGTCGCGCAGCACCGTGCAGCCGTCGCAGAGGCGGAAGATCTCGTCCAGGCGGTGCGAGACGTAGAGGATGATCTTGCCGGCTTCGCGCAGGCGACCGATCAGGCGGAACAGGATCTCGCTCTCGCGCGAAGAGAGCGAAGAGGTCGGCTCGTCCAGTGCGATGACGCGCGCGTCGATCATCACGGCCTTTGCGATCTCCACCATCTGCCGCTCGCCGATCGAGAGGCTGGCGACCTTGGCGCGGGGATCGATGTCGACGCCGATCTCGGCGAGCGTGCGCCCGACCGCGGCGTAGAGGGCGCGGAAGTCCACGATGCCCATGCGCCGGGGAAAGCGACCCAGGCTGAGATTCTCGGCGACCGACAGGTCGGGCACGAGCTGAAGTTCCTGGTGGACGACGACGACCCCGGCATCGAAGGCGTCGCGCGCCGACGAAGACCGCTGCTCGACGCCGTCGATGCGGATCGCGCCTTCGTCCGCCCGCGTGTCGCCCGACAGGATGCGGATCAGCGTCGACTTGCCGGCGCCGTTCTCGCCCATCAGCCCGTGGACGTGGCCGGCGGGGACGGAGAAGCCGACGTCGGACAGGGCCCGCACGCCGGGATAGGACTTCGACAGGCCGGAAAAATCGAGGAATGCCATGGCTCGCCCGCACGAAAGGGGCGGCCAGCGAGCCCGGAGGGCGCCGCCGGCCGCGAGGCCTTACTCGATGCCGAGGTCCTTGCGGACCTGTTCGTAGTCGCCGCGCGTGGCGAGCTGGCCGCTCGTCAGGATCAGCTTCTCCGGCTCGGCGTCGTTGGCGATCCACTCGTACATGTTGAGCGCGGTCTCATAGCCGTGGCGCTTCGGCGAGATGATGACGGTCCCGAAGAAGCCGGTTTCGCTCGGCTTCTTGAACTCGTTGATCGCCGACTCCGCGCCGCCGATGCCGACGCCGACGACGTTCGCGGCCGAGATGCCGACGCTTTCGGTCGCCCGCACCGCGCCGAGCACGGCCTCGTCGTTGAGGCCGACCGCGACCCAGTGCTGGATCTCGGGATGGGCGTTGATCACCGTCGTCGCCGCGTTCAGGGCGACCTCCGTGTCGGTCTTGGCCTGTGGCGCGTTGAAGATGTTGGCAGCGGGGAAGCCGTTCGCTTCAAGCACCGAGGTCGCGCCGGCGACGCGGTCGACGGCGGTCGGCAGCTGGTCGTAGGAGACCTTGATCGCGCCGACGGATGCCATGTCCCAGCCGCGCTTCTTGACCTCGTCGACGATGGCCTGTCCCACCGTCTCGCCGATCTTGGTGGCGGAGATGCCCATGTGGGGCACGTCCTCGATCGGGTTGCCCGCATTGTCGACCAGCCGGTCGTCGACGGTCATGAGCTTCAGGTCGTTCGCCATGGCCTTGGCGACGATGCCGGGGCCGAGTTTGACGTCCGGCGTGCAGATGATGAAGCCCTGCGCGCCCTGCGCGCCGAGATTGTCGATCGCGGCCTGGACCTTCTCGCCGTCCTCGGCGCCGATCTCGACGAGGGTGAAGCCCTTCTCCTTGGCCGCTTCCTGCGCGAACTTCCATTCGTCCTGGAACCAGGGCTCCTCCGGCTGCTTCACGACGAAGCCGATCTTGACGTCCTGCGCGCTCGCCGCACCGACCGCGACCAGAAGGGCCGCGCCGGCGAGAATCGCCTGCTTCCAGAGTTTCATGAGTGCCTCCCGAATGGCTGGCGCCGGTTCTCCTGCGGCGCCTCGTCATTGGTAGGCTCGCTGCATCGGACGAGTCAATCGCAATGTATGACTTAACAGGCCGGTTGTCGGATCCGGCGAAATGGGAGACAACGTCGGTGATGATACGGGACCGACCGCCATGCCTCTCGCGCCGACCCTTACCCCACGTACGAACGCCTCGCGTCCCCGGCCGCGGGTGGGGCGCGACTTCGTCGCGGCGCTCGCCCGCGCGATCGTGGAAGGCCGCTATCCCGAAGGCTCGACCCTGCCGCGCGAGCAGGACCTATGCGGCGAGTTCTCGATCAGTCGCACGGTGGTGCGGGAGGCGCTGAAGACGCTGGAGTCGAAGGGCGTGGTGCGCTCGCGAGCCCGGGCCGGCACGCTCGTGCGCTCGCGCGCCGAGTGGAACCTCCTCGACGCGGATCTCCTCGACTGGATGGGCGACGCCGTGGTCGACGCCGAGCTCCTCGCCGCCGTTCTCGAAGCGCGCCGCGCCGTCGAACCCTTCGCCGCCGAGCTCGCCGCCGCCCGCGCGAGCCTCGCCGAGATCGCCGCGCTTCACGCGGCCTGGGAGGCGATGCGCGACGCGGAACCGCACGACGACGACGCCTTCACGGCTGCCGACGCCGAGTTCCACCGCATCCTCCTGCGGGCCAGCGGCAACCGCGTCTTCGTGCAGCTCTCCGGCGTCATCGACGCGGCTCTGACCCGCGCCCTCGACCGCGCCAACCGCTCGGTCGAGTCGCACCTCCACACCGTGGAGGTTCACGGCCGCCTCGTCGAGGCCCTGCGGATGCGGGACGCGCCCGCCGCGCGTCGCGCCTCCGAGGAAATGCTGGATACGGCCGCGCGGGACCTCCGCCGTTTGGCGTGAGGCGGGGCTATCATTCGGCGCCGCCCGTCGATATCGCGGTTATCAGGATGATCAAGAAATCGCGCCGCTGACCGGCATCGAAGCCTGCTGCCGCTTCACACCAGGGCCATTGGCGAGATGGGTCCCAAGGCGGGAGCGCTCGCCTAGCCGAAACCCGCCAGTCGAAGAGCAAGTACCGTGAAGGTAAGCGGCCGCCACGTTTGAACGTCGGTCGCCGAAGCGAAGGCCGCCGAGGCCGCTGTGCAGGCGGTGCTCGATCAGGTCATGGCGCGGACGATCTCGGACGAGGACGCCCTGCATTTTTGATCGGCGATGCATAACCACCAGCTTAAGATCAGCGAACTCAAGAAGTTGCCTTGCCAACCCACGCTTGTGGGTTCGTGGCGGCAGCTTTGCGCCCGATCCAGCCGTTCCAGGCCTCAAGCTTCATGCCCTAAAGCAGACGTGCAGATGCTGACAGCTGTAGGCAGAGATCGTCGTTGTCGTTCGCGCTTGACCGGACCTCTCGTCAGGCTGCGTCCGCTTGGACGTCAAGCCAAAGTGTGAACTGGTTGAGGAGTCGGGCTGGCGCTCGCACCGGAAACGAGGAAGTTCCCGGTGTTACCGCCTCGGCTCGCTCGGACGGTCCAGCCAAACCGGCGCCCGACGACACGCGGCCAGGTGACGGGCCGAGGCGCAATGGAACGAAGCCGGGCGGCGGGCGCCCGGCTTCTGCGTGTGGTCGGCTTTCGGTCTGCCGGTCGGGTCAGTTGGCGGCAGGGGCCGAGACGGGGGTCGCCGCGGCCGCGTCGCCGGGGTCGCCGGCGGCGTTGGCGTCGGCCCAGCTCTTCACCAGCTCGTCGTAGTTGACGGTGATCGGCTGTTCCTTCTCGTTCTCGACCTTGGGTTGGGGCGCGAGCGTGCCGTTGGCCTTGGCCTGCTCGACCCAGTACTCCATGTCGTGCTCTTCGTTGAGCTTGGGGCCGATGTCGCCCTGGACGCCGGCGCGCTCTAGGCGCTGCATGACCTTTTCCTGCTCGGCGCAGAGCGAGTCCATGGCCTCCTGCGGGGTCTTGTCGCCGGCCGCCGCGTCGCCGATCGCCTGCCACCAGAGCTGGGCAAGCTTCGGATAGTCGGGAACGTTGGTGCCGGTCGGCGACCACTGGACGCGGGCCGGAGAGCGGTAGAACTCGACGAGGCCGCCGAGCATCGGCGCGCGGTCCGTGAAGCTCTGGTGGCGAATCGTCGATTCGCGCACGAAGGTGAGGCCCACGTGGCTCTTCTTCACGTCGACGGTCTTGGAGTTGACGAACTGCGCGTAGAGCCATGCGGCCTGCGCGCGGTCGACCGGGGTGGACTGCATCAGGGTCCAGGAACCGACGTCCTGGTAGCCGAGCTTCATGCCGTCCTTCCAGTAGACGCCGTGCGGCGAGGGGGCCATGCGCCACTTCGGCGTGCCGTCCGCGTTCACCACGGGCAGGCCGTCCTTCACCATGTCGGCGGTGAAGGCGGTGTACCAGAAGATCTGCTGGGCGACCTCGCCCTGGGCCGGCACGGGACCGGATTCGGAGAAGGTCATGCCCTGCGCCGCGGGAGGCGCGTAGGCCTTCATCCAGTCGAGGTACTTGGTGATGGAGTAGACCGCGGCCGGGCCGTTGGTGTCGCCGCCGCGCGCCACGCACGAGCCGACGGGGCGCGAGTTCTCGTCGACGCGGATGCCCCACTCGTCAACCGGCTTGCCGTTCGGAATGCCCTTGTCGCCGTTACCGGCCATGGACAGCCAAGCGTCGGTGAAGCGCCAGCCTAGCGAGGGATCCTTCTTGCCGTAGTCCATGTGGCCGTAGACGGCCTTGCCGTCGATCTGGCGGCCGGTGAAGAACTCCGCGATGTCCTCGTAGGCCGACCAGTTGACCGGCACGCCGAGGTCGTAGCCGTACTTGGCCTTGAACTCGGCCTTATTGGTCTCGTCGTTGAACCAGTCGTAGCGGAACCAGTAGAGGTTGGCGAACTGCTGGTCGGGCAGCTGGTAGAGCTTGCCGTCCGGCGCCGTCGTGAAGGATGTGCCGATGAAGTCGGCGAGGTCCAGGCCGGGATTGGTCGCGTCCTTGCCCTCGCCGGCCATCCAGTCGGTGAGGTTGCGCACCTGCTTGTAGCGCCAATGGGTGCCGATGAGGTCGGAGTCGTTGACGTAGGCGTCGTAGATGTTCTCGCCCGACTGCATCTGAGTTTGCAGCTTCTCGACAACGTCGCCTTCGCCGATCAGATCGTGGGTGATCTTGATGCCGGTGATGGCGGTGAAGGCCGGGGCGAGGACCTTCGACTCGTATTCATGAGTGGTGATGGTTTCGGAGACG
Organism: Antarcticirhabdus aurantiaca; assembly: GCF_009765365.1. Taxonomy (GTDB): domain Bacteria; phylum Pseudomonadota; class Alphaproteobacteria; order Rhizobiales; family Rhizobiaceae; genus Antarcticirhabdus; species Antarcticirhabdus aurantiaca. The sequence goes on from NZ_VTOM01000026.1 coordinate 92,671, forward strand.
ACCTTGATCTCCATGCCCGCGAAGGGCTTGGCGGCGTCGATGAACCACTGCATCTCCTTCTCCTGGTCGGCGCGCGACAGCGCCGACTGGTCCTTGATCTCGGCGTCGAGGAAGGACTTGGCCTCCTCCATGCCGGCGAAGGCGGGGCTCGCCGCCCAGACCAGCGCGAGCGCCGCGCCGGACATCAGAACACGGGTCTTCATCGCAGGTGTCTCCTCCCAGAGAACGGTCGGGCCGACCGATTTCGAACCCGTTTCGCGCGCCGATCGGCCGTGGGCGCGGGTGGGTGTTCGGCGCCGCCTCACACGAGGCGGAAGACGAGGATCGCGTAGAGGACGCAGACGCCCAGCGCGTAAGCGAGCGGCACCTCGGTCAGCCAGAGCCAGCCGAGGCAGATGAAGGCCGAACCGAGGAGCGACAGGAACAGGCGGTCACCGCGCGTCGTCTGGAAGCGCAGGATGCCGAAGCGCGGGGCACCTCCCGGCGAGGCCCATTCCCAGACGCCCATCGCGGCAATCAGCGCGGCGATCGTCAGGAAGAAGGCGACGGTCGGCCAGGTCCAGGCCATCCAGGAAAAGTCGAGCATCTCACACTCTCCCTGAGGCGAAGCGCTTGGCGATGGTCTTGCGAACGAATTCTTGCGTTTGTGTCATCTCACACTCTCCCCAGGGCGAAGCCCTTGGCGATGTAGTTGCGTACGAACCAGATGACGATCGCTCCGGGAATGATGGTGAGGACGCCGGCGGCGGCGAGGACGCCCCAGTCCATGCCCGACGCCGAGACGGTGCGCGTCATGATCGCCGAGATGGGCTTGGCGTCGGTGACGGTGAGGGTGCGCGCGATTAGCAGCTCGACCCAGGAGAACATGAAGCAGAAGAAGGCCGCGACGCCGATGCCGCTCGCGATCAGGGGCATGAAGATCTTGAAGAAGAAGCGCGGGAAGGAATAGCCGTCGATATAGGCGGTCTCGTCGATCTCCTTCGGAACGCCCGACATGAAGCCTTCGAGGATCCAGACAGCGAGCGGCACGTTGAATAAGCAGTGTGCGAGGGCCACCGCGATGTGCGTGTCGATGAGGCCGAAGGCCGAGTAGAGCTGGAAGAAGGGCAGGGCGAAGACCGCGGGCGGCGCCATGCGGTTGGTCAGGAGCCAGAAGAACAGGTGCTTGTCGCCGAGGAACCGGTAGCGCGAGAAGGCGTAGGCCGCCGGCAGCGCCACGGCGACCGAGATCACCATGTTCATCACGACGTAGATGATCGAGTTGACGTAGCCCATGTACCAGGAGGGATCGGTGAAGATCACCTCGTAGTTGCGCAAGGTCGGGTTCGCCGGGATCAACGTGAAGCTCGACAGGATCTCGGTGTTCGTCTTGAAGCTCATGTTGACGAGCCAGTAGATCGGCAGGAGCAGGAAGACGATGTAGAGGATCGGGATCAGGGCCTTCGGGCGGAAGCGCCCGGAGGCCTGCCGCGTGCGCGCCTTAATCGCGGCTTCCGAATGGAGGGCCGGGGGTAGAGCGTCGGCGCCGGTTCTGGCGCCGATGTCGGTCGTAGTCACTGCGCGCCCTCCCGGTTTGCCCGGTCGGTACCGGCATTGGTCATGACGGTGTAGAAGACCCAGGACATCAGGAGGATGATCAGGAAGTAGATCAGGCTCATCGCCGCCGCCGGACCGAGGTCGAACTGCCCGACCGCCATCTTCACGAGGTCGATCGACAGGAAGGTCGTGGTGTTGCCCGGGCCGCCGCCGGTGACGACGAAGGGCTCGGTGTAGATCATGAAACTGTCCATGAAGCGCAGGAGCACCGCGATCAGGAGGACGCGCCCCATCTTGGGCAGCTGGATGAAGCGGAAAACGGCCCAGCGCGAGGCGCCGTCGATCTTGGCGGCCTGGTAGTAGGCGTCGGGGATCGAGACGAGGCCGGCATAGCAGAGAAGGACGACCAGGCTCGTCCAGTGCCAGACGTCCATGACGATCAGCGTCACCCAGGCGTCGACCGGGTCCTGCACGTAGTTGTAGTCGAGGCCGAGCGAGGCGAGCGTGCGCCCGAGAAGGCCGATGTCGGTGCGCCCGAAGACCTGCCAGATCGTGCCGACGACGTTCCAGGGAATTAGGAGCGGCAGCGCCATCAGGACGAGGCAGACCGACACCCAGACGCCCTTTTTGGGCATGGCGAGCGCGACGAGGATGCCGAGCGGCACCTCGATCGCGAGGATCACGGCGGAAAAGGCGAGGTTGCGCAGGAGGGCCGCGTGGAAGCGGTCCGAGGTAAGCGTGTCCACGAACCAGTCGGTGCCGGCCCAGAAGAACTCGTTGTTGCCGAAGGTGTCCTGGACCGAATAGTTCACCACCGTCATCAAAGGGATCACCGCGGAGAACGCGACGAGGAGAAGCACCGGCAGGACCAGGAACCAGGCCCTGTTGTCGAAGGTCTTGTTCATGCGGGCCTCCGCTCGACGAGCCAGGAATCGGCGTAGAGGTTGAGGGCGGCGGGATCGAAGGCGGCGTCGGCCTCCGCCGGCACGGGCGTTCCCTCGGGCAGCACCGAGACCAGCTTCTCCCCGAACAGGCGGGCGCGCACGACGCGCTCGTGGCCGACGTCCTCGACGCGCTCGACGCTCACCGGCAGGCCGGTGCCGCGCGGCACCAGCGTCACGAATTCCGGGCGGATGCCGAGCTCCAGCCGACCGGCGCGTCCCGCCCCGTCGATGGCGGCGGGCAGGGGCACCCGCGCCTGTCCGACCAGCGCCGCGCCGTTCTCGACGCGGCAGGGAAGGACGTTCATGCCGGGCGAGCCGATGAAGTAGCCGACAAAGGTGTGGCGCGGCCGGTCGAACAGCTCCTCGGGCGTGCCGATCTGCACGACCTCGCCCTCGTACATGACGACGACCTTGTCGGCGAAGGTGAGCGCCTCGGTCTGGTCATGGGTGACGTAGACCATGGTCATGCGCGACTGGCGGTGGAGGTCCTTCAGCTGCGAGCGCAGCTGCCACTTCATGTGCGGGTCGATGACCGTCAGCGGCTCGTCGAAGAGGATCGCGTTGACCTCCGAGCGCACGAGGCCGCGGCCGAGCGAGATCTTCTGCTTCTCGTCGGCGGTGAGGCCACGCGCTTTGCGGTTCGCCTTCACCTCGAGCCCGAGGCGGGCGAGCATGTTGGACACGCGGCTGCGGATCTCGCCCGCCGGCAGGCGGCGGTTGCGCAAGGGAAAAGCGAGGTTCTCCGCGACCGTCATCGTGTCGTAAACGACGGGGAACTGGAAGACCTGCGCGATGTTGCGCGCTTCCGGCGTCAGACGCGTCACGTCCTTCTCGTCGAAGCGCACGTGGCCCTCCGAGGGGGTGAGAAGGCCGGAAATAATGTTGAGGAGCGTCGTCTTTCCGCAGCCCGAGGGACCGAGAAGCGCGTAGGCCCCGCCGTCCTCGAACGCGTGGTCGACCTCGCGCAGGGCGTAGGTGCCGGCCTTCGCGAGTTCGGGCGTGTAGGCGTGGCGGATGTGGTCGAGCCGGATGCGGGCCATCTCTGCCTCCTCACGCCGCCAAAGGGGTGGATGCGCAAGCCTGCGCCGCGCGGCCGTCGGGCGAAAAGACCAGCATGTCGTCCGGCTCGAACTCAAGCTCGATCGGATCGCCCGCCTCGACGCGGTGGACGCCGCGCAGGAGCGCGACGAGCCGGGTCTCGTCCCAGTCGACGTGGAGGAAACTCTGCGAGCCGGTGACTTCCGATAAAACGACGCGCCCTTTCAGCCGCGTCGCTTCCGGCCGGCCGCTCCAGGGCCGCAGCGCGTGCGGGCGGATGCCGATCTGCCAGGGGCCATCCTGTAAGGCGGCAAAGCGCTGCGGGACCGCCACGCGGAAGCCGGAGGTCGAGGCAAAGACGCCTCCGCGCTTTTCCAGCGACAGGACGTTGAGCGGCGGGTCGGAGAAGGTGCGGGCGGTGAGGAGGTCGGCGGGGCGGCGGTAGACGTCCGCCGTCGGTCCGACCTGCGTGACGCGGCCTTGCGAGAGGGTGATCGTGGTGCCGCCGAGAAGCAGCGCCTCGTGCGGCTCTGTGGTGGCGTAGACGAAGATCGCGCCGGTCTGCGCGAAGATCCGCGGCAGCTCCTCGCGAAGCTCCTCGCGCAGCTTGTAGTCGAGATTGGCGAGCGGCTCGTCCAGAAGCACGAGGTCGGCATTCTTGACGAGGGCGCGAGCGATCGCGGTGCGCTGCTGCTGGCCGCCGGACAGGTTCAGCGGCGTGCGGTCGAGATAGGGCTCGAGCTTGAGGAGGGTGGCCGCCCGACGCACGGCCGCGTCGATCTCGGCTTTTCCAATGCCCTTCAAGTGCATCGGCGAGGCGATGTTCTCGTAGACCGTCATTGCGGGGTAGTTAATGAACTGCTGGTAGACCATGGCGACGTTGCGCCGGCGCACGGGCACGCCGGTAACATCCGCCCCGTCCATGCGGATGCGCCCGGCTGTCGGCTGGTCGAGGCCGGCCATCAGCCGCATGAGGCTGGTCTTGCCGGCCAGCGTCGGGCCGAGCAGGACGTTGAGGCTGCCGCGCGCAAGCGTCAGCGACACGTCCGAGATATGGGTCTCGCCGCCGACGGATCGGCTGACGTCATCGAGTTCCAGCACGTCTTCCTCCCCGACGCGCCGCCTTATTGCTTCAGGCGGCCATCAGCCTTTCCCGCACGCGTTGCGCGACGTAATCCTCCAGCGCCTCGGCCTCCTCCGCCGAGAAGCGCAGGCCGAGCTTGGAGCGCCGCCACAGGATGTCGTCGGCGCTGCGCGCCCATTC
>NZ_VTOM01000027.1 GCF_009765365.1 Antarcticirhabdus aurantiaca
AAGCATCGCCCCGATCGGCGATGATCCCCTCGTCAGCCTGCCAACCCTCGCAGTCTGATCTGCCCGGCCCAAGCCGGCAACCGTGGTGGCCCTTCGCGAGCTACACCACGCCAAGGGACACGACCCACCTCGGCCCATGGGCGGCGTTTTCGTTCGCGCGCTTTGCCCTTATATGCCGCCCCATGGTTCCCGGTCCGTCCCACGATCTTCTCGCCTTCCTGAAGGCCGACGCCGCGCGGCTCGGCTTCGAGGCGGTGGGCGTCGCGCGGGCGGAGGCGAACGCGCTCGCCGGCGAGCGGCTCGACGAGTTCGTGGCGCAGGGGCGCCAGGGCACGATGGGGTGGATGGAGGAGACGGCCGAGCGGCGGCGCAGCGTTTCGGCGCTGTGGCCGGAGGCGCGGAGCGTCGTCGTTCTCGGCATGAACTACGGGCCCGACGAGGATCCGCTGGCGCTTCTCGGACGCCCCGAGCACGGCGCGATCTCGGTCTATGCACGCCACCGCGACTATCACGACGTCATCAAGGGGCGGCTGAAGGAGCTGGCCGGGCGGCTCCTGTCGCGCGCCGAGGCCGCGGGGCTGACCGGCCACGACGTGAAGGTCTTCGTCGACACGGCGCCCTTGATGGAGAAGCCGCTGGGGCAGGCGGCGGGGCTCGGCTGGCAGGGCAAGCACACCAACCTCGTCAGCCGGACCTTCGGATCCTGGCTGTTTCTCGGCTCGATCGTCACCACGCTTGAGCTGCCCGAGGACGAGCCGGGCCGCGACATGTGCGGCTCGTGCCGCGCCTGCCAGGACGCCTGCCCGACGAACGCCTTTCCCGCGCCCTACAAGCTCGATGCCCGGCGCTGCATCTCCTACCTCACCATCGAGACCAAGGCGCCGATCCCTGCGGACCTGCGCCCGCTCATGGGCAACCGCATCTACGGCTGCGACGACTGCCTCGCCGTCTGCCCCTGGAACAAGTTCGCGGTTCACGCCCGCGAGGCCAAGCTGCGGGCGCGCGACGACCTCAAGGCGCCGCGCCTGGCAAGCCTCCTGGCGCTCGACGAGGCGGGGTTCCGCGCCCTTTTCTCCGGCTCGCCGGTGAAACGCGTCGGGCGGGCGAAGTTCGTGTCCAACTGCCTCGTCGCGGCGGGCAACAGCGGCGATCCCGGCTTCCTGCACCCGGTGGAAGACCTTCTCGCGGACGCGGCGCCGATCGTGCGCGCCATGGCGGTCTGGGCGCTGGGGCGGCTCGCGCCGGATCTGGCGCGCAGCCGCCGCGCCGCCGCCCTCGAAACGGAAAGCGATCCCATCGTGCGAAAGGAATGGCATGAGCTCGGCGACTGAAGCGGTGCGATTTCCCGAGGACGCCGGCGTCTTCGTCTTCGGTGCCGGATACTCGGCCGGACGCTTCGTCGAAGCCCTTCCGAAGACGAGCATCCGCGGGCTGACGGTGCGCAGCGGCGAGGGCGTCGAAGCCTGGCGCGCCCGCGGCCTGCCGGCCCTTTGCTTCGACGGCGAGGCGGCGGATCGGGGCGACGATGCGGAAATCGAACGGGCGCTGGCCGAGACGACGCACCTCCTCGTTTCAGTGCCGCCCGGCCATCCCGGCCCGCCGGGGGCGCGGGTCGGGGGCGCCAACGCGACGCCGGGCGACCCGGTGCTGCGCCGCTTCGGCGAGGCTTTGGAGCGGGCGGCGCCGCGGCTCGAATGGATCGGCTACCTTTCGACGGTCGGCGTCTACGGCGATCACGACGGCGCCTGGATCGACGAAACGGCGGAGCTCAAGCCCGTGTCGTCCCGCTCGCGCGAGCGCGTCTCGGCGGAAGAAGGCTGGACGGCGCTGGGACAGGCGTGCGGGATTCCCGTCGCGATCCTCCGGCTGTCGGGCATCTACGGTCCCGGCCGCAACGCCTTCCGGAACCTGGCGGACGGCACCGCGCGGCGGATCGTGAAGCCGGGTCAGGTGTTCAACCGAATCCACGTCGACGACATCGCCGGCGCCGCGTTTCTGCTGGCGCAAAAGCGCCTTGGCGGGCCCTTCAACGTGTCGGACGACGAGCCGGCGCCGCCGGGCGACGTGGTGCTCCACGCCGCGCACCTCGCCGGCGTCGAGCCGCCGCCCGAGACGCCCTTCGACCCGGCCGCGATGAGCCCGATGGCGCGCTCCTTCTGGGGCGAGAACAAGCGCGTCTCCAACGCGCGGCTCAAGCGATCCGGCTACGCCTTCCGCTTTCCCACCTATCGCGAGGGGCTGGCGGGCCTTCTGCCGGAGGCCTGACGCCTCAGCGCGGCAGCTCGCGCTGGAAGCTCCAGAACACGGTGTCGACGATGTCGGCGTCGAAGCCGAGAACGATCTGCGAGGTGCGGCGACCGCCGCCCGTGCTGCCATCGGCGAAGAAGATCGAGTCCTCGACCTCCGGCTCGACGGTCGCGGCGAACAGCCAGGCGTGGTTGCGCGCCTGGAGCCGCAGGCCGCCCTCGACCGCTTCCACCACCACGGAGGGGTGCAGGTGGAAGCGGACCGCCGCGCGGCGTCGGCCCTCGAAGGCGACGCAGCGCCGACCGGCCTCGGCGAGGCGGTCGGTGCCTTCGATGCGGTGGCCGCCGGCGCTCAGCGCGATGCGCCGCTCGTGAAGCAGCCCGAAATCCTCGGCATAGCCGTCGTGAACGGCGCGGAAGGCGAAGAGGCCGTCCTCGTCCTCGCGCTCCATCGTCACCTGGCTCGGGCCCCGGATCAGCGGGTTGCCGAGGAAGCGGCCGAGCGCGGCGTGGCGCGCGAAGCGCGAGGAGGAGCGGTCGGCGAGCGTCAGCGTCGAATGGGCGGCGGTGACGCGGCTGGCGTGGCGGCGGCTCTCGCTCCGGCTGCCGGGCGCGCCGCAGCTCACCACGAAGCGCTGGCCGAGCGAGGAGAACTCGAAGCCGAGCGTTCCCGCATGGGCCTCGCCCGACAGCGCCGGCGCCGGGGGAAGGCCGGTATCGGCGAGAAGCACCGTGCCGCCCGCGGCGAGGCGCTGGTAGCCGGAATGGCGGGCGTTGGAGATCGGCTCGCCCATGGTCTCGTCGTGGCGCAGCACGGCGGCGAGGAGCCGCGGCTCGGCCGCGCCCGCGCCGTTGAACAGCGCCAGCGCCCCGTCGCCGTGGCGGAAGAAGCGCAGCGCCGGAAGCATCCGGTCGACGGCGGAGTAAAGCGCGCGCGGCACCGGCTGGCCGGCGTCGAGCAGGAGCTGGCGCAGCGGCAGGAGGTCGGCGAGGATCTCCGGGATCGCCTCGGGATTGCGCGACACGTGGCCGCCGTCGGGGAAGATCTGCCGATCGAGCTCGGCGGCGAGCGCCTTGGCGGCGGCGCGCGCCCGCGCCCGGCCGGCGGGCAGGCACAGCGCGGCATAGGCGAGGGCGATGCGGGCCCGCAGCCGCGGCAGGCCGGCGGGCGCCTCGCCCACGGACACGCGCTTCACGTGCCGCGCCTCGCGCCCGAGGCTCTTCAGGAAGAGCCGCGCGAAGGCGGGGTCGGCGCCCTCCATGAGGAAGGCGGCATGGGCGATCCAGGCGATCAGGCGGCGCGAGGCGACGTCCGGCTCGTAGGGCACGCGGCCCGCGCCGAACCGGCGGGCGCCGATCCATTCCGACACGAGAAGGCGGGCGTTGCGGGCGGCGAGCGCGTCGCCGGCGGCGGCGAGATGGCGCAGCCAGTCGAAGGCGTGGAGCTCGCGCGCCCAGAGCGGCGAGGACGGCACCAGCGCGAAGGGCGAGACGCCCTCGGCATGGGCGGTTGTGCCGGCGAGGGTGAAGGTGCCGGAATAGATCTCCTGCGCTTTAGCCGGATCGCCGGCGCGCAGCGGCGTCGGCAAGGCGACGAGCGCGTCCGGCGCCGCCCCGGCGAGGCGCAGCCAGGTGAGGGGGCCGGCGCCGAGGGCGCAGCGCGCGCGGCGCCAGGCTTCCCGCACCATCAGTCCCGCAAGGCGCGGGTCGTCCACCAAGCTTTCCGCCACCGCTCACCCGCCTCCGGAGGCCACGCCTCCGACACTGCCCGGGCCACCGCTGCGACGCGGCACCCTCATGGTAAACACGAAGCTAAGGCCGGGTGGTTAAGCGCGGCTTAAGAGGTGCGGCGAAAATCAAACGGGGGGCGGTGGTGCCGTGCCGCATCGTCGGCGGTTTCGGTGCGAGCGGCCCGTTGGCAGCGGAGCGCCGCCGGCTCGGCCGGATCGGCTCGACGGGGCGCCGTCGACTGACCCGCTTCCGCGCTACTTTGTCGGCTTCACCGGTCCGACCCTACCGAACAGCGCCGCCGACCGCCCCATCACCACCTTTGCGTCGTCATCCCGGCCTTGAGCCGGGATCCATTCCAAACCGCCAGACGAGGCCGGAGCGGCGGACCGGCGAGCGGGCCGCCGACCGGTTCTGACAGGCCTCGCGCAGAGGCATGGATCCCGGCTCAAGGCCGGGATGACGAGCTGGAACGGGGGAAGGAGGGAAGTGAGGGGAGAAGAGCGGAGAGGAGGGTGCCGGCGCAGCCCTCCATCGTTCGCCTGTCGTTCAGCCGGCCGGTCCCGCCTCAGGCGGCCGCGCGTTTCAGCCTTGCGGCGAAGAAGCCGTCGAGGCCGGAGGCGTCGAGCGTGCCGCGATCGAGCATGTCGGGGAGGGTGCGGACCATGCCGTCGGGGGTGACGGCCTCGCTCAGGCCCGGCAGCTCGTCCGGTTGGATGCGATCCAGCGCGAAGTCGCTGCGCTCGGCGAGAAAGCCCGCGACCACGCCCTCGCCCTCTTCGGCATCGAGCGAGCAGTTGGAGAAGACGAGCACGCCGCCCGGCTTCACGAGGTCGGCGGCCTCGCGCAGGAGCCGCGCCTGGACGCCGGCGAGGCTCGTCACCTCCTCGGCGTTCTTCGTGTAGCCGACGTCGGGGTGGCGGCGCAGCGTGCCGGTGGAGGAGCAGGGCGCGTCGAGAAGCACGGCGTCGAAGGGCGACAGATCGAGCGTGGCGAACTCGCCGACGCGCGTTTCGGCCGACAGGCCGAGGCGCTCGAAATTGCCCTCCAGCCGCTTCATCCGGCTCGCCGAGCGGTCGACGGCGGTGACGCGGGCGCCGCGGGCGGCGAGCTGCGCCGTCTTGCCGCCCGGCGCGGCGCAGAGATCGGCGACCGCTTGGCCTTCGATCGCGCCGAAGAGGCGGGCCGGCAGGCTCGCCGCCGCGTCCTGGACGATCCAGGCGCCCTCGGCGAAGCCGGGCAGCGCGGTCACCGGCCCGTCGAAGGCCGGCAGGCGCACGGAGCCCGTCGGAAGAAGGTCGGCGCCGAGCTGGCTCGCGAAGGCCGCGGCGTCGCCCTTGAGAATGGTGAGGTCGAGGGGGGCGGGGCGGGCGAGAAGGGCGGCGATGCGCCGGGCCCGCCCGTCGCCGTAGGTCGCGGCGAGGCGCTCGAAGAGCCAGGGCGGGCAGTCGCGCGCGGGGTCCGCGTCGGCCTGCGCGAGAACCGCCTCCTTCTCGCGGGCGAGGCGGCGCAGGAGCGCGTTGACGAGGCCGGCGAAGCGCGCGAGGCGCGGATCGGCCTTGGCGAGCGACACGGCGGTGTCGACCGCGGCCGAGTCCGGCACGTCGAGAAACAGCACCTGCGCGGCCCCGACGTGGAGGAGATGCTCCAAGGCGCGGGCATTGCCGGGAAGCGGCCGGTCGACGCGGGCCGCAAGGGCCGCCGCGATCGTGCCGCGCCGGCGCAGGGCCACGTGGAGGATGGCCCGCACGAGGCCCTGGTCGCGCGCGTCGAGGCGGCGCAGCCCGGGATGGCCGCCGACGGGATCGAGCAGCCCGTCGAGCGAGGTTCGCGCGTCCACCACGGCGGCGAGGAGCTTGGCGGCGATCGCGCGGACGGCAAGGCCGGGCGCGTCGGGAACGCGCTCGGCTTCGAAACGTCGGGGCGGGCGGCTCGTCGGGGCGGGGCGGGTCAACCCCAGGGTCCCCGCGGGCCGGAGCGCGGCTTTCCGATGCTGGGCGGGCGGGCGGAGGAGGCGCCCGATCCGCCGCGCGGCGCGCCGGTCCGGCCGCTGCCGTTCCAGGGACCGTGGGCGATGCCGCCGAAGCCCGCGCCGCGCACGGCGCCCGCGTCGGAGAAGGAGCCGGGACGCGGGCCCGCGACGAAGCCGCCCCCGCCGGCGCCGAAGCCCGGCTCGCCCGCCATGGTCTGCAGCGCGGCAATGCGGTTCTCGGTCGCCGGATGTGTGGAGAACAGGCCGTCCATGCGCTGACCGTTCAGGGGATTGATAATGAACATGTGGGCGGTGGCCGGGTTGCGCTCGGCGTCGACGTTGACGACCCGGTGCGCGCCGCCGGCGATCTTGGCGAGCGCCGAGGCGAGGGCCAGGGGCTGGCCGCAGATCTCGGCGCCGCGCCGGTCGGCGGAATATTCGCGGGTGCGCGAGATCGCCATCTGCACCAGCATGGCCGCGAAGGGCGCGACGATGATGGCGAGAAGCACCCCGACGAAGCCGAAGGGATTGTTGTTGTCGCGGTTGCCGCCGAAGAAGAAGGCGAAGTTGCCGAGCATGGAGATCGCGCCGGCCAGCGTCGCGGTGATCGTCATGATCAGCGTGTCGCGGTTCTGGACGTGGGCGAGCTCGTGCGCCATCACGCCCGCCACCTCGTCGGCGTTGAGCGTGGCGAGCAGACCCGTCGTCGCGGCGACGGCCGCGTTCTGCGGGTTGCGCCCGGTGGCGAAGGCGTTGGGCTGGGGATTGTCGATGACGTAGACCTTCGGCATGGGCAGGCCGGCATTCCTCGCCAGCCGCTCGACGATGCCGTAATATTCGGGCGCCGAGCGCGCGTCCACCTCGTGGGCGTGGTGCATGCGCAGCACCATCTTGTCGGCGTTCCAATAGGCGAAGAGGTTCATCGCGGCGGCGACGGCGAAGGCGATCGCCATACCCCCGATGCCGCCGACGAGATAGCCGATTCCCATGAAGAGCGCGGTCAGCCCGCCGATCAGCATGGCCGTCTTGAGCATGTTCATGAGGGTGTCGGTCTCCTTGTCGCGGAACGTGAACGGAACACCCCGAATTTGGGAGCCGATGCGCTCCCCTTCAATGACCTTTCGCGGGCGGGGGGAAATGCCTATCTCGCGGAAGACCACGGATGTTCGGGACGACGAGACGATGAGCGAGCTGAAAGAGCTGAGCCCGGCCGCGCGGCGGGCGCTGGAGGAAGCCGCCGAGCGCCGCCGCCTGGCCGAGGCGGCCGAGCGGCCGGTCGAGGTGAACGGCCGCAAGGGCCCGGAACCCGTGCGTTACGGGGACTGGGAAAAGAACGGGATCATCTCGGACTTCTGAGGGGAGGGGGCCTTCGCCCTCCGTTCCGGAGTGTTTCACGTGAAAACAGGGCGCGGCACCCATGCCGCGCCCTCGTCCATGTCCGTCAGGTTTCGTCAGGCGCCCTGGCGCGTCACGCGCAGGATGGTGGACGAACCCGCTCTCGGGTCCTCGGTCACCGCGTAGACCGCGCCGTCCGGGCCGACCCTGACGTCGCGGATGCGGGCATCGAGCGACACGCGGTCCTCGGCCGCCACGCGCCCGTCCTCCATGTGCAGGACGACGAGGCCCGTCGAGACGAGGCCGCCGACGAGGAAGGCGTTCTGCCATTCCGGGAACTCGGCGCCCTCGTACCAGGCCATGCCGGAGGGGCCGACCACCGGATCCCAGTAATAGACCGGCTGCTCCATGCCGTCCTGCGCGGTGAGGCCGCCCTCGACCGGACCGCCGCTGTATTCCACGCCGTAGGTGATCACCGGCCAGCCGTAGTTCTTGCCGGCCTCCGGGCGGTTCAGCTCGTCGCCGCCGCGCGGCCCGTGCTCCACCGTCCACAGGCGGCCCTCGCCGTCGAGCGCGGCGGACTGGAGGTTGCGGTGGCCATAGGACCAGATCTCGGGCTGGGCGTTGTTCGCGCCGTCCGCGAAGGGATTGCCCTCCGCCGCGCTGCCGTCGACGTTGATGCGGAAGACCTTGCCGAGGCCGCTTTCGAGGTTCTGCGCCTGCTCGCGGATCGGGTCGTCCGAGCGCTCGCCGACGGTGACGTAGAGGTGGCCATCGGCCGAGAAGACGAGGCGCGAGCCGTAGTGCTTGGTGTTGTCGTAGGACGGCATCTGGCGGAAGACGACCTCGACGTCCTCCAGCGCCGTGCCGTCGGCGCTCAGCGTGCCGCGGGCGACGCTGGTGCCGTTGCCCTCGTCGCGCGGCTCGGAGAAGGATACGAAGACGTGGCGGCTCGTCTCGAAGTCGGGCGCGAGCGCGACGTCGAGGAGGCCCGCCTGGCCGCCCGAGACGACCTCCGGCACGCCGGAGATGGCGGGGCCGACCTCGCCTTCGGGCGTCACGATGTGCATCGCGCCCTCCTTGGCGGTGACCAGCATGCGCCCGTCGGGCAGGAACTCCATGGCCCAGAGGTGCGGCAGCCCTTCCGCGACCGTCTCGACCTTGACCTCGGGCGTTTCGCCGGACTGCGGCGCGCGGGTCTGGCCGGCGAAGGCGGGCTCCTGCCCTTGCGCGTTCGGCGCCTCGGTCTCGACCGGGGCGGTGGCTGCCGTGTTCTCCTCGCCGGTCGCCGGCGGCGTGCCCTCGACGTGGTCGATGGGCGAGGTGTCGCCGGTGGACTGGGCGAGGGCGGGCAGGGCGGACAGGCTGAGGCCGGCGGCGAGGGCGGTGCCGGCGAGGAGGGCGGACAAGCGCAAGGACATCGAGCTCCGGTTCGGAAAAGGGCGGGATCGTCGCGATCCCGTGTCTAGCTCCCGAAATGGAAGGGGCGGGCGCCGGGGAAACCCCGCGGCGCCCGCCCTGCAATCATAAGTCTATCAACAAAACCGGAGGCGCGCGTCAGGTCACAGGATGAAGCGCGACAGGTCCGCGTTTCCGGCGATCTCGCCGAGCGCCTTTTCCACGTAGGCCGCGTCGATCCGGAAGGTCGTGTTCGGCCGGTCCGGCGCCTCGAAGGAGATCTCGTCGAGGACGCGCTCCATCACCGTCTGGAGGCGGCGCGCGCCGATGTTCTCGACCGAGCCGTTGATCCTCACCGCCATGTCGGCGAGCGCGTCGATGGCGTCCTCGGTGATCTCGAGGTCGACGTTCTCCGTCTTCATCAGCGCGACGTACTGCTTGATCAGGCTCGCCTCGGTCTCGGTCAGGATGCGGCGGAAGTCGTCCTTGGACAGGGCCTGCAGCTCGACGCGGATCGGCAAGCGACCCTGGAGCTCCGGCAGGAGGTCGGAGGGCTTGGAGACGTGGAAGGCGCCGGAGGCGATGAACAGGACGTGGTCGGTCTTCACCGGCCCGTGCTTGGTCGCGACCGTGGTGCCCTCGACGAGCGGCAGGAGGTCGCGCTGGACGCCCTCGCGCGACACGCCGGCGCCCAGGCCTCCTTCGCGGCTCGCCACCTTGTCGATCTCGTCGATGAAGACGATGCCGTTGTTCTCCACCGCCGCGATGGCCTCGCGCACCAGGCTCTCCTGGTCGAGGAGCTTGTCGGACTCCTCGTTGAGGAGGAGGCCGTACGAGTCGCGCACCGTGGTGCGGCGCGTCTTGGTGCGACCGCCCAGCGCCTTGCCGAACATCTCGGAAATGTTGAGGACGCCGATGTTGGCGCCCGGCATGCCGGGGATTTCCATGCCGCCGAGCGGGTTTGCCGTGTCGGCCACCTCGACGTCGATCTCCTTGTCGTCGAGCTCGCCGGCGCGAAGGCGCTTGCGGAAGGAATCGCGCGTCGCGGGCGAGGCGGTCTTGCCGACGAGGGCGTCGAGCACGCGCTCCTCGGCGCCCTGATGGGCCTTGGCCTTCACCTCCTCGCGCTTCTTGTCGCGGGTGAGGCCGATACCGACCTCGACGAGGTCGCGCACGATCTGCTCGACGTCGCGGCCGACATAGCCGACCTCGGTGAACTTCGTCGCCTCGACCTTGATGAAGGGTGCGCCCGCGAGTCGTGCGAGGCGCCGGGAGATCTCGGTCTTGCCGACGCCGGTCGGGCCGATCATCAGGATGTTCTTCGGCGAGACCTCGTCGCGCAGGCTCCCGTCGAGCTGCTGGCGGCGCCAGCGGTTGCGCAGCGCCACGGCGACCGCGCGCTTGGCGTCCTTCTGGCCGATGATGTGGCGATCGAGCTCGGAAACGATCTCGCGGGGGGAAAAGTCGCTCATTCTCTGAACCGTTCGATTGTCCCGTTCCGCCGCCCTCGTGAACGTCGTGAAGCAGCGGCGGAGCGGACGGGGGGATAAACGTCTGCCTGTCAGGTCCGCTCGAAGATGGGATGCGAGGCGGCGCGGCGCCAGTCCCGCCGCCTTTGTTCCCGGACAAAGCGCCTTTACGCCACATTGACCATGGCTGAGGGTTTTAGGCGTCGACGCTCCGCGTCAGATTACTTATCCTGGCATCCAGTCGGCAGGGGGCGGCACCGGGGGAACGATCCCCGGAGTCGATTCGTCGCGCCGCGCCCGAACCTCGCGATCTCCGGCTCCACCGAGGAGGACCCATGCCCGCCGTGCCCGACACCACGATGCTGTCCCGCTCGATGGTTCCGGTGCTTTGGGGCGGTATCGTGACCGGCCGGCGACGCGATCCATCCGGCGGGAGGCCGAGGCGTTGACGGAGCGCGACGCCTGCGGCGCGATGCGCCGGCTCGACGCGCCCTGGACCGAGGACATGCTGACGCAGGCGCTGGCCGCCATCGCGGACGATTTCGGCTTCACCTACTGGGCCGTGCTCGCCATGCCCTCCACCGACGAGGGCGGGGCGACGATGCAGTACGTCTTCGGCAACTGGCCCAAGCCCTTCGAGCGCGCCTACGAGGCGCGCGGCCTCCACCGCTTCTCGCTCATGATGCGCGCGCTGAAGGCCGATCCGATGCCCTTCGTCTGGGATGCCGCGACGCTCTACGGCACCGACGAGGCGGAGCCGAGCCCCGCCGCGCGCCTCCTGATCGACAACGACTACCTCGCCGGCGCGATCTTCCCGGTCTGGGGCCTGACCACGTTCAACGGCGCGGTCTCCTTCGCGGGACACAGCTGCCAGCTGTCGGACGAGGAGGTGCGCGAGCTGCACCTGGCCTGCTTCGCCTTCTTCGGCATGCTGGCCGCCGCCCGCTTCATCGAGAACCAGCGCCGCAATCCGCTGACCACCCGCGAGCGCGACTGCCTGAAGCTCGCCATGCTCGGCAAGACCTCGTCCGAGATCGGCGCGATCCTGTCCTTGTCCGAGCATACGGTGTCGCAGTACCTGACCTCCGCGACGCGCAAGATGAACGCGTCGAACCGCACCCATGCCGTCGCGCTCGCCGCGCAGTCGGGCTACCTCTCGTGAGCCTCTTCGAGGCCGCGGGCGAACCGCTCGCGCCGCGCCTGCCGCCCGGCGTCGTCTACCGCCCGGGCTTCTTCGACGCGGCGGCGCAAGCCGCGCTTCTCGCCGAGATCCGCGCCGGGCTGACCGACGCTCCCTTCGGGCGCCCGGAGATGCCGCGCACCGGCAAGCCCTTCAGCGTCGAGATGACCAATCGCGGCGCGCTCGGCTGGGTGTCGGACCGAAGCGGCTACCGCTACCAGCCGCGCCATCCCGTCACCGGACGGCCCTGGCCGCCGATCCCGGATGCGCTCCTGTCGCTCTGGCGCGCCCTCGCGCACTATCCGCACGACCCGCAGGCCTGCCTCGTCAACCTGTATCGGGGCAATGCCCGGATGGGGCTCCACCAGGACCGGGACGAGGAGGACTTCGACGCCCCCGTCCTGTCGGTCTCGCTCGGCGACGACTGCTTGTTCCGCATCGGCGGGACGGCGCGCGGCGGGGCGACCACCTCGCTGCGCCTCGCCTCCGGCGACGTCCTCGTTCTCGGCGGCGAGAGCCGCCTCGCCTTTCACGGCGTCGACCGGGTCTATCCCGGCACCGGCACGCTTCTCGGCGAGGGAGGCGGGCGCATCAACCTGACGCTGCGGCGTGTGACGCGCCCGAGCGCAGGCGACCCGGCGCCGAGCCGATGATCCGCTTGAAGGCGCGGCTGAACGAGGCTTCGGAATCGTAGCCGAGCCGCTGCGCAGCCTCCGCGATGCGCATGCGGTCGCGCAGCATCCATTGGCGCGCCTGATGCATGCGCACCTGCGTGACGTAGCGCGCCGGCGTCTCGCCGACCGCCGCGGTGAACTTGGCGGCGAAGCCCGAGCGCGAGGCGCCCATCAGCCGGGCGAGCTCGGCCACGCTCCAGTCGCGGTCGGGCGCGGCGTGAATGGAGGCGAGAACACGCCCGATCTCCGGGTCGCGCATCGCCGCGATCCAGCCGGCCTCCTCGCCGCAGCCGTGCTCCACCCAGGAACGGATGATCTGCGCGGCCATGACGTCGGCGAGCCGCGCCAGGATGCCGCTCGCCCCAACCCGGCTCATCGCGCATTCCGCGATCATCGCCTGAAGGAGGTGCGGGATCGCCGGCTCGCTGATCATCAGCTCCTTCGCCCGCATCAGGTCCGGCATCATCCGCATCAGCGGATGGAGCGCATCGAGATTGAAGCGCATGGAGCCGCAGAAGAGGACGGTGGTCTCGCCTTCCGCATCGTCCCCGTCCGCCGCCTCGTAGTCGAACACGGTATCGCAGACCGGGCGGCAGTCGCAGCGCGGGAAGGGGCGCGGCTCGACGCCCGGCGCGCTGGCGAGGACGTACGCCGCCCCGCGCGGCACGAGCACCGCATCGCCCGCGCCGAGCTCGCTCCAGGCGCCGTCGGGGCCGAGCAGCCAGCAGCCCTTGCCGGCGACGAAATGGAAGTGCGCGTGCGCCTGCGCGGGATAAACGAAGCTCCACGCGCCCGTCATCCGGCACCGGCCGTATTCGACACCGTCGAGCCGCAGCCCGCGCAGCATGTCGGTCAGCGCATCGTCGGCGCTCGGAGGGACGGACTTGGACGATCGGTCAAGCATGAGAGAGGATCTAGCATGGAAACGCCAGGACGGCGAGCCTAGTTTGCCGCCTCTTCGCAGCGCATCACGAAAGATCGCAGCCATGACCGACATCGCTTCCGCGCGCGGCCCCGCCGAGCCGACCATCGCCGTTCAGGCCCCGCCCGCGGAGCGCGCCCGCTGGACCGCGGTCTTCTCCCTGTCCTTCGGCGTCTTCGGCCTCGTGACGGCCGAGTTCCTGCCGGTCAGCCTCCTCACCCCCATCGCGGCCGAACTCGACGTCTCCAACGGCACCGCCGGCCAGGCGATCACCGCGACCGCCGTGGTCGCCGCCATCGCCGGTCCGCTCCTGGTGCTCGGCTCCGGCCGGCTCGACCGGCGGCTGATCGTCTGGGTGCTGATGGCCCTCCTCGTCGTGTCCGGCATCCTGTCGGCGCGGGCGGCGAGCGTTTTCGAGCTGCTTCTCGCCCGCGGCCTTCTCGGCTTCGCCCTCGGCGGCTTCTGGGCGATGATGACGGCGCTGGCGCTGCGGCTCGTGCCACCGGCCGACGTGCCCCGGGCGATCTCGATCATCATCATGGGCGTTTCGGCCGCCACCGTCTGCGCCGCGCCGCTCGGTGCCGCGCTGGGCGAGCTGTGGGGGTGGCGCGCGACGTTCCTGGCGGCCTCGGGCCTGGGCGCGGTCGCCCTTCTCGTTCAGCTCGCGGCGCTTCCCTCGCTGCCCGCGACCGCCGCGCCGGGCCTGTCGGCCTTCGGCGCGGCGCTCTCGCATCGCGGCATCCTGATCGGTCTCGGCACGGTGATCCTGGTCGTGTCCGGCCATTTCGCGGGCCTCACCTTCATCCGCCCCTTCCTGGAGGAAGTGCCGCGCCTCAACGCCGCGACCGTGTCGCTGGCGCTCCTCGCCTTCGGCGTCGGCGGCTTTGCCGGCAACGTCGCGGGCGGAGCGGTGGCGGCGCGCTCGCCGGCGCTGGCCGCCGGCAGCGCGGCCGTCCTCGTCACCGCCGCGGCTCTGGCGCTGATCCTCTTCGGCCCGGTCGCCGAATTCGCCTTCGCCGCGACCGCGCTCTGGGGCTTCGCCTTCGGCGCCTTCCCGGTCTCGGTCTCGATCTGGAACGCGCGCGCCGCGCCCGAACTCGCGGAAAGCTCCGGCGCGCTCCTGTCCTCGAGCTTCCAGGTGGCGATCGCGAGCGGCGCCATGATCGGCGGTCTCCTGATCGACGGCCTCGGCCCGACGGGCGTCATCGTCTACGCGGCGCTGGCGGTGGTCGCGGGCGCAGGCGTCATGCTGGTGCTCGGCCGTGCCGCCGAGCGCCGGCGCGCCGCGGCGGCCTGACCGGCGCCCGCGCCAGACGAGCGCCCATGAAAAAAGCCGCCTCCCGGGTCTGGGAGGCGGCTTTCCGTGATTCATGCGATGCCGGGGGTCCGCGAGAACCCTCGGGGGAATCGCAGATCCCTTATGCGCGCGAAGGAGACTGCCCCTTTACGGCCTTGGAACCCATCGACCCAACCGACATCTGGAAATCACTCGACATTGGATCACCTCCTTTCGCTGCGTTGAACACGAGGCAAAGTATGGGCGCCGAAATCGGCGCCCGCAAGGGGTCTGGACGAAATCATGCGTTCTCGCCCATTCTCGGCGGCGAAACGCCGCGCCGGGGAGGAGCAGGCCCGATGGACTCCTTCGTCTGCGACACCTGCGGCACGGTCTGGCCGCCGAGTCCGGCTCCGCCCGCCGCCTGCCCGATCTGCCTCGACGAGCGCCAGTACCTGCCGCCGGGCGGCCAGCGCTGGACGACGCTCTCGGCGGTGCGAGGCGGCCATCGCCAAGGCTTCCACTACGAGCACCGGGTTCTCGCCGTCGCGCCCGAGCCGTCCTTCGCCATCGGCCAGCGCGCGCTTCTCGTGCGCTCGCCGGGCGGCAACGTCCTTTGGGACTGCGTGACGCTGGTCGACCGGGCCAGCGCCGAGATCCTGTCGGCGCTGGGCGGCATCGACGCCATCGCCATCTCTCACCCGCACTATTACTCCGCCATGGCGGATTGGAGCGCGGCCTTCGACGCGCCGGTCTACACCCACGCCGACGATGCGGGCTTCGTGGTCAACAAGGCGAGCGAGCACCGCTTCTGGGAGGGCGAGCGGCTGGAGATCCTACCGGGCCTGACCCTGATCCGCTGCGGCGGGCATTTCGAGGGCGCGAGCGTCCTGCACTCGGCGCACGAGCCGGGCGGCGCGCTGTTCACCGGCGACGTCCTTCAGGTCGCGCCGGACGGCGAGCACCTCGGCTTCATGCGCTCCTATCCCAACTACCTGCCCCTCGGCGCCGCCGCGGTGCGCCGCATCGAGGCCGCGCTCGACGGCCTCGAATTCGAGGCGATCTACGGCGCCTTCTGGAACCGCGTCATCGCCAAGGGCGGGCGCGAGGCGCTCGCCCGCTCGGTGGAGCGTCACGTCGACTGGGTGACGCGGGCGTAGCGATCATGCGCATTCTTCGAGCTTCGACGTCTACCGCGCCTATGGCCGCCTGACGAAGGCCGAGCCCGGCGAGCCGGTGCCGCTGAGCGAGGACGCGCCGCTGCGCAGCATCCTCTACCCTTACCGCGGCATGGAAGCGCAGCTCGGCGCCTATGCCCGCGACTACGACAAGGTGCTGGCGGAGGCCGCCGTCCGGGACGCGCCCGGCCTTGATTGGACGATCCTGCGCCTGCCCAAGGTCTACGGGCCGGAGGAGAATGGCGGCCTCGGCACGGTCTACGGCTTCGCGGCGGTGCCGGACTGGCGCTGGACGCACGGCCATGTCGAGAACGTCGGCGCCGCGATCGCCGCCGCCACGCTCCACCCCGATGCCCGCAACGCCGTCTTCAACGTCGGCGAGGCGCAGACGCCGACGATGGGTGAACGCCTCGCCCGCCTGCCGCCGCGCGACGGCGAGGCGCCGGCGCCCCCGCCCTTCGATTATCGCCAGCCGCTCGTCACGGACACGAGCCGCATCCGCCGCGCGCTCGGCGTCGCCGACGTGGTCGACGAGGCCGAGGCCATGGCGGCTCTCGCCGCGTCGGCCGGTTCGCCCGCGCGGGCCGGTGACGCATAGCGCCGAAGACCGGCGCCTCGTCCGCTTCCGCGGCCGCCTTGCCTGCCATGCTGCACCGCATTAAGACGGGCGCCATGCGATCGCTTCTGCGGATGATCCTGCTCGTTCTCGTCGCCGCCGGCTTCGCCGCGCCGGCGCTGGCGAGCATGGCCGCGCCGCTCGTCGTATCGCAGGCGGAGCCGCCCTGCCCGAGCAAGCGCGTTGTCCTCGAACAATGCCCGGTCGACTCCGCTGCGCAGGCGGCGATGCCGCGCGCCGGCGTTTCCGCTGACGCGCCCTGCTCGATGAAGGCGATCGAGGCGCGCGCCGCCGATCCCGCACCCTCCCACGCCAGCCGGGCGCTCGCCTTCGAGGTCCGCTCGGCCCGTTGGACCGGCTGGACCCCGCCCGGAATCGATCCGCCTCCACGATCCTGACGGTTCGAACCCGCGCAACCACGCGGCTCGCTCCACCTCATCCGTTTTCACGCCGTTCGCGTCCCCGATGCACCGGGCTTTCGCGCCAGCGCACCGCCTGTGGGCGGGCGCGCCGCCGGACGGCATTCATCGTTCAGGATCATCCCATGTCCGACATCACCACCCGCCGCCCGCTCGTCATCCCCGCGCTCGGCGGCCTCTACGCCCGCCTCGACACGGGCGCGGAGACCCTGTTGCGCGTCGTGTGCGGCCTCGCCCTCGTCGCCCACGGCGTTCCGAAGATCATGAATCCCTTCGGTGCCGTCGGCATGGTGGAAGGGCTCGGCTTCTATCCCGGCGTCTTCTGGTCGCCGCTTCTCGCCGCCACCGAGTTCCTCGGCGGGCTGTTCATCGCCCTCGGCTTTCTCACCCGCCCGGCGGCCTTCGCGGCGACGATCGTCCTTCTCGTCACCGTCTGGTTCCACTGGGTGACGCAGGGCCAGGGCTATTCGGGGTCCGAGAAGTCGATCCTCTGGGCAGCGATCACCCTGTTCTTCGTCGTGCGCGGCCCCAACCGCCATTCGGTCGACGCCCGCCTCGGCCGGGTGTTCTGAGACCCGCCCGGCCGCGTTTCACGTGAAACGCGGCCGGGCGGCGTGTGGCGTCAGCCCTTGCGGTTTTGGCGGTTGTCGACGAGGTCGTCGACGACGGCCGGATCGGCCAGGGTCGAGGTGTCGCCGAGGGCTCCGAAGTCGTCCTCGGCGATCTTGCGCAGGATGCGGCGCATGATCTTGCCCGAGCGCGTCTTGGGCAGGCCCGGCGCGAACTGGATCTTGTCCGGCGAGGCGATGGCGCCGATGTCGTTGCGCACGTGCTGGACGAGTTCCTTCTTCAGCTCGTCCGACGGCGCGACGCCCTCCATGAGCGTCACGTAGCAGTAGATGCCCTGGCCCTTGATGTCGTGCGGGTAGCCGACGACGGCCGCTTCCGAGACCTTGGGGTGGGCGACCAGCGAGGACTCGACCTCGGCCGTGCCCATGCGGTGGCCGGACACGTTGATCACGTCGTCGACGCGGCCGGTGATCCACCAGTAGCCGTCGGCGTCGCGGCGGGCGCCGTCGCCGGTGAAGTATGTGTTCGGATAGGTCGAGAAGTAGGTCTGCTCGAAGCGCTCGTGGTCGCCGTAGACCGTGCGCATCTGGCCGGGCCAGCTCTCGGTGATGCAGAGATTGCCTTCGGCCGCGCCCTCCAGCGGCTTGCCCTCGTTGTCGACGAGCTGCGGCACGACGCCGAAGAAGGGGCGCGTCGCAGAGCCCGGCTTCAGGTCCGTGGCGCCCGGCAGCGGCGTGATCAGGATGCCGCCGGTCTCGGTCTGCCACCAGGTGTCGACGATGGGCACGCGCTCCTCGCCGACCACCCGGTAGTACCAGTTCCAGGCCTCCGGGTTGATCGGCTCGCCGACCGAGCCGAGGACCTTCAGCGAGGCGCGGGAGGTCGTCTTCACCGGCTCGTCGCCCGAGCCCATCAGGGCGCGGATGGCGGTGGGCGCGGTGTAGAAGATGTTGACCTTGTGCTTGTCGATGACCTGCCAGAAGCGCGACACGTCGGGATAGTTCGGCACGCCCTCGAACATCAGCGTCGTCGCGCCGTTGGCGAGCGGCCCGTAGACGATGTAGCTGTGGCCGGTCACCCAGCCGACGTCCGCCGTGCACCAGTAGATGTCCCCGTCATGGTAGTCGAAGACGTATTCGTGCGTCATCGAGGCGTAGACGAGGTAGCCGCCGGTGGTGTGGAGGACGCCCTTGGGCTTGCCCGTCGATCCCGAGGTGTAGAGGATGAACAGCGGGTCCTCGGCGTTCATCTCCTCCGGCGGGCAGTCGGCGGAGGCCGTCTCGCGCGCCTCGTGCCACCAGACGTCGCGGGACCCGTCGAAGGCGACGTTGCCGCCGGTGCGGCGCACGACGAGAACGGTGTCGACGCTCTGCCCGCCCTTCCCTGCGATCTCCACCGCCTTGTCGGCATTGCTTTTCAGCGGAACCTTGCGCCCGCCGCGAAGGCCCTCGTCGGCGGTGATGAGCACCGAGGAGGCCGCGTCGACCAGGCGTCCGGCCAGCGCGTCCGGCGAGAAGCCGCCGAAGACGACGGAATGGACGGCGCCTAGCCTCGTGCAGGCGAGCATGGCGAAGGCCGCTTCCGGGATCATCGGCATGTAAAGCGTGACGCGGTCGCCGCGCTTCACGCCACGATCCTTCAGGACGTTCGCCATGCGGCTCACCTCCTCGTGGAGCTCGCGATAGGTGACGATCCGCGACTCGTTCGGATCGTCACCCTCCCAGAGGATCGCGGTCTGCTCGGCACGCGCGCCCAGGTGCCGGTCGATGCAGTTGGCGGAAACGTTGAGGGTCCCGTCCTCGAACCACTTGATGGACACGTGGCCCGGCGCGAAGGAGGCGTTCTTGACGCGCGAATAGGGCTTGATCCAGTCGAGGCGCTTGCCGTGCTCGCCCCAGAAGCCGTCGGGATCGGAAACGCTGCGCTCGTACCAGGCGCGATAGGTCGCGTCGTCGATCTTGGCGCGGCTCTTCCACTCGTCCTTGACGGCGATCACGGCACTCATCGAAACCCTCCCGGTTCCTGTCTGACGTCATATGGGAAGGGCCGCGAGGCGCCTTCCGCTCCCGGTTCTATCTAGGGGAAGCCCGGCGCCCGCGTCCACAGCGGTGCGCCTCCGCCCTTGGTCGGGTTTGGGTTCAGCGCGCGCCCGCCTCCTCGCTTGCCATGCCGCCGAGGGCGTCTTCGACGTAGAACTCGCGCACCAGGACGATGAGAACGGCGAGGAAGGGCACGGCCATGACGAAGCCGAGGAGACCGAAGAGCAGGCCGAACAGGATCTGGAAGCCGAGGGTGAGGGCGGGCGGCAGGGCCGTCATGTAGCGCTGGGCGATGGGCGTCGTGATGTTGCTCTCGACGCCCTGGATGAGGACGTAGATGCCGAGCGCCCAGAGCGCCATGGTCATGCCCTCGCCCAGGGCCGCCAGCACGATCACGACGCCGGCGACGAAGGCGCCGAGCGTCGGGATGAAGGCGAGGATGCCCGCCTGCAGCGCCAGGAGGAAGGCGTTCGGCATGCCGATCAGCCAGAGGCCGGCCCAGGACACGACGAAGACGGTGAGCATCGAGATGCCGCTGCCGGCGACCCACATCACGAGGGCGTGGGCGCTCTTCTTCAGCACCTCGCGCACCCGCTCGCGCTTGTCCTTCGGAAACAGGCTGACGAGGCCGTCGCGGTAGAGGCTCGGCTGCCAGGCGACGAAGACGGCGAGGAAGAAGATCACGAAGAGGTTGCCGAGCGCGCCGAGCGCCCCGAACACCGCCTGCCCGGCCGAGGTGAAGAGCCCTTGCGGGTTGGGCAGGAGGCTGGCGAGCTGGCCGGGCTCGATCGGACCGCCGTCGCCGACCAGCGGCAGGCCCTGGTTCTCGATGTTGGAGATCAGCTGCCCGGCCTGGCTCTCGACGCCGCGCAGGAGGTCGCGGAACTGCCCGACCAGCGTCACGCCGCCATAGGCGATGGACAAGCCGAGCAGCGCCAGGAACAGGAGGACGACGACGACGAGGCCGAGCTTCACCGGCACGCCGAGCCGGTGAAGCGCATTGGCGAGGCCGCGGAAGATCGCGGCGAAGAGGAGCCCCGCGAAGACGATCAGGAACACCGAGCCGGCATAGACCAGAAGCGCGATGCCGCAGAGGATGGCGGCCGCCACGCCCGTCACCAGCGCCGTCTGCCGGGCGAGCCGGGCGTTCTCGTGCGTCATGCTGTTGTCTCGCCTCGCGTCGGGCCGCCCTCCGGGGCAGCGTCAATCCGCGATATAGGGCGCGATCGCAGCGGCAAGGCCGGCGCGAGAGCGCCGGCGCCGTCAAGGAGCGGAGGAGGCCCGCGCGCCGAAGATCGCCGAGCCGACGCGCATGCTCGTCGCCCCGAGCGACACGGCGATGTCGTAGTCGCCGGACATGCCCATGGAGAGCTTGGAGAGGCCGGCCTCGCGCGCTAGCCTGGCGAGGAGGGCGAAGTGCGGCCCCGGATTCTCGTCGGCCGGCGGGATGCACATCAGGCCCTCGATCGCCAAGCCGTGCATATCCCGGCAGCGCGCCACGAAGGCGATCGTCTCGTTTGGCGCGATGCCGGCCTTCTGCGGCTCCTCGCCGGTGTTGACCTGGACGAAGAGGCGGGGACGGCGGTTCTGCTTCTCCATCTCCTTGGCGAGGGCCGCCGCGATCTTCTCGCGGTCCACCGTCTCGATCACGTCGAAGAGCGCCACCGCCTCGCCGGCCTTGTTGGACTGGAGCGGGCCGATGAGATGCAGCTCGATGTCGGGGAAGCGCTCGCGAAGCGCCGGCCACTTGGCCTTGGCCTCCTGCACCTTGTTCTCGCCGAAGATCCGCTGACCGGCTTCGAGGACCGGCAGGATGGCCTCCTCGCCATAGGTCTTCGACACCGCGACCAGCGCCGCCGAGCCGGCGGCACGCTCCGCCTCGGCCTCGGCGCGCACGATCGCGGCGCGAACGGCTTCGAGGCGGTCGACCACGGTATCGGGCATGGCGGAACTCCAGCTTTCGTTGAGATGTCGATGCGTCGTATCAGCTTATCGGAGCCGCCGCGGGAGGGCGAACTCCGGCGGCCCACGCCTTAGACGATCGGCAGGGCCCGGAGGAAGACCTGCCGGCCTTTCCGGGTCCTTCTCACCTCGAGCGTGACGCCGATCGGGAACAACCCCCTCGCATCACCTCCGTCATCGCGGGCGAGGCCGTCGCCTCGGCCGGGGTGGCGCGTCCGTCCCGGTGCGCCGCTCGCCCATCGCCCCGCCTTCGCCTGCAAGGCTCACCAGGGTCGCTGCCTGGCCCTACGCGGCTTGCGCGGGCGTGATGCTCGGTTGACCCTCGGCCCCTTCCCGTGTTGAAGCCGGGCGGAATCATCCGATCCGGAACGCGTCCGCCCATGGCCACCGAACGATACAATCCCAAAGCCGCCGAGCCGCGCTGGCAGGCCGTGTGGGACGAGAACAAGCTCTTCGAGACGCGGAACGACGCGCCGGGCGAAAAGTACTACGTGCTTGAGATGTTCCCCTACCCGTCGGGGCGCATCCATATGGGCCACGTGCGCAACTACGCGATGGGCGACGTCGTCGCGCGCTTCAAGCGCGCCCGCGGCCACAACGTCCTGCATCCCATGGGCTGGGACGCCTTCGGCATGCCGGCCGAGAACGCCGCCATGCAGAACAAGGTCCATCCGCGCGAATGGACCTACGCCAACATCGCGACCATGCGCGCGCAGCTCAAATCCATGGGCCTGTCGCTCGACTGGAGCCGGGAGTTCGCGACCTGCGACGTCGACTACTACCACCGCCAGCAGATGCTCTTCCTGGACCTCCTGGAGAAGGGCCTTGCCTATCGCCGCAAGTCCAAGGTCAACTGGGACCCGGTCGACAACACTGTGCTCGCCAACGAGCAGGTGATCGACGGGCGCGGCTGGCGCTCGGGCGCGCCCGTCGAGCAGCGCGAGCTGACGCAGTGGTTCTTCACGATCACCGAATTCGCCGAGGACTTGCTTTCAGCGCTCGACCACCTGCCGGAATGGCCGGAAAAGGTGCGCCTGATGCAGCGCAACTGGATCGGCCGCTCGGAAGGCCTGCTGGTGCGCTGGCGGCTCGACGCTGCAAATAAGCCGGCTGATATCGACGAGGTCGAGGTCTTCACGACCCGGCCGGACACGCTGTTCGGCGCCTCCTTCGTCGCCGTGGCGCCCGACCATCCGCTGTCGAAAGCCGCGGCCGCGGGCAATCCGAAGCTCGCCGCCTTCGTCGAGGAGGCGCGGCGCGGCGGCACCTCGGCGGCCGAGATCGAGACGGCCGAGAAGAAGGGCTTCGACACGGGGCTGAGAGCCGTCCACCCGCTCGATCCGAACTGGACCGTGCCGGTCTACGTCGCGAACTTCGTCCTCATGGACTACGGCACCGGCGCGATCTTCGGCTGCCCGGCGCACGACCAGCGCGACCTCGACTTCGCCCGGAAATACGCCCTGCCGGTCGTGCCCGTCGTGCTGCCCGAGGGCGCGGACGCGGCCACCTTCGACGTCGGCACCGAGGCCTTCACGGGCGAGGGGACCCTGTTCCATTCGCGCTTCCTCGACGGCCTCACCCCGGATGAGGGCTTCGACGCCGTCGCGAAGCGCCTGGAGGACACGGATCTCTCCGGTCGTCCTCAGGCCAAGCGCCAGGTGAACTTCCGCCTGCGCGACTGGGGCGTATCGCGCCAGCGCTATTGGGGCTGCCCGATCCCGGTGCTCCACTGCGAGGCCTGCGGCGTCGTGCCGGAGGCGCGCGAGAACCTGCCGGTCCGCCTGCCCGACGACATCGACTTCGAGAAGCCCGGCAACCCGCTCGACCGCCATCCGACCTGGCGCCAGGCCACCTGCCCGCAATGCGGGGGGCCGGCCCTGCGCGAAACGGACACGATGGATACCTTCGTCGACTCGTCCTGGTACTTCGCGCGCTTCACGAGCCCGCACGCCGCCGGGCCGACCGATCCGCAGATCGCCAATGCCTGGCTGCCGGTGAACCAGTACATCGGCGGCATCGAGCACGCGATCCTGCACCTCCTCTACTCGCGCTTCTTCACCCGCGCGATGCGGGCGACGGGCCACCTCGACCTCGACGAGCCGTTCAAGGGCCTGTTCACGCAGGGCATGGTGGTCCACGAGACCTATCGCGACGGTTCGGAATGGGTCGTGCCGGCCGACGTCTCGATCACGGAGGCCGACGGCGCGCGGACGGCGACCCGCCTGTCCACGGGCGGCCAGATCGCCATCGGCTCGATCGAGAAGATGTCGAAGTCGAAGAAGAACGTCGTCGATCCCGACGACATCATCGCGAGCTACGGCGCCGACACGGCGCGCTGGTTCATGCTCTCCGACTCGCCGCCCGACCGCGACGTGATCTGGACCGAGGCCGGCGTCGAGGGCGCCCATCGCTTCGTCCAGCGCCTCTGGCGCGTCGTCTCGGAGGCCGCGCCGCACCTCGCGGGCGCCGCCGAGGCACCGTCCGACGATCCCGCGGCGACCGCGCTTCGCAAGGCGGCGCACCGCGCGGCGGCCGGCGTCACCGACGACATCGAGCGCCTCGCCTTCAACAAGGCCGTCGCGCGGCTCTATGAGCTGGTCAACGCGCTCGCCGGTCCCTTCGCGAGCCTCGACACCGCCGCGCCTGAAGCGCGCGCCGCCGCGCGCGAGGCCGCGACGATCCTCGTGCGCCTCGTCGCGCCGATGATGCCGCATCTCGCCGAGGAATGCTGGCAGGCGCTGGGCGAGACGGGCCTTTGCGCCGCAGCGCCCTGGCCGGTGGCCGAACCCGCGCTCCTGCGTGACGACGAGGTCACTCTGCCGGTCCAGATCAACGGCAAGAAGCGCGGCGACTTGACCGTTCCCGCGGGCGCCGACAAAGCTGCGATCGAAGCCGAGGCGCTCGCCCTCGACTTCGTCCAGGCCGCGCTCGGCGGCCAAGCGCCCAAGCGCGTCGTCGTGGTACCCGGAAGGATCATCAATGTCGTCGTTTGACCGTTCGCTCCGGCGCGCTTCCGCGGTGCTGGCCCTTGCCGGGCTGGCGCTGGCCGGCTGCACCTCCGGCCCGCTCTACGGCACGAACGGCTTGTCGCCGGACTCCACGCTCGCCGCGGCCGATACCCGCGGCAGGATCCGCGGCCTCGTCGCGATCCCGACGCCGGTCGACCGCACGACGCAGCTCGTGCGCAACGCCCTTCTCACCCGCCTCAACGGCGGCGACGCCGTGTCCGGCGCGCCCTACGAGCTGCGCCTGGTCGCCACCGGAACGCAGCGCTCGGCGGTGATCGAGCCGATCTCCGGCCTGCCCACCGCCGCGATCTACACGATGACGGTGAGCTACCAGATCGTTCGCCTTTCCGACAACCGGGTCATCGACGCGGGCACGCGCTCCTCGCAGGCGCCCTACGACCAGTCGGCCCAGCTCTTCGCCGCCGATCGCGCCGCCACCAACGCCCGCGCGGAAGCCGCCCAGGACGTCGCTAGGAAGGTCGAGCTCGCCGTCGCCGCGGCGCTGCGGCGCGTCGTCGGCTGACCGACTGAGGCGTGGCTGAGCGCAAGGCGGGGGAGGTCGACGCCTTCCTGTCCCGCCCGGACACGAGCTTCCCGATCCTCCTGATCTACGGGCCCGATACGGGGCTCGTGGCGGAGCGCGCGAAGAAGGCGGCGGCCCTGTCAGGCGTCGACCTGTCCGATCCCTTCGCCAGCGTCCTCCTGGAAGCGGCCGAGGTCGAGCGCGAGCCCGGCCGCCTCTTCGACGAGGCGCGCACCGTCTCGCTCTTCGGCGGCCGCCGCCTCGTGCGCGTCAAGGGTGCCACCGGCTCCGCCAAGGCGCTGGCCGAAGCCGTCGCGGCGCTCGCCGCCGAGCCCCCGCGCGACGCGACGATCGTCATCGAGGCGGGCGACCTCAAGAAGAGCGCGCCGCTGCGCACCGCCGCCGAGAAGGGCCGCGGCGCCATGGCGCTGCCCTGCTACGCCGACGAGGGCCGCTCGCTCGACGGCTTGATCGCCGAGGCGATGAGGTCCGCCGGCCTCGTTCTCGAACCGCAGGCGCGCGACGAGCTGAAGTCGCGCCTGGGCGCCGACCGGCTCGCCTCGCGCGGCGAGATCGCCAAGCTCGCCCTCTACGCCCACGGCCAGCCGACGGTGAGCGCCGAGGACGTCGCGGCGATCGTCGGCGACGTGTCCGCCGACACGCTGGACGAGGCGATCGACGCGGCGGCCTCCGGCGAGGTCAAGAAGCTCCCCCACCTCATCGAGCGCCTGACCTCGGCGGGAACGCCGGTGTTCCAGCTCCAGCAGGGCCTCCTGCGGCACTTCCAGCAGCTCCAGGCCATGCGCGCCGAGATGGAGCGCTCGAACGACGCGAGCCCCGCCCGCGTGATCGAGAAGCGCCGCCCGCACTTCCGTCGCAAGGCGGCCTTCGAGGCCGCGCTCTCCGCCTGGACGACGGAGAGCCTGGCCGAGGCCCTGTCGCGCATCGAAGCCGACATCCTCCTGTCGCGGCGCGAGTCGGCCCTTGCCCTGACGCTCGCCCACCGCCTCCTCCTCACCATCGCCGTCGACGCCGCCAAGGCGCGCAACCGGCGGCGGTAAGGCCGGGCTGCGGTCAGGAGGCCAGCGGGCTCAAGGCGCCGGGCGGCCGGCGCGGGCTCGCGGCGGCGCCGTCGTCCGCGACGCTCGGTGCGAGATCGAGGCCGCAGACCCGGTTCCGTCCGCCGGCCTTGGCGCGGTAGAGGGCCGCGTCCGCCCGCGCCGTCGCGGGTCCGATGTCGGCTTCCGTTTCGTCCACCACGGCCACGCCGATGCTGACCGTCACGGGCAGGAGCGTTCCGCCCACCGCCACCGGCGCCGCGGCGGCGGCGAAGCGAAGCCGCTCCGCGATCGCCAGCGCCTCGGCGGCGCTGGTCGCCGGCAGCACGGCCAGGAACTCCTCGCCGCCCCAGCGCGCCCCGAGATCGGTCTTGCGCAGGACGCCGGACATCAGGACCGCGAACTGGGCCAGCACTTCGTCGCCCGCCGCGTGGCCCAGCCGGTCGTTGACGGCCTTGAAGTGATCGATGTCGGCGAGGAGAACGGCCGAACCCGCGATCGAAACATGCGACAGCCGGCTCGAAAGGCCGCGGCGATTGAAGAGCCTGGTGAGGGGGTCGCGCTGGGACAGCCGGGCGAGCCGAAGGTTCGACCGCTCGCCGGCCATCGCCAGGTAGGCGAAGTGGATCAGGATGCCGGCGATCTGGTCGATCGTCAGCGAGATCTTGGCCGACTCGACCGACATCATCGGCTGGTCGGTCGCCGCGAGGATGACGACGGACAGGACGAACAGCATGAAGTACACGGAAAAGGACCCGATCGCGAAGTATTGCGACCAGAGGCGATCGCGCGACTGCGCCCTCAAACACTCGAACAATGCGAGCCCCGTCGGCAAGGAGCAGGCGAGGAAGACGAGCGCCAGACACAACCGCGGCCACAGACCGGAGCCCATGCCGCAGCCGTAGACGAGCCCGGGCAGCACGGCGAGAACCAGAACCGAGGGCGCGTGCACCGGCAGTTCGTGGAAGCGCCGCAACCCGCTCCAGGACAAAGCGAGGCTCGCTCCGAAGAGACCGTAAACCACCATTCCAAAAACGGGCGGGAGAATGTCGTCCATCGGGCGGCTGAACATGATCAGCGAGCCGAGGATGGAGAAGATCAGGGCGAGCAGCCAGTGGAGGATGTAGACGTCGTCGCGCTGCCGGAGCGCCAGGAGCGCGAAGACGAGGACGTAGCTGATCCGGGAGGACAGCGTCGCGAACTGCAGCGTGTCGAGATCGAAGGTCACGTCCGCCCGCCCGCCGGTTCACGGCCGGAGGCCAGCCCCTCGTCCAGCTGACATGATGTCCGGTAAGTCATCGCAATGCAGCCGTCTCGGACGATCCCAATCAAGCCTCATACAACACAGGGACTGTAAAGGACGGGTATAGGCCGAGCGACGATCCGACATATACAAAGTTATACTTACAAATCGATCGCCCTGTCTTCGCCGTCCATGTTCCCGTTTTTTCGGACTTTTCGACATGAGCTCATCCCGGCGCCTCGGCGCGATCCTCCTCCGCGTGGTCACGGTGGTCGCCGGCGGCCTCGCGCCAACGCTTGTCCATGCGCAAGAGCCCGCCACCGGCTTCTCGGCCGGCGACGTTCTCGTCCGGGCCCGGATCGCGGGCCTTGTTCCGGTCAACCAGCGCTCGAGCATCGATCTCATCGGCGGCCGCGTCGAGAGCCCCGACATGATCCTGCCGGATGCCGACGTCACGTGGTTCATGACCGATAACCTGGCCTTGTCGGGCCAGGGCGGGGTGTCGCGCAGCCGGCCCGAGATCAAGGACTCGCTGGTCGGGGACTTTCCCATCGGCTCGATCTGGTCGGCGGCGGGAACGCTGTCCCTGCAATATCATTTCCGACCCGAAACGGACTTCAAGCCCTATCTCGGCGTGGGCGCGGCGCTCGCCGTGCCCTTCAAGATCGAGCCGGCGGGCGGTCTCGTCCAGGACTTCGAGGTGGACACGATCGGCGGCATGCTGTTTCAGGCGGGCGTCGACGCCCACGTGACCGGCAACTGGTACGCCAATGCCGAGGCCAAGATGATGCTGATGCCGACCTACGAGCTGACGACCGACGGCGTGACCGCCGCCGTCAAGCAGGACACGCTGATCCTGGCGACCGGCATCGGCTACCGCTTCTGAGCGGCGCCGCGCCGACGGCGCCTCACACGGATCGGATGCGCGGCCCGTCGGCGTCCGGCGTCCGGCGGCGGGCCTCCTCGATGAGGGCGAGGAGCGCGTCGAGCTCCTCGCGGGACGCGAAGTCGATCCGCAGGCCGCCGGACTGGTTCTTCTTCAGCTTGATGTCGACGGCGAGGCCGAGCGCGTCGGAGAAGCGGCGCACGAGGCGCTCCTGCTCCTCGGTGCGGCTCGGCGCGGCGCGCTTCGGGTTCGAAGGTGCGGCGGGCGCGTCCGGTTCGCCCGCCGAGCGGATCCCCCCGGCGCGGGCGAGCTCCTCGGCCTGGCGCACCGACAGGCCCGCTTCGGCGACGTGGCGGGCGAAGGCGAGAGGATCGTCCTGCGTGACCGCGGCGCGGGCATGGCCGGCCGAGATCATCCCGGCGATCACCATCTCGCGCACCGCTTCCGGCAGCTTCAGGAGGCGCAGCGTGTTGGCGACGTGGGAGCGGCTCTTCCCCAGGATGTCGCCGAGGTCGCCCTGCGTGTAGCCGTGCTCGTCGATCAGCATCTGGAAGCCCAGCGCTTCCTCGACCGCGTTGAGGTCGGCGCGCTGGACGTTCTCGATGATGGCGATCTCGAGTGCCTGCCGGTCGTCGATCTCGCGCAGCACCACGGGCACGGCGGCGAGCCCGGCGATCCGGGCCGCGCGCCAGCGCCGCTCGCCCGCGACGATCTCGAAGCTGCCCGCCTCGCCCGGGCGGCTGCGCACGAGCAGCGGCTGGACGAGGCCGTGGGTCTTCAAGGAGGCGGCGAGCTCGGCGAGCTCCGCCTCGTCGAAGTGCCGGCGCGGATTGTTCGGGTTCGGATGGATGCGGTCGAGCGGAACCGTGCGGTCGGGCGCGGGCGCGACAGCCGGCTCGCCGTCCTTGGTGGCGAGGCCGATCTTCGGCACGGGAAAGGCGCGCGAGGAGCCGAAGCCGCCGGGGGAGGGGATGCCGCTGGCCGTTCCGGCGGCGCCGCCGATGAGGGAAGCGAGGCCGCGCCCCAGTCTCTGCCTGGATTTCTCGTCGCTCATGTCATGTCCTTCGGAAGTCTCGTTGCCCGGGGGCGCAGGGATCAGGCGGCGGCGAGGGCCTGCTCGCGCTGAATCACCTCGGAGGCCAGCTTGATGTAGGCCTGACTGCCCGGGCATTTCATGTCGTAGAGGATCGCCGGCTTGCCGAAGCTCGGCGCTTCGGAGATGCGCACGTTTCTCGGGATCACCGTCTCGTAGACGTGGTCGCCCATGAAGGCGCGCACGTCGTTGACGACCTGGGTCGCGAGGTTGTTGCGCCCGTCGAACATGGTCAGAACGATGCCGTGGAGGTCGAGCATCGGGTTGAGGCTGTCGCGCACCTGCTCCACCGTCTGGAGGAGCTGGCTAAGGCCTTCGAGGGCGAAGAACTCGCACTGCAGCGGCACGAGCACCGCGTTGGCCGCCGCCATGGCGTTGACGGTGAGGAGGTTCAGCGAAGGCGGGCAGTCGACCAGCACGAAGTCGAAGCGGGCCTCCTCCACCTGGTGGAAGTGGATCGCGTCGCGCAGGCGATAAGCTCGGCCCGCCGCGCCCGACATCTCGGCCTCGACACCGAGAAGGTCGAGGGTCGAGGGGATCAGCGACAGGTTCGGAACCGCCGTCGCGATGCAGGCCTCGGTGATCGACGCCTGTTCCATCAGGACGTCGTAGGAGGACAGCTCGCGATCGTTGCGCTCCACGCCAAGGCCCGTCGAGGCGTTGCCCTGCGGGTCGAGGTCGATCACCAGCGTCTGGCGCCCCACCGCCGCGAGCGCGGTGGCGAGGTTGATCGCCGTCGTCGTCTTGCCGACGCCGCCCTTCTGGTTGGCGATGGTGATGACCCGCATTCGCTTGCCGCTGCCCGCGTCGTCGCGCATGGATTCTTAGCCTCGTTCGCCGGCCGCCGGGTCCGCCACCCGGCCGGTTCCGCCGTCACATTGCACTGTCGCGCGCGAGGCTTGCGCCGCGCGCGCCGGATTGTCTCGGAAGCGGCTTTTTTCTAGAGCCGCGCGACGTTTCGGATCTCGAGGATCGCAGCGTCCTCGCCGCCCGTCGTTGACGGATGCTTTACCATGTCGAACCGCCATTGGGCAGACGCTTGCGCGATCTCCGCCTCGAAGCTTTCGCCCTTGGGAAAGAAGCAGGCGGCGTTCGGGCTAAGATGAGGCGCGACGAAGCCGAGAAGCACGTCGAGCGAAGCAAGGGCCCGGGCGCTGACCGCCTCGGCGCCGGCGATCACCGCCCCCGCCTCCTCGATGCGGACCGCGTGGACGGCAACGGGCAGGCCGAGCTCGCGCGATGCCTCGCGCAGAAAGGCGGCCTTCTTGTTGTTGCTCTCGACGAGATCGACGCGCGCGCCCTCGCGGGTCCTGTTGCAGATGGCGAGAACGAGGCCCGGCAGGCCGCCGCCCGAGCCGATGTCGGTCCAGCGAAGCGGGCCGGGCGCGACCGCGTGGAGGGCCAGCGAGTCGCCGATGTGGCGCGTCCACAGGTGCGGCAGGCTGGCGGGCGAGACGAGGTTGATCGCCGCCTGCCAGCGCTGAAGAAGGGCCGCGTAGGCGTCGAGCTTCTCGGCCGTTTCACGTGAAACGGAAAAGCGCTGCAGCACGGCCTCGCGCTCCTCGGCCTGGGTCGCGGCGATCAGGCTCTTGGAGGGGCGTGCCACCCGCTTGGTCTGGCGCGGCGCGGTGCGCGTGTCGCGGCCGCGCGCGTTGCCGGCCTCACGCCGCATGGGTGAGGGCTCCCCGGCGGAGCGCCACGAGAACGAGGGCGAGGGCCGCCGGCGTCATGCCGTCGATGCCCTCGGCCTCCGCGATCGAGGCGGGGCGGCGCTGGACGAGCTTCTGGCGCAGCTCGTTGGACAGCCCCTTGAGGCCAGCGAAGTCGAAGTCAGCGGGAATCGTCCTCGCCTCGTCGCGCCGCAGCCGCTCCTGATCGCGCCGCTGGCGGTCGAGATAAACGTCGTAGCCCGCCTCGATCTCGACGCGCTCGGCGAGCTTGGGCGGGATGTCGGCGAGCTGCGGCCAGATGGCCGACAAGCGCTGGAGGTCCGTGCCCGGCTGCGACAACAGCGTCCAGGCCGAGCGGCGGCGGCCGTCGCCGTTGACCTGAAGGCCGGCGCGGCCGGCCTCGGTCGGCGTGAGGCTCAGCGCTTCCAGCGTCTGCCGGGCGGCGGCCAGCGCCGTCTCCGTCTCGGCGAAGACGCGGGCGCGCGTTTCCCCAACGAGGCCGAGTTCGAGCCCGAGCGGCGTCAGCCGCCGGTCGGCATTGTCGGCGCGAAGGCTCAGGCGGAACTCGGCGCGGCTGGTGAACATGCGATAGGGTTCCGACACGCCGGTGCGCGTCAGGTCGTCGACCATGACGCCGAGATAGGCGTCGCTGCGCGAGATCGTCACCGGCTCGGCGCCGCCCGCCCGGCGCGCGGCGTTGAGCCCGGCGAGGAGCCCCTGCGCGCCCGCCTCCTCGTAGCCCGTCGTGCCGTTGATCTGGCCGGCGAGGAACAGGCCGGCGCAGGCGCGGGTCTCCAGCGTCGCGCGCAGCTCGCGCGGGTCGACGTGGTCGTATTCGATGGCGTAGCCGGCTTTCAGGATGGAGACCCGTTCCAGCCCCGGCATGGAGCGCAGGAAGGCTTCCTGGACGGTCTCGGGCAACGAGGTCGAGAGGCCGTTCGGATAGACCGTGTCGTCGTCGAGCCCTTCCGGCTCCAGGAAGACCTGATGGCCGTCGCGCTCGCCGAACTTGACGATCTTGTCCTCGATCGAGGGGCAGTAGCGCGGTCCCACCCCCTCGATGGCGCCGGAGTAGAGCGCGGAGAGATGCAGGCTGTCGCGGATGATCCGGTGCGTTTCGGGCGTGGTGCGGGTGATGCCGCACTCGATCTGCGGATTGGCGATGCGCGTCGTGAGATAGGAGAAGGGCACGGGATCGGCGTCCGCCGCCTGTCGGTCGAGGCTCGCCCAGTCGATCGTGCGCCCGTCGAGGCGGGCGGGGGTGCCGGTCTTCAGCCGCCCGAGCTTGAGGCCGAGCCGGGCGAGGGCGGCGGACAGGCCGGTCGATGGCGCCTCGCCGATGCGGCCGGCCGGAATGCGCCGGTCGCCCATGTGGATGAGCCCGTTGAGAAAGGTGCCGGAGGTGATCACCACCGCGCCGGCCGCGATCCGCCGCCCGTCGGCGAGCTCGACCCCGGCGACCCGCGTGCCGTCCTCCCCCAGGACGAGGTCCGCCGCATCGCCCTCGACGATTTCGAGGTTCGCTTGGCCGCGGATCGCCGCCTGCATGGCCTCGCGGTAGAGCTTGCGATCGGCCTGGGTGCGGGGTCCGCGCACGGCCGGGCCCTTGGAACGGTTGAGCAGGCGGAACTGGATGCCGGCGGCGTCCGCCACCTCGCCCATCAGCCCGCCCATCGCGTCGATCTCGCGCACGAGGTGGCCCTTGCCGATGCCCCCGATCGCCGGATTGCAGCTCATCGCGCCGACGGTGGCGAAGGCATGCGTGAGGAGCGCGGTGCGCGCGCCGGTGCGCGCCGCGGCCGCGGCCGCCTCGCAGCCCGCATGCCCGCCGCCGATCACGACGACGTCGAAGGAAAGATCGAAGGACTGAGATGTCATGGCGAAAGGGTTAAGCCGGAGGGCGGGGACGGTGTCAATCGAAGAGCGGCACCACCTTTTCGCAGCAACAAGCGGTGCGATCCCGTATGATGCGCCGGAAGCGGCGCGAAGCGGGTGGCACGTGAGTTCGGTTCAATCCCCCCGACCCTGGACCCTCGACGAGTTCTTCGCCTGGCAGGAGCGCCAGAGCGAGCGCTACGAGCTGGT
Organism: Antarcticirhabdus aurantiaca; assembly: GCF_009765365.1. GTDB lineage: Bacteria > Pseudomonadota > Alphaproteobacteria > Rhizobiales > Rhizobiaceae > Antarcticirhabdus > Antarcticirhabdus aurantiaca. The sequence continues at coordinate 32,551 of NZ_VTOM01000027.1, forward strand.
GGACGGATTTCCGCGACGGCACCGCATGATGGCCGGCGCCGGCAACCGGCACGACGACATCGTGGTCAACATCATCGGCGACTTGAAGGCCAAGCTGCGCGGGACGCCGTGTCGGCCGTTTACGGCCGATGGCAGCGTCAAGACCGGGTCGGACCGCATCCGGCGCCCGGATGTCGGGGTCGATTGCGGCAAGCGCGAGCCGCGGGGGCACCATGCCGCGATCCCGGTGGTCGTGTTCGAGGTTCTGTCCCCGAGCACCCGCTCGTCCGACCTCCTGGTGAAGGACGCCGAGTACCGGAAGCTGCCGAGCCTTCGTCACATTGTCTATGTCGAGCAGGATGTGGCGGAAGCTCTGCACTGGTGGCGCCGCACCGGCGACGAGGAGTGGGAGCTCACCGCGCTTGCGGGTCTCGAGGCGGTCGTCGATCTCGCGGCCATCGAAGCCGCGCTGACCCTTCGCGACGTTTATGACGGGCTCGACATCGCGGAGCCTTCGTCCAAGCTCCCGCCGCCCGGTCCGCGCTGAACCCTCAGGCGGACGAGGAAACCGGCCCGGGCGCCGGCCGCAGCCGGGCCATGGCGAAGGTGTCGACGAGGACGCCCTGACGCAGGATCGACTGGCGGGCGCGGCCCTCGATCTCGAAGCCGGCGGCCTCGTAGAGGGCGATCGCCGCCGCGTTGTCGGTGTTGACCTCGAGTTCGAGGCGGACGAGGCCGAGCCAGTCGTCGGCGAGCTCGGTCAGCGCCGACAGAAGCGCCCGCCCGATGCCGCGGCGCAGGTGGTCGTCGTGAACGCCCATGCCGATCGCGCCGACATGGGCGCGGCGGCCGGTGTACCGCTGCAGCGAGGCGCTGCCGACGATCCGGTTCTCCGCCTCGGCGACGATCAGCGTCATGTTGGGATTTTCGCCGAGGACGCGCTTGCGCACGGCCTCGGCCGTGTCGAAGGGCAGGCGCAGCGTGCCGAAGCGGTAGCCGGGCAGGTTGGAAAGCGCCGCGAGGCCCTCAGCGTCGCGCGGCTCGGCGGCGCGGATGGAGAAAGCGAAGCGTTCGTCGCCCATGACACTCACTTCCCGATGCAGAAGCGCGAGAAGATGACGCCGAGGAGATCCTCGACGTCGGTGCGGCCGGTCAGGCGACCGAGCCGGTCGGCCGCTTCGCGCAGGATCTCGGCCGCCACCTCCGGTAGCAGATCCGGCGCTCGCGCGAAATCGGCGAGGGCGCGCCGCGTCTCGACGAGGGCGGCGCGGTGGCGCGCCTGAAGCGGCAGCGCGTCCGCCGCACCCGCCGCCGCGTCGGCGCGGGCGGCGAGCGCCGCGAGAAGAGCGTCGAGGCCGGCGCCCGTGCGCACCGAGATCGCCAGGTCGTAAGCTCCCACGGGCGCCGCCGCCGCGAGATCGGCCTTGGAGCGCACGCGCAAGGTCGGACGCGGCTCGCCAGGCCCGCTCTGTTTCACGTGAAGCATGGCCGCAGCCTCCGTCTCGGCGCTGTCTGCGGCGTCCAGCCAGAGCACGAGGTCGGCGCGCTCCATGGTCTCTCGCGCGCGCTTGACACCGATTGCCTCGATGGGATCGGCCGTTTCGCGCAGGCCCGCGGTGTCGAAAAGGCGGACGGGGAGGCCGGCAAGGTCGAGCGTGACCTCCAGGACGTCGCGAGTGGTGCCGGGAACGGGCGTGACGATCGCGACCTCGCGCCGGGCGAGCGCGTTGAGAAGGCTCGACTTGCCGGCATTGGGCGGGCCGGCTATGGCGACACGGAAGCCCTCGCGCAGGATCTCGCCGCGCGCCGCGCCGCTCAGGTGTGCGTCGATCTCGGCGGCAAGCACTGCCACCTCGGCGCGCACGCCCGCGTCGACGCCCTCGCCGACGTCGCCTTCGTCGGAAAAGTCGAAGCTCGCCTCGATCAGGGCGCGAGCGTGGAGAAGGCGTGTCCCCCAATCCTCGAAGAGCCGCCGCGAGCCGCCTTCCGCCTGGAGCAGCGCCGCGCGACGCTGGCGCTCGGTCTCGGCGGCGAGAAGGTCGGACAGGCCTTCCGCTTCCGTCAGGTCGATGCGCCCGTTCACGAAGGCGCGGCGGGTGAACTCGCCGGCCTCGGCGAGGCGCAGGCCCGGCAGGCTCGTGGCGGCTTCGACGAAGCGGGCGACGGTCGCGCGCCCGCCATGGAGGTGGAACTCGGCGAGGTCATCGCCGGTCGCGCTGTTGGGGCCGGGAAAGAACAGGACGAGCCCGCGGTCGAGCATGGCGCCCGCCTCGTCGCGGATGCGCCGGAGGCTCGCCCGGCGCGGCTCGGGCAGGGTGCCGGCCAGCCGCTCGGCCACGCGCCGCGCCGCAGGACCGCTGACCCGCACCACCGCCACCCCCGCGGGCAGGGCCCCCGACGACAACGCGACGATCGTATCCTCCATCACACCACCTTCCGGCCGAGGGTTGGGCTCATCCGCGGGTATGGCAGGGGACGCCGTCCCCTGCACCCCGGCCAGGGGAAATGATTTCCCCTGGACCCCTCTTCATATGGCGTGTCCGATCAGCCGAGGGGGCAGAGCCCCCTCGGCTGATCGGAAATGTGCCCAAATGAAAAGAAGGGTCCGGGAATTCTTTTCCGGGCGGGGCCCGGGGCGGCAGCCCCGCCACACGCGCCCGAGCCCTTACCCGGCAGAGAAGGACACGAGGCGGGCGGCGGTGGCCGAGCGCAGCTGCAGCGGCACGATCTCGAAGACGTGGGTCGGCGATCCGGCGGCGGCCCAGACGGTGGCGAAGGCGAAGAGGGCTTCGTCCATGAGGACCGGCAGGCTCCGCGACGCCCCGAAGGGCGAGACGCCGCCGATGGCGAAGCCCGTGGCCTCGCGCACGAAGGCGGCGTTCGGGCGCTCGATCGGTTCGCCGAGGATGGTGGCCGCCTTCGCCTCGTCGACGCGGTTGGCGCCGGAGACGAGCAGCATGTAGGCCGCGCCGGTGTCCCGCCCGCGGAAAACAAGCGTCTTGACGATCTGCCCGACCCGCGCGCCGACCGCTTGCGCGGCTTCCTCCGCCGAGCGGGCGGACCGGACGGTTTCGCGGATGGCGATCCTGACGCCGCGCGCTTGCGCATCCGCCGCGACGCGCGCGACGTAGAGCGGAAGGGCCGGGGCGGCGGGATCGCTCATGCCACTTGGCTCAGGTGTTCATGGAGTCGAAGAAGTCGGCGTTGGACTTCGTCTGCTTGAGCTTGTCGTTGAGGAACTCGATCGCGTCCGTGGTGCCCATGGGCGACAGGATGCGGCGCAGGACGAAGATCTTCTGGAGATCCTGGCGCGGCACCAGGAGGTCCTCCTTGCGCGTGCCGGACTTGAGGATGTCCATGGCCGGGAAGATGCGCTTGTCGGCGACCTTCCGGTCGAGGACGAGCTCGGAATTGCCCGTGCCCTTGAACTCCTCGAAGATGACCTCGTCCATGCGCGAACCGGTGTCGATGAGCGCGGTCGCGATGATGGTGAGCGAGCCGCCTTCCTCGATGTTGCGCGCGGCGCCGAAGAAGCGCTTCGGGCGCTGGAGGGCGTTGGCGTCGACGCCGCCGGTCAGCACCTTGCCGGAGGAGGGAACGACCGTGTTGTAGGCGCGGCCGAGGCGGGTGATCGAATCCAGGAGGATGACGACGTCGCGGCCGTGCTCGACGAGGCGTTTGGCCTTCTCGATCACCATCTCGGCGACCTGGACGTGGCGCGTCGCCGGCTCGTCGAAGGTGGAGGAGACGACCTCGCCCTTCACCGAGCGCTGCATGTCGGTGACTTCCTCGGGGCGCTCGTCGATGAGCAGCACGATGAGGTAGCACTCGGGATGGTTGGCGGTGATCGAGTGGGCGATGTTCTGGAGGAGCACCGTCTTGCCGGTGCGCGGCGGCGCCACGATCAGCGCGCGCTGGCCCTTGCCGAGCGGGGCGACGAGGTCGATGACGCGGGCCGACAGGTCCTTCTTGGAGGTCGGGTCGGCGAGCTCCATCTTGAAGCGCTCATCCGGGTAGAGCGGCGTCAGGTTGTCGAAGTGGCTCTTGTGCTTGATCTTTTCGGGATCGTCGAAGTTGATCGTGTTGACCTTGAGGAGCGCGAAGTAGCGCTCCCCTTCCTTCGGCGAGCGGATCTGGCCCTCGACCGTGTCGCCGGTCTTCAGCTGGAACTTTCTCAGCTGCGAGGGCGAGATGTAGATGTCGTCGGGGCCGGGGAGGTAGTTGGCCTCGGGGCTTCGCAGGAAGCCGAAGCCGTCCTGGAGGACCTCGACGACGCCCTCGCCGACGATGTCGACGTTCTGGGCGGCCAGTTTCTTCAGGATCGCGAACATCAGCTCCTGCTTGCGGAGCACGGAGGCGTTCTCGACCTCGTTCTCCTCGGCAAAGGCGACGAGGTCGGCGGCGCTCTTGTTCTTGAGGTCCTGGAGCTTGATCTCGGACATGGGGACTATGGCTCCGCCCCGGAACGCGGCGCAGGGGCGCGAACGGGGGCATGGTCGTTCAGGGGAGGGTGCGGCGTCGTCGCGGGATGATGCGGGAAAAGCGGTTCGCGAAACGCGGGGCGGCGATGCGGGACCGATCCGGCCGATCGACGCCACCAAAGGCGGGATATCACGGCATATAGCCGCGGGAATCGCGCGGCGCAAGCGGAAGATCGGGTGGCGGGCGGCGCAACGGAACCGCTCGGCCGCCGGCGGGCCGGGCCGGGACCTCGCCTTGCGGGGCCCTAAGGCCGCGTGCTAGCGCTCCCGCGACGTTTCCGACGCCGCCCGGCTCCGGTTCGCGGGCGCCCGGGCGGTTTTCCACGGCGGCGTGCGGTGCCCGTCCGGCATCGCCTCGCCGGCTCCGCAGCGCTTCTTCGGGAGACCCCATGTCCGACACCAACGATCACGCGACCGCCAACGGCAGCACCGCCGAGGCGCCGAGCGCAGCGCCCGCCGTCAGCATCCTGACGCAGTACATCAAGGACCTCTCCTTCGAGAGCCCGAATGCGCCGGCAGTCCTGCGCGGTCCCCCGCGCACCAACCCGAACATCAACATCGGCGTCAACGTCCAAGCCAATCCGGTGACCGGGGGCACGGGCGAGTTCGACGTGCGCCTGACGCTCAACGCCAAGGCGGGCGAGAACAAGGACATGCTGTTCCACGTCGAGCTGGAATATGGCGGCGTCTTCCGCCTCGCCAACGTCCGGCAGGAGCACATGCTGCCCTTCCTGTTCATCGAGTGCCCGCGCCTGCTCTTCCCCTTCGCGCGCCAGATCATCGCCGACGCCACCCGCAACGGCGGCTTCCCGCCGCTGATGATCGACCCGATCGACTTCGCGCAGCTCTTCCAGCAGCGCATGGCCGAGGAGCGGGCCCGCCAGCAGGTGCAGACGGTCTGAGGCAAGGCGCGGCGCAGCGCCGGACGGGGGTCCGGTGCGCGAGGGGGATCTTTCGATGTCGTCTTCGGCAGCGCGTCGCCGTCTCGCGGCGCTTCTCACCCTCGTCCTGCCCTTGTGCGGCGGGCCGGTTCTCGCCCAGAGCGGCATCAGCCTCAACGAAGGCGACGGGCCCGAGCCCGTCTGCCTGTCCTCGACGCGCTTCGCCGTCGAGGCGCAGTGGCGGGCCGACGACAGCGGATCGGACATCCTGATCCGCGCCGCTGGCCCCGGTGCCCTCCCGCCGGCGGGGGAGCCCTGCCGCTACGAGCCGCGCGCCGGCGACCGGATCCTGTCCAGCCGCTATCCCGACGAGGCGCTCACCGTGAGCGCCCTGTCCGACCGCTTCCTCGTGATGGAGGCGAGCACCGGCCCGCAGAGCCGCCTGATCGTCGCCGACCTCGACGCGGACACGAACGCGCTCGTCGCGGACGACATCGAGATCGAGGCGGTCACGGGCGAGGGGGTCGACTACTGGGCGACGGAGGAGGGCGCCGATCCCAGCGCATGTCCCGACTACGCCGAAACCCTCGCGGCCGGCCTGACGCCGGTGATCGACGCGCGCTGGTTCTTCTCCTTCGCCGCGGGAACGTCCGAGAAGCGCAGCGAAACCCGCTGCTCGGCCGTCCAATAGGCCCGGGAGCGCGCGGCTACTCCGCCGCCTGACGCGTTTCGGCTTCCGGGCGGCCCCAATAGTCCCACCACATCGGCTCGGGCTTCAGCGTCGCGGCGAAGGCGCGGTGGCGCTCGACCGCGTCGGCGTCGAGGCGGGGCTTCAGCGGCACGGGGCGCGGCCCGACGGTGGCGACCGCCGCCTCGCCGTCGCCGCCCTGTCCGTCCTCGTTGCGCTGGACGAGGCCGAGCGCGGCCTGCCGGCCGCCGATCAGCTCGATGTAGACTTCCGCCAGAAGCCAGGAGTCGAGAAGCGCCCCGTGCTTGTCGCGGCGCGAGGTGTCGACGCCGAAGCGCGAGCACAGCGCGTCGAGGGTCGCGGGCGCCATCGGGAACTTGCGACGCGCCATCTGCAGCGTGTCGACGACCACGGCGCCGTCCAGCGTCGGACGGCCGAGCCGCGTCATCTCGGCGTTGAGGAAGCGGATGTCGAAGCTGGCGTTGTGGGCGACGAGCCGGGCGCCGGCGAAGAAGGCCTCGAAGGCCTCCACCACCTCGCCGAAGAGCGGCTTGTCCGCCAGCATCTCGTCGGAGATGCCGTGGATGGCGAGGGCGTCCGGATGGACCTTGCGCCCTTCGGGACGGATGTAGTGGTGGAAGGTCTTGCCGGTCGGGATGCCGTTCCAGAGCTCGACGGCGCCGATCTCGATCACCCGGTCGTGCTCGAATTCGAGGCCGGTGGTTTCGGTGTCGAAGACGATCTCGCGCATGCCGCCCTGCTCCTTCGCCCCGGTTCTGGGCGAAGCGGGGAGCGGGGGCAAGTCTGGCGAAGAAGGCTTAAGGCTTTTCCACGGATGATGCGCCATGTTCCCTCTTCGTTCGCATGGAGCGACCGGCGGGTCAAGGCGGAAAGCGATCATCCTCGTTTGCGATCAGCGGCTTGAGCCGGCGGATCACCGTCCCGATAGCGCGCGACGACCGCGCGCACGGCCTCGCGCGCCGGGTCGAGGCCCCCGCCGGTGTCGATCACGACGCTCGCGCGGGCGCGCTTGTCGGCGTCGGGCATCTGCGCCGCGAGGATGGCGTCGAAGCGCTCCGGCGTCATGCCGGGGCGAGCGAGGACGCGGGCGCGCTGGACCTCGCTCGGGGCGGTGACGACGACGACCGCGTCGCAGCGCGCCTCGCCGCCGGTCTCGAACAGGAGCGGGATGTCGAGGACGGCGAGCGGGTGTCCGGCCTCCCGGGCCGCGGCGAGAAAGGCCTCCTCCTCCTCGCGCACCATGGGATGGACGATCGCCTCGAGGCGGCGGCGCGCCTCCGGGTCGGCGAGAACCGCGCGGGCAAGCGCTTCCCGGTCGACGACGCCGCTTCGCACCGTGCCGGGAAAGGCGGCTTCGACGAGCGGCGCCGCGCGCCCGGCATACAGGCGGTGAACGGCGGCGTCGGCGGAGTAAACGGGAACGCCCTCGGCCTCGAACATGGCCGCGGTGGTGGACTTGCCCATGCCGATCGAGCCGGTGAGGCCGAGAACGATCACGATGCCGGCCCGCATCAGGCGAGCATGGCGAGGACGATGCGCCAGCCGCCGCCGCGCAGCGGCGGTTCGCCCGCCTCGTCGCCGTCGGCGTCCCGCACGCCCTCGTCCTCGTCCTCGTCGTCGCGGTCCTCGGCCGCGCGGATCAGGGCGTAGCGGCACTCGAAGGCGAGCGCCGCCTCGCCGTCCTCGCGCTCCTGGCGCCAGAACAGGACGGCCCAGGCGCTGTCGCCCGAGGCTCGCCAGTCGGTGACGGTGAAGGTCGAGCGGACGATCTCCTCGCCCTCGAACACGTCGAACAGCGCCTCGATGTTCTCGATCAGCTCGTCCGCGTCGTTGAAGACGTTGCCGCGCCCGTTCTGCCAGATCGTCGTGGGATAGGCGAAGCAGTTCGCGACGGCCTCCTCGTCGAAATCGTCGAAGCCGCCGGCATAGCGCTCGAACAGAGCCAGAAGGTCGGGCTCCAGGGGACGGGAGGCGCGGTAGCCGCCGTCATTGGCGGGCGTGGCGTAGGGGTGCGGGTAGGGGTTCGCGGCGCCGGGCCGCTCCGGGGACTCGTCCATGGATCTAAAGACCGCTTTCGATATCGGACACGATGCGGGCGCGGAGCGCGTCCGACACGGCGGGGCGCCGGCCGAACCAACGCTCGAAGCCCGGCACCGCCTGGTGGAGAAGCATGCCGAGGCCGTCCGCCGTCCGGAGGCCGCGGGCGCGCGCCGCCGTCAGGATCGGGGTTTCCAGCGGAACGTAGACGATGTCGGTCACCAGCGCCCCGTCGGGAAGGGCGGCGAGATCCGGCAGCGTCGGGGCGGCGGGGGCGGCGAAGGGCGGCGGCGCGTCCGCCTCCTGCGCGGGCTTCTGGGCGGGCGCCGCCGTGTTGACGAGGAGGTCGGTGCGGGCGAGGAGGCTTTCGCGCGCGTCCTCGCCGTGCGCGCTGGCGCGCGTCCCGAAGCGGTTGGCGAGCTCCTGCGCGCGCGACGGCGTCCGGTTGAGGATCGCGACGTGGCGAACCCCGCGCGAGACCAGCGCGTGGACCACGGCCCGCGCAGCGCCCCCTGCGCCGATCACCGTCGCGAACCGGGCGTCGACCCAGCCGGGCAGGCGGTCGTCGAGGTTGGCCGCGAAGCCGTAGGCATCCGTGTTGCCGCCGACGAGCGTGTCGCCCTCGAACCAGAGCGTGTTCACCGCGCCGATCGCCTCGGCCTCCCCGTCGATCCGCCCCGCGGCGGCGAAGGCGGCGAGCTTGTGCGGCACGGTGACGTTGCCGCCCACCCATTCGCCGGGCCGGAGCCCCGCGAGAAAGGCGTCGATCTCCTCCGGCGGCACGCCGAGGCGGGAATAGGAGCCGGGAAGGCCGAACTCCTTCAGCCAGGTGCCGTGGATCGTCGGCGAGCGCGAATGCCAGACCGGCCAGCCCGTCACGAAGGCGCGCGGCCCCTCGGACGCTGCCCCGTCGCGGGGGGCGAAGATCGAGTTCTCCCCGCGCGGCCGCGCCGCGCCGCTGATGTAAGGAGCGGGCGTCCAGGTCTCGTCGCGGCTCGCGTCAGCCATCGATCGCACCCCGCTCGCGAAGCGCGGCGAGAAGCGGCAGCAGGGGCAGGCCGACGATCGAGAAGAAGTCGCCGTCGATGCGCTCGACGAGCTGGATGCCACGCCCTTCGATCTGATAGGCGCCGACGCTGGTCAGCGCCGCCTCGCCGACGCTCGCCAGATACTCGCCGACAAAGGCCGGGTCGAGCTGGCGGAAGGTGATCGACACGGTCTCGACGTGCCGCCACACGGACACGCCGTCCTCGGCGATCACCGCGGCGCTGTGCAGCCGGTGGGTTTCGCCGGACAGGCGCAGGAGCTGGCGACGCGCGGCTTCCATCGTGTCCGGCTTGTGGAGGACCTCTCCCTTGAAGGAAAGCGTCTGGTCGGCGCCGACAACCACCGCGCCCGGCGCCCCTTCCGAAACGGAGACCGCCTTGGCCTCGGCGAGGATCGCGGCGAGGTCGTCGGGCGACACGCCGGTCTCCTTGAGCGGCGCCTCCATCGCGCGCTCGTCGAGGCTGCTGGCTCGAACCTCGAAGGCGATGCCGGCGGCTTCCAGCATGCGCGCCCGGTGAACGCTCGCCGAAGCGAGCAGGATGGGTCGCGTCATGGGTGTCCTCCTTCGTGTCCCGCATCGATCCGGGTGTCTTCGAGAGATAAACGCGCCGCAGCCGAAAGACCACCGCTTCGCCGCCCGGGGCGCCCGGGGCGCCCGGGGCGCCCGGGGCGCCCGGGGCGGACTCGATTCGCTTGAGCTTCGCAAGCCCCGGCCGGCCTTGTTCTCAGGATTCTCCGGCCACCTGTGGGCAAGACGGGAGAGACAGGGGCAATGCGGCCGGCCGCGCCCGACATGGCGGAAAAGTGACGATTCCCCAACAATGCACGGCCGCGAACGCTTGTATCGGCGTTGTGGAGCGATCTGGGTATCGGCGGGGTCGACGGCCCCTGTCTGACAAGTGTCGTCCCCAGCCTTGTCGGACAAGTCGCGGAGGCCGCAAGCCTTTGACGCGCCGGGCCTCGCCGCCCGGCCGCCCCCGTTGTTGACAGATGGTCCCCGGCGACCTCTATCGCCAAGAGGGGGCGTCGACGCGTTCGGCAAGCCAATGGACGAGCCTGTGGATTCCCGCAATCCACCGACTCTTAGAATCAGAAATCAGATTTTCTAGAATCTCTATTTTAGGGAAGGAACGGCCGATGGCAGAGCGCAGGCTCCTCCGGGTCCTGTCGGGAGAGAGCGTTTCGCCCCCGCCGGTCTGGCTGATGCGGCAGGCGGGGCGCTACCTCCCCGAATATCGCGAGCTCCGGGCGAAGGCCGGCGGCTTCCTCGATCTCTGCTACGATCCCGACCTCGCAACGGAGGTGACGCTCCAGCCGATCCGCCGCTTCGGCTTCGACGCGGCGATCCTGTTCTCCGACATCCTCGTGATCCCGGACGCGCTCCGGCGCGGCGTGCGCTTCGAGGCGGGGGAGGGACCGCGCATGGAGCCGATCGCCCCGCACGAGATCGCCTCGCTCGATCCCTCGGGCGCCGACATGCACCTCGCCCCGGTGATCGCGACGGTGGCGCGCCTGCGCCGCGAGCTGCCGGACGAAACGACGCTGATCGGCTTCTGCGGCGCGCCCTGGACGGTCGCGACCTACATGATCGCCGGGCGCGGAACGCCCGACCAGGCGCCGGCGCGGCTCTTCGGCTATCGCCATCCCGAAGCCATGACCGAGCTCCTGTTCCTTCTCGCCGAGATGAGCGCCGACTACCTCGTGCGCCAGCTCCAGGCGGGGGCGGACTGCGTCCAGATCTTCGACTCCTGGGCGGGCGTCCTCGACGAGGCGAGCTTCGAAGCCTACGCCGTCGCGCCCGTGCGGCGGATCGTCGAGAAGGTGCGCGCGAGCGTGCCGAACGCCCGGATCATCGGCTTTCCCAAGGGTGCCGGCGCGCTCCTGACGAACTATCGCGAGAAGACCGGCGTCGACGCGCTCGGCCTCGACTGGTCGGTGCCGCTGAGCCAGGCGCAGGCGCTTCAGAGCGGCGGCGCCGTCCAGGGCAACCTCGATCCGCTCCGCCTCATCGCCGGCGGCCGCGCCCTCGACGAGGGCGTCGACCGCATCCTGGATGCGCTGGGCAGCGGCCCCCTCGTGTTCAACCTCGGCCACGGCATCACGCCCGACGCGCCGATCGCGCACGTCGAAGCGCTGCTGCGGCGGGTGCGCGGGGGCTGACGGGCACCGACGGGGCAGGACGTGGCGCTCGCCCCTCGCCCGCCGGCGGGGGAGCGCGGCGCGAAGCGGGCCGGGTGAAGGTGTCGGCCGCGGGAGCGGCCTGCAAAGAACCGTCGACGTCGCGTTCCGGAGGAACCACCCTCATCCCGCTGCCGGGACCGTCTCCCGCCAGCGGGAGACGGGAGAAGCGTCGATGCCGCGCTTGAGCGGCCGGAGAGTGGGGATCACGGGCAAATCGTCCGTCCCGGCGCTTATCCGCTCGCCGCGCCATTGCCTTCCCCGACCGACAGGCTAGACCGGTTCCAAGCATTCAACCCTTCCGCGTCCGGGATCCCCATGAGCCGCACCGCCTCCCCTTCCGCCAAGCCGGACCGTTCCGGGATGATCCTCGGCGTCGTGCTCCTGGTGCTCGCCGTCGGCCTGTTCCTGACCCCGGTCGAGGCGCAGCTCTGGGTGAAGTCTCTGCACATCCTGGCGGTGATCGCCTGGATGGCGGGCATGCTCTACCTGCCGCGGCTCTTCGTCTACCATGCCGGCACCCGGCCGGGCTCGGCCGAGAGCGAGCTGTTCAAGGTCATGGAGCGCCGCCTCCTCAAGGCGATCATCAACCCGGCCATGGCGGTCACCTGGCTCGCCGGGCTCTGGCTCGCCTGGAACGTCTTCGCCTTCCAGGGCGGCTGGCTCCACGCCAAGATCTTCCTCGTCCTCCTCCTGTCGGGCCTCCACGGCTACCTCTCGGCCTCGCTGAAGCGCTTCGCCCGCGACGAGCGCTCCAAGCCCTCCCGGCACTGGCGCATCGTCAACGAAGTGCCGACCGTCCTGCTCGTCCTGATCGTGATCCTGGTGGTGGTGAAGCCCTTCTGAGGCTGGCCTCGCGGACGTTTCGTCGGCCAAGGACTTGAGATCCGGGCCGGCGCGCCAACTTCTCGGGCAGACAACGGGACGCGTTTTCGAGGGACCCCGCATGGCGGACGACACGGGCAGGGGCGGTATCGGGCGCACGGCGATCGTGGTGATGGGCCCGTCCGGGGTCGGCAAGACCACCACCGCCAAGCTCCTGTCGGAGCGCCTGGGCTGGCGCTTCGCCGAAGCCGACGAGTTCCACCCCCAGGCCAACATCGACAAGATGAAGGCCGGCGTCCCGCTCGAGGATGCCGATCGCTGGCCCTGGCTGGACACCATCCGCGACTGGATCGCCGCGCGCGGAGCGGAGGGCGAAAACGTCGTCGTCACATGCTCGGCGTTGAAGCGCAGCTATCGCGACGTCCTGACGGGTGCCGAGGGGGTGCGAGTGCGCTTCCTTCAGCTCGAGGGCGAGGTCGGCCTCGTCGAGACGCGCATGAAGGCGCGGCGCCACCACTACATGCCGCCCTCGCTTCTCGCCTCGCAGTTCTCGACGCTGGAGCCGCTGCAGCTGGGCGAGGACGGCGTCGCCGTGTCGGTCGACACCAGTCCCGACGCGGTCGCCGACCACGCATTGGCGGCGCTGGGGCTCCAAGCCCCGGCGAAGAGCTGAGGGGTCAGTCTCCGGCGATCGTCCGCTCGATGGCGGACAGGACGCCCTCCGCCTCGACGCCGAGGCAGACCGTCTGGCTCGGACGGTCGTCCCACGCGCTCGGCGGAAAGACCGTTCCGTCCGGCTTCTGGATGGTCATGCCCGCGGCGAGCCCCTCGCAGGCGACGCGCACGGCGCCGCGGCGGGTGCGGAACAGCGCGGGGTCGGTGAGGGCGACGCAGGCCGTCGCGTCGTGGACCACCATCCCGTCGGGAATACGGGTCTCGTAGAAGCGGATGTAGTCCTGGCTGAGGTCGCGCACGAGCCGGGCCGCCTCGCCGCCGGTTTGCGCCAGAGCGTCGAGCCTCGCACGCGTCATCACCACGGGAACGGTCGCGTCGAGCCCGACGATCGTCACCGGCCAGTCGGCGCCGAAGACGAGGTCGGCCGCTTCCGGATCGCCGTGGATGTTGGCTTCGGCGGCGGGCGTGACGTTGCCCGGTCCCGCGAAGACGCCGCCCATGACGACCACGCCGCGGGCGAGCCCGGCGATCTCCGGCGCCTCGCGAAGCGCGAGGGCGAGGTTCGTCAGGCGCCCGACGGCGACGAGGGTGATCGCGCCGGGACGCGCGCGCAGCGTGTCCGCGATGAAGCGGTGCGCGGGGCGGGGATCGGGCGCGCGGGCGGGGGCGGCGACGTCGATGTCGCCGAGGCCGTTCTCGCCGTGGATGAAGGTCGGAAAGCGGCCCGCGGGGCGGCGGGTGTCGAAGCACTCGCCCGCGCCGCGCGCGACCGGCGCCGCGATGCCCCATCGCTCGGCGAGAAACAGCGCGTTGCGCGTCGTCAGCTCGATCGGGGCGTTGCCGAAGACGGTGGTGATCCCGGCGAGCTCCACGTCGCGGTGGCGGTGGAGGTAGAGGAGGGCGAGGGCGTCGTCGACGCCGGGATCGGTGTCGAAGATGACGGCGTGTTCGGCCATGGGCTCGGCTCCTTCGGGGAAAACGCGCGTGCCAGGCAGGCCTGGCACGTCCGGCGCAGCCTTAGAGCGTCTAACAGAACCTCGCGGGGTCGGTCTGGCGGGTCTTTGCCGCCACCACGTCGTCGCCGATGCTCGCCTATGCGCTGCATAGGCTGCGCTCGGCTCCTAGCGGTGACGTCAAATCCCTCGCCAGCCCTCCGCCCGGTGGTTCTGTTAGACGCTCTTAAGCCCGCCGAGCCGGTTTCCCGCAAGGGGCGGCGCGCGCCCGGCGCGTCAATGAAGGGTGCGCGGTCCCGGGGTCGGATCGTCCTCGCCCGGCGCCGGCAGCGGCTTCGACGGGTCGTGCCCGTTGGCGTGCCAGGGGGAGGCCGGATCGCCGCGCCGCTCGAAATCGGCGGCGCCGAGGTCGACGACGTCCGGCCGGGGCCGCATCGCGCCCTCGCGGCCGAAGCCCGGCCGGGGACCCGCGCCCATGCCGCCGCGCCAGACGCCCCGCTCGGAGGACGCGACCACCACGATGCGCTGCTTCAGGAGCCGCCAGGCGAGGTCGCGCACCGGCGGCAGGAACAGGAGAAGGCCGACGACGTCGGAGATGAAGCCCGGCAGGATCAGGAGGAAGCCCGCCACCGCGATCATCAGCCCGTGAACGAGCTCGCGGCCCGGCAGGCCACCGGCGCGGGTCTCCTCCTGGATCCGGCGCAGCGTGCCGAGGCCCTGCTGGCGCAGCAGCAGCGCGCCGAGAAAGGCCGAGGCGAGGATCAGGCCCAGCGTCGGCCAGAGACCGATGGCGTTGCCGACCAGGATGAAGCCGGCGATCTCGGCGATCGGCATCAGCAGGAAGAGGAACGGGATGAAAGCTCGGGACATGGGCGGATCGGAACCTTTGCTCGATGCCCGCGCTTTGATCGCGGGGCCGGTGGGCGCCGGCGACCGCAAAAAAGCCGGGATGCTTCCACCGGAGATAGGAAGCGCAACGCGCCGTTTGAATGCTGCGCCCGGCACCTCTATATGAAGCCCGTTCGACAGGTTGCAGACTTTGGCGCAAGGGGCGTGATGAGCTTCGGGACGATCTTCTTCATTGTTTTGGCGGTGATCGTCCTGTTCCAGCTCCGGAGCGTGCTTGGGCGGCGCACCGGCCACGAGCGTCCGCCCTTCGATCCCTTCTCCCGCCCGGACAAGGCCGCGGCGCCCGCATCCGAGCAGAACGGCAACGTGGTGACGCTGCCCGGCCGCCGCACCGAGGCGCGGCCCGAGGAAGCGCCCGCGACCTACGCCTCGATCGACGCCGTCGCCGCGCCGGGCACCGCGCTCAACGCCGACCTGCGCCGCATCCGGGACGCCGATCCGGGCTTCGATGCCAAGGAATTCCTCGGCGGCGTGAAAATCGCTTATGAAATGATCGTGACCGGCTTCGCCGACGGCGATCGCAAGCTTTTGAAGAACCTCCTGTCGTCGGAGGTCTACCAGGGCTTCGACTCGGCGATCGCCGAGCGCGAGAACCGCGGCGAGCGGATGCAGTCCTCCTTCGTCGGCATCGACGACGCGACGATCGTCGCCGCCGAGATGAAGGAGCGCGAGGCGCTCGTCACCGTGCGCATCGTCTCGCAGCTGATCTCGGCCGTGCTGAAGTCCAACGGCGAGGTCGTCGACGGCGATCCGGAGACCGTGGTCGAGGTGCGCGACGTGTGGACCTTCGCCCGCGACACGCGCTCGCGCGATCCCAACTGGAAGCTCGTCGAGACCGAGTCCGAGGACGACTGAGCGCGGGCGAGGAGGGCGCGGCCATGACGGCTCCCCCCGTCTCCTGCGAGCGGCGGCGCTTCCCCGACCTTCCCGGCTGGTTCGGCGAGCCGCACCTTGCCCCCGCCTTCGCCGCCTTTCGCCGGAGCGCGCCGCGCTTCCTGTCGGGTGATGCCAGGAGCGGCACGCTCGGCGTTTCCGCCGACAGCTTCCGCGAGGCGGCCGAGGCCTCGCTCGCGGCGCGCGAAAGGATCGAGGAGGCCGAGGCGCGCGCCTTCTTCGAGCGCTTCTTCGTGCCCCTGGCGATCCGGCCCGGCCCGAACGCGCGCGGCGGCCGCGGCTTTCTCACTGGCTATTACGAGCCAGTAGTGCCCGCCTCGCCGGTGCGCACGGCCGAGTTCCAGACGCCCCTCTACGCGCCGCCGGACGACCTCGTGAAGGTCGACGACGAGACGCGGCCGGACGGGCTCGATCCCTCTTTCCGCTTCGCCCGCCGCCGGTCCGACGGCCAGCTCGACGAACATCCCGACCGAGGCGCGATCACCGACGGCGCGCTCGACGGGCGGGGCCTCGAGATCGCCTGGCTCGCCGATCCCGTCGACGCCTTCTTCATCCACGTCCAAGGCTCGGCCCGGCTCGAATATCCGGACGGGCGGCGCCCGCGCGTCACCTACGCCGCCAAGACCGGCCATCCCTTCACCGCCATCGGCCGCATCCTCGTCGAGGAGGGCGAGCTGCGGCTGGAGGACGCCGACATGGACGGGATCCGCCGCTGGCTCGCCGCCCATCCGGCCCGGGTCGACGCGCTCCTGCGGCGCAACCGCTCCTTCATCTTCTTCCGCGAAGCGCCGGTCGAGGACGAGCAGCTCGGCCCCGTCGCTGCGGCCAAGGTGCCGCTCGAGCCGCTCGCCTCGATCGCCGTCGACCGCGAGCTCCACACCTTCGGGGTGCCGGTCTTCGTCGGCACCGACGCGCTCGGCATCGAGGGCGCGCCCTTCCGGCGCCTGACGGTCGCGCAGGACACGGGATCGGCGATCCTCGGCCCGGCCCGCGCCGACCTGTTCGTCGGCTCGGGGCGCGAGGCCGGGAGCCTTGCCGGCCGGGTGCGTCACGCCGCCGACTTCGCCCTTCTCGTGCCGGAGCCGCTCGCGGCCGCCCTGACGCGGCCATGAAGCGCCGGCGCAATCGCCCGCTGTCGTCGGAGGAGTCGCAGCTCTGGGCCGCCATCCAGCGCTCGGTGACCCCCCTGAAGAGCCGCGCCTCGCGCGCCCCGGCGCTTCATCCGCCCGCGCCCGCCGAACCGCCGCTCCCGCTCCCGCCCCTGGCTGTGCCGGTCGCGTCGGTCCGCCGCGAGGCGCCGCCGCCTCGGCTCCCGCCGCGGCCCGCGTTCCTGCCGCCCTATGTGCCGCCGGTCGACGCGCCGAAGCCCGACAAGGCGCTCGCGCTCCATCCGATCGAGCGGCCGGTGGTGCGCAAGCTCGGGCGCGGGCGCATCGAGATCGACGGGCGCATCGACCTCCACGACATGACGCAAGGGGCGGCGCACGACGCGCTGCTCGGGTTCCTCCGGCGCGCGCAGGTCTCGGGGCTGCGCCACGTCCTCGTCGTCACCGGCAAGGCGGGCGAAGGGCCGGACGGGCGCGGCGTCATCCGCCGCTCGGTGCCGCACTGGTTCGCCAAGGCCGACTTCACCCCCTTCGTCGCGGGCTACGAGTCCGCCGAGCGGCGCCACGGCGGCGCCGGCGCGCTCTATGTCCGCCTTCGCCGCAAGGGAGCGCCGCGGTGACACCCTTCGGCGAGCGGGTGCGCGAGCTGCGCCGCGAGCGTGGGGTGACGCAAGGGCAGATGGCGGCCGCGCTCGGCGTTTCCTCCGCCTATCTCTCGGCGCTGGAGCACGGCCGGCGCGGGCGCCCGACCTGGCAGCTCCTCCAGCGCATCATCGGTTTCCTGAACGTCATCTGGGACGATGCCGAGGAGCTGGAGCGCCTCGCCGAATTGTCCCATCCGCGCGCGCGCATCGACACGTCCGGCCTCAGCCCGAAGGCGACCGCGCTTGCCAATCGCTTGGCCGAGGTCATCGCGATCCTGTCTCCCGACGAGCTCGACGCCGTGAAGGACCGCCTCGACGCGGTGGCCGAGATCGCCGAGGCGCGCCAGCGCGCGGCACGCAAGCGGAACCGGGGATAGGCGTCCGCTCGCGGGCGCCGCGGGTCAGCCCCGCGCCAGCGCGCCGCGCGATGCTCGACGGCTGTTGCCGGCGCGGGGTGACGAACCCGTCCCGCGGCGGACCGCAACCGAGATCAGACGACATGTGCCGCTTCCTCGCCTATGCCGGTGCGCCGGTGTTCCTGGACTCGCTGCTCGTGCGGCCCAACGGTCTCATCGCCCAGTCCCTCGCCGCCCGTCAGGCACGCACCGTCGTCAACGGCGACGGCTGCGGCGTCGGCTGGTATGCCGAGCGGCCCGAGCCTGGCCTTTATCGCGGTATCCTGCCGGCCTGGTCGGACGCCAACCTCGCCTCGCTCTGCCGCCAGATCCGCTCCGGCCTGTTCTTCGCCCACGTGCGCGCGGCGACCAGCGGCGAGGTGTCCGCCGGCAACTGCCATCCCTTCGCGGTCGGGCGGAACCTCTTCATGCACAACGGCCAGATCGGCGCCTATGCCGGTGCCGCGGTGCGGCGCGGCCTGGAAGCGATGATCCCCGACGCGCTCTATCCCCACCGGCGCGGCACGACGGACTCCGAGGCGATCTTTCTGGCCGCCCTCGGCCGCGGCCTGGAGACCGATCCCGCCGCCGCCTTCGCCGCGACCTTGAGCGAGATCCTGGCGCTCCACGATCCGGCGGTTCTCGCCGACTATCCCGTGCGCTTCGCCGCCGTGCATTCGGACGGGGAGGCCGTCCACGCCTTCCGCTGGTCGAGCGACGAGGCGCCGCCCTCGCTGTGGCTGGCGGCCACCGCCGACGAGGCGGGCCTCGTGATCGCCTCCGAGCCCTGCGACGAGGCGGGGCTGGAATGGACGGCCGTGCCGCCCTCGGCGGTCCTCAGCCTCAAGCCCGGCCGCGGCGCGCTGTTGTCGGCCTTCGACGTCGTTGCGCCCGCCCGGGGCGGACGCCGCGCGGCCTGACGCGGCCGGGGAGGTTCCCCGCGGCCCATTGACACGCCTTGCGTTTCGCCTCAATCGGGGCGAGGCGCCGCCGCCGGGCTCGACCCGCGGCCGGCCCTGCGGGAGCATGAGGCTCCGCCCATCGTCGCAACGAGGCCGACCGCTCGCACCATGGACCGCAACCGGCCCGCTTCGCCCTCCCTTGCCCGGCCCGGCTTCCTTCGCGCCTATGCCTATCCCGCCCTTGTCGGGCTCGTCGGGCTCGCCGCGACGGCGACGGTGACCTGGGCCTTCCATGCTACCAGCGAGGCGCGCGACGCCGAGCGCTTCCAGCGCCTGATCGACCAGCGGGTCGAGGAGACCGAGAACCGCCTCGAGACCTACGTGGCGCTGCTGCGCGCCACGGCCGGCTTCTTCGCCGGCAATCCCCAAGCCTCCAACCGCGCGGCCTTCCGCGCCTATGTCGGCCGTTTGAACGTCGGCGAGTATTATTCGGGCGTCCAGGGCATCGGCTTCGTCGAGGCGATCGCCCCCGGCGAGGTCGGTGCGGTGGAAGCGCGGCTGCGGGCGGACGGCGCCGACGGCTTCGCGCTGCGCCCGCCGGGTCCCCGCGACGCCTATTCCGCCATCACCCTCATCGAGCCGATGGACCGGCGCAACCAGGCCGCGCTCGGCTTCGACATGTACAGCGAGGCGACCCGCCGCACCGCCATGGCGCGGGCGCGGGACGAGGGCGCCGCCGCCTTGTCGGGCCGCGTCCAGCTCGTCCAGGAGATCGACCCGGACAAGCAGCCGGGCTTCCTGATCTTCGTGCCGGTCTATCGCGGCGGCGGCGTGCC
This sequence comes from Antarcticirhabdus aurantiaca, assembly GCF_009765365.1. Classification (GTDB taxonomy): domain Bacteria; phylum Pseudomonadota; class Alphaproteobacteria; order Rhizobiales; family Rhizobiaceae; genus Antarcticirhabdus; species Antarcticirhabdus aurantiaca. The sequence continues at coordinate 52,002 of NZ_VTOM01000027.1, forward strand.
CGAAGCGGTGGAGGAGCGGCGCGCCGCGCTTGTCGGCTGGGCCTACGCGCCCTTCCGCGCGACCGACCTCTTCACCCGCGACTTCTTCGCCGACATCGTCATGGACGCCTCCGAGATCCGCGTCGGCGTCTACGACGGCGCGGCCGTCGATCCCGCCTCGCTCCTGTTCGACACGGCGGCGGTCGGCTTGTCGCCGGCGGCCGAGGACGCGAGCGATCTCGTGGGCAGCCGCACGACCACGATCGCCGGGCATCCCTGGACCTTCCGCTTCGAAACCGAGCCGGGCTTCGCGCTCGGCTCGAACCGCGGCCTCGTGCCCTATCTCGGCGGCCTCGGGCTCCTCGCGACGCTCGTCCTCACCGCCGGCGCCGCGGCCCAGGCCCGCGCCCGCCACCAGGCCGAGGCCGCGCGCCTCGCGCTGCAGGGCGAAACCGAGCGGCTGGAGCGGCTGAACGCTGTCGGCGCGCATCTCGCCTCCGAACTCAATTCCGAGAAGCTCGGCGCCGCCGTGGTCGAGGCGGCGACGGCGCTGACCGGCGCGGCCTACGGCGCCCTGTTCGAGCGCGTGCCGGCCGGGCAGGACGGCAGTCTGGACGACGCCTGGCACCTGTCGAGCCTGACCGGCGCCCCGCGCGAGGCCTTCGCCCGCTTCGCCCCGACCTTCGCCGGCGAGGGGCCGGTGCGGGCCGACGACGTGGCCGCCGATCCGCGCTTCGGCTCGCATGGCGGCCTGCTGAAGGGGCACCTGCCGGTGCGCTCCTATCTCGCCGTGCCCGTGGTCGCGGCCTCCGGCGAGCGGCTCGGCGCGCTGCTGTTCGGCCATCCCGAGCCCGGCCGCTTCACGCTGCGCGAGGAGCGCCTCGCCGCCGGCATCGCTGGTCAGGCGGCGGTCGCGCTCGACAATGCCCGCCTCTTCGGCGCGGTCCAACGCGAGGTCGCCGAGCGCCGGCGCGCGGAAGAGGAGCTGACCGAGTCCAACGACGAGCTGCAGCGCTACGCCTACATCGTGTCCCACGATCTGCGCGCGCCGCTCGTCAACGTCATGGGCTTCACCGGCGTCCTGGAAGAAGCGCAGAGCGACATGCGCGCCGCGCTGAAGGACCATCCGGACGCGGCCCGCATCGACGAGGACATGAGCGAGGCGCTCGGCTTCATCAAGGCGGCGATCACCAAGATGGAAGGGCTGATCGCGGCGATCCTCAAGCTCTCGCGCGAGGGCCGGCGGACCTTCCGGCCCGAGCCGCTCGACATGGACGCGCTGATGACCGGCCTCGCCGCCGCCCAGCGCCACCAGTTCGACGCGGCGGGCGCCACGGTCGAGATCGCGCCCGGCCTGCCCTCGATCGAGGCCGACCGCCTCGCCGTCGAGCAGATCTTCGCTAACCTCCTCGACAACGCGCTGAAGTACCGCTCCGAGGAGCGCCCGCCCGAGGTCCGGATCGAGGCGCATGTCGACGCGCGCGACCGCGCCGTCTTCACCGTGACCGACAACGGCCGCGGCATCGCCCCCCAGGACCACCGCCGCATCTTCGAGCTGTTCCGCCGCTCCGGCAAGCAGGACAAGCCGGGCGAGGGCATCGGCCTTGCCCACGTGAAGGCGCTGGTGCGCGTCCTCGGCGGGCGGATCACGGTCTCGTCCGAGCTCGGCCGGGGCACGCGCTTCACCATCGCCCTGCCGCGCAAGGCAGCCGGGCTCGCCTCGGCGAGCGGCGCCTCCGCCCTAGATGGCGCACGCGATGCAGCCTGAAACAAGAACCGAGAACAAGGGGGCGACGCCCATGCATCCCGTGTCGATCGTGATGATCGAGGACGACGAGGGCCATGCCCGCCTCATCGAGCGCAACATCCGCCGGGCCGGCGTCAACAACGACATCGTCCCCTTCGCCAACGGCACGGACGCGCTGCGCTATCTCCTGGGCGAAGACGGCACCGGCGAGGCGAGCGCGCGGCGCCACCTCCTGATCCTCCTCGACCTCAACCTGCCGGACATGACCGGGATTTCGATCCTGGAAGCGATCAAGGCGAACCCGCACACCAAGCGCTCGCCCGTGGTGGTGCTGACCACCACCGACGACGCGCGCGAGATCCAGCGCTGCTACGATCTCGGCGCCAACGTCTACATCACCAAGCCGGTGAACTACGACGGCTTCTCCCACGCCATCCGCCAGCTCGGCCTGTTCTTTTCCGTGATGCAGGTGCCCGAGACGCCATGATCGCCGAGCCGCGCAACGCCGACGAGCCCGACGCGGCGGGAGCCCCGGCTCCCGCCGGGGCCGCCGGCGTGCGCGTGCTCTACGTCGACGACGATGTCGGACTCGCCCGCCTCGTCGCGCGGGCGCTCGCCGGGCGGGGCTTCTGCGTCGAGCATGCGGCGAGCGGCGCCGAGGGGCTGGAGCGCCTGAGCCGCGGCGGCATCGACGTCGTCGCGCTCGACCATCACATGCCAGGCGAGACCGGGCTCGATGTCCTTCCTGCGATCCGGGCGCTGCCCGATGCGCCGCCGGTGATCTACGTCACGGGCTCGGAGGACAGCCGCGTCGCGGTCGCCGCGCTGAAGGCGGGGGCGGCGGACTACGTCTGGAAGGACGTCGGCGGGCACTTCCGCGAGCTCCTGGCGGAGGCCGTGTCGACCGCGATCGCCGGCGAGCGGCTGCGCCTCGCCAAGATCGAGGCCGAGCGCGAGAGCCGGGCGGCGCGCGAGCGGGCCGAGATGATGCTGCGCGAGGTCAACCACCGCGTCGCCAATTCGCTCGCCCTCGTCGCCTCGCTCGTGTCGCTCCAGCAGAAGGCCGTCGCCGCCGACACCGACCCGATCGCCGCGCGCGACGCGCTTCTCGAAACGCAGCAGCGCATCACCGCCATCGCGCAGGTCCACCGTCGCCTCTACACCTCGCAGGACGTGTCCGCCGTCGAGATGGACAGCTACCTCGCCGGGCTCGTCGAGGAGCTGGACGCGGCGATGCGCTCCGGCGGACGCGGCCGGGCCCAGCTCGTGCGGCTGGAGGCCGATCCCGGCATCCGCGTGACGCCCGACAAGGCGGTCGCCGCGGGCGTCGTCGTCACGGAGCTCGTCACCAACGCCCACAAATACGCCTATCCCGAGGGATCGGCGGGCGGCGAGATCCGCGTCCTGTGCCGCCGCGCCGATGGCGGCGGCGACGATGCGCGGGTGCTTCTCGCCGTCGAGGACGACGGCATCGGCTGGTCCGGCACGGGGCCCGCGCGCGGCACGGGTCTGGGCACCCGCATCCTGCGCGCCATGGCCGCGACCCTCCAGTCCAGCCTCGACTACGACACCGCCGCCTCCGGCACCCGCGTCTCGCTCGTCTTCGAGGCGTGACACCGCCGCGGGGCGCAGACACGTGCTCCGGCACCGCATGAACGGGCCGGCCTGAGGCGGCGTCGCCCCGGGAAAGGGAAACGTCGCCGCCGGGCGAGCCGACAACCCGGGCGAGCTGGACGATGGGCTCCGCGGCGGTGCACCCTTCCGCATCCAGGCCCTCTCCTCCGATCGGCGCGCTTTCCATGTCCAACGACCCGCTGCTCCAGCCCTTTCGGCTTCGTCACGTCACCTTCCGCAACCGGCTGATGTCGACGGCGCACGAGCCGGCCTTCACGGAGGACGGCCTGCCGAAGGCGCGCTACCGGCTCTATCACGCGGAAAAAGCCAAGGGCGGCATCGGGCTCACCATGATCGGCGGGTCGGCCGTGGTGTCGCCCGACAGCCCGCAGGCCTTCGGCAACATCCTCCTCTACAAGGACGAGAGCGTGCGCTGGCTCGCCGAGCTCGCCGACGACGTCCACGAGAAGGGCGCGGCGGTGATGATCCAGATCACCCATCTCGGCCGGCGCACCAACTGGAACAAGGGCGACTGGCTCCCCGTCCTGTCGGCCTCCGCCACGAAGGAGCCCGCCCACCGCGCCTCGGCCAAGGCCATGGAGGACTGGGACATCGAGCGGGTGATCGCCGACTATGCCGAGGCCGCGGCCAAGGTGAACGCGGCCGGGCTCGACGGGCTGGAGGTCGAGGCCTACGGCCACCTCCTCGACCAGTTCTGGTCGCCTTTGACCAACAAGCGCGACGACGAGTACGGGGGGAGCCTGGAGAACCGGATGCGCTTCTCCATGCGCGTCCTCGAGGCGATCCGCGAGCGCACCGGGCCGGACTTCCTTCTCGGTGCGCGCATGGTCTGCGACGAGGACCTGAAGGGCGGTATCGACAAGGCGGAAGGACTGGAGATCGCCCGGCGGCTCAAGGCCTCCGGCCTCATCGACTTCGTCAACGTCATCCGCGGCCACATCGACACGGAAGAGGGGCTCTCGCACGTCATTCCCGGCATGGGCGCGCGCTCCGGCCCCCATCTCGACTTCGCCGGCGAGGTGCGGGCGCAGACGCAGGTCGCGACCTTTCACGCCGCGCGCATCCAGGACGTCGCCACCGCCCGCCACGCCATCGAGACCGGCAAGCTGGACATGGTCGGCATGACCCGCGCCCACATGGCCGACCCGCACATCGCCGCCAAGATCGCGGCGGGCGAGGAGCACCGCATCCGCCCCTGCGTCGGCATGGGCTACTGCATCGACTCGATCTACAGCGGCCAGGCGGTCTGCATCCACAATCCCGCGACGGGCCGCGAGGCGACGATCCCGCACGTCGTGGAACCGGGCACGGGGCCGGCGAAGACCGCCGTCGTCGTTGGCGCAGGACCGGGCGGTCTCGAGGCGGCGCGGGTGCTGGCGAGCCGCGGGCACAAGGTCACGGTGCTGGAAGCGGCGGCGGAAGCCGGCGGGCAGGTGCGCATCGCCGCCGGCCTCAAGCGCCGGCGCGAGATCCTCGGCATCGTCGACTGGCGCCTCGCCGAATGCGAGCGGCTCGGCGTCGCGTTCCGCTTCAACACCTATGCGGAGGCCGACGACGTCCTGGCGCTCGCCCCAGACATCGTGGTGGTGGCGACCGGCGGCCTGCCGGACACCGGCTTCCTGGAGGAGGGCGAGGACCTCGCGCTGACAGGCTGGGACGTCTTGTCCGGGGCTGCGCGCGCGGAAGGCGACGTCCTCCTCTACGACGACAACGGCGCCCATCCCGGCATGACGGCGGCCGAGTTCGTGGCGGAGAGCGGGGCCCGGCTCGAGATCGTGACGCCTGAGCGCACGCTCGCCCCCGATGTCGGCGGCACGAGCTTTCCCGCTTACTTTCGCGCCTTCGGCAAGGCCGACGCCGCGGTGACGCTGAACCTTCGCCTGACGGGCCTCAAGCGCGAGGGCAACCGGCTCGTCGCCCGCTTCCACGACGAGTACGGACGGCGCGAGGTGGAGAAGCGCGCCGACCGCGTCGTGGTGGAGGCCGGCACCGTGCCGCTCGACGATCTCTACTTCGCCCTGAAGCCGCTCTCGACCAATCGCGGCGCGGTGGACATGGCCGCGATGATCGAGGGCCGGCGCCAGGACGTGCGCACCGAGCCCGAGGGCCGCTTCCAGCTCTTCCGCATCGGCGACGCCGTGGCGGGCCGCAACATCCACGCCGCCATCTTCGACGCGCTGCGGCTGTTGAAAGACCTCTAGGAGACGCGCCTCTACCGGCGGGGAAAGGGGCGCCTTCCCTCTCCCGCCGGCGGGAGAGGGAGGCCGGCGAAGGCCGGCCGGGTGAGGGTGTCGGCCGCCACGCGGCAAGCAGACGACTTGCGCCGCACTCTTCCCGAACCGCCCTCATCCGCCTGCCGGCACCTTCTCCCGCCAGCGGGAGACGGGAGCAGCGTCGTGGTTGCGCCTGAACTCAGGCGCTGCGCGGCTGGCGCAGCGGCCAGCCGGCCTCGCGGCGTTCGATCACCTCGACGGGGTCACCGACGCGCAGCGTCGCACCGGCCTCGCGCGGGACGGCGTTCCAGCCGAACAGGACGCCGGGAACGCGGCGATCGCCGGAGAAGCGGGTCTGGCGCAGCGCCTCGATCGGCTGCGGACCGTCGAAGACGCCGCGGTTCTGGTCGACGGTGGTCACCGTGCAGCGCGCGCAGGGCTTCACGAGGTCGAACACGGCCTCGCCGACGCGGATCGTCGCCCACTCATCCTCCGCCCAGGCGCCGCCCTCCGCATCGTCCACCACGAGGTTGGGGCGGAAGCGGCTCATCGGCACGGCCTCGCCGCCGGCAGAGACGATCGTCCGGTTGAGGGCGCGCAGCGAGTCGGTCGTGGCGACGAGGAGCGGGAAGCCGTCGGCGAAGGATACCGTGCCGCCTGCCGGGGACCAGTCGCGGTTGACGCCGCGCGCATCCGTCACGTCCATGTAGGCGAGGCGCAGGGGCCGGCCGAACCAGCGCGACAGGGCGGCGTTGGACGCCTCGTCGGCGAGGGCCGCGTCGACCTCCGATTCCCAGACGAAGACGCGCCCGCGCGCCGAACCGTCGGGCGTCGGCACGAAGCGCTCGCCGCCGTCCGGATCCGCCTCGTGGCCGTGCATGGACAGGTGCAGCCCGTCCGCGTCCGGCTGCACGTCGAGAAGGGCGAGCGCCGGCATCTCGCGCTGCGTGACGAACTCGCCGGCTTCGTCCACCACCATCCAGCGCCGGTCGCCGGCAAGGCCCTGGGGCTCCAGCCGGGCCGCCTGGGGGGACAGGCCGCGGCCACCCTTGACGGGATAGATATGGATCGCGCCGAGCTTCATCGCGCCCTCTTTGCTGAACGGGACCGGGCGAGACCTAGCCGAAGCCGGCCCCGCCCGTCGAGAGCATCAAGCCTCAGCCGGCCGACAGGTCGGACAGGAGCCCCGCCGCCACGGTGAGGCGCGAGACCGAGGCTTCGCCGCCGCCGGCGAGCGCGGCGATCTGGGCGATCACCTGGGCGACGCGCGGTCCCTGCGCCGCCGACCAGGCTTCCGCGGGGTTGTCGGCCTCCGGATGGGCCGAAAGCGCCGCGACGGCGAGGCGCCGGCGGGCACCGGCGAACTCGGCGCCGGCACGGGCGAGCGCCAGGGACTCGTAGTAGTCCGTCGGCCGCAGGCTCGCGAGCGCCCCTTCTAGCCGGCCGATGCGGAAGTGGCGGGTGACCGTGAAGTAGCCGGACACCGTGCGCTCCAGAGGCACGCCCGTTTCACGTGAAACGGCCGCGATGTCGGGCAGGAGCGCCAGGAGCGGAAGGAGCGCGAGATCGCGGGCGAGGTCGTCCGGCGCGCCCTTCTCCCTGATCGAGGCTTCGCGCTCGGCGAACTCGCCCTGCGCGCGCTCGGTGGCGAGCTCCGGCAGGCGGTCGCCGACGCTGTGCCGCACCGCCCGCAGCGACTCCACCACCGGCCCGATCCCGCCCTCGAAGCGCTCGTTGCGCACGAACCAGCGCGTCAGGCGGCGCAGGAAGGCGGTCAGCGCCTCGTAGAACTCGTTCTGCGCGCCGCCGTCGATCCGCCCGTCGAGCGCGTCGATCCGGGCCTTCAGTGCGCCGGCGTCGAAGCCGTCCGTGGCGGCGACGAAGGCGCGCACGATACCCCCGGGCGCCACGCCCGACGCGTCGCGCAGCTCGGTGACGAAGGTCGGGCCCAACCGATTCACCGCCTCGTTGGCGAGCTGGGTGCAGACGATCTCGCGGGCGAGGCGATGATTGTCGATCTCGGCGGCGAAGCGCTGGCGCATCGGGCCGGGGAAGTAGGCGTGGAGCCGGCCGGCGAGATAGGGATCCTGGCCGAGGTCCGAGGCGACGAGCGCGTCGAAGAGCTCGATCTTCGAATAGGCCAGGAGGACGCCGATCTCCGGCCGGGTGAGCCCGCGCCCCGCGCCGCGCCGCTCGGCGAGCACCGCGTCGGAGGGCAGGGCTTCGAGGTCGCGCTTCAAGCGGCCGGTTTCCTCCAGCGCGGTCATGAAGCGGCCCTGCAGGGGCAGCGCCGCCGCGCCGGCCCGCTCCTCGACCGAAATCGCGAGGGTCTGCTCGTAATTGTTGGTGAGAACCAGCCGGGCGACCTCGTCGGTCATGTCCTTGAGAAGCGCGTCGCGCTCGGGGCGGTCGACGAGGCCCGCCTCCAGCGGCGCCTTGAAGGCGATCTTGATGTTCACCTCGACGTCGGAGGTGTTGACGCCGGCCGAGTTGTCGATGGCGTCCGAATTGATCCGGCCGCCGGCCCGCGCGAACTCGATGCGGCCCTTCTGGGTGACGCCGAGGTTCGCCCCCTCGCCGACGATCTTGGCGCGGAGCTCGCGCCCGGTGACGCGCAAGCCGTCGTTGGCGCGGTCGCCGACCTCGGCGTTAGCTTCGCCGGAGGCCCGGACATAGGTGCCGATGCCGCCGAACCAGAGGAGGTCGACCGGGCTCTTGAGGATCGCCGTGATGATCTCGGTCGGCGCCGCGGACTTCGCTCCCGTCCAGCCGATGGCGGCGGCCGCCTCGGGGGTGAGACGCACCTCCTTCTCGCGGCGCGACACGATCATCGCGCCCGCCGAGAGCTTCGAGCGGTCGTAGTCCTGCCAGCTGGAGCGGGGGAGGGCGAACAAGCGCTTGCGCTCGACGAAGGAGGTCGCGGCGTCCGGATCGGGGTCGATGAAGATGTCGCGGTGATCGAAGGCGGCGAGGAGGCGCGTTTGGTCGGACAGCAGCATGCCGTTGCCGAAGACGTCGCCCGACATGTCGCCGCAGCCGGCCACCGTGAAGGGCTCGCGCTGGATGTCGCGGCCGATCTCGCGGAAGTGGCGCTTCACCGCTTCCCAGGCGCCGCGGGCGGTGATGCCCATGGCCTTGTGGTCGTAGCCCGCCGAGCCGCCGGAGGCGAAGGCGTCGTCGAGCCAGAAGCCGCGCGCCTGCGCGATGGCGTTGGCCGTGTCGGAGAAGGTCGCCGTGCCCTTGTCGGCGGCGACCACGAAGTAGGGATCGTCGCCGTCGTGGCGGGCGACCAGCGCCGGCGGCTCGACGTGCGCGCCCTCGATGTCGTCGGTGACGGAAAGGAGCGAGTCGACGAAGACGATGTAGGCGGCGCGCCCGGCCTTCGCCCAGGCCTCGCGGTCGGCGGCCGGGTCGGGCAGGCGCTTGGGATAGAAGCCGCCCTTGGCGCCGACCGGCACGATCACGGCGTTCTTCACCTGCTGCGCCTTCACGAGGCCGAGGATCTCGGTCCGGTAGTCCTCGCGCCGGTCCGACCAGCGAAGGCCGCCGCGGGCGACCGCCCCGAACCGGAGATGCACGCCCTCGACGCGCCCGTCGAAGACGAAGATCTCGCGGTAGGGCACGGGCTCGGGCAGACCCTCGATGAGGGCGGGGTCGAGCTTGAAGGCGAGCGCCGGGTCGACGCGGCCGGGCTCGGAGTTCTCGTCGGTGGACAGGCCCGACACGGCGTAGAAGTTGGTGCGCAGCGTCGCGAGGATCGCGCCGGCGAAGCGGCGGATCGCCCGGTCGTCGTCGAGGCTGTCGACGGCGTCGAGCGCCTCGAGGATCGCGGCGTAGGGCGCCTGCGCCCCGCGCTTGGCGGCCACCGCGCGGAAGCGCTCCTCGGGCTCGACCGACGCCTCGTCGCCGGGGCGGCTCTCGTCGCGGGTTTCGGCCAGCGCCGGGTTCAGCGAGGCGTCGAAGAGCTGCCAGAGCAGCCTGGCGATGGCCGGATTGCGCCGCAGCGCCCCGCCCAGCGCCTCGAAGGAGGCGCCGCCGCCCGCGGCCTGGCGCAGGTAGCGGGCATAGGCGCGAAGGACGTTGGCCTGCGCGACCGTGAAGCCGGCCTCCAGCACGAGCGCGTTGAAGAGGTCGTTCTCGACCCGCCCCGCCCAGACGGCGGCGAAGGTTTCCTCCAGCCGCACCCCGGCATCTTCCAGCGGGATGGCGCCGCCGCCGGGCAGCGTCAGCGCCATCTCGTGGAGGTAGACCTCCGAGCGGTCCGGGCGGCGGATGGCGTGGGTGCGCTCGGCGATCACGGAGAAGCCCATGTTCTCCAGGACCGGCACCCGGCGCGACAGCACCACGGGCTCGCCGAGATGGTCGATCTTCAGGCCCACCACGTGGTCGGGCAGCCCCTCGCGGCGGAAGAAGTCGAGGCCGAGCGGCGAGGCGCTGTCGAGGCTCGCGATCGTCGCCACGTCGCCGACGGCCTCGACGAGAGGCATCTCCTCGCGATAGCTCGCCGGCAGGCCGGGCAGGATGCGCGCCAGATCCGGATCGGCACGCGCCGCGCGCAGGGCCGCGAGGAAGGCGTCGTCGAAGGTGCGCGCGAGTTCCGCGATGCGGGTCTCGAGATCCGACACGTCGACGTCGGGCGTCGGTCCGCCGCGCCGCCCGACGATGAAGTGGACGCGGGCGAGGAAGCCTTCGGGGAAGGCGGGGTAGTAGGCCGAGACGTGGCCGTCATAGGCTTCGGCGAGGAGCGCGCCGATGCGCTCGCGCAGGCGCGAGTCGTAGCGGTCGCGCGGCACGAAGACGAGAAGCGAGACGAAGCGGTCGAACTTGTCGATGCGGGCGAGGACGCGCGTCCGCGGCCGCTCGCCGAGCGTCACGATCTCGGAGGAGAAGCGCTCCAGGCGCTCGACGTCGATCTGGAAGAGGTCGTCGCGCGGATAGGATTCGAGGGCGTTGAGGAGGGCTTTCGCCGAATGCGAGCCGGGACGCAGCCCCGAGCGCGCGATCACGGTGTTGGCCTTCAGCCGGAGATAGGGGATCTCCAGGATCGAGCGGTTGTAGGCCGAGGAGGAGAAGAGGCCGACGAGGCGCATCTCGCCCGACAGGCGGCCGCCTTCGCCCTCGAAGAGCTTGACGCCGACATAGTCCATGTAGGCGCGGCGGTGGACCACCGAGCGCATGTTCGCCTTGGTGACGATGATCGGCGCGGGCGCTTCCAGGAAGGCGCGGATCTCCGGCGTCGTCACGAGAGGCCGCCCGTCGCGGCGCAGGACGTTGACGCTCGGATCGGCGAGGATGCCGAGGCCCCCTTCCTCGCGGCGCCGCAGCGCCTCCTCGCCGCCGTCCGGCACGTAGTCGTATTCGCGGATGCCGAGGAAGATGAAGTTGTCGTCGCGCAGCCATTCCAGGAGCCGGGCGGCTTCTTCGAGGTCGGCGCGCGAGGGCGCGCCCTCGACCTCGCCGGCAAGGCTCGCGGCTCTGGCGCGGATCGCCTCGACGGCGCGGCTGACGCGCTCGCGCATCGGGCCGTAGCCCTCGTTGGCGAGGCGCACCTGGGCGAGGATCGAGGCGAGGCGCTCGGCGAGCCCGTCGGCGCCCGCGCCCTCCGGCAGGTCGATGGCGAGCTGGATCAGGCTGACGCGGCTTCCCGCGGCGGAGGCGGCCGCGGCCGTCTCGGCGTCGGAGGCGTGGCTCGCCGAGAAGGTCGCCAGGAGCCCGGTCTCGTCGCGCGCGGCGTCGAGGATGGGGTGCGAGACGAAATGCACCACGCTCGCGGCCTCGGCGATCTCGGCGGTGACGCTGTCGAACAGGAAGGCCATGTCGTCGTTGGCGACGGTGACGAGGCCGAGGGTGCCGCCGCCCGGGCCCATGCCCTCCAGCCGCTCCACCGCGATCACCGGCTCGCCCGGCCGCTGGCGGGTGAGGACGCTCGCCGCCGCGCGGGCGGCACGCGCCAGCGTCGAGGCCGCGAAGGGCGCCAGATCCTCGGCGGGCGGGCGCGAGAACAGGAGGGGCGCGAGGAGGGCGGCCGCCTCGCCCGCCTCGAACTCGGCGAGAACCGCGCGAAGGATCGCCGCCTTGCTCGGCGCGTCGCCGGCACCACCGCCCGTGCCGTCGCCCCCCGGTGCCTGTTCCCGTACCGATCCGACGTCGTGCTGGCGGTTGGTGTCCATGCTGGCTCCTCCGGTTTCACGTCGCCGCTTCTTCGGCGTGACGCGGCGGTGATAAGGGCGCGCCGCGACGTCCGTGTGGCGACAAGGGATCGCTTGCCCGGCCCTGCGAGCGCAAGCCCCGAGCCGCTGCGCCGGTTCCCGGCTGGCTCACGGCTGCAGTTCGAGGCAAGCTCCGCAGCCCGGCGCTTTCCTCGGAGGCGCATTCCTTCTAAACGAGGAGCATGACCGGCCATCAGCCCCTTCCACCCCGCGGGTCGCGAGGCGACGAGGACGCGCAGCGCGAGGCGCGGGCGATCCTCCAGCGCGTCCAGCGCGAGACCGAGCCGCAGGTGGGCGCCGCCACCGAGCGGATGATCCGCGACGGCGCCGGCCATTTCCTCGGGCGCGACGCGGATCCCGCGGACCGGGTGGAGGTCTGGGGCACGCGGATCGGGCGCGGGCTCGGCCTCGTCGCCTTCGTGGTGCTGGCGGTCTGGCTGGTCCAGTCGCTGTCCGCCGCGGGCGGCTGAAGGAGACGCTTCGCCGATGAGCGCCACCTATCCGCCGCGCCCGGGCTCCGCGGCCGCCGACAAGGTCGCCGTTCTCGCCATATCGAGCCACGTCGTGCGCGGCACGGTGGGCAACCGCGCCGCGGTCTTCGCGCTGGAGTCGCTCGGCCATCCCGTCTGGTCGGTGCCGACCGTCACGCTGCCCTGGCATCCCGGGCACGGCGCCTCGACGCGCATCGTGCCGGATGCCGGCGCCTTCGCCGCGATGATGGACGACCTGTCGCGGGCGCCCTGGCTCGGCGAGGTGGGGGCCGTCCTGTCGGGCTATTTCGGCGCGTCGGATCAGGTCGAGCCGACGGCGCGGCTCGTCGAGGCGGTGAAGCGCGCCAATCCGCGCGCCGTGTTCCTGTGCGATCCCGTCCTCGGCGACGGCGGACGGCTCTACCAGCCGGCCGAAACGCTGGTCGCCATGCGCGACCGCCTGCTGCCGCTCGCCGACATCGCGACCCCCAACCGCTTCGAGCTCGAACTCCTGACGGGCCTGGAACTCGCCGGCAACGAGCACCTGATCGAGGCGGCGACGACGCTCGGGCCGGCCCGCGTCGTCGTCACCTCGGCGCACGCCCTCCTGCGCGGGGGCATCGGCAACCTCCTCGTCGAGGGCTTCGAGGCGCTGCTCGCCGAGCACCGGCAGATCGAGAACGCGCCCAAGGGCGTCGGCGACCTTACCTCGGCGGTGTTTCTGGCGCGCCTCCTCGCCGGCATGAGCGGGGAAAAGGCGCTGCAGACCACCACGGCCGCGGTGTTCGAGGTCCTGGCGCGCACGGCCAAGCGCGGCGCCGACGAGCTGCAGCTCGAAACCGACGCCGACAGCCTGAAGCATCCCATGGCCATGGTGCAGATGCGCCGCCTCGCTTATCCCGGCGGCAACCGGCGCGCCTGAGCGGCGGACCCGTTGAATGTCGCGGCGCCGCATCGTATCAGCGGCGCATGGACGAGACCGTGCTTCTTCCCGATCGGCTGCTGTCCGGCTACCGGTCCTTCATGCTCGGCCGCTACAGCGGCGAGGCGGAGCGTTATCGCCAGCTGGCCCGCGAGGGCCAGACGCCCGAAACCATGGTGATCGCCTGCTGCGACTCGCGGGCGGCGCCGGAAACCATCTTCGACGCCGCGCCCGGCGACCTCTTCGTGGTGCGCAACGTCGCCAACCTCGTGCCGCCCTATACGCCGAACGCCGACTTCCACGGCACCTCGGCGGCGCTCGAGTTCGGCGTCCAGGCCCTCAAGGTCCGCCACATCATCGTCATGGGCCACGGCCGCTGCGGGGGCATCAAGGCCGCGCTCGACCCGGAGATGCAGCCGCTCTCGGAAAGCGACTTCATCGGCAAGTGGATGAGCCTCGTGCGCGAGTCGGCCGAAACGATCGGCGCCAACGACCTCCTGACGGCGGCCGAGCGCCAGCGCCTGATGGAGCGCGTCTCGATCCGCGCCTCGCTCGCGAACCTGCGCACCTTCCCCTACATCGCCAAGAACGAGGCCGAAGGGCGCCTGACGCTTCACGGCGCCTGGTTCGACATCTCGACGGGCGAGCTCTGGGCGATGGATCAGGACACCGGCGACTTCCACCGGCCGTTCGAAGGGCACGACTTCGCGGCCGAGGCTGGGCAGGGGGCCGCCGGGACGGGCGAAACCCTCGCGGGCATGTTGCCGGCCACGAAGCCCGAGGACGCGTCGGGTCCCTGAACCGGGCGTGCCGTTCCGGTTCGCAGCGACACACAACAGCTGTTCATTGTGGCGCAATTGTTTCATTCCGGACTTGCGGCCCGCGCCCCGCTCGTTTCAAAAGGTTGACAAAGCCTTCACGGCCGGCGGGCGACGAGCCCGTGCCGGGCCGGCGAAGCCGACCGACCTGACCTATCGAGCCGGGGGATGACTCTTCGATGTCGCGCAAGTTGATGATGGGTGCCGCGCTCGCGGCGCTGACGCTCGCCGCGGGATGCGTCGGCGGGGGAAGCACGTCCTCCCGCACGGCGAGCGGTCCCGGCCCCCTGACCCCGGCACCCGTCGCCTCCGTGACGGCGAACCGCCTGCCCCCGCCTCCGCCGCCCCCGCCGCCGGTGGAGGCGCCGGCCACCGCGCCCGGCGCCCAGGTCGCGGCCCTGCCGCCCGGCTCCGCCGCGACGCCGCCCGCGCCCCCGGCCTCGTCGGCGCCCGTCACCCGCGAAAGCGTCACCGGCGCCTGGAAGGTGTCGGCCGGCGGCGGCAACTGCCAGATCTTCATGGCGCTCACCCAGTGGACCGGCGGCTACAAGGCCGCCTCGCGCGGCTGCCCCGGCCAGGTCGCCGACGTCACCGCCTGGGACGTGTCGGGCAGCCAGGTCGTCCTGAAGGACGGCAGCGGCAACAGCGTCGCGAGCCTGTCGGCCTCCGGCAGCGGCGGCTACCAGGGCACCACCGCCGGCGGCCAGGCGATCAGCATCTATCGCTGACATCACGTTCGGGCGGGCGGCGGCTCACGCTCGCCGCCGCGAACCCGCGATCGCGCCCTCGTTCTCGAAGGTGGGGACGAGCGGCGGGAGCATGCCGGCCGGCCCCTTGTTTTTCGCCGCGGCGCAACATCATCTGGGCGGCATGATCCTGGCTCCGCGTTCCGCTCCATGACCGATCCCGCTTCCTCGAAGCCCGTCCGCTTCGGACCCGTGCGCGGCGCCCTGGAGCGCCTGATCGCGCAGGGGAAGATCGAGGCGGATCCCGCCCAGCGCCGGCTCGCCGACCGCCTGGACGAGCTGGATGCGAGCCTCGGCCGCGCCTCCGTCGCCTCCAAGAAGAGCGCGCTCGGCTGGCTCTTCGGGACCCGGCGCGAAGCGCCCGAACCCGTAAAGGGCGTCTACGTCCACGGCGCCGTCGGGCGCGGCAAGACCATGCTGATGGACATGTTCTTTCGCGAAAGCTCCGTCGCCGCCAAGCGCCGCGTCCATTTCCACGCCTTCATGGGCGAGATCCACGAGCGCATCGCCGCCCACCGCGCGGCGGTGAAGGCGGGCGAGACGAGCGACGGCGACCCGATCGGGCCGGTGGCCGCCCAGGTCGCGGCCCAGACGCGGCTCCTGTGCTTCGACGAGTTCGCCGTCACCGACATCGCCGACGCGATGATCCTCGCGCGCCTGTTCAAGGCGCTGTTCGCCGAAGGCATCGTGCTCGTCGCGACCTCCAACGTCGCTCCGGACGACCTCTACAAGGACGGGCTCAACCGCGGCCTGTTCCTGCCCTTCGTCGAGCTCCTCAAGGCGCACGTCACCGTGTTCCGCCTGGAAGCGGCGACCGACTACCGCATGACCGACATCGGCCGCGACGACCTCTACGTGACGCCGCTCGGGCCGGACGCGGGCGCCCGCATGGACGCGACCTGGGGGGCGCTTCTCGACGGGGCGCGCGAGCGCCCGGCCTCCTTGTCGGTGCTCGGGCGCCTCGTGCCGGTGCCGCGGGCGGGCAACGGCGCGGCGCGCTTCACCTTCGACGAGCTTCTCGCCAGGCCCCTCGGCGCGCAGGACTACCTCGCGCTCGCCGCCCGCTTCCACACGGTGATGGTGGAGGACGTGCCGGTGATGGACCTGTCGCGCCGCAACGAGGCCAAGCGCCTGATCAACCTCGTCGACGCCTTCTACGACGCCGACCGGCGGCTGGTGCTCTCGGCCGCCGCGCCCGCGGCGGAGCTCTACACCGGACCGACGGGCACGGAGGCCTTCGAGTTCGCCCGCGCGGTGTCGCGCCTCAACGAGATGGGCACCGAAACCTATCTCGCGCGCAGCGCCCCCGCGCCGGGCGGCTCCGATCAGGCAGTCGCGGCCGGCTCCTGAGCCGATCGCCTTCCGGTCGCATCAAATATTTTAGACAGGGCGCGGCGGCGCTGAGATTTTGATCGCGCCAAGCTTTTCATATGACGTTTACGTAACTGCCGAACGTTCTAACCGGTTGAAACCGTTGGAGGCGCCGTGGCGCGGTTGCGAAATGGCGCGGTGCGATATATCCCCTCGCCGCGACGGGCCCCGTTGAAGCCACGCCGTTCGCGCGAACTCCGCTCGCGGGCGACCCTTCCCGGCGCGCCGGTCGAGACGCTCGGATCGCAACGGGCCGGATGCGCGGGACGCGTCCGGCGACAGGGAGTACCGCCCGGCATGGCCCGCAACAAAATCGCACTCATCGGCTCCGGCATGATCGGCGGCACGCTCGCCCACCTCGCCGGCCTCAAGGAGCTCGGCGACATCGTGCTCTTCGACATCGCCGAGGGCACGCCCCAGGGCAAGGCGCTCGACATTGCCCAGTCCGGGCCGGTCGAGGGCTTCGACGCTCGTTTGTCGGGCGCCAACGATTATTCCGCGATCGAGGGCGCCGATGTCTGCATCGTCACCGCCGGCGTGCCGCGCAAGCCCGGCATGAGCCGCGACGATCTCCTCGGCATCAACCTCAAGGTCATGGAAGCCGTCGGCGCGGGCATCAAGCAGTACGCCCCGAACGCCTTCGTGATCTGCATCACCAATCCGCTCGACGCCATGGTCTGGGCGCTGCAGAAGTTCTCGGGCCTGCCCAAGACCCACGTCGTCGGCATGGCCGGCGTCCTCGACTCGGCGCGCTTCCGCCACTTCCTCGCCACCGAGTTCGACGTCTCGGTCGAGGACGTGACCGCCTTCGTGCTCGGCGGCCACGGTGACACCATGGTGCCGCTGGTGCGCTACTCGACGGTGGCCGGCATCCCGCTGCCCGACCTCGTCAAGATGGGCTGGACAAGCCAGGAGAAGCTCGACGCCATCGTCCAGCGCACCCGCGACGGCGGCGCCGAGATCGTCGGCCTCCTCAAGACCGGTTCGGCCTACTACGCGCCGGCGGCCTCGGCGATCGAGATGGCCGAGAGCTTCCTGAAGGACAAGAAGCGCGTCCTGCCCGCCGCCGCCGCGCTGACCGGCCAGTACGGCCTCGACGACCTTTACGTCGGCGTGCCCGTCGTGATCGGCGCCGGCGGCGTCGAGCGCGTCGTCGAGATCACCCTCGACGGCGAGGAGAAGGCGCAGTTCGAGAAGTCCGTCGGCTCGGTGAAGGGCCTGATGGACGCCTGCCGCGGCATCGCCCCGAGCCTTGCCTGATCCAGTCTGCCGGGGTGGCCGCGGCGTTTCGCGGCCCCTCGTCCTCCTGACCC
This sequence comes from Antarcticirhabdus aurantiaca, assembly GCF_009765365.1. Lineage (GTDB taxonomy): Bacteria > Pseudomonadota > Alphaproteobacteria > Rhizobiales > Rhizobiaceae > Antarcticirhabdus > Antarcticirhabdus aurantiaca. The sequence continues at coordinate 69,425 of NZ_VTOM01000027.1, forward strand.
CTTCCGCGACAAGCCGGGAACCCATTCGATGAACATCCACGAGTACCAGGCCAAGGAGCTCCTCAAGGGCTTCGGCGCACCCGTCGCCAAGGGCGTCGCCATCACCTCGGCCGACGAGGCCGAGGCCGCCGCCCGGCAGCTTCCCGGTCCCCTCTACGTCGTGAAGAGCCAGATCCACGCCGGCGGCCGCGGCAAGGGCAAGTTCAAGGAGCTCGGCCCCGATGCCAAGGGCGGCGTGCGCCTCGCCAAGTCGGTCGAGGAAGCCGTCGCCCACGCCAAGGAGATGCTGGGCAACACGCTCGTCACCGCCCAGACGGGCGACGCCGGCAAGCAGGTGAACCGCCTCTACATCGAGGACGGCGCCGACATCGACCGCGAGCTCTACCTCTCGCTCCTCGTCGACCGCTCGGTCGGCCGCGTCGCCTTCGTCGTCTCGACGGAAGGCGGCATGGACATCGAGGCCGTCGCCCACGACACGCCCGAGAAGATCGTCACCGTCGCCATCGACCCGCTCACTGGCGTGACGGAGGCCGACGTCGCCAGGATCTCCGACGCCTACGGCCTCCAGGGCGCGGCGCGCGAGGACGGCAAGAGCCTGTTTCCGGCGCTCTACAAGGCCTTCGTCGAGAAGGATATGAGCCTTCTCGAGGTGAACCCGCTGATCGTCATGACGGACGGCCACCTGCGCGTCCTCGACGCCAAGGTTTCCTTCGATGGCAACGCCCTGTTCCGCCACGAGGACGTCAAGGCGCTGCGCGACACGACGGAAGAGGACGCCAAGGAGATCGAGGCCTCCAAGTACGACCTCGCCTACGTCGCGCTCGACGGCGACATCGGCTGCATGGTCAACGGCGCGGGCCTCGCCATGGCGACGATGGACATCATCAAGCTCTACGGCAAGGAGCCGGCGAACTTCCTCGACGTCGGCGGCGGCGCCTCCAAGGAGAAGGTCACCGCGGCCTTCAAGATCATCACCGCCGATCCGAACGTGAAGGGCATCCTCGTCAACATCTTCGGCGGCATCATGCGCTGCGACGTCATCGCCGAGGGCGTCGTCGCGGCCGTGAAGGACGTCGGGCTCACCGTCCCGCTCGTCGTGCGCCTCGAGGGCACCAACGTCGAGAAGGGCAAGGCCATCCTCAACGAGAGCGGCCTCGCCATCACCGCGGCGGACGACCTCGACGACGCCGCCAAGAAGATCGTCGCGGCGGTCGGCTGAGAGGAAACGTCGGCATCGTCGCCGCGGCCGAGCGGCTCGAAGCGGCGGCGGTGCCTTGCGAAGACCTCGCCCCTGGGCAGAGCTGCGGCTCCGTCCGCGTCGTCAACCCTTTCCTGTGAGACCGGACAGACCGTGACGAGCGCCGCTCCCACCAGCACCGTTTCGGCGAGGCTCGCCCGCCTGGGAGCCCTGGTGCTGGGCGCCGGGCTCGCCGCTGCGACGCCGGCCGGTGCCCAGGCGCCCGCCCACGTCGTCCTGCCGGTCGCCGCGCCGGACGGCGCTCACCCGCTCCTCGCCGACTTCGTCGCGATCTGCTCGCGCGCCATGCTGGATTTTCCGTCCGCCGTGGCGGAGGCCGGCAAGCGAGGCTGGGCGAGCTCGCCGGCCGAGGGGGGCCTCCTCGAGGAGGCCGCCCTGGCCGCCCTCGGCAGCGTCAGCCTCTCGAAGGCGCAGGACGACTTCGACTCGCTCTTCCTGCTCGTCAACAAGGTGAACTTCCCCCACCTCACCTCCGCGAGCTGCAATCTGCAGCTGATCGGCGACCCGCCGGCCGGCCTGGATACAAGCCCCCTGACCGGCATCGAGGGCGTGCTTCCGGGCCTCCTCAACGGACTGGCCCATCCCCTGATCGGCACCTGGAGCTTTCTCGACGAGCAGGACCAGGTCGTCACCATGATGTCCGTGCCCCTCGGCGACCAGGGCGTGTCGCTGGTCATGAACCGGTCCGTGCGCGTCGAGCCGCCGCCTCCACCCAAGCCGGCGCCCTGAAGCGCCCCGTTCCTGATAGAAGCGCCTGCTCAAGGCCGAAACCCGAAGGACTGAAGCGTGTCCATCCTCGTCGACAAGAACACCAAGATCATCGTGCAGGGCCTGACCGGCAAGACCGGCACCTTCCACACCGAGCAGGCGCTGCGCTACCACGGCACGCAGATGGTCGCCGGCGTCCACCCGAAGAAGGGCGGCGAGAGCTGGACGGGCTCGGAAGGCGAGACGCTGCCGATCTTCGCCTCCGTCGCCGAGGCCAAGGAGGCGACCGGCGCCGACGCGTCCGTCGTCTACGTGCCGCCGGCGGGCGCGGCCGCCGCGATCATCGAAGCGATCGAGGCCGAGATCCCCTTCATCGTCTGCATCACCGAAGGCATCCCGGTCTCGGACATGGTGACGGTCAAGGCGCGCCTGGAGACGTCCAAGTCGCGGCTGCTGGGACCCAACTGCCCCGGCATCCTGACGCCGAACGAGTGCAAGATCGGCATCATGCCCGGCAACATCTTCAAGAAGGGCAATGTCGGCATCGTATCGCGCTCGGGAACGCTTACATACGAGGCGGTCTTCCAGACCACCAATGCCGGCCTCGGCCAGTCCACGGCCGTCGGCATCGGCGGCGATCCGGTGAAGGGCACCGAGTTCATCGACGTGCTCGAGCTGTTCCTCGCCGACGACGAGACGCAGTCGATCATCATGATCGGCGAGATCGGCGGCTCGGCCGAAGAGGACGCGGCGCAGTTCCTCCTCGACGAGGCCAAGCGCGGCCGCAAGAAGCCGATGGCCGGCTTCATCGCCGGGCGTACCGCCCCGAAGGGCCGCACCATGGGCCATGCCGGCGCGGTGGTCTCGGGCGGCAAGGGCAATGCGGAGTCGAAGATCGCGGCGATGGAGCGGGCCGGCATCCGCGTCTCGCCGAGCCCGGCCCGCCTCGGCACGACGCTGCTCGAGGTGCTGAAGGGCTGAGGCCTCCGGCGAGGCCCGCCGACGCTCCGAGGCGGCAGGCGCTTCGGCCTCGTCCGCCCGCCGCAAGCTTCGCGTGTCAATGACGCGCGCGAGGCTCGGGCGGATACCCCGCGCGAATGCGGGCCTACGTGTTTGAGTATGAGCGGGCGCGGCGGCTTCTTGAAGAGCCGCGCGCCCAAACGGAACGATCCAGGGAGACGGCCCCCTTGTCCGGGCCGCGAGAAACCATGTCACGCAGTCCGGCGAACGACACCTTCGCGCAGACCTCCTTCCTGTACGGCGGCAATGCCGACTACATCGAGGAGCTGGCGGCGCGCTACGAGGCCGACCCGTCCTCCGTGTCGGAGGAGTGGCGGTCCTTCTTCGGCGCGCTGGGCGACGACAAGGCCACGGTGGTCAAGAACGCCGAAGGCGCCTCCTGGCAGCGCGCCAACTGGCCGATCGCGGCCAACGGCGAGCTCGTCTCGGCCCTCGACGGCAACTGGCCCGAGGCCGAGAAGCGCATCGAGGCCAAGGTCAAGGACAAGGCGGCGCAGGCCGGCGCGGCGATCGACCCGAAGGCGGTGACGCAGGCCGCGCGCGACAGCGTGCGCGCCCTCATGCTGATCCGCGCCTACCGCGTGCGCGGCCACCTCCACGCCAAGCTCGACCCGCTCGGCCTCGCCAAGGCCGCGGACGAGGACTACAACGAGCTTTCCCCGGAGAACTACGGCTTCACCGCCGCCGACTACGACCGCCCGATCTTCATCGACAACGTCCTCGGCGTCGAGTTCGCCAGCATCCGCCAGATGGTGGACATCCTGGAGCGGACCTACTGCTCGACGGTCGGCGTCGAGTTCATGCACATCTCGAACCCTGAAGAGAAGCGCTGGATCCAGGAGCGCATCGAGGGGCCGGACAAGGGCGTCGCCTTCACCGACCAGGGCAAGCGCGCGATCCTCAACAAGCTGATCGAGGCGGAAGGCTTCGAGAAGTTCCTCGACGTCAAGTACAAGGGCACCAAGCGCTTCGGCCTCGACGGCGGCGAGGCGCTGATCCCGGCGCTCGAGCAGATCATCAAGCGCGGCGGCCAGCTCGGCCTCACCGAGATCATCCTCGGCATGGCCCATCGCGGCCGCCTCAACGTCCTGTCCCAAGTCATGGGCAAGCCGCACCGGGCGATCTTCAACGAGTTCAAGGGCGGGTCCTTCCAGCCCGAGGACGTCGAGGGTTCGGGTGACGTCAAGTACCATCTCGGCGCCTCGGCCGATCGCGAGTTCGACGACAACAAGGTCCACCTGTCGCTGACCGCCAACCCCTCGCACCTCGAGATCGTCAATCCCGTGGTGCTCGGAAAGGCGCGCGCCAAGCAGGACCAGATCGCCGGGCGCACCCGCACCGAGATCGTGCCGCTGGAAACCCGCGCCCAGGTGCTGCCGCTGCTGATCCACGGCGACGCGGCCTTCGCCGGCCAGGGCGTCGTCGCCGAGTGCTTCGGCCTGTCGGGGCTTCGCGGCCACCGCACCGGCGGCTCGATCCACTTCATCATCAACAACCAGATCGGCTTCACGACCAATCCGCGCCTGTCGCGCTCCTCGCCCTATCCGTCCGACGTCGCCAAGATGGTCGAGGCGCCGATCTTCCACGTCAACGGCGACGATCCGGAAGCCGTGGTCTTCGCGGCCAAGGTCGCGATCGAGTACCGGATGCTGTTCAAGAAGCCGGTCGTGATCGACATGTTCTGCTACCGCCGCTTCGGCCACAACGAGGGCGACGAGCCGGGCTTCACGCAGCCCATCATGTACAAGACCATCCGCGGCCACGAGACGACGCTGGAGCTCTACTCCAAGAAGCTCGTTTCCGCCGGCACGCTCTCCCAGGCCGAGATCGACGAGCGCCGCGCCGAATGGCGCCGCCACCTCGACGGCGAGTTCGAGGCCGGGGGCAGCTACCACCCCAACAAGGCCGACTGGCTGGACGGCGCCTGGACGGGCCTGCGCCGCGCCGAGACCGCCGACGAGCCGCGCCGCGGCATCACCGGCGTGCCGATCAAGACCCTGCGCGAGATCGGGCAGAAGCTCACCCGCGTGCCGGAGGGCTTCAACCTCCACAAGACCATCGGCCGCTTCATGGACGCGCGCGCCAAGGCGATCGAGTCCGGCGAGAACATCGACTGGGCGACCGGCGAGGCGCTGGCCTTCGGCACGCTGCTGACGGAAGGCCACCCGGTGCGCCTGTCGGGCCAGGACGTCGAGCGCGGCACCTTCTCCCAGCGCCACTCGGTCGTCTACGACCAGGAGGACGAGACGCGCTACGTGCCGCTGCAGAACCTCGCCAAGGGGCAGGCGGCCTACGACGTCATCAACTCCATGCTCTCGGAAGAAGCGGTGCTCGGCTACGAGTACGGCTATTCCCTCGCGGAGCCGCACGCGCTGACCCTCTGGGAAGCGCAGTTCGGCGACTTCGTGAACGGCGCGCAGGTCGTCATCGACCAGTTCATCTCGTCGGGCGAGAAGAAGTGGCTGCGCATGTCCGGCCTCGTGATGCTCCTGCCGCACGGCTACGAGGGGCAGGGGCCCGAGCACTCCTCCGCGAGGCTGGAGCGCTTCCTCCAGCTCTGCGCGGAGGACAACATGCAGGTCGCCAACATCACGACGCCGGCGAACTACTTCCATGCCCTTCGCCGGCAGCTGAAGCGCGACTTCCGCAAGCCGCTGATCCTGATGACCCCGAAGTCGCTGCTGCGTCACAAGCGGGCGGTCTCGCAGCTCTCGGAGATGACCGGCGACACGAGCTTCCACCGCCTCCTGTGGGACGATGCGGAGCGCAACAAGGACGCGAGCGGCATCAAGCTCGTCAAGGACGACAAGATCCGCCGCGTCGTGATGTGCACGGGCAAGGTCTATTACGACCTCTTCGAGGAGCGCGAGAAGCGGGGGATCGACGACGTCTACCTCCTGCGCCTCGAGCAGCTCTACCCGTTCCCGGCCAAGGCGCTGATCAACGAGCTCTCGCGCTTCAAGGGCGCCGAGATGGTGTGGTGCCAGGAGGAGCCCAAGAACATGGGCGCCTGGAGCTTCATCGATCCCTATCTCGAATGGGTGCTCGACCATATCGGCGCCGAGAAGAAGCGCGTGCGCTATGCCGGGCGCCAGGCGGCGGCCTCGCCGGCCGCGGGCACCATGTCCAAGCACCTCGCCCAGCTCTCCGCCTTCCTGGAAGACGCGCTCGGCTGACATGCGAGACCGGTCCGGGGCAAGATGCCCGGGCCAGTCTTGCCCGCCCAGACCACCCCACCGCCGCCCCGCGGAGCCGAGCGCCTGACGCGCCGCCCCGAGGACACCGAACCAGAAGACTATCGACGAGGAGACGGTCAGACCCATGGCCACCGAAATCAAGGTCCCCACGCTCGGGGAAAGCGTCACCGAGGCCACGATCGGCCAGTGGTTCAAGAAGCCGGGCGACCGGGTCGAGGCGGACGAGACCATCGCCGAGCTCGAGACCGACAAGGTGACCGTGGAAGTGCCCGCGCCCGCCGCCGGCGTGCTGCAGGAGATCGTCGTCAAGGAAGGCGAGACCGTCGAGGTCGGCGCGCTGATCGGCGTGATCGGCGAGGGTGAGGGAAGCGGTGCCGCCAAGCCCGCGGCCGCCGCCCCCGCGCCCGCCAAGGCCGAGCCGGCGGCCGCCGCGGCCGCCGCGCCGAAGAGCGACTACGGCTCGGCCGGCGCTTCGCCCGCGCCGCAGGCCGCGCCCGCTGGCGCCTCCAACGGCTCGGCCGGCGGCTCGATGCCCGCCGCCCCGTCGGCGCAGAAGCTGATGGCCGACAACAACGTGTCGGACGTCGAGGGCACCGGCAAGCGCGGCCAGGTGCTGAAGGGCGACGTCCTCGCCGCGATCGCCCGCGGTGCGCCCTCGTCCACGCCCGAGAAGCCGGCGATCCCCGCCGCCGCCCGCGCGCCGTCCAGCGGCGACGACGCGGCGCGCGAGGAGCGGGTCAAGATGACCCGCCTGCGCCAGACCATCGCCAAGCGGCTGAAGGACGCGCAGAACACCGCCGCCATGCTCACCACCTTCAACGAGGTGGACATGACGGCCGTGATGGCGCTGCGCAACCGCTACAAGGACGTCTTCGAGAAGAAGCACGGCGTGAAGCTCGGCTTCATGGGCTTCTTCACCAAGGCGGTGACGCACGCCCTGAAGGAGATCCCGGCGGTCAATGCCGAGATCGACGGCAACGAGCTGATCTACAAGAACTACTGCCACGTCGGCATGGCGGTCGGCACCGACAAGGGCCTCGTCGTGCCCGTCGTGCGCGACGCCGACCAGCTCTCGATCGCCGGCATCGAGAAGGAGCTCGGGCGCCTCGCCAAGGCCGCACGCGACGGTTCGCTGTCGATGTCGGACATGCAGGGCGGCACCTTCACGATCACCAATGGCGGCGTCTACGGCTCCTTGATGTCGACGCCGATCCTGAACGCGCCGCAGTCGGGCATCCTCGGCATGCACAAGATCCAGGAGCGGCCGATGGTGATCGGGGGCAAGATCGAGATCCGCCCGATGATGTACCTCGCGCTCTCCTACGATCACCGGATCGTCGACGGCAAGGAAGCCGTGACCTTCCTCGTGCGCGTCAAGGAAAGCCTGGAAGACCCGGAGCGCCTCGTTCTCGACCTGTAAGAGGACGGAAAGCGCCGGGACACGAAGCCGGTTTCAAGGGGGAGGCAGTTCATGACCATGCTCGACGCCTCCCTCGTCCGGCCGTTCCGGCGCACCCTGCTTCGCGGCGCCTCGGCTCTCGCAGGGGCGCTGCTCCTGACCGGCGGCACGCCCCGCGCCGCCGGTCAGGAGCCGCCGGAGCGGCCGTCCGGCCTCGTCCTGTCGGCGCTCGAATTGACGGGCCTCGGCGAAGCGGAGCTCGCGGCGCTTGGTGTCCGGCGCCACGCCGTCGCCGCGCTCGAATGCCCGAGCGGCCGGCTTCTCGCCGGCGAAGCGGCCTCCGAGCTGTCAAACGCCCTCCTCTTCGCGCGGCGGGTCCCGCCCGGCCGCTACACCGCCTTTGCCTATGAAGAGCCGGACACTCACGGCTTCGAGGACCGAGCCTGTCTCGCCGAGCTGCGAATCTCGGATGCGCCGGTCCTGCGCTGGGAACTCGCCACCTTCGATGCGCCGGATGTCTCAGGCGCGAGCGCGGCACCCGTCGCCAGCCTCAAGGCCGCTGGGTCTCCGGTCGGCCTCTGCGACGCCGCTGTGCGCTCCGCCTTCGGCTTTGCCGGCTTCGTCGGGATCCTGGCCAGCGCCTCGCCGGTTTCGAAGCAGCTTTCAAAGGCCACGGCCGATATCGAGGTCGTGCGGGAGCTGCGCTTCTCCTTCGCGCCGGACGTCAACCTCGCTTTGTTCAATCCGCCGTCCCTGTATCGGGAAGCCTTCGCCTCCTATTGGGGCCTCGACGCCGAAGGCCGCCCGGCGCGCCTCGTGATCGATCTCGGCGCTTCCGACGGATCGGGCGCGAACCGGCGGCTCCACGCGGGCGCGGAGCCGGGCGTTCCGACCGGCGCCACCCTTTCGGCCCTGCGCCGCACCGACCTTTCCGACGCCGATCTCGCCGCGCGCCGCATCGAGCGCCGTTCGGTCTCGCAGCTCGCCTGCCCGACCGGCCGCATCGTCGCCTGCGATCCCCTGGTCGGCCTCGGCGACCACCCGCCCCTCGCCCGCAGCGTCCCGACCGGCCGGCACCCGGTGCGCGTCTACATCGACCTCGACAACGACTGGGGCGAGCGCGTCGGCCTCGCCGAGCTGCGCCTGTCCGAAACGCCCGTCGCGCGCTGGCAGATCGCGCTGACCGACGAGTCCATCATTCCGGAGATGGTCGGCGACATGATCTCCGGCTACGGCGTTGACGCCGGCACCGGCTGCTTCTGCGACGAGGCCGCGCAGAAGGCGCTGGCAGACCACGAAGACGCGCGCATGAACGCCGGCGAGACCAGCTACGGCGAGACGACCCTCCTCGACGCTGCCCTCGCCATGGAGCCGGCCGCCGACCACCGCTTCGCCTTCGCGGACGACCTCAACGTCGCTCTCTTCCATTCCGGCTTCGGCGACGGCTACTACGCATCCTATTGGGGCTTCGACGCGAGCGGCGAGCCCGCCCGCCTCGTCACCAGCTTCGGCGTCTTCGAGGAAGCCGACGCACGCCCGCGCATCGCCGACAAGGAGCCGAAGCAGTGAACCCCTACGTCCTGGAACTCGCCGCGCTGATGGCGGTGTTCTCCTTCGTCATCGTCGTGCCGGGGGCGGACCTCGCCATGGTCATGCGCCAGTCGATCGTCCACGGCCGGCGCGCCGCGATCTGGACGAGCCTCGGCATCGGCGTCGCGCTCCTGTTCCACATCTCCTACACGATCCTCGGCCTCGGGCTCATCGTCTCGCAGTCGGTCTTCGCCTTCAACCTCGTGAAGTATGCCGGCGCGGCCTACCTCTTCTGGCTCGGCTGGCGCTCGCTGCGCGACGCCTCCATGCCCGAAATGCCCGAGCCGGACGCGGTCGAGCCCGCCCGTACCATGTCCGGCGCCAAGGCCTTCGGCATCGGCTTCCTGACCAACGCGCTGAACCCCAAGCCCGTGGTCTTCTTTCTGTCGCTGTTCTCCTCGCTCGTCAGCCTGTCGACGCCGGCCAGCGTCAAGTTCGGCTACGGCCTCGTGATGGCCTCGGCGCTCATCCTGTGGTTCGTCGGCGTGTCCGTCTTCTTCACCATCCCGGCCGTGCGCGACGGTTTCCGCCGCGCCGGCCGCTGGATCTCCCGCGCGACCGGCCTCGTCTTCATCGGCCTCGGCTTCAAGCTCGCCACCGAGAAGATGCACGGCTGACGCCCCACCCCCGACCGGAGACCATCCCATGCCCGAGATGACCGACATGCCGACCGAGCTGGTGCTGCTCGCCTGGTCCGTGGTCCTGCTGCTCGTCCACATCGGCATTCAGGGCTTCACCGCCACGCGCGAGCGGGGGAGCGACTGGAACGCCGGTCCCCGCGACGGGAGCCCCAAGCCCCTCGGCGTCACCGCCGGCCGCGCCGAGCGGGCGCTCGCCAACTTCAAGGAAACCTATCCGGCCTTCATCGCCGCGGTGGTCGCGGTGGTCGTCTCCGGCCGCGACGGCACGCTGTCCGAGATCGGCGTCTGGCTCTGGTTCGTCGGCCGCATCGTCTACCTGCCGCTCTACCTCAAGGGCGTGCCGATGGTCCGCTCGCTCGTCTACATGGTGTCGATCCTCGGCATCCTGCTCGTCCTTCTCGATCTCCTTTGATCGACCACCCATCTGTCTCACAGCCGCTTCCGGCCAACCCCATAGAGTAGTTCCCAATGTCCGACGCATCCTCCGCCTTCGACCTCGTCGTGATCGGCTCCGGTCCCGGCGGCTACGTCTGCGCGATCAAGGCGGCGCAGCTCGGCCTGAAAGTGGCCGTGGTCGAGAAGCGCAAGACCTACGGCGGCACCTGCCTCAACGTCGGCTGCATTCCGTCCAAGGCGCTCCTCCACGCCTCCGAAATGTTCGAGGAGGCCAACCACTCCTTCGCCAAGCTCGGCATCAAGGTGAGCCCGGAGCTCGACCTCCCCGCCATGCTCGCCCACAAGGACACGACGGTTAAGCAGAACGTCGACGGCATCGCCTTCCTGTTCAAGAAGAACAAGATCACCGGCATCATCGGAACCGGCCGCATCGCCGCGCCCGGCGCGGTCGAGGTCACGGCCGAAGACGGCTCCAAGCAGACGCTGAAGACCAAGAGCATCTGCATCGCCACCGGCTCGGTCGTTGCCGGCATCCCCGGGCTGAACGTCGCCTTCGACGGCAAGACGATCGTGTCCTCCGACGACGCCATCGCGCTCCCGAAGGTGCCCGAGCGCCTCGTGGTGGTCGGCGGCGGCGTGATCGGCCTCGAGCTCGGCTCCGTCTGGCAGCGGCTCGGCGCCAAGGTCACGGTCGTCGAGTACCTCGACAAGATCCTCGGCCCCACCGACGCCGAGATCTCCACCCAGTTCCAGAAGATCCTTGCCAAGCAGGGCATGACCTTCCACCTCGGCGCCAAGGTCACGGCCGTCGAGTCCACCGGCTCGGCCGCCAAGGTCACCTTCGAGCCCGCCAAGGGCGGCGAGGCCCAGACCCTCGAGGCCGACGTCGTCCTCGTCGCCACCGGCCGCAAGCCCTTCACCGACGGCCTCGGCCTCGATGAAGTCGGCGTCGCCCGCGACAAGGCCGGCCGCGTCGAGATCGACGCCCACTACAAGACCAACGTCGACGGCATCTACGCCATCGGCGACGTCGTGAAAGGCCCGATGCTCGCCCACAAGGCCGAGGACGAGGGCGTCGCGCTGGCCGAGATCCTCGCCGGCCAGCACGGCCACGTGAACTACGGCGTCATTCCCTCGGTGGTCTACACCTCCCCCGAGATCGCCTCCGTCGGCCTGACCGAGGAGGAGCTGAAGGCCGCCGGCACGCCGTACAACACCGGCAAGTTCTCCTTCACCGCCAACGGCCGCGCCCGCGCCATGCTCCACACCGACGGCTTCGTGAAGATCCTCGCCGACAAGGCCACCGACAAGGTGCTCGGCGTCCACATCATGGGCTTCGGCGCCGGCGACATGATCGCCGAAGCCGCCGTCCTCATGGAGTTCGGCGGGTCCTCCGAAGACCTGGCGCGCACCTGCCACGCCCACCCCACCATGTCCGAAGCCGTCCGCGAGGCCGCCTTCGCCACCTTCGCCAAGCCCATCCACTCGTGAGCGGCTGAGGGGCCGGCGCTGCATGGCGGGGCTGCCGCCCCGGTCCCTGCCCGGGAAGGAATTCCCGGACCCTTCTTTTCATTTGGGCACATTTCCAGTCCCGGCAGGGGGCAATGCCCCCTGCCGGGACTGGACCCGCCATATGGAAAGGGGTCCAGGGGAAATCATTTCCCCTGGCTGGGGTGCAGGGGACGGCGTCCCCTGCCTTGAGGCGCGACCCCTCAGTCCGCCCGCGTGACGGTCCAGCCGTCGGCGCGCAGCAGCTCGACGAGGCCTTCCTGGCCGGGCAGGTGGAGGGAGCCGACGGCGACGAAGACGTCGCCGTTCGCGAGGATCGGCTCGACGCGCTCGATCATGGTCTTGTTGCGCACCGTCACGATGCGCTCCTCGAAGGCGGCATAGGCCTCGCCCGAGCCGAGGCCCGAGGCGCTTTCCGGCATGGCGGCTTCGACGACGGGGGTGATCTCGGCGATCTTTCCGTCGAGGTAGAGGTTGACCATGGTTTCCAGGACATCCGGCAGGCGGTCGGCGAAGGCGAGGGTCGAGACGAGCGATTCGACCTGGATGTCGATCGGCAGCGAGGCCATGGCTTCGAGCTGTTCCGTCGCCGATTCGAGCCCCTTCACCGCCTTCTTGTCCGCTTCGGCGCGGTGCGCGAGCGTCACGTCGAGCACGGTCGCCCCGCCCTGTGCGCGCTCGGCCTCGCAGGGCGGCAGCATCAGGCTCGCCCCGACGAACCAGGGCTGCAGCCGCTCGACGGCGGTGAAGGGCACGCCCTTCTTGTCGAGCGCGGTGCGCACGAGCGCCTCCTCCTCCGGGTCGAGGAGGTCGGCGAGGGTCTGCCCGGGCGGCAGGTAGGTGAGGTCCGGCTTGGCGAACATGGCGGCCGCGCTCTTGGCCGGATCGAGCACGTCGAGCGTCTCGATCACCAGCGTGTCCGCCCCGGCGAAAGCCGCCTCGGCCTGCGGCGGCAGCGCCTGGACGCGCGGATCGGTCAGGTGCATCGTGCCGAAGAGATAGGAGGCGGGCACCCCCGCCTTCTCGATGCGGAAGAGCTTGCCCTCGCCGTTCGGAATGGCGCGCGCCTTGGCCTCGACGGCGGCGAGGCGTCCGTCGGCGGCGAGCTCGGCGGTGATGTCGCGCCCGCCGCAGGTGCCCGCCTCCCGGGTTTCCACCGCGCCCGGCAGCGCCGCGTCCGGTCCCTGGGACGAAGCGGGCAGGGGTGCGCCGAGGGCGAGAAGCGACAGGGTGCCGGCCAGGACGCGGCGGCGCAGAAGCGTGGTCATCGAACGGGCTCGCTGGAGGAAAGGGCCGCGCGCGGCCGGCGGGCGCGGGGGTGCGCGCCGTCGTAGATCGAAAGCAGCCGCGCCCCGTCGACGGCGGTATAGCCTTGCGTCGTCGACAGGCTGGCATGGCCGAGAAGGTCCTGGATGGCGCGCAGGTCGCCGCCGCCCGCCAGGAGATGCGTCGCGAAGGAATGGCGCAGCGCGTGCGGCGTCGCCGATTCGGGCAGGCCGAGCGCGCCGCGCAGCCGCGCCATGGCGCGCTGGATGATCTGCGGCCGCAGCGGCCCGCCGCGCGCGCCGCGAAACAGCGGCTCGCCGGCGTGGAGGTGATAGGGGCAGAGCCGCCGGTACTCGGCGACGGCCTGGGACACGGCCGGCAGCAGCGGCACGAGCCGCGTCTTGTTGCCCTTGCCCGTCACCCGCATGGAGCGGGCGAGGGGGTCGAGAAGCGCGTCGCCGGGAAGGTCGAGCGCTTCCGAGATGCGCAGCCCGCAGCCGTAGAGGAGGGTGAGGACGGCCGTGTCGCGCGCGCCGATCCAGGGCTCCGTCGCGAGCGCCCCGCCCTCGTCGGCGACCGCGAGCGCGTCGTCCACCGTCAGGGGCCTCGGCAGCGACTTCGGCGTCTTGGGCGCGCGCATCGCCTTGGCGCCGGCGGACGAGGCGAGGCCCCGCCGCTCCAGAAAGCGCAGGAAGGAGCGCAGGCCCGACAGCGAGCGGCCGAGCGTGCGCGCGCCCGCGCCCTCGCGCCGGCGCTCGGCGAGAAAGGCGCGAAGGTCCGTCGGGCGCAGCGCGACGAGATCGGACAGCTTCGTCGGGCGGCCGAGATAGCTCGTCATGAAGGCGAGGAACTGACGGGCGTCGCGCTCGTAGGCCTCGAGCGTGTTCTCGCCCGAGCGCTTGGTGTCGCGCAGCTCGTCGAGCCAGGCCGCCTTTTCCGCGAGAAGGTCGGGCGCTCCGATGACCAGAATCGATTCGCTCATCCCTGCCTTCCGCTCGTCGTCGAAGAAGATGGGCGCCGAACGGCCCGCCTTCCAGACTAGCCCGGCGCGATGAAGGACGCGTTGCCGCGCCGCGCCCCCGGATCGGCCGGGAGGCATGGACATTCGCGCCCAGCTTCCAACTTACCCGCCCATCGAAAACGGCCTTTCCCGGATCGGGCGGGAGGTCCACTTCAACCGGAGACGCACATGAAACGGCATGCAACCGCAATCTGGCGCGGCGCTCTCGGCGACGGCACCGGTTCGCTCACCACGCAGTCCGGCGCGCTCAGCGACCACGGCTATTCCTTCAAGGCGCGCTTCCAGGATGAGACCGGCAAGTCCGGCACCAACCCGGAAGAGCTGCTCGCCGCCGCCCATGCCGGCTGCTTCGCCATGCAGCTCTCGCATTTCCTCGCCGAGAACGGCACACCGGCGGAGGAGCTGAAGGCGCGCGCCGTCGTCAGCGTCGAGCAGGCCTCGGCCGGCTTCGAGATCACCGAGAGCGCGATCACCCTGGAAGCCAAGGTGCCGGGCATCGAGGAGGGCACCTTCCGCGAGCTCGCCGACAAGGCCAAGGCCGGCTGCCCCGTTTCGAAGGCGCTCGGTGCCATCAAGGTCAGCCTCGACGCCCGCCTCGTCTGACAGCCCGGCGAACACCGAAACGATCGGCGAACGGCCCGTCCGGACCCTCCGGGCGGGCCGTTCCGCGTTCCGACCGGCCAAAAAAAATCGACCGCGGTCGAAAAATTTTGTCCGGCAGATGTCGGCCTGGCGACGCCGGGATGAACGTTCAAGCCATTGAAATGGCGATGCCTTTTCACCATCTGAGGAGGACGGAAGGCGCCGGATTCGGATGCGATCGCCCCTGTTGACCTTTGAGGTCGGGTGGTTCTATAAGCCGGTCATCGACGGCGAGGGCGCCGCCGGCGAGCGGCACCGCTCGCTCCGGAGTTTCGGCCCTTCGGTTTGTTTATCACGGACAGCGGCGCCTTTGGCGCGAAGCATGATCCGAGGGTTCTGCGGCTTTTGCCGCCCGACCCGGCGCGGGACTGTCTCCGTTTGGAGGGTTCGGCGTGTTTTTTGAGAACTGAAGATCGAGAAGAAAGAGAAGCGCGGGCGGCGGTTGGCTGTTTGTCCGGGGTTTCTGGCCGGTACCTTTGCCGGTTGGGATGCCCGGGGAGTTCAACCGACGCTAT
>NZ_VTOM01000028.1 GCF_009765365.1 Antarcticirhabdus aurantiaca
TCGAGGCAGGGCGGGAACAGCGTCGCCTGATCGCGATCGGCGCCGACAACGAAGCGTCCCATGCCATCCTCCAGACCACCCTGAAGAAGATAGCATGAGCAGGGTTTTGACACAGCCAGGGTCGAAAGCGGACGACGAAGAGCTCCAGTTATCGAAGTGTCCTAGCCAGCGATCGTGTCGTCTGGAGCCGGCCTCGCACACAGGGGCGGTCCACCTACGGCGCTTTGAGGAGCGCGGCGGCCCGCCCCTGTGCACGACCCCGGCCGTCGCGGCGGTGGAACCGAACCCGACGTTTGTGACGTCTGGAGCCGGCCTCGCACACAGGGGCGGTCCACCTACAGCGCTATGGGGAGCGCGGTGGCCCGCCCCTATGCACGACCCCGGCCATCGCAGCGGCACTCACTTCTGTGAAGCGAGTGAAAATTCGCATTTTATCAAGTAGATGGAGCGGTTTAGCCACTCGCTTCAGTTTGCCAATATGTGAAAACAGCTTGACGTCACGGTGAAATAGAGCGCGTCGACGTAGCCGGTGAGGCCGGCTCCCTCGCTGAAGAAGAAGGTGTAGACGAAGCCGGTGGCGAGGAAGAGGAAGGTGAGGAGGTTCACCACCGCCCGCGCCGTGTGCTCGATATGGCCGTGGCCGTTGCGCCGCAGCGGCCGCCACAGGATGCCGGTCTGCGACAGCGACCAGAGCCGCAGGACGCGCAGGAAGGACAGGCTCCAGAGCTGCTCGGGAAAGAGCAGCGTCAAAAGGATCGCGACGTCCAGGAAGACGATCGGCTGCGCCAGCCAGCGCCGCTTCTCGCGCGCCGCGAACAGGCGGGCGCCCATGTCGAGCGCCAGGACCGCCGCGACCGTGTAGTCCACGACCAGGAACCAGTCGGTGCCCCGCAGCACCGGTGTCAGGATGAACAGCGCGATGATCGACAGGTCCACCGTCAGCGCCGCCATCTGGAAGCGCAGGGCTTCGGGCGAGTGGCCGTGGTAGAGCTTGCGCAGGTGGACCTGCGCGCGCGCCAGACCCGACCGCGGATGGCCGCGTACGTGGGACACGAGGCCGCGCTTGGCGGGCCGCGCGGTCGAGGGGCGAGCGGGGTCGAGGGCGGGCGGGGCGCTTGGCTTCGGCACGGATAGGGGACCAACGATGACTGACGACGAGAATAGGCCGCGCATCGCGATCCGCTACTGCACGCAGTGCCAATGGCTGCTGCGCGCGGCCTGGATGGCACAGGAGCTCCTGTCCACCTTCGGCCCCGATCTCGGCGAGGTCGCGCTTAGGCCCGGCACCGGCGGCGTCTTCGAGATCACGTATGACGGCGAGACGATCTGGGAGCGCAAGGCTGACGGCGGCTTCCCCGAAGCCAAGGTCCTGAAGCAGCGGGTGCGCGACCGCTTGGACCCGGAGCGCTCCCTCGGCCATTCGGATCGCTGACCGGGAGGCCTGCGTCCCGAGCGGGCCCTAGCGCACCCGGCAGGGGCTGGGCGGGCGCGCCGCATGGGGAGGGCGGAGCGGGCGCAGCGGCGCCCGCCCGGACCGTTTCCTGTGCCGGCATTCGGATGCCGGGCTCGGCCTCAGCCGACGACGACGCGGAAGTAGCGAGGATCGAAGGCCATGTGGCCGGCGATCGCCTCGACGCCCTCGCGCGGGCTCTCATAGGCCCAGATCGCGTCCTGCGCGCCTGCGCCCTCGGCCGAGATCGACCAGTAGCTGGCCTCGCCCTTGAACGGGCAGGTCGTCGTCTTCGGCGTCTTTTCCAGGAAGGCCATCTCGACGTCGCCCATCGGAACGTAGACGACCGGGTCGCGGCCCTTTTCGTTGAGGATCTGCGAGTTCTTCGTCGAGGCGATCACCGCGTCGTGGAAGGTCACCACGACCGGTCGGTCGCTGGGCTCGATGGTGATGCGCTCTCGCGTTTCGGCCGGACTGGCATAGGTCATGGGGGCAGGTCCCGTGTTGGACTGGTTTTCCAACGAAAAGGCGCAGAGCCATCGAGGTTCCGTCCGGCAAGCGGCTATCGGCGCGTTGACAAGGGCGGCGGCACGTTGTTCGGCTCACCGTCGATGAGCCTCGACCTCTCCAGCCGCAACGCCGCCCCGCCGAGCGCCTCCGCCGCCGATCCGGCGCGGGCGCGGCTCGTCCGCTGTCTCGCCGCCGTTGCCGAGGGCGACAGGACGGCGCTGCGCGAGGTCCATGATCTGACCGTGGCGAAGCTTTTCGGCGTCGCTTATCGTATCTTGGGCGACCGCGAGGAAGCCGAGGACGTGGTGCAGGACGTCTACCTCACCGTCTGGAATCGCGCCGACCGCTTCGATCCCGGCCGGGCGAGCCCGATCACCTGGCTCGCCACGATCGCGCGCAACCGGGCGATCGACCGTTTGCGCCAGATCGGCGGGCGCCGGGCCGCGGCCGGCGGCGTTGAGGAGGCGGCCGACCTGCCGGACGGCGCGCCCGACGCGCTCGCGCTCCTCGAAGGCGCCGATGAGAGCCGGCGCCTCGCCGACTGCCTGGGCGGCCTCGACGAGCGGGCGCGGGGCGCCATCACCGCCGCCTTCTTCGGCGGCCTGACCTATGACGAGCTGGCGCGCCGGGACGGCATGCCGCTCGGGACGATGAAGAGCCTCGTTCGCCGGGGTCTGATGAAGCTGAAGGGATGCCTAGGGGAATGAGCGACGGTGCCGGCCTCGATCGCGATGACGAAGCGGACCTCGCCGCCGAATACGCGCTCGGCGTCCTCGACGGTGCCGAGCGCCGCGCCGCCGAGCGCCGCATGGCGCGCGAGCCCGCCTTCGCGCGCGCCGTCGCGGACTGGGAGCGTCGCCTCGGCCCCATGACCGGCGCCGTGCCGGCCGTTTCACCCCCGGCGGATCTCTGGAGCCGCATCGAGGCCGATCTCGCCCGCATGACGCGCGCCGCGCCCCGGACCGCCGCTGCCCCGGTGGTCGCGCCCGAGCAGCCCCGCGGCCGCCGGGTCTCGGCGATCTGGCAGTATATCGGCCTCGCCGGCATGGGGATCGGCGCGGCGAGCGCCGCGGCCCTCATTCTCGTCGTCGCCGGATCGGGCGGTCTTCTCGGCCCGCCGCCGGGCGTTCGCGACGGCGCCATGACCGCGACGCTGGCCGCCGAAAGCGGCGCGCCGCTCTTCACCCTGGTCTACGACGCGGCGAGCGGCATGGCGACGCTGGTTCCGGTCGCCACCGCCTCGAGCGATCCCGCCCACGTCCACGAACTCTGGCTGGTTCCCCCGGGCGGCGCGGCGCCGCGCTCCCTCGGGATTCTGGCGAGCACGGGGCCGATCCGGATGCGCCTCGACGGGCAGGCCGCGGACATGCCGCGCTCGGCGATCGCGGTGTCGCTCGAGCCGGCCGGCGGCTCGCCGACCGGCCTTCCCACCGGCCCGGTGGTGGCGAGCGGCGCCCTGACGGCGCTATGAGGCGGCGCGCGCGCCGAGCGGGCGCCGAAGGAAAAGTCGCGTCGTGACCAAGGTCCTGTCGGTCCTCCTCCTCTTCGTCATGGCTCTGCATATCTGGCGCCCCCTGGGCCTGCCGGGCCTTCGCCGGCGCGCCGACGCCTGGAAGATCGCCGCCTTCGCCTTCGTGGTTTTCGGGCTGACCATCCTGATCCGCCCCGAATGAGCCGCCTTCGTCGCGCAGATTTGAACAGCCGACCTTGCTGGTGTAGAGAGCGCCGTTCCGCGAGGTGGCAGAGTTTTTGGGATACGCGCGGCGCGTTCCCGACATGAACGGGGATACGCATGGACCGGATTCGCATTCGCGGCGGTAACGAGCTGAACGGCACGATCGCGATCTCGGGCGCCAAGAACGCGACGCTTCCCCTGATGATCGCCTCGCTGCTCACCGACGACACGCTGACGCTCGAGAACGTCCCCCACCTCGCCGACGTCGAGCAGCTCATCCGCATCCTCGGCAATCACGGCGTCGACTACGCCGTGTCCGGCAAGCGCCTCAACCAGAGCCGCGCGGGCGGGCGCACCATCCACTTCACCGCCCGCACCATCGTCGACACGACAGCGCCCTACGAGCTCGTCTCCAAGATGCGCGCGAGCTTCTGGGTCATCGGCCCGCTTCTCGCCCGCTGCCACAAGGCGCGCGTCTCGCTGCCGGGCGGCTGCGCCATCGGCACGCGGCCCGTGGACCTCTTCATCGAGGGCCTCCAGGCGCTCGGCGCGACGATCGACATCGACAGCGGCTACGTCGTCGCCGAGGCCAAGGGCGGTCTCGTTGGCAACCGCTACCGCTTCCCCAAGGTCTCGGTCGGCGCGACCCACGTCATGCTGATGGCGGCCTCGCTGGCCAAGGGCGAGACGGTGATCGAGAACGCCGCGCGCGAGCCCGAGATCGCCGATCTCGCCGCCTGCCTCAACGCCATGGGCGCGCGCATCGAGGGCGCCGGCACCTCCACCATCACCATCCAGGGCGTCGACGCCCTGTCGGGCGCGCGCCACCGCGTCCTGCCCGATCGCATCGAGACCGGCACCTACGCCATGGCTGTGGCCATGACCGGCGGCGACGTCACGCTCCAGAACACCAGCGTCGAGCTTCTCGAAAGCGCCCTCGACACGCTGCGCCAGGCGGGCGCCGGCATCGAGGCGGTGCCGGACGGCATCCGCGTCACCCGCAACGGCAACGGAATCCAGCCGGTCGACGTGATGACCGATCCCTATCCCGGCTTCCCGACCGACCTCCAGGCGCAGTTCATGGCGCTGATGACGCGGGCGAACGGCACCGCGCGCATCACCGAGACGATCTTCGAGAACCGCTTCATGCACGTCCAGGAGCTGGCGCGACTCGGCGCGCGCATCTCGCTCTCCGGCCAGGTCGCGACCGTCGAGGGCGTTTCGCGCCTCGCCGGCGCGCCGGTCATGGCGACCGACCTTCGCGCCTCCGTCTCGCTCGTGATCGCCGGCCTCGCGGCGGAAGGCGAGACTACCGTCAACCGCGTCTACCATCTCGACCGCGGCTTCGAGCGGCTGGAGGAGAAGCTCGGCGCCTGCGGCGCGGAGATCGAGCGCATTTCCGGTTGACAACCGGTCGCGCCTTGCTTTTTCGCCTCTTCCGCACGATTTAGAGGCGACAGCCTCATCGGATTCGAATACAGGCCGCCCCATGCCGGCGGCGTAACGCAGCCTCGCGACCCCGTGCCCCGTGCGCCGGTCTCGCGCCACAATCAGGGTACTGCTCACACATGGCCAAGGAAGAAGTTCTCGAGTTTCCGGGGACGGTCACCGAACTGCTCCCCAATGCGACCTTCCGCATCAAGCTCGAGAACGATCACGAGATCATCGCTCACACGGCGGGCCGCATGCGCAAGAACCGCATCCGCGTTCTCACCGGCGACAAGGTGCTGGTCGAGATGACGCCCTACGACCTGTCAAAGGGTCGCATCACCTACCGCTTCAAGTAAGGCGGCGCGAAACGGCACCGCGGGCGACCGGAAGGGCGACGGCATGGCGAAGCGCGCGCTGAAACTCGTTCTCGCCTCGGCGTCGCCGCGGCGGCTCGAACTCCTGCAGCAGGCCGGTATCGAGCCGGACCGGCTGATGCCGGCCGACCTCGACGAGACGCCGAAGAAGAACGAGCATCCCCGCGCGCTCGCCAAGCGCCTGGCGCGCGAGAAGGCCGAGCATATCCTGTCGCTGCTCGCCGCGCGGGGCGAGGCGGAGGACCGCCTCGTGCTCGCGGCGGACACGGTGGTTTCCGTCAGCCGGCAGATCCTGCCCAAGCCCGAGCTCTCCGAGGACGCGGTCTCGAACCTGCGCATCCTGTCGGGCCGCACGCACCGCGTCTACACCGGCCTCTGCGTCCTCGGCGCCTCCGGTCGGGCCCGCCTGCGCCTCGTCGAGACGCGGGTCCGCTTCAAGCGCCTGTCGCGCGAGGACATCGAGGCCTACGTCGCGTCGGGCGAATGGCGCGGCAAGGCCGGCGGCTACGCCATCCAGGGCCTGGCCGGCTCCTTCGTGGTGCGCCTCGTCGGCTCCTACACCAACGTCGTCGGCCTGCCGCTTGCCGAAAGCGTCGACCAGCTCGCCGGCGCCGGCTACGACATCCATGCCCGCTGGCGCGACGGCGGCCTCATCGAGGCGGTCGGCGCGAACGAGGCGGAGCTCGAAGAGGTCACGGCCTGACGCGGATCGCGGGGCCCTGGATGCCGGATCGAGCTGCTTTTTCGGAACTTCGGGATCATGCCAAAGGACGCCATCGTCACGCCCCTGCGCCCCAAGCGCCAGTGCCCGGAATGCGGCCGCCCCTCGGAGCGCGCCGTTTATCCGTTCTGCTCCGTCCGCTGCAAGGACGTCGACCTGCACCGCTGGCTGACCGGCTCCTACGTCATTCCCGGCGAGGACGCCGAGTCGCCGCCTTCGGACGATGGGCGCTGAGCGCTACTTCTTCGTCGCCGCCACGAGCGCGGTCGCGCCGTCGTCGATGATCGCGTCCCAGCGGCCGCCGTTCACCGGGTTCTGCCGCTTGACGAAGGTGTAGGGCGTCTCGCTCCAGAGCTTCACGCGCCAGTCGAGGTTGTCGAGCACGAAGTCGCCTTGCGTGGTCCGCAGCGTCAGCACCGCGTGGCCCTCGCCGTCGCTCTTCTTCACCACGGTCAGGAGGAGGTTGCCGATGTCGATGCCCGCTTCGACCAGGCGCTTGCGCTTGAGGAGGGCGAAGTCCTCGCAGTCGCCGCGGCCGACGTCGGGAAGCGTCCAGCGCTCCTCGACCCCGTAGACGGTCCGATCGGAGGCCGGCTCGATCGCCGCGTTGATCTCGACGTTGAGCCCCGCGATCTTGCCGATCAGCATGGCGTCCAGGGCGACCGGGACGGGCGCTTCCTTGCCGTGGACCGTGCAGTCGGCCTTGGCCTGCCGGCAGTAGTTGAAGTGCCCGATCGGCTGCGACGTCGGCTTGCCGATCGCCATCGCGAGCTCGGTCGCCGATACCGCACCGCTCGAAACGAGCGAGAAGAGCGCGCACGCAATCGCGGCGCGACGAGCGCTGTGTTTGCCCAATGCTGACCCCCGTCAGACCCTGTTTGCCGTCTTTTTCTTGTTGTTGGGGGGATGGTGTAATTGGGAGCCGGACCTGTCAACGATGCTGACCTACCCGGATCGCGCTCCCGGTCAGTCCCGCGTCAGGATCGGTTGCCAAACCTGCTCGTTTTACGAGCAACGGGTTTCTCGAACGCCACGATTCGCGCCATACTGGCCTCGAAACGCCTGCGATTCCGGCAGGTTGAGCCGTCTTGTTGCGGCAAAGTGACAGGCCGTTCGATTCTGTCGCGGCGCTCCTCGCCGCGTGCGAGGCGTGCCCTAGACCGAGGCCGCTTGCGCCGAGAGTTCCTCCGCGGCGCGCAGCATCCGATCGATATCCTGGGGGCGCGACAGGCGATGGTCTCCGTCGCGGATGAGGGTCGTCACCACGTCGTCGAAGGGCATGAGCTCCACGAGGGCCAGGGCGTGCGCGAAGGGGACGTCGGGGTCCTCCATGCCCTGCAGCACGCGCACCGGCGCGCCGACCTTGATCGGCTGCGTCATGACCGCGGCGTCTCGTCCGTCCTCGATGAGCCGCGCCGTGTAGATCGTCGGCTCGGGGCCGTAAGGAGAGGGCACGGCGAAGAAGCCCTGCGCGGCGAGGTCGGCGCGCTCCTTCGGCGTGAGCTTCGGCTCCAGCAGCCGCGCGGTGAAGTCCGGTGCCGGTGCGATGAGGAGGAGGCCCGCGAGGTTCGGCGCCGGCCCGGCTCGCCCGAGCGCCAGGCGCAGGGCGATCCAGGCGCCCATGGAGGAGCCGACGAGCACCACCGGTTCATCCGGCGTCGACACGGCCGCGAGGACGCGCGCCGCGTCGCGCGTCCAGGACGAGATCGTGCCGTCGCGGAAGGCGCCCTCCGACTCGCCGTGCCCGGCATAGTCGAGGCGCAGGAAGGCTTGCCCGCGATCCGCCGCGAAGGTGTCGAGCGCTTCGGCCTTGGTGCCTGCCATGTCGGATCCGTAGCCGCCCAGCCAGACGAGGCGCGGGCCCCGGCCGTCCCGGCGGCGAAAGGCGAGGCGCGGCATCGCCTCGCCCGCCTCGGATGCGAGGAACTCCGTCGGGGAGGGGGGCTGGGGCTCGGTCATGGTGGATCTCGCGGGCTGAACGAAGGGGCTTCGCGCGTGATTCGTCGCTTCCCGCCCCGCGTCAAGCGATTGACCGGGTGAAATCCGCCGCGCGACGTGTTATATCTGAAGCGGGTGGTCGCCGGACCTCGCCGCATTTGCGGAGTGTCCCAGCGTCATCCCGGGAACTTCGTTCCGGCGTCGAGCGTCTGTCTCGTGCCGGCTGACGGTGACCGGGACCCGGCCGTCCGAGGGATTTTACAGGAGAGAACGACCATTCGCAGACCATTTCGCGCGCCGCCGGTCCAGAAGGAAGGACCGCGCTCCAACCGGGAAATTCGCGTTCCGGCGATCCAGCTCATCGATGCCGAGGGGCAGAATCGCGGGCAGGTGCCGACGCCGGAGGCCCTGGCCATGGCGGAGGAGGCGGGACTCGATCTCGTCGAGATCGTCCCCAACGC
This sequence comes from Antarcticirhabdus aurantiaca, assembly GCF_009765365.1. Classification (GTDB taxonomy): domain Bacteria; phylum Pseudomonadota; class Alphaproteobacteria; order Rhizobiales; family Rhizobiaceae; genus Antarcticirhabdus; species Antarcticirhabdus aurantiaca. The sequence continues at coordinate 8,561 of NZ_VTOM01000028.1, forward strand.
CAATCCCCCGGTCTGCAAGATTCTCGACCTCGGCAAGCTGAAGTACGAGAACCAGAAAAAGGCCGCCGAGGCGCGCAAGCGCCAGAAGACCATCGAGGTCAAAGAGATCAAGATGCGTCCCAACATCGACGACCACGACTACGAGACCAAGATGAAGGCGGTCCGCCGCTTCTTCGAGGAAGGCGACAAGGTCAAGGTCACGCTCCGCTTCCGCGGTCGCGAGATGGCGCACCAGGAACTCGGCATGCAGCTCCTGAATCGCGTGCGCGAAGAGACCGCCGACATGTCGAAGGTCGAGGCCGAGCCGAAGCTCGAAGGCCGTCAGATGATGATGGTGCTGGCGCCGCGCGCCTGATGCCGGCCTGAGGGCCTGCCGCCGCGGCTTCGCCTCCGAGGCCCTCTCGCGATGGAACAACAAAAAGGCGGCCTTGCGGGCCGCCTTTTTCGTATCCGCCGACGGGCGGCGTCGGAGCCGGTCAGATGGCCGCGTCGAAGGCGTCGCCCGATTCGAAGCCGTCGACCGGCTCAGCTGCGGAGAGCATCGCGTCGCCCGCCGCGACGGGTCTGCGCGCTGCGCGCACCGAACGCCGTCCCTCGTGGCCCGACAGGTCGGCAAGGGTCGCCATGCGGCCGGGCGAGTGGAAGGTCGCGATCAGCCGGTCGTCCGCCCGGCCGTCGCGGCGCAGGAAGGCCGTTTCCGCGTCGCGGCTGAGCGCTTCAAGGCGAATCGTCAGGCGCTCGCTCGACCAGGGCTGGCCGATGTCGAGGCTGGTGCGCGCGCCCGGGTTCTCGAGGATGCGCTCCACCGCCCGCTGCAGGCGCTCGTCGCCCGCCTTGGTTGCCGGACGCAGCCGGCCCGAGCGCCCCATCGGCCCGAAGAGCCCTCGCACCGCGAACAGGTCGTCGGCGATGATGTTGGCGACCACGGGCCGAAGGCAGGTCGTGATCAGGGCGACGCCGAAGGGCGCCTTGTCCCAGCAGCGCCGGATCGCCCCCATGTCGCCGAGCCCGGCGCCGACGACGTTCCGGCAGGCCGCGAAGCTGTCGCGGATGATCGGCGCGAACCGCGCGAGGAGGGCCGCGAGCGGCGCTTCGAGCCCCGGCGCCTCGGCCTCCGGAAGGTGCACGGCGATCGTCCAGAGCCGGTTCGCCTCGCGGTGGATCACGAGGCCCGCCCCGCCGCAGCGCCCGTCGGGCATCTCGCCCCAGGCGAGCGCCTGCGCCTCGGCGATCTCGCGGAGCCGGAAGACCGTCCCGCTCGCCACGTCGTCCAGGCTGCGCCGGCCGAGCGCCCAGGCGGGCGTGTCCATCGCGGTGCGGTCGAGATCGACGGCCCTGAGGGCCGCGGCTCCGCCGGGGAACATCTCGTCGAGGCGCTTCAGCACCGAGCGCCACTCGGACGGCCAGACGGACGCCCGCACGAGGCTGGCCTCGAGGAGATCCGCGCGGGCGGGAAAGCGATGTACGGCCATGAGGAATCCTTAACGCGCCGTCGGGCACGCCTCCCCGATAGTCTCGGCTGTGACGGAGGGCTTTATTGACCAGTCAGTCAACTCGGCCGGTTTCAGCTATGTAAGAAGTCCATTGTTTCGACAAGATTGCGCCGAGCATTTCCTAAGGGTTGCGGAACGTTTCGCGGGCCTGCGGGGCCGGAAGCCGCCTCGCACGGGGTGCGCCCTTGCCATCCTTGGCCCGGCGGGATATAGGCCCCTCGTTCGAAGCGGGTCGGCCGGCAGGGCATGCCGTGCCGATTCTGAATTGCTGCCGCGAGCATCCCTTCTCATCAAAGGGTTCGGCCAGGGTCCGGTTCGTTCCGGGCCGGGCTTCAGGCGTCGCGGCGTTCCTCGCATGGAGAGCCAAATGCCCAAGATGAAGACCAAGTCGAGCGCCAAGAAGCGCTTCAAGATGACGGCGACGGGCAAGGTCAAGGCCCAGGCCGCCGGCAAGCGCCACGGCATGATCAAGCGTTCCAACGACTTCATCCGCAACGCGCGCGGAACGATGGTGCTGTCCGAGCCGGACGCGCGCATCGTGAAGACCTACATGCCCTACGATCGCTGATCGTCAGAGCCCCACGTCTTTATAAGTTTCAGGAGCATCGATCATGGCACGCGTGAAGCGGGGCGTTACGTCCCACGCCAAGCACAAGAAGACGCTGAAGGCCGCCAAGGGCTTCTACGGCCGTCGCAAGAACACGATCCGCGCGGCGAAGGCCGCCGTCGACCGCGCCAAGCAGTTCGCCACGCGCGACCGCCGCGTGAAGAAGCGGAACTTCCGGGCCCTCTGGATCCAGCGCATCAACGCCGCCGTGCGCGAGCACGGCCTGACCTATGGCCGCTTCATCGACGGCCTGAACAAGGCCGGCATCGAGGTGGACCGCAAGGTTCTCTCCGACATCGCCATCCACGAGCCGGAGGCCTTCGCGGCGCTCTGCGAGAAGTCCAAGGACGCGCTCGCCTACATCAAGGACGGGCAGTTTCCGGGATCCTACGAGCGGGCGGTGGGCGAGAAGCGCGCCGCCTGAGCGGCGACACGCTTGCCTCATCGGCCAAAACGATGAAGACAGGCCCGCGCCGCCGGAAGGTGGCGCGGGCCTTTTCGCATTCGCACGACATCAGGACGGAGACGACACGCCGTGACCGAGGCTGCCAACCTTGAAGCCGAACTCATCGAGGCCGTGCGCGCCGCGCCCGACGAGGCGGCGCTGGAAGCGATCCGCGTCGCCGAGCTCGGCAAGAAGGGCCGCATCTCCGAGCTCCTGAAGGGCCTGGGTCGCATGACGCCCGAGGAGCGCCGCGAGGAGGGCCCGCGCCTCAATGGGTTGCGCGATGCCGTGCAGGGCGCGATCCAGGAGCGCCGCGAGGTTCTGGCCGAGGCCGCCACGACCGCGCGCCTCGCCGCCGAGCGCCTCGACGTGACGCTTCCCCTGCGCGCCTCGCCGCTGTCGCGCGGACGCATCCATCCGATCAGCCAGGTCGTCGACGAGATCACCGCGATCTTCGCCGACATGGGCTTCCGCATCGCGGAAGGACCGGACATCGAGACGGACCGCTACAACTTCACCGCCCTGAACTTCCCCGAAGGCCACCCGGCCCGCGAGATGCACGACACCTTCTTCCTGAAGGCGAACGCGGCCGGCGAGAGGAAGCTCCTGCGCACCCACACCTCCCCGGTGCAGATCCGCACCATGGAGGCGATGAAGCCGCCGATCCGCATCGTCATCCCCGGCAAGACCTACCGCCAGGATTCGGACGCGACCCACACGCCGATGTTCCATCAGGTGGAAGGGCTGGTGGTCGACAGGACGGCCAACATCGCCAACATGAAGTGGGTGCTGGAGGAGTTCTGCAAGGCCTTCTTCGAGGTGCCCTCGCTCAACATGCGGTTCCGCCCGAGCTTCTTCCCCTTCACCGAGCCGTCCATGGAGGTTGACATCCAGTGCGACCGATCGGGCTCCGAGGTCCGCTTCGGCCAGGGCACGGACTGGATGGAGATCCTCGGCTGCGGCATGGTCCATCCCAACGTCCTGCGCGGCGTCGGCCTCGATCCGGACGAGTACCAGGGCTTCGCCTGGGGCATGGGCATCGACCGCATCGCCATGCTCAAATACGGCATGCCGGACCTTCGCGCCTTCTTCGACGCGGACGTGCGCTGGCTGGAGCATTACGGCTTCCGCCCGCTCGACATGCCGACGCTGTTCGGTGGGCTCAGCACCTGACGCGACGACACAAGGGCGGCGCGCTCGCCTCGTCCGCGAACCAGCACGCCGCCCGGCCGTTCGGGAACGAGATCCAGTTTCACCAGGAAGGCGCCACCGACATGACAGCCCGCATGACCGTTCTCGAGATCGTCGCAGTCCTCGCCGGTGCCGTCATCGGCACGCTGGTGCTCGATTTCGCGACCTGGCTCCTCGCCGACGGCACCTTCCTGTCGCACTTCGCCTCGCCCGCCTGGCTCGTGCTGGCGCTCGTCACCGTCGCGCTCTACGCGCTGCTCTACCACAAGCTCCCGGCGACGCCGGCCGTTCTCGGCTCGTTCTTCATCGGCATCCTCGTGCCGAGCGTGATCGTGAAGCTCGGCTTCGACTCGGTTCTGTCCTGGTCGACGCTCTTCATGCTCCACGCGATCTTCTCGCTCGCGAGTCTTGCCACCTACCGCTTCGTCCACGCCAACGCCGCCGTCCGCAAGGCCGTCGGCGAGGCCACCGACGCTTCGCGCTGATCCCTCAGACCTCTTCCAAACGCACGGTTCCCATGAAGTTCACCCTGTCCTGGCTGAAGGATCACCTCGACACCGACGCCTCGCTCGCGCAGATCGTCGAGCGGCTGACGGCGATCGGCCTCGAGGTCGAGCACGTCGACGACAAGGCCGCGCTCGCTCCCTTCCGCATCGCCCGCGTCCTCACCGCCGAGAAGCACCCCGACGCCGACAAGCTGCAGAAGCTGACCGTCGATGCCGGCCCGGAGGTCAACGGCGGCAAGCCCGTCCAGGTCGTCTGCGGCGCGCCCAACGCCCGTGCCGGCCTCGTCGGCGTCCTCGGCCTGCCCGGCGCCTTCGTACCCGGCCTCGGCACCACGCTCACTGTGGGCAAGATCCGCGGCGTCGAGAGCTACGGCATGATGTGCTCGGAGCGCGAGCTGGAGCTCTCCGAGGAGCATAACGGCATCATCGACCTCGGCGAGATCGACGCTCCCGCCGGCATGTCCTTCGCCGACTGGGCAGGCCTCGCCGACCCCGTGATCGAGATCAACCTGACGCCCAACCGCCCCGATGCGACGGGCGTCGCGGGCATCGCGCGCGACCTCGCGGCCTCGGGCCTCGGCACCCTCAAGACCCCGCCGGTCGCCGCGATCGAGGGGGAGGGCGACTGCCCGGTCGCCGTCGCGATCGAGAGCCCCGTCTGCCACCGCTTCGCGCTGCGCCGCGTCTCGGGCGTGACGAACGGCGCCTCGCCGGAGTGGATGCGCCGCCGCCTCCAGGCGATCGGCCTTCGCCCGATCAACGCCCTCGTCGACATCACCAACTACATCACCTTCGACCGCGGCCGGCCGCTCCACGTCTTCGACGCGAAGAAGGTCGCGGGCAACCTCGTGGTGCGCGGCGCCAGGGACGGCGAGACCATTCTCGCCCTCGATGGCCGCACGCACACGCTGCCCGAAGGCACCTGCGTCATCGCGGATGCGAACGGCGTGGAATCGATCGCCGGCATCATGGGCGGCGAGCATTCCGGCTGCGACGAGACGACGACCGACGTCCTCATCGAATCGGCGCTCTGGGAGCCGCTGGCCATCGCGCGCACGGGCCGAACGCTCGGCATCATCACCGACGCGCGCTACCGCTTCGAGCGCGGCGTCGATCCCGCCTTCAACGAGCCCGGCCTCGACCTCGCGACGCGGCTCGTGCTCGACCTCTGCGGCGGCACGCCCAGCCGGGCGACGATCGTGGGCGAGACGCCGGACACCCGCCGCGAGATCCGCCTGCCCTTCACCGAGGTGAAGCGCCTCACCGGCCTCGACGTTTCCGCCGACGAGCAGGTCGCGCTTCTCGGCCGCCTCGGCTTCGCCGTCACCCGTGAGGATGACGCCGCCACCGTCGTGCCGCCGACCTGGCGCCCGGACGTCGAGGGCAAGGCCGACCTCGTCGAGGAGGTCATGCGTCTCGTCGGCGTCGACAACATCGCGCCCCAGCCGCTGCCCTCCACGGGCTCGGTGAACGGCCGCATCCTCACGACGGCGCAGGTCCGCGACCGCCTCGCCAAGCGTACGCTCGCCGGGCGCGGCATGGTCGAGAGCGTGTCCTACTCCTTCATCCCCGAAGCCCACGCGAAGGCCTTCGGCGGCGGCGCCGAGGCGCTGCGCCTGGAGAACCCGATCTCGGCGGATCTCTCCGACATGCGTCCCTCGCTGCTGCCCGGCCTCGTCGCCGCGGCGCAGCGCAACGCCGCGCGGGGCTACGGCGACGTCGCGCTCTTCGAGGTCGCGGCCGTCTACCGCTCGGACGAGCCGGACGGCCAGATCCGCGTCGCCGGGGGCGTGCGCCGCGCGACCGCCGGCCATGCCGGTTCGGGACGCTCCTGGGACGCCAAGGGCGCGGCGCCCGTCGGCGTCTTCGACGCCAAGGCCGACGCGCTCGCCGTCCTCGACGCGCTCGGCGCGCCCGTGGCGAACCTCAACGTCGAGGCGGGCGCCAGCCCCTGGTACCATCCGGGCCGCTCGGGAACGATCAAGCTCGGACCCAAGACCGTCCTCGCCGAGTTCGGCGAGTTCCATCCGAACGCGCTCAAGGTCCTCGACGCCTCCGGCCCCTATGCCGGCTTCGAGGTCTTCCTCGACGCCATCCCGGAAGGAAAGCGCAAGGCGACGCGCACCAAGCCGGTGCTCCAGCTTTCGCCCTTCCAGCCGGTGAAGCGCGACTTCGCCTTCGTGGTCGACGAGGCGACGGAGGCGCTGAAGATCGTGCGCGCGGCGGAAGGCGCCGACCGCAAGCTCGTCGGCGAGGTCCGCGTCTTCGACGTCTTCTCCGGCGCCGCCCTGGGCGAGGGCAAGAAGTCCGTCGCGGTCGAAGTGACGCTCAACCCGACCGACAAGACCCTCGCCGAGGCCGACCTCGAGGCGGTCTCGGGAAAAATCGTCGCGGCCGTCGCCAAGGCCACCGGCGGCACGCTGCGCACCTGATGCGGACCTAACCGCCACGATTCCGGCGGGTTCCAAGTCAACTCCTTCCCGTGCCTCGGGTTTTCGCCCCGGGGCGCGGCAAGCTCCGCGCGATGCCCGCCCCTTAGGCTGGCGCCGCGCACCGGCGAAGGAGAACGAGATGCGGTTGAACCGGGCACGGACATCGACGCGCCGCCTGGGCCTCTCCATGGCCCTGGCGGTCACGCTTCTCGACGCCTCCGGCGCGATCGCCGCGCCTGCCGCCAAGGACCTCTTCGGCGCGCAGCACTCGGCCTCGGCGATGCCGACGGAGAGCATCGGCTTCTATTCCAAGGGGTGCCTCGCCGGCGGCGCGCAGCTGCCGACCGACGGGCCGACCTGGCAGGTCATGCGCCTGGAGCGCGACCGGCGCTACGGCCACCCCGCCATGATCGCGCTGCTCCAGCGCTTCGCCGCGGACGTCACGTCCAAGGACGGCTGGTCCGGCCTTCTCGTCGGCGACATCAGCCAAGCGCGGGGCGGCCCGATGGCCTTCGGCCACGCCTCGCACCAGATCGGCCTCGACGCCGACATCTGGCTGACCCCCATGCCGAACCGCCGCCTGTCGCGCGAGGAGCGCGCCGACATGCCCTTCACCTCGGTGCTGAAGGACGGGACGACCAAGGTGGACGAGCGCAAGTGGTCGCCGACGATCTACCGGATCCTGCGCCGCGCCGCCTCCTACGGCGAGGTCGAGCGGATCTTCGTTCATCCGGGCATCAAGCGGAAGCTCTGCAGCACGGCGCCCGCGAGCGATCGCGCCTGGCTCTCCAAGGTGCGCCCGGCCTACGGCCACGACGCCCACTTCCACATCCGCATGAAGTGCCAGCCGGGCTCGCCCAACTGCGAGCCGCAGCGCGAGAACGCCGGCACGGACGATTGCGGCGCGCCGCTCGACTGGTGGTTCAACGTGGCGCTCAAGCCCGCGTCGCCGCCCAAGCCCGGCGCCAAGCCCCCGAAGCCGAAGCCGCCGATGACGCTCGCAGCCCTTCCCCGGGAGTGCCGGGTCGTTCTCGACGCTCCCGGCCGCACGCCGGACGGCGGCTCCGCGCCGGCCATGATCGCGGCGAGCCCGCCCATTGCGCCCGGCGCGCCGACCGCCGCGGGGTTCGCCCCCGATCCCGGCGGCGCCGGCAGCTTTCCGCCCCTGCCGCTGTCCGGCGTCCCGACGCCGAGCGAGCGGCCCTTCAACTGAGGCGCCGCGATCGGTCCTGCCCGTCGAGGTGGCATCGCGCATCGTCGCTTTGCCTTCCCCGGCGCGATGAACTATGGGCAGAGCCGATCACGACAGCCGAGGCACCGGATCTCCCATGTCCACGACGCGCGACGCCGCCGACGCCCTGAAGTTCCCCATTCTGATCGGCGATATCGGGGGGACCAACGCCCGCTTCGCGCTCCTGCTCGACGCCTTCGCGGAGCCGAAGACCTTTCCCGTGGTCCAGACCGCCGACTTCCCGACGCTCGACGCGGCGATCCAGACGGCCGTTCTCGACAAGACCTCGATCCAGCCGAAGTCCGCCGTGCTCGCGGTCGCCGGTCCCGTCGACGGCGACGAGATCGACCTCACCAATTCTCCCTGGGTGGTGCGCCCGCGCCAGCTGATTGCCGAGCTCGGCCTCGAGGACGTGATCGTCCTCAACGACTTCGAGGCGCAGGCCCTCGCCATCTCGTCGCTTCCCGAAAAGTCGCGCGAGGCGATCGGCGGCGGCGTGCCGCACGAGGGCGCCAGCCGCGCCGTGCTCGGCCCCGGCACCGGACTCGGCGTCGCGGGCCTCGTGCGCGCCCGCCGCATGTGGATCCCCGTGGCGGGCGAGGGCGGCCACATCGACCTCGGGCCGCGCACGGCCCGCGACATTGCCATCTGGCCGCACCTCAAGACCATCGAGGGCCGCGTGTCGGCCGAGCAGGTCCTGTGCGGCCGCGGCCTCGTCAACCTCTACGACGCGATCTGCGCGGTGGAGAGCAAGGAGCCCGTCTTCACGACGCCGGCCGAGATCACCGAGGCCGCCATCAACAAGCGCGATGCGCAGGCGTCCGAGGCGGTGGAGCTCTTCGCGGTCTATCTCGGCCGCGTCGCCGGCGACATCGCCCTCGTCTTCATGGCGCGCGGCGGCGTCTTCATCGGCGGCGGCATCTTCCAGCGCATCATCCCGATCCTGAAGGCCGCGACCATCCGCGAGGCCTTCGAGGACAAGGCGCCCCACCGCGCGCTTCTCGCCGAAATCCCGCTCTACGTCGTGACCGAGCCGCTGGCCGCGCTCGCGGGCCTCGCCACCTTCGCCCGTACCCCGCGCTTCTTCGGCCTGGAAACCACGGGCCGGCGCTGGACGGCCGCGTGACGCGCGCCATCTCAGCCACCCCTGATCCGGCGGGCCCGGCGCATTGAAGAAGAAAAAGATCAAGCTGACCGAGCGGAGCCAGCGCGGCCTCGTCGTCCGGCTCCTCAAGCGCATCTTCGCCGAGAACGGGCGCCGCTTCTTCTGGCCCTATGTCTGGGCGGTCGCCTGCCTCGTCGTGGTCTCGGCCACGACCGCCTTCCTCGCCTGGATCATGCGCGACGTGATCGACGGCATCTTCGTGCAGGCCGACCGGACGCTGCTCGTCGTCCTGCCCTTCGCGATCTTCGTGACCTTTCTCGCCCGCGGCTTCGCCAGCTACTGGCAGGGCGTGATCCTGGCGCGCATCGGCAACAACATCGTCGCGCAGTACCAGCGCCGCCTGTTCACGCACCTGACCAGCCTGTCCGTCGACTTCTTCGCGCAGAACCGATCCGCCCAGCTCGCCGCGCGCCTGAACCAGAACGTGTCCGGCATCCGCGACACGCTGAACCTCACCGTCACCTCGATCGCGCGCGACCTCCTTTCCCTGGTCTTCCTCGTCGGCGTGATGATCTGGCAGGACCCGCTGCTCTCCGGCATCGCGCTTCTCGCAGGTCCTCCCATCGCCATCATGATCGGCGGCCTCGCCAAGAAGCTGCGCAAGGCGACGCGCCAGTCGATCGACCTCAACGCCCGCGTCCTGTCCTCCATGCAGGAGGCGGCTCAGGGCATCGCGGTGGTCAAGGCCTTCACAATGGAGGAGCCGCTCAAGCAGCGGATCGCGAAGCTGATCGACGCGGCGGAAGAGCGCTCCAACCGCATCGCCGCGATCACCGAGCGCTCGGGGCCGGTGACGGAGTCCGTCGCCGGCTTGGCGATCGCCGGCGTCATCGCCTATTCCGGCTACCGCGCCATCGAGTACGGCTATTCGCCGGGCTCGATGTTCGCCTTCATCACCGCGCTCCTTCTCGCCTACGACCCGGCCCGGCGCCTCGCCCGGCTGCAGGTCCAGCTCGAGCGCGCCCTCGTCAATGCCGAGATGATCTACGAGATCCTCGACACGCAGCCCCAGCAGCAGGACAGGCCGGACGCCAAGCCCCTGGCGGTCACGGCCGGCGCGATCCGCTTCGAGGACGTGTCCTTCGGCTACCATCCCGGCGAGGACGTCCTCCAGGCGATCAGCTTCGAGGCGCCCGCCGGCCGGACGACGGCCATCATCGGCGCATCGGGTGGCGGCAAGTCCACGATCATCGCGCTTCTCCAGCGCCTCTACGACGCGAGGGACGGTCGCATCACGATCGACGGTCAGGACATCCGCGACGTCACCAAGCAGTCGCTGCGCGCCCAGATCGCCTACGTCCCCCAGGCGCCGACGCTCTTCGAGGGCACCATCGCCGACAACATCCGCCTCGGCCGGCCCGATGCCGACGACGCGGCGATCCGCGACGCATCGCGTCTCGCCCACGCCGACGAGTTCATCGAGCGCCAGCCGCTGGGTTACGACACGCCGCTCGGGGAGAACGGCGTGACGCTGTCCGGCGGCCAGCGCCAGCGCCTGTCGATCGCTCGCGCGATCGTGCGCGACGCGCCGATCCTCCTCCTCGACGAGGCGACGAGCGCCCTCGACACGCGCTCCGAGATGCTCGTCCAGGACGCGCTCGACACGATCAAGGGCGGGCGCACCGTGATCGTCGTCGCCCACCGCCTGTCGACCATCGTGTCGGCCGACCAGATCATGGTCATGGACGGCGGGCGCATCGCCGAGCGCGGCACCCATGCCGAGCTTGTGGACCGGCCGGGCGGCTTGTATGCCCGCTTCTACGCGCTGCAGACGCGCGACGACCGCGCTGCCCCGGAGGCGATCGCCAGCACGATCAGGGGCTGACAGGCGCGGGATCTGGCCTGAGGGGACGAACGCAGATGAATCTCCTGATTCTGGGCGCCGGCGGCCGCATGGGCCGCAGCCTCGTGCGCGCCGTGTCCGAGACGAACGGCGCCGCGCGCGTGTCCGCCGCCCTGGAGCGCGACGGCTCGCAGCATCTGGGCGAGGATGCCGGCGCGCTCGCCGGCCTGTCGCCCCTCGGCGTGCCCGTCACGGCCGATCTCGATGCGGCCCTCGCCCTCGTCGACGGCGTCCTCGACTTCACCGCGCCGGCCTTCTCGGCCGAGGTCGCGGGCCGTGCCGCGAGCCGCGGGCTCGTCCACGTCCTCGGCACAACCGGCCTCTCCCCCGAGAACGAGGCCGCCATCGCGGCGGCGGCTTCGGGCGCGCGCATCGTGAAGTCGGGAAACATGAGCCTCGGCGTGAACCTCCTCGCTGCGCTCGTCGAGGAGGCCGCCCGCGCGCTGCCGCCAGGCCTCTTCGACCTCGAGATCATCGAGATGCACCACCGCCACAAGGTGGACGCGCCCTCGGGCACCGCGCTGCTTCTCGGCGAGGCGGCGGCGGCGGGGCGGGGCGTCGACTTCACGCAGGCCTCCGTGCGCGTGCGCGACGGTCACACCGGCCCGCGCGTCGAGGGCACGATCGGCTTCGCGACGCTGCGCGGCGGCTCGGTGGTGGGCGACCACAGCGTGATTCTGGCGGGCGAGGGCGAGAGCGTGACGCTCTCCCACCACGCCGCCGACCGGATGATCTTCGCCCGCGGCGCCGTGCGCGCGGCCCTCTGGGCGGCCGGCAAGCCCGCCGGCCTTTATTCCATGCGCGACGTCCTCGGCCTCGCCTGAAGCCGCCATATGGCGGACTTGGAATGAGGTGGCTTCGCGCCTAAGCTTGCGGCGGCGGCCCTGAGAAGCCGTTTGCCGGAGACGATCCCGCATGCGCATCACACGAGCCCTGTTCGGCTTGCCCGTCCTCGCAGCTCTCGCCTGCTCCCTGCCGGCCCTCGCGCAGGAGGACGAGGCCGAGGCGGCCCGCGCCTATGCCCGCGACAACACCGTCTTCACCCTCTACCACGAGCTCGGCCACCTCTTCGTCGACCGCTTCTCGCTGCCGGTCCTCGCCCGCGAGGAGGATGCCGTCGACAACCTCGCGACGTTGCTGGCGCTCGAGGACTACGACAGGAGCGACGACGGCGGCGTCCTCGGCTACGCCGTCTACGGCTGGGAACTGGCGGTCAACGAGGACGGAGAGGACGCGCCCGACGCCTCCACCCTCTACGACGTCCACAGCCTCAACGCCCAGCGCGCCTTCACCATGGTCTGCCTCCTCGTCGGCAAGGACAAGGCGGTGTTCGGCGAGGCCGCCACCTCCTGGGGCATGGACGACGAGCGCCAGGACGGCTGCGCCGAAGACTACGCCCAGGCCAAGGCCAGTTGGGACATGGTGCTGAAGCCCCATCGCGTCGCGCAGGCCGGCCCCGGTGCCTCGATCGAGGTCGTCTACGAGCCCGCGTCGGCCGGCACCGCCGGTGCCAAGCAGATCCTGCGTTCGGGCAAGGTGCTGGAGCGCTTCGCCGCGCGCATGGAAGCGGAATACTCCATGCCCGAGGACGTCGTTCTCAAGGCCGCCGATTGCGGCACCGACAACGCCTACTACGACTCGAGCGAGGGCTCGGTCACCGTCTGCTACGAGCTCGTCGACTACTACGTGAACCAGTACATGCAGGCGCCGGGCGAGGAGGTGACGGACGAGGAGGCGTCCGACGCGGTCGCCGAGGACGACGTCGAGGACGCGCCGGATGCCGGCGAGGAGGCCGTCGGTAAGGATGGTTTCGACGCGCAGGTCCATTTCTCCCGCGGCGCGGTGCCGAACAGGCCGCTCAGCCTCGACAAGTAGGCTGTCCGGGCCCGCGCTTGGCGCGCCGCGGCGCCCGTGCTACCGGGCGGCGAGCGAGTTCCACCCCCTCCACCCGTCCGATCCCAGCAGCGAGCCCAGCCGATGTCCCGCACCCTCGTCCTCGTCCGCCACGGCCAGAGCGAATGGAACCTCAAGAACCTCTTCACCGGCTGGCGTGATCCGGACCTGACGGAAACGGGCGTCGCCGAGGCGCGCGCGGCCGGCCAGCGCCTCAAGGCGGCCGGCCTCACCTTCGACATCGCCTTCACCAGCGTCCTGTCGCGCGCCCAGCGCACGCTGTCGCTGCTCCTGGAGGAGCAGGGCCAGACGGACCTCGAGACGATCCGCGACGCGGCGCTGAACGAGCGCGACTACGGCGACCTGTCGGGCCTCAACAAGGACGACGCCCGCGCCAAGTGGGGCGAGGACCAGGTCCATATCTGGCGCCGCTCCTACGACGTGCCGCCTCCCGGCGGCGAGTCGCTGCGCGACACCGGCGCGCGCGTCTGGCCCTACTACATCCACCGCATCCAGCCGCACGTCCTGCGCGGCGAAACGGTCGTCGTCGCCGCCCACGGCAATTCGCTGCGCGCCCTCGTCATGGCGCTCGAAGGCCTGACCGGCGAGGAGATCGTCGCCCGCGAGCTCGCCACCGGCGTGCCCATCATCTACCGCCTGAACGCGGACTCGACCGTCGCGGAAAAGACGGTGCTCGACGCCTGAGGCTGACGCCTCACGTCTTCGGCGGATAGGCGTGCTCGCGCCCGTTCGGGTCCGCGACGCGCCAGCCGCCGTTCTCGTCGCCGCCGAGATAGGTCGGCCCGACGGGCACCTTGCCGTGCCCGCCGGGAATGTCGAGGACGTAGGTCGGCTGGCCGAGCCCCGACACGCGGCCCCGCAGGCCCCGCATCAGCGCCTGACCTTCGCTGAGCGTCGTGCGGAACTGCGCTGTGCCGGGCGCGAGGTCGCCCTGATGCAGGTAGTAGGGCTTGATCCGGTTCTCGACGAAGGTCCGCATCAGCTGCGCCAGAACCTCCGGCGCGTCGTTGACGCCCTTCAGGAGCACGCTCTGGCTGACCATCGGGATCCCCGCATCCACGAGCCGAGCCACCGCCGCCTTTGACTGCACCGTGAATTCGCGCGGATGGTTGGCGTGGAGCGCGACGAACACCGCTCCGCCGAACCGCTTCAGCGCCGAAACGAGGCGCTCGTCGACGCGCTCCGGATCGACCACAGGGACGCGCGTGTGGAAGCGCAGCACCCGCACGTGGCCCATCGCGCCGAGCGCCTCGGCCATGCGCGCCAGCCGGCGCGGCGACAGGAGAAACGGGTCGCCCCCCGTCACCACCACCTCCCAGATCTCGTCGCGTGCGCCGATATAGGCGAGCGCCGCGTCGAGCTCGGCTTCGCTGAGGCTTCCCGCGCCCTCCGGCCCGACGACCTCGCGGCGGAAGCAGAAGCGGCAATAGACCGGGCAGACGTGGAGCGGCTTCAGGAGCACGCGGTCGGGGTAGCGGTGGACGATGCCCGGCACGGGCGCGTGCGCGGCGTCGCCGATCGGATCGGCCCGTTCCTCCGGTCGCGCGTCGAGCTCGGCCTCGGTCGGCAGGAACTGCCGCCCGATCCCGTCATCCGCGGCTTCGACGAGCTCGGCCATCGCCGGCGTGATCGACACGGCGTAGCGCTCCGCCACCCGCTCCAGCGCCGCCAGCCGTTCCGGCGGCGCGAGCCCCGCTTCGACGAGGTCAGCCGGGCTCTTCAAGGCCTTGGAAAACAAGCGATCGACAGGCGGCACATCCATGCGCGCCTTCTAGAGCCTGTCGCGGAGCATGGCCAGCACGGCGCCCGTTCCGGGTCGGTGACAGGCTCTCGGGCCGATCGAGCTCGCCGAAGGCGCCGCCAGCTTGTCCCGTCCCTTTTCGCGCGACGCGACCCCTGCGATTGACGCCGTCCCGCGCCCGGCGCATCCTCACCCTCGCGGCGTCCGTGACGAGCCGGGCGGAGGCCATGGGATGGACGCGATGAAGAACCTTCTCGTTCCCTGCAATCCGGACGGCGCCATGCGGCCCTCGCTGGAAGCTGCGCGCCTCGTCGCCGGCCTGTTCGGCGGCCATGTCGAGGGCGTCGCCATCGCGCCCGAAGTGCCCGACGTCCTCGCCGCCGAGTTCACGGTGGCCGTCCCCACGCTCGATCCCGAGGCGCGGCGCGACCTCGTCCAGGCCGCCCGCTCGGGCTTCACCCGCTTCATGGCCGAGGCGGGGCTCCATGCCGGCGAGGCGGCGGGCGAGGAGGGCGCCTTCGGCTGGTCCAACGACCAGCTCGTCACCGACCTCCAGCTCGGCAGCTTCGGCCGCCTCTTCGACCTGATCGTCCTCGGCCGGCCCAGCGCCAGCGGCGACCCGGTGCGCACCGCCACCGTCGAGACGGCGCTGTTCAACAGCGGCCGGCCGATCCTCCTCGCGCCCCCGTCGGTGCCCCGCAGCATCGGGGGCACGATCGTCATCGCCTGGAACGGCAGCACCGAGACCGCCCGCACGGTGGCCCTCGGCATGCCCTTCCTCCAGCGCGCCGAGCGCGTCCTCGTCCTGTCCGTCGAGGGCTGGGCGGTGGAAGGGCCGAGCGGTGCGCGCCTCGCCGCGAGCCTGCAGCGAAACGGCATCGAGGCCGAGGCGGTGACGCGGCCGATGAACCGCTCGCCCGGCGAGGCCGTCCTCGACCACGCCCATGCCTTCGGCGCCGACCTCGTGCTGAAGGGCGCCTACACCCAGAGCCGCCTGCGCCAGATGATCTTCGGGGGTGCGACGCGCCACATCATCCACCAGACCAACCTGCCGGTGCTGATCGCCCACTGACGGCGCGCGCTTCTATCGCCAGAAGCCCTCGTGGACGCCGGCGGCCTCGCTTTCAAGCAGCGGGCCGCGGACCTCGATATCCCGCTGCCCGGCGGCGAAGACGTCGCGGCAGGGCAGGTCCATGGTCAGGTTCTCCGGATGCGGACCGATGAGGTCCTTCAGCGCCTGCTCCGACAGGCCGTAGACGACCCGGCCCAGCCCCGCCCAATAGGCGGCGCCCGCGCACATGGCGCAGGGTTCGGCGCTCGTCACCATGGTGCGGCGCTTCATGAAGTCCGCGTCGAAGCGCTTGGTCGCCTCGCTCATCAGGTTGCGTTCGGCGTGTCCCGTGCGGTCGCCTTCCGTGCCGCAGCTGTTCATGGCCTCCAGGAGAAGCTCGCCCTCCGGTCCGAGGAGCACCGCGCCGAACGGATGGTCGCCGCGCGCGCGGGCTTGCCGCGCAAGGCCGATCGCGTGGCGCAGCCAGTCCAGCTCCTTGTCGCCCATCTCCTGCATGGCGCAGCTCCCCACCGGTTCCGTTGCCCTAGAACTGAGACGGGGACGCACGCCGGCAAGTCGCAGCGCCGGCCGGGACGCCTTGGCCGGGCGGCGGTCGACCGTTATATCCTCGTCCATGCCCGCCGCGATCCGCCGCCAGCTCCCGCATCTCCTGTCCAAAGCCCGCGCCCGCCGCATCTGGCTCGCCGCCCAGCGCCTCGACGTCGCCGAGCCTTTCGGCGCGGGGCCGAGCGCCGTGCAGGCGGCGGCCGAGCATCTCGGCTACGTCCAGATCGACACGATCAACGTCGTCGAGCGCTGCCACCACCACATTCTCTGGTCGCGCATCCCGGCTTACGCCCGAGCCGACCTGGAGGCCGCGCAGAGCACGCACAAGTCGGTCTTCGAATACTGGACGCACGCGCTCTCCTACGTGCCGGTCCGGGACCTGCGCTTCTTCCTGCCCGAGATGCGGCGGCGCAAGGAGAGCCCGTCCAACTGGTTCGGAACGGTGACGCCGGCCGAGCGCGCCAGGGTCCTCAAGCGCGTGCGCGAGGAGGGGGCGCTGACGATCCGCGACATCGAAGACGACGTTCTGGAAGAGAAGAATCACCCTTGGGCGAGCCGCAAGCCCTCCAAGCGCGCCCTCCAGCAGCTCTTCTACGAGGGCCGCCTGACGATCTCCGCGCGGTCGGGGATGCTCAAGACCTACGAGCTCGCCGAGCGGCATTTCGGCTGGGAGGTCCGCCCCCGCGCGCCGACCGAGGCGCAGGTTCTCGACTACATGCTGGACCGGGCGCTGCGCGCGCAAGGTCTCGTCTCGCTCGACTCGATCTGTCATCTCGCCCCGCGCCTGAAGGGACCGATGCAGGAGCGCATCGACGCGCGCGTCGCCCGCCGCCGCCTCGTGCCCGTGTCGATCGAGGGCGGCGAACGCGTATCCCACTGGGCCGAGCCGGCAGCCCTCGACGCCGCGTCCGCGGGGATCGCGCCCGTCGTCCACGTCCTGTCTCCCTTCGATCCCCTGATCATCCAGCGAAAGCGCCTGGCGCTGTTCTTCGGCTACGACCACCGCTTCGAGGCCTATCTGCCGAAGGAGAAGCGCGCCTTCGGCTACTTCGCGCTGCCCGTCCTCGTCGGCGACCGCGTCGTCGCCGCTATCGACATGAAGACCGACCGCGCGAACCGCCGCCTTCTCATCCAGCAGCGAACCGACTTCGGCGATCCGCTCCCGGCGCCGGAACGCGCGGCCGTGGACGAGGCCCTCGGCCGCTTCGAGCGCTTCCAGCTGGGGACCTGATCAGCCGCGCTGGCCGAGGCGCAGCGGCATGTGGCGGTTGACGTCCTTGTAGAGGAGGTAGCGGAAGCGGCCGGGACCGCCTGCGTAGCAGGCCTGCGGGCAGAAGGCGCGCAGCCACATGAAGTCGCCCGCCTCGACCTCGACCCAGTCGCGGTTCAGCCGGTAGACCGCCTTGCCTTCCAGAACGTAGAGCCCGTGCTCCATCACGTGCGTCTCGCAGAACGGAATGACGCCGCCCGGCTCGAAGGTGACGATGGTGACGTGCATGTCGTGGCGCAGGTCCGCCGGGTCGACGAAGCGCGTCGTCGCCCAGCGCCCCTCGGTGCCCGGCATCGGCGTCGGGGCGATCTCCGTCTCGTTGGCGACGAAGGCCTCCGGCTTCTCGATGCCCGGTACCCCCTCGTAGATCTTGCGGATCCAGTGGAAGCGCGCCGGCGCATCCCCGTCGTTGCGCAGCGTCCAGCGGCAGCCCGCCGGGAGATAGGCGAAGCCGCCGGGAACGAGCGCGTGGGGCCTGCCCTCGATCGTCACGGTCAAGCGCCCTTCCATGACGAAGAGCGCGCCCTGCGCCGCCGGGTCGCTCTCCGGCGCCTCGCTGCCGCCGCCCGGCTCCACCTCCATGACGTATTGCGAGAAGGTCTCGGCGAAGCCCGTCAGCGGGCGGGCGATCACCCAGAGCCGCGTCTTCGTCCAGAAGGGAAGGTAGCTCGTGACGATGTCGCGCATCACCCGGCGCGGAATGACCGCGTAGGCCTCGGTGAAGACGGCGCGATCGGTCAGAAGCTCGGTCTGGGCGGGATGGCCGCCGATCGGGGCGAAGTAGGTGGGGGCGGACAAGAACCATCTCCTGCGGGACGAAACACAAGCGTTCCAATGACACCCTGGAGGCGAAGCTGTCGAGCCGGCCCGCTTCTTACTCCTCGGGCTCCGTCGTGAACATCAAGGGATAGCCTTTGGCCCGGCCCGCATCGGTCGCCCGCGCCGCCTTGGTCTCGGCGACGTCGCGCGGAAACACCGACACGACGCAGGAGCCCTTCTGGTGCGCGGTGATCATCACGCGGTTGGCCTGGTCCTCGCTCAAGCGGAACTCGCCCTGAAGGATCGTCACCACGAAGCCGCGCGGCGTGTAGTCGTCGTTGACGAGGATCACCTTGTGGAGCTTCGGGCGCTCCGTCTTCGGCTTGACCACGGTCTTGGGCTTGAGGGCGCTGTCGCTCATCGGCGCCGCAGATAGGGCCGGATCGCCTCCGACGCAACCGTCCGGCCGCCTTGCTCCGCGATCAGGCCGCCTGCAGGGTCGCGGCGACCGGCGCATCGGCGGCGAACCCGGTATGCAGGTTGCGGCGCAGGGCCGTCAGCACTTCGAGGGCGCCCGCGACGCGATCGGGCTCGACGCCGGCGATGACGGTCTCGAACAGCTCGGTCGAGCGCTGCGAGAGCGCTTCGAACAAACCCTGCGCGCTGGCAGTCAGGCGGATGATCTTGGCGCGGCGGTCCGTCGGGTCCTGGGTCCGGGTGATCAGGCCGAGCGTTTCGAGGCGCTCCATGATGCTCGACAGCGTCATCGGCTCGATGCCGATGTGGCCGGCCAGGGTCTTCTGCCGCGAGCCGTCGTGGTTGGCGACGGTGACGAGCGCGCGCAGCTCGGCCGGCGTCAGCCGCACGCCCGAGCGCTGCATGGTCTGCTCGATCGCCTGATGGCTGAGGCGGGCCGCGTCGCTTAGGAGGAAGTAGAGTTCGCTGCCCGGAAGCCTGGATGTCGATGTCACGGGGCCTGGATCCTGAAAAGTCGAGTTCCGCCGCGGCAGGCCTTTGGAGGATGCGTCGGCATCGCAGGCGTTCCGGGTCGGATCGAACACATGCTAGCGGATCGAGGAACGCTTGTAGATTCCGTGGTTGTACTGAGCCGCTCCCGCTCGTCTGAACTCCATGGTTGTGCCGATCGGCCGCCTGCACCGTCGTTTCGGCCATTCCGACACTCGTTCTGCGCGAGATTTCTGCGAGCGGGCACGTCCCATGGGCTTGTAGCCGGTGGAAAGCATAATCTGTATGTTTGTCTTAAATTCTGGGATCCCAACGGCAGCATGCGCGAATGGCGGGTTTGAACAGTCTCATCGCCGAGCGCGGAGAGCGGCGCGGCATTCCTTTCGTCACCGAGCCGCCGCCTTTCGACCAGGTGGAGCGCATCGCTGCGCTGGACTGGTCGAGCAGCGCTCTCGGCCCCTTCGAGGACTGGCCGGTGGAGGCCCGGGTGCTCGCCTCCACCGTTCTCGCCGCCAGCCAGCCGATGTTCCTGCTCTGGGGCGCCGAGCGATCGTTTCTCTACAACGCCGCGCATGCGCAGATCATCGGCGCGAGGCACCCCTATGCCCTCGGCCGTCCCTTCTTCGAGGTGTGGACGGAGCTGCGCGACAGCCTCAGCCCGATGGTGGATCGCGTCTTCGCCGGAGAGGCGATTTCCATGGACGACATCGCGCTGACGATCGATCGCGGCGCGGGCTTCGAGGAGCGGCACTACGCCTTTTCCTACAGCCCCGTGCGCGAGAGCGGCGGCGCGGTGGGAGGCCTCCTCTGCGTCTGCACCGACACGACAGCGCAGGTCATGTCGATGCGCCAGCGCAGCGAGGTGAAGAGGCGCCTCGTCGAAAGCGAGGAGAACTACCGCTACGCCGCCGAGCTGAACCCGCAGGTCGCCTGGACGGCCACGCCCGACGGCCGGCTCGACCGCGTCGCGGAGCGCTGGCGCGAATGGACGGGAACGCCCGGCACCGGCACCAGCTGGGCCGATGCGATCCATCCCGACGACCTCAAGCGAACGGCCGACGCTTGGCTGGTCTGCGTCCACAGCGGCGAGCCCTACGCCGTGGAGCACCGCGTCCGGATGCTCGACGGAGGCTACCGTTGGATGCATTCGCGGGCCTTCGCCCGCTTCGACGAGAACTGCTGCATCCTGAAATGGTACGGCTCGACCGAGGACATCCACGAGCGCAAGGTCGGCGAGGAGCACCTGCGCTCGATCCTGGAGACCGTGCCCGACGCCATGGTGGTGATCGACGAGGCGGGCGGCATCCAGTCCTTCTCCAAGGCCGCCGAGCGCCTCTTCGGCTACCCGGCCGGCGCCATGATCGGCCGGAACGTTCGCGCCCTGATGCCCGAACCCTATCGCAGCGCCCATGACGGCTACCTCGCCCGCTACGAGGCGACCGGCGAGCGCCGCGTCATCGGGGTGGGACGCGTCGTTTTCGGCCAGCGCCACGACGGCTCGACCTTTCCCATGGAGCTTTCGGTCGGCGAGGTGCGCACGGCCGGTACCCGCTCCTTCATCGGCTTCATCCGCGACCTCACCGAGAACCGGAAGGCCGAGGAGCGCATGCGCAAGATCCAGGGCGAGCTCCTGCACATGTCGCGCTACACCGCGCTCGGCGAGATGGCCTCGGCGCTCGCGCACGAGCTGAACCAGCCGCTGACGGCGATCTCGAACTACATGCGCGGCTGCTCGCGCCTCCTCGAGAACCTGCCGGGGGCGGAAGGCCGCCTCGTCGCCGAGGCCGTCGAGGAGGCCGCGGCCCAGGCGATGCGCGCCGGCCGCATCATCCGATCGCTGCGCGAGTTCGTGTCGCGCGGCGAGAGCCGGCGCGAGCCGGAGAGCCTGTCGCGGCTCGTGGAGGAGGCGAGCGCCCTGGCGCTCGTCGGGGCCAAGGAAAAGGGCGTGCGGGTCGCCTTCCGGCTCGACCCGGAAGTGCCGACCGTCTTCGTCGACCGCATCCAGATCCAGCAGGTCCTCCTCAACCTCCTGCGCAATGCCGTCGAGGCGATGGAGGGAGCGGTGCGCCGAGAGCTGACCATCACGACGCTCCCCGCACCCGGCAACCTCGTCGAGATCGTCGTGGCCGATACCGGGCCCGGCCTTCTGCCGAGCGTCGCTTCCAACCTTTTCCAGCCCTTCGTCACCACCAAGCGCGAGGGCATGGGGGTCGGCCTCTCGATCTGCCGCACCATCGTCGAGGCGCATGGCGGCCACATCGCTGCCGAACCGAACCCGCCGGCCGGCACGATCTTCCGCTTCACCTTGCGCCGCGCGCGCACCGGCGGGGTCGCCGATGTCCGGTGAGGCGGTGGTCCACGTCATCGACGACGACAAGGCCGTGCGCCGGTCGATCGCCTTCCTGCTCGCGGCCAGCGACATCCCGGCGCGGATCTACGAATCGGCGCAGGGCTTCCTCGACGTCCTGGAGCCGGACGCGGCGGGCTGCGTCCTGTGCGACGTGCGCATGCCCGGCATGGACGGGATCGAGCTCCTGCAGGCGCTGCGCGCCCGCGGCATCGCCATGCCCTTCGTGGTGATGACGGGCCATGCCGACGTCGCCATGGCGGTTCGCGCCATGAAGGGGGGCGCGATGGACTTCATCGAGAAGCCCTTCGAGGAGGGGGCTCTGCTCGCCGTCCTCAGCAAGGGGCTGGAACAGGGAACGGCCGACAGCGAGCGGGCGCGCCGGAAGGGCGCTCTCGGCGAGCGCCTGCGTCGCCTGACCCCGCGCGAGCGGCAAGTGCTGGAGCGCATCGCGGCCGGCAAGCCCAACAAGATCATCGCCCACGAACTCGGGCTCAGCCCCCGCACCGTCGAAGTCCACCGGGCCAACCTCATGGACAAGATGGAGGCGCGCAACGCCTCCGATCTCGTCGCGATCTTCCTGGAAGCGGACGGGCGCGGATAACGGATCCGTCCGCTCCCGCGCGTTTTCAGAAGGTCGCGGTCATCGGGTTCGAGCCGATGCGCCCGTCCCGCGAGTCGAGGCCGGCCAGGGCGCGCATGTCGTCCTCGTCCAGACGGAAGTCGAAGACGGCGGCGTTCTCGACGATGCGGCTCGGCGTCACCGACTTCGGGATCACCACGAGGCCGTTGTCGATGTGCCAGCGGATGATCGTCTGGGCCGGCGTCTTGCCGTGCTTGGCGGCGACGCGCGCCACCACGGGGTCGGCGAGGAGCTGCCCTTGCCCGAGCGGGCTCCAGGATTCCGTCACGATCCCGCGCGCGGCATTGGCCTCGCGCAGCGCGCGCTGCTGGAAGCGCGGATGCAGCTCGATCTGGTTGATCACCGGCGCGACGCCCGTTTCCTCGATCAGGCGATCGAGATGCTCGGCCTCGAAGTTCGACACCCCGATCGAGGTGACGCGACCTTCCTCGCGCAGCCGGATAAAGGCGCGCCACGTGTCGACGAAGAGCCCGCGCCAGGGCGAGGCCCAGTGGATGAGGTAGAGGTCGACGTGATCGAGCCCGAGCCGTTCCAGGCTCTTGTCGAAGGCGCGCAGCGTCGAATCGTACCCCTGGTCCTCGTTCCACAGCTTGGTGGTGACGAAGACGTCGCCGCGCGGCAGGCCGGCCCGCCGCAGGCCTTCGCCGACGCCCCGCTCGTTCTCGTAGACCGCCGCCGTGTCGACGTGGCGATAGCCTGCTTCGAGGGCCGCCGCGACGGCCGTGACAGCCACGTCGTCGGGCGTGCGCCAGACGCCGAGGCCGAGCTGCGGAATGGCGCGGCCGTCGCTGAAGGGAATGCGGGGGGCTTGGTCGGTCATGACGTCGGGTCCGGTGCGGTTGTTCGTGCCGCCTCTGGCGGGCGCCGGGACATGAGGGCCGGGGCCCCGCCCTTCAAGGGCAGGAGCCGCCGCTTCTATAGCCGGCGCAAGGCTTCCGCCGCGGCCTCGCGCTGCGCCCGCAGCCGCGCGTCGAGGTCGGGACGCGCCGCGCGGATGGCGTCGAGCTCCGCTTCCTGCGCGGTGAGGTCGTCGAGATAGCCGCGGGCGAGGGCGCTGCCCTCCGGCACCGCGGCGAGGTTGGCGCGGATGCGCGCCTGCTCGTCCGCGATCGCGTCGCGCCGCGCGTCCGCTTCCTCGATGCGCGCCTCGATGTTCGCGATCTCGCGGCGCGCGCTCGCCAAGTCGGACAGGGCCGCCTTCTGCGCCGGGTCGCTCAGCTCGGAGGCCCAGGAGAGCACCAGGTCGGGCTCGGCATCGTCGAGCGCGATGACCTCCTCGTCCAGCCGCTCGTCCACCGCCTCGATCAGCGCCGACCCGCCCGCGGGCACGTCGGCCGTCAGGCGCCTCACCGTTTCGGTCTCGCCCTCGACCGTGGCGCCGGAAAAGTCCCAGCCCGGCCGCTTCGCGTGCTCGACCACGGCCTTGCGCGGCCCGTCGGCGGCTCCCTCGATCCGGTAGGTCGTGCGGATGCGCGAGCGGAACTCGGCCGAGAGCGCGCCGTCCACGCTCTTCACGCGAACGAGCGAGCGCAGCGGCTCTTCCTCGCGCAGGATGCGCACCTTGCGGTCGAGCGCGAAGGACACGAGCCGCGACTCGCCCGGCGCCGAGCCGAGGAGCTGCGCGTCGCCGAGATGCCCGTCCGCCGCGTCGAAGATCGTGAGGATCCCCGGCGGCAGGCTCGCGCCGGTCCCGTTGACGAGCCTGAGCGCGGCCAAGGGGTGCGGTCCCGTCGCGCCCGCCTGGAACAGCGCGACGCGCTCCGCCTCGACGCTCGCGTCGAGGATCGGCACCGACAGCGTGTCGCCGGCTGCGAGGTCCACCGGCGCGTCGATCGCGAAGGTCGCCGCGAGGTCGCCCTCGGAGCCCGTCGCTGCCTGGACGTCCGCGACGTCCGCATAGGCCATCTCGGCCATGGGCGCGGGAGCGGCGAGCGCCATCGGCGGCGGGGCCGCCTCCATGTCGACGAGCCGCCCGCGCGACTCCTTGGCGGCCCGCGCTGATCCCCCGGCGCCCATCGCGCCCTCGTCGGGCCGCGGCTCGGCGACGCCCGCGACGTCCACCGGCACGTCCGGCCGCTCGCGCCAGTAGCGCTCGAACAGGCGCTGGCGCAGCGTCACCGGCGCGCCCGAGACCAGCGTCAGAGCGACGTCGTCCCACGTCTCGCCGGTCGCGTTCTCCAGGACCGCCCAGGCCTGCAGCCGCGCGGTGCCGGTCGCGCCGTCCGCGACGACGCGATAGGCGGATTTCCAGAGCGGCGCGGCGACGACGTAGGCGATGTCGGCCGTGCCCCCGGCCGGCCCGTCGAGCTTCAGGGTGATGGTGCGCGAGCCCTCGGCCTTGGCGCGGCCGAGCGCCGCGGAGGCTTCGGCGATCTTGGCGCGCACGCCGTCGTCGAGGATGCGCACGAGGACGCCCGGCGCCAGGGGCACGTCGGTGACCTCGCCGGTGTCCGCGACCACGGCGAGAACCGGGGTCTGCGCTCCGTCCGCGCCTTGGCGGGTCGATACGCCGAGAACCGTGCCCGACAGCGGCGCGCCGGCGCCCTTCACCTCCACCGCCACGCCCCCGAGCCGGCCGAGGAGGCTCGGCAGGCCCGTGAGGTCCTCGGCCGAGAAGGGCATGCGCCGGAAGGTTTCCTCCACCGGCGCCGCGCCGCCCAGGCTGAAGGACGACACGCGCGCCGCGCCGCCGATCACCACGAGGCTCTTCAGCACGTCGTCGACCTGCTCGATGGGCACCTCGAAGGACACCTCGCCGCCCCTCGCGACGGGCAGCGTGCGCATCAGCTCCGCGAGCCCCCCGGAGGACAGCGTCACCCGCTTGATCGCTCCGGGCTCGGCGGCCCACGCAGGCAGAACGACGCCCGCCGCCAGGACGGCCGCCAGAGCCAGCGCCACGCGGCGCCCCCTCGTCTTCGGATGCGTCATCGTCCCGTGCTCCCCCTGGCTCCGCAGCGGCGAATCGGTTCGCCGTTTCCGCCAGTCACGCCCGCAACCGCGGCGGCGTTAAGGCCGGCTTGCCGAGCCGGCGCCTCCCGTCGCATCCTTCGCCTCGCTGAGCACCAAGGAGCATGCGGCATGGCGGAGCCGGTTCTGAACTTTTCGCGGGACGAGTACGCGGCGCGGCTCGCCCGCACCCGCGAGGCCATGGAGGAGAAGGGGATCGAGCTCCTCTTCGTCTCCGATCCCTCCAACATGGCCTGGCTGACCGGTTACGACGGCTGGAGCTTCTACGTCCACCAGGGCGTCCTCGTCGGCCCGGACGGCGATCCCGTCTGGTTCGGCCGCGGCATGGACGCGGAAGGGGCCAAGCGCACCGCCTGGCTCGGCGAGGCCGACATCGTCGGCTATGCCGATCACTACGTCCAATCCACCGAGCGCCACCCGATGGACGTCCTCTGCGACGTCGTCGCCGGCCGCGGCTGGGACCGGCTGACGCTTGGGCTGGAGATGGACAATTACTGGTTCTCCGCCGCCGCCTACCGCGCGATCCAGGCGGGCCTGCCCAACGCCCGCATCCTCGACGCCGCCGGCCTCGTCAACTGGCAGCGCGCGGTCAAAAGCCCGGCCGAGCTCGACTACATGCGCATTGCCGGCCGCATCGTGACGGCCATGCACGAGCGCATCGCCGCCGTCATCGAGCCCGGCATGCGGAAGTGCGACCTCGTCGCCGAGATCTACGACGCCGGCATCCGCGGCGTCGGCGGCCATGGCGGCGACTATCCCGCGATCGTGCCGATGCTGCCCTCGGGCGCGGATGCCGCGGCCCCGCACCTCACCTGGGACGACAAGCCGATGAAGGCCGGGGAGGGGACGTTCTTCGAGATCGCCGGCGTTCACAAGCGCTACCACTGCCCGCTCTCGCGCACCGTCTTCCTGGGGAAGCCGACGCAGGCCTTCCTCGACGCGGAGCAGGCCACGCTGGAGGGCATGGAGGCGGGCCTGTCCGCCGCGCGCCCGGGCAACACCTGCGAGGACATCGCCAACGCCTACTACGCCGTCCTCAAGCGCTATGGCATCGTGAAGGACAGCCGCACCGGCTACTCGATCGGCCTGTCCTATCCGCCGGACTGGGGCGAGCGCACCATGTCGCTCCGTCCCGGCGAGCGCACGCAGCTGCGCCCCGGCATGGCCTTCCACTTCATGACCGGGCTGTGGCTGGAGAACATGGGCCTGGAGATCACCGAATCCCTGGTGATCACCGAGACCGGCTACGAGCTCCTGGCCGACGTTCCCCGCAAGCTCCTCGTCAAGGACTGAGGCCGCCATGCGCCCGTCCCCCATCTCGCCGACGATCGACTTCGAGGCCGAGGGCGTCTCCCACGGCCACCTGCGCCTGCCCCACAGCCGCGACGATTCCGCCTGGGGCGCGGTGATGATCCCGATCACGGTGGTGACGAACGGCGAGGGGCCGACCGCGCTCCTCACCGGCGGCAATCACGGCGACGAGTACGAAGGCCCGGCCGCGCTTTTCGACCTCGCCCGCACGCTCGATCCCGCGGCTGTCTCCGGCCGCGTGATCATCGTTCCCGCGCTCAACTATCCAGCCTTCCGCGCCGGCACGCGAACGTCGCCGATCGACAAGGGCAACCTCAACCGGACCTTTCCCGGGCGCCCGGACGGCACGGTCACGCAGAAGATCGCCGACTACGTCCAGCGCCACCTGCTGCCGCTGGCCGACATCGTCCTCGACTTCCATTCGGGCGGCAGGACGCTCGACTTCCTGCCCTTCGCCGCCGCCCACATCCTGCCCGACAAGCGCCAGGAGGCGTCAAGCTTCGCTGCCGTCGAGGCCTTCGGTGCGCCCTTCTCGATGCGGATGCTGGAGATCGACGCCGTCGGCATGCTCGACACGGCGGCCGAGGAGATGGGCAAGGTCTTCGTCACCACCGAGCTCGGCGGCGGCGGCACGGCCACGGCGCGCACCATCGCCATCGCCAGGCGCGGCGCCGCCAACCTCCTGCGCCATGCCGGCATCCTGTCCGGCGCAGTCGAAAAGCCGGACGAGCCCACCCGCTGGCTCGCCATGCCCTCGGACGCCTGCTTCACCTTTTCGGATGTCGAAGGCCTCGTCGAGCCCGCCGTCGATCTCGGCGACGCGGTGCGCTCGGGCGACCTTATCGCCCGCGTCCACCCGGTCCTGCGCACCGGAGCCGCACCGGCCGAGTTCAGGGCGCGGATGGACGGACTTCTGGCCGCCCGCCACTTCCCCGGCCTCGTTCAACCCGGCGATTGCCTCGCCGTCCTCGCCGTGGAGGAATAGGGGTCAGGCGACGCGGAACGCGCTCGGGCAGATGTCCGCCAGCACGCAGGCACCGCAGGCCGGCCGGCGGAAGTGGCAGACCTTCTGTCCATGGATCATCAGCACCTCGTGGTTGTCGTAGATGTCCTGCGCGCTCCAGTCCTCCGGCAGCTGCGCCCGCAGGATCGGGTGCGCCGGCCCGACGTCCACGCGCGGTCCCACCAGCCCCAGCCGCTGCGCGACGCGGTGATGGTGGCTGTCCACCGGCAGCGCCGGCATCCGGAGCGTCGAGAAGGACAGGACCGCCGCGCTCGTCTTCGGCCCGACGCCGGGGATCTCTTCCAGCCAAGCCCGCGCCTCCGGCACGCTCATGCTCCCGAGAAAGTCGAGCGACAGTCCGCCCGTCCGGTCCCGCACCGCCGCCAGGATCTCCTGGAGGCGCGGCGCCTTCAGCTCCGGCCAGCGCACCCCCTCGATCAACGCCTCGACCTCGTCCGTCGGCGCCGCGATCATGTCGGCCCAATCGGGAAAGCGCTCCCGCAGCCGCTTGAAGGCCCGCCCCGAGTCGGCGTTGCGCGTCCGGTGCGACAGGAGCGAGGAGACCAGCTCGCTCAAGGGATCGAGGTTGTGGAAATAGGCGATCGGGCAGCCGTACGCGGCGCACAGCCGCTCATGGACGACCATCGCCTTGGCGGCGAGCGCCGGGTCCGCCGCCGCCACGGCCCTCGCGACCACCCGCTTCGGCCGGGCCCGCGGCTCCGCGGGCGCCGGCGGTGATTCGAACAATCGGCCTTCGCCGGGCGAGGGAGCGCGTGTCTGAGGCATGAAGAACCGAATCCGCCGGGATTCCACACGTTCCCCGCCTGACCATTGCCGAGTCACAATGCCGCGGCCGATCAGAACGCGGCGCTGCTTCCCGCGTCCGCCTGTGGAAGAGGGGGCGCGACGCGCCGGATGAGGGTGTCGGCCGCGAAGTGGCCAAGCGAAGAACTTGCGCCGCGTCCTTCACGAACCACCCTCATCCGCCTGCCGGCACCTTCTCCCGCCGGCGGGAGAAGTGAGCTCGTCGCTGCCGTTTTTCCTCA
The DNA here is from genome assembly GCF_009765365.1 of Antarcticirhabdus aurantiaca. Lineage (GTDB taxonomy): Bacteria > Pseudomonadota > Alphaproteobacteria > Rhizobiales > Rhizobiaceae > Antarcticirhabdus > Antarcticirhabdus aurantiaca. The sequence goes on from NZ_VTOM01000028.1 coordinate 37,059, forward strand.
ATACGGCGCGTCGACGCTCCCGAGGTTCACGTAGACGCTCTTCACCTGCGTGTGTGCGTCGAGCGCCGCGCGGCCGTTCTCGCGGCCGAGGCCGGACTGCTTGGCGCCGCCGAAGGGCAGCTCGATGGGGGTGATGTTGTAGGTGTTGATCCAGGTCGTGCCGGCTTCGAGCCGCGCCACGACTCGGTGCGCCCGGGCGAGGTCGCGCGTGAAGACGCCCCCGGCGAGGCCGAATTCCGTATCGTTGGCGCGGGCGATCACCTCCTCCTCGGTTTCGAAGGAGAGCACCGTCATCACCGGGCCGAAGATCTCCTCGCGCACGATGCGCATTCCGTCCGAGCAGCCGTCGAACACCGTCGGCTCGACGAAGAAGCCGCCGCTTCCCTCGGCCGCCCGCGCGCCGCCGACGAGTATCTTGGCGCCTTCCGCCTTGCCCGCCTCGATGTAGGAGAGCACCTTCTCCATGTGCTCGCGCGAGATCAGCGCGCCGACCTGCGTCGCCTCGTCCTCGGGATTGCCGATCCGCATGGCGCGGGTGCGCGCGGCGAGCTTTTCCAGAAAGGCGTCGCGCACGGTTCTCTCGACGAAGACGCGCGTGCCGTTCGAGCAGACCTCGCCCGCGGAATAGAAGTTGGCGAGCATCGCCCCGCCGACCGCGTCGTCGAGGTTGGCGTCGGAAAAGACGATCAGCGGCGACTTGCCGCCGAGCTCCAGCGTCACCTGCTTCAGCGTGCTTGCCGCGTCCGCCATCACCTTGCGGCCGGTGCCGACCTCCCCGGTCAGCGAGATCTTGGCGATAGCCGGGTGGCGCGAGAGCAGCCGCCCGGTCTCGGCGGCGCCCTGGACGACGCTGAAGATGCCGGCCGGAACGCCGGCTTCGGCCATGATCTCGGCGAGCTTGAGGGCGGTCAGCGGCGTCAGCTCGGCCGGCTTGAAGATCATCGCGTTGCCCGCGGCGAGCGCGGGCGCGGCCTTCCAACAGGCGATCTGGAGGGGATAGTTCCAGGCCCCGATCCCCGCGACGATTCCCAGCGGCTCGCGTCGGGTGTAGCCGAAGGCGGACGGGCCGAGGTCCACGTGCTCGCCGACCAGCGAAGCCGCGAGCCCGGCGAAGTATTCGATGCAGTCGGCCCCCGAGATCACGTCGACGACGCGGGTCTCCTGCACCGGCTTGCCGGTGTCGCGCGTCTCGATCAGCGCCAGCTCGTCGTTGCGCGCGCGAAGGAGGTCGGCGACGCGCTTGAGGATTCGCCCGCGCTCCGTACCCGTCATCGCGCCCCAGGCCGGCTGCGCGGCCTTGGCCGCCGCGACCGCCGCCTCGACCTCGGCCTCGCCGGCGGTCTCGATCTCGGCGAGAACAGCGCCCGTCGCCGGGTTGATCGTCCGGAAGGTCGCGAGCTGCGGGTTCGGCCGGTAGGCGCCGGCGATGTGGCTGGCAAGGCGCGGCGGGGCGGCGGGGGAGGGAGTGCTCATGGGGAACGGCCTCGTCTGGCGGACTTCGTGCCCCCGGAATACGCCTCTCCCCGCCGCGGTCAAACCACGGCTGCGACCTCGCGCGTCGGTCCCGGCGTGGCAATGCGGGCGGCCACCGTCTGGGCGAGGCTCGCGCACTGCACGCGGATGTCGGGGATCGCCGTGATCTCCCAGAACCGCGCCTTGGTGAGCGGCCCGACGGCGAAGATCCGCGGTGAGGCCTGTCCGTCCCCGTTGATGAGCGCGCAGCTTGCGTCGACGTCGAGCCCGAGCCGCAGCGGATCGGTGCGCGCGAGCCCGCGCGACACGAGCCGGCCGGCGAGGCTCGACGCGTCCGCCGCCGGGTCGCGCAGGATCCCCGTGCCGTCGAGGACGTGGTGGAAGCCGCGCACCTCCTCCGCGCCCCCGCGCAGTCGGATGCGCGCCGCCTTGCGCCCGTCCTCGCCCGCCTCGACGCCGAGGAGGCGGCCGGCGCGGATCGCCAGCCGTTCGGTCGCCACGGCCGCCCGGATCGACTGCTCGGCTTCCGGCGGCATGCGGTGGCGGTGCACCTCCCAATAGGTGCGGGCGTGGCGGATGAAGCGCGTCTTGGCGCTCAGCGGCAGGGCCTGCCAGAGGGTCTGCGTGTGCGGGCGAAGCGCGTCGACGACGTCGCGCCAGTCGCGTCCCTCACTCGCCGCCCAGCGCACCGTGTCGCGCAGCCAGTGCAGCAGGAAGGAGGTCTGGGTGCCGAAGGGGATATCGGCGGCGTCGAGCTTCAAGGGATGCGAGCGGCGGTGGACCTGCGGCAGGAGCCCGTGGCGCGACAGCGCCAGGATGCGCCCGCGGTGCTTGGCGCGCGACAGCGCCACCACCGTGTCGATCATCGAGAGCCCGGTGCCGAGGATCAGGACGTCGTCCGTTTCATTGACGCCGAGTTCGGCCGGCGAGGACCAGCAGCTTCCATAGGGCGCGCTCGCGCCGGCCGCGGGAACCGCGTGGCCGGTGGCCAGCACCGCCGCCTGGCCGATCTCGGTCCGCCCGTCATCGAGAACCACCGCGACGCCCGTCGCGGTCTCCGACACATCGACGGCGCTTGCCTGGATCCATTGCAGCCGCCCGTCGCCGCCGAGCTCCGGCAGCCAGGGCGCGACGAGGTCGGCGAGATAGCGCCGGTAGAGCCGGCGCGACACGAAGCAGAAGGGATCGGAGCAGTCGAGATCCGCCGCCGCGCCGCTCTGGAGGAGCCAGCGCCAGAAATGGTCGGGGTCCTCGGGATAGGCGCTCATCGAGCCCGCGCGCGTGTTGAGGAGGTGGGCGGGCTCGTCGGTGGAATAAGCGAGGCCGGCGCCGATCGCCTCGCGCGGCTCGATGATGGCGACGCGCAACCGTCCACCGGTCTCGCCGAGAAGGCGGGCGGCGAGGATGATCCCGCTCGCGCCTCCGCCGACGATCACGACGCGGCCGGCGCTCACGACCGGCCTCCCGCGGATGCCGGGATCAGGCGTTCAGCGCGAGTTCCCGGGACTGCGAATCCTCGTCCAGGAGACCCGGCATGGCCGCGAGTTCCGCGAGCGTGCGATTGTCGAGCACCGCCGAGATGGCGTTGCGCACTTCCAGCATCACGAGGCGCACCGCGCAGGCTTCCTCGTCCCGGCAGTCGTCGCAGCGTCGATAGGCGGTCCGGCTGGCGCAGGGGATCGGGGCGAGTGGCCCGTCGAGGACGCGCAGGACGTGGCCAACCCGGATGTCCGCCGCCGAGCGCGACAGGGCGTAGCCGCCCCCGCGCCCCTTGCGGGCGTGAACGAAGCCGGCATTCCTGAGCTCGCCCAGGATCGCGTCCAGGAACTTCTTCGAGATGGAGTGCGAGCGGGCGATCTCCTCCGACAGCGTCAACCGGCCGTCCGGGGCGCCGGCCAGGTGCACCATGGCCTTCAGCCCGTACTTGCCCTTCATCGTCAGCATCGTCGTCCTGCCTGCACGCGAACTCGAACGTCCCTTCTATCGAGTTCGCATATAGACAATTGCGTAGGGATGCGCCAGCGCCGGGGCTGCGCGGACCGCCGGAAACGGTGGATGCCTGCCCGAGCCACGACAGCCAGAGGCGAAAACCGCCCGCCGCGGCCATCAGTCGGCAAGCGCCGCGAGCGCGGTGTGCGCCCTCGGCTCCGGATGGCTCTCGGCCTGCCCCGGGGCCAGGCCGAAGAGGAGCGTGAGGATCAACCCGAAGGAGCCGGCCGTCCAGGCGAGGTCGCGCCAGAGGCCGGCGGCAGGCAGGGCCGCCCGGCCGCCGCGCGAGCGCGAGGCGGCGGAAGCGGATGCAGGCCGGTCGATGGTGTCTGACATGGTCGCTCAGTCCCGTCGTTGAACGTTTATCAAACGCTACGCAGCCCGATGCCGGGCGGAAAGAAACGAAATGTCTATTCAGGTGCTATAATGAGTAGCCTTTTTCCGTCGATGGGCAAGGGGGCGCTTCGCAGCGGACAAGAATGCGCGTCCCCTGCGCGGGGATCCCGGTCCCCGCCGCCGACCGGCCATTTCGCCCCATCCCCTTCCTTGAGCCATCCCCGTCCGCCCGCTACGCTCGCGTCGCCGCGCCGGATCGCGCGGCCAAACGAGACGCGAACGAACGGCGCCCTTGGTGGAAATGGAATACGACTTCATCGTTGCGGGGGCGGGCTCCGCCGGCTGCGTCCTCGCCAACCGCCTGTCGGCGAACCCCAGGCATCGCGTGCTGCTCCTGGAAGGGGGCGGGCGCGACAACTGGATCTGGTTCCACGTCCCCGTCGGCTATCTCTTCGCCATCGGCAATCCGCGCGCCGACTGGATGTTCAAGACCAGTGCCGAGGCGGGCCTCAACGGGCGCGTCCTCGCCTATCCCCGCGGCAAGGTGCTCGGCGGCTCCTCGGCCATCAACGCCATGATCTACATGCGCGGGCAGGCCGCCGACTACGACCACTGGCGCCAGCTGGGGCTTCCCGGCTGGGGCTGGGACGACGTCCTTCCCGTCTTCAAGGCGCTCGAAGACCACATGGATGGGCCGAGCGCGTTCCACGGCTCAGGGGGCGAGTGGCGCGTCGAGCACCCGCGCGTCACCTGGGACATCCTCGACCGCGTGCGCGACGCGGCCGAAGCCGCCGGGGTCCCGAAGATCCCCGACTTCAACACCGGCGACAACGAGGGCTCCTCCTATTTCCAGGTGAACCAGCGGAACGGCCGCCGCTGGAGCGCCGCGCGCGGCTTCCTCAAGCCCGCCCTGAAGCGCCCGAACCTCCACGTCGAGACGGGCGTCACCGTCGACCGGGTGCGCATCGAGAACGGTCGCGCGGTCGCCGTCGAGTACCACGTCGGCTCCGAGCGGCGGGTGGCCAAGGCGCGGGCCGAGATCGTCCTCTCCGCCGGCGCGGTCGGCTCGCCGGCGATCCTGGAGCGCTCCGGCATCGGCGACGGCGCGCGCCTGGGCAGCCTCGGCATCGAGACCGTCCACCACAGCCCCGGCGTCGGCGAGAACCTCCAGGACCACCTGCAGATCCGGCCGATCTATCGCGTCGACGGCATCCGCACGCTCAACTCCGACTACGCCAACCTTTTCCGCCGCGCGATGATGGGCGTCGACTACGCGCTCCGCCGCCGCGGCGCGCTGACGATGGCGCCGAGCCAGGTCGGCGCCTTCGTCAAATCCTCGCCGCGCTACGCCACGGCCAACCTCGAATTCCACTTCCAGCCGCTCTCGCTCGACAGCTGGGGCTCGGGGCTCCACCCCTACGGCGCCTTCACCGCCAGCGTCTGCAACCTCCGCCCGACGAGCCGCGGCAGCGTCCACGTGACCGGAGCGGACGCCGCCGAGCCGCCCGTCATCGCGCCGAACTACCTCGCGACCGAGGAGGACCGCGAGGTCGCGGTCGACAGCCTGAAATGGGCGCGCCGGATCGTCGAGCAGCCGCCGCTCGCGCCCTATCGCCCGCAGGAGATGAAGCCCGGCCCGGAGGTCGCGACCGACGCCGAGCTGCTGCGCGCCGCGGGCGACCTCGGCACCACGATCTTCCACCCCGTCGGCACGGTGCGCATGGGCGCGGAGGGCGATGCCGGCGCCGTTCTCGACGCGCGGCTGCGGCTGCGCGGCGTCGAGCGCCTGCGCGTCGCCGACGCCTCCGTCATGCCGACCATCACCTCCGGCAACACCAACTCGCCGACCATCATGATCGCGGAGAAGGCGGCGCGGATGATCCTGGAGGATGCGAGGGCCTAGCCGCCCCGCCGGCCGCGCCGCGGGGCCGGCTCGCCGGAGCTGACCTTCCGCGTCGGGGCGTGGAAGTCCGGCGGCTTGCTCGCGATCCAGTCGAGGAAGCGCGCCATCTCGGGATCGTCCGACAAGGGCTCGCCGCTCTCGGCGCGGCGGGCGAGCTCGACATTGGTGAAGCAGGCGTGGATGGTGCGGTGGCAGATCGGGTGGACCGGCACGGTCTCGCGCCCGCCGCGGCTCTTGGGGAAGGGGTGGTGCCACTCCACGCGCTTGCCGAGCGGCCGTCCGCAGAGCCAGCAGGGCTCGGGAACCGGCGCCTCGCGCTGTCCCGGCCAGCCGTCCTCGAACCCCCGATGCTTGCGCGCCATGCCCGCTCCCCATTGCCGCCGCTTCGATAGGTGCGGCGCGCCCTTTCCCGGATCAATGCGACACGCCGCCCGCCGTTGCTGATGGGGCGGACGGGGCTATCTTCCGCCGGCCGGAGCCGGGTGCCCTCCGGCCGCTTCGTTTCTCCTCCGGCGCCGGAACGGGCATGACATGGCAGGCACGTGCGACGTCGCGATCATCGGAGCGGGAGCGGCGGGCCTCGGCGCGGCGCGGGCCCTGTCGGGCCACGGCCTCGGCGTCATTCTCCTCGACGCGCGCGACCGGCTCGGCGGGCGCGCCCACACGGTGACGCTCGGCGAAGGCCTGCCGCTCGACCGGGGCTGCGGCTGGCTCCACTCGGCCGACCGCAATCCGCTGGCGCCCCTCGTCGAAGCCGCGGGCTTCGCGATCGACCGCACCCGTCCCGCCTGGTCCCGGCAGAGTTTCGACCTCGGCTTCCCCAAGGCCGAGCAGGAGGCCTTCGCGGCCGCCTTCGACGCCTTCGAGGAGCGTCTCGAAGCCGCGGCCGCGACGGGCGAGGACGCTTCCGCGGCGGACTGCTTCGAGCCGGGTGGTCGCTGGAACCCGCTGATGGACGCCGTCAGCTCCTATTACAACGGCGCCGAATATGACCGCGTCTCGGTCATCGACTATGCCCGCTACGTCGATACCGGCGTCAACTGGCGGGTGCGCGACGGCTACGGCGCCGGCCTCCTGGCGCTCGCATCGACGGGCGCGCGCGCGGTTCTCGACTGCGCCGTGTCGGATCTCGCGCTGACGGCCGAGGGCGTCGCGATCGAGACGGCGCGCGGCACCCTGCACGCCCGCCGCGCGATCGTCGCTGTCCCGACGCCGCATCTCGCCAGCGGACGCGTTTCGCTGCCGCGGGAGGCCTCCGACAAGGCCGATCTCGCCGCCGGCCTGCCGCTCGGCCTCGCCAACAAGGTGTTCCTCGCCCTCGACGCGGCCGACGTCGAGGCGCTGCCGTCGGACGGGCACCTCTTCGGACGCACCGATCGCGCGGAGACCGGGAGCTACCATCTGCGGCCGTTCGGGCGGCCCTACATCGAATGCTTCCTCGGCGGCCGCCACGCCCGGACGCTCGAAGAGGCCGGGGAGGGCGCGGCCGGCGCCTTCGCCGTGGAGGAACTGACGGCGCTGCTCGGCGCGGATCTCGGCCGGCGGCTGCGGGTTCTCGGCGAGACCGCCTGGGGGCAGGACCCATACGCGCTCGGCTCCTACTCCCACGCCGAGCCCGGCCGGGCGGAAGACCGCGAGGCGCTGGCGCAGCCGGTCGCGGATCGCTTGTTCTTCGCGGGAGAGGCGACGCACCCCCAAGCCTTTTCCACGGCGCACGGCGCCTGGGAAACCGGCTTGCGGGCGGCGAGGGAGGTTCTGGCGTCGCTCGGCGCCACGCGCTGACGAGGCGGTGAACCAGGGCGCGGCGGCCGCGGGCTCGAAGGCCCGCGCGCCGCCGCATCCTCGTCGTCGGGACCGAGGGGCAAGAACGGCCGACCCGGCGAAAGGTGCCGGACCCGCCTTGGGCGAAGCTGACTTAGATTGGTGTCCTTACTGACTGTCCGGCGAGTGCCGCCGGTTCAGCGCCCCTTCGCGGCGGTGACGAGCGGCGTCGTGCGGCGCACCGTGACGCGACGATTGGCCTGGGAGGCTCCGTTCGTCTTCACTTTTAGGAAGTCCTCGCCGTAGCCCTGCGTGTAGAGGTTCTGCGCCGGCACGCCGTAATAGCGCGTCAGCGCCTCCGCAACGGCGCGGGCGCGCCGGTCCGACAGGACGAGGTTGTCGCGGGCGCTGCCGACGGCGTCGGTGTGGCCCTCGATCAGGAAGGTCTCGGCCGGGTTGGCGCGAATCTGCTTCAGCATCGCGGCCGCCATGCCCTTCAGCCCCTGCGCCTGGCGCTTGTCGATCTTGGCCGAGCCCGTGGCGAAGCTCAGCTTGCCGAGCTCGACGCGGGGCAGCGTGTCGCGAAGGCGGGCCGAGCGCTTGACCTCGTCGATCGAGTAGAGGCGCCGCGCCTGCTCCACCGGCGGCTTCGACAGGAAGCGGTAGACCTCGTCCGCGTCGGTATCCTCGTAGGCGAGGACGTAGTAGCGGGCGGGGAAGCGCGGGCGCAGCGGGGGCAGGCGCCGGCCAACGTCCTCGTAGGTGATGGGACCGGCCGAAACGTCGTACCAGGACAGGACGTACGGATTGCCGTAGCGGTCGTAATAGGTCCGCTCGACGATGTTGCCGTAGGCGTCGTAGACCGTCGTCACCACCGAGCCGTCGCGGTTGGTCGCCGCTTCCGAGTAGTAGCCGCCGTCGAGCCGCCGATAGGCGAAGTCGTCGTAGCCCCAGGCGGTCAGCCGCTCCTCGTAGCCGCGGTAGTCGTTGACGATCAGCGTGTCGTTCGACTCGTAGATGACCGTGTTGTTGATGGTGGTGGTGTTGATCGTCGTGTTGGTCTCGTTGACGATCACCGTCGTGTCGCCGGAGGGCTGGGCGAACTGCGGCGGCGTCGCCAGCGTCTCGCCGGGGGCGAAGCGTTCCTCGGCGAAGCTCTGGGGCAGGGCGAAGGCCTGAACCGCCGCGTCCGAGGTCGGCGGGGGCGCCTCGCTGGCCGCGTCGGGCTCGGCTTGCGGCGCCTCGTCCAGCTTGGCGCTGTCGAAGAGCGGGGCGACGTCCTGCGGGGCGACGTCCTCGCCCACGGGCAGCGTTTCGGCGATCTCGCCGTCCGCGTCGAGTTCCGGCGCTTCCTCGGCCGCAGCTGCGACGTCGGCGGCGATTTCGTCGGGCGACACCGCCGCCTCGGCAAGCCCCTCGTCGGCGAGAACGGTTTCCGCTTCTTCCGGCGCGTCGGGAGCCTCTTCGATCAGGGGCTCGCCGGCTTCCGCTTCCACCGTGGCCTCGACGGCCGCGTCGTCGGCCGCGGGGGACTCATCGCTCGCGCTCTCCTCGGTCGCGGCGCCCGTGTCGGATTCCGACGCGGCATCGGCTTGCGCGGGTTCCTCCGCGGCATCAGCGGGCGCTTCGTCGGCGGCGGCTGCGTCGGCATCGGCTGCATCGGGATCGGCGGCGGCATCCTCGCTCGCCGGCTCCTCGGCCTGCGGCTCGTCCGTCGCGGTCTCGGCTTCAACCGGCTCGTCGGCCGCCGGCTCGCTCGCGGCGGGCTCTTCCGCCTGCTGTTCCTCTTCGACGGCGGGCTCCTCGGCCGCAGGCTCCGCCGCCTGCTGTTCCTCGAAGGACGGCTCCTCGGCGGGCGCGGGCTCCTCGTAGGCCGGCTCGTCCGGAGCCGCCTCCTCGATAGGGGCGGGCTCCTCGTAGGTCGGCTCGTCCGGAGCCTCCTCCTCGAAGACCGGCTCCTCCTGGGCGGGCTCCTCGTAAGCGGGCTCTTCCTGAACCGGTTCTTCGTAGGCGGGCTCCTCGGAGGGAGCGGGTTCCTCATAGGCCGGTTCGTCCTGAGCCGGCTCCTCGTAAACGGGCTCCTCGGCCGCCGGCTCCTCGTAGGCCGGTTCCTCGTAGGCCGGCTCGTCCTGGACGGGCTCTTCGTAAGCCGGCTCCTCGACGTATTCGCCACCGTCCTCCTGGGCCATCAGGAGGGGAGCCGGCCGGGCCGGGAAGGCGGCCGGGCCGAGATCGGGCATGGCCGTGCGCGCCCAGAGCGGGGCGGGCGCGAAGCTCGCGCCGAGAAGGAGGACGAGCGTCAGGCGCTGCAGGCGTGAGGACGGCATGGAGGAATCCGGTGCTGGAAAAGGGCGCAGCGCGAGAACGGCCGCCCGCGCGGACGGCATCGCGCCTCGGCTCGCAGGCGCGTCGACGAGCCGGGACGTTCGCGAAAAATGCTCGGAAGCGGCCGGCTCAGTCGGCCAGGCGCGTGCAGGCGAAGTTGTCGCCGCTCTCGTGGCTGAACCAGCCCATCTCGTCGCCGGTGAAGCCGGACAGGGTGATCATGTAGTCGTTGTCGAAGAACAGCGTGTAGGAGCCGTCGGTGCCTTCCTGGACCTCCCGGATCGGCAGCACCTCGGCGCCGTTATCGTAGGTCGTATCGGTGAAGGCGAACTCGGCCACCTCGCAGTTCCAGCGCCCGACGAAGGGCAGCTCGTCTCCGCCTTGCCCGAGGGCGGCGCCCGGCGCGCAAAGGCCGGCAAGGATGCCGAGCACGGGAACGAGGGTTTGCATGCGCTGCATCGGACAGGCCTCCCAGCCGGGACGAGCCGAGCGCATTCCGCAGACGGCTTCGCAGCCACGTCTTTAGCCTGGCGACGATCCGCCCGCCATGTCCCGGTCGGACCGGCGGCGCGGATTCTTCGCTGGAATGGTTGAAGACCTGCGGACCTGCCGCGCGGACCGTTCAGAGCTGTTCGAGAAGTGCCGCGGCGCCCGAGGTTTCCGCCTTGCCCGGCGAGTCTTCGACGTTCACCGCCTTCACCACGCCGTTCTCGACGATCATCGAGAAGCGCTTGGAGCGGGTCCCCATTCCGGCCGCGCTCATGTCCATGTCGAGGCCGAGCGCGCGGATGAAGTCGGCATTGCCGTCGGCGAGAAACAGGATGCGGTCGCCCGCTTCGACGGACTTGCGCCAGGCGTTCATCACGTGGACGTCGTTGGCCGCCACCACCGCGATCGTATTGACGCCCTTGGCGCGGATCGCGTCGCCGTGCTCCAGGTAGCCCGGCAGGTGGTTCATCGAGCAGGTGGGCGTGAAGGCGCCGGGTACGCCGAACAGGACCACCTTGCGACCGGCGAAGATCTCGTCGGTGGTGATGTTGGCCGGGCCGTCCTCGAGCCGCGTCTTGAGTGTCGCTTCCGGAATGCGATCGCCGATGCTGATGGTCATGGGTGCTCGAAGCTCGAAGAAACAGGCCGGCGTCGGATGGGCCGGAACGCGGGTGAGATGGTTCGCCCAGCGGCACCGGCCAGGACGAAAGCGTGGCGCCGCCTCACCGAATCGAGAGACTCGACGCGGTTACGGCCTTGTCGCCCGAAGACAGGACGATGTCGACCCCGTCCGGCATGGCCTCGGGGCTCGTTCCACCGGGGCGGGCGGTGATCGGAACGAGGAAGAGCGCTCGTCCCGCCTCGTCGCCTTCCGCCTCGCGCCGCGGCGGTCCGAAGCGCCAGCCGGGCGCGGCCGAAACGAAGAGATCGGCGCCTCCGTCCTCGGCTCCCACCGCGACGCGCAGGAGGCGGCCGGCCTCGCCCTCTGCCGGGGGCAGGAGCGCGATCCGGCCGGGCGCGGCCGGCGCGGGGAGGCCAGCGAAGGCGGCGCGCACCGCCCGCTTGTCGGCGAGCGAAGGCTCGGCCTCGACGCTCGCCTCCAGCCTCGCCGACACGGGAACGCAGATCTCACGGCAGACCCCGATCAGGAGATCCACCGCCACGTGCCCGCCCTCGGCCGGCGCATCCGGCAGCGTGACGGCGAAGGCCGTGCGCCCTTCATAGGCGTTGACGCTGAGCGCTCCTTCCGGGATGCGACGCGGCGCCGGCTGGCTCCAGGACGCCGCGAGCGCCGCGCCCGCATCGCTCGAGAAGTGCAGGATCGGCGCCAGCCCCGCTTCGCCGGGATCGCGCCAATAGGTCGTCCAGCCGGGTTCGAGATCGACGAGCAGCGCCCCCCGGAGCGGGCCTTCCGCCCCGTTCCGCGCGTCCAGCACCCATTCCAGCCGAACCGCCTCGTTGCGAAACACGGCATTCTCGTTCGCTCTGGCTGGCGCCGAAGCAAGGCCGGCCACCGCGGCGAGGGCGAGAATCACGAAGCGCATCGAACGACACCATCAACGGACAGGGTGCTGAGCGGCCTTCCTGCCACGGCCGCCGCGTTCGGGACCATCCCGGACCCGACACGCTGTCGTGATTCGATGCGTCCCGCACGGGTGCGCCCCTCTGGGAAACGAAAGCTCGGGCCGACCGAGTCCGGCTGCGGCGAATGCGCCGGACGGCGACGATGACCGGAACGTGAGCGAACGATCGTGCGCGACCGTGGTTTGACGCGGCCCACTCCTCGCAAGATCGGATCCGCGTGCCTCTCAACCTTCTCGTCGTCGCCAGCGAAACGCCGGACCAGTGCGAGGCGCGCCGGCGCTCCGTCGGTGCCGCCTCGCACGAAACCTTCGCCTCGACCCTCGCCTCCCTGGATCCGGAGGCGACAATGTCGCACCTGTCCTGCGTCGACGGCACGCCGACGCCCATGGCGGCGGCCCTGCAGCGCTTCGACGGCGTCTTCTTCGCCGGCTCGCCGATCCAGATGCACGAGGAGAGCGCGGAAACGCGCTCGGCGGCGGATTTTGCCGCGCGCATCTTCGAGGCCGGCGTTCCGGCCTTCGGATCCTGCGCGGGGCTCCAGATCGCGACCGTCGCGGCCGGCGGCACCTGCAAGGCGCGCGAGGGGACCATGGAGGCCGGCTTCGCGCGCGGCATCGTCGCGACGCCAGCGGGGCGGAGCCACCCGCTCCTGCGCGGCCGGCCCCTGGTCTGGGAGGCGCCGGCCATGCATTCGAGCATGGTGGAGGCGATGCCGCCGGGCGGCACCGTCCTCGCGAGCACCAAGACGACGCCGGTCGAGGCCGCCGAGATCCGGTCGGGCAACGGCGTCTTCTGGGGCGTCCAGTATCATCCGGAGCTGACGATCGCGGAGATCGCGGCGTCGCTGCGCCGTCAGAGCGACGACCTGATGGAACAGGGCATGGCGCGCGATCGATCGGCGGTCGAGGCCTATGCGCGCGCCCTCGAGGCCCTGCACGAGGATGCCGGGCGCCTCGACATCGCCTGGCAGATCGGGGTGGACGAGGAGGTCACCGATCCCGACCGGCGCATGCGCGAGCTGCGCAACTTCCTGACCCTGATCTCGTCGACCTGATCCGCCGGAGCCGGGCTGCGACGCAGGCTGTCGTGGGGGATGCGGCCTTTGCTCTCGGCGAGCGCTCCGGCCGCTCGATCTTGCGCGAGGCATGAGGCGTCGCCGTGCGCGCGTTGTTTCGAACCGGATTCGGAGGCACAAGCGGAGCGAGTCCGCCGACCGGGTCCGCAGCCATGACGCTCTTCGAACGCGACCATTCCTTCTTCGAGCGCGCGGGCGAGCACGACACGCTTCTGGTGCTCTTCAACTATCTCGATCAGCCGCTCGAAGCGCGCTCCCACCGCCGCTTCATGGACGGCCTGGCCTGCAACAGGCTGTTTCTCCATTCCGGACGCAACGACTGGTTCCAGAACGGCATCCCGGGGATCGCCGACAGCTTCGACGAGCTGATCGACTTCTGCCGGACCCTGCCCGAACGGCTCGGCGCTTCCCGCGTGCTCTACCTCGGCCATTCCATGGGGGCGTTCGGCGCCCTCGGCTGCGGGCTCGGCGCCGGTGCGGAGCGCATTCTCGCCTCCGTGCCCGAGATCGACCTGTTGCGGCCGGGCAGCGTCAGCGCCACCCGGCTCGTCTCCGAGGATCTGCGCTTCTCCTCCGTTCGCCCTCTTCTAGAGGCGAACGGGCACATACCCGTCCACGTCGTCGCCGGGCGCAATTGGTCCGCCGACATGGAGGCCGTGCGCTCGATCGAGACCCAGCCGAACGTTACCGTGTCGCTTCTCGACTGCAAGCACGAGACCTTTCCCTATCTGCGGGACCAGGACCGCCTGGCGCCGATGATTCGCGCCTTCGTCGAGGGCGAGGATGTCGGGGCCGTCCTCGACGGCCTGTGACGGCCGCTCAAAAGGCAGCGCGAGGATCGTGGCGGGCGAGGCGGGCGAGGAGGTAGTCGACCTCGGCGCGCGCTGCCGGGGTGAGGGCGCTGCCCGGCTTGCGCTGGGCGTCCGAAGCGATGGCGCCGCGCTTCATCAGGACGTATTTGCGCACGGCGAGGCCGACGCCCTGCTGCTGCTCGTAGCGGATGAGCGGCAGATGCGCGTCGAAGAGGTCGTGCGCCTCGTCGCGCCGCCCGGCGCCCGACAGCTTGACGACGTCGGCGAGCATGTCGGGAAAGGCATAGCCCGTCATCGCGCCGTCGGCGCCGCGCTCCATCTCGAAGTCGAGAAACAAGGCGCCGTTGCCGGTGAGGATCGAGAGCGCGCGCATCGAGCCCTCGGACTGGAAGCGGCGAAGCGCGGAGATCTTCTCGAGGCCCGGCCAGTCCTCGTGCTTGAGCATCACGCAGGAGGGATGGGCCTCGACGATGCGGCGGATGAGGCCGGGCGTCATCTGGACGGTGAGCGTCAGGGGATAGTCCTGGAGGACCCAGGGCACGTCCTCGCCCACCGCTTCGACGGCGCCGGCGAAGTAGCCGGCGATCGAGTCGTCGGTGCGCAGCTGCGGGGTCGGCGCGATCATCACGCCCGCCGCGCCGAGGTCCATGACGCCGCGCGCGAGGCGCCGCATGGCCGAGAAGCCGGGCGCCGAGACCCCGACGACGACGGGCACGGCGCCGGCCCGGGCAATCACCCGCCGGGCGACTTCGAGGGATTCCTCCGGCTCGAGCTTCGGCGCCTCGCCCATGATGCCGAGGATGGTGAGGCCGGTCGCGCCGCAGGCGAGATAGAAGTCGGTGAGGCGATCGAGCGAGTCCCAGTCGAGCGCGCCGTCTGGCCGGAAGGGCGTCGCGGCGATGGCGTAGACGCCGGAAGCGGTCGCGTCGAGGCGCGCGCTCATGCCCGTCCCTCCGCCTTGGCGGCCTCGTAGCGGGCCTTGGTCTCGGCGTTCATCGGGTAGAGGCCGGGAAGCGGCACGTCGCGCTCGACCTCGGTCATGATCCAGGCCTCGGCGCGCTCCTGCTCGGGCGCTTCGACGAGAACCTCGGCAAGAAGCGCCGCGGGGATGACCACCGCGCCGTCCTTGTCGGCGACGATCACGTCGTTCGGGAAGACGGTGACGCCGCCGCAGCCGACCGGCTCCTGCCAGGCGACGAAGGTGAGGCCGGCGACGGAGGGCGGCGCGGCGATGCCGCTCCCCCAGATCGGCAGACCCGTGCCGAGAACGCCGACCGCGTCGCGCATGACGCCGTCGGTGACGAGGCCGGCGACGCCGCGCTTGACCATGCGGGCGCACAGGATGTCGCCGAAGATGCCGGCATCGGTGACACCGCCGGCCGCGTCCGCGACCACGACGACGCCCTCCGGCATGGCCTCGATGGCCGCCCGGGTCGAGATCGGCGAGGCCCAGCTCGCGGGCGTGGCGAGATCCTCGCGCGCGGGCACGAAGCGCAGCGTGAAGGCGGGGCCGACGACGCGCGGCTGGTCGGCGTCGAGGGGGACCGTGCCCCGGAGCCAGACGTTCCGCAGGCCCTTCTTGAGAAGAACGGTGGTGAGCGTCGCGGTCGACACGCGCTTCAGCGTCTCGATGGCGGCCGCGTCGAGGCCGGGAGTGGGTGTGGTCATGCTTCGGGTCCTTCGGAATGCTCGGCGGCAGGCCGGCGCCGGCAGCGCGCCGTCGCATGGCTTGCGCCATTGCGTGTCAAAAGGAAATCTGCCGCTTCCTAGCTTCACTGAATAGGAAAACTTCGCATGGACCTGCGCTTTCTCCAGAGCTTCCTGCGCGTGGCCGAGACCGGCTCCATGGCGGCGGCGGCGCGCGACCTCGGCGTCACGCCGGCGGCCGTCGCGCAACGCATCCAGGCGCTGGAGGCGGAGTTCGGCGTGCCCCTGCTGGTACGCGCCGGCCGGCGCATGCGCCCGACACAGGGCGGCAGCGCCATCCTGGCGCCGGCGCGCGAGCTCCTGCGCGGAGCGGACGCCCTGCGGGCGCTCGCGGCCGGCTCGGACCTTGCCGGCGTGTTGCGGGTGGGGGCGATCTCGACCGCGCTGACCGGGCTCCTGCCGGCGATCCTCAAGCGCTTCGTGGCCCTCGCACCGAGGGTCGACACCTATGTGGTGCCGGGCAGCTCGGCCGAGCTGTTCCGCAAGCTCTCGGCCGAGGAGATCGACGCCGCGATCCTCGTGGACCCGCAGTTCGTCCTGCCCAAGACACTGGAATGGCGGCTCCTGCGCGAGGAGCCGCTCGTCGTTCTCGCGCCGGCGGCGCTCGCCAACGAGGCGCCGGGCGATCTTCTGCGACGCGAGCCACTGATCCGCTACGATCGCAACCATTGGGGCGGGCGGCTCGCCGACGCCTATCTCCGGCGCCTGCGCATCCGGCCGAAGGAGCGGCTGGAGCTCGACTCCCTCGAAGCGATCGCGGTCATGGTCGGGGAGGGACTCGGCGTCTCGATCGTGCCGGACTGGGCGCCGCCATGGCCCGAGGGCCTCGCGGTTGCCAAGCTGGCGCTGGAGGCCGACGCGCCGCGCCGCCGCGTCGGCCTCGTCTGGCCGCGCGCCTCGCAGAAGCAGGCGTTGCTCGGAACCTTCGCGCGGGCCGCGGTGAACGATCCGCCGAGCCGTCAAGGCCGGTGATGTGCCGATCCTCGCCCGGCGTCATCGGCTCGGCGTGCCGGGGCTCGCGGCGGCCCGCCGGCGGTGCGCCGCGACGGCGAGGAGCAGTGCGAGGACAGCGGCGCCGACGACTCCGACGAGGAGCCAGAGGTGGGCGGGAAGGCGGCCGAAGATCGCCTCGATGCCCTGGCCGAAGACATAGCCGAGCGACACGAAGAGGAGCGCCCAGATCGCCGCGGCCGCGGCGTTGATCAGAACGAAGCGGCTCGCCGGCAGCTGCGTCGTGCCGATGGCGACGGGGCTGATCGTGCGCAGGCCGTAGACGAAGCGGAAGCCGAAGGTGAAGAGCGTCGGGCGCTTGTCGAACTCGGCGATCGCGCGCGCGAAGAAGGGCTTCTCGTGCAGCCGCGCCACGAAGCGGGACTCGCGGAAGTATCGCCCGCAGGCGAAGAAGATCTGGTCGGCGACGAAGGAGCCGATCGCCACCGCCGCCGTCACCTGCCAGAAGGGCAGCGTGCCGCGATGGGCGACGACGCCGGCGAGAATGGCGACGGTTTCGCCTTCGGCGCCAGCTCCGAAACAGATGGCCGGCAGGCCGTAATCGGCGATGAGGGTTTCGATCGTCATCGCTCCGCCGCCTTTCGTGCCGGGTCGCCCCGCCGCTCCGATCGGAGACCGGATCATCCGGGAGATGGCGGAGGAGAACCTCTTCGTCGAGGGGCGCGGTGTCCGCGCTTTCAGACCGTGCGCAGGCCCTGCCTGGTGCCCCGGGCCTGGTCTCGCGGCCGGACGCCGAGGCGATCGCGGATCTGCGCGGCCGGCATCGGGCGGCCGATGACGTAGCCCTGCGCCTGCGACCAGCGGTTGGCGCGCAGCCAATCCAGCTGCTCGCGCGTCTCGACGCCTTCCGCCGTGGTGGTCATCGACAGGGCACGGCCCAACTCGCCCGCCGCGCGCAGGATCGCCTCGGACTGGGGCGAACGGCCGATGTCGCTGACGAAGCTGCGGTCGATCTTCAGCTTGTCGAAGGGGAAGACCCGGAGATAGGAGAGCGAGGAGAAGCCGGTGCCGAAGTCGTCGAGCGAGATGCGCACGCCGATCGCCTTCAGCGCGTGCAGGATGCGCATGTTGCGCTCGCTGTCCTGGAGAAGCACGGATTCGACGATCTCCAGCTCCAGGCGCCCGGGCGGCAGGTCGGAATCGGTCAGGGCCTTCATCACCTTGAGCGGCAGGCTCTCGCTGCGGAACTGGACCGGCGAAACGTTGACGGCGATCGAGACATGCGCCGGCCATCCCGCCGCTTCCCGGCAGGCGCGCTCCAGCACCCAGTCGCCGATCTCCGCGATGAGCCCGGTTTCCTCGGCGAGGGGGATGAACTCGGCCGGCGAAACGGAGCCGCGCTCGGGATGCTGCCAGCGCAGCAGCGCCTCGACCCCTTCGACGCGCTCGTTTTCAAGATCGATGATCGGCTGGAAGGCGAGGTCGAGTTCGCCGCGGGCCGGTGCGGCGGCGAGGGCCCGCTTCATGGACTGGCGCGCTTCCAGGTGCTCCATCATCGAGCGCTCGAAGAGCCGCGCCGTGTCGCCGCCGTCTTCCTTGGCGCGGTAGAGCGCGATGTCGGCGGCCTTGAACAGGTCCTCGGGCGAAGCGTCGGCGTCGTCGCGCGCGGCAAAGGCGATGCCGACGCTGACGGCGAGTTCGATGCGGTTGTCCTCGACGAAGAAGGGCGCTCTCAGGCCGTCGACGAGCCGCGCGCCCGCCTCGGCCGCTTCCGCCGCGCGACCGGCGCGCAGGATCGCGGCGAATTCGTCGCCGCCCAGGCGCGCGAGCAGGGCATCCTCGCCGACGAGCTGACCCAAGCGCGCCGCCACCTGCCGAAGCAGGGCATCGCCGACGGGATGGCCGAGCGAATCGTTGACCTCCTTGAAGAGATCGAGGTCGAAGAGAAGCACGGCGAGATCCGGCCGCTCGCCGCTCGCGAGCATCTCGGCGAGCGCCTCGTTGAAGCGCGCCCGGTTGGCGAGGCCCGTCAGCGTGTCGTGGCGCGCCAGATAGACCGTCTCCTCGCGAGCGCGCCGCTCCTCCGTTACGTCGCGATAGAAGATCGACAGGCCGCCCTCGTCGGTCGGGCAGATCTGCAGCTCCACCCAACGCTTCTCGCGATGCGCGAAGAGCTCCACCTGACAGGCCTGGCCGCTCTCCGTCACGGCCCGCATGTGGCGCCCGAGTTCGCCGAACACGTGATCGGGGTAGAGGTCGGCGAGACGATCTCCGACCTTGAGCGAGCTCGTGCGCGCGACGAACGCCTCGGCGCGCCTGTTCATGTATCTCACGCGCCAGTCGGCATCGAGCACGACAACGGCGTCGGTGGTGCTTTCGAGGATGTTCCGGGCGAAGGCCTCGCTGCGCCGAAGCGCTTCCTCGGCGATCCGGCGGTCGTGAATGTCCTCCAGCGTGCCGTACCAGCGAACGATGCTGCCGTCCGCGGCCCGGCGGGGCGCGGCATAGGCGCGGAACCAGCGATAGCTGCCGTCGGTGAGACGGATGCGATAGGCGAGATCGAGCGGCTGGCCCGAGGCGAGCGCGGTGCCGTAGGCCGCGAGGGTCGCGTGCAGGTCGTCGGGGTGCAGCGCCTCGACCCAGCCGGAGCCGAGCGTGTCCTCCTCCCGCATGCCGGTCAGAGCGGCCCAGCGCGGTCCGGCCTCCATGATCTCGCCCTGCGGCCCGGCCGTCCACGGCACCTGCGGGCTCAGCTCGACGGCGTGGCGGTGATGGTCCTCGCTCTCGCGCAGGGCGGCTTCCACCGCCTTTTCCTGCGTCACGTCGTTGAGGACGCCGATCATGCGCTCCGGCGCGCCCTCGGGCCCGCCGAGCGGTTCGGCCCGGCTCGACAGGTGGCGCACCCGGCCGCAGCCGTCCACGACGCGAATGACGCAGGAAAAGCCGCGCCCCATCGCGACGGACGCGACCGCCTCGTCGAGGATGCCGACGTCGTCGGGGTGGACGCGCTCGCGAAACAGCGTCGCGGGATCGCCGCAGCGCGGCTCGACCCCGATCAGGCGGTAGAGCCCGTCGGACCATGTGAGGTGCCCGGTGGCGAGATCGACTTCCCAGCTGCCGGATGTGGAGAAGCTTTCCGTCCGTTCGCGAAGAAGGTTCTGGCGCAGCAGGTCCTCTTCGCGCTCGGCGTTCTCGCGCGCGCTCCGGTCGAGTTCGGCGCGCGCGCGGGCGGCGTCGAGCTCGCTCGCGTGGCGCCGGACTTCGTCGATGACCGACTCGGCAAGCCGCTTGAGCAGGCGCGCCTCGGTCTCGGTCAGCACCCGCGGCTCGGGCGCGGCGAGGCAGAGCGCGCCCAGCCGCACGCCGGGCTCGAGTTCGAGCGGCGCGCCGGCATAGAAGCGGATGCCCTGGGGACCGGCGACGAGCGGGCTGTCGCGGAAGCGCGCGTCCTTCGCCGCGTCGGGCACCACCACGACCTCGCCGCCGCGGATCGTCAGATCGCAGAAGGACGAGGCGCGCGGCATCGACGAGGGAAGCCCGTTGTCGGCCTTGATCCACTGCGTGTCGCCGTCGAGAAGCGAGACGTACGAGATGGGCGTTCCGAAGATCTCGCGCGCCAGCTCGCAGACGCGCTCCAGCGACGGCGAGGACGGAATGCCGAGCGCACGCGTCGCCTCCAACGCCGCCAGACGTTCGCGTTCCGAGACAGCGGATGTGACAAGCTCGGCCATGGCTACCCTTCGATCCGACACGATCAAACGGCGCTTCAGCTAAGATGAGGTTACGTTTCGCACCGCATCATCTTAAGCCGTAACCAGAATATCTCGGCTAGCTTCGGTTGTAACTTGGCTTTCTTCCAACCAGGGTTGCAACGGCGGGACGCGGCCGACGGTCGCTGCGACGGGGGCGGGAAAGATCGGCCGGTATCCGGCGTTGAGGCGGCATGACGAAGGACCAAGAGAGCGCCGGCCCCGCCCTGACCGCCGAATGGCCGTTTCCGGTCTCGGCGACGCTCGGCTCGTCGGTGCGCGCCGCGGGCATCGAGCGCGAGCTTCGGGCACGGCTCTCCTTTCCCGACCGCAGCCATTTCGCGCTGGAGGACGGGCGGTTCGTTTTTCGGATCCGGGCCAGCGAAAAGGCGCGCTTCGAGATCGCCTCCGAGATCCTGTCCGACGCGCTGGAAGCCATCGACACGCTGCCGGTCCTGCCCGGCGAGGTGGAGGACATCCTGTCCATCTCGCCGCGCGAGCGGTTGAAATGGACAAAGGACGGGCGTCTGCGCAGCGCCGGGACGCGGACCGTGAAGCTGCGCGGGCGCGCCAAGGCGGTGACCTTCCACGTCTTCGATCCCCGTCACATCGAGGATCTTCTCGACCGCGACCTGCCCGCCATCTGGCGCGAAGAGGACGCGCAGGCGATCGCCGAAGCGCGCAAGCGCGCCGCCGGCAAGGCTGCGCTCACGCGGGCCGGCAAGGGCGCGAGCCGCCCGGCGCAGCGCGGCGGGCGCCGGCGCGGGGCAGAGGCAGCCGCGCCGCAGCTCGAGGGATGGGACGCCTTCGCCGCGGACGGCCTCCTGCGCTGACGCGCGCTTCGAAAATCGGCGGGCAGGCTCAATATCTTCCCTAAGGTAAATTTTTGACTTGCATCGTCGCGGATCGCGGTTCTTAGTTCGTGACGTCGCAGCGTCGCGATCGGGAACGAACGGCGAAGTCTCCGAGCGAACTGTCGCGTCTGTCTTTGCCGTTCATCATTCGGCCGGGATGCCGAAGGCTTCCGGAGTCGGGCTCCCCATCCGCGACGCTCCAGGCAGGTGCGGTCGGCGCGGCCGTCCGCGACGCGCAGGAGGACGTCAGCCATGACGAGCGCAACTTCCACATCGATCATCCAGCCTCATAACCAGAAGCCGGCGGCCGTCTGGAACTCGGCCGGCGCGGGCTACGAGGGCATCAGCCGCGGGATCGCGGATTCGATCGAGCACGCGGTGCTGCGGCTGGATCCGCGGCCGGGCGAAACGATCCTCGATCTCGCGACGGGCACCGGGTGGACCTCGCGGCTCGTGGCGCGGCGCGGGGCCCGCGTCGTCGGTGTCGATCTGGGTGCCGATCTCGTGGAGGCCGCGCGCAGCTACGCAGCCGAGCAGCACCTGCCGATCGACTACCGGGTCGGCGACGCGGAAGCGCTGCCCTTCTCCGCGGGCGAGTTCGACGCAGCGATCTCGACCTGCGGCATCATGTTCGCGAGCCGTCCGGAGGCAGCGGCGGCCGAACTCGGCCGCGTGGTCCGTCCGGGCGGCCGCGTGGCGCTGACGACGTGGCGGCCGGACAGCACCGTCTTCGAGATGTTCAAGGTGATGAAGCGCTATATGCCCGCGCCTCCCGACCCGCCGCCGCCGTCGCCCTTCGAATGGGGGCGCCCGGAGCGCGTGCGCGACCTCCTCGGGGGAGACTTCGATCTGACGTTCGAGGAGGGCGTTTCCTTTTATCGCGAGCCCAGCCCCGAGGCGGCCTGGGCGATGTTCTCGGCCAATTACGGGCCGACGCGGATGCTGGCGACGAGCCTCGACGCGGCGCGGCTGCGCGATTTCGAGCGCGACTTCGTCGCGTTCCACGCCAGGTTCGCCACCGACCTCGGGATCTGCGTTCCCCGCACCTACCTCCTGACCCTCGGCCGGCGGCGTTGACGGTGCGAGGTGCCCTCGCGGGGCAGGGCCCTTGCGGCGCCGCCGCGCGGCGCTGCCGTCACGCCGCCGTGCGCACCGCCTCGATCCGGTTCTCTCCGCCGACGATCTCGGCGAAGGAGGACCAGACGCGGCGGGCGCCGGCTTCCCACGCCTCCCGGTCCGCCGGCTGGACGACGCGGCCGCCGTTCGCCTTTGCGATCTCGATCGAGGCGACCTCGTCGGCGACGATGAGCTCGTTGAAGTAAGTCGCGCCCTCGCGCGAGGCGTCGATGAAGACCGCGCGCTGCTCGTCCGTCAGACCGTTCCAGAAGGGGCTGCCGTAGTAGACGACGCCCGACGCCCAGATGTGGGCGGTCTCGGTGAGGTCCGGCACGACCTCGTAGAGCTTGAAGCCGGCATAGGCCGACTTCGTCAGGTCCATCGCGTCGGCGACGCCGGAGGCGAGGGCGTTGTAGGTCTCGGTGATCGGGATGCCGACGGGCGACGCGCCGAAGGCGCTCCACAGCTCGGTGTGGAGCGGGCTCTGGATGACGCGGATGCGCTTTCCCGCCAGTTGGTCGGGCCGGGTGATCTCTTCCTTGGCGAGGAGATGGCGGGCGCCGTAGTTGATGAAGCCGCCGACGGCGAAGTTCTGCGCTTCCAGGCGGGCGGACAGGTCCCGGCCGATCTCGCCCTCCACGACGGTCCGCACGTGAGCCGCGTCGCGGAACAGGAAGGGCAGGTCGAGGATCTGCACCTCGGGCACCCAGCCCGACAGGGCCGAAACGGTGGACAGGCTCGCCTGGATCGAGCCGAGGCGAACGCCTTCCGCGACCTCCTTCTCGCCTCCGAGCGCGCCCGAGCGGACGATGTTGAAGGCGAATTCGCCGGGCAGGCGCTCCTCGACGATGTCTCGGATCCGCAGCCAGATTTTGGTTTCCGGCTTGTCGTCCCCGAAGAGCGAGGCGACCGTCAGGCGGGTCGCGGCGCGGGCGCGCCCGATCACGGGCGGCGCGAACAGCGCCGTTGCCGCTGTCGCGGCGGCCGTGCCGAGGAGGAAGGTGCGGCGGTCGACTAGGGTCATGAGGGGTCGGGCTCCGGTCAGACGATGAGGGCGTAGAGGCAGATGAGAGCCAGCGCCGCGATGAGCGCCGCGAGGAAGGGCAGGATTTCGGCGAAGAGGCGCGCCGCGGGGATGCGGGTGACGCCGCTGACCACGAAGACGAGGACGCCGACCGGCGGAGTCAGGCCGCCGATCATCAGGTTCACGACGAGGATCACACCGAAGTGGATCGGATCGATGCCGGCGGCGACGGCGAGCGGCAGGAAGAGCGGCGCGAACAGGAGGATCGCCGCGCCGATGTCGAGAACGAGACCGATCGCGAGAAGCGCGAGGTTGATGGCGAGAAGCGTCGCGACGGGCGAAGTGCCGAAGGAGGTGGCGAAGTCCCGGACGAGCCCGGACACGTCGTCGACCGCGAGGGTGAAGGCGAAGGGGCCGGCCGTGCCGATGAGGAGGCCGATCGCCGCGGCTTCCACCCCGGCTTGGCGCAGGCTGGCACCGATACGGGCTAGGGGCACCCGCGCCAGGGCCGTGAGAGCGAACGTGTAGGCGGCGGCGAGGGCCGCGGCCTCCGTGGTGGTTACGAGGCCGAAGCGGATGCCCGCGACGACGATGACGCCGAGGCCGAAGGCGGGGAGGGCGGCGATGCCGGCGTGCCAGCGCTCGCGACTGCTCGCCCGCGGCGCCCGGTGCGCGGTGCGCACGCACAGGCGGATCGCGACGGCGAGGCAGAGCGCCATGACGCCGCCGGCGGCGAATCCTCCGACGAGAAGCGAGCCGACCGACAGGTTCGTCGCCGCGGCGAGGATCAGAAAGGCGATCGAGGGCGGGATGACGTTGTCGAGCACCGAGGTCGCCGCGATCAGCGCGCCGGCCTGCTCCGGCCGATAGCCGTGGCGCACGAGTTCGGGCTGGAAGGTCGTCGCGCCGAAGGCCGCGTTGGCGATCGACGAGCCGGAAGCAC
This sequence comes from Antarcticirhabdus aurantiaca, assembly GCF_009765365.1. Taxonomy (GTDB): domain Bacteria; phylum Pseudomonadota; class Alphaproteobacteria; order Rhizobiales; family Rhizobiaceae; genus Antarcticirhabdus; species Antarcticirhabdus aurantiaca. The sequence goes on from NZ_VTOM01000028.1 coordinate 61,150, forward strand.
CGGAGAAGAGGACGCTGGTCAGAAGCGTCGTCTGGGCGAGGCCCGCACGCAGGTGACCGACGAGCGATGCGGCGAAGCGCACGATCTGCTCCGCCGTTCCCGACAAGGTGAGGAGATTGCCGACGAGGAGAAAGAACGGGATGGCGAGGAGCAGGAACTTCGACATGCCCGCGACCGTCGAGGAGACGATCGCCGGCTCCGGCAGGCTGCTGCCGAAGGCGAGCGCCACGTAGGCGGCGGCGAGAAAGGTGTGCGGCAGCGAGGCGCCGACGACGAGACCGAGAAGCGCGACGGCGAACAGCGCCGCACTCGGCGGCAGGCCGCTCGCCAGCTGCAGCGAGGGGATCGCCGCAAAGGCGGTCAGGGCGATGCCGAACGCCGCCGCGAGGGTGGTCGCGCGCCTTTGCGCGAGCCGCTTCAAGGCGAGAACGAGAAGGACGAGCCCGCCGCCCGCTGCCAGGAGGCCGAAGCGCACCCATTCGGGCAGGCCGAGCGTCGGCGAGGTTCCGCCCAGAAGCTGCGCGATGCGAACGCCGCCGAACGCCAGGATCAGGCCGGACAGGACGAGGAAGACGTCGGCGAAGACCTCCGCCACCCGCCGAGCGCGCGGGGGGAGATGGCGGGTGAGGATGTCGAGGCGCATGGCGAGTGCGCTGTCGAGCGCGAGCGGCGCACCGAAGGCGATCAGCGCGACGTGGAGCCAGATGCCGAGATCCTCGATGCCGACGATGCCGATGCCGCCGACGTAGCGCGAGCCAGCCCCGAGAAGGACGGTCGCGAGAAGCGCCAGCAGGAGCGCGCCCACGAGGACGCCGAGCACGGCTTCGACGGCGGCGAGAATCCGGCCGGCACCGGCGGTGAGGCGGGCGGTCAGCCGCGTGCTTTGCGCGAGATCCGCGTTCACGACCGGAACCTCACCGTCCGGCGGCCGCCTGGCCGCGGTCATGATCGACCGGCGCCGGCCAAGTGAACGGCTCGGCGACCGCCTTGGCCATCACGACGTCGAGGCGCAAACGCACCGTTGCGCCCGCCCTTCGGTCGCAGAGATCGTCTCCGGTTTTCAGAGCCTCGGCATCGGTGTCGCGCATCATGACGGAGAGGCGAATACCGCCTTGCGGAGCCCGACCGCGTCGTTCGGCGCTTTTGGGCGCAGCCGCGGACAAATCGGTGCCGACGTAGCGCACCGCGTCATCCAACGTCTCTTCGGAGGAGCCTCCCAACCCCGAAAGCGGCACCGCGATGTTCGCGTTCACCGGCAGCGCCAGCTTGGCGCCGCGCCTCGGGACGGCGCGTCCCGCAAAGTCGGTCGTCGGGCCGGGGACGAGGCAATGCCAGATGATCAGGAACTCGTCGGCGATCGCGTCGCGATCGGCACTGAACAAGCATCGCAGCTTGGTGATGGTCTCCACGATCGAAGTTCCCGGCTGGCGCCCGCCTTTCGCTCGGCGAGGGCATGCATCCATTGTACCGCGAGCGAGCCGCTTTTGGACACAGATCAGCCCGTCGGCCGGATCCATTTTCCACGCTGAGTTGCAGCAAAGCTTCAGCTTGAAGGTGTCGGCTGGAACTCTGGAGCCGCAGCCGGGCAGGGCTCAAGCCGTTGTAGAAACTATTCTTTCCTTGTCGTCTCTGTTCCGCAGGCGGTCGTCTTGTGCCGTAGAGCCGGGGTCGGCGTCAACGATCGAACGGCTCTCCGTTGTGGAGACCCTTGCGCGCATGGCGGATGGCTCGTCCAGGGTGTCGCCTGGCTCAGCGTTGACGTCCATCAGGTCGCGAGCATCGGTCAGGACCAATCCACTTTGGTCCGTTCCCGTTTGGTGGCCCAGTCCAAACCCAATGAATGGTTGGCTTTTCGGATGTAGTTGGGGTGGCCGGTGAAGCTGATGACAGGCCCGATGCGAAGACGACGCGCTTGGTCTGTCTGAAACATCGTCAATCGCGGTACGTGCAGGCCGTCGGTTCGGCGACGGCCTGTTGACGCTATGCGGTTTTCAGCTCTTCGGAACGCGTTGCGAGGCTCTCCATCGGGGCGGGCCGTCCGAAGAAGTAGCCCTGCACCTCCGTGCAGCCTTCCGCACGCACGAGATCGAAGTGGGCCTGCGTTTCCACGCCCTCCGCGACGGTCGTGACGCCCAGGCGCGTTCCGAGTTCGGCGACGAGGCCGACGATCGCGGCGCAGTCCGCGCGGGTCGTCGCGTCGCGCACGAAGGACCCGTCGATCTTGATCTTGTCGAAGGGAAAGGCCCGCAGATGCGCCAGCGAGGAGAAGCCCGTGCCGAAATCGTCCAGCGCGATGCGAACACCCATGGCCCGCATCTGACGAAGATCCGCCAGGCTGTCGAGCTCGTTTTCGAGGAGCGCCGTTTCCGTCACCTCGATCTCGAGCCGGTCGGGCGGCAGGCCGCTCTTGAGCAGGGCGGCGAGGATGGTCGGCTGGAGCGTCCCATTGCCGAGCTGGCGCGCCGAAACGTTCACCGCGACGCGCGCCCCGTCGGTCCACGACGCCGCGTCGAGGCAGGCCTGCTCGATGACCCAGGCGCCGAGCTCGCCGATCAATCCGCTTTCCTCGGCGACGGGAATGAACTCGCCGGGCGAGATCCAGCCGCGAAGCGGATGATGGAAGCGGATCAGCGCCTCCCGGCAGGTGATCTGCCGCGTGACGGTGTTCAAGATGGGCTGGTAATAGAGGAACAGGCCCTCGCGCTGCTCGACGGCGTGCCGCAGCTTGCTTTCCAGCCGGACGCGGTCGTTCAAGCGCAGTTCGAGCTCGGGCGTGAAGAGGCGGAACGTGTTCTTGCCGGCATCCTTGGCGTTGTAGAGCGCCATGTCCGCCCGCGCCTGGATGAGATGCAGGTCGGCGCCGTGCTCCGGCACCACGGCGATGCCGATCGAGCCGCCGATCCGCAGCGAGGCGCCGCCGGACTGGTCGAAGGGGGACCTCATGGCCTCCACGATCCGTGCCGCGAGCTCGGACGCTTCTTCTTCTCCCGCGTCCGGCATGACGATGGCGAACTCGTCGCCACCAAGGCGCGCGATCAGATCGCCTGCCTTGCAGCAGCGTCCCAGACGCTCCGCCACCGAGGTCAGGAGGGCGTCGCCGACGAGATGCCCGTAATTGTCGTTGACGAACTTGAAGCCGTCGAGATCGATGAAGAGGAGCGCGAGCCGCGCATCCTCGACCTGCAGCTTGTCCTGCAATCGGTCGCGGAAGGTGGAGCGGTTCGCGAGGCCCGTCAGCGTGTCGTAATGGGCGAGCTGATGGATGCGGGCCTCGGCCGCCACCTGCTTCGTGATCACCGACCAGGTCAGCATCGGGCCGATATAGGCGCCGTCCGTCCCGTTCACCGCCGAGACCTGGAGGTCCAGGACCTCGGGACCGAGCCTGATCTGCGCGCGATGCGGCAGGTTGCGCGGATCGGCGAGGAGGGCGCGCTGATGGGCCGGGTTGCGGTGGAAGATGTCGATCGAGCGCCCGAGAAGGTCCGAGGCGTTGACCGGCAGCAGGTTCTCGATCTGGTTCAGGGTGCGCTTCGAGGCCTCGTTGAGATAGGTGATCTCGAAGTTGCCGGGATCGACGGTCATCACGGCGACGGGCATGTCGTCGATCATGCGCTGGAGCCGGTACTCCTCCTCCGCCTTGGCCACCTCCGCGGTCGCCACCGCCCATATCAGGAGCGCCCGCGTGACTCGGCCCTTCGAGTCCGGCAGCGGATGGATGTGCAGGTCGAGCCATTCGCGGCCGAAACGGATGCGCGCCTTGTGCGGCAGCTGCGCCGCATCCGAAAGAAGCGCCCGCTGGTGCATCGGGGCCTTGTGGAAGATGTCGATCGACGTGCCCACGATGTCGTTCGGATCGATGGGCAGCTCGTCGCGGATCGAATGCAGGAGCTCGACCGAGCAGGGATTGGCGTAGTCGATGGTGAACGTACGGAGGTTGCAGGTCATCGCACCGACCGGAAGAGCCTCGAACATTCGTTCGAAGTCCAAGGGTTCAGGATCGCTGCCGTCGTTCGTTCGAGCGAGGTGGGGACATCCACCGGCAATCATGAGTCCACCCGATCCTGGAAATTGGCAGAATCAGCAGGAGCCGACGATGCCGATTGCGAATTGATCTAAATAAAGAAAATTTCGAAGTCGTTTACAATTCAGTAAGCGTTGCGTACTGATCGTGCCGCAAGGCTTCGTCGATGTGACTATGCGCGATCATGGCACGTCGCATGGAAGATGTAGCGGACCTTCATCTTTTCCAGCCCGCTCACTTGCCGGTTGAGAAAGCAACGGGTCGACACCTTCGAGCCGAGGTCTTTTCGTCGATCCACTCTGAAATGAGGGCTAGCCTGCAGCGTTCTCGTCGGAAAGCGGCTGTCATGCCAAAGGGAACCCGCCTGACGTCAAACCGTCGATGAGCACGCCCCTGGTGCTTCAAGCGGACGCGGGAGGCACGCGTCGTCGCCATCCGTCCGAAGCATCGCAAGACTGAGATGCCAGGCGAATAGCGGTCAGGTCAGCCCAGGATGTTGCGCGCTGCCCTCATGAAGATGCGGGCGCCGATCGGGATGAGGTCGTCGGGAAAATCGTAGTCGGGATTGTGCAGGGACGGATGGCGCTCGCCCGCGCCGAGGAAGAACATGGCGGACGGGGCGCCTTGTCCGAACAGGCCGAAATCCTCCGAGGCGCGCATGGGCAGCGCCTCCTCCGTGTGGCGGATGCCTTCGTTGTCGAGGGCGCGGCGCAGATGCTCCACAGCCTCGGGCGCGTTGAGGCTCGCGGCGAAAATCTCGTGATAGTCGATGATGCAACGCAGCCCGTGCTCGGCGGCGATCCCTTCGGCGAGCGCCTCGGCCGCAGCGCAGAGGTTGGCCATGTCCTCGTTGCGCCGCGTGCGGAGCGATGCCCAGAGCTCGGCGCGGCCCGGCGCGACACCGAACACGGCCTCGCCCATCCGGGCATGGGTCACGGTGACCATCCGGAAGTCGTCGTCCTCGAAACGCCCGCGGCCGAGCTCGGGCAGGGCGGGCATGATCCGGCTGACGGCGATCATCGGCGAGGTGCCCGTCTCGGGCATCGAGGAATGGGCCGTCTTGCCCTCCAGCACGATCCGCAGGCCGCGCGAGGCGCAGTTGACCACCCCCACTTTCAGCCGCACCTCTCCGAAGGGGACACCCGGCAGGTTGTGGAGCGAGAAGGCGAGGTCGGGCGCGAACTCGGCAAAACGGGGATCGGCGATGACGCCCGCCGCGCCGTCGCCCGTCTCCTCCGCCGGCTGGAACAGGAGGACGACGCGGCCGCGGCTTGGCCGGGCGCGTCCGAACTGGCGTCCGAGCGCGGCAAGGATCGTGGTGTGCCCGTCATGGCCGCACATGTGCGAGCGGCCGGGCACGAGAGAGGCGTGGGCTGCACCCGACAGCTCCTCGATCGGCAGTGCGTCGAGTTCCGAGCGGATCATCACCGTCGGACCGTCGGTCCCGCTGTCGTAGACCAACGCGACGCCGTGGCCACCGAGCCCGGTCAGCACCTTGTCCGGCGCCGTGTCGGCGAGGAAGGCCACGACGGCGGCGGCGGTTCGCTCCTCCTCGTTCGACAGCTCCGGATGCTGGTGCAAGTGCTTGCGCCAGGCGGTCAGCTCGGCGACGTCCCGGTTGGTCAGCATCGGCTTTTTTGTACCCTCGTTCGAATGCGAGGCAAGCTCCCATAGCCGGCGGCTTCTTGCAAAAAGCGAGGTCCGGCCCGTGGAAACGCAGACGAGCCGTCCTCAGCCCCGCAAGGCCGCGGCCTGTTTTTCGAAGCTGGCGAGATCGAAGTAGTCGCGCCATTCGACGACTGCGCCGTTCGATACCGTCATGCTGCCCATGGTCGGCAGCTCGATCCGGGCGCTCGGACCTCCATCGAAGATGTCCAGGCGTTCCGTCAGAACAGTGTCGCCGTCCTGCGCGATGTGCAGGAGCCGCCAGTCGATACCGATGCGGCCGCCGACGCCGAAGCTCTTGTGAAACTGCCGGACGCTCTCGCGCCCGCGCATCTCCGGCAGGGGGATGTTGTGGTAGACGACATCTTCGGCGAGGAGATCGATCGCAGCGTCGAAGCGGCCGCCGTTGATCAGTTCGAAGAAGCGCCGCACGAGCGCGATCTCCGGCTTTTCGGTGGTCATCGGATACCGCCCTTTCATCGGAGGCGCCGAACTGCCGCCACGGCGGTGCGGACGAAGGCTCGCATCGCCGTGGCGGCCGGTCGTGGGCCTAGTTCTTGACGAAGGCGAGGAGGTCGGCGTTGAGCGTCTCGGCGTTGACGGTCAGCATGCCGTGGCTGAAGCCGGGATAGGTCTTGAGCCGGCCGTTCTGAAGAAGCTTGACCGACAGGCGGGCGCTGTTGTCGATCGGGACGACCTGGTCGTCCTCGCCGTGAAGGACTAGCGTCGGCACCGAGATCGCCTTCAGGTCGTCGGTCTGGTCGGTCTCGGAGAAGGCTTTGACCCCGTCGTAGTGCGCCTTGGCGCTGCCCATCATGGCCTGGCGCCACCAGTTCATGATCACGCCCTGGTGGACGGTCGCGCCCTCCCGGTTGAAGCCGTAGAAAGGTCCCGTCGGCACGTCGAGGAAGAACTGCGCGCGGTTGGCGGCGACGCCCTGCCGGAAGCCGTCGAAGACCTCCCGCGGCAGGCCGCCCGGATAGGCCTCGGTCTTCAGCATGATCGGCGGCACGGCGCTGACGAGCACCGCCTTGGCGACGCGGCCGGCGGGCTCGCCGTGCTGGGCCACGTAGCGGGCCGCCTCGCCGCCGCCCGTCGAATGGCCGATATGGACGGCGTTGCGCAGATCGAGGGCCTCGACCACCGCGAAGGCGTCGGCGGCGTAGTGGTCCATGTCGTGGCCCTCGCTCACCTGCGCCGAACGGCCGTGGCCGCGGCGATCGTGGGCGACGACCCGATAGCCGTTCTGGAGGAAGAACAGCATCTGCGCGTCCCAGTCGTCCGACGAGAGCGGCCAGCCGTGGTGGAACACGATCGGCTGAGCGTCCTTCGGACCCCAATCCTTGTAGAAGATCTCGACGCCGTCGCGGGTCGTGACGAATGGCATGGCTGAATTCCTCTTCTTGGATTCATAAGTGCATCGTGATGATGCCGGCTTCGTTCGGTATCGTCGATGCGTTTCACGATCGCGACATGGCGGCCGGTCGCCGCCCCGTCGCTTCAGGCGAACCGGACGAGGTTCAACGCCGGCAACGGGCCGCCGGGAAACTGCACGAGCCGGGCACCGACCGCGAGCGCACCCAGATCGATGCCGAAAAAGCCGAGCCGGTCGATCACGGCGCCGACCTCGGCTTTCGCCTGGTCGTCGTCGCCGGAGTAGAACAGAACCCGCTTGCCCCCTTCGCTGGCCGGATCCCCCGCCACGAGTTGCGGCTGGAGATGGTTGAACGCCTTCACCACCCGCGCGCCCGGCACCAGGCCGGCGAAGACCTCCGACGACGCGCGACCGCCGAGATCGAAGGGCTTGAACAGCGGCGCCTCGATCGGGTTGTTGGCGTCCACGACGATCCGTCCGTTGAAGTCGGGCAGCCCGCCGAGGGCGGACGACAGCCTCGACCAGTTCACCGCCACGAAGACGATATCCTTCGCGGCGGCTTCCTGCCGCGTGCCGGCCGTGATGCCCGGGCCGAGGGCTGCAACGATCCCGTCGAGGCTTTCCGGACCGCGGCTGTTGGCAAGTGTCGCGGGCAGTCCGGCGCGGTCGAGCGCGGTCGCGATCGCGCGGCCGATCTGGCCGGCGCCGATGATGCCGATGGAAGGCATGATGGTCATCCTTGGGATGTCGGGAGATCTCGATCAGGCGGTCAGGCCGCCGTCGGCGTCGATGTCGGCGCCCGTGACGAAGGCGGCCTCGCGGGCGAGAGACAGGGAACGTGGGACACGAGGCGCTCCTTCGGGCTCGTTCGATGGAGCGAATGTGGCGGAGATATTCCTCTTGGTTTAGCCAGTCCCCGCTGGTTATTCTTTCAACGATCCCTTGAAGGAGGTGACGTAGAGACGCTCGCCAACCTCGAAGCTTTCGTGCGCAGCGCCGAGCATGGCAGCTTTTCGCAGGCCGCCAGGCGCCTGTCGTTGACGCCGGCGACCGTCAGCCGCAACGTCGCCATGCTGGAGCGGAACCTCGGGGTGCGGCTGTTCCACCGCTCGACGCGTCGACTGACGCTGACGGAAGCGGGGGAGAGCTTCCGCCTCGCGATCGCCGCCAACCTCGAGAACATCCAAGCCGCGATCATCGGAATCGCGACCGAGGGCGGCGAGCCTGCCGGGACGTTGAAAGTCAGTCTTCCACCGACCTTCGGCGCGACCCACATCTTGCCGCTGCTGCCGGGCTTCCTCGCGCGGTATCCACGCATCCGGCCGGAATGGCACTTCGAAAACCGCCGCGTCGATCTCGTGGCGGAGGGCTATGACGCTGCGATCGGCGGCGGGTTCGACCTGTCCCCGAGCATCGTGGCGCGCACCCTCGCGCCGGCCCACATCATTCCGGTCGCATCCTCCCGATACATGGAGGGGCGAGTGCCGCCGACGGATCCGTCCGACCTCGCCGCGTTGAACGGAATCGTCATGCGCTCGCCTGGGACGGGTCGCATCCGGCAGTGGACCCTGCGCGATGCGAGTGGCCGCGAAATCCCCGCCACCTTGCCGGAGTCGATCATCGTCAACGATCCGGCGGCGATGCGCGAGGCGGCGCTCCTTGATCTCGGCGTCGCGATGCTGGCGGTGCCGGACGCCTTGCCGGCCTTGGATGCCGGCCGCCTCGTTCGACTCATACCGCGCTGGTATGCCGATGCCGGCGCGATCACGCTCTACTATGCCAACCGGACGCTGCTGCCGGCGAAAACGCGCGTCTTCATCGACTGGATCGCCGAGGCCTTTCGGGAGCGCCGGCTTGCCGAGCGCTTCGCCGGAAGCCTCGCCTAGCCTCGCCGGCGATCTGCCGCGTTCACCGGCACGGAGTACGTCATCGACGGGGGAACGGTGCCGACTGCGTGAAGCGAGCGCAGGAGGTCTCCATGGTCTCGCTTCGTCTGCAGGCGTGACGGCCATGTCTTGGCTGCTGCTCCAAGAGCCGCTCCTGGGCGGGATCCCTGCGGCGGAGCATGACAGCCATGGATCGTAAGTCGTTGAGCCGCCTTCCGACGTTTGCCGGCTTCCATTTAGACGGCGTGCCCAACCTGACCGTTGTCCGACCGGGATCGAGAGCGCTGTCACGCTGGAACGCCGCGGGCTTCGGCGGGCGTGCCGATCGAGCGGCACCTTTGGCATGGCGGACAGATGAAGTGGCTCCACGAGTTTGACTTCGCCGGCAGAATGGGCAAGCTGAGGGGATGATCACGATTGACCTTCGCGAAGCGCTCAGCGCCCGGGTGACCCCGGCCGCACCATTGTAGCCCCAGCCTTCGGTTGCCTTGCGCCCCGAAGCTGGGGCCGTCGATCACGTCACCTCCATCACCATCAGCGCCGCAGCGAACGCTCGCGGTGGCGCCTTCGTCCGCCGCCGCTCGTTGCGCCCCGCGCAGCAGGCGCTGCCGTACGACTATCGGAATCTGCCCATGTCCCAGAGCTCTAGCAGCCGTTTGCCCAAGATCATCATCACCGAGCCCGAGTTCGAAAGCCTTTCGCGGATCGCGAATGCCGCTCTCGATGCCCTGCCGGACGTCGCCGAGGAACTCCTGCGCGAGCTCGAGCGCGCCCGCGTCGTCGCCGAAAAGGCGGCGAAGCCCGACGTGGTGCGAATGAACTCGACCATCCTGTACCGACAGGAGGACGGCATCGAGCGCCGCGTCACCTTGGTCTATCCGGCAGCGGCTGACATCTCGCAGGGCCGCGTGTCGATCATGACCCCGATCGGCACGGCCCTCATCGGCCTCGGGCAGGGGCAGTCCATCGCCTGGACGAACCGCACAGGCAAGCGACAGGAACTCACCGTACTCGCCGTCGAGCCGCCCCCGGTCGATCACACCTGAGGCTGGGCGTTGTCGGCGGGCGGGTCGTGCGCGAACGAACTTCGCCGGCTTCGTCATCGATCAAGAGGACGAACGCGCAAACCAGGTGGTGGAAACCCGCCACCTCGGCAGCGCGCGGATCGCCTACGTCCGCGGTCGCTCCGGCCGCACGCCCCGCGACGAGGCCTTCGAGGCCGGCACGGAGATGCTGGACATCACACGCTACGCCTATGTTGGGCGCGGACTCCTTGCGCCGAGAATGGCGCCGCCTTCGTTCTGATCGAGCACGACACGATCGGTCGCGTCACCGACGGGACGATCAACGGCCAGCGCGTGGAGATACGGCCAGGGACGAGAACCGACTGGACCCGGTTCTCGTTCACAGCGGGCAACATTCAGGCAAGTATGTCCTGCCAGAACGAGTGGTGTACGACGACGCCTTCGAGGCGAGATGCGGCGCCTTCCCCTGTTGACGGTTGGCTCGCTCGACGTTGACGAGGCTTTCCCGCCGGAAACGGAGCCCGATGAGGATGCCTGACGAGCTCGCCCCGCCGACCTTCGCGCACCGGATCGAGTTCCGAGTCTGCTGGTGGGTCGGGACTGCCTTCGAGATCGCCGCCGGATGGCTGTGCCATGGCGGCCCCACGTCGAAAGGGGCGCCGCAATCCGGTTCACATCGCGATAAACGTGCCGTGAGCGGCGTCATTGCGCTGCAAAGGTCGCCTAATAGGTAGCCCATCCGCTTCCTGGAGGGCACCTGTTGACCGATATCAGCGACCGTCTTCGCTTGCTGGGGATGCGCTGCGCATCCGCAACCGGCCATGTCCTGGCATGGCTCCTTGATGTCGTAAGTCCGCCTCGAAAGTGAGGGTGAGGCGAGGCGAACAAGGAATTCCGGGCTGCTTAGGCTACAAAGATGGCTTTCTTCATGCGATGGTACATCGCTTCAGAGATCAAAGCCGCCGCGAAGTGCAGACCGAATATCCACTAGGTTGATCACAGGAACTGGCCGTCCTTGAGGCAGGATCGGTCTCCCCGTGGTGTCGATCTCAAGGTCCGGCAGCGCGGCCGCGGACATCCCTCCAGAATACCCTGTCGTGAGCGCTCTGGAATAAGCATCCTTGCGCCTTGTCGCGCCGGAGATCGGAAGCGGGGCGCCGACACGAAGGTCCGCGTTCCAGAGGAGTGGCGCCGGGGTACCTCCAGCCGGCACGATGCGGGCTTTACTGCTCGCCTTCCACAACAGCAGCGTGGATGGCTCGAGCGCTTCACAGCCTGTGAGGCTGATCAACAGCAGCGCAATGTACGCGCGATGGTGCTTCATGTGCTGCCGCTCGCAGATCGTCGATGTGACCGAACCCCGGGTGGCTCGTGTCGAGAACTCGAAAGGACTAGCGCGAGAAGCTTGCGTCGCACTCAACTTAGAAGCCGCGGCCTCAATCCCACCCGGCCCTCGCGCCGGGCTTTTTCGTGCCCGTCTATAGGATGACCCTTGGACCACACCGTTTCTCTCGCCGCAGCTCGCCTGATGGGCTTTCCGCATTGGTCGCAGCGATGTTCTCTGCGCGCGGTGGGAAAGCGCTCGCTGGCGAAGCTGGAGCGCAGGAACCAGCCCTCCGCACCCCTGAACGAGCCGAAAACAGACTGTGCCCGGTTTCGTGCAGCACAGTGGGGCAGTCGAGACGCCCATAGCGAGCGCTGCGAGCGGTCAGAAAGCCTCGGTAGGTAGGTTTTGCGTGGCTGGGGAACCTGGATTCCCAGCCAGGTAGAGATCAAGTCTTTGTAAACGCTTTTGCTTTTCTTTCGTGTTCCCGTCGTGGGCGTCAGCTTTGTGCTCTGGCTTGGGGTCGGCGTCAACGATCGGCGGAGGTCACCTGTTCGAGAGATGGCACCCGCCGTTGCGGAGACGATGCTCTCGGAAATGATTTCCTATGAGCGAGCTGAACGCAGCATCAGGACGATGCGGAGAGATGGCTGACGTGGTTCGCATCTCTTCCCCGAAAGCGGTCGTCGGGTGCCTATTTGGTTTGTTGTGGGGTCGGACGGGGCGCGTGTCGTGCTGTCCTGGGCTATCCGGCAGGCGCCTTCGGCGCTTGATCGAAGTTGATGACGTTTTGTCGGCGCTTCTCCGCATCCCGGCACCGCCGCGTTTGGCCGCGCCACGCCCCATCTCCGCCACAATCTCAGCGCGCCGCCGGCGCGCAATCGGTGTCGATGCGCCTGTTCGTTTTGTCACCGTCGTCAATAATCGGGAGTTACGCCAGCGCGTTAGCCGGTCCGCCTCCAGACGAGTCCACCGCCCGCGCGCATTATCCTCAATCAAGGGTTCACGCCCCGCCTCGATCCGCCCTAATCTGGCGCCTCGAACACGAGCTGGCTCGGGTTGCGGGTCGGTTTATCGCATCGAGGGACTGCCTGCGCATGAACGACGTGCCCGTGATGAACGACTTCATCCAAGCCTCGCGCCTGCTGCGCATCGAGACGCCGCTCGGCACCGATGCCTTCCTGATGGAGCGCTTCCAGGGCCGCGAGGCGGTCAACGAGCTCTTCTCCTTCCAGGCCGTGATCCGGGCAAAACGCGACGACGTCAGCCCCCAGGATCTCGTCGGCAAGAACGTGCAGGTGAGCCTCGACCGCGGCGACGAGGGGCCGCGCCGCGTCTGGGACGGGCTGGTCACCAACCTCACCGAGGAGCCGCGCCTCACCCGCTCGCTGCGCCAGTACGTCCTGACCCTTCGGCCCGACCTCTGGCTCCTGTCGCAGCGCTCCGACTGCCGCATCTGGCTGAACAGGACGAGCCTGGAGATCGCCGAGACGCTCCTGTCCGAGCACGGGCTTCGCGCGCCCGACGCCTCGGGCGTCCTGTCGCCTCCGCCGGCGCGCCCCTACAGCGTGCAATGGAACGAAACGGACCTCGCCTTTCTCCTGCGCCGCCTGGAAGAGGACGGGCTGTTCTTCTGGGTGCGCCAGACGGATGAGGGGCAGGTGCTCGCCCTTGCCGACGGCGCCAGCGGCTGGGACGCGGGCGCGGACGGGGACACGGGCGCGGTGCGCTTTGCCGCAGGCTCGACCGACCGCGATCACGTCTCCTCCTGGAACCGCCACTTCGCCTTCACGCCGGGCCGGCGGGCGGGCCGCGACTGGAACTTCGAGACGCCGACCACCGTGCCCGAGAGCGCCGCCCCCTCGCTCGTCAAGCTGCCGAGAAACGGCGCCTACGAGCTCTACGAGTATCCGGCGCGCGCCCTCGACAACGCGGCGTCCGAGGCCGCGACGAAGCTGCGCATGCAGGCGGTGGAGGCCGACCACGAGCGCATCGAGGCGGCCTCCACCACGCGCAACCTGGCGCCCGGCGCCAAGCTGACCCCTTACGACGTCGCCAATCCCGAGCATTCCTTCGAGACGGGCGTCGTCACCGCCATCGAGCACTTCGCCCACGATACGACCTACGAGACCGGTGGCGACCATCCGATCTACCGCAACCGCTTCGAGGCGCTGCCCGCCCGCCTCGGCCTGACGCCGCACAGGACGACGCCGCGCCCGAGGATCGAGGGCACGCAGATCGCGATCGTGGCGGGCCCGCCGGGCGAGGAGATCCACACGGAGGAGTTCGGGCGCGTCAAGCTGTGGTTTCCCTGGGACCGGCGGGCGAGGAAGGACGGCTCGGACACGGTGTGGGTGCGCGTCGGGCAGAGCTGGGGCGGGGGCACCTGGGGATCGCAGATCATCCCGCGCATCGGCATGGAGGTCGCCGTCACCTTTCTCGACGGCGATCCCGACCGGCCGCTCGTCGTTGGCGTCGTGGCCAATCCGGTGAACAAGGTTCCCTACGACCTGCCCGCCAACAAGACGCGCATGGTGCTGCGCTCGGATAGTCACAAGGCGAACGGTTACAACGAGTTGTCCTTCGAGGACGAGGCGGGACAGGAGAACATGTTTCTCCACGCGCAGAAGGACATGACGCAGAAGGTGCTGAACAACCGCATCAGCCGTGTCGACGCCCATCAGGTCGAGAGCATTGGGCAGAACAAGTCCACCGATGTCGGCGGCAATCACCAGGAGAAGATCGGCGGGTCGGTGAACCTCAGCGTCGGCGGTGGACTCGGCGCGCCGCTCTTGTCGATGCTCGGCGGTCTCGTCGCGGCGGGGGGAACGGACTCGCAGTTCGGCTCCGCCGCGATCGACGATCCGCTGCTGCAGGCCTTCACGGCGACCGTGGCCGCGGTCGGCGCGCCGGCCGAATTCGCTTCGCTCGGTGCGAACGCCGCTGTCACCGCCGCCGGCAACTTCGCAACGAAGGGTGGAACCGAGAGCGCGAGCGCCGGTGCCGGCCTTGGCCGCCTCCTTGATCAGGCCATGCCGCTAAGTGGCGTCATGACGACGGTGGTGGAGAAGTTCCGCTCCGATACGGTCGGGATGGCCCGCACTGAGCAGGTCGGCCTCTACAAGAACACCACGGTCGGACACACCATGACGATCAACGCGGGCGAAGAGTTCATCATCAAGTGCGGCCAGTCGCGCCTGATCATGGACAAGGACGGAAACGTCACCATCACGGGCACGAAGTTCAACTTCGCCGCCTCCGGCCATGTCCAGATCAACGGCGAGATCATCGACCTGAACTGAGGAGGGCGCGATGATCGGACGCAACGACACGGATTTCGCTGCCATCGGCTACGAGCAGGCGCATCGCGACGGCGAGGACATGGGCACCATCGCCGTGCGCGCCGAGTACATCCTCGGCGCCGACGGCTCGCTGACGCTGGCGAGCGACCAGGAGATCGTCCTCGTCGACGAATATGCCGGCGATCCGCACCGAACGCCGCTCCTGCGCCCCGCCGATCTCGTGCCCTTCAAGCCGGGCGCCGACGTTACCGTTCTCGGGCGCACCTTTCCGCCGAACGGCCTCGACGAAGCACGAGAATGGATCTGCGGCGTGCGGGTCGGCGAGCGCCGCCACTTCCTGCGCGCGAACGGCCCGCGGCGCTGGCGGCGCGAGCGCAAGGGCTGGCGCCTGGAACCGGCCGAGCCCGTCGCCTTCGTCGACCTCGATTACCGCAACGCCTGGACCGATCGGCCGACGCCGGGCGGCGATCCGCCCCAGGAGAATCCTCTCGGCCTTGCGCCCTTGGCGGAGGATGTGACGGACGAGGTGGTCGAAGCCTTTGCGCTGCCGAGCCTGGATCGGCCGGCCGAGGCCTATGACGAGCCGCATACCCCGCGCAGCCCGGCCGGCTTTGGCCCCGTGCCGCCCTTCTGGCGGCTGCGTCAGCGCCATGCCGGCACCTACGACGAGACCTGGCTCGCGGAGCGGCATCCTTATCTGCCGCGGGACTTCGACTACCGCTTCTACCAGTGCGCTCATCCCGACCTCGTGGTTCCCGGCTATCTCTCGGGCGAGGAGGAGGTCGAGCTCGCGCGCCTCCTGCCCGGCGGGCGCAATCTCCACCTGCGCCTTCCCGGCATCGAGCTTGCCGCCACCTATCGCTGGCGCGACGGGCGCGAGGTTCGCCAGAAGCTGAACCTCGACGGGCTGCACGTCGACCTGCGCGAGGCCCCTTACCGCCTCGCGCTCACCTGGCGCGGCTGGCTGCCGATCTGCCCGAACTTCCTGCGCATCGACCTGGAAGCCGCCGAGCGGGCGTCGAGCCTCTTCGCCGACCTGCCGCCGGCCGCGCTCCACGGCCTGGAGGCGGCATGAGCCTGCCCCCGCCCCGGGAGGGCTCGCGAGACACGCGCGAAGGTCTCATCATCTCCAAGTTCCCGGACGTATGCCGCTCGCCCCAGTGCCCGGTGCCCTACACGATCGTCGCCTACCAGTCGGACGATGCCAACACGGCGGCGAGCGTGCGCATGACCGGCCAGCGCGCGCACAAGCAGAACTCGATCGTCACCCGCTGCACCGGCGACGAGCCGGGCACGGGCCTCGGCGTGAAGTCCAACACGGTCTCCTCGGTCTGCCACCGCAAGGAGCATTCGAGCACCGTGCGCATCGAAGGCCAATGGGCCACGCGTCACGGCGACGCCTGGTACATGAACAACCGCAACACCATCGGCAAGCTCAACTGGTACACAGGCAACAAGAACTTTGACCCGACGCCGCCCCTCGTAGCGGCGGCAGAGATGTCGGCTGGGTCGAAGGTGGTGATGAGCGATGTGTCTTCCTCTTCGCCACCGTTGAGGCCTGGGACCCAGCTTGCATTCGTCGATACGAGTGGGCAATCAATTCAGCCTCAAACACGGACGGTTCTGGTCTGCCCCCTGAAAAGTGGCCCTCCCTGAAGTAGGCTTTTGAGCCTTTGGAGGATGCCGAGAATGCCGAGGAAGAAGCCGAGCCCGGAAGAGATCGTCGCCAAGCTGCGACAGGTGGACGTTC
>NZ_VTOM01000029.1 GCF_009765365.1 Antarcticirhabdus aurantiaca
CCGGCACCAGCCGTCGTGCCGTGGCCGGCTGCGCCACCCCAACCCGCTTCGCCGGCCACCTCAAACGTCGCCGATAAGCCAACCATGCATTAGATTTGAACCGGGCCACCTAACGGGGGCAGGCCACAAGGAGGGGCAATCATGGATGACGCGGGTACTTCCAGTTGGGGCGGCATGCAGCGCGCCAAGGAGGCTGCCGACGCGATCCGGTGCTTTTGCGAGCCATTGCCCGAGGTCGAGGATGAGGCTTTCGCACGCTGCTTCGACCGCTTCGGCTCGGCGCACGTCGTACTGCTTGGCGAGGCAAGCCACGGCACCTCCGAGTTCTACCGGGCGCGAGCGGCCATCACCCGCCGGCTGATCGAGCACCATGGCTTTCGCATCGTTGCCGTTGAAGCTGACTGGCCCGATGCGGCGCGCATGGACCGTTATGTCCGTCATCGACCGGGCGACGCCTACGACGAAGAGGCGTTCGCGCGCTTTCCCACCTGGATGTGGCGAAATGCCGAAGTCGAGGCCTTCGTCGAATGGCTGCGCGGCCACAACGCCGATCGCCTTCCGCAGGATCGCACCGCCTTCCGCGGGCTTGACGTTTATTCGCTGCGCAGCTCGGTCAGTGCGGTCCTCGACTATCTCGATCGCGTCGATCCCGAAGGCGCCAAGGCCGCCCGCCAGCGCTACGGCTGCTTGACGCCTTGGCAGAGCGAGCCTGAACGTTATGGCCGAGCGGTGCTGAGGAGCGAGCGCGACCCGTGCGAGGATGCTGTCGCCGCCCAGCTTCGCGAGCTTCTCGCTCGTCAGCTCGACGTCGCCAGCCCCGAAGAGCGCGAGGACTATTTCGATGCCGCGCAGAACGCCCGGGTTGTGCGCGCAGCCGAGCAGTACTACCGCATCATGTATCGTGGTTCGACCGAGTCCTGGAACCTGCGGGACCGGCACATGTTCGACACTCTTCGCTCGGTCATCGAAGCCCGCGGCCCCAATGCCAAGGCGGTTGTCTGGGCGCAGAACTCCCACATCGGCAATGCAAGTGCGACCGCCATGGGGTGGCAGGGCGAGTTCAACATCGGAGATGTTGTGCCGCACCGCCTTTGGAAAAGAAACCATCCTCATCGGGTTCGGCACCGATCACGGCACGGTGGCTGCGGCAGACGATTGGGACGAGCCGATGCAGGTGAAGACGGTCCTGCCCTCGCGGGACGACTCCTACGAACGCGTCTTCCATGACGTTGGCCTTCCTCGCGCTCTTCTCGATCTGAGATCGCCGGTGAACGAGGCGGCGCGAGAGGTCCTCATAGAGCCGCGACTGGAGCGGGCGATCGGCGTCCTCTATCGTCCTCGAACCGAGTTCCACAGCCACTACTTTCAAGCCGTGCTGCCCGAGCAGTTCGACGCCTATGTGTGGTTTGACGATACGAGAGCCGTAACCCCGCTGCCGAGCGTCCAGCCATCTGGAGTGCCAGAGACCTACCCATTCGGCACCTGAGGAGCCGACACACTGCAGACTGAAAAGAAGGCTTTCGATGCTTGGACTATAGATCGTCATGCAGCTTCGACGCCGCTCGGTGCGGCAACGTGTCGACCCAGTCGACCTTCCAGCTGGCAGAGGTTGCCGCCGAACAACACTGCCGAAGCGGCCGTCGAAGTATTGCCACTCCTGACGCGGTTGACGAGCCTCTGCTTGCATTGCACATTATGATGTCGCTGGAGCCTGCAAAGGTCCGGCTCTGATCGCCGCTCCGGCGGCGTCGTGTATCCATGTTGCTCACCAGAGGATGTGGCTATGCAAAGCAACGAAGTTTCAGGTCTTCTGAACGGTTCAGCCTTCGAGGACACCCCGAGTTCCTCCGCTTCCACAGGCGGGCTTCCATCAAAGGTGGACTTCTTCAGCCATCCTGAGGACGTTCTCGCTGACCTTTCGCTGTCCACAGCGCACAAGCGGGCGATCCTGGCTTCATGGGCGTCAGACAGCCGCGCCGTGAAAAACGCACCGGCGTTGCGCCAGCTCGACAATGGTGCTGTCATCGGCATCGATGATGTCTTGCGAGCCATGACGCGTCTCGATGAGACGGAGGCTCAGCCTAGAACGTCTCGGCCTTGGCGGATCAGCTTCGGGCGTCGGCGAGGATCCCCTATCCTGCCGCTCCCGAGGGAGCCCAGGTGGCGATGGGGCAGAGACGATGACGACGATCCACCGCCGAGCGCGGCCGCGGTTGCCGTGCCGCGCCCCCCAATGTTCGTAGAGGCCCGTGCGGTATACGCCTGACCTCTTCACGTTCCTCTCCGTTGAAATGATAATCGATCCCGCCTGCCCTTCTACGGGGTGGGCGGACTCGACCCATCTGACCAGCTACGCGCCTGTCGCTCCAGCCGCGATGCGGCTTAAGTTCATCATCTCCATCATCGCTTCGGACATCTGTCTTGGTTCCAGGTGATGCACCATGTGTCCGACCCCTGCCAGAACGACGAGTCTGCTGTTCGGCAGCAGGTCGTGGAGCCGGACGGACTGATGCTCATGATCAACCAGACGGTCGCCGTCACCCGTCACGATCAGCACCGGCACCTCCAGATCGGCAAATCGATCCTCCAGCGCTGCGGCCGCAGGGATCATCATCGCGGACTCCTCGGCCGACGCCCGCAGAGATCGCGGCGAGAGGACGATTGCTCGTGGTACGGCATGGAACTGCTCCGGCGTCGGTGCAGGGGCGAACAGCTTCCGAAGCAGCATGGGCCATATCAGCCGCGCCAGCACCGGCGTCATTGTGTACCTCATCACCTCGCCGATGATGGGGACAGACGGGCCTGCGGCGAGCGCGACATCCAAGCGCGGCGTCGGAAAGTAGTAGCCAGAAGCAAGCGTTAGGGATCTCACACTCTCGGGCTGCCGCAGAGCCCATTCCAGAGCCACCTGCGTTCCCCAGGAATGTCCAAGGAGATGCACACGTCGTGCTCCCATCTGGAGAGCGGCCTTCGCAAGAAGATCGGCTTGGGCGGCCGGTGACCAGATCCGGTCGCGAGGACGTTCGCTGCAGCCATAACCGGGACGATCGAAGACGATGACGCGGTGCGTCTGCGCAACGAGGCGGATGAGATCGCTGGTGGCGAAATCCTGGATCAGGCTACCATTACCGTGGAGGAAAACGACGGTCTCACCGGATCCAGCTTCGAGGTAGTGCAGCCGAACACCGTCGATCGAGATGAAGCTACCAAGGGGCGGGTTTTGCCGCTCGGCCTGCCGCGTGCGCAGCGCAATGGCCGCTGCCGTGCCGGCGGCGAGTGCTGCAGCGATGATCAGAACCTTCCGGGACATGTCGGGCTCCGACTACCAGAATGAAAATCAACGAAGGCGGCCGTTGATAGTTCAGCCCTGTGTTTAAGCACCGAACTTCGACGCCGATCTACGTCTCAACTCGTTAGCTCTGTCGAAGTCGGCGCCCCACCAGGTGGTGTCGATCAACAGATCCGGCTTGCAAACACAGCGAAACCTTCGCGTCCGCACCTCATCAAGATCGACGGGCCGCTGGTCGTGCGCGGCACGACGGCAGGCCGCTGACCGGCAGCTTTCCATCTACGGCGTCTGGAAGCGACCCGTCAGCTTTCGGCCCAATCCGGTCTGTGTTCGCAGTTCTGTACCGGAGTGGTCGAATTTTGGCGCACCCGACAGGATTCGAACCTGTGACCTACGCCTTCGGAGGGCGTCACTCTATCCAGCTGAGCTACGGGTGCCTAGCATTCTCCCTAACCCGAACGTCGGGCAGCGGTCAACTGGCCGGGGGTGTGCGCTTCTGTTGTCGCTGCACGGAGTCTGGCCTGATGGCGGTGGGCGAGACGGACGCAAGGCGCGACCGTCAGGGCAACCCGCGGAGGGCGGCAGCTGGACAGGACCGCGGCGCCGCGCAGAGGCAGAGCTGGATCGATCCCGCCTCCCCTCGCCGAGGCTTCATGCCGTCAGCCTGACGGGCCGCGAATGGTTTCGCCTCTCGGAGACGCGTCGGAAGCGCCCGGCTGCCTCGCAGAGGCGCTTGGCTCAGCCTTGTATGCGTCAAATAAGAAGCCATATAACATCCAAGTGGATGTCATAACGTGAGTGTCGGAGATGCCGAGGAAGGCAGAGGGGCAGGACAAGGCGGGCGAGACCGAGAAGGTGACCCTGAATCTGGGCTACGTCGATCTCGGCCGCATCGACCTTCTCGTGCGGGAGGGCTTCTATTCCAACCGGAGCGACGTTATCAGGACCGCCATCCGCAGGCACCTCGACGCCCACGAAGCGGCGTTGCGCCAGTCCTCCGAACGGCTGACGCTCGAACTCGGCCTGCGCCACTTCTCCCGCGCCGACCTCGAAGAAGCACGGGCTGCCGGCCGCCTCCTCCACGTCCGTGTCCTCGGTCTGGCGGCCTTCGACGACGACATTCCGCCGGATCTGGCCCGCGAAACGATCGGGTCGATCACCGTTCTCGGCGCCCTTCAGGCCAGCGCCGCGGTGAAAGCCGCGCTGGCCGACCGCATCCGCTGACGGGCCCAGCGGCCCGCCCGTCCCGTCACACCATCCGGCAAGGAGCCGCTCCGTGGATCTTCCCCTTCCTTTCATCGCCGAGGCGCAACGCCTCGTTCTGTCCCAGCGCCTGTCGCAGGCGACCGCCCTCATCCAGGAGCGGCTCGGCGCGCGTCCGGCCTCGAACGCTTCCGCGGCCGGGTTCGACGGCTTGACCATCGAGCTGTCGGCCGAACCGGCCGCCGGGACGCGCCCGGCGCCGCCCCCGCCCGGCGCCGGCCTGTGCAGCCGGCCGCGCTTTGCCTTCGCGCAAGGCGCGACGACACCGCCGCGCCCGGCCGCGGCCGAAGTCGACATTCCGCAGGGCGCCGAGTTCCTTCGCCTCCAACATGACGGCCCCTTCGGCCGCCGCAGCTTCCGCCTCTACGTCCCTGCCGCTGCCGACGAGGGACCGCGGCCGCTCGTCGTGATGCTGCACGGCTGCACGCAGAACCCGGAGGACTTCGCCGCCGGCACGCGGATGAACGCGCTGGCTGAGGAGTTCGGCCTCCTCGTCGCCTATCCCGAGCAGCCGCGCTCGGCCAATCCGTCCCTGTGCTGGAACTGGTTCGATCCGGCTCATCAGCGCGGCGGCGCCGGCGAGCCGGCGATCCTCGCGGGGATCGTCGCCGACATCGCCCGCAGCCACCCCGTCGACCGCGACCGGATCTTCGCCGCCGGCCTGTCCGCCGGCGGCGCGATGGCCGCCGTTCTCGGCTCGACCCGGGCCGACCTCTTCGCCGCGGTCGGCATCCATTCGGGCCTGCCGCGCGGCAGCGCCGACAGCGTCGCCGCGGCGCTCTCCGTCATGCGCAGCGGTCGCTCCCAGCGGGACGCCGGCGCGCCGGAGGTGCCCGCCATCATCTTCCACGGCACCCGCGACACCACCGTCCATCCGGCCAATGGCGAGCAGCTCGCGGGGCTCGGCACAGCCGGACGGCAAGCGAACGAGAGGGTGATCCAGGGCAGCGCCAACGGTCGCGCCTTCGTCAGAAGCGTGCGGCCGGCGGACGGAACCGCGCCGGCGCGCGAGCTCTGGCGCGTCGAGGGCCTCGGCCATGCCTGGTCGGGCGGCGACTCCCACGGCTCCTACGCCGATCCCGCCGGTCCCGACGCGTCGCGCGAGATGCTGCGGTTCTTCCTGGAGCACCCCCGCCGCTAGGAGCCGGGCGCGCCGCGCGTCAGCCCCGCATCGCCTGTGCCATGAGGGCGCGGGCGCGCGCTTCGCCGGACTGCAGCAGGCGGTAGACCGCGTGCTTGGCGTCGTGGAAGCGGGCCGTGCGGCCGCCGGCCGGCTCGACCACCTCCTGCGTGCGGCACATGCGGGCGGCCGCGCTGGCAAGGTTCGGCTGCGCGCCCGAGGCGACGAGGCCGAGCATGGCGCTGCCCAGAAGCACGGGCTCGGCGGTTTCCGGCAGAACGACCGGCATCCGCGTCGCGTCGGCGAGGATGCGCCGCAGGAGCGCCGAGCGCGCGGCGCCGCCCGAGACGACGATGCGCTCCAGCGACACGCCCTCCCCCCGCATCGCCTCGACGATGTCGCGCGTGCCGTAGCAGAGGCCGCACAGGCTCGCGACGAAGAGGCGCACGAGGTCGTCCGAGCCGCCGTCGAGCGTCAGGCCGCAGACGACGGCGGTGGCCTGCGGGTCGGCGCGCGGCGAGCGGTTGCCGAGATGGTCGGGCACGACGTGGAGGTCGGCGGCAAGCTCGGCCGCCGCCTCGATCGAGCCGGCGAGAGCGATCGCGCGGGCTTCCAGGTGGTCGAGGATAGAGCGTCCTTCGCCGTCCGCCTCGGCCTTGACGGCGGAAAAAGCGGGATGGGAGGCGACGAGGTGGTCGAGCGCCGCGCCATAGGCGGACTGGCCGCCTTCGAGGAGCCAGGCGCCCGGCAGCATGGCGCCGAAATACGGCCCCCAGACGCCCTCGACGAAGCGCGCTTCCGGCGTCACCGCCATGGCGCAGGCCGAGGTGCCCATGATGAGGGCGAGGTCGCCCCCCGCCGCGGCGACGGTGCCGACGCCGCCGGCATGGGCGTCGATCAGCGCGGCGCCGACGGGCGTGCCGGGACGAAGGCCGAGCTCGGTCGCGGCCGTCGGCGTCAGGCCCGCGCCGACCGGCTCGCCGATGTCGAGCACCTCCCGGCCGATCCGGGCGAAATCCTCGTCGGCGAGGACGCCGAGGCCGACCTCGCGGAAGTAGCTCTCGTCCCAGCGCTTCTCGTGGGCGAGATAGGTCCACTTGCAGGTCAGCGTGCAGGCCGAGCGTTGGAGGCTGCCGGTGGCGCGCCAGGACAGGTAGTCGGCAAGATCGAAGAAGTGGCCGGCGCGATCGAAGGTGTGCGGCCGGTTCTCCTTCAGCCACAGGAGCTTCGGGGTCTCCATCTCCGGCGAGATGCGCCCGCCGACGTAAGCGAGGACGGGATGGCCGGCGGCATTGATGCGGCCCGCCTGTTCGATCGCCCGATGGTCCATCCAGACGACGACGTTGCGGGCCGGGTCCTCGGACGGACCGACGGCGAGCGGCTCGCCGTCCTTGCCCACGACGACGAGCGAGCAGGTCGCGTCGAAGCCGATACCCTTGACGCGGACGGGATCGCCGCCGGCGAGCGCCAGCGCCTCGCGGGCGCTCTCGCAGACCGCGGCCCAGATGTCGTCGGAGGACTGCTCGACGATCTCGCCGGCCTCGCGCCAGATGCGGATCGGGCGCTTGGCGCTCGACACGAGCCGGCCGTCTGCGTCGAAGAGCCCGGCCCGCGCGCTGCCGGTGCCGACGTCGATGCCGAGATAAAGGTCGCTCATCGCGCTTCGTCCTTCGTCCTTCGTCCTTCGTCCTTCGTCAGAGATCGACGCCCTGCGGCAGGATCACGAGGTCGCGGATCACGACGCCGGGGGGCCGCGTCAGCATGAAGAGAACGGCGTCGGCGACTTCCTTGGCGTCCATCAGGCTGTTGGAAGCGCGGGCTTCCTCGAGCTTGGCCGCCGGCCAGTCGTCGATGAGCGGCGTGACGACGGGGCCTGGCGCCACGGCCCCGACGCGGATGCCGTGCGGAATGACCTGCCGGCGCAGCGTGTGGACGAAGGCCTGGATCGCGAACTTCGAGGCCGTGTAGACCGGCTCCCAGACCACCGGCACGAGGCCCGCGACCGAACTCGTCACCACGACGTCGCCGGAGCCGCGCTCGGCCATGTGCGGCAGGACCGCGCGGATCGAGCGGAAGGCGGCGTTGACGTTGAGGTTCAGCATGCGGTCCCATTGATCGGGATCGCCCTCGATCACCGGCCCGCCGACATAGGCGCCGGCATTGGCGTGGAAGATGTCGAGCCGGCCGGCCGTCTCCAGGATGCGCGGCATCATCGTGTCGACGCTCGCGCCGTCGGTGAGGTCGACGCGGAGCGGGTGGGCCTTGGGGCCGAGTTCGGCGCAGAGGGCGGCGAGGCGGTCCTCGGCTCGGTCGACGAGAACGACGGTCGCGCCGGCGCCCAGCATCGCGCGGGCGCATTCGAGGCCGATGCCGGAGGCGGCGCCGGTGACGGCGGCGACCTTGCCGGAAAGATCCTGGCTCATGGAGGCGGTTCCCAATTGGATCGAAGGAAAGGTCCCGCCGCGCGCCTTCCGCGCGGCGGAACGGAGGCGCGGTCAGCCCCGGCCGTGCGAGGCGCGCGAGCGGCGGGCGAGCGAGTCGACGATGACCGCCAGGGCGAGGACGCCGCCGAGGATCATGTAGCGAAGGCTCGACGAGAGGTTCAGGAGCGTCAGCCCGTTCGAGATCGCCTGGATCACGATGATGCCGAGCAGCGCCGAATAGGCCGAGCCGCGCCCGCCGAAGAGCGAGGTGCCCCCGATCACCGCCGCGGCGATGGCGTTGAGGTTGACGTCGCCGGCGCCCGCCTGCTGCGAGGCCGAGCCGAGGCGGGCGGCCGACAGGATGCCGCCGAGGGCGGCCAGCGTCGAGCAGAGCACGAAGGCGCTGAGATAGATGCGTCGCACGTTGATGCCGGCGCGCCGGGCCGCCTCGCGGTTGCCGCCCACCGCCATCATCGAGCGGCCCCACTTGGTGCGGCGGATGGCGTAGTCCATCGCGACGACGAGGCCGACGAAGAGGGCGAACATCCAGGGCACGCCCCGCCCCTGCGCGAGGTAGAGGACGACGGCGACGAGGCCGATCGTCAGCGCCGCGGCCTTGGCGACGACGACGCTCGCCGCCCCACCGGTCAGGCCCGCCGCCTGCCGGCGCGCCCGGGCGCGAAGACCGCTCCACAGGAGAGCGGCGCCGGGCAGGAGCGCCAGGACGAAGGACAGCCCGTTCGGCATGTAGGCGTTCTGTCCGAACACCACGAGCGGCAGGCTGAAGGGCAGGTTGATCGAGCCGGAGCTTCCCAGCAGGTAGAGCTGGAAGCCGAGAAGCGCGAGGAGGCCCGCCAGCGTCGCGACGAAGGAGGGCATGCCGATGCGGTTGTAGAGCGTGGCGTAGAGCGCGCCGACGAGCGCGCCGAGGCCGAGCGCCACGACGATCGCCCACGCCACCGGCCAGCCGTGGTTGATCCAGAGCACCCCGAGGATCGCGGAGGCGAGGCCGGACATGGATCCGACGGACAGGTCGATCTCGCCCAGAAGCAGCACGCAGACGATGCCGAGCGAGATGATGCCCGTCGTCGCGCAGTCGTAGAGGAGGTTCGACACGTTGCCGGGGCGCAGGAAGACCGGGTTCAGCCCGGTGAAGATCACCGAGATCAGGACGAGGCCGACGGCGACGGGGATCATGCCCAGATCCCCGGAGCGCACCCGGTCGAGGAAGCCGCGCAGCGCCCCGCCGAGGCCCTCGTCCTGGCGCAGGCGCGCGTCGGCGCGGTCGAGGGCGCGGCCCGCGACGGAGTTCGGGTTCGAGCTCACGCGTGGCCCTCCTGCCTGGCGGCGCGGCGCTCGGCGCGGCGAGACACGGAGTTCTCGGCGGCGCCGGTGATCGCGGCGATGAGGTCGTTGTGGGAGTCGTCCGGCGTGAAGACGCCGTTGTTGCGCCCGAGGCGGAGCACCACGATGCGGTCGGCGACGGCGCGCACGTCCTCCATGTTGTGCGAGATGACGATGACGCCGAGGCCGCGCTCGCGAACCCGCTCGATGAGGTTCAGGACTTCCGCCGTCTGCGCGACGCCGAGGGCGGCCGTCGGCTCGTCCAGCATGATGAGCTTCGGCTCCAGCAGCAGCGAGCGGGCAATGGCGACCGTCTGGCGCTGACCGCCCGACAAGGAGGCGACGGGCTCGCGGACGGAGGGGATGCGGGCCGAGAGCTCGTTCAGGAGCGTCCAGGCTCGGACCTCCATCGCGACCTCGTCGAGCTTCCAGGGATTGGCCTCGCGGCCGAGATAGATGTTGGCGACGACGTCGAGGTTCTCGCACAGAGCGAGGTCCTGGAAGACGGTGGCGATGCCGAGGTCGAGGGCGGCCGACGGGCTCGACAGCGAGACCTCCTGGCCGTTGAAGCGGATCGTGCCGGACGAGGGATGGTGGACGCCGGCGAGAACCTTGACGAGCGTCGACTTGCCCGCGCCGTTGTCGCCGACGAGCGCCACGACCTCGCCGGGATAGACGTCGAGCTCGATGTCGGTGAGCGCGGACACGGCGCCGAAGTTCTTCGACACGTTGCGCAAGGAAATGACCGGCTCGCCGCGGCCGGGATCGGGCGGGACGGCGGGTGACGCGATGTCGGCCACGGAACGTGCCTCCGGGTACAGGGAACGGGGAATGCCGGCCGCCGCGGGAGGGGCGGCGGCCGGCGGCTCCGGGCGTCGGGAGTTACTTGATGCCCAGAGCCTCGCAGGCCGCGACGTAGTCGCCGGTGCAGACCGTCGCGGCCGGCGTGATCCCCTTGTCGAAGATCTCGGCCTTGATGTTCTCCTTGGTGATCACGACCGGCACGAAGAGCTCGGAGGGCGTGTCGTAGAGCGTCGTCTTCGGCTCCGGCGTCTTGCCCTGGATCATCTGGAAGGCGACGTTGGCGGCGGCGGCCGCGACGATCTCCGAGGGCTTGGAGATCGTGTTGTACTGGTCGCCCGCGATGATCAGCTGGAGCGCGGCGGTCGTCGCGTCGTTGCCGGTCACCGGCGGCACGGGGTTGACGCCCGCCGCCTTGAAGGCCGCGATTGCGCCGCCCCCGGTGCCGTCGTTGGCGGCCACCACGCCCTTGATCTCCTCGCCGAAGCGGGTGATCTGGCCGCTCGCCCACTGCTGCGCCTCCGGCGGCGCCCAGTCCGGCGTGTCGAACTCGGCGAGCGTCTTGTAGGGGCTGGCGTCGAGTGCGGCGTCGATGCCGTCGCGGATGAGGCCGGCAGCCGCGTCGGTGGGCGAGCCGTTGATCTGGAGGACGCCCGCGCCATCCGGCACGCCGCTCGCCTTCAGATGGTCGACGAGCGACTGGGCGATGGCCTGGCCGATGCCCTTGTTGTCGAAGGACACGTAGTAGTCGGCCGGGGTGTCGGGGATCGGCCGGTCATAGGCGATGACCTTGACGTCCTGGCTGTGGGCCTGCTGGACGAGCGAGGCGGCCGAGGAGGAATCGACGGGATCGAGGACGACCACCGTCGCCCCTTGCGCGATCACCGAGTTGAACTGCTGCTGCTGCAGGGCGACGTCGCCGTTGGCGTTCTGGTAGATCACGGTGCAGCCCGAGCAGAGCTTCTCCATCTCGGCCTTGAAGCCGGGATAGTCGCGCTCCTCGTAGCGGGTCGAGGCCTGGTCGGGCATCAGGAAGGCGACCGTCGCCTCCTGGGCGTGGCTGAGGCCGGCGGTGCCGGCGAGAAGGCCGAGGGCGAGAACGGCGAGGCCGCCGATCCGGTCGAGGCGATGCGTCATGACAGTGTCTCCCATGTGTTGCGCTGGCAGGTCGGGCGTTTCGGGCACGCCGGGCCCATCACGGCGACCGCGCCTCCCAT
This sequence comes from Antarcticirhabdus aurantiaca, assembly GCF_009765365.1. Lineage (GTDB taxonomy): Bacteria > Pseudomonadota > Alphaproteobacteria > Rhizobiales > Rhizobiaceae > Antarcticirhabdus > Antarcticirhabdus aurantiaca. The sequence continues at coordinate 11,458 of NZ_VTOM01000029.1, forward strand.
GCGCGGTGTCGTCCGAGTTCGAAGGTGATCGGGCGCCGCGCCCCTCGACGGGTCAGGCGGCGAAGGACAGGCTTTGATTGCGCCGCGACAGGCTCCGGAAGCGCGAGGGCGACATGCCCTTCTGAGCGAGGAACTGGCGGTTGAAGTTCGATACGTTGTTGTAGCCGGCCGAGAAGCAGATGTCGGTGATCGAGCGGTCCGGGTCGCTGGTCAGGAGCTGGCAGGCGAGGTTGACGCGCAGGCGGTTGACGTACTGGACGAGCGTCATGCCGGTGTGGCGGCGGAAGGCGCGCGAGAAGGTGCTCGGGCTGCGGCCGGAAATCGCCGCGAGGTCGCCTTCGGTGAAGTCCTGCGTCAGGTGCTCGTTGATGAAGGCGAGCGCCTCGTTGACGCCCCCGCTCATGAAGCCGGAGGGGTCCGGCAAATAGCTCGCGCTCGTCAGCGGCCGGGCGTCGGCGTCGTTGGCGAGGACGTCCATCAGCGACATGAACAGCGCGAGGCGGCCGAGGCCCGCGGCGCCCACGATCGCCTCCATCAGCGCGCCGGCCGCGGCGGTGGCCTCGGCGCCGAACAGGACGCCCCGGCGGCTGCGCTCCAGAAGGTCGGCGCAGGCGGCGAATTCGGGAAGGGCGCGCGTCGTCTCGCCCACGAAGCCTTCGGAGAACTGGACGATGCGGCAGCGCAGCGCGATCGCTTCGCCCGAGGGAACGTCGCTGACCCAGTTGTGCGGAAGGTTCGGCCCGGTCAGGACGAGGTTGCCCGGCTCGAAGGCGCCGATGAAGTCGCCGACGAAATAGTCGCCCTTGGTCGCGACGACGTGGTGGATCTCGTATTCGGGGTGGAAGTGCCAGCGGACCGTGTGGAACGGATAGCCGTGCACCCACGCCTTGAACGACTCACCTTGCCTGATCTGGACGAGCTCCAGGTCCGGATGCATGTCGGATCCTCCCGGCGCCCGCTTCCGTTTCGAAGCCTCCCGGCGCCCTGCCGCAGGAGCGCGTTCCCCGCCCTCTGCGACCCTGAACCTACGAGAGCCGCGGGTGCCGGGCTACCTCGCGCTTTTCCGCCGATCGATACTTTTTTGTCGTTCCAAACGAGACGCGTTGCATCAATGCCGCACAGACGGGCGGAACGGCAATCACGGGTGCGTCGCGCAGGCGGAGTGCGGATGGGACTCGCTTCGGCATGATGTCCGGAAGGGAGAGGTCCGCGCCGGAGGTTCGAGGCTGCCCCGTCACCGAACTCGTGGGGCGAAAAACGAAAGGCCCGGCAGCAGGGCTGCCGGGCCTCCGAGGTATTTTCCGTAACCGGAACTGATCCGCTTACTGGGACGAGGACGCGCCGCTCGACGAGGTCGCGCCATTGTTGGTGGGGTTGTCGCACTGGACGTCCTCGCCGCCCGGCACGTTGTCCGTCCCGCCGCAGGTGTCGCTGCCGGTGCCGCCCGACGCCGTCGATCCCGAAGCGGCCGACGCCGCTCCCGAGGCGCCCGATGAGCTGTCGTCTCCTGCCGTGGTGCCGTTGTCGCCACCCGTCGTGCCGTCGTCGCCCGAGGTGCCGCCGGTGTCGCCGGACGTGCCGCCGCTGTCGCCGCTCGAGCTCGACGACGATCCGCCGGAGTCCTGCGCGAAGGCGATCGCCGGGGCGCTCGCGGCCATCGCGAGGCCGACCGCCGCGGCCAAGCCTGTCCTGCGGACGATGTCAAAATCGATCATTGGTCTCGTTCCTCTCCATCAGTGTGACGATCAACCGCTCGATCAACGGCAATGTTCCGCGGGGCGAAACGCCGCGGCGGCGCGGATTCGTTAGCCAAGCCGATCCGGCCAAGCACCGTTCCGGCCGCTTCTTGACTCGGCAACCGCCCTGATGTCTGTTGTCTGATAACTTTCAGGCGGCAGCGAGGGGGTCATGTCGGGGAGCGTCACGGGACTGCCGCGCCTACCCCCGGCCAACCGCACGCGGGACGCCATCAACGTCATTGCGGAATACATTTCCCGCACCGGCCTCAAGCCGAACGAGCGCCTTCCCACCGAGCACGAGGTGATGGCGGCCCTCGGCATCGGGCGCTCGACGGTCCGCGAGGTCATGCGTCACTTCCAGGCGCTCGGCGTCGTCGAGACGCGGCGCGGCTCCGGCTCCTTCCTCCTGAAGCCGGTCTCGGCCGCGACCGTCCACGTGCCGCTGTCCTTCGATCCCGGGCCGGTGCGCGACGGCCTCCTGCAAACGCTGGACGTGCGCCGCGGCCTGGAGGTCGAGGCGAGCATGCTGGCGGCGGTCCGGGCCGACGCGGACGACATCGCGAAGATGCGGGCGACGCTGGAGGAGATGGAGCGCGTCCACCTGGAAAAGGGCACGGCGGGGCGCGAGGACCTCGCCTTCCACCTGTCGATCTACGACGCCACCCACAACCCGCTCTTCGGCCAGATCATGGAGCAAATGCGCGGCGCCTTCGAGAGCTTCTTCGAGAAGCCCTTCGACCGGCCCGACTTCGCGCGCCGCTCCTTTCCCTTCCACCGCGAGCTCTTCGACGCGATCGCCGGGCGCGATGCCCCCCTCGCCCGCGAAAAGACGCTGCAGATCCTCGCCATCGTCGAGGAAGACATCAAGGACATGTCGAAATGACCGACGGGGCCGACTGGCTCGATCTCGCATCCGGCATCGTCGCCCACGACGCGCCGAACCCCTATGCCGCGGTCGTGCCCCCGATCGTCCAGACCTCGCTCTTCACCTTCGGCTCCTATGCCGAGATGGAAGGCGTCTACCGCGGAGAGGTGCAGCGCCCGACCTATTCGCGCGGGCTCAACCCGACGACGCGGATCTTCGAGGAGAAGGTGGCGGCCCTCGAAGGCGCCGAGGACGCCCTCTCCTTCGCCAGCGGCATGGCGGCGATCGCCTCGACGGTGCTGACCTTCGTGTCGCCCGGCGAGCGGATCGTGGCCGTTCGCCACGTCTATCCCGACGCCTACCGCCTGTTCGAGACCTTCGCCAAGCGCATGGGCATCGCCGTGACTTACGTCGACGGGCTCGACGAGGACGCAGTCGCCAGGGCCCTGCCCGGCGCCAAGCTCTTCTACATGGAAAGCCCGACGAGCTGGGTCATGGAGGCGCACGACGTCGGTGCGCTCGCGCGCCTCGCGCGCGAGGCCGGCGTCATGACGGTGATCGACAATTCCTGGGCCTCGCCGGTCTTCCAGACGCCGATTGCGCTCGGCGTCGACCTCGTCCTCCATTCGGCCTCGAAGTATCTCGGCGGCCACAGCGACGTCGTCGCCGGCGTCGTCGCGGGGTCGAAGGCGCTGGTCGGGCGCATCCGCGGCGAGACCCACCCCTATCTTGGCGGCAAGCTCTCGCCCTTCGACGGCTGGCTCCTCGTCCGCGGCCTGCGCACGCTTCCCCTGCGCATGAAGGCGCACGAGGCGGCGGCCCTTTCCATCGCGCGGCGCCTGAAGAGCCACGAGGCGGTGGAGAGCGTCGCGCATCCGGGCCTTGCCAACGCGCTGCCGCCGGGGCTTCGCGGCACCTCCGGCCTCTTCTCCTTCGTTTTTCGCGACGGCGTCGACGTCGTGCGCTTCGCCGACACGCTCTCGACCTTCGCGCTCGGGGTGAGCTGGGGCGGCCACGAGAGCCTGGCGGTTCCCGGCGCCATCGTGCGCGCGCAGGCGGCGCAGCCGAACTCGGCGCTCGCCTTCGGCATCCATCCGCGCTCCGTGCGCCTCCACGTCGGCCTCGAAGGCGAGGCGCTCCTGTGGAGCGACCTCGAAGCCGCCATCGCGGCCGCAACGCTCTGAACCATCAACGACGAACCAAGGGAGGAATGACATGATTAGGACGCTTCTCGCCGCGACGATGCTCGCGGGACTCTTCGCCAGCCCAAGCCTCGCTCAGACCCTCAAGCTGACCGAGGTCATCACCAGCCCCGAGCGCACCGCGACGCTGAAGGAGATCGTTTCGACCTTCGAGCAGCAGAACCCCGGCGTGACGGTGGAGATCACCTCGCTGCCCTGGGGCGAGGCCTTCGAGAAGTTCGCAACCACCGTCTCGGCCGGCGAGACGCCCGACGTCGTCGAGATGCCCGACACCTGGCTCGCGCTCTACGCCAAGAACGGCGCGCTGGAGAACCTCGAGCCCTATCTCGAAAAGTGGGAGCACACCGCCGGCCTCAACGAGCGCGCGCTCCAGTTCGCCCGCGCCGTCGACGACACGGCCTACATGCTGCCCTACGGCTTCTACCTGCGCGCGATGTTCTACAACAAGGACGTCTTCAAGGCCGCCGGCGTCGAGGCGCCTCCGACGACGCTCGACGAGTTCACCGCCGCCGCCGAGAAGATCAAGGCCGCCGGCAAGGCGGCCTACTGCCTGCGCGGCGGTCCCGGCGGCCTCAACGGCTGGGTCATGTTCGGCGCCACGATGAACGGCGACAACGCGTTCTTCACGCAGGACGGCACCTCGACCTTCAGCCAGGACGGCTGGGTGAAGGGCCTCACCTACGTCGTCGACCTTTACAAGAACGGCTACGCCCCGAAGGACTCGATCAACTGGGGCTTCAACGAGATCGTCGCGGGCTTCTATTCCGGCACCTGCGCCATGCTCGACCAGGACCCGGACGCGCTGATCGCCGTCGACGAGCACCTGACCCCCGAGCAGTACGGCGTCGCGCCCATGCCCAAGGGGCCCGCGGGCAAGGCCTTTCCGACGATCGGCTATGCCGGCTGGTCGATGTTCGCGTCGAGCGAGAACAAAAACCTCGCCTGGAAGCTCATCGCCGCTCTCGAAGGACCAGAGGGCAACATCGCCTGGAACAAGCGCACCGGCGCGCTGCCGATCCACAAGTCGGCGGAGAACGACCCCTTCTACGCGCAGGACAAGTTCAAGGGCTGGTTCGAGGAGCTGTCCGACCCGAACGTCGTCCCCACCGTGATGCCGACCGACCTCGAGGAGTTCGCCTTCTTCAAGGACTCGCTTGTCATCAAGACTAGCCAGGAAGCGCTTCTCGGCTCGATCGCGCCGGAAGATCTGGCCAAGCAGTGGGCGGAGTACCTGACCGCTGCCAAGCAGAAGCAGATGGGCAACTGAGCCTTTCGCGCCTCGACGAAGGGCGGCACCGCGCCGCCCTTCGCCTCCCTCTCCCATCCGCGACGAAGCGCTCATGACAGCTATCGGCCATACGGGGCTCGAGCCCGGACGCCTGCCCGCGCGCCGCCGCTGGGCGACGCGGCTCGAGCCCTATCTCTACGCCGCACCGGCGGTGATCCTCATCGCGACGATCATGCTGGTGCCGCTCGTCATCGGCATCTCCTACGCCTTCCGCGACATCCGCCTCCTCAATCCCTTCAGCGGTGGCTTCGTCGGGCTCGACCAGTTCGTGAAGCTCTCCGCTGATCAGGACTTCCGCCTGGCGCTCGGCAACACCGTGTTCTGGACCGGTACCTCGGTCGTCCTCCAGTTCACCTTCGGCCTGATCCTCGCCCTCCTCCTCAACCGCCCCTTCGCGGGCCGCGGGATCGCGCAGGCGCTGGTGTTCCTGCCCTGGGCGGTGCCGAGCTTCCTGTCCGGCCTCGACTGGGCCTGGCTGTTCAACCCCGTGGTCGGGCCGATCCCGCATTGGCTGACGGCGCTGGGGGTCATGGACGAGCCCTTCAACATCCTCGCCGACCCGGACCTCGCCATGTGGGGGCCGATCGTCGCCAACGTCTGGTGGGGCATCCCCTTCTTCGCGATCACCCTGCTCGCCGCGCTCCAGTCGATCCCGCGCGACATCTACGAGGCCGCCGCCATCGACGGCGCGGGCGCCTTCGAGCGCTTCCGCTCGATCACCCTGCCCTTTCTCGCGCCGACCATCGCGATCACCATCCTGCTTCGCACCGTCTGGATCGCCAACTTCGCCGACCTCATCGTCGTCATGACGAACGGGGGCCCGGCGGACCGGACGCAGATCGTGGCGAGCTACATCTTCACCACCGCCTTCCGCCGCCTCGATTTCGGCTACGCCTCGGCGATCGCCATGGTCCTCCTGGCGCTCCTGATGATCTACTCGCTCCTCCTCGTGGCGCTTCGCCAAACCCTTCTGAACAGGTCCTGAGCCATGGCTGCCGTCGCCCGCCGGCGCCTCGCCGGCACCCTTGCCCACCGCGCCGCGATCCTTCTCTACATCCTCGTCGCGCTGTTTCCGCTGTTCTGGCTCCTGAAGGTGTCGGTGACGCCGAACGCCCTCCTTTACAGCGAGGGCGTGCGGCTCTGGCCCTCGCAGACGAGCTTCGAGCACTTCGTCTTCGTTCTCCGGAACAGCGACTTCCCGCTGTTCTTCCGCAACAGCCTCATCGTCTCGCTGTCCACGGCGGTGGTGGTGACGATCATCGCGGCGGGCGCGGGCTACGCGATGTCGCGCTTCTCCTTCCGCGGCAAGCTCTGGCTCGTCGGCCTGCTTCTCGTCACGCAGATGTTCCCGCTGGTCATGCTGATCGCGCCGATCTTCCGCATGCTGACGCCCCTTGGCCTCACCAACAGCCTGACCGGCCTCGTGATCGTCTATTCCGCCTTCAACGTGCCCTTCGCCGTCTTCCTGATGCAGTCCTTCTTCGACGCCATCCCGAAGGACCTCGACGAGGCCGCGATGATCGACGGGGCGAGCCGCTTCCAGGCCTTCCGCCAGATCATCGTGCCGCTCACGCTTCCCGGCATGGCGGCGACGCTCGGCTTCGTCTTCACTGCCGCCTGGAGCGAGCTTCTCTTCGCGCTGATGCTGATCTCCAAGGCGGACGCCAGCACCTTCCCCGTCGGGCTCCTGTCCTTCGTGTCGAAGTTCGGCGTCAACTTCGGGCAGATGATGGCCGCGGGCGTCCTCGCGCTCATCCCTGCGCTCCTGTTCTTCCTCCTGATCCAGCGCTTCCTGGTGGCCGGCCTCACCGCCGGCGCGGTGAAGGGCTGAAGGACCAAAACCCATGGCCACCATCGACCTCGACGCCGTCGCCAAGTCCTTCGGCCCCGTCCACGTCCTGGAGCCGGTGGACCTCAAGATCCGCTCGGGCGAGTTCGTCGTCCTCGTCGGCCCGTCCGGCTGCGGGAAGTCCACCCTGCTCCGCATGATCGCGGGCCTGGAGGAGGCGAGCTCCGGCGACATCCGGATCGCCGGCGAGCGCGTCAACGACGTGCCGCCGAAGGACCGCAACATCGCCATGGTGTTCCAGTCCTACGCGCTCTACCCGCACATGACCGTCGCGCAGAACATGAGCTACAGTTTGAAGCTGCGGAAGACCGCCAAGGAGCGGATCGCGGAAGCGGTGAAGGGCGCGGCCGAGACGCTCGGCCTGTCCAAGCTCACCGAGCGGCGCCCCAGGGCGCTTTCGGGCGGCCAGCGCCAGCGCGTCGCCATGGGCCGCGCCATCGTGCGCCGCCCCCGGGCCTTCCTGTTCGACGAGCCGCTGTCGAACCTCGACGCGCGCCTGCGCGAGCAGATGCGGGCCGAGATCAAGAAGCTGCACGCGCGCCTCGGCGCCACCTCGATCTACGTCACCCACGACCAGATCGAGGCGATGACCCTCGCCGACCGGATCGTCGCGCTCGACGCGGGGAAGATCCAGCAGATCGGCACGCCCCTCGACCTCTACGGGCGCCCCGCCAACCGCTTCGTCGCCGGCTTCATCGGCTCGCCCGCGATGAACTTCGTGTCCGGCACCTACCGCGCCGCAGCGGCGGGCCGCCCGCCGCACCTCCAGGCCGACCACGCCGCCCTCCCCCTGCCGGACCTTGATCAACCCGACGGCCACGCCGTCACCGTCGGTATCCGGCCCGAGCACGTCCTCGTCGCGGACGGCGACACGCCCGGCGCGATCGCCTGCGGCGTCGAGCTGGTGGAGCCGACCGGCATGGGCACGATCGTCCATCTCAGCCTCGGCGACGTCGCCCTCAAGGCCTACCGGCCCGGCTACACCGAATGGACGGCCGGCCAGAGGGTCCACGTCCGCCTTCCCCTCGAGCACATGCACCTCTTCGACGAGGCGAGCGGCGCGCGCATCGAGCCGGCCGCGTCCGGGCACTCGCCTGGGCTGTCGGAGCGGCCGGCCGGCACGAAACTTGACTAGCTAATTCATATTACCTAGCACCGGCCCGTCTCGTCGTTCGTCGATCTCGCTGGGGTGCCAGGATGTTGAAGCACGTGTTGGTTTCGGTCGGGCTCGCCTGCTGCTCGCTCGCGCCGCAGATGAGCCTGCCGGCCGCGGCCCAGCCTGTGACGATCGCGCACGCGCAGGGCGAAACCGTTCTGGAAGGCGTTCCCGGCCGCGTCATCGTCGCGGACTGGGCGGCCTTCGACAATCTCGAGGCGCTCGGCGTGCCCGTGGCCGGCGTCCCCGCCACCGCGACGCCCGCCTATCTCGCGAGCAAGGTTCCGGCCGACACGCCCCGCATCGGCTCTCTGCAGGAGCCCGACGTCGAGGCGATCGCCGCGGCCGAGCCGGACCTCGTGATCGTCGCCGCCCGCTCGCGCCAGAGCTTCCCGACGCTCAGCCAGATCGCGCCGACGATCGACACCACCGTCGACAACGCCGACATCGTCGCCGGTGTGACGGCGAACATCCGGCGCTACGGCGAGATCTTCCAGCGCGAGGCGCGGGCCGCCGAGCTGATCGCCGCGCTCGACGCGAAGCTGGCCGAGGCGCGCGAAGCGGCCGCCGGCCGGGGCACCGGCCTCGTCGTCGTCGTCAATGGCGGGCGGCTCGGCGTCTACGGTCCGGGCTCACGCGTCGCCTGGATCTACGACGCGCTGAACGTTCCCTCCGTGATCGACGACGTCGACGACCGCGACCACGGCGGCGACGCGATCTCCTTCGAGTACCTCCTGGAGAAAAATCCCGACTGGCTCTTCGTGGTCGACCGCGATGCGGGAATCGGCAACGAGGGCTCGGCGCGCGCGACGCTCGACAACGAACTGGTCCACCAGACCACCTTCTGGACGAAGAACCAGATCGTTTATCTCGATCCCGCCGCCGCCTACGTCACCATGCACGGCTATACCGGCCTCATGCTGATGCTGGACCAGGTCATCGCGGGCTATCGCAGCGCGTCCTGAGGGCGCGGCGCCGAACGCCTTCGTGACGACGCTCGCCCATCTCGCCCGCTCGGCTCGCGGCGGGTCCTGGCTGCTCGCGGGCGCGGGGCTCCTGACGCTGGTTCTCGCCGGCGTCAGCCTATTCGTCGGCGTCGGCGAGGTGAGCCTCGGGGCGCTTCTCGGCTCGGGCGAGCGCGAAACGCGCCTGCTCCTGGCGAGCCGCCTGCCCCGCACCCTCGCCCTCCTCCTTGCCGGCTCGTCGCTCGCCATCGCCGGCCTCGTGATGCAGATGGTGGTGCGCAACCGCTTCGTGGAACCCTCCACGGCCGGCACGACGGAAGCCGCCTCGCTCGGCTTCCTCCTGGTCACGCTTCTCGCGCCGGGCTGGCCGATCATGGCCAAGATGGCCGTCTCCGCCCTTTGCGCGCTCGCGGGCACGCTCCTCTTCCTGCGCATCCTGCGCGCGGTGCCGCTGCGCGACGCCATGCTGGTGCCGCTGGTGGGCATCATGCTGGGCGGCGTGATCGGGGCGGTGACGACCTTTCTCGCCTATCGCTTCAACCTCCTGCCCTCGCTTCTCGCCTGGACCACGGGCGACTTCTCGGGGGTGCTGCGCGGGCGCTACGAACTCCTCTGGCTGGGCCTCGGGGCAACGGTTCTCGCCTTTCTCGCGGCCGACCGCTTCACGCTCGCCGCCATGGGCGAGAACGTCGCGACGAGCCTCGGCCTGCCTTACGAGAGCGTCGTCGCGCTCGGTCTCGGTCTCGTCTCGGTGATCGCCGCGGTCACCCTGGTGTCCGTCGGCTCGATCCCTTTTCTCGGCCTCGTCGTGCCCAACCTCGTCAGCCTGATGCTGGGCGACAACATGCGCGTGTCGGTGCCCTGGGTCGCGGTGCTCGGCGCGCTCTTCGTTCTCGCCTGCGACATTCTCGGCCGCCTCGTGCGCTACCCCTACGAGATCCCGATCGGCGTGGTGGTCGGCGTCATCGGCAGCGCCGTCTTCCTGTGGCTGATCCTGCGGGACCGCAGGGCGCATGGCTGAGGCGCGCCGGTCCCGGCGGCCGACGCTCGTGCTCGCCGCGCTGACGCTTCTCGCGATCGTCGCCGTCGCGGCCTTCATGACGCTCGGCGCGCGGGGAAGCTGGGACTTCGTCATTCCGTTCCGCGGCCGGCGCCTCCTGGTTCTCGTGACCGTCGCCTACGCCGTCGCGGTCTCGACCGTGCTCTTCCAGACCGCCACCGCCAACCGCATCCTCACGCCCTCGATCATGGGCTTCGACGCGCTCTTCGTTCTGGTCCGCACGCTGGTCGTCGCGTTTTTCGGAACGGGCATGCTGGTCGCTTTCGATCCGCACGCGCGCTTCCTTCTCGACGTCGCGCTGATGGTCGGCTTCTCCTTCGCCTTGTTCCGCTGGCTCTTCGCCGGCGAGGAGCGCAGCCTCCACCGGCTCGTTCTCGTCGGCATCGTCTTCGGCATCCTGTTCCGCTCGCTCTCCACCTTCATCCAGCGCCTGCTCGATCCCAACGCCTTCCAGGTCCTTCAGGACACGCTGTTCGCGAGCTTCTCGGGCGTCGACACGACGCTTCTCGGCATCTCGCTCGTGCTCGTCGGCGCCGTCAGCCTCGTTCTCTGGCGCATCGGCCACTGCTTCGACATCCTGTCGCTCGGCCGCGCGACGGCGATCGGCCTCGGCGTCGACTACCGGCGCAGCGTCATGACGATCCTGGTCGCCGTTTCGGTGCTCGTCGCCGTGTCGACGGCGCTGGTCGGGCCGATCACCTTCTTCGGCCTCCTCGTGGCATCCCTCGCCCGCGCGCTTCTCGGCGAGAGTCGGCACCGGGTCCTCCTGCCCGCCGCCGTGCTTCTCGCGGTGGTCGCGCTGGTGGGCGGCCAGACAGTCCTGGAGCGCGTCTTCGCCTTCGACACCGCCCTGTCCATCATCGTGGAGTTCCTCGGCGGCCTCGTCTTCCTGATCCTCGTCATTCGCGGAGCGGTCCGATGATCGAGATCCGAAACGCCCGCAAGCGCTACGGCGACGCTCTCGTGGTGGACGACGTGACGCTGCGCATCCCGGCGCGCGGCATCACCTCGATCATCGGGCCGAACGGCGCGGGCAAGTCGACGCTCCTGTCGATGATCGCGCGGCTCGTCGGGCTCGACGGCGGCCGCATCACGGTGGACGGGCTGGACGTCGCGACGACCGCCGGCCCGGTGCTCGCCCGGCGCCTCGCGGTGCTGCGCCAGGACAACCACATGACGGCCCGCCTGACGGTCCGCGATCTCGTCGCCTTCGGGCGCTATCCCCACTCGCGCGGGCGCCCAGTGCCGGGCGATGCGGACCATGTCGACCGGGCTCTCGCCTATCTCAACCTGACGGAGCTGTCCGGCCGCTTCCTGGACGAACTCTCCGGCGGCCAGCGCCAGCGGGCCTTCGTCGCCATGGTCCTGTGCCAGGACACCGACTACGTGCTCCTGGACGAGCCGCTCAACAACCTCGACATGCGCCACGCCGCAGCCATGATGCGGCTCTGGCGGGATGCCTGCCGCGACTTCGGCAAGACGGTGGTGATCGTCCTCCACGACATCAACTTCGCCTCCTGGCATTCCGACCACATCGTCGCCATGCGCGACGGCCGCATCCACAGCCAGGGAACGCCGGAGGAGATCATCCGCGAGCCCGTGCTGCAGGCGATCTACGACATGGCGATCAGCGTGCAGGAGATCGGCGGCCGCCGCGTCGGCCTGTTCTACGAGTGACGGCCCGCCGTGGAGCGCGTGTCCGCGCCGCCACGGACACTGTTGCCGATTTGCAAAGATGACTAATTTAATCATAATTTAGAGGCGTTCTTCGTTGAGCGGAAACGGATCGGCTGCGTAAGCCGGAGGTGACACGAATCCGCGGGCGAGGGGCCCGTGGGAACCCGGAGAACCGCCATGTCCCCGCGCGCGACCAGCCGCTTGCGCCTCATGTCCCTGAGCGCGTCGCTGCTCGCGATGCTGGCCGGCTCGGCGCTGGCCCAGGAGCCGCGTCGAGCCGCCGAGAGCGCCGACGGAGCGGGCACCGCCGCGCCCGCCGGGACCCTGGTTCTCGACACGGTGGTGGTCGAGGGCGGCGCCGGGAGCGGCCAGCCCCCGGCCACCGGAACGATCGGACAGCCGTCCGCGCCCTTCGCGGGCGGCGACGTCGCCTCGGGCGCGCGGCTCGGCATCCTGGGCAACCGCTCGATCTTCGACACGCCCTTCAGCGTCACGAGCTTCACCGACAAGCTGATCCGCGACCAGCAGGCCCGCACCGTCGCCGACGTCGTCCTCAACGACCCGTCCGTGCGCAACGACGCGCCCGCCTTCAGCGAGCGCGACGCCTTCTTCATCCGCGGCTTCTCGGTGGTGAACCTCGACACCGCCTATGACGGCCTGTTCTACATCGCCAATCCGCGGCGCTCCTTCCTGGAGGGGATCGAGCGGGTCGAGGTGCTGAAGGGCCCCTCGGCGCTCCTCAACGGCGGCACCGGCCGCGTCGGCGGCACCATCAACCTCATCCCGAAGCGCGCGACCGACGAGCCGCTGACGCGCCTGACGACGACCTATCTCAGCGACACGCAGGTCTGGACGCACATGGACGTCGGCCGCCGCTGGGGCGCGGAGGGCGAGTGGGGCATCCGCGTCAACGGCTCCTACCGGGACGGCGACACCGCCCTCGACCGCAACGAGCAGGAGGTCGGCGTCGCCTCGCTCGGCCTCGATTATCGCGGCGACCGCCTGCGCGCCTCGCTCGACGTCAACTATTCCGACCAGAAGATCGACGCGCCGACCTCGCTGTTCAACGCGGCCGCGCCCGGCATCCGCATCCCGCGCGCGCCAAACGGGCGGATCAACACGTCGAACTCCTTCGAATACATCGACAGCGTCCACGCCATGGCCGCCGGCCGGATCGAATACGACATCCTCGACAACACGACGCTCTACGCGGCCGGCGGCGCCAGCCGCTACCGCGAGGACTTCCTGACCTCGTCCTACCTGATCAACGATCCGAGCGGCAACGCGACCGCGAGCCTCGCCATCCAGCCCCAACAGATCGAGGGCATCACCGGCGAAGTCGGCCTGCGCTCGCGCTTCGAGACCGGCCCCGTCGGCCACCAGCTCAACCTGTCCGCGGCGCAGGCGCGAAACGAGAACGATCGCGGCGGCTTCGCGCGGATCGTCCTGCCGACCTTCCGCACCAACATCTACGACCCCTCCTTCCTGCCGGAAGGATCCGTCGACTCGAGCGCCTTCCCGCGCGCCAGCGGCCGGCCGCGCTTCGCCGACATCGAGCTGACCAGCCTCGCTTTGTCCGACACGCTGTCCGTCATGGACGAGCGCGTCCAGCTGACGCTCGGCGGACGCTACCAGGACATCCGCTCGCGGGCCTACTCCACCGTTCCCGGCCCGACGCTCGGCAACCTCACCTACGACTATCAGGACGCCGAGTTCAGCCCGGCGGTAGCCGCCGTCGTGCGCCTGACCGACGAGGTGTCCGTCTACGGCAACTACATCGAGGCCCTGACCGAAGGGCCGACCGCGCCGGTTCGCGCGCGCAACGCCAACGAGATCTTCGCGCCGGTCGTGAGCAAGCAGAAGGAGATCGGCGTCAAGGTCGACCTCGGCAGCGTCGGCCTGACCACGTCGCTCTTCGAGATCCGCCAGCCGAGCGGCTTCACGGACCCGGCGACGAACGTCTTCTCGGTCGGCGGCCTGCAGGTCAATCGCGGCCTCGAGATCAACCTGTTCGGCGAGCCGCTGGACGGCGTGCGGCTCCTCGGCGGCATCACCCTCCTCGACGCGGAGTTGGAGCGGACCGCGGGCGGCCTGTTCGACGGCAACACCGTGCCGGGCGTCGCGCGGACCGCGATCAACCTCTACGGCGAGTACGACGTGACCTGGCTCACCGAGGGACTGACCCTCACCGGCCGGATGGTCCACACCGGCAGCACCTTCTACGACCAGGCCAACAACCAGACGATCGACGACTGGACCCGCGTCGACCTCGGCGCGCGCTACGCCTTCACCGGCCCCTACGACAAGGAGGTCGAGGTGCGCGCCAACGTCGAGAACGTCTTCGACGAGACCTATTGGGCGTCCTCGGCCCGCGGCTTCCTGGCCGCCGGCGCGCCCCGCACCTTCCTCGTCTCGACCTCGATCGACTTCTGAGACGAAGGCCCGCAGGGCTCTCCCCGCGGGCTTTCGCCGCGGCCGGGCAACGCTGGACTTCGCAGGCTGCGGCACGATCCTTGGTCGACCGGGCACGGGCCCGCCGGAATGACCGAGGACGTCCAGCATGCCGAATGACAGCCGTTTCGACCGTGGGCGCCCCGTGCCGAGCGGCCGGCTGTCCCGGCTCGCCGCGATCGGCGGGCTCGCCGGCAGCGTCGCCGGCAACGTCCTGCGCGACGGTGCCGGGCGCTTGGCACGCGGCGAGCGGCCGCGCCTGTCCGACCTCGTCCTGACGCCGCGCAACGTGACGAAGGCCACGGACCAGCTCGCCCGCATGCGCGGCGCGGCGATGAAGCTCGGCCAGCTCCTGTCCATGGACGCAGGCGAGCTCCTGCCGCCGGAGCTGTCCGAGATCATGGCACGACTGCGCGCCGACGCCGAGCCGATGCCCCGTGCCCAGCTCGAACAGGTGCTCTCGCGCGAGCTCGGCGCAGACTGGCGCTCCCGCTTCGAATACGTCTCGCACCGTCCGATCGCCGCCGCCTCGATCGGCCAAGTCCACCGGGCGCTGACCACGGACGGGCGCGACGTGGCGATCAAGGTCCAGTATCCCGGCATCGCCCGCTCGATCGACAGCGACGTCGACAACGTCGCGGCGGTCCTACGCATGTCCGGGCTGATCCCGCGCCACCTCGACGTGTCGCCGCTCCTCGACGCGGCGAAGGCGCAGCTTCGCGAGGAAGCGGATTACGGCCGCGAGGCCGAGCATCTGACCCGCTTCGGCGAGCTCGTCGCGGGCGACGAGCGCTTCGTCGTGCCCTCACTCCAGGCCGACCTGTCGACGCGGCACGTCCTCGCCATGTCCTTCGTCGACAGCGACCCCATCGAGACCGCCGTCCAGATGAGCCAGGGCGAGCGCGACCGGATCGCCGCGGCCCTGATCGACCTGTCGCTGCGCGAGCTCTTCGACTTCCGCCTGGTCCAGACCGACCCGAACCCGGCCAACTACCGGATCGAGAAGGAGACCGGTCGGATCGCCCTCCTCGACTTCGGCGCGACGCGCAGCTTCGACGAGGCGCTCGTGTCCCGATGCCGCGATCTCCTGCGGGCGGCCAAGACGGCGGACCGCGCCTTGGCGAGCGAGGCGATCGTCGCCCTCGGCCTGTCCGGCCCCTCCGTGCCGCCGGAGCGCCACGCGCGCATTCTCGACCTCTTCGCCATCGCCTCGGCCTTTCTCCGGCGCGAGGGGCCGGCCGACTTCGCGAACGACGCGGCCCTCGTCGAACTCCGCGACGAAGCGCTTCGCCTGTCCGAGGACCGCAACGTCTACCTCGTGCCCCCGGCCGATCCTTTGTTTCTCCAGCGCAAATATGCCGGCCTTTATCTTCTCGCCCTGCGCCTTCGCGCGCGCGTCGATCTCGCCTCCCTCCTCGATCGCCACCTCGCCGCGGCCTGATCGCCGCGGATCGGCGCGGCACGATGTCCCGTCTCAAGGCGGCCGAACCGGATCCCGGCGCGGAGCGGCGCGTTGCCGAGGCATGACCCCGCTCGACATCGACCACCGACAGATCAACCTTCGAGGCGTCCGGCTCCACGTCGCGCAGGCCGGTCCCGCCGACGGGCCGCCGGTCCTGCTTCTTCACGGCTTTCCCGACTTCTGGATCGGCTGGCGCTCCCAGATCGAGGCGCTGGCCGGCGCCGGCTATCGCGTCGTCGTGCCCGACCAGCGCGGTTACAACACCAGCGACAAGCCGAAGGGCATCCGCGAATACGCCCTGCCGAAGCTCCTCGACGACGTCGCGGCGCTCGCCGACGCGCTGGGACACGAACGCTTCCACCTCGTCGGCCACGACTGGGGCGGGATCGTCGCCTGGGCGGCGGGGGCGAGGATGCCCGATCGCCTCGACACGCTCGTGATCCTCAACGCGCCGCATCCCGAAGCGCTGTTTCCCTATGCCATGCGCTCTCCCTCGCAGGTTCTGCGCAGCAGCTACGCCGCCTTCTTCCAGTTTCCCATCCTGCCCGAGGCCGTCCTGTCGGTACGCCGCTGCGCCCTTCTCGTGCGGGCCCTCGAACGAACGAGCCGTCCGGGAACCTTTCCGCCCGAGGACATCGAGGCGTACCGGCAGGCCTGGGAGCGGCCGGGCGCGATCGGCGCGATGCTCAACTGGTACCGCGCGCTGCGCTTTCGCCCGCGCATGAGCGAGCGGATCGGCGTGCCGACGCTGGTTCTGTGGGGCCTGCGGGACCAGGCGCTCGAGCCGGGCCTTGCCGAGGCGAGCCTCGCCTTCTGCGACGACGGCCGGCTGCAGACCTTTCCGGCGGCCACGCACTGGCTCCAGCGCGAGGAGGCCGCCGCGGTGAACGCCGCCCTCCTCTCGTTTCTCGCGCGCTGACGCGAACGGGGCGCGGCCGGCGGGCTCAGGCCAGGGCCGCGGCCGCCGATCGCACCGCCTCGGTCAGTTGGCGCAGCGAGGTGACGGGAAGCCGGGCGACCGTCCAGTGGAGCATCACGTCGATCCGCGACCCCGGCACGAGCTCCACGAGCCGGCCGGCGGCGATGTCCTCGCCGGCCAGCATCACCGGCTGCATGCCCCAGGCAAGGCCCGCCCGCGCCAGATCCAGGAAGGCGTGCGTCGAGGCGACACGGTAGGTCGGGGCATCGAACTCGGCGCCGACGACTCGGCTTGCCCATCGCGCCTGGAGCGCGTCGCGCCGGTCGAAGCGCAGGCACGGCGCCGTCGCCAGCGCGGCGGCCGTGACGCCGCCAGCGAAGAAGCGGGCGACGAAGGCGGGGCTCGCGCAGGCGGCGTAACGCAGGGCGCCGAGCGGCATCGTCCGGCAGCCCTGCACGGCGCCCGCCTCGGCGGTGACGGCGGCCAGCACCTCGCCGGAGCGCAGCCGGTCGGCGGTGTGTGCCTCGTCGTCGAGCGTCAGGTCGAGCGGGATGCCCGTCTCGATCCCGAACGCGCTCACCGCCCGCGGAAACCAGGTCGCCAAGCTGTCGGAGTTCACCGCGATCTTGAGCGCGGTTCTCGAAGGCTCGGCCTCGCCTCGCGCCAGCTCCGGCGAAAGGTCCGCCTCAAGCAGGCTCACCCGGTCGAGATGGGCGCAGAGGGAGCGGCCGAGATCGGTCGCCTCGCAGGGCTGGCCGCGCACGACGAGGATCGCGCCGAGCCGCTCCTCGAGGCCGCGCACGCGCTGCGAGACGGCGGAGGGCGTGATGCCGAGAACGGCCGCAGCGCGCTCGAAACTGCCTTCGCGCACGACGGCCGCCACGGTGGACAGGGCGGGATAATCCAGCATGGATGAAGCCATGCTTCATCGGGTTTAGAAGAACAAGTTGTACTTCGCGCGGCGTCCCCGGCATGACGGCCGCCATGACCCATCTCCTTCCGCCCTTCGCCGCCGGCTTCGCCCTGTCGGCCGCGCTGATCGTCGCCATCGGCGCCCAGAACCTCTTCGTCCTGCGCCAGGGGCTGCGGGGGGAGCATGTCGGGGCCCTCGTCCTGTTCTTCGGCCTGTCGGACGCCTTGCTCATCGCGGCGGGCGTCGGCGGCGTCGGCGGCGTCGGCGCGTTCCTGTCGGCCGCCCCGCAGCTGACGACGATCCTCGCGCTCGGAGGCGCCGCGTTTCTCGCCTGGTACGGCATCGCCGCGCTGCGCCGCACGGCCTCGCCCGGCGCCGTATCGGTCGGGGCGGCCGGCGCGTTGTCGCTCGGCCGCGCCGTGGCGACGGGCGCCGCCTTCACCTTCCTCAACCCGCACGTCTACCTCGATACCGTGCTCCTCATGGGAACGGCGGGATCGGCGCAGCCGGAAGCGCTGCGCCCCGCCTTCGTGCTGGGAGCGGCGAGCGCGAGCTTCGCGTGGTTCGCGGCGCTCGGCTACGGCGCGCGCCTCCTGCAGCCCGTCTTCACGCGCCCGGCCGCATGGCGCGTCCTCGATGCCTGCGTCGGGATCGTCATGCTGAGCCTCGCGGCCTCGCTCGCCGCGGGCGCGCTCCTGCGCTGAGGGCTTGCGGCACCGACCCGAAGGCTGCGCGAGGGCGCGGTCAGTTCCGACCGCGCGACGCCTCGAGCTCCTTGGCGAGTTCCCGGCCGACGTGAAGCATGACCGCCTCGATCAGGCGGGGCAGCATCGGATCGGGGGTCAGCTTGGCCAGGTCGCGAAGGGAAGCCAGTCGGTCGATCAGCTCCGACTCGATCGGATGCTGCTCGTGTTGCTCGATCCGCATCAGGATGCCGGAGAAATGCGTCGGCCGTCCAGCCATGTCTCCGAAGCAACGCCCGACGGCGTGCATCGTGTCGAATGTGCCGTCGGCGTTTCGCAGGCGGTAGAACCACGAGCAGAGGTCATGCCGCCGAAGGACGCGCTCCATCTCGCGGGCGGCGGCATTGCGATCGTCCGGATGGATGCAGGACCTCAGGCGATCGCGCGCGACGCCCCTCGCTCCCTCGACGGGGTCGACCCCGAACAAGGCGCTGATCGGGGGATCCACGAAGCTGAGCCCGGACGCGATGTCGAAGCTCCAGAAGCCGACATGCGCCTCGGTTGCGGCGCTGCCCGGCCGCGTTGGTTCATGCCCCATGCTTTCACCTTTCTCCCTTCCTGACCACGATCAAGAAACAGATGAATGTTGCACGCCATCATCAACTATGAGAGGTTCTGACCGCATCTATTTACTTGAAGTTGAACGAAATGATCGCATCAAATCCTTCAAATAGTCGTCCTCTGGAACCCGTAGTCGTGTGATGGAGCGATGTCAAAACTTCCTGTCGAAGTGACGCTCGGCCGACGCCTCCAGCAGCTGCGCGAGGCGCGCTCCCTGTCGGCGGCCGAGCTCGGTCGCAGCGCCGGCCTGACCTATCAGCAGATCCGCAAGTACGAGACCGGGGCGAACCGCATCAGCGCCGCGACGCTCTACCGCTTGGCGCTCCATCTCGACGTCGACATCGACGTCTTCTTCGACGCGCTGCCTCGCGATGGTCGAGGCGCGGCCCCGGGCGGGTCCGAGACGGCACCGGCAGTCCCGACGATCCTGTCGGCGATCGACGATCCCGAGGTTCGGCGCCATTTCGAGGCCCTCCTCCAGGCGCTCGCGGCCCGGCGCTGACGGCGCCCTGAGCCGGCAGGGCCCGTCGCGCTGGCGCGCCCGGCATCACCGGCCCGGTCCGAACGGCGATCATTCGCAGCGGATCGTCTGCTGGGCCTGGTAGGTTCCGGCCGCGAACACGCCCGAAGCCTTGGTCGCCGTGAGATCGAAATGCATCGTGTAGGTGCCGTTCAGAATGACGGCCGAGAGCACGTTGAGCGAGCTGGAGCCGCCGGCCACCCGCCAGCCGCCGCTGAAGGTCGAGGCCGTCCTGGCCGCGGCCGGGGCGGCCATGAAGTCGGTCGGCTGCGTCAAGGAAAGCCGGAAGCAGTTCAAGGGCAGGTTCAGCGCGCAGACGAGGCTGGGAATGACGCCCCCGGCCAGCGTCGTGATCGTCGCCGTCGCCGGCGATCCGCCGCTGTTCTGGGTGCTCAGCGTCGTCAGGCCGGCATTGGGCGTCAGGACGCCCGGAGCGCCGACGACGATTGTGCAGGTGCCGAGGACGGCGGCCGCGGGACGGACCGCCGCGAGCAGAAGAGCGGCAGCGGCGACGAGGGTTCCGGTTCGGCTCATCCCCGCCCGCGCGGACCTACTGGCTGACCAGGACATTGCTCCCGCTCCCGTCGGACCAGCCGTCCTTGTCCCAGTTGCGGGCCGACGGGCTCGACGACGTGGCCGCGGCGGCGCCCTCGCCTTTCAGCCCCATCTTCAGGAGCTCCAGCTCCATCTTCAACCGCGCCACTTCGAGCTCGTAGAGCTTCGAACAATCGAGGCGCCGTCCGCTGACGCCCAGGGGAATAACGACCCGTCCATAGGTGGCGATGCTGCCCTGCGCCGTGTTGCTGCCGTCGATCGCCCCGACGTCGAGATAGGCCCCCGATCCCGACACGGCGGAGCGGCAGGTCGTCCCGTCCGAGGCCCTCACCTCGTCCTGCCCTTGCGGCAGGTTGACGCCGGGAAGATTGAAGCCGCTCTGGCTCTGGTTCAGGTAATAAACGTCCTCCGCATGAGCAAGCGGCGCGAGGGCGCCCCAGATGAACGTCGCCGCGGTCAGAGCCGCTGCCCGAGAAATCGACCGCATATCTGCGCCCTGATCTGAGTTTGCTGGTTGGGGAAGGGAACACTCTCGACGCAGATCCGCACTTTCCGCCTTTCGGCGCCGTCGAACGGAACAACAACGGTGACGGGCCGCGACGATTCGCTTCCCAGCATGAACGCCGCCGGCGAGACCTGCGCCTCGACGGGCCGGAACTCCTGGTCGTAAACGCGCACCTCCATGCGGATGCGCTGGGGATAGGGATTGGACGGGAAGACGCGCACGGCGAAGACGTCCGAGAAGCTCGTCACCTCGCCCCGCATGGGGGTCAGCGACTGGGCCGAGGCGGGTCCGCCGGCGAGAAGAAGACAGGCCGCCGCCAGTTGCCGGAGGCGGGACATGCGGGAGCGAGCGGAGGCCATGGTCGGCCCTACTCGCACTTGACCGTGACGGTCGCGGAATAGGCGCCGCTGACGAAGGTGTTGGAGCCGGTCTTCGTGCCGGTGAGGTCGACGCTGACGACGTTCGTGCCCGCCGCCGTCAGCGAGGTGGCGGTCGTCGTGTTCGCGATCGTCTGCGCGCCGGTGACGCTGTAGCTCGGCGTCCAGACCGTCGACGTCGTGTCGCCGGCGGGAACGGTGACGGCGCTCGGGGTCGGCTCCAGGCTGAGGGTCACGCCGCCGGTGGTGGTGACCGTCACGACGCCCGCCGCGCCGCCCGAAAGACGCGAACTCAGCGACTGCAGCGTTCCGCTCGGCACGAGCACGCCGGTCGGGCTGGTGATGTTCAGGGCGCAGGTCGCTCCGACAGTGCCGTTGAACATGATGTTGCCGGTTGCCGCGTATGCATGCTGCGACAACCCGAGACAAATAAGAGACGAGATGATCGTTCTGCTGCACATAGGCCGTTTTCGTCTAGCGTTGGTCTCGATGGCCCGCGCCATCTAACGCTAGAAGTTATGGTTCGGGTCGATTGCCCGAAGCTGAACATCTCTATGTCCA
The DNA here is from genome assembly GCF_009765365.1 of Antarcticirhabdus aurantiaca. Lineage (GTDB taxonomy): Bacteria > Pseudomonadota > Alphaproteobacteria > Rhizobiales > Rhizobiaceae > Antarcticirhabdus > Antarcticirhabdus aurantiaca. Next base: position 32,826 of record NZ_VTOM01000029.1, read on the forward strand.
GCTTATCATCCTCCGCAGCCTCCGAACGCGCCAAAAGTCCGGCCCGCATCCGGTTCCGCTGCCGCGACGCGGCGGCCGAGGGATCGTCCTCGCCCGCCGCCCCGCTTCAATGCGTCGGGGCGAGTTCGCCGGCTTCCACGCGGATGGGCAGGACGTTCGCGGGCGGCGGCAGAGGGCAGACGGCGAAGTCGGTGAAGGCGCAAGGCGGGCTGACGGCGCGGTTGAAGTCGAGGAGGATCGTCGTCTCCGTCACATTCTCGCCGAACAGGAAACGCGCGGCCGGATAGGTCTCGCCGCCTCGCGCCGTTTCGTCGCGGAAGACGAATTGCGGCCGCTCGGGCGTGCCGTGCGTGGCGAGGAGTTCGAAGTGCCGTCCATCCCTGTGAAAGACGGCCTTGTGCGTCGCCTCCACCTCGGTCGGGATGTTGCGGCTGGTGTCGATGCCGAGGGAGACCGGCGCATCGAGCCGCACCCAGTCGGCGACGATCCGCCAGGCGGGATCGAAGGGGAAGGTGTGCAGCGGCTTCAAGTCTCGCGCCGCCGTCGAGGCGGTGTCGCGCACGCGAAGGGCGTTCTCGCCGTTGAGCGTTGTGACTTCGAGAAGCAGGCTCCCGGCCGTGAAGCGCGGCGGGTTCGACTTGGATAGCGGCAGATCCAGGTCCTGCCCGCCATCGGCCGGCGAGAAGACGACGCGCCCGTCCTCGCCTTGCGTCAACCGCCCGACGACGTCGGGGCCGGCGGGAAGGACGATGTCGTTGCCGGCGGCACTGCCGACCGAGACGGTGCCGGTCTCCAGCGGATAGCGGCCGATGATGTTGAGCCAGCCGTCCGGGGCGGCGAGCGCCGCGAGGCGGCGCGCCTTCCAGGCGTCGTGGTCGGCTTTGAGGTCGCTCATGGGGCCAATCCTTCCTGTCGAGGTGCCGCCACGCCCGGCGCCGGCGTTGCGGCGGGTCTGTGGCGGCGGCGGCCGGCGCCGCGCGATTCCAGGAGAACCTTCACGGCCAGCGTCACCAGGGCCAGGAGGGTGAGGATCGAGGCCGCGGCGAAGGCGCCGACCGTGTTGTAGTCGTTGTAGAGGAGCTCGATCTGGAGCGGCAGCGTGTTGGTCTGCCCGCGGATGTTGCCGGACACGATGGAAACGGCGCCGAACTCGCCCATGACGCGGGCGTTGCAGAGCACCACGCCGTAAAGGAGCGCCCACTTGACGTTGGGCAGGGTCACGCGGCGGAAGACCTGCCAGCCGTTCGCGCCGAGCGAGACCGCCGCCTCCTCCTCGCTGCGCCCCTGCGCCTCCATCAGCGGGATCAGCTCGCGCGCGACGAAGGGGGCGGTGACGAACATCGAGGCGAGGACGATGCCGGGCAGCGCGAACAGGATGCGGATTTCGGCCGCCTGCAGCGCGGGGCCGAAGAGCCCCTGCAGGCCGTAGACGAAGAGATAGGCCGTGCCCGCGACGATCGGCGAGATCGAGAAGGGAATCTCGATCAGGACGACGAGGAGGCGGCGGCCGGGAAAGTCGAACTTCGTCACCGCCCAGGCCGCGGCGATGCCGAAGCCGGTGTTGAGGGGAACCGCGATCAGCGCAGTGAGAACCGTCAGGAGGATCGCATGGCGCGTGTCGGGCGCGGCGATCGTCGAGGCGAAATAGCCGAGCCCCATCGAGAAGGCCTGGCCGAAGATCACCGCGAGCGGCGCGAGGATGAAGACGGCGGACAAAGCGAGCACGAAGCCGATCAGCAGCCGCCGCGCGAGCGGCGTCTCGCCGATGCGCACGGACGCCCGGCGGTTCATGCCGCCCCCAGGTGGCGCGAAGCCCGCGCCTGGAGAAGGTTGGTGACGGCGAGCATCACGAAGGCGGCGAGAAGGATCACCGAGGCGATCGCGGCGGCCGCGGGGTAGTCGAACTCCTCCAGGCGGATAAAGGTCAGGAGCGAGGTGATCTCGGTCGAGAAGGGCTGGTTGCCGGCGATGAAGATCACCGCGCCGAACTCGCCGAGCGATCGGGCGAAGGAGAGCGAGGTGCCGGCGAGAAGGGCGGGGGCGAGAAGCGGCAGGACGACGCTGCGGAAGGTCCGCGCCTCGCCCGCGCCGAGCGACAGCGCCGCCTCCTCGATCGCCGGATCGAGATCCTCCAGCACCGGCTGCACCGTGCGCACCACGAAGGGGATGCTCGTGAAGGTCATCGCCACCATGATGCCGAGCGGGGTGTAGGCAACCTTGATCCCGAGATCGGCGAGCGGGCCGCCGAGCCAGCCGTTCGCCGAGAAGAGCGAGGTCAGCGCGATGCCGGCGACCGCCGTCGGCAGGGCGAAGGGCAGGTCCACCACCGCGTCGAGAAGGCGCCGGCCGGGAAAGCGGTAGCGCGTGATCACCCAGGCGAGCGCGAGGCCGAAGACGAGGTTCACGAGCGTCGCGGCCAGCGCGCAGAGCACGGTGACGCGATAGCTCGCGACGGCCCGCGGCGAGGACACGATCGACCAATAGGCCTCGGGCCCCAGACTCGCCGCCTTCCACACGAGCGCGCCGAGCGGCAGGCAGACGATGATCGAGAGGTAGAGCAGGGTAACGCCGAGGGAGAGCCTCAGCCCCGGCAGGACACGGCGCGGCAGCACGGCAACTCCGGCAGTTCATCGGATGCGCGGAAACGGCCGACGCCGACCGCCGACCGTTTCCGCTTGCGAAGCTGGCTTATGGGGCTCAGCGCGAGCCGTAAAGCACGTCGAGCTTGCCGCCGGCGGCGAAGTGCTCGGCCTGGACCTTCTTCCAGCCGCCGAAGACGTCCTCCACGGTGACCAGCCGGACGTCCGGGAAGCGGTCGGCGAATTCGGCGGCGACCGTTTCGTCGCGCACGCGGTTGCCGTGCTCGGCGATGATGCGCTGGCCGGCCGGGGTGTAGAGGAAGTCGAGGTAGGCCTTGGCGAGCTCGGCCGAGCCGCGGCGCTTGGCGACCGTCTCCACCACCGCCACCGGGAATTCGGCGAGGAGGCTGACGGGCGGGATCAACGTGTCGAAGCGGTCCTCGCCGAACTCGCGCGCGATGCCCTGCGTTTCCGCCTCGAAGGTCACGAGCACGTCGCCGATCTCGCGCTCGACGAAGGTCGTCGTCGCGCCCCGGCCGCCCGTGTCGAAGACCGGCACGTTGTCGAAGAGCTTGGTGATGAACGCGTCGACCTTGGCCTCGTCGCCGTCGAAGGCCTCGAGTGCGTAGGCGCGGGCGGCGAGATAGGTGTAGCGCCCGTTGCCGGAGGTCTTCGGGTTCGGGAACACGACCTTGACATCCTCGCGCACGAGATCGTCCCAGTTGCGGATGGCCTTCGGGTTGCCCTCGCGCACGATGAAGGCGGGCAGCGAGTAGTAGGGCGAGGCGTTGTTCGGGAAGGCTTGGCTCCAATCGGCCGAGACGAAGCCGTTGGTCTGGAGGAAGTCGATGTCGGTCACCTGGTTCAGGGTGACGACGTCGGCTTCCAGTCCTTCCGCGACGGCGCGGGCCTGGCGCGACGAGCCGCCATGGCTCTGGTCGACCGTGACGTCGCGGCCGGTCTCGGCCTTGTAGCTCTCGGCGAAGGCCGGGTTGACCTTGGCGAAGAGCTCGCGGGCGACGTCGTAGGAGGCGTTGAGGAGGGTCGTCGGCGCGTCCTGCGCGGCGGCCGGCGACAGGATTGCGGCGGCCAGCGAGGCGCCAAGAAGCAGCGAACGGAACATCGGAGAGATAACCTTGGAGACTTCGGGAGGCGCCGCCATCTTGCGGTCCCGCCCGGCTCAAGGCGAGGCGCGAACGCCGCACTTCGAGCGGCGGCGGAGAAAATCCTTCCCGCCAAGACGCGTTTCGCGAACGGCAATGCTCAGCGTCGCGCTGGAAATCTGCGGAGCGGGCGACGCCGCCCGCCGTCAGCCCCGCCGCCGCGCGAAGGCGCGCGCGTCGTAGCGGCCCGTGCGGTGAACGAAGCGCGGCACCGCGACGGCTTCGAGGCGCCGGCACAGGCGGCCATGGGCGAGGCTCGGAAGCTGCGCGGCATCGTCGAAGGGGCGCAGGTGATGGAGGACGACGACTCGCCCGCCCGGCGCCAGCACCCGGCACAGGGCGGCGGCCAGCCGGTCGAGGTCGCGCCGGTTCAGGTAATAGGCGATCTCCGACACGACCACGAGGTCGAAGGGCCCGCGCGGCAGCTCGTTCGGCAGGAGCGCCCGGCGGAACGCGACGCGCGCGCCCGGCGGCGTCAGGCGCCGCGCCTCGGCGAGCGCGGTCGGCGAGGCGTCCACCGCGAGGAGCCGCAGCGCGAGGGGCGCGAGCGCGCGCGAGGTGACGCCGATCGCGCAGGCGAGCTCCAGCGCCCGGCCGACCTTGCGCCCGCCGCAGGCGCGCAGCAGCACCTGGCGCTTGGCCGCCTCGAAGCGCGAGGCCCGGTAGTTCCAGGGATCGACGTCGACGCGGAACTTCGCCTCGAAGCCGTCCGGCGTGATCGGCCTCACGAAGCGGACCGCCAATAGGTTTCCGACGGTCCGGTCAGACGGTCGATCGTCGCCCCCGTCAGGCGGAAGGCGTGCGGGTCGTCGGGAACGAGGTCGCTCGTCTGCGACAGGTGCGCCGCCACGGCCGCGCGCTTGGCCGCCTGCGCGGCCGATACGTCGAAGGCGATCCGCTCGGCCTCGCCCGCGCGGGGATGGTCCTCGGGCGCGCCGAGCTCGTCCAGCCAGATCGCATATTCGAGCCGCGCGCAGTCCGGGCTCGCGCGATCGAGGGCGGCGCTCGCGAGCGCGAAGGCGTCGCGATGATCGCGGTGCGGGTCGCGGCGCCAGGGCAGGAGCGCGAGGTCCGGACGGAAGGCGTCGAGGATGCCCGCGACGGCGTCCGCCGCGGCGTCGAAGCCGGGCGATCCGGGCGGGGGCATGTCGGCGTCGGGAAGGCGCAGAAAGGTCCGCGCCGCTTCGCCGATGCCGAGACGGCGCAGCGCCTCCACCGCCTCCGCTTCCCGCTGCGCGGCGAGCCGCGGGCGGGGCCAGAGCCGCGAGCCGGGATGCGAGGCGCCGCCGTCGGTGACGAAGAGGACGTGGAACAGGGCGCCTCGGCCGGCAAGGCTCCAGATCAGGCCGCCGCAGCCGAGCGACTCGTCGTCGGGATGGGGCGAAACGACGAGAACGCGCCGCGCCGCGATTGATGCCGCGTCGAGAAGGCTCACGCCTCGCTCTCCCGGAGCAAGGCTTCTCCCGGCGCCCAGGTGCCGGCGGCGATGGCGGCGCCGAGGCTCGTCAGGGCTCCGTCGGGATTGGGCTGGCGCAGATAGGTTCGAAGGTCGCGCATCAGGCGCTCCAGGGGATGGGGGGCGATGAAGCCGGCGGCCCCGACGCCGCGCTCGGCCTCTTCGAGAACGGCGAGCGCGGCGGCCTCCACCGCCGAGCGGGCCGCATCGACGGTGGCGACGAGGTGCGCGGCCGTCGGGGACGCGGCATCGGCGTCCTCGGCCGCGATCCAGTCGCGCGCCGCCCGCTCCAGCCAGTTGTAGCCCGTCTCGACGGCGATCCCCATGCGGGCGATGCGGTGGGCCTGGTGCGGCGCCCCGGCCCGGCCGGTCGCCGTCAGGTGATCGAGCGCGGCGTCGAAGACGGCGTGCATGCCGCCGACCTGAACCGCGACGAAGCGCGCCGCTCCGGCCGAGAACCAGGGCTGGGCGACATAGGCGCCGGGCGCGCCGAGGTGCCAGTCGGGCGAAACGGCCAGGCCGGTGAAGTCGACGACGTGGCTGCCGGAGGCACGCATGCCGAGCGGGCGCCACCAGGAGCGGTCGACCGGCAGGCCGGCGAGCGGCAGGAGGATCATCTGGCGCCCGGTCTCCGTCGGCACGGTCACGATCGCGCGCGACAGGCCGTCGACCCCGGAGGCGAAGGTCTTGCGGCCGAGAAGGCGTCCCTCCTCGAGGCGCAGCGGATCGCCGGGATCGTCGGTGTTCCAGATGCCGAAGAGCTCGCCGCGGCGCGCCCGCCCCGCGACGTCGTCGACCTGCGCCAGCGTGCCGTGACGGCGCGCGAGATCGAGCGCGTTGACGTGGCCTTCGTAGATGCGGCCGGTGCTGAGGTCGGCGCGCCCGACGGCGGCGAGACGGCGCAGGAGCTGCCGGATCTCGCCCCGCCCGAGCGGCGGATCCGCCACGAGCCCCTGCGCGCGTAGGATCGCGAAGGCGGCCTCGGGAAAGGCGCCGTCGCGGTCGCGGGCGGCCGCCTCGTCCCGCAGCATGGCCGAGACCGGCGTGGTCCCGGCCTCGGCCTCGATGGTCCGGTCAGGCCGCACGGCTTTCCGCCTCCCGGCTCGCGATCAGGGCGGCGAGGCGCGCGGTGGCCGGTGCGACCGGCACGCCGGCCGGCGCGTCCGGCTCGTCGGGCGCGAAGCGCTCGATCAGCGCGGCGGCGCTGCCGGCGAGCGCGGCCTCGTCCAGGCCCAGCCGGCGGGCGACCTGCCGCCGCGCCTCGGCGCCGCAGCCGTCGAGGTCCCGCAGCAAGCGCCGGCGCAGCAACCGCGCCTCGATCGCGTCGGGCGCCTCGACCAGAACCGGGCGGCCTTCGGCCTCGTCCCGCATCCAGCCCGTCAGGCAGTCGGCCATGCCGCCGGGCGCGCGCCCGACGAGGCGGGCCGAAACGGTTACGCGGACCGACGCCGGATGAACGAGCAGCCCGCCGGCCGCCCGCACCCGCGACACGAAGGCCAGGTCCTCGCGCACCGGCAGCGCGGGCATGCCGCCGACCGCCGCGTAGACGTCGCCGCGCACGGCGAGGCTGCCGCCGGTATGGTCGCGGTGGCGCGGCCAGGGATCGTGCGGCAAGGGGTCGACGAGCGCGGCGAGGCGGTCGGCGAGGGCCGCGTACCGGGCGATTGCCGCGGCCCGGGCCGCGAAGCCGGGCCCGAGAAGGGCCTCCTCCTCGGCATCGCCGACGATGTGGCCGCCGACGAGGTCGGCGCCGGCCGCGATGGCGGCGAGGTTCATGGACACCCAGTCTCGCGCCGGCACGGCATCGGCGTCGGTGGTCAGGATCACCGTCGCGGCGGGCGGACAGGCGCTGCCGGCAAGGGCCCGCTCCATGCCGAGGCGCCGCGCCGACCCGACGTGGGAGATGGTCTCGGGCGCCGCCGTCTCGATGAGGTCGAGGTCGAGCGCTGGATTGATGCGCGCGGCCGCGAGGGCGGCTTGGCGCGATCCGTCGGTGCAACCGTTGAGGACGAGGACCGTGCGCAACCGTTCCCCGGCCTTGTCCAGGTGATCCTGCGCGGCGAGCGCGGCGAGCAGCCGCGGCAGGCGCCCTTCCTCGTTGCGCACGGGTACGGCGACCACGGGATGAAGGAACTGCCGATCGACGCGCATGGGCCTCCGCCGAAAGACCCATTCTGCAGTCGCCCAAGTGTAGCCGACCGAATCTTTCCTGTGCAGCGAACTATGCCGGGCCTGCTGCCGCACAACCTTGAGGACACGTCAAATAGTGTGGTCGCGACCGGACACGATCCCGGACTCGTGGTAAGAGGCCCGCATCCGGGAGGAACGAGCCCGCGGCCCCTTGCAGCCGGGCGCTTTGCCGCCGATATATAAGGCCTTCACGCACAAGGATAACTCCCATGGCTCTGGCCCGTATGACGGCCGAGGGCCGCACCTTGCTTTCCCAGCTCGCGCGCGGCCCCATCGACGCCCCCGACACCCGCCTGATCTCCGATCTGTCCGCCTTCGGCTTTGCCGAACGCAAGGAAGACCGCTGGCAGATCACGCGCAGCGGCAAGGAGTACCTCAAGTCCCATCGATGATCTCTTCGACCTGCGCGCGAGCCGAGTTCCCATGCACGACGTATCCCCGCTCAGCGGCCCGGTCACCGAAGACGACGTGACGGTCGAGGTGCGCATCTACCGGGCGCTCGGCGAAGCGGCCGGATGGGTGCTCGAGGTGATCGACGAGGGCGGCGGATCGACCGTGTGGGCCGACCCCTTCCCCACCGACCGCGAGGCCTTGCGCGCCTTCCGGGCGGCCGTGGAGGAATACGGGATCGACAGCTTCGCCGAGGCGCCCAGCACGACCCTTCACTGACGAAGCCTTCTGCCCCGAGATCGGCCCCGCCGGACCGAGGCTTCGCCTTGAGCCGCGCGCGTGACGATCGACGGTTGCTGCGCCGACGCGGCGCGATATGTCGGCCTTGTCGTGATGGCTTGGCGGGCGGAGGAGTTTTGCCGATGAGCGCATGGGTGATCGTCCCCCCGTCGAGACGCAGGCTCGGCCCGACGTCCGGCGCATGACGATCGTCTGGTTGAAGCTCCTTCACGTCGCGACGCTCTCGGTCTGGGCCGGCGGGCTGCTGCTGATGCCGCTCCTGCTCGGCCAGCGGCAGGCGGTGGGCGACGGAGCGCCGTTGCACCGGCTGCACGCCTTCACGCGCTTCGCCTACATCACCGTGATCTCGCCCGCCGCCTTTCTCGCCATCGCGTCGGGAACGGCGCTGATCTTCCAGCGCGAGGTGGTCTCGCCCTGGTTCGCGGCCAAGCTCGTCCTCGTCGGCATCCTGGTCGCGCTGCACGTCTGGATCGGGCTCGTGGTGCTCTCGGTCTTCGAGCCGGAAGGGCGCTTCGCGCGCTGGCGCGTGGGCGCGAGCGTCACCGCACTCGCGCTGGTCATGACCGGCATCGTCTGGGTCGTGCTCGCCAAGCCCGAGCTGCCCTTGGGCGCGATTCCCGAGGTTTTCTTTCAGCCCGGGGGCCTGAGGGCGCTCGCGGCCGAATTCATTCCTGGTCTGACACCATGATCCCGACGCCGTGATGCAGGATCAGCTTTCCGCCGTGCCAGCCAGCCAGCCCCGTGAACACGGCACCCAAGCCCGACAAGGCGAGGCCGAGCGGCAGGACCGCGTCCGGCTCGACCAGGCGCAGAACGAAGTTCATGCCGCAGATCGACAGGAACATCATCGCGGCGATGGCGTGCGTCCAGCTCGCCGCCCGCGCGCGGATGCCCGGCACGAGCAGGAGCTCCGCCGTGCCCACCAGCCCCGCCGCGACGCCCGTCGCGAAGGCGAAGCCGATCGACCAGAGCCCGACGCGCGCCCAGAACGGGTCGGCGCTCCACCAGTAGAAGACGTCGGCACCCAGCGTCGCAATGGCGAGCGCGATCGGGAAGTGCACGGCCATGGCGTGGATCGGATGCCCGGCGATGGCGACCGCGGAGCTGACGTCCTTCTCGGCGACCTTGCGGATCACGGGGTTCGAATCCGTCGGGCTCTTCATCGGTGCGTCTCCTTCGCCTCGGCCGGGCGCCGGGCCGCCCTCGTCGCCGCGATCGCATCTGGCGTTTCGGGTTGCGCCGGCAACCTGTCCGCGCTCGACCCGGCCGGGCCGAACGCCGCCTCCACCGCGCTGCTCTGGTGGGTCATGCTGGCCGGGTCGAGCGCGATCTTCCTGTTCGTATCCGCGCTTCTCGCGCTGGCTCTCCTCAAGCCCGGCCTCGGTGCAAACGTGCCGCCGAAGCGCTGGCTGGTCTGGGGCGGGCTCGCCTTTCCCGGCGTCGTCCTGTCCGCCCTCCTCGTCTTCGCCCTCGCGACCGGCGAGCGCCTGCTGCCCCATCCCGGCACGCAGGCCTATACGGTCGAGGCGCTGCCCGAGCAGTGGCTCTGGCGCTTCCGCTATCCCGGCGGCGGGGAGAGCGTCGGCACCCTCCACATCCCGGCCGGCCAACCGGTCGACGTGCGGGTGATCGGGACCGACGTCATCCATTCCTTCTGGGTGCCGCGGCTCGGCGGCAAGATCGACGCGATCCCCGGCCACGTGAACACGATCCGCCTCACCGCCGACCGGCCGGGCAGCTATGGGGGCGTCTGCTCCGAATTCTGCGGGACCGGCCACACCGGCATGATCTTCACCGCCCTCGCCCACGAGGCCGAGGGCTTCGAGGCCGCCCTCGCGGCCGTCCTGTCCGGGGAGGCGCCGCGATGAGCCAGGTCGACCTGCCGCTCGTGCCGGGCGACGTCGCCGAGCCCGCCTCGGGCGACGCCGCGCTGCCGCCCAAGCTCACCGCCGCGCAGCGCGGCCTCGAGCGCATCTGGGCGACGCCGCCGGGTTGGGGGCGCCTGTCCTCGGTCAACCACACCGTTCTCGGCCGGCGCTTCATCGTCGCGGCCTTCGTGTTCTTCGCCATCGGCGGCGTGCTCGCCATGCTGATCCGCGCCCAGCTCGCCTCGCCGCGCAGCGCCTTCGTCGGCCCGGACGTCTACAACCAGATCTTCACCATGCACGGCACGGTGATGATGTTCCTGTTCGCCATCCCGATGTTCGAGGGACTGGCGATCTATCTCCTGCCCAAGATGCTGGGCGCGCGAGACTTCGCCTTTCCGCGCCTCACCGCCCTCGGCTTCTGGTGCTATCTCTTCGGCGGCTCGATCCTGATCGCGGCGCTCGTGATGGGGGTCGCGCCCGACAGCGGCTGGTTCATGTACACGCCCCTGTCCTCGAACGTGTATTCGCCGGGGATCAACGCCGACGTCTGGCTCCTCGGCGTCACCTTCGTCGAGATCTCGGCGGTCGCCGCCGCGGTGGAGCTCACCGTTTCCATCCTGAAGTTCCGCGCGCCGGGCATGACGCTCGCGAAGATGCCGCTCTTTGCCTGGTACATCCTCGTCACCGCCGGGATGATGCTGGTCGGCTTCCCGCCGCTGATCCTCGGCTCGATCCTCCTGGAGCTGGAACGGGCGGCGGACCTGCCCTTCTTCGACCCCACCCGCGGCGGCGATCCGCTCCTCTGGCAGCACCTCTTCTGGCTCTTCGGCCATCCGGAGGTCTACATCATCTTCCTGCCGGCGGCCGGCATCCTGACCACGATGATCCCAGTCCTCGCCCGCCGCGAGATCCTCGGCTACTCCTGGATCGTCGTCGCGATCACGGCGCTCGGCTTCCTGTCCTTCGGCCTCTGGGTCCACCACATGTTCACGGTGGGCATCCCCCACCTCGCCCAGAGCTTCTTCTCGGCCGCGAGCGTGCTCGTCGCGATTCCGACGGGCGTCCAGATCTTTCTCTGGCTCGGCACGCTGATGGCGGGACGCCCGCGCATGAGCGTGCCTATGCTCTTCGTCGTCGGCTTCTTCCTGATCTTCGTCTGCGGGGGCCTCACCGGCGTCATGCTCGCCATCGTGCCCTTCGACTGGCAGGCGCACGACACGCACTTCGTGGTCGCCCACCTCCACTACGTCCTCGTCGGCGGCTTCGTGTTTCCCATGCTCGCGGCCGCCTACTACTACCTGCCGCACGTCACCGGCCGCGAGCCGCTCTACGGGGTGGGCAAGCTCGCCTTCTGGCTGATCTTTCTCGGCTTCAACGCGACCTTCCTCGTCATGCACCTCACTGGCCTTCTCGGCATGCCGCGCCGCTGGGCCGTCGTGCCGGAAGGCTACGGCTGGGACTGGCCGAACCTCGTCTCCTCGATCGGCGGCTTCGTGATGACGGCGGGCTTCGCGCTCTTTGCCGCCGACGTCCTGTTCCAGATCCGCTTCGGCCGGCGCTCGAAGCCCGATCCCTGGGGCGCCGAGACGCTGGAATGGGCGACGGCGATCCCGCCGCGCCCCTACGCCTTCGCGGCCATTCCGGCCGTGTCGAGCCGCACCCCCTTGCGCGACCGTCCCGATCTCGGCGCGGCGCTTGAGCGAGGCGAGGGCTATCTCGCCGAGCCCCGCCACGGCTGGCAGGAAACCCTCGTCGTCGGCATCGCCGACGGGCGGCCCGAACACATCGCCGTCCTGCCGCGCCCGACCTTTCTGCCGCTCCTCACGGCGCTCGCCATCGGCGCCTTCGTCCTGTCGCTCCTGTTCAAGCTCTACTGGCTGTCACCCGTCGCCCTCCTTCTCGTCACCGGCCTTCTTCTCGCCTGGAGCGGGCAGGCCGGCCAGCGGCAGGACCACGGACCGCTCAGCGCCGGCATGGGCCTGGCCCTGCCGCTCCACGCCGAGGTCGAGCGGCCGGCCACGTGGTGGGGCATGCTGTTCCTGCTCGTCGCCGACGCGACGCTTTTCGCCTCGCTGATGTTCGGGGGGCTCTTTCTGTGGCTTGTCGCGCCGGGCTGGCCGGGACCGGCGCCGCTCGATCTGCCATGGACGCCGACGGTCGGCCTTCTCGTCTCGGCCCTCGCCGCGGCCCTTCTCGGCCGCGCCGCCCTGATCGCGGTGCCCCGGAGCACGCGCCTCGCGGCAGCCCTCCTCGTCGCCGCCGCCCTCGCCCACGCCCTCGCCGCGGGCTGCGCGATCCTGATCGCCGCGACCGCCGTGCCCACGCCGACGCTTCACGCGCACATGGCGGTGAGCGTCGCGGTTCTCGGCTACGTGGCGCTTCACGGAGCGATCGGGGCGGTGCTTGCCGGCCTCGGCGCCTGGCGCTGCCTCGCCGGCTACGTGTCGGCGAAGCGCTCGGCGGATCTGCGGACCGGCGCGCTGTGGCACGGCTACACGGCGGCCGCGACCCTCCTGGCTCTCGGCTTCCTTGTCGGCCTCGGGCGTCTGGCGCCGCTCCGGGAGCTCGCGGTCCCATGATCGGCCAGCGCTCCGCCGCCAATCTCCTGCTTCTGACGGCCGGGCTCGTGATCTGGAGCTCCGCCTTCGTCACGCTCTACGCGGCGCTCTCGATCGGCTGCGCGTTCGGCTGGGAGGCCGTTCAGGTCGGACCGGTCAGCCTCCAGCGCCTCGTGCTCGTCGGCCTGTGGCTCGCCCACCTCGCGCTGATCGCCGGCCTCGTCCTCTGGATGCGGGGACGGGCCAGGCGGGCATCGGCCGGCGACGGACTCGCCGGCTTCTTCGGCCGGACCAGCCTTTGGGCGAGCCTCGTCGCCCTCGCCGCGACCCTCGTCAACTACGCCCCGATCCTCGGCCTGTCCGCCTGCCTGTGAGCGTGACCGCCGCATACGGGCTCGATCGGTGCCCCTTGTCCGGGAGGGCTCGCGACGAGCCCTCCCGCGCCTCGGTGAGGGATTACTCCACCACCTCGATGACGGTGCGGGTCTCGGGGTTGATCACGACGCGCTTGTTGTTGACCACCGCGTAGCCGAAGCCGGCATTGTCGGGGATCGGCGTGATGGTGACCGTCTCGGGCAGGGCCTCGCCCACCACGACGTCGCCGTCGACCGTGACGGAGGTCGCCTCCTGGCCGGTGACGTAGGTGCGCACCTCGGCCGGAACGGTGGTCGTCGTGGTCTGAGTGGTGACGGTCTGGGTGGTCCCGGTCTGGGCCATGGCCGGCGCACCGAGAGCGACGAGAACGACCGACGCGAACAGGATAGTTGTCTTCATGATGGTTCACTCACCTTGGATGTCCCTTCCATGCGAGTGGCCCCGAAACGTGCGTCATCGAAAAGAGTTGCCAAGCGCCTCGCAACGCGCAACCAACCGCACCTTTTCCTCGAACAACCGGAACGATCATCAACCTTCGAATGTGCGCGAATATTGGTTGATGGCTGGTTACATACTCCGCGGTTCTGGGAACCTGACGCTTTGATTCAGATTGAAGGCTGGAACGGAAAGCGCCTGTACCATCGAACACCTGGTCGAAACGGTGAACGGCGGGGCGACAGTTTCAACGCGCGCGTCTATCGAGGAAGAGAGCGCCCGCACGAGGCGCAGCGTTCCGGGCGCGGCATAGCAGAGCTTGCCCCCGCCCTTGGCGTCGGGACGCACGGCACCCCCCTTTGGCAGGGAGCGAGGCAGATGCGGGGCGAACGGATCGCGCAGTTCTACAAGATCGGCTTCGCGACCGTCGGCGGGTCGGCCTTTGCCTTGTCCTGGGCCTACGCGATCCAGGATCATGGATGGGCGGCGGGCCTGACCCTCGGTTGGATTCCGGCCCTCGTCATCGGCATGTTCGCCGGAGCACTCTGGCCTTTGAGCCTCGCCGTCATGGTCGCCATCGGCCTGGCCGCCTGAAGGCGGCGCGCATCCGCCCGGTGCGGCGGATTCATGGCCTGGAACAAGTCAGGCAGGTGGACGTTCTCGAACCGCCTGCAACATCGACAACGGACCTTCTGGCGCGATGGCCGACGACCGCCCCTTCATTGCCGTCTGCTTCGGTGGCGCAATGATCGTTCTCATGGCACTCGTCGGCGCGTCCGTGATCGCGCCGCCGCTCGACCTCCCCGTCACCTCCTCCTCCGAAAACCCGGGCCGCCCAGTCTTCTGACCGATCGTCGCGCGCCGCGCCGCGGCGCGCCGGCCGGGGTTGCGAGCGGACCCGCTCGCCGCCGGCAATCCGGTCGGTACTTTTCCAGCCTCGCCGCTGAGGCGACGACCAGGCGATGGCACGGTCTCGCTGGTGATGCGCGCCTGAGCCAACCACCTCGGCGCGGCGGCAAAGGGCCCGGCTGAGGACTTCGCGTCCCTCCGAGTTGCGCGGCAGGCTCGATTGAGCCCGGCCTGCCCTTCGCGGAACTCAACCTCGACAGCAATCCAACAATAGCCCGTCCGCGTTTCTAATTTTGTATATAGATTTGGTAGATTATTGTTTGGGAGCGGGCGAGCTGCTGGCTAGGCTCATGGGCATGGAAGGAGCGGCCGCGCTGCGGTGACGGCCTCCGCCATCCCGAGCCGAAGGACGCCGCATGACCCTGCACCGGATCGACCATCCCGCCGCCCTCGACCGACGATCGCCCGCAGCTCCCTTTCGGATCGCCGTGGATCCGCGGCTTCGCCGCCTCGCCGAGACCATCCTCGCCCGCTACGGCCTTCTCGTCGGCTTCCTCGTCGCCTGGCAGGTGTCGAGCCGCACGGGCCTCCTCAACCCGGCCGTCTTCCCGCCCCTCGACACGATCGCCGCCGCGCTCTGGCAGGGCCTCGTCGGCGGCGCGCTCCTCGACGACATCGCCATCAGCTGCAGCGCTCCGGCATCGCCTTCGCCGGCGCGGTCGTCGTCGCGATCCCGCTCGGGCTCCTCATGGGTCACGTGCGGGCGGTGAACACCGCGCTCGACCCGATCCTCCAGCTCTTCCGCCAGACCTCGGCCCTCGCGCTCTATCCGGTCTTCATCCTGATCCTCGGGCTCGGCGAAGCGTCCAAGGTCTTCGTGATCTTCTGGGCGACGCTGTTTCCGCTGCTGCTCAGCACCATCGGGGGCGTGCGCGAGGTCGACCCGAAGCTCGTCGAGATGGCGCGCACCTACGGTGCCTCGCGCCTCACCGTGTTCCGCCGCGTGGTGCTGCCGGGCGCCGTGCCGGCGATCTTCGTGGGCCTGCGCCTCAGCGCGACGACCGCGCTGCTGCTCCTGATCGCCGCCGAGATGATCGGCGCCAACAAGGGCATCGGCTTCCAGGTCATGAACGCCCAGTACAACTTCCAGATCCCGCTGATGTTCGCGGCCATCGCGCTTCTCGCCATTCTCGGCCTCACCGCGAACGCCGTGCTCGTGCGCCTGCAGCGCCGGCTCTGCCGCTGGAACGGCCCGAACGCCGCCGTCTGACCTCCCTTTTTCTCATCCCTCCTCCCGATCAAAGGATCTTCCCATGACCATCCTCTCGCAGGCTCGCGGACTCGCGCGGGCGACGCTCGGCGGCCTCGTTCTCGGACTCCTCGCCGCCGGCCCGGCTGGCGCGCAGACGCCCGAGCCCGTCACGCTGCGCTTCCTCGCCAGCCATGGCAGCGTCAGTCCGCACGAGCTGGCATTCGAGCTCGGCTACTTCGACGGCCTCGGCATCACGCTGGAGAACGTCGGCTACGCCAAGGGCGGGCCGGAATCGCTCTTCGGCCTCGCCTCCGGCAGCGTCGACATCGGCTCGGCGGCCACCGCCGCCGTGATCAACTCGATCACCGGCGGAAACGACTTCGTCGCGGCCTATCCGACCAACGGCATCAACGACGGCGTCCAAAGCGTCTTCTACGTTCTCGACGACAGCCCGATCCGCTCCATCGCCGATCTGCCGGGCAAGACGATCGCGGTGAACACGCTCGGCGCCCATCTCGACTATACCGTGCGCGAAGCGCTGCACGGCGCCGGGCTGCCGGCGAACGCCGCCAACCTCGTGACGGTGCCGGGCCCGCAGCTGGAGCAGGTCCTGCGCTCGGGCCAGGTGGACGTCGCGGCCATCGGCTACTGGCAGACGACCTTCGGCGGCGTCCTCCTCGAGCACGGCGGCGTGCGCCCGATCTTCGACGACACCGACGTCCTCGGCGAGATCGCCGGCGGCTTCGCGGTGCTGCGCCGCGATTTCGTCGAGGCTCATCCGAAGGCCGCGCGCGACTTCGTCGAGCAGTCCGCCCGCGCCGCCGACTGGTCGCGCGAGCACCCGGAGGAAGCGCGCGAGGTGCTCGCTCGCATCTTCGAGGAGCGCGGCGAGAACGCCGAGATCGCCCGCTACTGGAAGGGCTTCGGCCTGCGCGAGGGCGGCCGGGCGACGGAGCGCGACCTGTCCTTCTGGATCGAGGTGCTGGAGCGCGAGGGCAGCCTGCCGCAGGGCAAGTTCAAGGCCGCCGACCTCCTGTTCCAGCCCGACGCCGCGAAGGCGACGAACTGATGAGCCGCGCAGCCATGGCCACGACCTCGCGGGCCGGTCGCGGAGAGGTGACGATCCGCGACCTGTCGAAGTCCTATCCCCTCAACGGCCGGCCGCTGTCGGTCCTGCGCAGGCTGAGCTTCGAGATCCGCTCGGGCGAATGCCTCGCGGTGGTCGGCGCCAGCGGCTCGGGCAAGACGACGCTGCTGCGCATCCTGGCCGGCCTCGAAGCCGCCGATGCCGGCGTCGTGACGATCGGCGACAGGCCGCTCAGCGGCGTCGGCGCCGAGCGCGCGGTGATCTTCCAGGAGCCGCGCCTCCTGCCCTGGCAGACGGTG
This sequence comes from Antarcticirhabdus aurantiaca, assembly GCF_009765365.1. GTDB lineage: Bacteria > Pseudomonadota > Alphaproteobacteria > Rhizobiales > Rhizobiaceae > Antarcticirhabdus > Antarcticirhabdus aurantiaca. The sequence goes on from NZ_VTOM01000029.1 coordinate 49,627, forward strand.
CTCGGCAACGTGGCCTTCGGCCTCGAAGTGCGCGGCACCCCGCGCGCGCAGGCCGAGGCGCGGGCGCGGGACACCATCCGCCTCGTCGGTCTCGACGACTTCGCCGAGGCCTATCCCCGCCAGCTCTCCGGCGGCATGGCGCAGCGCATCGGCATCGCCCGGGCGCTCACCGTCCAGCCGGAGATCCTCCTCCTCGACGAGCCCTTCGGCGCGCTCGACGCCATGACCAAGATCACCATGCAGGAGGAACTCGCGCGCATCTGGCGCGAGGAGAACGTCACCATGGTACTCGTCACCCACGACCTCGAGGAAGCGGTGTTTCTCGCCGACCGGGTGCTCATCCTGCCCAAGGACAAGGAGCGCGGCGCCCGCATCCTCGACGTCGACCTGCCGCGCCCGCGCGAGCGCGGCGATCCCCGCTTCGTGCGCCTGCGCGGCGAGCTGATGGCCGAGTTCGGCCTCCACTGACGCTCGGGGTTCTCGCCCCTCATCTCCCCCAGATCCAAAACGAGGACGATCCCATGGCCCGCCGCAACGAGCGCATGAAGCTCGGCGCCTTCCTCTACTTCACCGGCCATCACCTGGCCGCCTGGCGCCATCCGGACGCGCAGCAGGGCACCGAGCTGGTCGACTATGTCGAGCTCGCCCGCATCGCCGAGGCCGCGAAGTTCGACGCCCTCTTCCTCGCCGACGGCGTGGGCGTGCGCCTGTCCGACCGCGAGGCCGCGAGCCGCAAGGCCCATAGCGGCGTCACCCCCTTCGAGCCGATCACGCTCCTCTCGGCGCTGGCGGCGGTGACGAGCCGCATCGGGCTCGTGGCGACCGCCTCGACCAGCTATTCCGATCCCTACAACCTCGCCCGCCAGTTCGCCTCGCTCGACCGCCTGTCGAACGGGCGCGCCGGCTGGAACCTCGTGACCTCGGCGGACCCCGAGGCCGCGCTCAACTTCGGCCACGACGCGGCGATCCGCCATGCGGACCGTTACGCGCGCGCCGAGGAGTTCGCCGACGTCGTGCTCGGCCTCTGGAACAGCTGGGACGACGACGCCTTCGTCCGCGACCGGGCGAGCGGGCGCTACTTCGACCCCGAGAAGCTCCGGCTCCTGAACCATAGCGGCGAGCACTTCAAGGTCCGCGGGCCGCTCAACATCCCGCGCTCGCCGCAGGGGCATCCGGTTCTCGTCCAGGCCGGCGCCTCGCAGGCGGGCATGGAGCTGGCGGCGCGCACGGCCGAGCTGGTCTTCGCGGCGGAGGTGACGCTGGAGGATGCCGTTTCCTTCTACGCCCGGCTGAAGGGGCGGCTCGCCGCTTACGGCCGCCGGCCGGACGAGCTGAAGGTGCTGCCGGGCGTCTTCCCCGTGGTCGGGCGCACCCTGGCGGAGGCCGAGGAGAAATTCGAGGCGCTGCAGGAGCTGATCCAGCCGGAAGTCGGGCTCGACTTCCTGTCCACCACGATCGGCGTCGACCTTTCGGCCTATCCCCTCGACGGCCCTGTGCCGGACCTGCCCGAGACCAACGGCAACCGCAGCCGGCAGGCGCTCCTTCTCGCGCTCGCCCGGCGCGAGAACCTGACGATCCGCCAGCTCTACAAGCGCGTCGCCGGCGCGCGCGGCCATTGGCAGGTGGTCGGCACGCCCGCGCAGGTCGCCGACCTCCTTGAAGAGCGCTTCGAGGCCTACGGCGCCGACGGCTTCAACGTGATGTCGCCGATCAAGCCCGGCGGGCTCGTCGACTTCGTCGAGCTGGTGCTGCCGGAACTGCGCCGCCGCGGCCTGTTCCGCGAGGACTACGAGGGCGCGACCCTGCGCCAGAACCTCGGCCTCGATCACCCGGCCGCGCGCTCTGCCTCCCGCTTCGCCGCCGCGGCGGAATAGCTCGACCCCCTCCCCCGTCCCGAACCCAGGAGACCTGCATGACCAGCCTTTCCCTCGCCGAGGCCGCGCCGATCGCCGTTGTTCCCGTCACGGCCCGCGTCGGCGCCGAGATCCGCGGCGTCCGCCTGTCGGGCGACCTGCCCGAGGCGACGATCGCGGCCATCAACGCCGCGCTTCTCGCCCACAAGGTGGTGTTCTTCCGCGGTCAGGCGCACCTCGACGACGCCGCGCACGAGCAGTTCGCCCGGCGGCTCGGCGACCTCGTGCCCCACCCGACCCAGGGCGCCTTCAACAACAGCGCCTCCATCCTCAACCTCGACTCCAGTCGGGGCGGCGGGCGGGCCGACCAGTGGCACACCGACGTCACCTTCGTCGACGCCTATCCGAAGTTCTCCGTGCTGCGCGGCGTCGTGATCCCGGAGGCCGGCGGCGACACGGTCTGGTCGAACACCCATGCCGCATACGAGGCCCTGCCCGAGCCCCTGCGGCGCCTCGCCGATACCTTGCGCGCGATCCACAGCAACGTCTACGACTATGCCGCCGTGCGACCGCGCGCCAGCGCCGAGGAGCGCCGGCACTACGAGGAGGTCTTCACCTCAACCGTCTACGAGACCGAGCATCCGGTGGTGCGCGTCCATCCGGAGACCGGCGAGCGCTCGCTCCTTCTCGGCAACTTCGTCCAGCGCTTCGCCGGCCTCTCCAAGCGCGACTCGGCCGTGCTCTACGACCTCTTCCAGTCCTACGTCACCGCGCCGGAGAACACGGTCCGCTGGCGCTGGCAGGCGGGCGACGTCGTGATCTGGGACAACCGCGCCACGCAGCACTACGCCGTCAACGACTACGGCGACGCCCACCGCGTGGTGCGCCGCGTGACCGTCGACGGCGACGTGCCGGTGGGCGTCGACGGGCGTCCCAGCACCGCCCTGCGGGTGGCGGCCAAGCCCGCGGCCAAGGCGGCCTGACGGCGCCGGCCGCGCTTGAGCGCGGCCGGTTGCGCCCATTCGCAGATCAGTGGCCGGTCACCGCGTCGCCGGCGCCGGCCTTGTCGTGGACGGCGAAGCGCTCGACCATGGTGGCGCTGGCGGCATTGAGCCCGCGCACCTCGACGATCCGGCCGTGGCCGCGCGCCTTCATGACCACCCGGTCCAGCGCGCCCACGGCCGAGATGTCCCAGAAATGGGCCGCGCCGACATCGATCACGATGCGCTCCACCGGCTCCAGCACGTCGATCGCCTCGGCGAAGGTCGAGGCCGAGGCGAAGAAGACCTGCCCCTCGACGAGGTAGGTGCGCGTGCGTCCGTCCGCCGAGAGCGAGGACGACACCCGGCTGAGCCGGGCCACCTTGCCGGCGAAGAACACGCCCGACAGGAGCACCCCGACGAGGACGCCCTTGGCGAGGTCGTGGGTCGCCACCGTCACCGCCACCGTCGCCAGCATGACGGCGGAGGACGGCACGGGGTTGGAGCGCAGGCGGGCGATCGAGCGCCAGGAGAAGGTGTTGATCGAGACCATGATCATCACCGCCGTCAGCGCCCCCACGGGGATCGCCGCCAGGAGGTCCTGCAGGAGGACGAGGAGCACCAGGAGAAAGAGGCCGGCGACGAGCGTCGACAAGCGCCCGCGCCCGCCCGAGGACACGTTGATGACGGATTGCCCGATCATCGCGCAGCCGCCCATGCCGCCGAAGACCGCGGAGGCCATGTTGGCGACGCCCTGGCCCACGCATTCGTGGCTCTTGCTGCTCGGCGTGTCCGTCATGTCGTCGACGATCTGCGCGGTCAGGAGCGATTCCAGGAGGCCCACCGCGGCGAGCGCCAGGGCGACGGGCAGCAGGATCCGAAGCGTTTCCAGCGTATAGGGCACGTCCGGCAGCGCGAAGCTCGGCAGCGCCGAGGGCAGCTCGCCGAGATCGGCGACGGTGCGCACGTCGAGCCCGCTCGCCCAGACGAAGACGGTCAAAACGACGATCGCGACCAGCGGCGAAGGCACCGCCCTGGTGAGAAACGGCAGGCCGTAGATGATCGCGAGCCCCGCCGCGATCAGCGCGTAGGTCGCCGTCGGCACGCCGATCAGTTCGGGCATCTGGGCGAGGAAGATGAGAATCGCGAGGGCATTGACGAAACCCGTCATCACCGATTGCGAGACGAAGCGCATCAGCCGCCCGAGCTTCAGCGCGCCCGCCACGATCTGGATGAGACCCATCAGGATGGTGGCGGCGAAGAGGTACTGGACGCCGTAGTCGCGCACGAGGTCGACCATCAGGACGGCGGTCGCGGCGGTGGCGGCGGAGATCATGGCGGGACGCCCGCCGACGAAGGCGATCACGGTGGCGATCACCACCGAGGCGTAGAGGCCGACCTTCGGGTCGACGCCGGCGATGACGGAGAAGCCGATGGCTTCGGGAACGAGGGCGATCGCGACGACGAGGCCCGAAAGGACATCGCCGCGCGGGTTCGATACCCACTCCCGGCGCGACAGGTAAGGCATTTTCATGGGAAATGTCCGCAAAGCATGACCGCCTGCCCGGCTCGAATGCGGGCAGCGAGAAGACGCGTGTCGTTTGCGTTGTCCGGCGGATCGGCGGCCGGAAGAGCCACCCGGGCTTTCACCGGGTCCAGTCGAATGGTCTCCTCATAAGGCCGCGCGCCTTGCACCGCAACATCGTCGCGCGGCGCGCCGGAGCACGGGCCCGATCTTCGCCTGCGCCGCCGATGCCCGATGACCGTCAGCCGCCCGAAACGTCACCGATCCGCCACATTGGCCGCGGATCGCATCGCCGCGTTCTTAAATTGACTTGAAGAGTCATGTTTGGCCGGCGAAGGAGGTTCGTCCACTCCTTCGGAACTTGATCCATGCTGCTGCGCCGCCACCTCCTCTTGTCCGCCGCCTGCTTCGGCAGCCTCATCGCGCAGGACGCCGCGGCGCAGAGCGGAGGATCGATCACCCTCGACACCGTGGTCGTCGACGGCGGAGGCGAAGCCGGCGCCGGCGCCGGCGGGACGGGGACGAGCACCACCGCCTCTCCCGCGACCGGCCAGCGCTCGAGCGGCGTCACCACGCCGGCCGGCGCCACCACCGCGCTCAAGGGCGCGGGCTCCCAGCGCGCCGCGCCCCAGGTCGTCTCGGTGATCGGGCGCGACCAGATCGAGGAGCGCAACGTCCAGACCGTCGACGAGGCGACGCGCTATTCCGCCGGCGTGCTCGGCCAGAAGTTCGGCGCCAACAACCGCCTCGACTGGTTCAACATCCGCGGCTTCCCGGCCGAAACCGACGGCCTCTTCCTCGACGGCCTCGGCCTCTTCTCCACCGCCTTCGCCTCCTGGCGCATCGACCCGGTGACGCTCGACCGCATCGAGGTGCTGCGCGGGCCGGCCTCGGTGCTTTACGGCGGCACCTCGCCGGGCGGCATCGTCAACCTCGTCTCCAAGCGCCCCTCCACCGATCCGGGCGGCGAGATCGAGGTCGGCGTCAACGAGTGGGGCCAGGGCTACACCTCGCTGGATGCCACCGGTCCGCTCGACGCGGACAAGGTCTGGTCCTACCGCCTCGACGCCAAGATCTTCGGCGGCGACACCTTCGCCGACGAGGGCGACACCTTCGAGGGCGTCGTCGCCCCCAGCATCAACTGGTCGCCCGACGCCGACACGAGCTTCACGCTCTACGGCTACTACCAGCGCGACGATTCCAACAACACGCCGGGCTTCCTGCCCTATGTCGGCACGGTCGAGCCGGCATCCTACGGCCGCATCTCGCGCAAGCTCTTCACGAGCAGCCTGGACGTCGACGAGTTCGAGCGCGATCAGGCCATGATCGGCTACGAGTTCGAGCACCGCTTCGACGAGACCTTCACGGTCCGCCAGAACGCCCGCTACGCCCACCTCGATTCGACCTACCAGGTGGTCTACGGCTTCGGCACCGCCTTCGGCGGCGCCCCCACCGAGATCGGCCGCCTGAACTTCCGCACGACGCCCGAAGCCGACACGGTCACGATCGACACGCAGGGCGAGGCGCGTTTCGAGACCGGACCGGTCTCCCACGTCGCGATCGCCGGCGTCGACTACCGCTGGTTCCGCATCGACGACAACCAGGCCTTCTCCTTCGGCACCAACCTCGACGTCCTCGATCCGGACTACGACGCGGTGCAGCCGCCGGTCGGCGCGCCCTACATCGACAACAAGCAGACGCTGAACCAGACGGGCCTCTACCTCCAGGACCAGATGACCTGGGACAAGCTGGTCGTCACCCTCAACGCGCGCTACGACTTCCTCGACACGGAGCTCGACAACCGCTTGGCCCTCGGCCTCGACAACGACGCAGACGAGGGCCAGCTCTCGGGCCGCGCGGGCGCCGCCTACCTCTTCGACAACGGCATCACCCCCTACCTCAGCTACTCGACCTTCTTCACGCCTGTCCTCAGCGTCGATGCCGATACGGGCAAACCCTTCGAGGCCGGCGACGGCGAGCAGATCGAGGGCGGCGTGAAGTGGGAGCCGCAGAGCTTCGACGGCACCTTCACCGCCTCGCTCTTCGACATCAAGCGCCGCAACGTGCTCACCCGCGACGTGGTGGGCGGGCGGCCCTTCGTGGACGTCCAGACCGGCGAAATCCGCTCGCGCGGCCTGGAGCTCGAAGCCAACCTCAACCTCGGCTACGGCTTCAGCCTCCTCGGCGCCTATACCGACATGGACGTCGAGGTCACCGAATCCTCGGGCCTCGACCTCGGCCAGGTGCCGCCCGCGACGCCGGAAGAGTTCGCCTCGCTCTGGCTCGACTACGAGGTCCAGTCGGGCGCGGCCAAGGGCCTGAAGCTCGGCGCGGGCGTGCGCCACGTCGGCAAGAGCTACGCCGACCGCGCCAACGACTTCGAGGTGCCGGACTACACGCTGGTCGACGCCGCGGTCTCCTACGAGACTGACAGCTGGCGCGCCACCGTCGCGGCCGACAACCTCTTCGACAAGCGGACCGTCAGTTGCGGGCCGGACGAGAACTCCTGCTTCTACGGCGATGCGCGCAAGGTTTCGGCCAGCCTCGCCTACAAGTTCTGATGGAGCGCGTCCCCGGCGCGCTGCGAGCCGCGGCGCGCGTCCTCCTCGGCCTCGCTCTCCTGGTTTTCGCCGCCGCCTCCCCGGCGTCGAGCCAGGAGGGCGGGGCCTTTCCCGTGTCCGTCACCGATGTCGCCGGCCGCGCGGTGACGATCCCCGAGAGGCCGCAGCGGATCGCGCTCGGCGAAGGCGTCCAGGCGATCTCGCTGGCGCTCGTCGACCCGCAGGCGCTCTCGCGCCTCGTTCTCGTCGGGGCCGATCTCGGCGCCTACGATCCGGGAACCGAGGCCGCGCTGGTCCAGGCCTTTCCCGCGCTCGGCAGCGTTCCGACCGCCCGCGACGAGGGCTCGGGCCTGCCCTTCGAGCTGGTGCTCGCCGCAAAGCCCGACCTCGTCGTCTTCAGCCTCTGGCAGAAGCCGCGCGTCGAGGTGCTGGTCGGGCAGCTCGACGCCCTCGGCATTCCCGTCCTCTTCACCGACTTCTTCGAGGCGCCGGTCGAGAACACGCCGGCGAGCATGCGCCTCCTCGGCCGCGCGCTCGGGCGCGCGGAAGCGGGCGAGCGCTATGCCGCGCTCTTCGAGGAGCGGCTGGCGGCGGTGCGCGCAGCGGTGGCGGGGCGCCCCGCGAGGAGCCTCATCCTCAACGCCTTTCCCGCCACCTGGGCCTGCTGCTGGGCGCAGGGAACGGGCGGCTTCGGCGCGTTCCTCCCGATCGCCGGCGGGCGAAACATCGGCGAAGCGGCCTTTCCGGACACGCTCGGCGGGGCCCTCGCGCTCGAATACGTCCTCGCCGCCGACCCCGACGTCTACGTCGCGACGGGCTTGTCGGCGCCCGGCGACGGGCTGCGGCTCGGCGGGGGCATCGACGAGGCGGAGGCCCGGGCCGGGCTTCGCGCGGTCGTCGCGGCCGAGCCGATCGCGGGCTTCCGCGCCGTGCGGGAGGGTCGCGCCCACGGGCTGTGGAACTGGTTCAACGGCACCCCCCTCAACATCCTCGCGCTCGAAGCATTGGCGACCTGGCTGCACCCGGAAACGGCCGCGACGCTCGACCCGGCGGCCACCCGCGCGACGATCGAGGAGCGCTTCCTCGGCCGGCCGCTGCCCGGCACCTTCTGGACGAGCCTCGCGCCGTGACCGCTCCAGGATCGGGGGCGGGCCCCGGCTCGGGCGCCGCCGAGCGCATCCGCGCCGCCCATCGGCGCACGAACCGCCGGCGTTGGATCCTGGTGGCGGCCGCCGGCCTCGTTTCCGTCCTCCTTTTCCTCCTCGACCTCGTTTCCGGCCCGGCGGGCCTCGCCCTCGGCGACGCCGTGGCGGCGCTCACCGGCGGCGCGGTGGACCCGACGACGCTCGTGATCGTTCAGAGCGTGCGCCTCCCCGCCGCGCTGACGGCGCTTCTCGTCGGCGCGGCGCTCGCCGTGTCCGGCGCCGAGCTCCAAACGCTGTTCGACAACCCGCTGGCGGAAGGGGCGACGCTCGGCGTCGCGCCGGCCGCCGCGCTCGGCGCGGCCGCGGCGATCGTCCTCGGCTTCGGGATTCCGGGCGTGCCGACCCTCTGGCTGGTGCCGGCCAACGCCTTCCTGTTCGCGCTCGGCGCCATGCTGATCCTGCAGGGGATCGCCCGCGAGCGCGGGCACGACACGCAGACGCTGGTTCTCGTCGGCATCGCGCTGGTCTTCACCTTCAACGCCCTTCTGTCGCTCCTCCTCTTCGTCGCCTCGCAGCAGGCGCTGCAGCAGCTCGTCTTCTGGCTCCTCGGGAGCCTTGCCGGCGCGCGCTGGGACACGATCGCGCCGGTGGCCGCGGTGACGCTCCTGGTCCTGCCCCTGTCGTTCGCCCAGGCCTGGAAGCTGACCGCGCTGCGGCTCGGGGCCGAGCGCGCCGCGAGCTTCGGCATGGACCTGCCGCGCCTGCGCTTCTTCGCCCTCGCCCGCGTCAGCCTCCTCACCGGCGCCGCCGTCTCGATCGTCGGCACGGTCGGCTTCGTCGGCCTCGTCGGGCCGCACATCGCGCGGATCCTCGTCGGCGAGGACCACCGCTTCTTTCTGCCGATGAGCGCGCTCGTCGGGGCGGCGCTGGTCTCGGCGGCCTCGATCGCGGCGAAATCCATCCTGCCGGGCGTCGTCATCCCGATCGGCATCGTCACCTCGCTGATCGGCCTGCCGATCTTCTTCTCGCTGATCCTGTCGAGGCGCGGATGAGCGGGCTCGCCCTGGAACTCTCCGGCTTCTCGGCCGGCTACGGCCGGCGGCGCATCGTCGAGGACGCGACGATCGAGCCGGTTCGGCCCGGCAGCCTCCTCGCCCTGGTCGGGCCGAACGGCGCGGGAAAGTCGACCCTCCTCAAGGCGCTGGCCGGCCTCGCGGACGCCTCCGGCACCGCGCGCCTCGGGACGGCCGACCTCCTGTCGCGGGCAGCGCGCGGGCGCGAGAACCTCGTCGGCTTCATGCCGCAGACGGTCCCGCGCGGCGTGCGCCTCAGCGTGTTCGAGAGCGTCGTCGGCGCCGTGAAGGCCGCGCCGATCGCGCGCGAGGCGCTGGGCCTGGCCGAGGCCGAGCAACGGGCGGCCGAAACGCTGGAAGCGCTCGGCCTCGCCGAGATCGCGCATGCGCCGCTCGACCGCCTGTCGGGCGGCCAGCGGCAGATGGCCTCCTTCGCCCAGACGGTGGTGCGCGCGCCCGCTCTGCTGCTTCTCGATGAGCCGACGAGCGCGCTCGACCTTCGCCACCAGCGCGAGCTGATGCTGGCCGCGCGCGCCTTCGCCGATGCCGGCCGCATCGTCGCGGTGGTGCTTCACGACCTCAACCTCGCCCTTCGCTGGGCCGACCGTCTCCTGGTCCTTCACCGCGGCCGGCTGCGCGCGCAAGGTCCGCCCGCCACGGTCCTGACGCCGGACCTCGTCGCGGAGGTCTATGGCGTGGCGAGCCGCCTCGAAGCGGGCTCGGGCGGGCGCCCCTACCTCGTCGTCGACTGAGCACCCCGAACGAGCCCGCCCCGGATGCCGCGCCCGGCGCGCCGGCCGGACGACCTATCCGGCGGCGGCGAGGACGAGAACGAGGGCTTGCGCGAGGTCGACGGGGCGATAGGGCTTCGTCAGCACCGGAATGCCGGCATAGGCTTCGTCGCCTTCCGCGTGGCCGTAGCCCGTCGCGAAGATGAAGGGGATGCCGCGGCGGATCAGGACGTCGGCCACGGGATAGGAGCGCCCGCCATGAAGGTTGATGTCGAGAACCGCGACGTCAAGCTCGCAGCGGCCCGCCATCTCGATCGCCGGGGCGAGGTGCATGGCGGTGCCGACCACCTCCATGCCGAGATCCAGAAGCGTGTCCTCCAGGGTCATCGCGACGAGCATCTCGTCCTCGACGATCAGGACGCGCTTGTTGCGGAGCGCCATCAGCGCCCCTCGACGCTGGCGAGGGGGGCAAGGATCTCGCAAACGACGCCGCCGGCCGGATAGCGCAGCTCGACCGTGCCGCCGAGCTCGGCCGCCAGTCCCCGCTCGACGAGGCGCGAGCCGAAGCCCGAGCGGGTCGGCGCGCGCACCGCGGGGCCGCCGCTCTCCGCCCAGCGGAGGCGGAACATCGAGCCCGTCTCGCCACCCTCCAGGCTCCATGCGATGTTCACGCGCCCCTCGGGCACGGACAGGGCGCCGTATTTGGCCGCGTTCGTGCAGAGCTCGTGGAAGGCGAGCGCGAGGCTCACCGCGGCCTTGGGCCCGACGCGGATGGTCGGCCCGTCCATGTCGAAGCGATGGCCGTCGCGGAACGGCCGGAGGGCGTTCTCGACGATCCGCGCGAGGGGCGCTGCTTCCCAGCTCTCCTGCGTCAGGAGGCTGTGCGCGTCCGACAGCGCCAACAAGCGGCCCTGGAAGGCTTCGCGCGCGTCGCTCGGGCCATGATCGCCCTTGAACGACTGGACGGCGATCGACTGGACCACGGCCAGCGTGTTCTTGACCCGGTGGTTCAGTTCGTTGACCAGAAGCTCGCGGTGGCGCTCGGCGAGCTTGCGCTCGGTGATGTCGGAGAAGGAGGCGGCGAGGCCGCCCTCCCGCGTCGGCGCGATCCGGGCCTCGACGTAGCGGTCGGGGCGGGCCGGGGACCGCTCCTCGAAGGTCAGCCGCGTGCGCTCCTCCATGGCCCAGCGCAGGTGCTCCCCGAAGGGACTCGCGAGCGCGCCGGGAACCGCCTCCCAGAAGACGCGCCCGAGCACCTCGTCGCGCCGCAGGTCGAGGGCCTCCTCGGCGGCGCGGTTGAACAGGGTGACGCGCCAGTCAGCGTCCAGCGCGAAGAAGCCGTCGGACACGGCTTCCAGGACGGTGCGCATCGCGTGCTCGCTTTCGGCGAGCCGCTTCGCCTGGCGACGCGCCTCGCTCACGTCTTGCACAAGCCCGTAGAAGCCGGTGACCTCGCCGTCCGGCCCGCGAGCCGGGATGAAGTCGGCTTTGACGTGGCACTCGCCGATGTCGGGATAGCGCACGCTCTCCTCGAAGCTGAGATGCTCGCCCGCCAAAACCGCGTCGATCCGGGGCTTCACCTGCGCGAAGGCGGCGGGGCCGACGACGTCGGCAACCGAGCGGCCGACGACGTCGTCCCGCCGGCAGCGGAACCAGGTCTCGTAGGTCCGGTTGACGAAGCGGTAGCGCAGGTCCCGGCCGATATGGGAGATGAGCACCGGCAGGGCGTCGGTCAGGGATTGCAGCTGCTGCTCGGACCGGGCGAGCGCGGCCTCGGCCTGCGTCGCGGCGAGCCTGGCCTCCAGGACCCGCTCCCGGCCCGCCGCCTCGCCGCGCAGCGCCGACAGGCGCAGGGCGCCGTCGACGCGGGCGCGCAACTCCTGCGCGCCGAAGGGCTTCACGACGTGATCGTCGGCGCCCGCCGTCAGGCTCTCGACGCGCGCCTCCTCGCCGGCCCGCGCGGACAGGAAGATGACGGGCAGGGTCGCGGTCGCCGGGTTCGCCCGCAGCGCGGCCAGAAGGGCGAAGCCGTCGACGTTGGGCATCATGATGTCCGACAGGACGAGGTCCGGCTGCACGCGGCCGACCGCGTCGAGCGCTTCCGCGCCGTCGGCCGCGGTGGTCACGTCGTAGCTCTCGCCCAGAAGTCGCCGGACATAGGCCCGCATGTCCGCATTGTCGTCGACGAGGAGGATGCGCGGCACGGATGCCGGTCGCGGCGCGGCCGGAGCGTCGTCCGAGGCCTCCGGCAGCCAGCGAAGCGCTTCCTCGGCGAAGGCTCGCGCCTGCGGGCGCCCGCTCGCCTCGCGAGGAGAAGCGGCCGGGACCCCCGCACCGGCCGCTTCGGTGGGCAGGAGGACCGTGAAGGTGGTGCCGCGGCCGGGACCGTCGCTTTCGGCACGGATGGTTCCGCCGTGGAGCTCGACGAGCTGCCTGACGAGAGCGAGGCCGATGCCCGTTCCCTCGTGGCTTCTCGCCGCCTGCGCGTCGACGCGGTGGAATCGCTCGAAGACGCGCTGCAGCTCCTCGCCCGGCAGGCCGACGCCCGTGTCGGACACGACCAGCGCGACCGTCCCCTCCCCCGTCTCGCGCAGCCGCACCGCGATCGAGCCGGCATGGGTGAACTTGAAGGCGTTGGAGAGGAGGTTCAGGACGATCGTCTCGTACATGTCGCGGTCGACGTCGACGGGCCGGGACAGCGGCGGCACGTCGACCGAGAAGCGCAGGCCCACCGTCTCGATCGCAGAGCGGAAGTTGGAGGCGAGATCGGCCGTGAGCGAGGACAGGTCGTGCGGCTCGAAGCGCGCCTGCGCCCGGTTCGCCTCGACGCGCGAGAAGTCGAGAAGCGTGTTGACGAGCCGCAGCAGGCGCAGCGCGTTGCGATGGGCGATGCCGAGCGCGCCGCGATGGGCGGCGAGGTTCTCGGGCGCCTCGGCCAAGGCCTCCTCCAGGGGGCCGAGGAGGAGGGTCAGGGGTGTCCTGAACTCGTGGGACACGTTCGAGAAGAAGGCCGTCTTCGCCCGGTCGAGCTCGGCCAGCTCCTCCGCCCGCCGCCGCTCGTCCTCGCGGGCGCGGGCATTGCGCACGGCGACGGAGACCTGGGCCGCCAGGAGCTCGAAGAAGGAGCGGTAGCCCTCGTCGAGCGCCCGATTGGGGGAGACGCCCGCGACGAGAACGCCGAGAACGGCGCCTTGCGCCCCCGCGATCGGCAAACAGAGCGCTGAGGTCACGGGATCGTCGAAGGCGCCGCCGGTGAGCGGCAGGACGCTCTCGACGGCCTCGACGAGAACGGCTTCGCCGGCAAGCGCGCGGTCGAGCGGCCAGGGTCCCTCGCCCGACGACGTCCAGGACGCGGCCATCGCCTCCTCGGATTCGCTCAGGCCCTGGCTCGTGGCGAGCGCGAGCGTGTCGCCGTCGCGAAGATAAAGGCATGCGAAGGGGACGTCGGCGCGGTCCTCGCCCAGGGCCTCGGCGAGATGGCGCGCGACCTGGACGGTCTCCTGCGCGTCTCCAGCCCGCGCGGCGAGCTCGCGCAGCAGGCGCAGCCGGCGCTCCCCGACCACCTGCTCGGTCACTTCCGAACACACCGCGAGCATGCCGACGATCTCGCCGCGATCGTTTTCCGCCGGCGCGTGGCTGACCGAGAAGTAGGCCTCCTCGCGATAGCCCGAGCGGTGCATCTCGAGCGGAAGCGCCGGCGTCCAGTTGGCGACGCCCGTCGCCATCACCCGGTCGATCATCGGCCCGAGCGTGTCCCAGGCCTCGGCGAGGGTGACGCGGATGTCCGCGCCCAGCCCCGAGGGGTGCCGGTCGCCGATCAGCTTGGAATAGGCGTCGTTGTAGATCTGCGTGAAGTGCGGCCCCCAGGTGAGGACCATCGGGTATTGCGAGGACAGAAGCGTGCGCACGGTGGAGCGCAGGCTCTGCGACCAGCCCTGCACAGGGCCGAGCGGCGTGGCGGCCCAATCGAGCTCGCGTCCGAGCGCCCGAACGTCGCCGGAACCGGAAAACAGCGCCGCGGACGACCAGGAACGCGGTTCGGCCATGTCGGGCAAGCGGTCAACCTTCGGCATTGATGATCTCGGCCGGGTGGATCTAGCAGATCGCGGAAGCGGGCGGCCAGTGGCGGCAACGGTGCGGCGTCACCGACGACGGCGCCATTGCGTTGCCGGCAACAGAGCGTCGCTCCGTCCCGCGGCACCGGGGCCTCTCGACATCCGCCGCTTGGATTCGGCACATTTGGCGCCAGCTATCGATCATGCCGTTCGAACGGCGGCGCCGGAGCAGCGTATGAGCCCTATGAACACCAATGCCCAAGGCCTCCTCGAGCTTCGCCTCACCTCCCACGATCGGTTCGGTCAACGGGAACGGGATCTCCTGTCCGGCCTGTCGTGGCGCATCGAGGACCTGCCTGCGCGGCGGATCTTCATCCACGAAGGCGACCGGCCGGCCCAATCCTGCCTGATCGTCAGCGGCGCGGTGGTGCGCTCCCAATACACGGCCGAGGGACAGCGCCAGATCCTGTCCGTGCATATTCCGGGCGACATGCCGGACCTCCAGAGCCTCCATATCGGGCGGATGGACCACGACCTCGAAACGGTCAGCGCCGCCCGGGTAGCCTTCGTGCCCCATGGCGAGCTGCACCGCCTCTGCGCCGCCTCGACCCACCTCAACGCGGCCTTCTGGCGCGAAAGCCTGATCGACGCGGCCCTTCACCGCGCCGCCATCTTCCGCAACGCGCAGCTCGACGCCGATGCGCGGCTGGCGCACTTCCTGTGCGAGATGCAGCTGCGGCACAGCGCCGTCGGGCTGGTCGACGCGGACGGCTTCGACTTCCCCCTTTCGCAGGAGCTGATCGGCGAGGTTCTCGGCCTCACCATCGTCAGCATCAACCGGGCCTCGCAGACCCTGCGGGCCCGCGACCTGATCCGCATGCAGAAGGGGCACATCCAGGTGCTCGATTGGGACGGCCTCGTCCGCTACGCCCAGTTCGACAGCTCCTTTCTTCATCTGCGGCTCGGCGACGAGGTTCTAGCCGCGGCCAGCTAGAGGCCGCGGCCTCATGTCCCTTGCTGTTTTTCGGCATCCTTTCGCCCCCTGGAGCGCCGCCATTTTTGACGAGCTTCCGTCTTCCGGTGTCTCCAGGTGTCCCCTATCATCCCCACTTCGGAGTGGGGAGGAAAGTGGGAATGGCGGCTCGGACCTTGCACAAGCTGAGTGACACGACGGCTCGCTCGGACAAGCTGAAGCCCGGCCGCTACTCCGATGGCGGCGGGCTCTATCTCGCCGTCTCCCCCACCTCCACGAGGTCCTGGGTGTTCATGTGGGTGCGCGATGGCAAGCGTCGGGAGATGGGGTTGGGGCCGTACCCCACCATCAGCTTGGCGAAGGCGCGGAAGCTCGCGGCCGACTGCCGGGATGCCGTCGCTCATGGACGCGACCCGATTGCTGAGCGCGACCGAGAGGAGGAGCCGACCTTCAGCGAGGCGGCTGAAGCCGTATATGCCTCCATGCATGCCTCGTGGCGCAGCGAGCGGCAGCGCGAGCAGTGGCGACGCTTTATGCGCGTCGAGACGGCGCCAATCCGCGATAAACGGGTCTCGGCGATTAGCACCGATGACGTGCTGAAGGTGCTTACCCCACTTTGGCAGGCCAAGCCCGAGACCGCCTCGCGCATGCGGGTGCGCCTGGAAGCGGTCCTGAATTATGCGAAGGCCAAGGGCTGGCGGTCGGGAGAGAACCCGGCCATGTGGCGCGGGCATCTGAAGAACATACTGCCGGCCCGGAGCCGGATCGGGCAGCACCACGCGGCTATGCCCTACGAAAGGATCCCAGCCTTGATGCCCCGCCTTTGCCAGAACGGGAGCATGGGCGCCAGGCTCCTAGAATTCACAATACTGACGGCGGCGCGGTCAGGGGAGGCTCGCCTCTCTACGTGGCCGGAGATCGACCTGGAGCGCGCTCTTTGGGTCGTTCCAGCCAAGCGCATGAAGGCGGGCAAGGAGCACCGCGTCCCCCTACCCCGCCGAGCGATCGAGCTGCTTCGCGAACTGCATGATCTGCGCACCAGCGAGTTCGTCTTCCCAGGCATGAGGCCAGGCAAACCCGTTTCAGACACTCTAATGCAGCGCTTGTTGAAGAAGCTTGGCGAGGACGTGACCGTCCACGGCTTCCGCTCTGCCTTTCGCGACTGGTGCGGCGAGGAGACGAGCTTTCCGCGCGAGGTCGCCGAGCAGGCACTGGCGCACGCGGTCGGTGACGCCGTCGAGCGAGCGTACCGCCGGGGCGACGCGTTGGAGAAGCGGCGGCAGTTGATGGAGGCGTGGGCCAGCTACCTGTCTGGCGAGCAGACCGGAAAGGTGGTGCGGCTCCATGCGCAAAGCCAATGAGGTCAGCCGAGATGAGGAAGATAAGCGACGCTTGATTGCACTGGCGAAAGTTGAGCCGGCCAAGCAGAATGAAGCTTTACAGGATCTCGCGTTGGCAATTCCCCGAGCCAAACAAGCCTTCGAGGCTGCAAAAGCGCAGCGTTTGGCGCCAGTCCAGCATGATCCAGCACTTACCGATGTGCAGGTTTCCGCCAAGAACCTCGTGAATGCACTCAGGCGATTGCAGAGTGCACCTCTTGCGCACGCATTATTCTGGGAGCGGCAGCCCGATGGGCCGGCTTATGAGAACGCCGAGAGAGAGAACCTCTTCAAGGTCTTGGGGAACATCCACACCGCGGCAGAGCGAGCAAAGAACAACTACAAACGCGGCGGCCTCCCGGACCGTGCTAAAGACCGGGTGATCGACTATGCGCTCGGCGCCTACCGCAGAAACTCCCCACTACCTTACAGAAAGACTTCGTCGGATCTTCTGAGCTTTGTAGAAGCCTTCTTCGAGGTCGTGACCGGAGAAAGCGCCGGGCAGGCAGGCATCACGAGGTCCCTCAATCGCGTCTGGCGTCGACGGCATCCGAAAACATGAACCCTCGCATTTTCTTGGGGTTCCCGTGTTAGCCCGTACCTAGCTTCCGCAGCATCATCGTCCGTGCACACCGACGCACGGAGATGCACAGTGTCGAACAACCAGCCTGCAACAGGGGCCATGAGCGTAGACGCCTTCTGCGCCTGGGCCTGCATTAGCCGCAACAAGTTCTACCAAGAAGTCCGGGCCGGCCGCATTCCGCTTCGCAAGATGGGGCGGAAGTCGCTCGTTGCTGTGCCTGATGCTTTGGCTTGGCTCAACTCCCTCCCCGTCATCGAAGTCAAAGAGGCCGCGTGAAACGATGCCCATCATAAACGAAAGCCGCCCCTGCGGACGGCCTTCGGCATACATCATCCCTGGCAGGATCGATGCCGAAGATACCGCTCCCGCCGCTACTCTTCAAGCCTCCTACCTCGTCGCCCGCTACACGATGAGCGACGCCGTCGCCCGTCTCGTGGCCGAGCACGCCTTCGCAAAGGGGGTGCAGCGATGAAGCGCTACATGATCCGCGCCCGCGTCCTTCCGGACGGGCTTCCTCAAACTATCATCGGCCGAGATGCCTGGGCATTGGAGCGGCTTCTCGCCGCCGGCGCCTGCGGCTGCACTCCGATCGACGAGCCGGCGCCGCGCTGGAGCCACTACGTCTTCAAGCTTCGTCACACCCACGGCCTCGTCATCGAGACCGTCGAGGAGCCGCACGGCGGACGGTTTGCCGGCACGCATGCGCGATACGTGCTGCGGTCTGAGGTCGAGATCCTTCCGGCCGATGCCGAACGGGAGGCCGCTTGATGGGCGGCCCCCTCGCCATCCTTTCGGCTTGTGCGGCTCTCTGTGGCCGCGCGAGTTCGTCGGCGGCAGCGTCGCGCCAGTACCTTCGCGAGAACGACCTCGCCGTGCGCCGGCTCGGTGATCCCGACCCGATAGCCAAAGGCTGTGGGCTTCTGGTCGTCACGTCGATCAGGCGGGTCGGCAAAACACGCTTTGCCTTCGCCGAGAAGGGCGAGCGAGGCGTGCCTGCCGCTGTAATCTTGGTGTTCGGCCGTGACGGCACCAGCGTGGTCGACCTCGCCGGCTGGCCGATGGCGCGCCCGACCGAGCTGCGGACGATGTTCGGCGCGGCCTCGATGCTGGGCGTCAGCAACGTCCACCGCGCCGCGACCTACGCCTTCGGACCGCTGCGCGTGTGGCGCACGGCGCTCGGCTGGCTGCGGGGCGGCGCCGCGGGCGCCGTCATCCTCAACCCGCCCGAAGCGGCTCGCGACCTCCTCGACGCGCCGGGGCGGATCGCGGGTGAGGACCATCACCATGCGGTCGCGCTTGCCGGCCTCGTCGCCTCGCTGTTCGACAAGTCCCGGTTCGTCGCGCCCTCCACACGATCCGAAAGGGAGGCTGCATGAACGCCGCCGACTTCAAACCTGTCTTTGGGAGCAAGGGGGCCGCGGCGATCAAGCCGCGGTCCATCCTGCTGGATTGGCGCTCAGGCCTCATTCTCACCGACAAGGGGGCACCGAAACCGCTCCTCGCCAACGTGCTTCATGCCCTGCGCGAGAGCGAGGAATGGGCTGGCGTGCTCGCCTACGACGAGTTCGCCATGACGACGGTGCTCGTCGCGCCGCCGCCGTGGGAACACGGCACCTTCACCTCGCGCACCTGGTCGGACGCCGACACGGTGCTGACGACCGAGTGGATGCAGCGCGAGGGGATCGCGATCAGCATCCGGGACGCCGAGGCAGCAGTCGAGACGGTCGCGCGCGAGGCGCCTCGACACCCGATCCGGTCATTCCTGAATAGCCTTCGGTGGGACGGGCAGCCGCGCGCCGCAACCTGGCTCTCGACCTATCTCGGTGTTGAGGCGAGTGACTACACGTCGGCGGTCGGGCGCTGCTTCCTCGTCGGCGCCGTGGCGCGGGTGATGCGGCCCGGCTGCAAGGTCGACACGATGTTGATCCTCGAAGGCCCGCAAGGGGCCAGGAAGTCGACCTCGCTCGCGGTGCTGGGCGGTTCCTGGTTTTCCGACGAGATAGCTGACCTTGGCTCCAAGGACGCGGCCATGCAGGCGCGGGCCGCCTGGATCATCGAGCTGTCGGAACTCGACGCGATGTCGAAGGCGGAGGCGACGCGGACGAAGGCGTTCCTGTCGCGGACGACGGACCGATATCGGCCGCCCTACGGTCGACGGGTCATCGAAGCTGCGCGCCAATGCGTCTTCGCCGGCACGACGAACGGCGACACGTACCTGAAGGATGCGACGGGCGGGCGCCGCTTCTGGCCGGTCCGCGTCGACAGCATCAATGTAGATGCGCTGCGGATCGACCGTGATCAGCTTTGGGCCGAAGCCGTTCAGCTCTACCGCAACGGCGGAAGGGAGGGCCGCTGGTGGCTCGATACGGACGACCTCGTCGCTGCCGCCTCTGAGGCGCAGGCCGCCCGCCAGCAGCGCGATCCGTGGGAGGAGGACATCCAGCGCTTCCTCGCCGGGCGGAACAGCGTCACCACCCGAGAGATCCTGGCGGAGTGTCTGCTCATCGAGCCGTCGCGTCGCGACCGCAACATGGAGATGCGCGTCGGTAACGTGCTGCGGAGCTTGAGCTTCGAGCGGCGTCAGGTTCGCGAAGGAAGTCAGCGGGTGTGGCGCTATGAGCGGACACTCTGACAGGTGGAGGCATGTCACCACCTCACCTCGCGTCCGTCACCACGGCTCGGTGGTGACAAGCTGTCAGGCGGTGACACGAAAAGCCAGCATTACCAACGCTGTCACTACCGTCACTACCGTCACTACTTGTTCTGTAATCTCTATAGAGGGGGCAAAACAGTGCTTTCTATAGGGTTTAGGGAAGTGGTGGTGCCTGTGGTGACGGTAGTGACAGCCGACACAGGAGGTCTGCCATGGCGGACAGCAAGCGCACGCCTTTCGACGGAGTAGACGTAGACGAGCTCGCGGATCGTCTGGCGGGCGTCGGAACGGGCAATGATACCGCCAAAGCGGATGCGGCCCGCGAAGCGATGGTGTCCGAGCTGATCGACCTTGTTGAGGCCGCCGATCGGCGCGGGATCGAGCCCGACATCGATGCTGACCTTCTCGCTGCGGTGCGTCAGCGGATCGCCGAGCGGGATCTATCGGCAGCTGTGGCGCAGGCTATCGAGGAGCAGGGGGAGGAGTGGCCGAACATCGCCTTGGGATCGAGCCTCCCCGACGCGAACCGCATGTTGATGCGGCAGCTCATGGCAACGGGTAACCGGTCGGACGATCCGATGAAGGACCCAGGCGTGATAGCGGGCGCCATGGTGTCGCTTCTCAAGCCTGCGGATGAATTGGAGGGGATGCTTCTGACGCAGATGGTCGCCATGCACAACGTGGCGATGGACTGCGCTGCCCGGGCGAGCGGGCGGAACGAGCTGGCGCTCTATCGCGAGTATCTGAACCAAGGGAACAAGGCGTCTCGGACGTTCGTGACGCTGATGGAAGCGCTGAACAAGCACCGAGGCAAGGGCAGCCAGCAGCGGGTGACGGTCGAACACGTCTACAACGACCATCGGCAGCAGATGCTCGTAGCGCCTGCCCTGGGTCCCGTGTCGACGCCGATGATTGCCAATGTCCCCGCGGACGCCGTGACCTTCGACATGATGATGATGGCCGAGGGCGTCTCTGCACCGGGGGGTGGGGCGGGGGATGAGAACGGATCGAAGGAATAACCCCATGCCATGTGGCGCAAAGACCAGGCGAGGCACGCCGTGCGAGGCTCCTTCGATGAAGAACGGTCGATGTCGGATGCACGGAGGCAAGTCGACCGGCCCGCCGAAGGGAAGCCAGAACAATCTCAAACACGGCTACTACACGGCTGAGGCTGTGATGGAGCGACGGAAAGCGCGAGCGGCTTTGGAGGTCGCGCGATACCTGGTCCGCATCGTGATGCAGGACGAGACTGGAGGCTGAAGCTGATGGTGAGATCCGGCAGCAGCACCGCGAGCACGGAGGACAAAGCATTGACGCAGATCCGCGGCTTCGTGCCTGACCTTATGGAAGGTTTCCTGACGACGCAGCAGGCGGCGCAAGCACTGCGGCTGTCGGAAGTCACCTTAAAGCGGTGGCGCGCTAAGGGACAAGGACCCTTGTGGTGCGCCATTGGCGGGAGAATTTTCTACCAGCTAGCAGATCTCCGACACTGGCGGGACGAATTCCTTACAATGCCCCACGATATTCGTCAAACTCTTGAATAATGATCCATTATGATCGGAATTCTGTTTCCGTAGAACACGAACGGTACTTCCCCACCGAAGTGTCGGTGCTGCAATCTGCCAGCGTATACTCCAACGAAGCTTCTCGTGAGAATTCTATCGATCATCACGCGAATTGTTCCGTCTGGGGTGGGAACTGGCGCCGGCCCAACATGCGTCCGGAACACTGCTGCACCTGAGAAGCCGGGGCTGGTAAGAGCATCCACAAGGAACATTGGCTTGTTGTCGACTGGGAGCAGTGGTTCTGAAGCAAACGCTCCGCGGCGCCATACCGGCGTCATCAGTCCGCCTGGCGAGGGGTGCGGATATCCGAGTATC
Source organism: Antarcticirhabdus aurantiaca (assembly GCF_009765365.1). GTDB lineage: Bacteria > Pseudomonadota > Alphaproteobacteria > Rhizobiales > Rhizobiaceae > Antarcticirhabdus > Antarcticirhabdus aurantiaca. Next base: position 71,018 of record NZ_VTOM01000029.1, read on the forward strand.
GAACAATCGAAACCAACGTTGGTGAGCAGATTGTCGAAATTGTCTGGAGCGTCATTAAGGCATATAACATTGTAGTTGTGATCAAATGGTATCGGGATTGCAGCTATATCAGTTCTAAGAGCCGAAAACTCCGGATCTTCGGCCCAGGACCTCTCCCCATCAGGATCGATTTCTAGAACAACGTCTGATCTTACAAACTGGCCCTGGTCAACCTCGATCGCAGGGAAGATCTGAAAACGTCTTGGGATAAATCCTGTTGGCGACATCAATTGATTTAAGAACGGATCCCGACCTGTGATCACGTGTCTCGCGCTTACAAGGAATATCGTCCCTGCATGTCTCCATAAGAAGCCACTTCCATGCGAGACGATGCTGTCCTCACCATCATTAGACAGTTGATGAACTGGCGTAGAGCTGAGTGAGTTTACACTCACTAGTGCGTCGGGAAACTGCAGCGGAAATGGTGCGCCGAATTGCCCACCGATCAGAGGCCTGTAAGCCATATCTGCCCTTCGAAGATGACTGGTGTTGGAAGCCACCGATCAGGAGATGACGCTACCAACATATCCCAGATGATACCGCAAGATGCGTCATGACATCGAGAAAAAACCTTCGCTGTATGTAGTCTCATGATTACTAATCGAGGGAAGGCAAATGCCAAAATATCCCGAAATCATCCAAACCCGCGCCCCCGCTGGCACAGTTGCGAGGCTTGATGAGGTCGCTCGGGCCAATGGGCAGCGCCCGGGCGATGTCGTGCGCGACGCTGTGATAGCGCATCTGGCGGCGCTTGCCAGCGATGGAGCGAGGGTCGCGTGATGCAAGACATCCTGGAAGCGGCCCGATCGGCCAAAACCTCGACCGACTTCGCTGCGGTCATCGCCGATCTGGAAGGCGCCATCATCGAGGCGGAGGCCAAGCGTCGCCATCTCGCCGAAGAGGTGGAAGGCGTCATCTTCGAAGACGGCAACATCTCGAAGGCACGCAAGGCGCTGGCTGACTGCGCGGCCGAGATCGACACGCTGAACGCGGCGCTCAAGGGGGCCCGGAAGCGTCTGGCGCAGGCGGAGGCTGACGAGGACGCCGAGCGCACCGACGAGCGGCATGCAAAGGCTGTAGCAACCGGCGAGGATCTGACCGCCGCGACGATGCGCTTCCACAAGGCCATCGCCGAGGCCCGCAAGGCTCATGCGGACATCGATTGCCTGCGTGGGCATCTGGTCGGCTTGAACGGTGGTCTGCCGCAAGACCGTCAGGTGCCGCCCGGCTTGGCGCAGAAGGCTGCTGGCAACCTGCCCGACGTGATGCTCGACGGCCTGACGCGGAACGGCGTCCGCATCGATCAACTGCTGATCGACCTCGCCACGCCTGGCAAGCCGATCCACTGGGGCGGGCGCTCTCACCCGAACGTCGGGTGGGTCGGACCGGCGCCGAGGGCCGCGTGATGCAGGCTCCTGGCAACGACAACGAGATGTTGGACCCTATCGTCCTCCGGCACATGCGCTCGGCCCTTGAGCTTCTTGCTGATGGTCGGCGCCGTGTGCCCTCCCGACTTCAATCGCAGCGAAATGCGTCGATTGAAGCTGCTCCTGCGCCCGTCACGATGCGCGAGGCGACGGACACAGCCTTCACGCTCGCCGCCATCGCCTGGGGCGCCAAAGGCGGGGACGCCGCATGACCTGGCACCGCAAGGGCATCCTCCACCAGCAGGGCAAGACGCTCGTTTATCCGCTGACGACGCACGGGTTCTCCGGCATCGCCAAGCCGGGCGATGTGCTGGCGTTCCTCGAAAGCAAGTGGTTTGCCCGGCGGGGCCTCTACCTGTTCCACCACGACGAATACGAGCGCTTGGCCACCTCTCCGAGCGCGACGGACGAGGCGTGCGTGGGGCGGCTCGTCGGGATCATGCCCGTGCCGGACCCGGTGCACGGCGCATGGTCCCGGCCTGCCGACTACATCCGCGCCCGAGACGCGCAGGGCGTGTTCCCGGTCCTCTGGTGCATGGACGGCCCGACCATGGGCGAGGTGTACGAGATGGTACCCGGCGACGTGATGCGCGCTCGGGAGCCCGTGTGCCCCGATTTGAACGTGTTGGCGCAAGTCCTGCGGCGACAGGGCCGCATCGTCTACGGCCACAGCATGACAGCGCACCCGATGATGTCGGCCCTGCTCGCTCGCGCCATCGGTTCGGAGCGCATGACCTGGACGGCGTGGATCTCGATGCGCGTCCGGCACCTCTTGAGACAAGGAAGCTGACCATGTGCTTCGCTGCCATTCCTCTCGTTGCCTCGGCCGTTGGTGCCGGCATAAACGCCATGGGGGCCATCCAGCAGGGTCGGGACGCTGAGGCGATGGCTGAGGCGCAGGCGCAGGCCTACGAGCGCCAGACCGTCGCGAACCAGCGTGCCGCCGGATACGAGGCCATGCAGGAGCATCGGCGCTCCGCTCTCGCGCAGTCGGCCGCACGGGCACAGGTCGGCGCTTCGGGCGTCGGCTTCCAGGGCTCGCCGGGTGCAGTCCTGTCCGCGAACGCCGAGCAGTCGCAGCTCGACATCGACGCCATCCTTTGGAACTCGAAGGTCAACACGACGGCGCTGAAAACACAGGCCGGCATCTCTCGGATGCAGGGGCGCCAGGCGCGGCAGGCAAGCTACTTGGGCGCTGCCGGCGCCGTCGTGGGCGGGATCTCCGACATGTACGACATCAGCAGCCGGCAGAAGGCGCGTGCTGGACTGAGCGCGGGCGTCACGCCGCGCCCCGGCATCTACCTCGGCATGAACCAGTTCGCGTGAGGTCAGACGATGGCTCGCATCCCTTTGCAGACGGCTCGCCAGTCGCTGAACCCCGGCAGCCCGGTCCAGTATCCTTCCGGCTCGCCTGTCGGTGAGGCCATGTCCGCTTTCGGATCGCAGGTGTCGCGAGCCGGACGGCAGATATTCGAGGTCAACGAGCGGGCCGCAGAGGAGGCGGACCGGCGGCGGCGTCAGGATGTCGGCTTCCAGGTAGAGACGCAGAAAGCCCAGCTTCTGATCGATGCCGGCCAAAAGGCTATGGAGATCGACAGAGACGGCCCAGCCAACGGGGACGGGTTGGTCAACGCGGTCGACGCCGACATCAGCACCCGTCTCGATCGGCTTGTTCAGTCCGTCCCGCCGGACATGCGGGCGCAGGTGAAGGCCGAACTGGCGCCGATCCGGGCGCGGACCGTCTTGAGCGCGGCGGCGCAGCAGAACGAGAAGCGCACCGGCTGGTTCAAGTCGAACATCAGCGAGGCGCAGCGGATCGCCACGCAGCAGGCGCACGACGCGCCCGACCAGTTCGAACAGGCCAGGGCGACGGTCTACGGCATCATCGACAAGTCGGACCTGCCCGAGCCGGAGAAGCTGAAGGCCCGGCGCGACACGGACGCAGCGCTCGGCGGCGCGGTCTACACGGCGCGCGAAATGGCCGAACCCGGCAGTCAGCGCCGCCGTCTCGGCATTGCTCCGGAGGCGCCTGCGGGCGTGACCATGACCGGCGGCGAGTTCGAACGCGGGCAGTCGATCGCGAGCTACTACCGCAACAAGGGCCTGTCGCCCGTCGCCTCCGCGGCCATTGCCGGGCACTTCGTGCAGGAGAACGGCGGACGCTTCACGGGGCGGCCTGGCGACAGCGGCACGGCCTTCGGTGCGGCTCAGTGGCGCGAGGAGCGCTTCGAGGGTCTTCAGCAGTTCGCGGCGCAGCGCGGCACGACCTGGGAAGATCCGCAGACGCAGCTCGACTATGTCGAGTGGGAGGGCTTGAACGGCGACGCTGGGGCGCGGCGCGCCTGGAACGAGCTTCAGAACGCCAAGACCCTTGAAGACGCCACCGAAGCGATGATGCACTTCGAGCGTCCGCAGGGCTACCAGCCGCATTCGCCGCGAGGCGGGCACGGGTGGGACAACCGGCTCCGGAACGCCCGCGAGATCCTGGGCGGTGGTCGCCAGCCTGCCGGCGGTCGGGATATCCCGGTCGTCTCTGCCGGACACGTGAAGATGGATGGCGTCGACGCCATCGTCCTCGACCGCTGGAAGGCGGTTCAGAACCAGTTCGGGCGACAGCTCACCATCACGTCGGGCCACCGGGATCGCGTCTACAACAAGCGCGTAGGCGGCGCCGACAAGTCCCAGCACATCCACGGCAACGCCATCGATGTCAGCGTGAAGGGCATGTCCAAGGAGGACCGCGTCCACCTGATCTCGTTGGCTTCGTCCATGGGCTTCACCGGGATCGGCGTCTACGAGAACAGCCTCCACCTCGACACGGGGCCGCGCCGCTCGTGGGGGCCGAGCTACGGGGGGGAGAGCATCCCCGCGTGGGCGAAGGGCGTGCTCGACGCGCACAACGCCGGACAGGTGGAAGCGACAGCGCCGGGGCCGCTCGCCTCGCGAGACTATGACCTCGCGCCCGAATATTCCGGCCTGTCCTTTGCCGACCGCTTGCAGCTCGCGCAGCAGTCCGACCGGGCTGGAGCCGAGGCGGCACGCTCGGCGTTGGCGCAGCAGAAGGCGCAGCTCGAAGCTTACACGTCGAGCCTGGATGTGCGGGCGCTCAACTTCGACCTGACCGAAGCGGAGGTGCTGGCTGATCCGAACCTGACGGACGCGGACCGTGCCCCTCTGCTGCGGACCGTCCGCTCCGTCGCCAACGATGTCAGCGCGGGCGAGCGGGCCTTCGCCGACTATCAGAACGGCGCCATGCGCGACCTGAACCCGCTGGATAGCGACGAGCGGGCGGTGGCAGACAAGGCTTACAGCACCATGCTGAAGTCGCTGAGCGGCGCGGCGCCCGAGCTCGTGCAGCAGCAGACCGAGACGTTCATCCGCAACACGGGCATCATCCCTCAGCGGGTGCAGGCTGACATCCGCGCGGGCTTCTACGCCAAGGACCCGGCGCTCTTGGCAGCCGCTGCGGGACAGGCTGTCGCTATCCAGAAGGCCGCGCCGCTGGCCTTCGAGACGATGCCGAACGGCGAGCAGGTGCTCCGCGACCTCACGACGTTCCGCACCCTCGTGGAGGGTCGAAACTACACGAGGGCGGAAGCTGCTCAGGAGATCCTGGATCAGCGTTCCGACGCCTATCATACCGCCGAGCGGATGAACTGACTCGGGCGTGATTTGGCGTCGAAGGGTGAAGGTGCTTTCCTGAGTTTCGAAAGGAGGCTCGGGATGGCGTTGGAGATCAGGACCGATCGTTCGGTGGCCGAACT
>NZ_VTOM01000003.1 GCF_009765365.1 Antarcticirhabdus aurantiaca
GGAGGTCGGCGAGGATGCCGATGGGGCGCCCGACGGCGGCCTCGACCGAGCGGATGCGGCGGACCAATTCGCGCATCAGGTCGTGGTCGGCATGGCTCATGTTGATGCGGAAGACGTCCGCGCCCGCCTCGTGCAGCTTGCGGATCATCGCCTCGTCGGAGGACGCCGGCCCGAGCGTCGCTAGAATCTTGACCCGTCGATTGCGTTTCATTGCGTGCCCGTGCCCCCGCGCGGCGCATCGGTGAGCTGGACCATCCAGCTCGCCTGCTCGCCCGTGTCGTATTGCCGGAACCCCATCTTCTGGTAGCCCCGCTTGAAGCAGTCCTGGACGCCGACGATCTTGAACTCGTCCTCCGCGATGCAGAGGTCGACGTCCCCGGCCCAGCGGCTGCGCCCCTCCGCGTCCTCCGCGTAGAGGTAGTAGTAGCGCGACTCCAGCTTGCCCTCCTTGATCGACTTACAGGTCGTCGCCGGGATGCGCCACCAGCCTTCCGTGGTCCAGCCGTCGGCGGCGCGATAGCCGATCGCCACGCCGACGAGTGACTGCGTCCCGTTGCAGACGCGGAAGTCGGCCGCGGCGGGTGCGGCGGTCAGCGGCGCTGCGGCGACGAAGCCGCAGATTCCGAGAGCCGCAACGCCGAGCCCGCGCGCGAAGTTGCGAAGGCAATCCATCGATATCGTCTCCTCCGGAGCCAAGCCGCGTCGTGGTTCCTATGCCGGTTGTCCCATAGCAGGCCAAGCTGTCAACGCCATGGCATTCCGGATGCGAATCGATTTGACGGCAAGCCCCGCAAGAGCTTCCGGCGACGGGTCTTGCATGGCCGGCGTCCCTCTTCGATATGGATGCCTCGAATCGAAACGACCGGAGGCAGCCCCATGAGCACCAGCGACGATCAGGAGCGGATCGCCTTCGAGGCAGCGGTCTACCGTCGGCTTCGCGACCATCTGCGCGAGCGCGGCGACGTCCAGAACATCGACCTGATGAACCTCGCCGGCTTCTGCCGGAACTGCCTGTCCAACTGGTACCGCGACGCCGCCGAGGCGTCCGGCCGGCCGATGACGAAGGACGAGGCGCGCGAGATCGTCTACGGCATGCCCTATGCCGAATGGCAGGCGAAGAACCAGCGCGACGCCTCGCCCGACGCGCTGGCCGCCTTCTCGGCGAACAAGCCGCATTCCTAGGCGGACAGCTTCGGGCAAGCCGGAACGGGCCTTTCAGGGCTTCGAGCTTTCACGCGGCGGCAGGCATGCCGCCCGCGCCTTCACCAAACCTGCATCCAGCGTCGAGGTTACCCCCATGTCCCAGGTCGAAGACGTCGCACAGGACCAGCTGCGATCCTTCGTCGAGCGCATCGAGCGCTTGGAGGAGGAAAAGAAGACCATCGGCGACGACATCAAGGACGTCTATGCCGAGGCCAAGGGTAACGGCTTCGACACGAAGGTGCTCCGAAAGGTCATCTCGCTGCGCAAGCAGGACGCCAACGAGCGGGCCGAGCAGGACGCCATCCTGGAACTCTACCTCCAGGCCCTCGGCATGGTCGTGGATCTTCCGAAGAATTGAACGGGCCTTCCGGCGGCCCGGCTCGATCCGGGTTCGCCGCCGGGCCGGCTGCCGGGCAGCGACGAACAGCTTCGTCGCCTTAAGTTGACTTTTCTTATCATGATTCCGTAAGGGTCGGCCGAAAGGCGCCGCCCCGCGGCGCCGCTTCGGCATCGCGCGGCGCCCGGACCGGTCAGGCGGCACGCGCACGAGTTCTTCGGAGACGCGTGTGACCCTGCCTCTCTCGCCCTGCCGGCGTCATCGGGCCGTGCAAGCCCTTCTTCTCGCGACACTGTCAGTGGCGCCCCTCGCGCCCAGCCTCGCTCAGACGCCAGCACAGCCGAGCCCGCCCGCCACGACGGACACGCTGGCAGTGCCCCCGGCGGTCGCTCCTGCAGCGCCGCCCGCGCAGCCGCAGGCGTCCACCGCCCCGCAGCAACCGCCCGCTCCGCCGACGACGCCTCCCAACGCGACGCCTGATGCCGCTCCCGCGCCTTCGGCGACCGCCGCGCCGACTGCGCCGCCGCCGAGTGCGGACGCACCCGCATCGGCGGACGGTCCGGCATCGACCGGCGCTCCGCTCTCGAACGAAGCAACCGCGCCCGCCCCGCTCGACAGCACGGCCGGCAACGCTGCGAACGACGTCGTCGTCGGCCCGGCAGCCGTTCCGGGCGAGGCGCTGCCGCACGACCTGTCCCCCTGGGGCATGTTCATGGCGGCCGACATCGTGGTGAAGGCGGTGATGGGCGGGCTCGCCTTCGCGTCCGTCGTGACCTTCACGATCCTCCTCGCGAAGGGCGTCGAGATCGCCTTCGCCAAGCGACGGGCGCGCCGCGGGATCCGCCGCCTCGTCGAGGCGGAAACGCTGGCCGAGGCGATCGGCGACGGCAAGCGCGCGAACCGCTGGGGCGGCCCGGTCGCGCTTCTCGCCCGCTCGGCGGAGGACGAGCGACGCCGCTCGGCGGGCCTCTCCGCCGACGGCATCAAGGAGCGCGTCGCCATCGCGCTGCAGCGCGTCGAGGCGGGCGCGGGACGCTCCATCACCCGGGGCACCGGCCTTCTCGCGACGATCGGATCCACCGCGCCCTTCGTCGGGCTGTTCGGCACGGTCTGGGGCATCATGAACTCGTTCATCGGCATCAGCCAGGCGAACACCACCAACCTCGCCGTGGTGGCGCCCGGCATCGCCGAAGCGCTGCTCGCGACGGCCATCGGCCTCGTCGCGGCGATCCCCGCCGTCGTCATCTACAACGTCTTCGCGCGCTCGATCTCCGGCTACCGCGCCCTCCTCTCCGACGGCTCGGCCCTCGTGATGCAGCACCTGTCGCGGCAGCTCGACCGCGCACGGACGGAAGTCGTGGCATCGCCGAGGCCGGCCGGCCACGTGGCGCAGCAGGCGGCGGAGTAGACCGATGGGCGTCAACCTCAAGCAGGGCGACGACGACGGGATGGGCGAGGTCTCCGAGATCAACGTCACGCCCTTCATCGACGTGTGCCTCGTTCTCCTCATCATCTTCATGGTCGCCGCGCCGCTCTCGACGGTGGACGTGCCCGTCGACCTGCCCGTTTCCAACGCGATGCCCGAGCCTCGGCCGGAGGAGCCGACCTACCTTACCGTGAAGTCGGACCTGTCCCTGATCCTCGGGGAGGAAGCGGTCGCGCCCGAGGCCTTGGCCGCGGCGCTCGAGGCGAAGACCGGCGGCAACCGCGACGAGCGCATCTTCCTGCGCGCCGACGGCGCCGTCGCCTACGGCTCGCTGATGGACGTCATGAACGACCTCCGCGACGCGGGCTACCTGAAGATCGCGCTGGTCGGGCTGGAGGATACGGGCCAAGGCGGGTCCGTGCCGCGGCCCGTCGCCGGGACGCCGGGATGAGCGCCGTCGTCTGGGTCGAGCGGGCGGAATCGAGCCGCCGGCTGGAAAGCCTTCGCTGGGGGACCTCGCTGGCGGTGGTGCTCGGCGGCTTCGCGGCCGGGGCGGTCGCTTTCGCGCAGAACCCGCCCGAGGCCGCGCCGCAGGGGGCGCCCGAAGCGACGATCGTGATCGACCTCGCGCCGCCGGCCGCCGCGCCCGACAGCGCCGGCGCCGAAGCGCCGCTCGAGGAGGCCGTGGAGCCGACGCCCGAACCCGTCGCCGAGGAAGCGCCTCCGGAGCCGGAGCCCCCGCCCCCCGAGCCTGCGCCCGAGCCGCAGCCTCCGCCGCCTCCGCCCGCGCCGCCTGAACCGGAACCCGAGCCGCCGCCGCCGCCGGAGGTTCCGGACGTTGTGGAGCCGCAACCGGAGCCACCGCTGCCGGAGGTGCCGGAACCCGAGCCCGAGCCGAATCCGCCGCCGGAGCCGGAGACGCAGCCGGAGCCGCTGCCACCCGAACCGACGACCCCGCCTCCGCCGAACGCGGAAGCCGTGATCGACGTGCCGATTCCGACCAGCCGTCCCGAGCCGCCGCCGCGCCGGGAACCGCCACCCCTCCGAGAGCGCCGGGTCGAGGAAGAGCCCCCGCGCCGCGACCGCGCGGCGGAGCGACGCGAGCGACAGGACCGGCAGGAGCGCGCCGAGCGGCAGGAACGAGCCGAGCGGCGCGAGCGTCAGGCCGCGGAGCAGCGCCGCGCGGCCTCGCAAGCGTCCGCCGCCTCCGAGGGGCGCGAGCGCCGGCAGGCCTCGCAGGGCGCCAACGTGTCGCGCGCGGCGCAGACGCGCTGGCAGAGCCAGGTGCAGGCGCGACTGGCGCGGGCGGCACGGGCGCAGCGCGCCGGCGGGCGCGGCGTGGTGCGCGTGTCGTTCCGCATCACCGCAGGCGGCGCCGCCACCTCGGTCCGGCTCGCCGGCTCATCGGGAAACGGCGCGCTCGACCGCGCCGCCGTCAGCCTCGTCGCCGGAACGAGCTTTCCGCCCCCGCCGGGCGGAGAGGCGGTGCAGCTGACCGTTCCGGTCCAGTTCGGCCGCTGAGGATCAGCAGTGGGATAAGAAAAGGCCCGGCGCGTCCACGACGCGCCGGGCCTTGATCATCATTCGTCGCCGGCCGGGAGGCTCGGCCTCAAGCGGAAACGGTCAGCGCGCGCCGCGGCGGCGCTTGTGGCCGAGACCCATCTGCTTGGCGAGACGCGAGCGGGCAGCGGCATAGTTCGGTGCCACCATGGGATAATCCGCCGGCAGATCCCACTTCTCGCGGTACTCTTCCGGCGAGAGATTGTAGTGCGTCATCAGATGGCGCTTCAGCGATTTGAACTTCTTGCCGTCCTCGAGGCAGACGATGAAGTCGTCGTGCACCGACTTCTTCACCGGGACGGCCGGCTTCGGCTTTTCAGCGGGCGCGGCCTGCTGAACCGCGTTGCTCCGGCCGAGCGCGCCGTAGACCTCGGAGATCAGCCCGGGGAGGTCGGATACGGGCAGCGAATTGTTGGCGACGTAGGCGGCCACGACTTCCGCGGTGAGCTCCATCAGGATCTCGTTGTTGTCGATGCTCTCAGCCTGGTCCATTCTGGATCCTTTCTTTCCGCTCGCCGTCTGCGAATGATGCGCGCCACCGGCGGCAGGGAGACCGCGGCGACACGTCGACGGAACTGGGGTTCTTCTTATACCTGGTGAGCCGACAATAGGCCTGCAAGCTCACGATCCCTCGATATTTCCGGAAATGTACTTCCTGTCAACATCCGATGGACGATCTCAAGATTTTCTTTGCCGCTGGAGGTCACTTCTCCGGGTAGTATCGCCGCAACTTCGCCGCATGTGTCAGTCTAGCGGATCGTGTCTTCTGCCCGCCGTTCGCACGTTGAACGGGACCATCTCGATGCGGATCATCGGGCTCTCATGGCAGTTCATACGCTCCTATTCGAGGCGTCCGCAGTCATAATAAGTTCGACAGACGAATTATCTGTCAGCGCCCGTCGAAGCTGCCTGTATCTCTCATGTAAAGCCCGCGCTTTGGCGTTGAGCGGCAGGTCGTTTGCTCCTCGCGGCCGAGCGCTGCCCCCGCGCATGCTAAGGTCGACGATACTATGCGGATGAAGAAAGGCCCGGGCGTTCATCTCGAACGCCCGGGCCTCCAACTGGGATCGATGCTGGATTGGATGCGGGATGCCGCCTCAGTCGAGCGCGGAAGCGCTGAACCGGCTGGAGCGGCCCGAACCGGCGGTCTCGTTCGAGAAGCCGGCGGCCGCGGGCGCGGCGTCCGGGCGCTGGGAGATCAGGCGGCCCATCTTGGCGATGAGCGCCGTCGAGGCCGCGTCGTCCGGGCTGGCGAAAGCCGAGGCGACGTCGATGCGCGAGGCGATCGCGTCCTGCGAGGAGCCCGGCGTCGGAATGGCGGCGCGCACAACGCGGCCGGTCTTGCCGCCCGTTGCCGTGGCAGGCACGGCCTTGGCGTGCGCGGCGGCCGGAGCGGGCGCGGACTGACCGCGAACCGGCGCCGGCACCGCGGCAGCGGCCGGCAGCGCCGTGCGGGCAGCCGTCTCGGCGCGCGCCGTCGGCCGGATCTCCGGACGCGGGGTGGGTGTCAGCGTGGCGACGCGCACCTCGGCAGCGGAGGCAGGGGCGACGGCGGCCGGCGCCGCGGCCGGAGCCGAGGCCTGCGCGGGCGCCGGAGCCGGTACGGCGGCGCGGGCGAGAACGTCCTCGATGCTCGCGCCGGGCGCCGGAGCCTCGGCGACAGCGACGGACGGGCGGCCCTTCAGCACCTCTTCGAAGATCGGGCGATCCTTCGGCGTCGGCACGGCGTAGGCGAGCTGAGCCGCGGCGGCCGGATCCGCGGCCGCGCGAGCCGCCTGGTCCTCGAGTGCCGCGACCATCGTGCTGGTGATCGGCTCGCCGGCTTCGGGCCGGACCGGCGCGAAGGTCGGCACGGGAATGTTCTGGAGCGCGGCAACGGCCGTCGACGCCTCGGCGGGCGCCGGCGCGGCGGCGGCGGGCGCGCTGGTGTCGAAGTCGCTCGCCATGCCGACGGCGACGCCACCCGGCAGGGCCGGCCGGTTCGATGGCGTGACGGCGGCGACGGCCGTTCCGCCCCGCGGCGCGGCGGGCTCGGCAGCGGCGGGCGCGGTCCGGCCGCGGGCGGCCGGCGCGGCGCGAACCGCCGGTGCGACGTCCGCATCCGCCATGTCCTCGGCCTCGTCGGAGCCGCCGCCGAAGATCGTGGCGAGCAGGGAGCGACCGCCGGAGCGGGTTTCCTGCGCGTTGGCGACGAGGCTCGCCTGGCCGGCGCGGCGCGCCTTGTAGGAGGCCAGCGCCTGCTGGTAGCCCGGCAGCGGCTTGCCGTCGGACGGCACGTGGATCGTGTTGCCGTTCGGGAAGACGGCCGCGAGCTCCTTGCGGCTCATGCGCGGCCAGTGGCGCGCATTGCCGACGTCGAAGTGGACGAAGGGCGAGCCCGAGCGGGGGTAATAGCCGACGCCGCCGACCTGCATCTTCAGGCCGATGTCGCGCAGCTTGCGGAGCGGCACGTCGGGCAGGAACCAGTCGAGCGCCTTGCCGCGGGTGTGCTGGCTTTCCTTGGCGACGCCCGACGAGCGCGAGCGCAGCATGTTGTTCGTGGCCGGCGCGCGGAAGCCGCAGATCACGTTGATGTAGTCGCGCGAGCCGGACTGGCGGTAGGCTTCCCAGACGAGGTCGAGGAGCTGCGGGTCCATCTTGGTCGGCTGGTTGCGCCGCCAGTCGCGCAGGAAGACGTTGATGCGCTGCAGCCCGTCCGGGATGTACCGGCCGTTGCGCTTGTAGGCGATCTCGGCCCGCTCGCGAGTGTGCAGATTGTAGAACTTCAGCGTCCGCGTTTCGGCGGCCGCGACGGACAGCGTCGCGCCCGTCAGCAAGAGGCCGATCGCCGTCGTGGCGCTTACGCGACGAAGCCAACGGATGGCGCGGTCGGTCGATCCGGACATGCGGAGCTATCCCCCTCCAGGCGAGGTTGCGGCAGGCGTCCCCAAGATTGCTGCCCGCCGCCTCAAGCCTTCTCTGATCCAGGCAGAGTCAACAGAACTGCGGCACGAAGATGACGACGCCAATGGTACGCATCATATGCCAAGAAAAGCCTTAAGCAGTTGTTAAGCTAAACGAATCGCGAAGACTGCCCGAAGACCTGCCAGACACGCCGAAGAACCCGGTCGCCGCACAGCCTCCCCCTTCCGTTTCCCACAGGGAACTCGAAGACGGAGCCGACGCGGCGACGCGGTTCGGCGAGCCCGAAGGCCTCGGCGCTGAACTCAGGTCTCGATGCCATACTCGCGAAGTTTGCGATACAGCGTCGAGCGTCCGATCCCCAAACGCCGGGCGATCTCGCTCATCCGCCCGCCATATTGCTCGACGGCCATGCGGATCAAGTCGGCTTCAACATCTTCGAGGCGGCGAATCTCCCCGGCGGCGTTGCGCCAGCCTGCGGTCGGGCGCTCGCCCTCGCCGGCCTCTTCCGCGGCCCGGACCACCGGCCGGGCCGCGGCAGCGCCGCGATCCGCCGCCTCGGGCACCTCGCCGTTCGGAATCAAGGCATCGGCGATCTGGGGAAAGTCGTCCGGCGTCAACGCTTCACCGTCCGCCAGCACCACGGCGCGCCGCACGGCGTTTTCCAGCTGGCGGATGTTGCCGGGCCAGGGATAGGCCCGCAGCAGCGCCAGCGCGTCGCTCGTGAAGCGCCTCGCCGGAGAGCCGGGCTCGCTCCGGCGGAAGCGGCCGAGGAAGCTCCGGGCGAGGTCGTCGATCTCCGCGGTTCGCTGGCGCAGCGGCGGCACGCGCACCGACAGGACGTTCAGCCGGTAATAGAGGTCCTCGCGAAAGCGCCCCTCGCGAACGGCGGCGGCGAGATCGCGATTGGTGGCGGATACGAGGCGCACGTTGGTTCGCACCGGCGCCCGCCCCCCGACCGGATCGACCTCGCCGTCCTGGAGGACGCGGAGAAGCTTGACCTGGACGTCCAGCGGCACCTCGCCGATCTCGTCGAGAAACAGGGTCCCGCCATCCGCTTCGAGGAACTTGCCGGGATGTCGGTCGCCGGCATCGGTGAAGGCGCCCTTGGCGTGGCCGAACAGGATGCTCTCCACGAGCTGGCCGGGCAGCGCCGCGCAGTTGACCGCGACGAAGGGGGCCCGCGCCCGTTTCGAGGCCGCGTGGACGGCGCGTGCAAGCCATTCCTTGCCGACGCCCGTCTCGCCCTCGACGAGAAGCGGAATCGCCGAATCGGCCGCCTTGAGCGCCTGCGCCAGGACGGGGCGCAGCGCTTCGCTCGCGCCGTAGGTTCCTGCCGCTGGCGGCTCGGCAGCGGAAACGCGGCGGCTCTCCTCGCGTTCGGCCTCGCTCGCCTGCGCCACCCGGATCGCTCCGGTCAGGGCCTTCTGCAGCTTCTCCGGGCTTGCCGGCTTCACCACGAAGTCGAAGGCGCCCGCGCGCATCGCCTCGACCACCGCGTCAATCGAGCCTCGCGCCGTCTGGACCACGATCGGCCGCGCGAAGCCTGCGCGCCGCAGCTCGGTCATGACCTCGATGCCGTTCTTGTCGGGCATGGCGAGGTCGAGCACCACGGCGTCGACCTCCCGCCCCGCGCGGCCCGTCAGCGCTTCGATCGCCGCCTGACCGCCATCGCAATTGAGCGTGCGAAATCCCATCTTCGACACTTGGGCATCCAAGAGCCGACGCTGTATAGGATCGTCGTCGACGATCATCACGAGCTGGGTCATTTCGAGTCTCCCGTCCCGACTTGCTACGGGACTGGCTCAATATGGCACCGACGGTTGAAGCCCGACTGAAGAAGAACAGATAACGCCCGGCCTATCCGGCCGTCCGAATTTGAATCGAATTTGTCGCCGTGGCATCATCGAAGAGTAGTCCATGATCAACCAGAACGCCTCGCCCTCGGCGGCCGCCGCTTCGAAGTTCGGCGCCGTCGATGAGCTTCCGACCTGGAACCTCGACGATCTTTATCCTTCGATGGACAGCCCCCGGATCGAGGAGGACCTCGCCGCAGCCGCCGCGGAGGCCGAGGCGTTCCAGTCGCGCTGGCGCGGCGCCCTGGCGCAGGCCGCCTCGCCGGACGCGCCGGCCGGCCTGCGCCTTGCCGAAGCGGTGCAGGCCTACGAGGCGATCGACGAGCGGCTCGGGCGCCTCGTATCCTTCGCCGGCCTCATTTACGCCAGCGACACAGCCGATCCGATCCGGGCGAAGTTCTTCGGCGACATCCAGTCCCGCGTCACGGACATCGCTTCGCGCCTCATCTTCTTTACGCTGGAGCTGAACCGAATCGACGACGCGGCGATGGATGCGGCACTCGCCGCCGACCCGGCGCTGGCGCATTACGGGCCGTGGCTCGTCGACCTGCGCAAGGACAAGCCCTATCAGCTCGAAGACCGGGTCGAGGAGCTGTTCCACGAGAAGTCGGTGACCGGGCACGGGGCCTGGAACCGCCTCTTCGACGAGACGATGACCTCGCTGCGCTTCCGCGTCGACACCGACGAGCTGACGCTCGAGGAAACGCTGAACCTCCTTCAGGACCCCGACCGGACCCGCCGCCGCACCGCCGCCGAGGCGCTCGCCAAGGTCTTCGCCGAGAACCTGCGCATCTTCACCCTGGTCACCAACACCCTGGCCAAGGACAAGGAGATTTCCGACCGCTGGCGCGGCTTCGCGGACGTCGCGGATTCGCGCCACCTCGCCAACCGCGTCGAGCGCGAGGTCGTCGACGCGCTCGCCCAGGCGGTGTCCGAGGCCTATCCGAAGCTGTCCCACCGCTACTACGCGATGAAGGCGCGCTGGCTCGGGCTCGACGTTCTCGACCATTGGGACCGCAACGCGCCCCTGCCCCAGGCCGACAACCGCGACATCCCCTGGGCGGAGGCGCGCCAGACCGTGCTGTCGGCCTATTCCGGCTTCGCGCCGGAGATGAGCGAGATCGCGGCTCGCTTCTTCGACAAGCGCTGGATCGACGCGGGCGTTCGCCCCGGCAAGTCGCCGGGCGCCTTCGCGCACCCGACCGTGCCGAGCGTTCACCCCTACGTGCTCCTCAACTACATGGGCAAGCCGAGGGACGTCATGACGCTCGCCCACGAGCTCGGGCACGGCGTCCACCAGGTGCTCGCCGCCCATCAGGGCGCGCTGATGGCCTCGACGCCGCTGACGCTCGCCGAGACGGCCTCCGTGTTCGGCGAGATGCTGACCTTCCGCTCGCTGCTCGACGCGGCGGCGACGCCCGCCCAGCGCCGTTCGCTTCTCGCCTCAAAGGTCGAGGACATGCTGAACACGGTGGTGCGCCAGATCGCCTTCTACCAGTTCGAGCGCGAGATCCACACGGAGCGGCGCAACGGCGAGCTGACGGCGAACCGCATCGGCGAGATCTGGATGGACGTGCAGGCCAAGGCTCTCGGTCCGGCGATCCGGCTCGGGCCGGGCTACGAGACCTTCTGGACCTACATTCCGCACTTCATCCACTCGCCCTTCTACGTTTACGCCTACGCCTTCGGCGACTGCCTGGTGAACTCGCTCTACGCCGTCTACCAGAACGGCGATCCGGGCTTTCAGGCCAAGTACTTCGAGATGCTGAAAGCCGGCGGCACCAAGCACCATTCCGAGCTTCTGGCCCCCTTCGGCCTCGACGCCTCCGACCCCGCCTTCTGGCAGAAGGGTCTGTCCGTCATCGCCGGCTTCATCGACGAGCTGGAGGCGATGGAGGGTTGAGGGAGCGCCATCCGGCGCGGGGCTGCCCCGCGCCGCCGCCCCTTTCAAATGACAGCGAAACCGTCTAGCCCGCTGCGCAGACGGCCCGACCGCGGGCGACGAGACAAGGAAGAGAACCGATGGCAAAAGAAGCGAAGCATCCGGTCCACGCCAAGATCACCGGTCCGATCGTGATGATCGGCTTCGGCTCGATCGGCAAGGGCACGCTGCCGCTGATCGAACGCCATTTCCAGTACGACAAGTCGCGCTTCACGGTGATCGACCCGAACCCGCGCGACAAGGCGCTGCTCGACGAGCGCGGCATCAAGTTCGTGCAGGAAGCCGTGACGCGCAAGAACTACGTCGACCTCCTGAAGCCGCTCCTCACGGAAGGCGAAGGCCAGGGCTTCTGCGTCAACCTCTCGGTCGACACCGGCTCGCTCGACCTCATGAAGCTCTGCCGCGAGCTCGGCGTCCTCTACATCGACACCGTCGTCGAGCCCTGGCTCGGCTTCTACTTCGACGAGTCGCTGTCCAACGCCGACCGCACGAACTACGCGCTACGCGAGACCGTGCGCAAGGAGAAGCGCAAGAACCCCGGCGGCACGACGGCCGTGTCCTGCTGCGGCGCCAATCCCGGCATGGTGTCCTGGTTCGTCAAGCAGGCGCTCGTCAACGTCGCCCGCGACACGGGCCTGGAGTTCGAGGAGCCGACCCAGGACGACCGCGAGGGCTGGGCGAAGCTCATGAAGAAGGTCGGCGTCAAGGGCATCCACATCGCCGAGCGCGATACCCAGCGCGCCAAGAACCCCAAGCCCCTCAACGTGTTCTGGAACACCTGGTCTGTCGAGGGCTTCCTGTCGGAGGGCATGCAGCCGGCCGAGCTCGGCTGGGGCACGCACGAGACCTGGCGCCCGAAGAACGCCAAGGACCACGAGAAGGGCCATCAGGCCGCCATCTACCTGGAGCAGCCCGGCGCCAACACGCGCGTCCGCACCTGGTGCCCGACGCCGGGCCCGCAATACGGCTTCCTGGTGACGCACAACGAGTCGATCTCGATCGCCGACTACTTCACCCATCGCAACAAGCATGACGAGGTCACCTTCCGGCCGACCTGCCACTACGCCTACCATCCCTGCAACGACGCCGTCCTGTCGCTGCACGAGCTATTCGGCGCGGCGGGCAAGTTCCAGCCGGAGCACCACGTTCTCGACGAGAACGAGCTCATCGACGGCATCGACGAGCTCGGCGTCCTCCTCTACGGCCACGACAAGAACGCCTACTGGTACGGCTCGCAGCTCTCGCTCGAGGAGACGCGCCGCATCGCGCCCTACCAGAACGCCACGGGCCTCCAGGTGACCTCGGCCGTTCTCGCCGGCATGGTCTGGGCGCTGGAGAACCCGGAAGCCGGCATCGTCGAGGCCGACGAGATGGACTACAAGCGCTGCCTCGAAGTGCAGTCGCCCTATCTCGGCCCGGTCAAGGGCTACTACACCGACTGGACGCCGCTCACCGACCGTCCCGGCCTCTTCCCGGAGGACCTCGACGAGAAGGATCCCTGGCAGTTCCGCAACATCCTGGTGCGTTGACAGGAAAAGCTCGACGAACCGGTCACTTGTTGGGGGCGGTGCCGCGCGGCACCGCCCTTTTTCGTTCGCCGGCGTAAGGACGCACGCTTCGCGACAGCTTCGCCTCGCAATGTTCGATCCGTGTTCCATATCAAGTGCATGGACAAGATTTCCGGATCGGCCCTTGAGCTGATGGCCGTAACTGCGACGAGACACCTTCGAGACCGCCCTGACGGAGGGAGAACGGAGGCGAGGATGATGTTCGAAACGGTCAGCGACGCAGACCGGATGAGAGAGGTGGTGTCCGAAGTGATGGACGCCGTGATGTCGGGAAAGGGCACGGCCATCGCCGCGCACCTCGCCCCCGGCGCGCTCTTCACCAACCGGAGCAACGCCGGAGCGTTCGACGCGCCCTGGTTCGACCGGCTGGAGGGCGAGTATCGCCTTGCCGGGCCGGAGGAGGTGAAGTCCTTCATGGCCGAGCTCATGCAGAAGGCGACCTACCTGTCCTACGAGCAGCGCGGCATCCTCGTCGAGGACGGCGAGGCCGCGAGCCGCTGCGACTGGACCCGGCTCTACGAGAAGGACGGAACGGTGGTGACCGGCACGACCATGTACTGGTTCGCCTTCACCAGCGACTTCCGCATCCGCTCGATCGAGTCGATCGGCTCGATCCACTCGGTCATTCCGTCCCGGCGGGGTGCCGAAACCTCGGCCTGATCGTTTCTCGCCTCCGCTCGATTGATGCCGCGCGGCGCCTCTGCTCTACTTTCCCTCAAGTTCTAACGTTCCCGTGATTCCGGAGAGTTCACCGATGCGCCGCGTTCTGGCCAGCCTGCTGCTTCCCGTCCTCTTCGCCGGTCTCTCCGGCTGCCAGACGGCGCCCCAGGAGGAGGTGGCGGTGGTTCAGCCGAGGCCGCAAGGGATCGACGGCCGCTGGACCTCGATCGGCGGGCCGGTTCCCTACACCGCCACGTTCCAGGGCGGACGCTTCACCACCACGGAGAACGCGACCAGCGCGCTTCTGGCCGAGGGAAGCTATACGAGCCTGGGTCCCGGCCAAGTGACGATCACCTATACGTCGCGCCGGACGAACCAGCGCGTGGCCGCCAACTGCAACCAGACGGGACCCAACACCCTGGCCTGCGCGACCTCGGCGAACAGCCGCTTCGAGCTGTCGCGGGCCTGAGGCCGATTGCCGGCGTGCCGGCCGGCACGCCGTCGTCTATATGTCGGTCGATCCCGACCGTTTTGCGCGGGTCCGCGGCGCCGAGGCGCTCCGGGCCCGCAACCTTGACCGGATGAAGACATGAACGCCCACACCCGCACGGTCGCCGAGCGCGCGATCGGCCCCCTGCCCGCCGGCCATCCGCCCGTGGCCCGCCCGAAGGTCGGCGTGCTCCTCGTCAATCTCGGCACGCCGGACGGCACGGACTACTGGTCGATGCGCCGGTACCTGCGCGAGTTCCTGTCGGACAAGCGCGTCATCGAGTGGCCGCGCGCCGTCTGGTATCCGATCCTCCACGGCATCGTTCTGTCCAAGCGCCCGCAGAAGTCGGGCGCGGCCTATGCCGAGATCTGGAACACCGAGCGCAACGAATCGCCGCTGCGCACCTTCACCCGCGCGCAGGGCGAGAAGCTCGCCGCCCGCCTCGCCGGCCAAGCCGAGATCGCCGTCGACTGGGCGATGCGCTACGGCAATCCGTCGATCGCCAGCCGAATGGACGCGCTCCAGGCGCAGGGCTGCGACCGGATTCTCGTCTACCCGCTTTATCCGCAGTACTCGGCCTCGACCACGGCGACCGTGAACGACAAGGCCTTCGAGCACCTGATGGGCAAGCGCTGGATGCCGGCGTTGCGCACGGTCCCGGCCTATCACGACGAGCCCGTCTACATCGACGCTCTCGCCCGCTCGATCGAGACGCACCTGGCGACCCTCGACTTCGAGCCCGAGCGCGTCATCGCTTCGTATCACGGCATTCCGCAGAGCTATTTCCGCAAGGGCGACCCCTACCACTGCCACTGCCAGAAGACCTCGCGCCTCCTCGAGGAGCGGCTCGGCTGGCCGAAGGGCCGCTTCATGACGACCTTCCAGTCCCGCTTCGGACCGGAAGAATGGCTGCAGCCCTATACCGACAAGACGGTGGAGGCGCTGGCCAAGGAGGGCGTGAAGCGCATCGCCGTCCTTAATCCCGGCTTCGTCTCGGACTGCCTGGAAACCCTGGAGGAGATCGCGGGCGAAGCCGGCGAGATCTTCCTGCACAATGGCGGCGAGAAGTTCAGCCACATCCCCTGCCTCAACGACTCCGAGCCGGGAATGGACGTGATCGAGCACATGGTGCGGCGCGAGCTGCGCGGCTGGGTCGACTGAGGTCCTGGGCGCCGGCGTGCACGCCGTCGCAAGCTTCCCGCCACCTCGCGTGTTTACCTCTCGGCAACGCAGGCGCGACGGCGCGGTGACGAGGCGGAAACCGCATGGCAGGGGCGAACATCGACGGGACGGGCTGGCGCCGCCGACTTGGCGCCTGCCTTCTCGCTGCGGGCATCGCGCCGGCGGCACTGGCGCAGGAGCCCCCACCGGGTCCGGTCCAGCAGGCCCCCTCTTCCCTCGCCAACGACCTTCGACCGGCCGACGGCGACTTCCAGCTGCCGCGGGCGCGCAACGCGCCGCGATTGACCCAGAGCAATGGCAGCCTGCAGGACGAAGTCGACCCGATGGACGCGCTCGAAGCGGAAGCGCGTCGAACGGGCGAGGCCGACGACGAGAGCGAAGGCGGCGCTGGGGCCGCGCCTCCGACGCGCCCGACACCGAGCTTCGACCTCTTCGCCGAACCGGAGCGTCCGGCCTCGGCCCTCGATCGGCCGAGCGCGCAGGCCGCGCCCGTCAATCCCGAACCGTTCGGCGCCGCGCCGGCCGATGCCCGAGCAGCGGTCGGTCCGGGAGACGCCACCGATCTCGCCGGGGCGCTTCGGCGCGGGGCGATCGGGCCGGGCGACACCGCAACCGCCACGACCGCCCGCGCCGCTGCGGTACGGCCGAGCGTGCGCGTCGACGACGCGCGTCCAGACCTGTTCGGCGGCACGCCGCCGCGCCCGACATCCCTGCGCAACCCATTGCCCGCGACCGACCCGGACGATCCCTTCGCGGCGATCGGCATCCGGGCCGGCTCGTTCGTGCTGTATCCGACGCTTCTCCAGACGCTCGGCGCCTCGACCAACCTCGAGGCCGAGCCGGACGGGCGATCGGGCATCTTCAGCGAGACGACCCTCTCGGCACGTCTCCTGTCGGACTGGTCGCGCCACGAGGCCGAAGCCAATGCGAGCGCCACCTATCGCCGCAACTTCCAGGGCGAGCTGCGCGACGATCCCCGCGTCGAGGCGGACGCGCGCCTGCGCTTCGATCTCGGCGCTCGGATGGGCGCGACGATCCGCGGCGCATTCAGCTACCGCCGGGACGACGCGGCGGACGCCGACGATCCCGGCGCGTCCGGCGAGCGCCCGGACGCGTTCGACGGCACGCTGGCCGCCGAGCTCGAGCGCAGCTTCGGCCGCATCCTCCTGCGGGGCACGGGCTCGCTGTCGCGGAGCGTCGAGGAGAGCGCCGTGGCAGGCATTCCCGACGAGCGCTACACGACCGCGACCGCGGCGCTGCGCGCGGGCTACGAACTCTCGCCGGCGCTCCAGCCCTTCGCCGAGGCGAGCCTCGGCCGGCGCCTCTTCGACTCCTCGCCCGTTCTCGGCGGCGACGGCCCCGACGCGACCATCTCCGCGCTTCGGACCGGAACGACCTTCCGCCTCAGCGAGAAGCTCTTCGGCGAGGCGGCGGTCGGCTACGCCTGGAGCGACCCCGACGAGGGTTTCCGCGCGACCCGCTCGCCGACCTTCGACGCGCTCCTCACGTGGTCGCCCCGGCGCGGCACGGACGTGACGCTGACGGCCGCGACGCGCTTCGAGCCGGGCTCAGACGGCCTCTCGTCGGAAACGGTCTACGACGCCGCGCTGGGCGTTTCCCACCGGCTGCGGGCGCGCATCGATCTCGACGGACGCCTGGCCGGGCGCGTCACCGATTCGTCGATCACCGGCGGCGACGAGACGCTTCTCTCGTTCGAGGCCGGCGTGACCTACTGGCTGAGCCGAGCAGCCGCCCTGACGACGCTCTACCGCCACGAGGACCTGTTCAGCGACCGGGCCAGGGCGGACTGGCGCGCCGACACGATCCAGCTCGGCATTCGCCTGCAGCGCTGAAGCGCGTGGCAACGAAAAGCCCCGCAGCGCCGGTCGGGCGCCGCGGGGCTTGCTCGGCTCGCGATCACGAGGATCAGCCGGCGAGACGCGCCGGCTCGATCGTGTTCATCAGGTCGTGCAGGTCGTCGTAGACCTTGCCGCGGATGTCGTGGCGCCAGAGCGCGAAGGCGACGTTGGCCTGAATGAAGCCTTCCTTCGAGCCGCAGTCGAAGGTGCGGCCGTGGAAGGGATAGGCGTAGAAGTCCTGCCGGCCGGCGAGCTTCAGCATGCCGTCGGTCAGCTGGATCTCGTTGCCCGCGCCGCGCTCCTGGGTTTCCAGGATCGAGAAGATCTCCGGCTGGAGGATGTAGCGGCCCGAGATGAAGAAGTTGGAGGGTGCCTCGGCGGGCTTCGGCTTCTCCACCATGCCCTGGACGCGGAAGCCGGTGCCGACGCCCTCGCCCTTGCCGACGATGCCGTACTTGTGGGTCTGGCTCGGATCGCACTCCTCGACGGAGATCACGTTGCCGCCGGTCTGCTCGTAGAGCTTGACCATCTCGGCGAGGCAGCCCTTTTCCGACTGCATGATCATGTCGGGCAGCAGCAGCGCGAAGGGCTCGTCGCCGACGATGTCGCGCGCGCACCAGACGGCGTGGCCGAGGCCGAGCGGCGCCTGCTGGCGGGTGAAGGAGGTCGTGCCCGCCCTCGGCTGCAGCGACTCGAGAAGCCCGAGTTCAGCCGACTTGCCGCGCTCGGTCAGCGTGTCGACCAGTTCGACCTGGATGTCGAAATAATCCTCGATCACGCCCTTGTTGCGGCCCGTGACGAAGATCAGGTGCTCGATGCCCGCCTCTCGCGCCTCGTCGACCACGTACTGGATCACCGGACGGTCGACGACGGTCAGCATCTCCTTCGGAATCGCTTTCGTGGCCGGCAGAAACCGCGTCCCGAGACCGGCGACCGGAAACACCGCCTTGCGTACCTTCTTCATCAATCACCCCCTTGCGGAAGGCGCGCGGATGTCGCGTGCCTTCGCCTACAATCGCGCTGAATATGACTTTGCCGTGATCGCCCGCACCGGGCTGCGCCGCCTTTTTGCCTCGAAAATCGGAAAAAAGGCAAAGGTTCAGTCGCTTGGCGCGGGCGGAAACGCGGCATGACCTTAATCGGGGTGGTAAACGAAGTCTTCACGACCGCCTCGTTAAGGTTCCGCCCGACCTGCCAAATCTTCGCATGGAGTGTTCGAATGCCGTTCCGAACCAGGATGCTCGCCGCGGCGCTCAGCCTTTCGCTCGTGTCGGGCGTCGTCATGCCGGCGGCCGCCGCCGATCCCGGTTTCGTGCAGTGGATCAACAACTTCGAAAGCGTCGCGGCGAAGAACGGCATCAGCCGGCAGATCTACCGCGCCGCCTTCGCCGGCATCGACGAACCCGATCCCGAGGTGATCCGCAAGGCCCGCTTCCAGCCCGAGTTCCAAGACAAGGTGTGGGACTACATCGACAACCGCGTTAACGAGGACAGCGTTGCGGAAGGCCAGATGATGCGCCAGAAGTGGGCGCCCTGGCTCGACCGCATCGAGAAGCGCTTCGGCGTGCCGCGCGACGTTCTCCTCGCCATCTGGTCGATGGAAACGAACTACGGCGCTGCGCTCACCCGCGACGGCGTGATGATGAGCCTGCCGCGCTCGCTCGCCACCCTCGCCTATGCCGACAAGAAGCGCGCCAAGTTCGCCCGCGAGCAGCTTCTCGCCGCCCTGAAGATCGCCCAGCAGGGCCACGTCGCGCCGCAGAACCTCACCAGCTCCTGGGCCGGAGCGATGGGCCACACCCAGTTCATCCCGACGAGCTACCTCGCCTACGCCACCGACATGGACGGCGACGGCCACGACAATATCTGGGGCTCGGTTCCGGACGCCCTCGCCACCGCCGCCAACCTCCTCAAGCGCAACGGTTGGCAGCCCGGCCGCAGCTGGGGCTACGAGGTCGAGGTTCCCGCGAAATATCGCGGCGGCAAGCTGGAGCGCGAGGCCATGACGGTCGGCCGCTGGGCCGAGCTCGGCTTCCGCCGCGCCAACGGCCGCCCCTTCCCGTCGGGCGGCGAGCGCGCCAATCTGATCCGGCCCGCCGGCGACAACGGGCCGGCCTTCCTGATGACGAAGAACTTCTTCGTTCTCAAGAACTACAACAATGCCGACAAGTACGCCCTCGGAGTCGGCTTGCTCGCCGATCGCATCGGCGGCTATCAAGGGCTCGTCAACGACTGGCCCCGCGGCTATATTCCGTTGTCCAGCGCCGAGCGGCAGGAGCTGCAGCAGCGTCTGGCCGGTCACGGGCTCTACGACGGCAAGATCGACGGAAAGATCGGGTCGGGCTCGAAGACCGCGATCATGGCCCTCCAGGCGCGGTTCGGCATGCCACAGGACGGCAACGCTTCGAAGGCCCTCCTCGACGCCCTGCGGAGGAACTGAAGACGAAAGGAACGGCATGAGCGACACGCGACGGATCCGCGCCCGCCTCGGACTCCTCAAGGGCTCGCTCGCCCTGCCCTTGTCCGTCCTGATGGCCTTCACGGCCGTTCTGCCGCCGGGCGGCGCCGCCGCGCAGGAGCGGCCGCGCACGGTCATGGAGATGCTGTTCGGCAATTCCTCGCGCCAGGCCGCCCCGCCGCAGCGCGTGGAGCGCCGCCAACGCGGCACCGCGGCGCAGCAGCAGCGCCGCGGCACCCGCAACCGCGAGGCCGCCCGCGAGCGGCGCTCCAACGGCCGCCAGCAGCAGACGTCCCGCCGCGGCGGCCGGTCGGCGCCCCGTGCCGCCGCAGCCGCAGCGGCGGCGGCAACCGCTGCCCCCGCGGCGCCGGCCGTCGTCGAGAAGGCGCCGGACGCGCGCAAGGTGCTCGTGGTCGGCGACTTTCTCGCCGCTTCCCTCGCCAAGGGCCTGACGCGATCCTTCGCGACGGACGCGAGCGTCGTCATCGAGGAGCGCTCCAACGGCTCCTCGGGCCTCGTGCGGACCGACCACTACGACTGGCTCGGCGAACTGAAGCCGATGCTGGAGTCGACCGATCCGGCCGCGCTCGTCGTCATGCTCGGTGCCAACGACCGCCAGCCGATCTCGCTCGGCTCCGCCTCCTACGCCCTTCGCACGGACGAATGGTCGACGGCCTACGACCAGCGCGTGGCGACCCTGGCCGGCGCGGCCAAGCAGGCGGGCATTCCGGTCATCTGGGTGGGCATGCCCTCCTTCAAGTTCGACCGGATGAGCGAGGACATGGTCTTCCTCAACGACATCTACCGGAAGAACAGCGCCACGGTTTCCGGCGAGTTCGTCGACGTCTGGGACGGTTTCGTCGACGCGAACGGCGCCTTCACCTATTCGGGTCCCGACGTCGCGGGCCAGCCGGCGCAGCTGCGCAATTCCGACGGCATCACCATGACGCCGGCGGGAGAAGACAAGCTCGCCTTCTTCGCGCGCCGGCCGCTGGAGAAGATCCTCGGCAAGTCGCTCGTCGCGTCCGCCTCGCCGGACGGGATGCAAGGCCCGGGCATGCCGGGCGACATGGTTCCGCCGGCCGCGCCCATCGATCTCGGTGCTCCCGTCCCGGAGGGTCCCGACGACCTGCTCGGGGCAACGCCTCCGGCCGCGACCCGCACCGCCTCTGCCGAGACCGGACCGCAGACGCCTGGCACGCCGCCGCCCGAATCGCCGCGGGATCTCCTCGTCGTTGCCGGCACCCCCACGCCCGGCGCCGAAGGGCGCGCCGACAACTTTCAATGGGACGAGAAGGGCCCCGCCGTGGCCCCGCCGGGCAGCTCCGGACCGGCTCCGATCACGGCCAGCGGCTCGCTCGATCTCGCGCCGCTCCGCTCCACCGCCGGTCCGACGCCGCCGCCCGAAATGCCGTCCCTGGAGGACGCGATCATCAACGAGTGGCAGCGCGAAAGCGAAGCCGCGCGCCAGCCGGGCTCTCCGACACCGGGGCAGTAATAGGGCAGATCTCTCAAGCGCATACAACAAAAAGCTCGCCTGAGACCTCAGGCGAGCTTTTTCGTTCAAGCTGCTGCTCGGCCTGCCGTTACCGAGGCAGGGTGGTCGAGCCCGTGAGGTCGATGTCGATGGCGCGGGCGGCCTGCCGCCCCTCTCGGATCGCCCAGACCACGAGCGACTGGCCGCGGCGCACGTCGCCGGCAGCGTAGAGCTTGTCCATCGAGGTGCGATAGGCCTTGTCGTCCGCCTGGACCGACACGTTCCCGCGGCGGTCGGCGACGGTCTTGAGCCCTTCGCCGGCCTCCCGCAGGAGACCGTCCTCGAACGGACCGGCGAAGCCGATGGCGATGAAGGCGAGATCCGCCTTGATCACGAACTCGGTGCCGGGGATCGGCTTGCGCTTCTCGTCCACCTCGGCGCACTTCACGCCTGTGAGGTGTCCGTCCTCGCCGATGAAGGCGAGCGTCGCCACCTGGAACTCGCGCACCGCGCCTTCGGCCTGCGACGAGGATGTCCGCATCTTGGTTGCCCAGTAGGGCCAGACCTCGAGCTTGTTCTCCATGGCCGGCGGCTGCGGGCGGATATCCAGCTGGGTGACCTTCACGGCGCCCTGACGGAAGGCCGTGCCGACGCAGTCGGAGGCCGTGTCGCCGCCACCGACCACGACGACGTGCTTGCCGCCGGCCCAGATCTCCTCGGACTTCCAGCCCTTCGGCATGACCGCCTCGCCGCCGACGCGGCGGTTCTGCTGTACGAGGTAGGGCATCGCGTCGAAGATGCCCTGGAGCCCTTCGCGCGGGATGCCCGCTTCGCGCGGCTTCTCGGCCCCGCCGCAATACAGCACCGCGTCGTACTCAGCCGTCAGCTCGGCCAGCGGCTTGTCCGCGCCGATCTCGACGCCGCAATGGAAGGTGACGCCCTCGCCCTGCATCTGCTCGACGCGCTTGTCGATCCAGTGCTTCTCCATCTTGAAGTCCGGAATGCCGTAGCGCAGCAAACCGCCCGGGCGGCTCTCGCGCTCGTAGACATGGACGTCGTGACCCGCGCGCCCGAGCTGCTGGGCGGCGGCCATGCCCGCCGGGCCCGAGCCGATCACGGCCACGCGCTTGCCGGTCTTGTGCTTGGGCGTCTGCGGCACGATGAGGCCGAGCTTATAGGCCTTGTCGGCGATGGCCTGCTCGATCGTCTTGATCGTGACCGGCACGTCCTCGAGGTTCAGCGTGCAGGCTTCCTCGCACGGGGCGGGGCAGATGCGGCCGGTGAATTCGGGAAAGTTGTTGGTGGAGTGGAGGTTGCGGATCGCGCCTTCCCAGTCCCCGCCATAGACGAGGTCGTTCCAATCCGGGATCTGGTTGTGGACGGGACAGCCCGTCGGCCCATGGCAATAGGGCACGCCGCAATCCATGCAGCGCGCCGCCTGCTTGCCGACCTCCTCGTCGGACATGGGCAGGGTGAACTCGCGGAAATGCCGGATGCGGTCCGAGGCCGGCTGGTATTTCTGCGTCTGCCGGTCGATTTCGAGGAAACCCGTGACCTTGCCCATTCGACCCTCCATGCCCGCGAGTTCGCGGCCATTGCCGCGCGTCCGCGTTCGCAAGAACAAGCCCGACGCGGGCATCGCGCCGGGCTCACACCCTCTACACCATGCGTTCCCAGATTCGAACGCGTCTAAACGATCGTTCCGCGGCAGCCTCCCGACTGGCAGGCGGCGCCTCGATCCTGCCGCCCGCAAGCGGCAAAATACGACAGCGTTACTGCCCTATTTCGGCGGTCACCGCAAGCCGCACGGCACCTCAGCCGTAGGGCGTCGCGCGGAATGCTTCGAGATCCTGCACCCGCGCCCACCAGTCGGACACGCCGGCGACCCCGAGGAGCTCGTCCTTGTCGGGCGTCATGGCGACGTAGGCGAGGATCGGCGCGAGGAAGAAGTCGGCGACGCTCGGCGCCTCGCCGGCGATCCAGGGCGAATCGTTCTTGATGCGCATGATCGTCTCGAGAACCGTGCGGCCGGTCTCCACGCCTTTCGCCCGTCCTTCCTCGTTCTTGCCGCCGACGAAGTCGGGAAAGAGGTGGTAGGCCGCGACGCCGCCGATCAGTGCGCCGTAGCCGTAGGAGTCGAGGATGCAGACGGCCATGTCCATCCGCGCCCGGTCCTTCGGGTCGGAGGGGATCACGGACGGTCCAGACAGGACCGTATCGAGATACTGCGCAATCGCCGCCGTCTCGATGATCCGGAAATCGCCGTGGTCCAGCACCGGCACCTTGCCGAAGGGGTGGCGCTGGCGATGCTCCGCCGACTGCGGCTCGCCCTTCATGACGTTCAGCGGCACCTGCTCGTAGTCGGTGACGCCCTTCTCGTGCAGCACCATGCGCACGGTGCGCACGTAGGTCGAGTTGTTGAAGCCCCAGAGCTTGATGTCGGCCATGACCCTCACCTCCCAAGAAAGAGGGGCCGCGGCTGGTGCCGCGGCCCCGTGGAGGATCGAGATAGGCGCGCTCGCCTCGTCGGCGAACTACTCGGCCGCGACGCCCATGCGCATGCGCTCCATCTCCTGGAGCGCCCGGCGGTACTCCACCGGCATGACCTTCACGAACTTCGGCCGGTAGGTTTCCCAGGACTCCAGCATCCGCTTGGCGAGCTCCGAGCCGCTGTAGTGGGCGTGGCTCGTGATCAGCTTGTAGAGCCGCTCGTCGTCGTGCCCCGTCATGTTCGAGGACACGTCGACGCGGCCCTTGTGCTGAAGGTCGCCGCCGTGATGGTGCAGCTTCTCCAGGAGGTCGTCCTCCTCCGGCACCGGCTCGAGATCGACCATCGCCATGTTGCAGCGCTCGGCGAAGTCGCCGTCCGCGTCGTAGACGTAGGCGATGCCGCCCGACATGCCGGCCGCGAAGTTGCGCCCGGTCTTGCCGAGGATGACCACGACGCCGCCGGTCATGTACTCGCACCCATGGTCGCCGACGCCCTCCACCACCGCGATGGCGCCGGAGTTGCGCACCGCGAAGCGCTCGCCCGCGACGCCGCGGAAGTAGGCCTCGCCGGAGATCGCGCCGTAGAGCACGGTGTTGCCGACGATGATCGACTCCTCCGGCACGACGCGCGTGCCCGGCCGCGGCCGCACGATGATGCGCCCGCCCGACAGGCCCTTGCCGACATAGTCGTTGCCGTCGCCGACGAGGTCGAAGGTGATGCCCCGCGCGAGGAAGGCCGCGAAGCTCTGGCCGGCCGTGCCGGTGAGCGTCACGTGGATCGTGTCGTCGCGCAGGCCCTTGTGGCCGAAGCGCTTGGCGACCTCGCCCGAGAGCATCGCGCCGGCCGAGCGGTCGACGTTGGAGATCGTCGTCTCGACACGCACGTGCTGGGGCGCTTCGAGCGCGGTCTGCGCCTCGGCGATCAGCTTGCGGTCGAGCACGTCGTCGATCGGATGCTTCTGCCGCTCGGTCCAGAGCGTCGCCTCGCGGGGAGCCTCGGGCTTCCAGAACATCTTCGAGAAGTCGAGACCCTTGGCCTTCCAGTGGTCGACGAGCCCGTCCTTGTCGAGCCGCTCGGTCTGGCCGATCAGCTCCGACAGGTTGCGCACGCCCATCGCCGCCATCAGCTCGCGCACCTCCTCCGCCACGTAGAAGAAGAAGTTGATGACGTGCTCGGGCGTGCCCTTGAAGCGCTTGCGCAGGACCGGGTCCTGCGTGGCGACGCCGACGGGGCAGGTGTTGAGGTGGCACTTCCGCATCATGATGCAGCCGGCCGCGATCAGCGGCGCGGTCGAGAAGCCGAACTCGTCGGCCCCGAGCAGCGCACCGACGATCACGTCGCGGCCCGTCTTGAGGCCGCCGTCGACCTGAAGGCAGATGCGCGAGCGCAGGCCGTTGAGGACCAGCGTCTGCTGCGTCTCGGCAAGGCCCATCTCCCACGGCGAGCCCGCGTGCTTGATCGACGTCAGCGGCGAGGCGCCGGTGCCCCCGTCATAGCCGGACACGATGATGTGGTCCGCGCGCGCCTTGGCGACGCCCGCCGCGACCGTGCCGACGCCGACTTCCGAGACGAGCTTCACCGAGATGTCGCTCGCCGGGTTGACGTTCTTCAGGTCGTAGATGAGCTGCGCCAGGTCCTCGATCGAGTAGATGTCGTGGTGCGGCGGCGGCGAGATCAGGCCGACGCCGGGCGTCGAGTGCCGGGTCTTGGCGATGGTCGCGTCGACCTTGTGGCCGGGCAACTGGCCGCCCTCGCCGGGCTTGGCGCCCTGCGCGACCTTGATCTGCAGCATGTCGGCGTTGACGAGGTACTCGGTGGTCACGCCGAACCGACCGCTGGCGATCTGCTTGATCGCCGAGCGCTCGGGGTTCGGGGACCCGTCCTCCAGGGGCTGGAAGCGGTCGGACTCCTCGCCGCCCTCGCCGGTGTTCGACTTGCCGCCGATCCGGTTCATCGCGACGGCGAGCGTCGCGTGAGCCTCGCGCGAGATCGAGCCGAAGGACATGGCGCCGGTGCAGAAGCGCCGGACGATGTCCTTGGCCGATTCGACCTCCTCGATCGGAACCGGGGTCAGCCCCACCTCTTCGGCCATCCGGATGCGGAAGAGCCCGCGGATGGTCGATTCGGAGACGGCCGAGCGGTTCACCATGTCGGCGTAGTCGCGGTACTTCTCCCAGGACTCGGTGCGCACCGCGTGCTGGAGCGTCGCGACGGCGTCCGGCGACCAGAGATGCGCCTCGCCGCGCATGCGGTAGGCGTATTCGCCGCCCACCTCAAGCGAGCGGGCGAGCACCGGATCGTCGGAGAAGGCGAGCGCGTGCCGCTCGGCGGTCTCGCGCGCGACCTCCTCCAGACCGACGCCCTCGATGGTGGTCGCCGTGCCGAAGAAGAAGCGCTCGACGAAGTCGGACTTCAGGCCGATCGCGTCGAAGATCTGGGCGCCGCAATAGGACTGATAGGTCGAGATGCCCATCTTGGACATGACCTTCAGGATGCCCTTCCCGATCGACTTGATGTAGCGGTAGACGACCTCGTCGGCCGAGACCTCCGGCGGGAACTCCTTCCTCGCATGCATGTCGAGCAGCGTGTCGAAGGCGAGATAGGGGTTGATCGCCTCGGCGCCGTAGCCGGCCAGGCACGCGAAGTGGTGCACCTCGCGCGGCTCACCCGATTCCACGACGAGGCCCGCCGCGGTGCGCAGGCCCTTGCGGATCAGGTGGTGGTGCACGGCGGCGCAGGCGAGCAGCGCCGGGATCGGGATGCGATCGGGCCCCAGCTGCCGGTCCGACAGGATGATGATGTTGTAGCCGCCGACGACCGCGGCCTCGGCCCGCTCGCACAAACGCTCGATCGCGCCGGCCATGCCGTCGGCGCCCTGCACGGCAGGATAGGTCGTGTCGATCGTCTTCGTGTCGAACCGGTCCTCGGTGTGGCCGATGGTGCGGATCTTCTCCAGGTCGCCGTTGGTCAGGATCGGCTGGCGGACCTCCAGGCGCTTGCGGCGCGAGGTGCCCTCCAGGTCGAAGATGTTCGGCCGCGGCCCGATGAAGGAGACGAGGCTCATCACCAGCTCCTCGCGGATCGGATCGATCGGCGGGTTGGTGACCTGGGCGAAGTTCTGCTTGAAGTAGGTGTAGAGGAGCTTCGACTTCGACGACATGGCCGAGATCGGCGTGTCGGTGCCCATCGAGCCGATCGCCTCCTGGCCGGTCGTAGCCATCGGCGCCATGAGGATCTTGGTGTCCTCCTGGCTGTAGCCGAAGGCCTGCTGGCGGTCGAGCAGGGTCACGTCGCCGCGCGAGGCGCGCGGGGCAACGGGCTTCAGGTCCTCCAGGATGATCTGGGTCGAGCGCAGCCAGTCCTTGTAGGGGTTGGCCCCGGCCATCTCCTGCTTGATCTCCTCGTCGGAGACGATGCGGCCCTTCTCCAGGTCGATCAGCAGCATGCGGCCGGGCTGGAGCCGCCACTTGCGCACGATGCGCTCCTCGGGAATCTCCAGCGTGCCCGCTTCGGAGGCGAGGATGACGAGGTGGTCGTCGGTCACGACGTAGCGCGCCGGCCGCAAGCCGTTGCGGTCGAGCGTCGCGCCGATCTGCCGGCCGTCGGTGAAGCACACGGCTGCCGGCCCGTCCCAGGGCTCCATCAGGGCCGCATGGTACTCGTAGAAGGCCTTGGTCGCCTCGCCCATCTGCTTGTTGCCGGCCCAGGCTTCCGGGATCAGCATCATCATGGCGTGCGCCAGCGGGTAGCCGCCCTGGACGAGGAATTCCAAGGCGTTGTCGAAGCAGGCCGTGTCCGACTGGCCCTCGTAGGAGATCGGCCAGAGCTTGGAGATGTCGTTGCCGAAGAGCTCGGAATCGACCGAGGCCTGCCGCGCCGCCATCCAGTTGACGTTGCCGCGCAGCGTGTTGATCTCGCCGTTATGCGCGACCATCCGGTAGGGATGGGCGAGCCGCCAGGACGGGAAGGTGTTGGTGGAGAAGCGCTGGTGGACGAGGGCGAGCGCCGATTCGAAGCGCGGGTCCTTCAGGTCGGCGTAATAGGCGCCGAGCTGGTAGGCCAGGAACATGCCCTTGTAGACGACGGTGCGCGAGGAGAGCGACACGACGTAGAAGTCGGCCTCGACGGACTGCGCCTCGGCGTAGACGCGATTGGAGACCACCTTGCGCAGGATGTAGAGCTTGCGCTCGAAGTCCTCGTCCGAGGTGACCGAGGCCGGCCGGCCGACGAAGACCTGCCGGTGCGCGGGCTCGGTCGCGGCGATGGCGGGGGCCTTCGACAGCGAATCGTTGACGACCGGCACCTCGCGCCAGCCGAGCACCGGGCAGCCCTCTTCGGCGGCTGCCTGCTCGAAGATCGCCTTGAAGTGCAGGCGCCGCTCCTCGTCGCGCGGCATGAAGACGTGGCCGACGCCGTACTGCCCGGCCTCGGGCAGCTCGACGCCCTGGCCGGCCAGCTCCGCCTGGAAGAAGGCGTGCGGGATCTGCACGAGCATGCCCGCGCCGTCGCCCATCAGGGGATCGGCGCCGACGGCGCCGCGATGCGTCAGGTTCTCCAGGATCTGGAGCCCCTTCTCGATGATCGAGTGCGACTTCTCGTTCTTCATGTGCGCGATGAAGCCGACGCCGCAGGCATCGTGCTCGTTGCGCGGATCGTAGAGGCCGACGCGTCCGGGATTGGTGGTCGGAGCCACGGCCGCTTTGCCCTCGGCGCGAATGGCCTGGGTCTGGGTCGGCATGGATGGCGTGATCGTCGTCATCGCTCGTGTCTCCCGTGTTCGGGGCAAAATGCCCCTGTCCCGTCGGGCGCGCATGTTAAGGCCTCTGCCTCCCCGAGGCGAGCGTCCGAACCGTCGCGCGCAAAGGCCAGCATCCCGCTCCCCTGCGCCGGGACCACCCGGCGAGCAAGTAAGACAGCAATGCTGACCTAATTTCGCCCTTATGTCAGTTGAAGCGGCCGCGCGCAAGGGGACGTGCCGAGCCGACACCGGTCGCGAGCCGACGAGGCAAGTGGCGCCGGGCTCGGCGGGCACCCCCGCTTGAACAAAACGGCGTCGGGGCTTACGCCCTTTCCCCATGATCTTCGCATCCGACAACTGGTCCGGCGCCCATCCCGCCGTCAACGAGTCCCTCGCCCGCCACTCCGGCGGTTTTGCCGCCGCCTACGGCGCGAGCGAGATCGACAAGGCGATCGAGAAGCGCTTCAACGACGTCTTCGAGCGGGAGGTGGCCGTCTTCTTCGTCGGCACCGGCACCGCCGCCAACTCGCTCGCCTTCGCCGCCGTCAACCGGCCCGGAGGCGTCGTCATGTGCCACCGGGAAGCCCACGTCATCGAGGACGAGTGCGGCGCGCCCGAGTTCTTCACCCACGGCGCCCGCATGGCGCCGGTCGACGGCCCGGACGGCCTGATCGATCCGGAGAATCTCCGCCGCGAGCTGAAGCGCTTCCGGCCCGGCTTCGTCCATGCCGGCCAGCCCATGGCCGTGTCGATCAGTCAGGCGAGCGAGGCGGGAACGCTTTATTCCTTCGAGACGATCGAGGCGATCGCCGCCATCGCGCACGAGCAGAAGCTCGCGCTCCACATGGACGGCGCCCGCTTCGCTAACGCGCTCGTCGCCACGAACGCCTCGCCCGCCGAGATGACCTGGAAGCGAGGCGTCGACATCCTGTCCTTCGGCGCGACGAAGAACGGCTGCTGGTGCGCCGAGGCCGTCGTCTTCTTCGATCCGGAAAAGGCGCTGCAGTTCCCCTATATCCGCAAGCGCGGCGCCCAGCTCTTCTCCAAGACGCGCTTCATCGCCGCCCAGCTCGCCGCCTATCTCGACGGCGACCTCTGGCTCGACCTCGCCCGGCACTCCAACGCCATGGCGGACCGCCTGCGCGCCGGCCTGGATTCGAGCCGCCACGCCCGCCAAGCCTGGGCGACGCGCTCCAACGAGATCTTCGCCGTCCTCGACGACGCGGTCGCGCAGCGCCTCCTGGCGGACGGCGCCGTGTTCTACGACTGGAACGCGCCGCACGGGCATCACGACCTCGTCGGCGCGAACGAGCGGCTCGTGCGCCTCGTCACCAGCTGGTCGACGGAAGCGGCGGAGGTGGACCGCTTCTGCGCCGCCCTCGCCTGATGTCGGTCCTCGTCCGAGGGAACGGGCGAGCCGACCTGCGGGTTGTTCCTCCATCGCTGCAATGGAGGACCCCCATGGCGACCGATGCATTCGAACAGGGCAAGCTGGCCTTCGCGCACAACATCCCGATGTCGGCCTGCGAGTATCCGGTCAGCTCGAGTCTTCGCTCCGACTGGATGTCGGGCTGGACGCAGGCGCGCAACGCATCGCCGAGCACCGGCCATCCCGGCATGATGGGCGACGGCACCGAGGAGCAGAACCTCAACCAGCGCGGCAATCCGGAGGCCCGCATCTCCGAAGACGAGGTCGATGCCGCCTTCGGCCAGCGCAAGCATTGACCGTCCAACCTCGACCCGCGACATGACAGCGGCCGGCATCGCCCCGAGCGATGCCGGCCGCTGTCCGCTTTTTACCTGCCCAAACGAAAAGCGGCGCCCCGAGGGGCGCCGCTCCGTTGTTCAGGCTGCAGTCGGGGCGGACGATCCGCCGTCAGGCGGCGTTGGCCTCAATCTGCTTGGCGTTCTCGTTGCCCGCCGACACGATGTCGATCTTGCGGGGCTTCATCGCCTCGGGAATGACCCGGACGAGGTCGACGTGGAGAAGGCCGTTCTTCAGGCTCGCGCCCTTGACCTCGACATACTCGGCCAACTGGAAGCGGCGCTCGAAGGCGCGCCCCGCGATGCCGCGATAGAGGAAGTCGTTCTGCTCCTTCTCCTCGGCCTTCTCGCCCTTCACGGTCAGCACGTTCTCGCGCGACTCGATGGAGAGCTCGTTCTGGCCGAAGCCCGCGACCGCCATGGTGATGCGGTAGGCGTTCTCGCCCGTGCGCTCGATGTTGTAGGGCGGATAGGTCTGGCCGTTGTCCGGCTGCGACAGCCCATCCAGCATCGAGAAGAGCCGGTCGAAGCCGACGGTCGAGCGATAGAGCGGGGCAAAGTCGGTGCTACGCATGGATTGTTCTCCGTTAGAAGCAACAGGTTCGCGTGTGGCTCGGATCGCATCCCGAAGCGGCGATGCTGCCGGCCAGCGGCCCCTTTCGGCGACCGCATCCAGAATTTGGTGCGCGAATCCGACGCTCGCAAGAGGCATCGATCACGCTTTCGTGAGGTCCTTCATCGGCCTCGTTCGAGCCCCGGTTCGGGAGCGGCCCCGCACAGATGAACCGCAGATGAACGCACCCTTCCGCCGGCGTTCAGACGGCCGGCCCTATGGTCACATCAGAATTCATTGGTAACCGGCTCGCGGAACCAGAGACCTCAAGGACGGGTGGTTCCGCATCCTCTTCGAGCCGACGTCTCGTCCCGGCCATTGCCGGGCGCGGGAACGGCCGTGGCGTCCCGTCCCTTCCGCTGCGGCCGCTCGGGCCGGGAGTTCCTTCGTGGACTCCCGGCCTCATTTTCCATGATCGGTCCGCGTCCTTCCTTTTCGCGATTTTCCTTTTCCCGCTGGGCGCCTATGACAAGGCGGACCGCTGACCGCCTCGGAATTGCCGATGAAGACGCCCGCCACCGTTTCGAGCCGGCTCCATCCGACGCCCGGCAATCCCCTGCCCGAGGGCATCGAGAGCGGCGTCCTCGAAACGCGCGACGGCAAGATGCTTCGCTACGCCGTCTGCCCGCCGCGCGGCGGGCGGCTGCGGGGCACGGTTCTCCTGGCGCAAGGGCGCAACGAGGCGATCGAGAAGTATTTCGAGACGATCGACGACCTTTGCGCCCTCGGCTTCGCGGTGGTCACCTTCGACTGGCGCGGTCAGGGCGGCTCGCAACGGCTCCTTGGCAACCCCGCCAAGGGGCATGCCGTCGCCATCGAGGACTTCGCCGAGGATCTCGTCGGCGTTCTCGACACCGTCGCGCTGAAGCTGTTTCCGCCGCCCGTCGTCATTCTCGCCCATTCAATGGGCGGCCTCGTCGCGCTGGCGGCGTCCAACGTCGTCGCCGACCGCGTCGAACGGCTCGTGCTGACCGCCCCGCTCGTGGGCTTGCCGATGACGCGCCGCGGCCTGCGGCTGCGCAGCGGCGCGGCGCGTCTTTTTCGCCTGCTCGGCCTCGGCTCGGCCTCCGCTCAGCCGGCTCTGCGCAAGGGCCGCGGCTGGACCTTCGCCACAAGCCCCCTCACCAGCGATCCCGGCCGCTTCAAACGCAATCTCGAGATGGCGCAGGCGGCGCCGCACCTGTTCGTCGGCGCGCCGACGATTGCTTGGTTCGACACCATGGCCCGCACCATGGCGGAGTTCGAGGACTCGGACGTCATCGCCGACCTGTCGATCCCGACACTCTTCCTGATCGCCGGCTCGGACCGCGTGGTTTCGTCGGACGCGAGCGAGCGTCTCGCTTGGCGGATGCGCTGCGGACACGCGGTCGTCATTCCCTTCGCGCGCCACGAACTGCTGCAGGAGGCGGACCGCTACCGCGCGCCGGTGATCGCCGCCATCGACCGCTTCCTGACCGGCCTGCCGCCCGTGGTCGACCGCGAAGCCATCGCGGCCGAGGTCGAGGCGGCGCTTGCCGACGTCGCGGCGGAGTGATCAGGCGCCGACGATCCGCAGCACCGCCTCGTGCAGCCGCGGGTTGGCCGATGCGACGACGTCGCCGCCCGCCTCCGCGCGCCCTCCGGCCGTCGTCGTGACGACGCCGCCGGCCTGCTCGATGATGGGGATCAGCGCCGCGATGTCGTAGGGTTGCAGCCCGCCTTCGACGACGATGTCCGCGAAGCCCGAGGCGAGCATCGCGAAGGCGTAGCAGTCCGTGCCGAAGCGGGTCAGCCGGCAGCGTGCCTCCAGCGCTTCGAAACGCCCGAGCGCCTCGTCCTTGAAGAGCCGCGGGCTGGTCGTGAAGAGCGTCGCCGCCTCGATCGTCTCCGTCGCGCGCGTCTGCAGCGCCGCCGTCTCGCCCCGCCAGGAGCGCTGCGCCTCGCGACCGTCGCCCCAGAACCGCTCGCCCGTGAAAGGCTGCGACATGATGCCGGCGCGGGCGCGGCCATTCTCGTAGTAGCCGATCAGCGTGCCCCAGACCGGCACACCGGAGATGAAGACGCGCGTCCCGTCGATGGGATCGATGACCCACTGCCGCGTCGAATCGCCCGTCGCGCCAAACTCCTCCCCGAGGATGCCGTCGTCCGGCCGCGTCTCGGCCAACACCCGGCGGATCGCCCGCTCGGCCTCGCGGTCGCCCTCGGTCACGGGATCGAAGTCGGCGGGCCGCTTGTTGTCGATGCCCATGGACCGGCGGAACCGCGGCAGCGTTTCCGCGTCGGCCGCGTCGGCCAGGCGGTGCAGCAGCGCCGCCGTCACGTCGATATCGCTCATGCCGCTCGCCCTTCGTCTCGCGCGCCTCGATCCGCTTCGAAGACGAGCTATAGGCGATGGCTCACTCCGCGGCGAGCGGCAGGTCGTCCTCGGCGCAGACGAAGCCGGCGAAGCTCGCCGCGAGCTGCAGGAGGTGGTCGCGCAGCCGGGCGAAGCCGGAATGGGGCTCGAAGCGCCGCTCGTGGGCGTAAAGCTCGCGGCTGATCTCGATCTGGATGGCGTGAACGCCCTCCGAGGGCCGCCCGTACCGCTCGGTGATGAAGCCGCCGGCATAGGGGCGGTTGCGCGTCACGTCGTAGCCGAGCGAGGCGAGGCGCTCCACGCAGAACGACACGAAGCGCGGCGCCGCGCTCGTTCCGAAGCGATCGCCGATCACCATGTCCGGCCGCCGCCCGCCGGGCATCGCCCGGACGCTGGAGGGCATGGAATGGCAGTCGATCAGGATCGCCATCCCGAACCGTCGCCGCGTATCCTGCACGAGGCGCTGGAGCGCTTCGTGGAAGGGCAGGTACACCGTTTCGATCCGCTGGAGGGCGTCGGCCGGCGCCAGCTTCCCGTGATAAATCTCCTCCCGCTCGGCGACGATGCGCGGGATGGTGCCCAGCCCCCCGGCGACGCGGGCGGATCCCGAATTGACGTAGGTCGGAAGGGAGCCGTCGAACATGGTGGGATCGAGCTCGTAGGGCTCGCGGTTCACGTCGATGTAGGCGCGCGGCAGGTTCAGCGAGATCAACGGCGCGCCGAGCTCGACGACGAAGTCGAACAAGCGGTCGACGAACAGGTCCTCGGAGCGGCGGATCGCCTCGGCATCGAGCCGGGAGGCGTCGAGGAACGCCTGGGGATAATGGCGGCCGCTGTGCGGCGAGCAGAACACGAAGGGAATGGACTGGAGCTTGGGAGCGGCGATCTCGAACGGCTGGATCCCGCCGTCCGGTCTTGGCGAAAACGGTCGTGTCTCGGTCAAGGCGCGCCTTTCGGGAAAGCTTCCACCTCTATATCGTGTCTCATCGAAAAATGCCGATCGTTCCTTTTAGAAAATGTTGCCCCCTTCTGGTAGGGTGCAACACTCGTAACGTAGCCTCCGCCGAGTTCGTTGCCTCGGCGTTTCCGGATGATCCGAATGTCCAAGATCCTTCTCGCCGAAGATGACAACGACATGCGCCGCTTCCTCGCCAAGGCCTTGGAAAAGGCCGGCTACGAGGTGGTCGCGTTCGACAACGGCGGAAGCGCCTACGAGCGGCTCCGCGAGGAGCCCTTCTCCCTTCTCCTGACCGACATCGTCATGCCGGAGATGGACGGGATCGAGCTGGCGCGACGCGCCACGGAACTCGATCCGGACCTGAAGGTCATGTTCATCACGGGCTTCGCCGCCGTCGCCCTGAACCCCGACTCCAAGGCTCCGCGCGACGCCAAGATCCTGTCGAAGCCCTTCCACCTGCGCGAGCTGGTGGACGAGGTCGGCAAGATGCTCGAAGACGCCGCCTGAGGCGCTCTGCAGCCCTCCACTACGCCGAAGCGCCCTCCGGGTTTTGAGCCCGCCAGGAGGGCGCTCGTCGCCTCCTTCCCCTCGGAAGCGCTACCCGAACGGCGGCTCCGAACCCTTGATTCCACCTCTCCGCGCTTCGCGGAAATGTCCGGCAAAAAGGCTAAAATCCAGGCTTGACGGTGGCGCGGCCACATGGTCTAAGCCCCCTCGTCGGTTGGGCGCGTAGCTCAGCGGGAGAGCACTACGTTGACATCGTAGGGGTCACAGGTTCAATCCCTGTCGCGCCCACCAGCTGACATCTCATTGTATTCTCTGAGAAAACAGGCCCGAAAGGCGTCCCCGACTCCGGGCCCGAGAATCGGTTCTCCGACAGTTATCCCGACAGTAACGATCGGTTCGGTCACGCGTCCTGCGTCCGACGTCGAGCCGCCGGCGGCTTGGGCCGGCGCCCCGCCCGCCCGCTGGTGAACGCGTCCCCGATCGATTCCTGGTAGTCCGGGTGGTGATGCCCGTAGACCGAGATCAGCGTGTCCGTCCGCATGCCGAGGAAGCCGGCGACGGCGTGCGGATCCTCGGCGCCCTGCAGGAGCCATGTCGCGGCCGTGTGGCGAAGGGAGTGACGGACGATCTCCTCGCCTTCCTCCCCGAGGACGTCGTCGACGAGACGGCGGAAACCCTTCTTCGGGTCGCCCGGCCTACCCTTGTGGTACTCGCACAGGAACGTCGTCGCGGCCGCCGGATCGCCGCCGCCCTCCTGCCACCGGCGCAGGTGCGCCAGGAGCCGGCCGGGAATCCGGATCGAGGGCGCCCGCTTGGTCCGGGACGCCGTCTCGCCGGGCGCCTCCCGGTAGAAGACCCCACCGTCGACGTCGATCCACGGATGGCCCTCCCGTCGCTCGAACGAGGCTCTCCAGATTCGTCCGGAGCGCGTCCCGGTGTAGAGGCCGAACAGGATGAAGCGGGCGATGTGGCGCATCGGTCGGCGCCTCGTCGCGACCTTCTCGCCCTTCCGGGGCCCGCGGTGGATCGTCTGGATCTCGCGCTTGCGATAGGCGTGCCAGACGAGCCGTGCGACCGCGTCCCGCTCGAGGAATTCGGTCCGCGCCCCGGGCTTCTGCGGCAGCGTGACCTTCACGGCGTCGCGGCAGAGCTTGTCGGCGACGGCGAGGTTCACGGCCGAGCGCAGGTCCTCCAGCTCGCGCCGGGCCCCGCCCGTGCTCGGCGCCCGCCAGTCGACGTAGGCCTTGCACGTCGCCGAATCGATGGCGTCGAGGGTCATCTCGCCCCAGAACTTCATGAGGTTGTCGAAGCGCAGCGCGACCAGCTCGGCGCCGGCCAGCTCGTCCCCGCGGGCGGTGACGTAGTGCCGGACGACGTCGGCGATGAGGACCTCGTCGGCCCGCTTGTTCTTCGCCAGCGGCTTCTCGGCGTGGGCGGCGCTCAGGTAGCGTTCGAGCGCCTGCGCAGCGCCTCGATGGTCGTCAGCGCCGCAGCCCGTGCCGATCTTCTTCTTTCCGTCCCGGATGACCCATCCGCCGTGAGTGATCGCGCCGGCGGCGTTGCGGCGCTCGGGTTCGAGCCAGAGTCGGGGCGGGAGGCGTCTGCGCGGCATTCTTTTCTCCATCTCTCGATCCCTGCCCTGGTGACGAAGAATTTCCGTCCGAGGCGGGTCGCGTGCAGTCGGCCGGCATCCATCGCCGTCCGCATGATCTTGGGGGTGACGTGTCCGCCGAGTTCCGGCAGCCACATGGCCTGGTCGAGCGTGAGGAGCTGGTCCGGTCCGACCTCGTCGAAGTCCGGGATACCCAGGTCCACCTGCGCGACGACGAGCTGGTACATCTCCTCTCCGTCGTTCGAATCATCGCACGTAGAGGTTCGCAGGTCGGACTCCCGATCCGCAAGCGAGGGCTTAACTGATGGTTAACGGGGCGGCATCATCCTCCCCGGATCGATTCGGCGAGGGAAGCCAAGCATGCGTGAACGTCGAGAGAACTCCAGGCCGATAGCGGAGATCGAGGCCCTCGTCGTCCGGGTCGTCGGCGCCGCCCTGCCCGACCGCCTCGTGAGCTGGTTGGGCGTCTCGAAACGCAACGCGGAACGCTGGCTCTCGGGCGACAGCACGTACCCGCCCGCCGTCCTCGAGAAGCTCGACACGCTCGCCCCGCTCTGCGACGAGCTGGAGGACGACCTCCGCGCCCTCGTCGACGACTATAAGAAAGCCGGCGTCCCCGAGAACCTGCTCCGGATGCGGATCCGCGAGTTCTCGAAGACGCTGTCGGAAGAGCCGCCGCCGCGCCCCGCCCGGGCGGAATCGCCCGACCGGTAGAATTATCCAGAGGATTTCGAGATTTTCCAAAGGATTTCGGTTTACCTTCCTCTCATCAGCCCACGGGCCGGCGACACATGCCGGCCACCGGGCAGAGCGAGGGAAGCCGCCATGTCCGAGAAGGCACGTCCGCTCCGCGTCGTCGGGCGCCGGGAGATCCGGGAATCCGACAACGACGCCGACATCATGGAGCACCTCTGCTACGACGAGCAGGGGAACCTCATGATCGAGGAGACCGTGGAGGTCTCCGCCGACGACGCCGCCGTCATCGTGCAACAAGTCGCGCAGCGCCGGGAATCCGCGCTCCGGCTCGTCGACGCGCTGTCGCCATCGGCCTTCGCGGTCTACCTGGCTTTCCAAGCGGCCCTGGAAGCGCCGGCCGAAGCCGAGGCCGTCCGGCGCCGCCTGGACGGCGATCCGGACCACCTTCTCGTCGCCGTGCGCCTCCCTTCGTTCGACTGGTACACCGCCGCCGAGAAGGCCTTCGCTGCCGTCGTCGCGCTCCTCGTCGTCGACCGTCTCGAGATCAAGTTCGCGACCACGATCGTGATGACGGAGTGGAACCGCGAGGCGAACGGATACCGCCTGCCGGCGCGGACGCTCCTGTCCGCAGCCAAGCGCGTGCACACCATCGCTACCTTCGCCGGCGACGACCAGCTCCCACCCGACCTTCGGCCTTTCTGCGACATCGTTCTCGACCTCAGCAGCATCGGCGTCGCCTGTTTCGAGAAGGCCATCTCGCGAGAATTCGACTGGCCGGCGGAGCACGTCGGCTGGTCGCCGACGATCGATCTCGATCTTCTCGCGCCGGAGCTGCTCGACGCCGTCGTCGACCGCGCTCCCGATATCACGTCTGTCGTTCCTTTCCTCGGCCGGCTGCTGAATGCGCGGGCGGTTGCGAGGGCGCAGTCGAAGGCGAGAGCGGCCGAGGAGGAGCGGAAGAAGGCGGCTAAGTCCGCGCCGGCGACGGAGGTCCTGCGCCCGACCTCTCCCAAGCTCGAGGACCTGCACGGCTACGGCGCCGCGGCGGAATGGGGGCGCTCGCT
Source organism: Antarcticirhabdus aurantiaca (assembly GCF_009765365.1). Classification (GTDB taxonomy): domain Bacteria; phylum Pseudomonadota; class Alphaproteobacteria; order Rhizobiales; family Rhizobiaceae; genus Antarcticirhabdus; species Antarcticirhabdus aurantiaca. The sequence goes on from NZ_VTOM01000003.1 coordinate 37,698, forward strand.
CGTCGACGACCTTCGCCTGTACGCCGCCGGCAAGCTCGGCTGGATCGACGTCGACGGAGGTTGCCTGCTTCACGGCGCTCCCGGCACCGGCAAGACGTTGATGGCAGGCGCGCTCGCCGCCTCCGCAGGCCTGCCGTTCATCGCCGCCAGCTTCGCGCAATGGACGGCGACCGGGCGCAGCTACCAGGGCGACACGATCAGCGCCATGCGGAAGACCTTCGCGCTCGCGAACGAGCACGCGCCATGCATCCTGTTCATCGACGAGATAGACTCGATACCGGCACGCGGCAGTTCCCAGCAGCACGACGACTACTGGGTGCCGATCGTCAACGCGCTCCTCGAGTGCCTTGACGGCTCCAGCCGTCGAGAAGGCGTGGTCGTCCTGGCCGCCTGCAACAACCCGGCCGCGCTCGATCCCGCTCTCGTGCGCTCTGGCCGCCTCGATCGCCGCTTCGAGATCGGCCTTCCTGACGAGGACGCGCTCCTGCGCATCTTCGGTCACCACCTGCCGGGCGCCGACCTCGAAGACCTGGCGCCGGCGGCGACCGTGTTGGCGGGCTCGACGAGCGGAGCCGACGTCGCCCGCATCGCACGGGAGGCGCGTCGTGTCGCCCGACGCGCCGGCCGAGAGGTGACGGCGCAGGACCTGCTCGCGATCGCGATGCCGCCGGATCCGCTCTCGCCACGCGACCGTCGCCTGGTCGCCGTCCACGAGGCCGGTCACGCCGTCGCGTGCCTCGCACAAGGGCGGATTCCGGACTCGCTCTCCGTCGTTGCCGGCCAAGTGAATCACGGCGGCGTCCTCGTCGCGCACGGCCTCGGCATGGGGCGCCTTGCGGAGGTCGAGGCCGAAGTCGTCGTGCGCCTCGCCGGCCGGGCGGCCGAGGAGGTCATCCTGGGCGAGCCGTCCGCCGGAGCCGAGAACGACCTGAAGTTCGCGACGGCGCTCGTCGTCCAAGCCTTCGGCAACAGCGGCCTGGGCGGGCGCCTTCTTCACGGGGAGCGTGTCGACGGACATCTCGTCGAGGCACGCCTGCGCGAGCTGTACGGTCGCGCCCTGCGCCTGATCGGCGAGCGGCGGCAGGCGGTGGAGGCGTTGGCGGATCTCGCGATGGAGCGCCGCGTCCTGGGGAAGAAGGCGCTCGAGGCATTCGCGGCCGAGCACGGATCGGGAGGGCGGTGAAATGGTCATCGCCCTGCCGGCCGCCGTCCGCGCCCGCCTCGCCGCGATCGAAGCCGACGAGGGCGTTCCCGTCGCCGAGCTGATCCACCAAGCGGTCGACGTGTGGTCCCGCCTCGATGCCGACGGCCGGAAGATTCTCGGCATCGCCGCGCTGCAGCTCGTCGTCGAGCGGATGCGGAGGCCGTCGTGATCATCGAGGTCGACCTGCCCGATCGAGTCGTCCGGCTGATCGACGAGGCGGCGGCGCGATGGGGCCTGACACGCGATCAGGCGTTCGCTGCCCTCGTCGTCGCCGGCGAGTGTGAGCTGACGGCGGCCTACGTCCGCCGCTGTCTCGACCATGCCTACGGAGAGCTGTCATGAACGTCGAGATTGTCGACGAGCGCGTCCGCCGCCGGCTGGCCCGCCTTGAAGCCGACGAGAACGTGGACACGGAAGCCCTCGTCCGCGAGGCGGCCGACCTCTGGTCCCGCGTTGACGACGACGGACGCCAGTGCCTGCGCGAACTCGTCACCAGGTGGCAGCTGGACCATCTGCGGGGGCCGCGATGACCGTCGAGACCATCATCGTCCAGGTGCCCAAGTGGGTCGTCGTCGCTCTCCATCACGCCGCCGGCGCCGCCCCCGTCCAGGCCGCCCTCGGCTTCGGCCTGCGCGTCGCGCTCAACGTGGCGCCTGGAGTCCGCCGGGTGCTCGCCGACCAGCTCCTTGAGCCCGGCGTCAGCGAGCGCGTCGACCTCGCCGTCCATCTCTCCGGCGCCGCCGCTTGGCCGGCCGACGACATGCCGATCGCCGAGGTCGTCGAGCTGGCGGCCATGCTGTCGGCGATCGTCGCGGTCGACCCCGCCGTCGAGATCGACATCGCGCTCCTGCTCCATGTCGAGGACGCATGACGACGTTCTTCACGGCCGACACGCACTTCGGCCACGCCCGCATCGTCGACTTGTCTCGCCGGCCGTTCGAGGGCGTCGTCGAGATGCGCGAGGCCCTCATCCGCAACTGGAACGCCGTCGTTCGCGAGAGCGACGACGTCTGGCATCTCGGCGACTTCGCGTACCGTGCGACCGCAGGCGAGGCCGAGCGCGTCTTCGAGCGGCTGAACGGCCGCAAGCATCTCGTCGTCGGCAACCACGACGGCGAGGCGACCTGCGCCCTGCCTTGGGCGTCCGTCCAGCCGGCAGCGGAGATCGCTGTCGACGGCCAGCGGCTGTTCCTGGCGCATTATCCAATGCTGGAGTGGCCGGGATACTGGCGGCAGGCCGTCCACCTCTTCGGCCATGTCCACGGCAACCGCGCCGGCGTCGGCCGCTCTTGTGACGTCGGCGTCGACGCCTGGGGCTACCGGCCGGTCCGCTTGTCCGAGGTCCTCAGGCGGATCGGGGACGCGGTCAATGAGTGAGGACGGCGAGACCCGGGCGGAAGCGGCGGCGCGGCTCCTGCGCGTTCTCGACGAGCGGTCGCGGCGCCGGCGCACGGTGAAGCCGCCGCCACTACTCACCGATCAGCTTGCATTTGATCTTCCGGATGCACCTGACGTTCACCGCTCCGTGCAACAAGGAAGGCGTACCCGAGGTCGGCACGAGCCGTAGGCGGGACGAGCGCGAGGAAGGCCCCCCATGCGGATCCACATCATCAGCGACCTGCACGACGATTACAGCCGTGCAAGCCTCGGCAATTACTCGATCCCCCGTGACATCGGACGGGACGCGGACGCGATCCTGATCGCTGGCGACATCGCCGGCCGACTGAGCCGGATGGGCCGGACGTGGCTTGAGCACCAGCGCCAGGCCACGGGGCTTCCGATCATCCTCTGCGCTGGCAACCACGATTATTGGAGAGGCTCCCTCGACGCCGAGATCGGCCGCTTCCGCGACCGCCTCCAGACGGATGGAATCCACATCCTAGACGGCGAGAGCCTGATCATGGGCGGATGCCGCTTCATCGGCGGCACGCTCTGGACGGACTACAGCATCTCCGGCGATACGGCGGCCGCGATGGAAGCGGCAACCGCATCGATGAAGGATTTCCGATTCATCCGCGCCGACGCGTACCGCCGACGCCTGCGACCCCATGCGCTGCTCGACGAGCACCTGCGCCACCGCGCCGCCATCGAAGCCGCACTGGCGACGCCGTTTGACGGTCCGACGATCGTCCTCACGCACCATGCGCCGTCGCCGATGTCGCTGCGGGACCCCTCGTATATCGAGGACCTGGACGCGTCCTACGCATCCGACCTCGAGCCGATCATCTACCGCTACCGACCGCAGCTCTGGATTCATGGTCACACGCACGAGCGGAAGGATTACTGGATCGGCGGCACACGAATCCTGTGCAATCCGAGAGGATACCAGCACGCGGCGCATGCCCGCCGGCAGGACGAGAGCGAGCAGACTGGGTTCGATCCGCGGCTGATCGTCGACCTCGCAGACGATCGCCCCTTCGCGAGTTGGGCGAACATCGAGGAGGCGATCGAGAGGCCGGATGATTTCCAGTGGCCGTTCGGAAGGCAGCCGCAGCTGACGCCGCCCGACGACGCCGGCGCCGCGATGATGCGTGCCCGGGCCGAGCGGGCGGACCCGGCGGCGATCGCCCGGATCCTAGGCGAGAGCCTCGATGGGCAGGAGGACGACACGTGACCGAAGACACCGACATCGACCGCTGGCTGGACGGCGAGTTCGGCTGGCCTGCCCTCGCCGACCGCCTGGGCCTGACGCTCGCCGAAGCGGCCCGGATCCGCCGCGCCGCACGGACCGCCGCCATCGAGTCGCTCACCGGCGTCCGCCTGGCGCGGCGGGCAGCGTCCGGCGAAGCGCTGGCGCAGCAGCTGCTCGCGGAGCGGACCGATCCGGATGCGGCGCCGGCGGCCGTCGACGAGGCGCTGGCGGAGCGGATCCGGCGGATGCGCGGGGGCGGGTCGTGACCGAGCGGGACGAGGAGCGCCGACGTAGGAGCGTGGCGGCCTGGATCGAGTTGGCCTTCGACGAGACACCGGGCGACCTGCCCGCCGCCGTCGTCGAGATGTGGGCGTCCGGCGGCACGAGCACAAAGGTCGCAAGCTGGGTGCTCGGCACCGACCTCGCCGGCCTCCTGCGCATCGCCGGCGAGCACGGAATTCTGATCCTTCGCGATCTGTCGATGAGGGTCGTTCCCGAAACCCTACCGGAATCCGTCATCGAACGGCTCCAGGCGCTGGCCGACGAGAACCCGGAGGACGACGAGTGAGCATCCGCGACGACCTCGACGACCTCATCGACGGGCGCGTCACATGGCCGGCTTTCGTCGCCGGCAGGAATCTCGACGCCGACGAGGCCGCCCTCGTCCGCAGCTATCTGCGCCGAGGCGGCATCCGCGGACTTGAACATGTGGCCGACGCTCGAGCGACCAGGCGTGTGACCGACCCTGGATGATCCACCACCGACTCTGAATCCAAAGCTCGAAACTGGAGACCGTCATGCGAGCCGTTCTCGCCACCCTGTCGCTCGTCCTCGCCCTCCCCGCCGCGGCGGCCGCCGACGACCCGTATACCGGTCGCTGGTCCGGCGCGTGCGGCGACCTGGCGTGCGAGCTGACGATCGAGCCCGCCGGTGCCGGCCGATGGTCCGTCGAATGGACGGCGACCGACCCGACGGATTTCGACCTCCTGCCGCTGTGCTCGATCTCGACGACCGCGGCGATCGGCACCGTCGTGCTAGGGCCCGTCGGCGAGGTCGATGGGATCGCGGTCGGGCGGGTGAAGGGGAAGCCGTTCGGGATCTTTCCGCTGGAGCCCGGCCGGATCAGCTGGTCGTCGACGTGGGAAGCGTGCCCGGGCATCGCGCCCAAGGGGTACTACGGCGAGTTGGGCGACTGAACGGAAAAGGCCCGCTCGATCCGTCGCCGGAGAGCGGGCCTTCCACCTCAAGGCGCCTCGAGGCTCCCCGTCCACCGGTGAGATGGTGCCGGCGGACGGGGTCGGCAAGCGTCAGAAGAGAGTGAGCTGCCGGACGGACGGCGACATGGTCGCGTCGACTGCGGCCGGATCCAGCCACAAACTTTCCACCCGTCGGCTTCAGCTGTTGTCGACGGCCACCCGATCGAGTCTCGTCCACCCCGCCAACGCCCTCTCGTAGACCGGGTGTGGATCGGCACCCAGCTTCTACGCCGATCGGCGCGGCAACCTGTTGAGCGGACTGACATCAAGAGGGCCCGCTCGCAACGCCTATCAACAATCTGAAGAAGCGGGGCGTCTCCGTCATCTTCATCAGCCATGCCCTGGAGGAGGCGCTGGCGCTCTCCGACAGGATCTCGATCCTCCGCGATGGCGAGATGATCGCAAGCGACGACGTGAAGGCGTTCAATCGGGAGACGATCGTACGAGCCATGGTCGGTCGGGCGTTGTCTGGAGAACTCTATCATGAGCACGGCGAAGATCGGGTACGGCGCCCCGGCAGGAAAGTTCTGTCGGTGCAGAACCTGTCCATGTCCAAGATCGTCAAGAACAACTCGTTCTCCGTCTACGCCGGACAGATCACCGGGCTTTTCGGTCTCATCGGTTCCGGCCGCACCGAGGCGGCGAAGGTGATCTCCGGCATCTACAAGCGCGACTTCTTCCACGGCGGCGAGGTACGGCTGAACAACAAGCCCGTACGCTACCGGACCCCGCGCTCCGCGGTCATGGACGGCATCGTGTACGTCACGGAGGACCGGAAGATCGAGGGCTTCTTCGAAAGCATGTCGATCGCAGAGAACATCCATCGCGGCGCGCAGGCGGCCAATGTCAGCTCGAGTTTCATTCTCCGCTACGGCGAAGTGAAACGAATGGCGGACGAATGGACCAAACGACTGAACATCAAGGCCATCAACTCGAATGCCAGGGTCATCGAGTTGTCCGGCGGCAATCAGCAGAAGGTCGTGATCGCCCGGTCTCTGGTCCAGAAGCCCAAGCTCATAATCGTCGACGAGCCGACCCGGGGTGTCGACGTCGGCGCGATTGCCGAGATCCATCAGCTCCTGAACCGGCTGGCCGACGACGGCATCGCGGTCGTCGTGATCTCCTCCTATCTTCCCGAGATCATGAACATCTCGGACCGGATCCTCGTCTCGCGCGCGGGCCGCATTGTCGAAGAATTCACCCCGAACGAAGCAACCGAGGAGCGCATCATGTATGCGGCCGTCCATTGACAGAACGTGACTTCGACATTGCGCCTCCCCTCCCCGGAGCTCGCATCTGCGTCGTCGGCGCCGGTTTCATGGGCTGTGTGATAGCCACGCTGTACTCGCGGCACGGCTACGACGTCGTCGTGAACGACGTGCAGACGGAAATGCTGCAGCAGTTCGGTACGCGAGCCATGCCGATCGCATCCGCGATCACAGGGGATGAGGCTCACGCCAAGAACGTCGTAGATAGGATCCGTTTCGAAGGCGATCTGGAGCGAGCGGTCGAGGGCGCGATCCTCGTCCACGAGGTGGTCCAGGAAGTGCTGAGCGTAAAACAGGCTCTCTTCCATCGGCTTGACCGACTCTGTCGAGAGAACGTCGTCATCGCCACCAACACGTCCTCCTTTCTGTTGTCGCAGATCGCGACCGACGTCACGCACAAACGGCGCGTTCTCGGAATCCACTATGTGACGCCTGCACACATCGTTCGCGTGGTGGAGCTGATCCATGCCGAGTTCACGCCGCCCGAGGTGGTGGAATGGGGCGGCACCTTCGTCTCGTCGCTAGACCATGTCGACGTCGCGATCGCCGAACGGCCGGGCTTTCTCGTGAACCGCATCCAATTCGCCATGCTGTCGGAGATCTACCGTCTGATGGACGAAGGTCTCGCTTCGCGCGAGGGTATCGATGCCGCAGTTCGTTTGAGCCTCGGGCCGAGGCTTGCGCTCTGGGGTCCTTTGCTGACGGAGGATCTCGTCGTTTCCAAACGAACCGCGCTGGCGGTGACGGACTCGCTTTACGACCAGACCGGAGACGAGAATTTCAAGGCCCGCAAGGCGCTCCGCCAACTTGTGGACCAAGGCCATCTGGGGGCGTTGACAGGCAAGGGCTGGTACGAATTCGGACGCGGTCACGAGGAGGTCGTGACGGAACGGGACCGGCAGCTGGCTGAACTTCTCACATGGCTGCGCGACTACGACGCCGTCGGCAGGATCGGCGTCCGGTCACCCGCGCCATCGTCGCCGAACCGGGCGTGCGACCAGGTGGAGGGATACCTTGGCCCGCGGTCGGAGTTCCGACGCGGCATCGCCATCAAGCGATGCCGCAGACGATAAGGCAAAAACTTGCAATTCGAGCGGTTGACCGGGCGGATCGGGGGAGCTCGACGACGAAGCGCATCTCGTGTGGGATGACGGCCGCTCGCACCGAGCGGCTCACCAACGGTAGAGGCGAGCGAGCCCGGCTCTGGCAACGGCAGGGCCGCACAGCAGGCCGTCAGATCGATCTGGACGGCGAAAGGCCAAGACCGCCCCGATGGGCCGCGTGGCCACGACTGCAGGCCGTGACGCGGCAGGTTCCCGATCCGACATCTGGCCGTGCTCTACCGTTCGCCCGGGTGGCGCTCGCTGCGCGACGACGGGACCGGAGCGACAGAATGGACCAAGGAGCAGCCTCGATGGTGCTCGGAACCCGACCGAACTGCCGTGATGGGGTCGTCTCGGAAACGGCCGGGCTTGCCGGCATGTGCAAAGCCGTGCCCCCAGAGCACGCCTCCTGCCGGCGGAGCCGGTTCGCCGGTGACGGCTGTGACGGCTTGTGGTTCACGGTTGCCTTCGCAGAGGCGGCGTTGGCACGAGCCTGCAGCGAGGATCCTCGAGGGCGCGATCCGGTGTCGCGCCCGGTGGGGCAGCGCCTCGATCAGCGGCAGCGTGGTTCGGGGTGGCGGTCGCAACGGCAGTGCGCCGGGTGCGGCCGGCGCATGACGCTGAGCGCTTGGCGCGCCGACGGGGGCGGCCGCGTGGATCGCAGTCGGACGCGCACGAAGGGTCCGTGACCGCTGCGATCGAGGAGCGCAAGGACATAACGCTCGATGAGATGTGGAGCGCCTGGCGAGCGAGCGCGAGGTGCATCGCCCTACACGAGCGCATCCTCCAAGTAGATGGTGTCGTAGTACTTCAAGGAATCGTTCAGCAGTTTGACCGGTCGCCCGTATTCGCTGCGGAGCGCGACGACGTTCGCGATGCCTTGCCGGTCGAGACGACCATCCCGGAAGAAGCCACCTTCGGCGTCGAGGAGGATGTCGTAGGATTTTCCGGCCAACGCGTCGCCCGCTCCCGGCACGTTTCGCCGAAAGATTTCCAGCGCCCGGGTCTTGTTTCCCGGATCGAAGAGCCAGTCGAGAGCCGCACGGTAGCTGCGAATGAAGGCGAGGATCTTTTCGCGGTTGTCGTGCGCCCATCGGCGCCGGGTAGCCGCTACGACACCCTGGTAAGCGCCAAGCGCCCGCGAGGCGTCGGCCAGCTGATTGCAGCCTTCATCGGTCGCCATGGCCTCGAAGGGAGTTACGAGAAGGGTGGCATCGAAATCCCGCCGCAACAACGAATCGTATCGGCTTTTGACGCCCCCGGCCTGCACGAAGCGGATCTCCGTCTGTTTGATCCCCGCCATGTCGAGGAGCTTCCGCAGTACGAAGGCATAGCCCGTCGTGAGCGCGTCGACCCCCAGTCGGCGGCCAGCAAGCTGCTCGATGGTGGCGATGTCCGGAACCGACACCAGCCGAAGGAATCCGCTGTCGCTTCCCATGAAGGCGACGAGGTCTGGTTCGAACCTCGTCTCTACGGCACCTTGGCCCTCCAAATAGGCGACCACATTGTCCATCGCGGTGAAGGCGATGTCGAATCGCCCGTCGACGAGTCCCGCCATTTGGAACTTCGAATCCGGAGTCGGCGTGATGTTCACGGCAACGCGGTTGTCGGCGAAAAAACCTCCCTCGTCAGCGACAAAGAGCGGCCAGTTGAAGCCGCCCGGAAAGACGACGATCTGCAGCGGATCTTCTTCGTCATCGCAACCAAGCGACATAGGTTTCTCCTTGTGCTCGTGGAACCGATGCTAGCCCATACATCCTGCCGGACCGTCTTCCGGGATGTTCTGGACGATCGAACTTGCGAGAACCGCTTCAGCTGCTTTCAGCGGGGAACTTGGAACGGAAGGACCCGAAATGCGGATCGTCTTGGCGGCAGCTTCGATCCCGTTGCGGTCGCTCTCCCGATCGCGAAGATGTTCCTGCCGCGGCAAGCCGATCACCGCGCCTTCGTCCTCGACGCGTTCACCGGAGACGCCGAGGAAGCCGACATGCTTGATACCCGCGTATCCACTCTTCTCCGGAAACCAGAACGTCCAGCTTGGAACGAACCTGCATCGAACTAGAAGCAAGATGAGAGCAGACCGTACGGCCGGCGCGATGCGTCCCGGGCGGGATCCTAATTCCGGAGCAGGCGCACCGCCGATCAACGCGAGGCACGAATGGTCCGGCGCACGATGAAAGCACGCCGAGTGGATACACTCTTCATCTCGGCACAACTCATGTTCGGCGAACCCGACGTGCTGACGGTCGTCGTGCATGTCCCGCTCGGCGTCGACGGCGTCGATCGACGTCTCCCCATGGGCGAGGCGGAAGCGCGCGTAGACAGAAGCGCGGGCGAATGCGACGCTCTCCAGGATGATGGGTCCGATGCCGATCCCGTCACCGCCGATCGACGACAGCACTTCATCAGAAGCATGGTCCCGTCCTCGACAAGCGCGAGCAGAACGACGCCCCTCCGCTCAGATCGAGCGGGACTCGGTCCTTGGTCGCCTCCCGCGGCTACGCGCCGCCGGCGGTAGCCGGAAGTCCGCACATCGCCATGAAGGCGGCGACGTACGCGTGAGCCTCACGCCTCGCGGCAATCTCCGTTTTCGCGTGATCTCGGCCGATGGTAGTCTTTTCCCGACCGGACGGCCGCAAGACGACCACCATCGGCCGCTATGCGTCGAGGACGGCGACAGCGGTAATCTCCACCATGATCTCGGCGGCAGCGAAAGCGGACGTCGTCAACAGCGTGCTCGCTGGAAAGTCCTTGCCGTAGATCTCCTTGCGGATGTCGCTGAAACGCTGCGAATAGCGGCCGTCAGAGATCGCTACCGTCATCCAGACGATGTCGGCGAGACTTCCGCCCGCTCGTTGCATGGTCTTTTCGACGTTCTTGAACGCCTGCCGCGTCTGGGCTTCGAAATCGCCTGCAAGCGATGCTCCGCTATCGTCGACGAACCCGACGTGTCCGGCGAGCCAGACCGTCTTGCCGCCTTCGGTCACCACGGCCGGCGAATAGGCGTATTTCGCTTCCCAGGTCGGCTCGATTATCGTCTTCTTGACGCTCATGTCATCGCTCCTCTTGTTGATCTATCGATGTCGACGCTTGCTAGAGCCGCGACTGCAGGAACCAGAGTAGCCGCGGCGCAAGGAAATGCGTGAAGCTCTGCGGTTCATCTATGGGGTCCCAAATCCAGAAATGCGGCGCCCCTTCGACGACAAGCGGCTGCGCCGGGATTCGAGCCTGCTTGAGGGCGTTGATGAAGGGAATCGACTGCGTCTCGGGATCGACCACGTCATCCTGCGTACCGTAGACGACGAGAAACGCCGTTCCGCGCCGCGACTGTTCGGCGTAGCTGATCGGCGACGCTTCGAAATAGACACGCCGGCTCTCCATAGGAGCAACGCCGAGATAGTTCTGGGAGATCTGGTCGAGAGGTCGAGCAAGCTGGTCGTGGTTCCACTGCGCGGCCATATCGAACACGCCGTAGATGGTGACAACCGCCTTCACTGCCGTGTCGACGCCGCTGTGGGCATCGGCGGGATAGGCGCCGCGGAAAGGCTCCTCCTTGCCGGCAAGCGCGGCCAACGCGGCCAGATGTCCGCCCGACGAGTCGCCGATCAGCGCCAATCGATCGGGATCCACATTCAACTCGTCCGAGTTGCCGCGGATATACTTTATCGCAGCAAGCACGTCCTGGACCAACTCGGGATACGTATCCTTGCCCAGCCTGTACTCGATAGCGAAGACCGTGTACCCGCGCTCCGCAAGGTACGGCCCCCAATGCTTGTAGACGCTGCGATCGCCGACCTGCCACCCACCGCCATGTATCGCCACGATCGCCGGCGAGCGGCTGCTGCCCGCTGGTGAGTAGATCGTTCCCGTGAGCGATATTCCGTCGTGAACCGCGTATTCCACGTTGTCCTGGACCTGGACGCCGGCGGCATGCGCCGACGTCATGCAGACGAGACAAAGGATCAGCGCGCCGAACCAGGATGCCGGATGGCGTTGAAACGACGGAGTCCGGACGAAAAGCTTCATCTCACGTCTCGTTCTGGGTCTTCGGTCGGAATGCAGAACCCAGCCTTGGCGTGGGCAGAGATCAGCCAGTCACGCGTCTGAAGCGATACGGCTTCCCTCCGGCATCGGATCCAATCCCGCATTGCCGAGCTCAGTTTAGTAATGTACGGTACATTACCGAGCTGCTCCGTCAACGAGGATTTTGGAAATTTTGCCACTCGCGCAAACATCGCCCGGTCGTTCCGGAAACTCGAAGTCGGCGAAGCGCCGGGAGGCCTTCCTGGAAGAAGCAGGCGACCTCTTCCTCCGGAACGGATTCGACAATGTGACCATAGACGCGATCATCGCCCGAAGCGGAGGATCGAAGGCAAGCATCTATCGAGAGTTCGGAAGCAAGGAAGCGCTGTTTTCGGAAGCCATCCGTCAGCGCTGCGAAAGAACGTTGCGACCGATCATGCAGCCGGCATCGACGAGCGAGGACCCTGCTGTCACCCTCTCGAGTTTCGGAGTGACGTTCCTGAAGTGCGTGCTTTCCGACGACGGCATCCTCATCCACCGGATCGTGCTGGCGGAAGCGCGACGCTTTCCCGAAGTCGGTCATGTCTTCTATTCTGCCGGCCCCCGATCTGTTTACCGCGCGCTATGGACGATATTTCTTCATCTCGAAGAACAGTCGAGAACGCCGGCAGGAAGCGCGGAAAGGCTTGCCCGGCTTTTCCATGGGATGATCCTCACGGAGCTGCAACTCGGAAGATTGCTTGCCGACGCTCCGATGCCGGACGATGCGTGCTTGCACGGTCATGTCGAGGCTGCCGTCAGGGCGCTGCTCCGCGAGGCGTGATCGTCGAGATGGCGCCGATCGCGGAGCAGCGGCCGTGGGAGCCGAGTCGGTCCCCCGACTGGACGATCGGTGCTCTCGATGTCGGTGCGACGATGCGATGTTCAGTTCGAAACGGTTCAGATCGGCGAGTGGATCGTTCGATGGACGATATCCGGGCTTTTCGGTCGAAGATTGCGGGCTGCGCGCCGACTTCCGACGATCGACGCCTGCCGCCCGAAGTGCCGCGAGACCAACGACATAGCCTCCATGTCCGCCGATGATCGGCATCATGAGCATCGGATCTCGGCGGCGACCGCGCGCAGCTCCTGGAGCAGCACGTCGGCCGGGGCGGACAGCGAGATGCCGGCGCGCAACGTGACGCCGACAGGCCCCATCGTGTCGTCCGTATCGAAGGCGAGACGCGCGAACTCGCCGCTCTGGAGATCCTCCAGCACCACGCCTTCCGAGATGACCCAGATCGCGTCGCTCGTGCGGACGTAGCGGCGCGAGAAGGCCAGCGAGACGGTTTCCACGATCCTCGCCGGGCGCGGCAGGTTGAAGGCCGCGAAGAAGCGATCGACGACCGGCCGGATCACCGAGCCGGGCGGCGGCAGGAGCCATTCGAACGCGCCAAGGGCGCCGGGCGAGAGCGGCGCCCCGGCGAGCGGGTGGTCCGCTCGAACGGCGAAGACGAGCGGCTCGGAGTAGAGGTGCTCGAAGACCAGGCCAGTGGTCGCCTCCGGCTCTCCCATCCGGCCGATGACGATGTCGAGATCGCCCTGGCGCAGCTGCTGGGTGAGGTAGTCGTTCGGGCCGGTGACGACGCGCGGCACCGCGCCAAAGCCGTGTGCCTGGTAGCGCCGGATGGCGCTCGGCAGGAGGCGCGCCGAAACAGTCGGCAGCGCCCCGACGCGCACGGGAAGCGCGTGCTCGGTTGTTGCGCCCTCGACCTCCTCCAGCCCGCGGCGCAGGGCCGACAGGCTCGCCTCCGCGTGGCGCAGGAACATCTCGCCGAAGCGCGATAGAACGGCGCCGCGCCGGGCGCGGTCGAACAGCTCGACGCCGAGGATCCGCTCCAGCTCCCGGATCGCCTTGGACACGGCCGGCTGGGTGATCGACAGGTCCGACGCGGCCCGCCCGACGCTCGCCTGCCGGGCGACGGCGACGAAGGCCCGGAGGTGGCGCAGGCGCACGGCCGACATTCGCATGTCTATAACTCCATGGTTATGAAAGCTGCATCGATCCTCATTTTACATCACCGTTCAAGCGAATTATGCCGAGACGAGGCCGGGAGGACGCCATGGCATTCGTGACAGCGAACGGAATCGCGATTCATCACCGGCTCGCCGGACGCCGCGGCGCGCCGCGCCTCGTCTTCCTGAATTCCCTCGGCTCGGACCTGCGGATCTGGGACGACGTCGTCGCCCGCTTGAGCGACAGCTTCGAGATCCTCCTCGTCGACAAGCGCGGCCACGGCCTCAGCGAGACGACGCCCGGTCCCTATTCTATCCCGCTCCTCGCGGGCGACCTGACGGCCCTTCTCGACGCGCTCGACTGGCGCGCGGCCTCGATCGTCGGCCTATCGATCGGCGGTCTCATCGCTCAGCACGTCGCAATCCACGCCCCCGAGCGGGTCGAAAGGCTGGTCCTGATGGACACGGCCGCGCGGATCGGTACGTCCGACGCGTGGAACGAGCGCATCGCCGCCGTCCGGGCCGGGGGCGTCGCCTCGATCGGCGAGGCGGTCGTCTCGCGCTGGTTTTCCGACGGTTACGCTGGCCGCCACCCCGCCCGCTTCGCCGCATGGCGCGCCATGCTGGAGGCGACGCCGGCGGAAGGTTACGCCGCGGCCTGCGCGGCCGTGCGCGATGCTGACTATCGCGAGGCGGTCGCGCACATCGCCACCCCGACGCTCGCCATCGCCGGCGACGCCGACAAGCCGACTCCGCCCGACCTCGTGCGCGACACCGCCGGGCGCATCCCCGGCGCCCGCTTCGAGCTCGTCGCCGGGGCCGGGCATCTGCCCTGCCTGGAGCGGCCCGCCGAGATCGCGGCGCTGATCGCCTCGCACCTCGGCGCCGAGGTCGAGGCCCCGAACCGCTTCGAGGCCGGCATGGCCGTGCGCCGCGCGGTGCTGGGCGACGCCCATGTCGACCGCGCGTCCGCCGCGGCGACGCCCTTCGACGCGCCGTTCCAGCGCTTCATCACGGAAGGCGCCTGGGGCTCGGTCTGGTCGCGCCCGCACTTCACGCGCCGCGAGCGCTCGATCGTGACGCTCGCGCTCCTCGCCGCCCTCGGGCAGGACGAGGAGCTCGCGATGCACGTGCGCGCGACGAGAAACACCGGCGCGAGCGCCGAGGACGTGGTCGAGGCGCTGATGCACGTCGCCGTCTATGCCGGCGTGCCGGCGGCCAACCACGCGATCAAGATCGCCAAGACGACATTCGCCGAGATGGAGGAAGCGGCACGATGAGCGGCGCCTATTTCCAACGCGACCGGGACTGGCACCCGCCGGCCCTGACGCCGGGCTACAAGACCTCCGTCCTACGCGCGCCCCGGCAGGCGCTCCTGTCCATGCCGACGACGCCCTCGGAGGAGACGGGGCCGGTCTTCGGCCACGACGTCCTCGGCCCTCTCGACAACGACCTCATCCGCAACTTCGCCAAAGACGGCGGCGAGGCGATCGGCCAGCGCATCGTGGTCTACGGCCGCGTGCTCGACGAGAACGCGCGTCCCGTGGCGGGCGCGCTGGTGGAGTTCTGGCAGGCCAATGCGGGCGGGCGCTACCGGCACAAGAAGGAAAGCTACCTCGCCGCCATCGACCCGAACTTCGGCGGCTGCGGTCGGGCGATCACCGACGCGGAAGGGCGCTACGCCTTTCGGACCGTGAAGCCCGGCGCCTACCCCTGGCCGAACGGCGTCAACGACTGGCGCCCGGCGCACATCCACTTCTCCGTCTTCGGCCACGCGTTCGCGCAGCGCCTGATCACCCAGATGTACTTCGAGGGCGACCCGATGATCTGGCAGTGTCCGATCGTCAAGACGATCCCCGATCCCGCCGCCATCGAGCGCCTCGTCGCCGCCCTCGACCGACACGAGACGATCCCGATGGACAGCCTCGCCTACAAGTTCGACATCGTCCTGCGCGGCCGGCGCTCCACGCTGTTCGAGAATCGGATGGAGGGCAACTGATGGTCCAGCGCCTCGACTACCTGAAGGAGAGCCCCTCCCAGACCGCCGGCCCCTACGTCCACATCGGCACCAACCCGAACTGGGTGGAGATCACCGGCGTCTGGAAGGATGACCTCGGCCTCGTCCTCGTCGGGCCCGAGACGGTGGGCGAGCGGATCCTCGTCGAGGGGCGGATCATCGACGGCTCGGGCGCGCTCGTGCGCGACGCGCTGGTCGAGATCTGGCAGGCCGATGCCGCGGGGCTCCACAACTCGCCCACGGAGACGCGCGGGACCGCCGATCCGGCCTTCGCCGGCTGGGCGCGCCAGCCCGTCTCGGATGCGGACGGTCTCTTCCGCTTCGAGACGATCCGGCCGGGCCGCGTGCCGTTTTCCGGCGGCGGCCTCCAGGCGCCGCACGTCACCGTCTGGATCGTCGCGCGCGGCATCAATCTCGGCCTGCACACCCGCCTCTACTTCGGCGACGAGGCGGAAGCCAATTCGGTCGACCCGCTCCTGAACCGCATTCCCGACCCGGTGCGGCGGGCGACGCTCGTCGCCCCGCGCACGGAGCGCGACGGGATGCCCGTCTTCACCTTCGACATTCGCCTTCAGGGCGATGGCGAAACCGTCTTCCTGGACATGTGACTAGGTGCCCATGGACAAGACCATTCCCAGCCTTTCCGAAGCGGTGTCGGGCATCCCGGACGGCGCAGTCGTGATGATCGGCGGCTTCGGCGGCTCTGGCGCGCCGATCGAGCTGATCCACGCGCTGATCGACCGGTACCTTTCGACCGGCAGCCCGAAGAACCTGATGGTCGTCAACAACAATGCCGGCAACGGCCATGTCGGCCTCGCGGCGCTGATCGAACAGGGCATGGTGCGGAAGCTCATCTGCTCCTTTCCCCGCTCGGCCGACCCGCGCGTCTTCACAGAGCGCTATCTCGCCGGCGAGATCGAGCTGGAACTGGTGCCGCAGGGCACCCTCGCCGAGCGCATCCGGGCGGGGGGCGCGGGCATCCCGGCCTTCTACACCCCGACGAGCTACGGCACCGACCTCGCGAAGGACAAGCCGGTCGAGGAGTTCGACGGGCGCCCCTACGTGCGCGAGCTCTGGCTGAAGGCCGATTTCGCGATCATCAAGGCCCACAAGGGCGACCGGCTCGGCAACCTCGTCTTCAACAAGGCTGCCCGCAACTTCAACCCTCTGATGGCGACCGCCGCGGCGGTCACGATCGCGCAGGTCACCGAGATCGTCGAGCCCGGCGCCATCAATCCCGAAGCGGTCGTGACGCCCGGCATCTTCGTGCAGGGACTCGTCGAGGTGCCGAACCCCGCGCAGGAGGAAGACCTCAACCGTACCGGCGCCGCCTACCCGGAGAAGGCCGCATGAGCTCCAAGCTTTCCGCCACCCAGATCGCCTGGCGCGCCGCGCAGGACATCGCCGACGGGGCCTACGTCAACCTCGGCATCGGCTTCCCCGAGATGGTGGCCAAGTTCCAGCCGCCGGGCCGCGAGGCGGTCTTCCACACCGAGAACGGCATCCTCGGCTTCGGTGAGGCGCCGCGGCCGGGCGAAGAGGACTGGGACCTCATCAACGCCGGCAAGAAGGCGGTGACGCTCAAAGCCGGCACGGCCTTCTTCCACCACGCCGACAGCTTCGCCATGGTGCGCGGTGGACACCTCGACGTCGCGATCCTCGGGGCCTACGAGGTGGCCGAGAGCGGGGATCTGGCCAACTGGTCGACGGGGCCGAAGGGCGTGCCGGCCGTCGGCGGGGCGATGGACCTCGTCCACGGCGCGAAGCGCGTCGCGGTCATCACCGACCACGTGACAAAGGACGGCAAGCCGAAGCTCGTGAAGCGCTGCTCGCTGCCGCTGACGGGAGTCGCCTGCGTCACCCGCGTCTACACGAGCCTCGCCGTCATCGACATCGAGAACGGGCGCTTCGTACTACGCGAGAAGCTGCCGTCTCTGTCGGTCGATGACCTGCAAGCCCAGACGGGCGCTGAACTCCTCGTCCCCGGGCCCGTCGCCGACCTTGTCGTTCCGGAGCTTTGAGATGAGCGAAGCCTTCATCTGCGCCTACCTGCGCACGCCGATCGGCCGCTTTGGCGGCTCCTTGTCGTCCGTCCGGGCCGACGACCTCGGGGCCGTGCCCCTCAAGGCCTTGATGGAGCGCCATGCGTCCGTCGACTTCGGCGCCGTGGACGAGGTGATCTTCGGCTGCGCCAACCAGGCGGGCGAGGACAATCGCAACGTCGCGCGCATGTCGCTCCTGCTTGCCGGTCTCCCCGAGAACGTGCCGGGCACGACGATGAACCGCCTCTGCGGCTCGGGGATGGACGCCGTGATCACGGCGGCGCGGGCGATCAAGTCCGGCGAGGCCGAGCTCGTGATCGCCGGCGGGGTCGAGTCGATGTCCCGCGCGCCCTTCGTCATGCCGAAGGCGGAGAGCGCCTTCTCGCGCCACGCCGAGATCCACGACACCACGATCGGCTGGCGCTTCGTGAACCCGCTGATGAAGGCCCAGTACGGCGTCGACTCCATGCCGGAGACGGGCGAGAACGTCGCCGAGGACTTCCACGTCAGCCGAGAGGACCAGGACGCCTTCGCTGTCCGCTCCCAGAACAAGGCGGCGGCCGCGCAGGAGAACGGCCGCCTCGGACACGAGATCGTCCCCGTTACGATCCCACAGCGAAAGGGAGAGCCGAAGGTGGTGGATAGCGATGAGCATCCCCGCGCCACCACGATGGAGGCCCTCGCCAAGCTGCCCACCCCGTTCCGCAAGGGCGGAACCGTGACGGCGGGCAACGCGTCGGGCGTCAACGACGGGGCGGCGGCGCTGATCGTGGCGAGCGAGGCGGCGGCCAGACGCCACGGGCTCACCCCCATCGCCCGCATCCTCGGCGGGGCAACCGCCGGTGTTCCGCCGCGCATCATGGGCTTCGGCCCGGCGCCGGCCTCGAAGAAGCTGATGGAGCGGCTAGGCCTCCAGGCCTCGGACTTCGACGTCATCGAGCTGAACGAGGCCTTCGCCTCCCAGGGGCTTGCGACGCTGCGCGACCTCGGCATCGCCGACGACGATCCGCGCGTGAACCCGAACGGCGGCGGCATCGCGCTCGGCCACCCGCTCGGCATGTCGGGCGCCCGCATCACCGGCACGGCCGCGCTCGAGCTCCAGCTCACGGGCAAGCGCCGGGCGCTGGCCACCATGTGCATCGGCGTCGGCCAGGGCATCGCCATCGCGATCGAGCGGGTGTGATAATGGCGGCGGAGCGCCCCCTGGTCGAGAGCCTCGCCGGCGATGCCGAGATCGCCGCGCACTTCTCGGCGGCGGCCGAACTCTCGGCGATGCTGCACTTCGAGGCGGCGCTGGCGCTGGCGCAAGGGGCGCTTGGGATCGTTCCCGCAGGCGCTGCCGGCACCATCGCCGAGGCCGCCGCCGGGCTGAGCGCGGACATCGCGGCCATCGGCCTCGGCATGGCGCGGGACGGCGTGCCGATTCCGGCTCTGGTAGCCGAGCTTCGCGCCGCTTGCGGGCAGGACGCCGCCGCCTTCGTTCATCGCGGCGCGACGAGCCAGGACGTCGTGGATAGCGGGCTGATGCTGCGCCTGAAACGCGTCCTCTCACTGATCGACGGGCGGGTGGCGGCGCTTCTCGATATCCTTAGGGCGATCGAGGCCGATCAGGCGGGCACGCCTCTCATGGCCCAGACGCGGATGCAGGCCGCGCTGCCCTTCACCGTCGCCGACAAGCTCACCACCTGGCGCCTCCCGCTGGAGAGCCATCGCGTCCGCTTCCGCGCTCTCGCCACCGGCTTGCCGATCCAGCTGGGCGGTCCGATCGGCGATGGTGCGAGCTTCGGCCGCGACTATCCGGCGTTGCGGGCGGACCTCGCGCGCCGCCTCGATCTCCGCGACGCGCCGCCCTGGCACTCCGACCGCACGCCGATCCTCGACGTCGCCCACGCTCTCGCGCTCCTCACCGGAAGCCTTGCCAAGGTCGGGCAGGACGTGGCGCTGATGGCGCAGACCCGGGTCCACGCGGTCGAGCTCGCCGGCGGCGGCGGATCCTCGGCCATGGCCCACAAGCGCAACCCGATCGGCGCCGAGGTGTTGGTCTCGCTCGGGCGCCTCAATGCCGGGCTTCTCGGAACGCTTTCCCAATCCATGATCCACGAGAACGAGCGCTCGGGGGCCGCCTGGACGCTGGAATGGCTGGTGCTGCCTCAGATGGCGGAGGCTGCCGGCAGCGCGTGCCAGCTGGCGACAGCGCTGTTGTCCGGAGCGCGCTTCGCCCCGCCCGGCGGCTCCAGCCAGTGAGAACCCGCTAGCGGCGGTGTTCAGCACGCCTATGGTGCACGCGGTCGCCTCCTGGAGCTTTCGGCGATCATGATCTCGCGCGCTGGCGGAGGAAGCGCACCGACGGCGGCAACGGCGTCCCTGTCCAGGCATGGCGAACGCCGATGGGGCAGGATGCTTGACGCTGCGGCGTCCTCGACGAGGCGCTGACGGCGCATGCGAAGGAGGACGAGCAGCGGAACGCCTCCGCCGTCCCTCGCGGCGCCCTCAGGTCTGAACACGCCTTGGCTTTTCCTGCTCATCCAAGAGCTCGCGACCTGCGCTCTCAAGCGGGTTATCCTGCCGCCCCCAGAAGAGCGGGTGCGCCTGGCGCGGGAGCGAGCGGCGGGAAGCTTGCGCTTCAAGCGGTGTTGGACGACCAGCCTCGGATCGCACGTGCTGGAACGCATGGTATGCGGCTGCGCCGATGGAACGCCGGCGTGATTCTGGCTTCCGCCATTCCGTTGGATGCGATCGGCACCGACCATTTCGAGCCTTCTGCTCGTTTCTGCCCCTCGTGTCGGCGCATCCTTTGCGGGGATCGACGAAGGGCGAAACGTCTCAGCGGTGCAAGGCAAGGCGGGGCATGGATCGCCCCCTGATCTCAGGCCAATGCCGCGAGATAGTCCATTGCCTCTCCGAGGCCGACCACGTCCGCGTACTTGGCGTCCATGTCGAATAGGCTCTGGTCGTGGGCGATCTTCGAACGATCTCCGACCGCTTCCCTCACGACAATCGGACGGAAGCCGTTCTGGAGAGCGTCGACGACGGACGCTCGAACGCAGCCGGAGGTCGTGCAACCGGTCAGGATCAGCGTGTCGACCTGCGAGAAGACCAGCCTTGAAGCCAGGTCGGTTCCGAAGAAGCAGGATGCATACTTCTTGGTCAGGATCGAGTCGCCAGCCTCGTATCGCAGCCGCTCGTCGAGCTCCGGCCCACCGGATGCCGCCAACAACGTTCCGAGACCGCCCTGCTTCATGCGCCACACGCCCGCATCGCGAAGCTGCGCATCGTCGTAGCTCACCGTCGAGAAGATGACGGGGCCGCCGGCCTGGCGAACCCCTTCGGCAAGTCGGTTCGTCGCGTGAATCTGTTCTTGCATATCGGAACCGAGTGGAAGCGCCGGATCGGTGAACGCCTTGATCAGGTCGACGGCCAGCAGTGCCGGCCGTCGGCCGAAGCCGATCCGCAGCCCGAAGCCCCGATCGGAGAAGAAGGCTCGTTCGCTGGTCGTCGCATCGGTCATCGATCGTCCTCCTTGTCCGGGCGCCGCGTGTCCCGGCACGCATCCGCGACGCGCCCGAGCCCGACGCTCGTCCGCCTCCCTGCACGGCTCGCATCCTGCGGGCCGCCGCTCGACAGGAGAAATTCGTGGTAGGCAGCTCTGATGGCATCCATCAGGCGCCGCTGCAAGAGCGACAGGCGCCGATTCCTCCGACGAATCAGGTACAGCGGGATGCCGATCGCCACGCCCGGCGTTTCCACGACACGCAGCGTGCCTCGTCTCAGATCCTCCCGCAACGCGCTCTCGAAGGAGAAGCTGACGCCCACGTCGGCTCGCACGGCGTGAAGGATCGGCTCGGGATGGCCGAACTCCAACGCGATGTTGCGCCGGACGATGCCGCAGGCTTTCAGCGCTTCGTCTTCGACGTCGCGAGCGATCTGTCCCGGCGGCGGAGCTATGTAGGGAAGTTCCGCCAGATCTTCCCTGCTCGCGATCGTGCCGATGCGACGGGTGTCAGGTGCCGCCACAAGCCGAAGCGGCTCGGTCCACAGATGCTCCAGAACCAGATCTTCGGTGTTCTGGCGCCGATCGAGAATAGCCACGGAGAAGTCGCAGTCGCCGGATCGAACGCTCTCCATGGCGACCCGGGGATTGGAGATGCTCGTGGTGATGACGGCATCGGGGAACTGCCGATGGAAGCGGACGAGCACGTCGGGCAGCACGTAGGTCCCCGCCACCATCGACGCTCCCACCACGGCGCTGCCGGAAACGCCCGCCTCGAGTCCCGAGAGCTCGCGGGTCATCTCCGCGCTGCTGGCGATCATGTCTCCGGCCCAACGGTAGACGCACTCGCCCGCCTCCGTCAGCTCGATGTGGCGGCCGATCCGTCGCACCAGCGTGGTATCGAGACTGCGCTCCAGGCCGCGCACATGGGCGGTCACGGCCGGCTGCGCTATCGCCAGATGCTCCGCCGCCCGCGTTACGCTCGAAAAGTGTGCGACCGCGCAGAAGACCTCCAGCTTGTGGAGGGTCACATGCCCCGCGAAAGTCCGGGTGCGGCGCTCGCTGGCCTGCCTGCCCAGGTCTTTGGAAATGGATTGCTCCATCGATCGGCTCCCAAGGCCCGCCGCCGGCTACGGTCGGCTTCCGCCGCCCTTCGCCTTCGACGCATCCATAACCTATCACATATCGATCGGCGCCGAATTCCTATTGGACCGGCGCATGCCTGCAGGTCAGTGTCGGCACGGCGACAAATGGCGCAAGAAGAGCGCTCGTCGCATGCCATTGCCAGGAACAGGGAGAGAACTGCACGGGGCAGCCTCGGCAGCCGCGCCTGGAACAATGACGAAGACCTTTGGGAGGAACATGGCCTTGACGAACAACAGAACGCTACGCGGTTCGCTCGTGTCCGCGGCATGGATGGTCGTCCTCGCGACGACGGCGTCGGCGTCCGCCAGCGAACTGCGCATGATAAACAGCTGGGATCCCAGCTATGTCGGCTCCAAGGAGATTTCCGAGCGGTTCATCGCCGGCGTCCGCGAGGCGAGCGGCGGGAATACCGTCATCACCACGATGGGCCCCGAGACGGTCCCGCCGTTCGAGCAGCTTCAGCCGGTGACGGCCGGCGTCTTCGACATGCTGTTCACCCACGGAGCCTACCATTTCGGCGACACCGGCATCGGCATGGCGATGGACGCGGTGGTGGGCACGCCCCAGCAGGTCCGCGATTCCGGTCTCTGGAAGATGGTCGACGAGCACTACAACCAGAGGGGACTGAAACTCGTCTCCCTGCCGACCATGCCCTCGGGCTATCATATCATTCTCCGCGAACCAATCGGGCCCGACGGGGGGCTGGCCGGGAGGACGATCCGTGCCACGCCCGTCTACCATGGTCTGCTCGATCGCCTCGGCGCGTCTCCCGTCGTTCTGCCGGGAGGCGAGATCTACTCCGCGCTGGAGCGGGGCGTCGTGGACGGAGCCGCCTGGCCTTCGATCGGTGCGCTGGACTTCAGGTGGAACGAGGTCTCGGACCACTTCCTGCGTCCGACCTTCGGATCCGTGGCGCACCTCATCTTCATGAACATGGACAAGTGGGAGTCCCTGCCACCCGAGGAGCAGTCCCTGCTTCTGGCCGAGGGACAAGATCTCGAGATCGAGGTCTACGAGCGCTTCAACGAGCTCGCGCGTACCGAGAAGCAGGCGCTCGAAGCCGCCGGAATGAGCGAGACCTCGCTTTCCCCGGAGAACGTCGCCGAATTGCCGGCCCAGTGGGCGAACGGGGTATGGTCGGTCGTCGGCGAGAAGGACGGCGAGAAGGCCCAGCAGGCGCGGAACCTGGCTCTCGAAGCCGGTCTGACCAAGTAAGAGAGCCGCCGCGATGAGTGTATCTGGCGGGGCGACGCCGCGTGTCGGCGTCGCCGTGAAGTTTCTCGTCCACAAGCTGACGAAGCTCGGCCTCGCGCTCGGCGGGCTCGCTCTGGCGGCCATGACGGCGACCTACTGCTACGAGGTGGTCGTGCGATACGCCTTCAACGCGCCGACGAGGTGGGGCAGCGACGCGATCTCGTATCTTCTCTGCTGGTCGATCTTCCTCGTCATTCCCTCCCTGAGCGAGCAGCGGGCGCACGTCGCGATAACGCTGCTGACCGATCGTCGGGATCTGGCAGCGGCTCGCATCCTCACGCGCGTCGCGGCACTTCTGGCTCTGGCAGCCTGCCTCGCCACCTTCCATGTCAGTCTGGGGGAGACCCTTCGGCAGGTCGAGCGGGACGTGAGCACGATCGCCGCGATTCCCATACCGAAGTGGATCGTCTCGGCGCCCATCGCCTTCGGCTTCCTTCTCTCGGCGTTCCATTTCGCCGTAGCCGCATTCGAAAGAATGCCGCGCTCGAGCGACCCGAAGGTGCAGCTATGATCTCCGGCCCCTTGGTCGTTCTCCTGGCCGTTTGCCTGCTGCTCCTGCTCTTCATGATCGGCGTGCCGATATTTGCGGCATTCATCATCTGCAACATCATCGGCGTCTACTGGCTCATGGGAGTCAACGGCTTCGGTCTCTACGCCAACAGCATCTACGAGACTGCGACCACCGCCTCCCTCGCCACCGTGCCGCTGTTCCTCCTGATCGGCGAGATCCTGTTCCGCGGCAAAGCCGTGGACGTCCTGTTCGATGCGGTGGACAGAATCGTCCCGGGCGTCAGGGGACGCCAGCACTATCTGACGATTTGCCTGGCCACGGTCTTCGGCGCCTTGTCCGGAACCGCCATGGGCGTCGCGGCGATGCTCGGACGTGCGATCCTTCCAGGCGTCCGGGAACGCAATCTCGACGTCAGGCTGGCGACAGGCGCCATTCTGGCCGGCGCCAGCCTCGCGCCCATCATACCTCCGAGCGTTCTGGTGATCATCATCGGCACTCTCGCGGGCGTCTCCATCTCCTCGCTTCTGATCGCCGGCATCGTCCCGGGCCTGATGCTGGCGCTTCTCTTCGCCGCTTACATCTTCGTGAGAGTGCGGGTCGGCAGCATGGCCGAGGCGGAAGCCGTTCGGGTCGTCACCGACAACGCGATCAGCAGATCCCGAGCGCTGCTCCGCATCGCACCGTTCAGCATCATCTTCATCATGATCCTAGGCTTCATTCTCGGCGGGGTCGCGACGCCTTCCGAGGCGGCTGCGACAGGCGTCGTCGGCGCCCTGATCACGACGTGGATCTACGGAGGTCTCAGCTGGAGCGTCGTCTGGGAATCCCTGAAGTCCGCGATCGCGGTCGCGGCGATGATCCTTCTGATCATGGCGGCATCGAAGATGCTCGCCCAGCTTCTGGCATTCTCCGGTGGAACGGCCGCACTCACCTCGCTCGTGGTCGAACTCGGCTACGATCGATGGGTCATGTTGTTCCTGCTGCTGGCGTTTCCCTTCATAGCCTGCATGTTCATAGATCAGATCGCCCTGATGCTTCTGATCATCCCGATCTACCAGCCGGTGCTGCAGGCTCTCGGGTTCGACCCGATATGGTTCTGGACGCTGTTTCTCATCAACATCACGCTGGGCGGTATGACGCCGCCCTTCGGATACACGATCTTCGCGCTCAAGGGCGCGGCCGACGATCTTTCCCTGTCCCAGATCTTCAGCGCGAGCTGGCCCTTCGTCGGGATCTTCGTCCTCGGCATGATCATCCTGGCAGTCGCGCCGCAGCTGACCACCTTCCTTCCCAACCTCATGTAGGATCCTTCGCATGTCTGACTTTCTTGGATTGAAGGATCGGGTGGCGCTGATCACCGGTGCCGGCCAGGGATTGGGACGCGCATACGCACTCGCCTACGCGCAGGCGGGCGCCGTGCCGATCATAGCCGATATCGACGCGAAGAAGGCCGCGACGGTGGCCGACGAACTCCGCAGCCTCGGCAAGGACTCTCTCGCCATCGAGGTGGACGTCGCCTCCGAACACTCGGTCGCGGACATGACGGCACGCGTTCTCGACCGGTTCGGGCGCATCGACATCCTCGTCAACAACGCCGCGATCTTCTCGACCTTGAAGATGCGACCCTTCGAGGAGATACCTCTGGACGAGTGGCGGCGGGTCATCGACGTCAACGTCACAGGTTGCTTCCTGACGTCGAAGTCCGTGGCCGCTCCCATGCGCGAGGCTGGTTGGGGCCGCGTCATCCACATTTCGTCGGCCGCTTGGTCGATGGGTAGAGGGAACTATCTTCACTACACGACGAGCAAGGCCGCCCTGCTCGGCATGACGCGGTCGATGGCGCGGGAACTCGGCACTCACGGCATCACCGTCAACGCCATTCTGCCGGGCGCGACCCACACGGAGGTTTCTCGCGAGACCGTCAGTCCGGATCAGATGAACGCGTTTCTCGCCCAACGCTCGATACCCCGGCTGGAGACGCCCGACGATCTCTGCGGAGCGTTGCTTTTCCTGAGTTCGGACGCCAGCGGCTTCGTGACGGGGCAGACCCTGACCGTCGACGGCGGCCTCAGCTACGAGTAGCTACCGACCGTGTCGGCGGTCTGCACCGTCCGCCGCACGTCCCTTTCTCCGGCCGCGCCCCGCAGCCCGAGGCGTCTGGACGATCCGAGCGCCCGAAAGAAGCGGTGAACCGGGTGGTAGGGGAGCTGCCATCGCCGAACACGCGAAACGAGGGCGTCGGGTCGACTCGGTCGGCAGCTGGTGACGCTTCGCCGCAGCCGCCATGGCGTCAGGGGCCATCTTCGTCGGATGTGGCACGTCGGGCGTTTGCCGGTCACGCTGATTACCCGCTCGCAGGTCCCGCTTGCGACGAGAACGCCCGCGATCGCTCCATCGAATAACCCGGTTTTCCGAATCGTCGAAACAGCGAGCTGGCGGACGCGCCACCGGTTCGAGAAGGCCGATGAACGGATGGGCGACGACACCGTCATCAGGAGGCCCGGGACATATGCCGCGAAGCCCTGCAGCCTCGGACGGTTCGGCTGATCGAGCCGCAGCACCCGCTCGGCGCCGACAGTCCTTCGGAGCGCCCCTCGCGGTTCGGGTGAGTCTTGAAGAGCAGCTGGCCACAGATCGAACGGGCCTCGACAACGGACCCGGGCGACAGGGACTTGGCACCCCCTGCCCTGCGATGTCGACCTCGGAACGTGGGCACATCGACGGTTCGGGTCGCTCTCCGAGTCGGCAACGAACCACGTTTGGCGCTCGTGCGGTCGCTTTCGGCGCCACGTCTTCCGCGGGATCGCCCAAAACGAGATATCCTCTGCGTCGAGCGCACGACGTCGAGGTCTTCTTCTATGATCTTGTCCTCCGCCGACCTGATGCCGGCAAGGGAGCCGAGGTCGAGCGACCGCTCCTCCGGCTCGCTTCTCGGCAACACGCCGATCCGCGCTTCTCCGTCGACGTCACCAGCGGCTTCGAGGCTCTGCGTAGGCGACGCGCCCTTGCCAGGCCTCGGCTGCGTCGACTACACGGCGGATTGGCCCCTCCGTCAACAGCGCACTGCATAGGCTATTCCGTGCCGAGGCCGCACCTTGCTCGCGTATCCAGCTGTCGGGAGGAGCTTGCAAGAAGGGCGCGCCCTTCGGCGTACGCCTTTCTCGTTGTTCAGACCACTCCTGCGATCGCGATATGGAACGCCCTCCGTCGTCCCACCTCATCTTCGCCTAAGCTCGAACAAACTTCTACCGGCCGAAGCGTCGGCTCGTCCAATCGGCGACGTAGTCGAAGAGGTTCTTCTCGCTGTTCGAGAACGCCAGTGGATCCGGATTGCACGCCACGCACGGCGAGAAGCCGTGGGTCGCTCCTTCGATGTAGATGAGGTCCTTGTCGTCCGTCGCCGCGGCTTCGAACTCCTCCTCGGCGTCGCGGATGAAGAGGTAACCGCCCATTCCCGCTACGAGCACCGGGACTTCGATAGACGCCAGCGCGCAAATGGTCGAGTTGTTGCTGGAACAATGGTCGATCCCGTCGAGCGAATTGCGGGAGCGTACCGCCTGCGTCGAGAGAAACGACCGCAGCGTCAGGAGCTTCGTGCCGCGATCGAAGGCGCTCGTCGACTCCTTCGTGTCGAGTTCCGCCGGACTGACGGAAACGACCACTTCTTCCACGATGGAGCCGTCGTTCTTCAAGAGCTTGCGGGGCCGGCTCGTGGATCGCAGAGCGACGGACGTGTCCAGGCTGTGCAGCTGGGAGGCTCCGCCCGGCCCCGGACCGGGATTGCCCCCGTGGGGGATGACGAAGATGTCGTTGTCGGGGTACGGTCCCGCCCCTGCTCGAATGGCCCGCATGCGTTCCTCGGCCACCTCGATGAGACGGTTCATCCGGGCCGACTGCGCCGCAAAGTACCGCTCCTGAAACTCGGGCGAGTAGTTCGAGGATCCTGCCGAGTCGTATCCGTTCTCGACCCGATAGGGATCGAGGCTCGGATCAAACCGTCCCGGCGTCTCGTCGAGCACGGCGCCGTTAAGGCTGCGCAGCAGGATCACCGGAACGCCCGGGTGGGCATCGGCCAGGATCAGGCCGTCCGCAGCCGGAAGATCGGCGAGGTCGTCCTTGCACGGCACCAGCTTGCGAGAGTCCTGGCAGAAGCCGAGGCCGTTCTCCGCGACCGCCTGGTAGAAGGACAGCGTGGGGCCGCCGCCGCTGTGCCCGAGCAGGACCACATGTTCGATCCCTTCCTGCGCGCGCAGGAACTCCACGCCGGCCTTCACGTCGAGGGCGATCCTGTCCCAGTCGACCGCCGCCTCGTTGTTGACGAAGCGCGTGTTCATGCACAGCGCGGCGTATCCACGCTTCGGAAGCTCGCGGCACGTCGGATGGAGAAGGAAATCCGACGTCCGATGGATCGCGAGGAAGGCCGTCGTCGCAGTGCCCGACGCAGGCTCGGAATAGAGGCCTCGAGCCCGGTCGAGCGCCACATAACGCGGCGACTTCTCCTCCTGCGCCGAGGCCGACGACAGGACACCGATGGTCAAGGACGCGACACAGGCCGCGAGCAACGTTCGGACGTGCATGTAGCTCTCCCTAGATTGGATCTTCGACGGCTGCGTCACTCGTTGGAGTGGTCGAGTCGGGGAGGCCCGATCGTCCCGTTTCCGGCCGACGAATGGGGCACGCGATGCTCGACATCCACCTCGGTCTCGCCCGAAGCGGCCACGGCTCTAGGCGGCTCAGGCTCCGAACCTTCTTGCCAGCCTGGACAGCGCGGCGTTGAGCAGAATGGCTATGGCGAAAAGGAGGAGGAGAAGTGCGTACATCCGAGCCATGTTGAACGTCGTGTACGTCTGGATGATGAGGTAGCCGATGCCCTGGTTGGACAGCTTCGTCTCCGCCAGCACGGTGCCGATGATGGCGATGCCCAGCCCCAGCCTGAAGCCGTTCGTCAGAGGACCGCGAATGGCCGGCAGGAAGATCTTGTAGAACGTCTGCCATCTCGACAGCCGGAAGCTCGCCCCGACCCGCAGAAGGATGGGGTCGACGCTCCGGATCGCCGCCGCCGTGGCGATGGCAATGGGAAAGAAGGACGACAGCGCGCCCAGGGCCGCCTTGGATCCCGGTCCGATGCCGAACCACATGATGAGCAGCGGGAAGAAGATGATCTTCGGCGTGGGACCGAGATAATACAGGAACGGTTCGTAGGCGCGCGACAGGAACCGGCTGTTGCCAAGGACGAAGCCGACGGCCAGACCCGTGACGCCGCCCACGAGGATGGCCGTGCCGACCTCCCACGCGGTGATCGCGAGGTTGGAGTAGAAGACGGGATCGACGAGGACGCCGCCGAGCGCCGCCACGACGACCACGATGCTCGGAACGACGTCCTCGAACAGGAGACCCGAACGGGCCATCGCCTCCCAGATCAGAAGCAGGCTCGCGACGATGGCCAACTTCAGGGAGCGGACGCGGGTCTCGAAGGATAGAGGAGCGGATTTCGTCAGGGGAATGCTGGCAGTCGACATGGATCACCTTTCCATCGCCGTCCGGAACGGCGGCCGCGATGCTCCGGCGGACCTGACGGGTCCGCCGGAGCGATCTTCGTGCGAGCGCTACGAGCGCGGCGGAATCTGGATCAGTTGGCCGAGTTCCTCCTGGGTGAGCTCGCGATCGGTGTACTTCAGCGAGACGGCGCTCGGCACGATCTGCGAGAGACCCACGACCTCGTCAGGGTTAAGCGCCTGTTTCGGGAAGAACTCGTCACGCGTTCGACGGGCGATCTCTTCCGAGATGCCGACGAATTCGGCGTAGTGCCGAAGAGCTTCGTCGTCGGCGTACATCCAGTCGACCGTCTCGCGGTAGGCGGTCATGAACCGACCGAGCGCGTCGCGCTTGCTTTCGAGGGTGGCGGCGTTCGTGATCAGGAGGCGAACGGTCTGCTCGCGGAAGGCGTCGGCGTCGCTACCGCTCGCGATGATGCGGATCTGGTTCTTCTCGATCAGATCGAGGCCGAACGGAGGGGCGGCCCATCCGATGTCGATCTGGCCCGACATCACCGCGGTCAGCGTCGCCGATGGCCCACCGGTGGCGGTCGGCTGCGCATCGAGGTCGTTCTCGTCGATGAAGGCGTTGACGACGCCGTGGGTCGACGAGCCGTTGGTCGAATAGGCGATCGTCTGACCGTCGATGTCCTTCAGCGACTGCACCGGCGAGTCCGACTTCACGTACCAGTAGAGATCCTGGCCACCCGTCGTTTCGGCGCCGATGATGCGGATGGGGGCGCCCTTCGAGAAGGCGCTGAGTGCGCCCATCACCCCTGCGGCGACGCCGACATCCACGCTGTTGGACAGGACGGCCTGCTGGGTCTCGCCACCGCCCTGGGTGTAGAGGATCTCGAGGTTCAGGCCGTGCTTGGAGAATATTCCGGCACGCTGGCCCAGCTCGGCCACCGAGGTGTCCCAATTGCCGCGCTGTCCGACTGCCAGCTTCAGGGTGTCCGTGGTCTGCGCGGCGACGGGTGCCGCGGCCGTCAGCAGCATTCCTGCCGAGAACAGCAAGCCACCGATCGTCGATCCGATCTTCGTCATTTTCAAACCTCCCTTGTCGTTGATCCTAAGCCGTCGGTCGCCTCGGACGGTCCGCCTCCGAACGGCCGGGCGGCACGAACGCCGCTCGACCGGGAACCGCGAGGATTGGTGACCAACGTTATTCCCGCCACGATGAAGACGAGCCCGAGAATGTGGAAGACGCGAAGCTGCTCGCCCAGGAACAGGATGGCCAGCGCCGCGGTGAAGACCGGCATCGCGTACATGTAGATCGCCGTTCTGCCCGGCCCGAGCGCCGCCACGGAGCGGTTCCACACGACGTATGCGAGAATGGACGGGAAGATCGCCAGGAAGAGCAAGGCGGCCGCGGTTCTCCAGCCGAACGCGACGCCCCCCACGGTTCCCACCTCCCATATCACGAAGGGAACGTGGAACACGGTCCCCATCGCGAAGGTGGCCAGAAGAAACGCCATCGGCGGCAAACGGCTCGGCCTGCGTTTCACCAGGACCGTGTACAGCGCCCAGCACGTCAAGCCCGCGACGACGAGAAGGTCGCCGGCATTGAACTCGAGCGAGAGCAGCCGCCCGGGATCGCCGCGCACCACGATGGCGAGCGCTCCGGCGAACGCCACTCCGGCCCCAAGCGCCTGCGACGCGGTGACTTTCGTCCTCATCAGCAGGAAGGCGAGAAGAAAGGTCGCGACCGGCATCAGCGAATTCAGGATCGCAGCGTTGACGACCTGCGTGTGGTGAAGAGCGACGTAGACGAGACTGTTGAAGGCCGTCACTCCGATCAGGGACAAACCGGCGAGATAGAACGCTTCCTCGCGCAGCGTCCGCCGGTGCGCGGCCAATGCGGCGGCCGCGAAAGGCAGCATGAACAGACTGGCGAGAAGCCACCGGTAGAACGACATCTGCAGAGGGGGGATCTCGTTCCGCATCAATCCGGAAACGACGAAGTTGCCCGCCCAGAACAACGGCGGAAGAAGTGCCAGGACGTGGATCGAGCCCGGTGCGCGCGGAGCCGAAGCTCCTTCTCCCGCCAAACTCGGCTGCGAAGCTTTCGACATCGTGGATCCCTCAGCCGCCGGGGCGGAGCCAACGCTCCAGCCGCTCGATGACGATGAAGAAGCAGACGCTCACCAGAATGACGAAGCCGATCGCCACATAGGTTCCCGGCAGGTCGTAGCGCTCCGCCAGTTCGTTGATCAGCTGCCCCAGTCCGCCGAAGTTGATCAGAAACTCCAGTCCGAAGATGTTGATCAAGGCGAAGATCAGACTGAGCCGAATGCCGGTGAATATGGTCGGGACTGCCGCCGGAAAATGGATCTTCCAGAAAAGATCCCACTCGCTGAGATTGAAGGACCGGCCGACATTGAGAAGAGAGCGACGGACGATGCTCAGCCCTTCCACCGTCTTGAGGATCATCGGAGCAAGTCCGGCAAGGAAGCCGAGCATCACGATCGTGAGCGCGTTGCGCCCGAAGATGACGAGGAACAACGGATAGGCCAGGATCAGCGGCGCGGCGGCGAAGGCGGCGATCCAGTTTTCGGTCGCCGCCCTGACGAGCCGAGATCGATAGAGGAGAATGCCCAGCCCGGTGCCGACGACAATCAGGAGGACGCTTGCTCCCAAGGCTTCGCCGCCGGTCAGGAGCAGGCGCCGGCCAATGCTCTCCTCGGCGACGACGCGGGGTATGGCCGCGACGATCGAGGACGGCAGCGGGACGACGTAGACGCTGAGGACACCCGTCCGTATCAGCGCCTCTACCAGGCAGAAGACGAGAATCAGGCTCGCCCAGGCGAGCGCGGCGGGTCGGTAGTCGCGGCGGCGGAACGAAGTGGTCATGCCGCCCCTCACGAAGAGCGGGAGCGGGCTTCGGCATCCTGCATGCCGCGGCTCGCCTCCTCGCGCAGATCCTTCCAGATCTCGGCGACGTATGCGCCGAACTCCGGACTGCCCACCACCTCGGACGTGCGCGGTCGGGGCAGGTCGATGTCCAGAACCCGCTTCAACCGTCCGGGCCGGTAGGTCATGATGACGATCTTATCGGAGAGCTGCACGGCTTCCGTGATGTTGTGGGTGATCAGCACCGTGGTCTGCCGGAGCTCCTGCTGGATCTTCAGGATGTGATCTCCGAGAAGAAGCCGGGTCTGCTCGTCGAGCGCTGCGAAGGGTTCGTCCATCAGGAGGATCTTCGGCTCGAAGGCGAGCGTGCGCGCGATCGCGACCCGCTGCCGCATGCCGCCCGACAGCTCCGCCGGAAAACGCTGCTCGAAGCCTTCCAGTCCGACCATGCGGATGAAGCTTCTCGCCCGATCGTATCGTTCAGCACGCGGAACGCCGGAGACTTCCAGCGGAAACACGACGTTGTCGATGACGGTGCGCCACGGGAAGGTCGACTCTTCCTGGAACACCATCCCGATGTCCTTGTGCGGACCGTCCATCCGCGTACCAGCGACCGTCACGTCGCCCTGGTAGCCGCGGAGGAGACCGCCGACGATATTGAACACCGTCGACTTCCCGCATCCGGACGGCCCGATGATCGACACGAACCGTCCCTGCTCCACGCCGACGCTCATCCGATCCACCGCGACCACGGGCCCTTGCGGCGTTTCGAACTGCATCAGGAGATCCTTGATCTCCAACGCGAAGTTGGCCGTTCCCTGTCGCGTGACGTCCCGCAGCTGGGCGCCGACTTGCCTCATATCGATCCTCCCGAATCATATTCCGCCGGTGATCGAAGCGTCCTTGCTCCGCCGTTCGGCTCCACTCCCGCTTCGGGACGTCCTCCGAACCCTCTCATCCAGATCAGAACGATTCCAACAATCTCTTAGTTTGTAATCTAACTTTTTGACGTTCGCAATCCGCGTAGGACACGACGTGGCGGCGGGCCGCCTCGCCTCGCGCCGACGATCAGAAGTCCAGAACCAGCTTTTCGTCGCCGGCGGCTCGCGAGACGCAGATCATGATGGCGTCCCTGCGCTCCTTCTGCCCGAGAACGAGGTCCCGGTGCTCGACCGCTCCACTCACGAGCTTCGTCCTGCAGGATCCGCACGTCCCGCTCTCGCAGGAACTCGGAACCGCATAGCCGCGCTCCCTGACGACCTCGAGGATTGACTTGTCGGACGGGATGTCGAAGACTTCGCCCGTCGACGCGCGCTCGACCACGAAGGGCTTCGCGTCGGCGCCGAGCGCGGACACTCCGGCAAAGTCCTCGAAGTGGATCTGGCTCGACGACCAGTGGCCGGTCAGGTTGCGGATCTCGTCCATGAGAGGCGAAGGGCCGCAGCAGTAGACGTGGGTGGTGTCGGGCGTCTCGAGATCCGGCCAGAAGTCGTACGCGGCGTCCGGGTCGCCACCGTCGTGGTGGATGGTTACCTTGCCCTTGAACGGAGGCGCCGACAACTCGTCGCGGTAGGCGGTCAGTTCCGCCGATCTGGTGCAGTAGACCAGTCGGAACTTCGGGTGGCCCTCGCGCACGAGCTTGCGCATCATGGAGAGGATCGGCGTGATTCCGATCCCGCCGGCCACGAGGAGGTACTTGGGAGCATCGACGAGAGGAAACGCGTTGGAAGGCTCCGAAACCTCGAGCGTGTCTCCGACGCTCGTCTCCCGCACCATCGAGCGGGAGCCCCCCCGGCCATCCTCCTCGCACTTGACGGCGATGACGTAGCGCGAGGTATCCGCGTTGTCGCTGCTGATCGAATAGCTCCGCACGCTGCCGCCCGGAGTGGCGACGTTCAGATGAGCTCCCGGCTCGAAGCCCGGCAGCTGCGCTCCCGACGGGTCGCGGAACTCGAACTCGCATATCTGCGGCGTCAGCATGCGCTTGGCGCTGATGACGAGGTTAAGTTTTGCGGCGCTCATGCCTTGCGCGAACCCTTGGTTTCCGACGTCGCGTCGAAGCGTGCCGACCTCACGGTCGGCACCGAAGATTGAGGCGGGAGATGCGAGACCCTATTCGGCGGCGCTTGCCATCTCGCGATCCGTCTCGTCCTCCTCCATTCCCTCGAGGTAGGAGATCTCCTCCTCCGAAGCTCCGAGAGTCCGCCAGTCGACGTCCTTCAGAACGATGCCCTGGTAGGAGCGGAGCTTCGCCTGGGGAATGTGGGGCTCGACGTGTCCGATCGTGCCGCCGCCCGCCGCGAACTTGCGCGCCGCATCGATCATCAAGCGCCTGAACTGCACGATCGCGATGTCGCTGGCTCCCAGGCGCTCGCTCGTTCGATCTGCGATCGGCCCCATCGACTCCCACATGGCGATGTCCTGGTTGGGGATGCCGGGCAGCCCCGTGAAGTCGCCGAGCTTCATCGCCTTGCGATCCTGCAGGTAGTTGTTGGCACGCGTGCGCAACATCGGCCTGTAGTTGGAGTCGAGATCGATGCCGACCTGCGCGACGCAGAACTTGCGCCAGGCCTCCTGATCGATGCCGCCCTTCCCGTCGGTCCAGGCGATGAAGTGGAAGTCGCTGCTCACGTCGTCACGCGGGACGATCACGCTGGCCACGTTGTACGAGCTGTTGGGGGGAATGAGCGCGGTGAACGGCGCCACGTAGGTCGTCAAGCGGATGTAGTCGTGGGTCTGCGCGTTCTTGATGGGCTTGCGAACCGCAGCGTATCGGAAGCCGTAGTTGGTCAGCTGAACCTGGATGCGAGGATTCTTGTCCGTCGAAGGCCGGGTCCAGTGGGTAGCGTTCGCTCCCGCGGTCTCCACACGAGCAGGCTTCATGTCGGACGAGTGAAGACTCGAGCTGTGCGCCGAGTCGATCTGCCCCTCCATGATCTGCGCCCAGTTGCAAGGAAGGACGATCTTCACGATCGAGACCTTCGCTTCGGGCGTGGGGGCCCAGGGAGGGGGCTCGAAGGCGGGCATCGCCTCGCGCGGCCCCATGTAGACCCAGACGAAGCCGCCGGCCTCCTGCGTCGGGTAGGCCTTGTGCTTGACCTTGTCGGCGAACCCGCTCTCCGCCGGCTCCGACACCATCTCCAGGACGTTGCCCTTGGTGTCGAACTTCCAGCCGTGGTAGAGGCAGCGCAGACCGCACTCCTCGTTCCGTCCGAAGAAGAGCGAAGCCTTGCGATGCGGGCAGTACTCCCCGAGAATGCCGATCTCGCCGTCGCTGTCGCGGAAGGCCACGAGATCCTCGCCGAACAGGCGCACCCGCACCGGCGCACCGTCGCGCTCGGCGAGCTGCTCGGAAAGCAGAGCAGGAATCCAATGGCGCCGCATCAGCTGCCCCATGGGAGCCTCTCCCTCGACCCTGCACAGAATTTCGTTCTCTTCGGCGGTCAACATCCGTGTTTCTCCTCTGCACGCCTTGAAGTGCGACGAGACACTTCGTTAGCGTTCTAAGTTGTTTCGCCGGCGACGCTCGTCGTCACGAACGGGAGCCGTCGGGCCGGCCTGCCGAGCGCTATGCCGCCTCGGGATCGCCAGGGGCTCCCGGGTTGTTCGCCGCGGACGCGATCAGAGCGATGGCGTCGTTCTCCACCGCGGCGGCGCTCGCGTAGCGAGGCGCCGTGGTCACGATCGGCCGCTGCGCATCGTGCGGGTGGTAGATCTCGAGGCCGAAACGGCCGGTTGCCCGATCTTCCACGGCTTCGATCCGGATGAGAGCCAAGACATTGTCCTATCGGTTGCGAAGCCTCGGGATCCGCACGGGCCCGAGCCTCCAAGGGATTGCGACGATCGCCCGCAGGCGACCAACCAGGCGAATTCTCGGGAGCGTCGGCAGGGAACGGACGCCGATCTGCCACGACGATTGTTCCAGGAACCGACCACCCGTCACATGGTCGGCGTCGCCGGCCATGCAGCTTCGACACCGATCTGCCCCGTACCTCCCCCTATTTAATTCGTTAGAATACTAATTGCAACCCCGTCCTTCCACGTGGGCCTTGGCGAACGGGTCGATCGTCGTGCGGGTCGCCCTGGCCGATACCCGCGCGATCAACACGTTAGCGCGCCGGCCAGCGCCGAAGACGGGGGCGGATCCATGCCACTCTTCAAGCTTTGACGCTCGCACGGCGCCAAACCTCGCGCACGCAACCACGCAGCACGTCGCCAGGCAGCCGGTCGACCTTCCCGAAACAAGACCCGCATGCGCCGAGCCGCGCGTGAACGGCAGGTACCGATCGCCGGCATCGGAACGGGCCGTCGAGCTGGATCTCGTGAAGGTCCTCGAAGGAGGCGAGCTCCTGTGTGCAAGCCTGCCAGGCGCGCTTGCGTCGTGCACCACGGCGGCGCGCTTTTCAAGCGCGATCTCCGACCTCGCCAGCTTGCGTCACGAAACGGGCTTTGCAGGCGACGGGTGAAAGAGACGGTCGGCATGCTGGCCGATGAAGAACACGAGCGGCCAGGCTTGGCCACTCGTGACACGCGCTTCCCCGCTGCCTATGCTGAAGAGGCGGGTCGGGTCCGCTTCGAAACCTTCCGAGCCCCGTCGCGAAGCTCGCCACGTCGATGGGAAGATGCGGCGGGCTTCGTCGCTCCGCCTCTTCATCTCACGCTGACGTGATCGTTACTCGCGCTCGCGCCACGTCGGCTCATGCTGCGAGCGCGGGGCTGGTCGTCCCAATTCCTTCCTGTTCCGCAGCGAAGCTCGTCCGGCGTCGCCCCGACAAGGCGGGCTTCCCCCTCCCCCGTCTGCACATGCTCGCCTCCGCATGAAGGAAGCGCGAGACTCGCTCGCAGGAGCCGGGCGAGGTTCGTTCTCCGAGGCATCGCGAGCGGGCCTCGCACCGCCGCGCCGATCGGCGGTGCCGAGACGAACGGTTTACCGCAAGCTGGCCAAGAAGCGCGGCAACAGCGCCACTCGACAGGCTACGCCTGCGCAGCGGCGCGCCGACCCTTTGCGAACCGAGTGTGAGACGATCATGTCCGGCTTCGACGACAGAGCCGACCAAGCCTGGGCCGGCAGCGGGCTTGCGCGATCCCGCATGCGTTGTGACTTCAACCGTCGGGATCGCTCGAACCGAGCCGTGGACGGGCGGGTCGCCCCTCGGCAGGCG
Source organism: Antarcticirhabdus aurantiaca (assembly GCF_009765365.1). Classification (GTDB taxonomy): domain Bacteria; phylum Pseudomonadota; class Alphaproteobacteria; order Rhizobiales; family Rhizobiaceae; genus Antarcticirhabdus; species Antarcticirhabdus aurantiaca. Next base: position 75,188 of record NZ_VTOM01000003.1, read on the forward strand.
GTCCGCGAGGTATCCGCGGTCGTGGGCGAGTTCGCAGTCCCGCGCGCAGTCCATCACTCCGCTGGAACGCACCGCACCGCCTCGCGAAGATGCACCTCGGTTGGCCATCTTCAGCGCGGGAGCGTGTCGTCGTCGAGGTTCCGACGAACCCTCAGGAGAGTTTCGAGGAAGGTCCGGCGCTCCTCGTCGGATAGACCGGACGTCGCCGTGTCGACCACCCCCATGGCGATCGGCAGCAGTTCCTCTCGCAAGGCTTGCCCCTTGACTGTCAGGAAGACGTTGACCTTGCGCTTGTCCTGCTTGTTCCGTTTGCGTTTCACGATGCCCGCCCGCTCCATTCCGCTGATGGCGTGGAGCGTCGTAGGTTCCATGGTGCCGACCCGCTCGGAGAGCTCCCGCTGCGTGAGTCCGTCCTCCTGCCAAAGCGCTCGCAGGAAGTACCACATGCCCAGGGCCACCCCGTGCGGCTCGATCCGCGCCTGAAGGTAGCGCTGGGTGGCCCGGTTCGCCATGCGGATCTGATAACCAACGCTGCCTTCGAGCGGGAACGCAGGCTTCCGCTCCTCGTCGTCGACGCCTTCCGCTTCACGCCCCGTCGCTCGGTCGGTTCCTCGTGGCTGACCCTCGGTCGACATCGGCGTCTCCATGCACATTCTGGACGAGGATCCGTTCTTCACGGCGCCCCGCATCGTCTCGGCCCACGTGCCGATAGCAGGTAGTTCGAGAACGAAGCAATCGACGGCGGACGAGACTGGACGCGTTCGGCCGCTTTGGAGGGCGCTTTCGCGATGTGCATCGCCATCGCCCCTTTCTCAGCCGAACGCGACGAGAATGACTCCCGCGGTGGCCATGACCGAGGCCAGTATGACCGCGCGTGTCGGCCATCCTTCCGTCCTGAACAGGAAGACGGCGATATACGCCGAAACGAACATCTCGAGGGAACCGATCACCGCGACCACGGTCACGCTCGTGTACTTGATGGCGAAGAACTGCGCGGTCTGCCCGATCGACAGGCCGATCGCTGCGGTGAGCTGATAACGGCCGGGTCGCATCAGCCCCTGGCGCAGTCTTCGTCGTCCGGCCGAACTCAGGATGGCGGCCACGCCGTAGGCACCGAGTGCGGTCACGGAACTGATCAAGGCCCCGAACGCGGCATCGGGCAGACCCTGCATGCCGAGCTTGCGTGCGACGTAGGCGCTGCCGTAGGCCGCGGCGGAGATCGATCCGTATATCTGCCCGGCAATGAGATTGGCGGGATCGCCACTCGCCAGCTGCGTGCCGGTGCGCAATCTGGCGTCGACCACGGCCACCAGGATGCTGACGGCTATGAGCGACATGCCGACGGCTCCGACGATCGACACGGCCTCGCCGAGGATCAGGAACGCGAGCATGGCTGCCACGAGAGGTACGATGCGGCGGAACACCCCTGCATTGATCGCCCCTCCCGTCACGATCGACCTGAACAGCGTCGCTCGCCCCACCACGGTGGCGAGCAGACCCGACACGGCGAACCAGAGGAGACCGGCCAGGGGATCGGGCGGCACGACGCGTATGCGGTCGTCGAGAAGGACGAACCAGATCGAGCCCGCCAGCACCGTCGTGAGAACGACCGACAGGAAGGCTCCGTTGTCTCCCGCGGCACGGAGCGTCGCCCCCTTCGCCACCGCCGCGTTGGCGGTGGCGAACGAGAACACGGCGAGGAGCGCCAGGGCCTCGCCTAGCATGGTTCAGAAGCGCCGGACGCGAGATGCCGATCCGCCATGTCGGGGTTGGATCTCAGTGGCCGGCCAGGCTGACATGGATGTTCTTCTCGTGCGTGAAGCTCAACAGCTCGTCCAGACACTCCTCGCGACCGATGCCGGACTGCTTGACGCCGCCGAACGGAGCGCCGAGGAAATGCTTGGAGACTTCGTTGATCCAGACGAAGCCCGCCTCGACCCGGCGTGCGGTACGGTGAGCGGTGACGAGGTCGCGCGTCCAGATCGAGCATGTCAGACCGTATTCCAGCGCGTTCACCTCCTCGATCATCGCCGCCTCGTCCGACCACTCCCGTACGGCGAGCACCGGCCCGAAGATCTCCTCGCGCGCGATCCGCATGTGAGGCTCGACCCCCGCGAAGATCGTCGGCTCGATGTAGTTCCCCTTCGCCAGTTCGGGCTGGGTCGGACATCCGCCCCCCGCGACCAGCCGCGCGCCTTCGCGCTTCGCCGATTCGATGAACTCCATCACCCGCTCGAAGTGGGACCGGCTGACGAGCGCACCCATCGTCGTCGAGGGACGCGTCGGGATGCCGGGACGGAAGCGCGCGACTGACCGTTCCATCTCCTCGAGGACGTCGTCGAGAATTCGGGAGTGGACGAACGCGCGGCTCGTCGAGCCGCAGGACTGACCGCACCAGGTGAAGTTCATGCCTGCGACGGCCGCCCTCGCCACGATGCGCGGGTCGCTGTCGGGATAGGCGATCAACGCGTTCTTGCCGCCCAACTCCAAAAGAACGGGCTTGATGGTCTCCGATGCGGCCCTCATCACGGCGCGACCCGCGGCGACGCTTCCGATGAGAGTGACCTTCGCCACGCCGGGGTGGGCGGCCAGGGCGGCGCCGGCCGGGGTGCCGCCGGGCAGGACGTTGAAGACGCCCGACGGCAGCAGACCGTCGACGAGTTCCGCCAGACGCAGAGTGGATAGAGGCGCCTGCGCCGGCGGCTTGACGATCACCGAATTGCCGGCGGCCAAGGGCGCGGCCATCTTGCCGCCGCAGAACATGAACGGATGGTTGTATGCCAGAATGCGTGCGACGACGCCCAGCGGCTCGCGCATGGAGAAGTTCACCGCGTCGGGGCCCATCGGTATGGACGCGCCCTTCATTTCGGTGACGAGGCCGGCGAAGAAGTCCACCTGCGCGGCCGCGATGGCCGCGTCGCCCATCATCTCGGTCACCGGATTCCCGCAGTTCGCCGCGTCGATCGTGGCGAGCTCCTTCGCGTTCGCGCGCAGAATGCGCGCGATCTCCTTCAGGATCCGCGCCCGTTCGAGAGGGGCCACGTCGCGCCATTCCAGGAACCCTCGCCTCGCCGCCTCCACGGCACGGTCGACATCGCCTGCGTCCGCGTTCGCGACGGTGCCGAGACTGACGCCCCGACCCGGATCGACCATGTCGGAGAACCCGCCGGCCGCCGGTTCGTGCCATCGGCCACCGTAGTATAGCCCTCGCTGCTCCGGGAGACGGGGCTCCCAGATGTCCTCGGCGGTCACGTCCGGCATGCTGCCCATCTCCATCTTCCTCTTGTCACTTTCGGATCGCTACTGGTCGGCGTCCCGCCGCTCACGCGCCGAGCAGCTCCTCGATGAAGACCTCGCGTCCCTGCTCGGCCGACATCTGAAGCGCGAGAAAGGCCGCGACGGTCATCGTCGCCGACCGACCGGTATGGATGGGCTCGCCGCCCCGCAGCGCGTCCCGAAGTTCGTCCAGAACCTCCGCCCGAGGAACGCCGACCGGGGGCAGGGCCTCGAAACGCCGCTCCTCGTCGGCATAGATCTCCACCCCTGTCGGCTTCGGGCGCAGATCCGCCCTGTCGCACGACACGAGAAAGAGGCCGAAGTGATTGTAGCCCGCCAGGTCGGGTATGCGGGACGCTTCGGGGCCGCTGCTGGCGAAGGTGCGCTTTCCCTTCAACGCGGCCTCCTCTTCCGGAGAGGTCACCGTGCGCAGGAGCGCGCGCGCCTGGCCGTAGCGGCGCGGGTCGCGCTGGACGCCCATCTCCCCGATCCAGTCGTTCCACTCGTCGGTGTCGAAGTGCGCGTAACCGCTGTAGGTCAGCGACGCGCAGGTGCCGTCCTCGAACTGGAGAAAGGCGAGATAGGCGCCCTCGGTCGGCCGAGCCGCATCCCAGATGCCGGTGGAAGCGCGCACGGAGCGGATCTCCGATCCCGCCAACAGGCGCGCCACGTCGATCTGGTGCGGCGCCTGGCTGAACAGGACGCCTCCGCCCCGGGACGTGTCGAGCTCCTCGGGACGCCGAGGACGATAGAGGTAGTCCGTGAAGTTCAGCGCATTGATCATGCGGACCCGGCCGAACTCGCCGGAAGCGACGAGCTCGCGCGTGCGCAGGTACGGTCGGTCGAAGCCGTGCGAGTGACCGACGAGGAGATGCACTCCCGCCGCCTGCGCGGCGTCGTTCATCGCCCGACATTCGTCGAGCGAGAGCGCCATCGGCTTCTCGACCATGACGTGCTTGCCGGCGCGCATGGCGAGAAGCGCGTGCTCGAGATGCATCTGATGAGGCGTCGCCACGTAGACGGCCTCGACGCGAGGGTCCTCGCACAGCGCCTCCACCGAGGAGTAGGCACGGCTACCCGGAAAGACGGCTTCGAAACGGGTACGCGAGATCGCCTGAGGCGCAGCCGCGGCGACGACCTCCACGCCGGGATGATGCGCGAACGTCGGCAGCATCAGCATGAACCCGCGTCCGAGCCCGGCGATTCCCAGCCGCACCGGTTGATCGTGCGCCATGCGCCCCTCCCTTCCCATTCCCGACGAAGCGACCACTCCACGACGGCGGAGCCCACCGCCTGCCGCCCCTTCCGATCGACGGCGCAGCGGCGCCTTGCCGAATCCGAGATCCTGTGGCAGTTAGAAATCTAACTATGCATTTCGCCTCGCGCAAGACCGAAAGTCTTGTGCGGAGGCTCGGTAGGAGAAAGCGTCGATGAATCGTCTGTCCCTGTCGGTCGCCGTCGGAAACTACGACCGGACCCGTGCGCTCACCGATGGGCGCGTGCGCATCGACGGCGTCGATCCGGTCTTCAGCGTCCTGTCCCCGGAGGAGATGTTCTTCCGGTCGTTCCGCCACGAGGCGTTCGACGTGAGCGAGCTCTCCCTCTCCTCCCAGTGCGTGAGCGTTTCCCAAGGCACGTCGCGCTACGTGGCGATCCCGGTGTTCCTGTCCCGCGCCTTCCGGCACACCTCGATCTACGTGCGGACGGACGCAGGGATCGGCGGCCCCGAGGATCTGAAGGGCCGACGCATCGGTCTGGCGGAATACCAACTCACCGCCAACGTCTGGGTTCGCGCCATCCTGGAGGACGAGTACGGCGTGAAGCCTTCCGACATCCGATGGGTCCGCGGCGGGATGGATGCGCCCGGCAGGCCCGAGAAGATCCGGATCGAACTTCCCTCGGACGTCGAGCTGTCGGCTGCGCCGGAAGGTCGTTCCTTGAACGACCTCCTGATCTCCGGCGAGATCGACGGCTTCATCGGCCCCCGCGCTCCGCGCTGCTACCAGGAAGGCGATCCGCGCATCGCCAGACTGTTTCCGGACACGATCGGAACGGCCTCGGCCTATTTCCAGAAGACCGGCATCTTCCCGATCATGCACGTGCTCGGCGTGCGCCGTTCCCTGGCCGATCAGTATCCGTTCCTGCCCGGCGCGCTGCTCAAGGCCTTCACGGAGGCGAAGCGGCTCGCGCTGGACGAACTGCGCGACACGTCGGCCACGAAGGTGACGATGCCCTTCGTCGAGGACCAGCTCGAGTCCGCGACCCGGCTCATGGGAGCCGACTTCTGGCCCTACGGGGTCGCGTCGAGCCGGGCGACCCTGGACGCCTTCCTGGACGCCCACCACCGTCAGGGACTGTCGTCGCGCCGTCTCTCGGTGGAGGAGCTCTTCCACCCGGCGACGCTCGAAGCGTACAGCTTGTGAGGGCGCAGGTGATGTCGAAGGAACGCATGGACACCCGCGATCCGGGAAGCCGCCGGATCGATCGACCGGTCGAGACGGAGATCGCGTCCCACTACGGCAGCGACGCCATCGCGCAGATGTTGCGGGCTCTCAAGGTGCGCTATGTGGCCTTGAACCCGGGCGCGAGCTTTCGAGGCGTCCACGACAGCCTCGTGAACTACCTCGGGAACGACGATCCGAGCATGCTCCTGTGCCTGCACGAGGAGAACGCCGTCGCCATCGCCCACGGCTACGCGAAGGTCGCCGGCGAGCCCATCGCGGTCTTCCTCCATTCCAACGTCGGCCTGATGCACGGCGCCATGGCCATCTTCAACGCGTGGTGCGACCGCGTGCCGATGCTGATCTTCGGCGCCACCGGCCCCGTCGACGCCGCCGCACGCCGACCTTGGATCGATTGGATCCACACGACGACGGACCAGGCGGCCCTGGTGCGCCCATACGTCAAATGGGACAATCAGCCCGCCTCGGTGCCGGCGGCCATGGAGGCCATGATCCGCGCGGACATCATGGCGCGGACCGAGCCATGTGGGCCGACCTACGTCACCTTCGACACGCAACTCCAGGAAGCCCCTCTCGCGGCCGCCCCGCAACTACCCGACCCGGCGCGCTACCGCCGTCCGGAGAAGGCCGGTCCCAGCGCGGCGATGGTGGAAGCGGCACTCGCGATGATCGCGCGCGCCAAGGCGCCCGTCATCCTGGCGGGCAGGGTCTCGCGCTCGACGGAGGACTGGGCTCGGCGGATCGCGTTCGCCGAGGCCCTCGGCGCCGGCGTCGTCACCGACCAGAAGGTGGGAGCAGCCTTTCCGACGGATCATCCCCTGCATCGAGGCGCTCCTCGCTTCTTCCTCGGCGACGAGGGAGCCGAAGCGCTGTGTGCCGCCGATCTCGTGATCAGCCTCGACTGGCTCGACCTGGCCGGCACCCTGCGCCTCGCCGGCAGGGTCGACGCGGCCGTGCTGAACATCTCGCTGGATCATCTGCTGCACGGCGGCTGGAACATGGAGCATCAGGCGCTGCCGGCAGTGGATCTCCATCTGCCGGTCGATCCGGACCTGGCCGTGCAGGCATTCTGCGAAGCGCTCGCGATCGAGCCCGCTCCGCTCCCGGCTGACAGCCCCGTCTGTCCCGCCGCGCCGCCGGCATCCTCCGACGCCGCACTCGACATGACGACGCTCGCGAGCGCTCTGGGACAAGGATTGAAGGGAGAGTGCGTCTCGTTCGTACGCCTTCCGCTCGGATGGGCCTCCGAGAACTGGCACTTCCGCCACCCCCTGGATTTCCTGGGCTACGACGGAGGCGCAGGCATCGGATCCGGGCCGGGGATGCTGGTCGGCGCGGCCCTCGCTCTCAGGGACTCGGAACGTCTCGCGGTCGGCGTCCTGGGAGACGGCGACTTCATGATGGCTAACAGCGCCATCTGGACGGGCGTCCACTACGGCATCCCGTTCATCGCCGTCGTCGCGAACAACCGCTCGTTCTTCAACGACGAGGTCCACCAGGAACGGGTCGCCGTGATGCGCGAGCGTCCTGTCGAGAACAAGTGGGTCGGCCAGCGGATCGCCGAACCGGACATCGACATCGCCGCGATCGCGCGAGCGCAGGGCGCCGTGGGCATCGGGCCGGTCACGAAGGTGGGCGAACTCCAGGAGGCGGTCCGACGCGCCGTGTCGCTCGCCCGACAGGGATCGAGCGTGGTGATCGATGCCCGCATCGTGCCCGGCTACAGCAAGGCCATGGCCGCCGGTCTCGTGCGCGAGGCGGACTGAACGAGCTTCTCGACGCCTTCGGTATCCGGACCCTTCCGCGAGCAGGATCGCCAGCGCCCGCACCGAGGACTCGCAACGGCCGCCGCCGTTTTCGGACCTGCATGCGGGCCGTGGGCGACGATCGCGGATCGGTCGCCGGAACTCACCGTCTGGACCACCGATCTCGCTTTTCGCCGCAGGTCCGGGTCGGTGTGACCTGCAGAACGGCGGAGGCTGTCCATCCACACCACAAGGAACGAGGACGATGTCTGCAGGAACGGCAACTCTCCACGAGGACCAGGATCAAATCGAGGCGACGCTGACCTCGCTCGTCCTGGCCAACCGCATTCTCGCGCGCGAGAACGTCATCGACAGCTTCGGCCACGTCAGTGTTCGTCATCCGCTGCATCCCGGGCGCTATCTGCTGTCGCGATCCAGAAGTCCGGAGCTCGTGGCGCGCGACGACATCATGGAGTTCACCCTCGAAGGTTATCAGGTCGGCAGCGATCCGCGTGCGCCCTACGCCGAGCGGCACATACACGGTGCGATCTACAAGGACCGACCGGACGTGAACGCCGTCACCCATCATCACGCTCGCTCCGTCCTTCCGTTCACCATGTGCGACGTCTCGCTTCGTCCCATGTTCCACATGGCCTCCGTCATCGGCGCCGAAGTGCCCGTCTGGGACAGCCAGAGCGAATTCGGCGACACGAACATGCTGGTCGACAGCATGGAGATGGGACATTCCCTCTGCCGGACGCTCGCCTCCAACAGGGTCGCTCTCCTGCGCGGCCACGGAGCGGTCTGCGCGGCAGCCGACCTGAAGTCGGTCGTGATGATATCGGTCGGTCTGCGCGACAACGCCGAGCTGATCCAGACCACACGTCAGATGGGGAAGGTGACGTATCTCACCGACGGCGAGATCGAGATGGCGGGCAGCATGCTGCTGAGCCCGATGCCGCTGACACGAGCCTGGGACTACTGGACCGCTCGCGCGGGCTTCGGCGGAATGTGACCGTCGTGCCTGTCGACGCCTCGGCCAGCTCCGCGGGCAGGCCGTTCCGACAAAGGAGCGGCGGCACCATGAAGTGCTCGTCCAAGGCGGGAATACGGGCCGAGCCGGGAGATCGAGAATCCTGGCCATTCCGACGCAGTTCTCGACGGGGCTTCGGCACGCCAGGCCGAGAATCCGGCAACAGGCAAGATTTGGACCTCGCCCCATGCAATTTCATCTGAACGGCTTCCGACCCGGCGATCCCGAGATCGCCGATCCCGAGGAGGGGAACCGCGGGACCGGAGCCGCCGGTCCTCTCCCCGAACGGACGGATGTCCTGATCGTCGGATGCGGTCCGGCAGGACTCGCCCTGGCCGCGCAGCTCGCGATGCATTCCGACGTCCGGACCTGCATCATCGAGCAGAAGCGCGAGCCGCTGCTGCGTGGCCAGGCCGATGGCATCGCATGTCGTACGATGGAGATGTTCCATGCCTACGGCTTCGCCGAGCGGGTGCTCAGGGAAGCCTACTGGGTCAACGAGACCGCCTTCTGGAAAACGGACGAAGCGCTGGGTCGGGGCATCGTGCGCAGCGGCAAAGTCCGAGACACGGAGAAGGGGCTGTCGGAATTTCCCCACGTGATCCTGAACCAAGCGCGCGTGCACGACTTCTTCCTGGAGAAGATGAGGACGTCGCCGGCGAGGATCGAGCCCTACTACGGGCGGCGTCTGCTCGACGTCCGGATCGACGAGGCAGCTCCGTTCGATGCCCATCCGGTGAGCGTCGAGGTCGAACGGCTCGACGCCTCCGGCGAGGCGCGAGTGGAAAATGTGGCGGCCCGGTACGTGGTGGGCTGCGACGGCGCGCGCAGCACCGTCCGGAGATCGATCGGACGGGAGCTGCGGGGTGAGTCCGCCAACCAGGCGTGGGGCGTCATGGACGTTCTCGCCGTCACCGACTTTCCCGACATCCGTCTCAAGGCCCTGATCCGGTCGGTCGCGCAGGGCAGCGTCCTGATCATCCCCCGGGAAGGCGGTTATCTGGTCCGCCTCTATGTCGAATTGGACGAGCTGAAGCCTGGGGAGCGCGTTTCCGACCGCGGTATCACCGCGGATTACCTCGTCGCGGCGGCGCAGCGGATCCTCAGCCCATACTCCTTCGACGTGAAGGAGATCGCCTGGTGGTCGGTCTACGAGATCGGCCAGCGATCGTGCGACAGGTTCGACGACGTGCCGGACGAGAAACTCGCCGAACGGCTGCCGCGCGTCTTCATCGCGGGCGACGCCTGCCACACGCACAGCCCGAAGGCCGGACAGGGTATGAACGTCTCCATGCAGGACGCGTTCAACCTGGGATGGAAGCTGGCGTCGGTTCTGCGCGGGCGCAGCACCCCGGCCTTGCTTCCCACCTACTCCGCGGAGCGGCAGGCGGTCGCGAAGGAACTGATCGACTTCGATCGGGAGTGGGCGAAGATGTTGAGCGCCGCCTCCAGGCCCGCGGCGGATGCCCAGGCCGTCGATCCGGCCGCGGTCCGGGAGTACTTCGTTCGGCACGGCCGCTACACGGCGGGAACTGCGACGCGCTATGGTCCATCGATCCTGACCGGGCCGTTCGAGCATCAGCATCTGGCGGAGGGATTCCCGATCGGGGCTCGGTTCCACTCCGCGCCGGTGATCCGAGTGGCGGACGCCAAGCCGGTCCAGCTGGGACATGCGGCCCGGGTGGACGGGCGCTGGCGCATCTACGCATTCGCCGGATCCGAGGCACCCGACACCCCGGGCTGGCCCATGCGTGCCTTGTGCGACTTTCTCTCGGGTTCCGACGCGTCTCCTCTCCGGCGCTACACCCCTCCTGGAGACGACATCGACTCCGTGCTCGACATCCGTGCCGTGTTCCAGACAGATCATCGCGAGCTAGAACTCGAGAAAATGCCCGCCCTCCTTCTGCCTCGGAAGGGCCGATACGGTCTCGTCGACTACGAGAAGATGTTCTCCCCGGACCTCGAGGGCGGCAACGATGTCTTCGAGATGCGTCGGATCGATCGAAGGGGCTGCATCGTGGTCGTGCGGCCGGACCAGTACGTCGCGACCGTCCTGCCTCTGGACGCGTTCGTAGAGTTGGAACGGTTCTTCGGCGGCTTCATGGTCGAGACGAAATGACAAGCCGTCTCATTTCGCTCGACGCGCCACGACAAGAGCCGTCGCCGGACGCGCAGCCGAAGCGACGCACCCGTTCAGTCGATCGGGAAGCCCGGCACTTCGCGCATAGATGATCCAGCCATGATCGCCGGGCGTCGGCCGGCACCCGCGCCGCGGCCGCCTCGAAAACGGCTAGCGGCATAGCCGATACGAGCTTGGGACGCGACGAAACGACGGTGCGACGTACTCGATCGCGGGCCTTCCACGATATTCCACGACGAGCCTGCTCCTGGCGGGGGCGTCCTCGGCATGTCGGCAAACGGGGGTGACGGTATCGGCGGTGCGCGGAACGCCGCGGGACTCCCGTCCCCAGGCAGCGTCCGCCGGGCGCCTGATCCATCCCGGCCGAACGGCCGGCTCGCGGATCGACGTCGATCGCGTGCGTCGATCCGCCTGGATCCCATATCGCCGCGGACCGAACGGAAGTCGCGACGAGCGGCGGTCCGGCTCGAGACGAAGCGTCTCGCAGGACGACCTGCGGCTTCTACGCGAAGGCCGATCCGCCGAGGACCCGCATCAATTCGGGCGGACGGCGGATCGGCGGCCCGGCATCCATGTCCTGCGCCGCTTGCCAGATTGTTGATCGGCGCGGCTCCTTCACGAGTCCGATGTCAGCAAGTTCAACATACTACCACGCCGATCGGCGTCGAAGCTGCCTGCCGTTTCACAGCTCCCGCGCGACCGGATATGCGACGTCCTCCCGGACGGCGTCGTTGCGGGTGGGTCCGGGCTTGGGCTCCAAGCCGCGGGCCGCCATCCTCTCCAAAAGGCCGTCGAGACGTTCCTGCCCCGAAGTCTGGTGGAGCGGGCCGGTGATCGTTGCGGTACGGCGGTGAGCGAGGTCCAGAATGTTGATCGGCGACGCCTGATGACCGCCACCAGGTCAGCATCCTCAACAGGTTACCGCCCCGATCAGCGTCAGAGCTGCGCGCCGATCCACACTCCCTCGTCATTTGCGACGGCAGCGCTCCCAGCGCCCTCATCTACGATCGGCATCTGTGCCGTTGGCTATGCAGGCCATATGATATAGCCGAACATCCCTGCCACGCCGTTGTCCGACCGACGCCGTGTCAGCTGCAACGAAAGGCTGCGACGAATGACCATCGAACCCGGCAAACAGATCACATTCTCGTACCGAAATTGGCGCGGCGAAACGGGAACTCGAACAGCGGTCCCAGTCAACCTCTGGTTTGGCAATTCGGAATGGCACCCAGAAGATCAATGGTTCATTCGAGCTATCGACGTCGAGAAGGGAGAAGAGCGTGATTTCGCTCTTCTCGACATGTCATTCAGCCCGTTAGCTGATGAACGGAGCGAGTAGAGAAGCTAGTCCAGCGATCTTGACGACAGAGTCGCTCGCATTGCCGGCTTCAATGAGAAGATCCTTCGCCTTATGCAGCAAAATATGGGCGATGCCGATATTCTCCTTCGTCGGCGATGCCTGCGCCGCTTGCAAGACCTCCACCAGCTTTTGCTTATTCTCTAAAGGAATAGGAACGTCCTGGACTCCGGCCTCGGCGGTCTTCAGCCACTTAATGGCTTCTTCGCTATTTGCAACCGTTTGACTATTGATCGTCCCCGTATTCGTTGCATTGCCGCCCTGAGCGACATTTCCTTGAACGGGGCCACTGTTGTTCCAGGTGTTATTTGTGGTGTTGCTATAGTTGTTGGTCACATTCTTCTCCGAAGTTGTTGTCTTGAGAAATCCTAGTTGAGCTTCCGCATCAAGCTGCCGAAAGTCTTTTAGGATCTCTTTCTCAATGGCCGCAGCTCGCATCCTCAGACGAAGTTTTTCATCTTTTTCAGCGAACTCGTACTGTTGCAGAGCAAGCTTTCGATAGGCGGTCGATTGGTCGGCGTGACGGACGATGTGGTCGAGGAGTTGCTGAGACACATCTTCGTCATCCTCGTCGATGAACGCAGTCTGCACAATTGTATCGAGACCATTGTGAAAGTGATCGGCGATACCTATCGCCGTCTCCAACTTGATCTTTCGATGCTCGCTTCGCAAACCCATATCAAGAATGTCGTGCTGTAGATCGTGCCCAGCACCCTTCTCACCAAACATTCGATGAATATAGGCTTGGACATTCAGTGGCTGATCATCAATTCGGTTAAGTTGGATGCCAAGATCCTCGACTTTGAGCTGGTCGCTTTCTGATATAGCCCATACCGCGTATTGGGACACCATTGGCTCTCCGTCACGCGAGAGAACTCGAACAATTTCTCCGTTCGAGTATCGCGGGTCGAAGAGGTTGGCTGGCGCTTTACCTAATCCAATGTTGACGAGCGATAATTTCCTCAGCACCTCTCCATCGTTTTCAATATCGACGGTAAGTGGCGGTTGCGTCGAGATCGGCTGGGCTCCAGCTTGCATAGCAGAGAGCATGACCAGCTTGGGGTCAAGGAGGTCTAATTGTGTGATAAGGCTGTTAGCCCGCTTGCTGAGCTGGTAAGCAGCGGCAATTGCGGCAGATACGACCTGAGGTTCATCTTGAAATTTTTTGATCGCCTCAAGAACATTTTCGAGGCTGGACTCTGATCGTCCAACGACTGCCAAGGCGTTCAACGCCCACCGCCTCAGCGGCTCATCTGAAGACGCCCTCGTTAGCACGCCAAGAATTACAAGCTCTAAGGCGGCACGATCTAGCTTAGAGACAAACAAGCCCTGCCGCGAGAGCTTACATAGGTTCTGCAGAGCCTTCTGAGCGCGACGGAAATCTGAAGACTCAATGCCATTGCGAATGTAAGCTGTTTGGTTGGGCCAAAGATTGCGCTTCGCAATTATCTTCTTCATCCATAGCGCTTTTCAAGTCTTGACTGGCGACTGCAGAACGCAATAAGTTTCTGTGACCACGGATCGAAATCATGTATATTGTTGGGTGGCGGACTCAGATTTATCCATTGAAGATCATTAAGGGAAAGACGCTTAGTGACTGGCTCAAACCACTCAGGGGATTGCACTTCCACAAACACAAGGATGGATGCAGAAACTAGATCGTCCTGGTAATGCGCAATTCCACAAGTCTTAGTCACAAAATCTCGCATACCATATCCTCCATAGGATGTTGGTATATCGAGATCGACCGAAACTGCATTGAGGGCGCTGCTCTCTATACCGAAGACGCCTTCATCAAATAGCGTATGATCGCTTTCCACTACGAGAGCTGAAAACATAAGAGATCGCTTATGAGCGAAGCTTTCTCGTTTGTCTCTATAGTTTCCAGCTCGATAGCATAAAACCTGATTACCCCGACGAACAAACCCAAGAGCCCAGACGGGTATATTACTAGTAGACTCGCGGTATGGCCGATATTGTACGGCGGACGCGTCCAAGCCCTCGAAAAAGCTCCTCACCGCAGCCGAGATACCTTGCGGCAGCTGATTGCGCGCAGCCTCGGCGCTTACGCTCAGCGGCCAACCACGGATCAGATCTCGTGTACGGCGATGCGCTTTGATCGGCTGGCGGTGCTCCGCCGGAATTGACGAGTCTCGCAAGAACTCACGCAGGAAAAACGTCCCTGGCTTCGTCCTGAAGAATGCGCTGTGATCCCGACGAGAGAGGATATCTTCGCTCAGTCGAGCTTGAAGCGTCTTGTGCTGCGTCTCTCCATAAAGATGCGACGGCACCAGCCGCTGCCGGAACGCCTCGCGTAGAATCGCTCGCGCCGTCATGGGACGCCGACTGATCCGAAGGACGTTTTCGGCAATCGCCAGATATGCGCTCACGTTTCTCCCCGACTCACCTGAGCGGACTATGCACGCACGCAAGGCGCGTGCAAATTTTCGACGACACCAGTTTGCAGCGGGACGGGTTAAGGCAACGATACGAGCAGGGTTAGCCTTGCCGCTGCCACTGAGAGCCTCATGGAGCCCGGCAGACCCTTGCGATGGCCTGATCAAGCTTGGAGATCTCGGTTTCCAACTGCGAGATCCGGTTGACGATGGCGGGGGTCGGCTGAGCGTGCAGGGTAACCCGTGCAAAAGAATGGCCGGCTGAGAAGCCGGCCATCACGAGCAGCAGGAACACCACCTCCCTCACGAGTGTAAGAACGGCGGCTTTCGAGATCGCCAGTCGGCCGCGAAAATGACCCTAATGGGCGCTCAGCGGAAGTCCCTTGTCTTCACCCGGATCTCGTCCACGACGTGGCTATGGGGATCGAACATGACCTTCGCCGGCGGCATGCGCGGGGGTCGCCCGCAGTTCTCCCGCCTCGTTGACGTTGCCACCCTCGGCCCCGCCCCGCCGACCTAAGCTGGCGAACTCCGCCGTCAGGTCGCCAAGCGAATGCGCAACGAGGTGCACGACCTCGCCCTCGCGCTGGACGCGGCCCCGAATGCCCATCATCCCGGCGCCGAGCACGACCTTCCGGTGCGCCTCGAACACCTTAGCCCAGACCACGAGGTTGGCGACGCCCGTCTCATCCTCGATCGTGATGAACATGACGCCCTTGGCCGAGCCCGGCCGCTGACGCACGAGGACGAGCCCGGCAACCTCCACCCAGCGCCTGTCGCGGGACGCCACTGCCTCGGCGCAGGTGACGAAGCGCCGCCGGGCAAGATCGGCACGCAGGAACGCCACCGGATGCTGGCGAAGCGTCAGCCCGACATGGCCGTAGTCCTCCACCACTTCGCCGCCTTCCGGCATCGCCGCCAGGCGGACCACCGGCTCCACCTGCTCGGCGAGCGCCCTCGCCTCCCGCTCGGCCGCCGCGGCGAAGAGCGGCAGCGGCTCGTCGCGCAACGCCCTGATCGCCCAGAGCGCCTCACGGCGTGACAGGCCGATGTACGGCCGGAAGGCGTCCGCCTCGGCGAGTTCGGTCAGCGCCTCGTGCCGAATGCCAGCACGCCGCCAGAGGTCGTCGACGGACGCGAAAGGAGCATCGCCCCGAGCTGCCACGAGCCGCGCCGCTTCCGCGTTCCCGAGGCCACGCACCATGCGCAGGCCGAGGCGGACAGCGAAGCGCCCGTCGTCGTCACCGCCGAAGTCACCATCGGAAATGTTTTCCGATCCCGATACTCGCCCGCCCCGGCTTCTTCGCGGCTCGAGCGTGCAGTCCCATCGGCTCCTGTTCACGCAGACGGGCCGGACCTCGATGCCGTGCTCCTGCGCGTCCCTGACGATCTGTGCCGGGGCGTAGAAGCCCATTGGCTGCGAGTTCAGGAGCGCCGCGCAGAACACGTCGGGGTGCCAGCACTTCAGCCAGGACGAGGCATAGGCAAGAAGCGCGAAGGATGCCGCATGGCTCTCGGGAAAGCCGTAGGAGCCGAAGCCCTCGAGCTGGCGGAACGTTCGCTCGGCGAACTCGCGCTCGTAGCCGTTCGCCACCATGCCGGCGACGAGCTTGTCGCGGAAGTGGCTGACGCCCCCGGTGAACTTGAACGTCGCCATGGCCCGGCGGAGCTGGTCGGCCTCGCCCGGCGTGAAGCCGGCGCACTCGATGGCGACGCGCATCGCCTGCTCCTGGAAGAGCGGCACACCCAGCGTCTTGCCGAGCACCCGCTCCAGCTCGGGCTTGGGGAAGACGACCTCTTCCTTGCCCTCGCGGCGCCGGAGATAGGGGTGGACCATGTCGCCCTGGATCGGACCGGGCCGCACGATCGCCACCTCGATGACGAGGTCGTAGAAGGTGCGCGGCTTCATCCGCGGCAGCATCGACATCTGCGCCCTCGACTCGATCTGGAAGGTGCCGAGCGTGTCGGCCTTGCGGATCATGGCGTAGGTGCGAGGATCCTCGGCAGGGACTGTTGCGAGGTCGAGGTCGATGCCCTTGTGCTCGCGCAGAAGGTCGAACCCGCGGCGCATGGCCGACAGCATGCCGAGCGCGAGAACGTCGACCTTCATGAACTTGAGGGCGTCGATGTCGTCCTTGTCCCACTCGATCACCTGCCGGTCGGCCATGGCCGCGGGCTCGATCGGCACCAGCTCGTCGAGGCGGTCACGCGTCAACACGAAGCCGCCGGGGTGCTGCGAGAGGTGCCGCGGGAAGCCGACGAGCTGGGAGGCAAGCTCCAGCGCCAGGCGCAGGCGCCGGTCCTCGGTGTTCAGGTTGATGCCGGCGGCATGCTTCTCCTCGATCCCCTCCGACCAGCTCCACACCTGGCCGGAGAGCGCCTTCAGCATGTCCTCGGGCAGGCCGAGCGCCTTGCCGACGTCGCGCAGCGCGCCCTTGGCCCTGTAGCGGATGACGGTCGAGCAGAGCGCGGCCTTGGTGCGCCCGTAGGTCTCGTAGACCCACTGGATAACCTCCTCGCGCCGCTCGTGCTCAAAGTCGACGTCGATGTCGGGCGGCTCGCGACGCTCCTCGGAAACGAAGCGCTCGAACAGGAGGTCGTTGCGGTCGGGATCGATCGAGGTGACGCCAAGCACGTAGCAGACGGCCGAGTTCGCCGCCGAGCCGCGCCCCTGGCAGAGGATGCCCTTGGAGCGGGCGAAGCGCACGATGGCATCCACCGTCAGGAAGTAGGGCGCGTATTCCAGCCGCTCGATGAGCTGAAGCTCGTGCAGGAGGTTGCGCCGGACGCTGTCGGGCAGCCCTTCAGGGTACCGCTCTGCTGCACCCTCCCAGGTGAGCTTCTCCAGGGCCTGCTGGGCGGACAGTTCGGGGAACTGCCGCTCCTCCGGATACTGGTAGCGCAGCTCGTCGAGCGAGAAGCGGCAGCGCCGGACGATCTCGATCGTGCGGGCGAGTGCCTCGAGGTAGCGGCCGAAGAGGCGGTGCATCTCGGCCGGGGGCTTGAGGTAGCGGTCGGCATGGCGCTCGCGGCGGAAGCCTGCGGCGTCGATCGTGGTGTTGTGGCGGATGCAGGTGACGACGTCTTGGAGGATGCGCCGGCCGGGCTCGTGGAAGAGGACATTGTTCGTCACCACGGTGGGCACGCGCATCGCCTGCGCCATGCCGGAAAGATCGTGGAGGCGGAGCTGGTCGTTCGGCCGACGGCGGAGCGTCAGGGCCATGTAGGCGCGGTCGCCGAAGGCCTCCCGCAACCGGCGAAGCTGCCGGCCGAGTTCGGCGTCGGCCTCGTCCGGCACGATGATGGCGAGGAGGCCCTCGCCGTAGGTGACGAGGTCGTCGAAGGTCAGCTCGCACCTGGCCTTGCCGCCGCGCGCCTTGCCGAGCGTCAGGAGCCGGCAGAGCCGACCATAGGCGGCGCGGTCGGTCGGATAGACGAGGATCGGCAGGGCGTCGGCAAGGTCGAGCCGGCAGCCGACGACGAGGCGGATGCCCGTGGCTTTCGCCGCCTCGTGCGCCCTGACGATCCCGGCGAGCGAGTTGCGGTCGACGACCGCCAGCGCCTCCATGCCCATCAGGCTGGCGGTGGCGAACAGCTCCTCGGCCGACGAGGCGCCGCGCAGGAAGGAGAAGTGCGAGGTCACCTGAAGCTCGGCGTAACGAGGCCCCTCGCCGCTCATCGGGCGTCATCGCCAGTCATGCGAAGATCCCGTGCAGGTACCAGCGGTGCGACCCCGTCTCCGGGTGCTCGCCATCGCCTGCCCGATAGATCCAGAAGCGTTCACCCGCGTCGTCCTCGACGCAGAAGTAGTCGCGCACCGTCGCGGCCTCGGCTTCCCGCTTCCACCACTCGCCGAAGACGCGCTCCGGTCCGTCGGCCCGGCGCACCCGGCGGCGCTGCCTTCTCCAGGTGAACCACACGGGCGGGTGGTCGGGGAGCAGGGCCATGGTCTCGACGGGCTCGGGTCGGGCCAGAAGGCGCGACGGACGCGGCCAGTGATCGACCCAGGAGGCGCCGTCGTCGAGCGCCAGCGGCTCGATCTGCATGACCGAGCGCTCCGGCACGTCGCTGGCGACGGGGGCGAAGCGGTAGAGGCTTCTCTCACCGACACGGTTGGCGATGAGATCGTAGAGGCCGGCGACGTCCGGCTCTTCCTCCTCCACGAGGGAAGAGATGACCTGGCGTGCGCCGAGCGGCTCGGCGAGGCTGGCGGTGAGCGTCATGACCTCGATGCCGAAGCCTGGGTCGATCGTCTCGATCCGCTCGGCCAGAAGGCGCGTCAGGCGCCGGGCGTCCCGCTCCGCCCGAGCCGTGCCGACGCGGATGGCTTCCCACCTGTTGTCGACGCGGCCGAACAGGAGGTCGAGGCGACGGGCACCCAGACCCCGCCCCTCGAGTTCGGCGATGAGGGCGTCGACGAGCTTGCCCGAGTAGCGCCGGATCGTCTCGGGTGCCCCGATCGGCTCGGCGAAGGTGCGGCGCACCTCGACCAAGTCCGGCGAGCGCACCGGCTCGATGGGTTCGGGCACGTCGCCGAAGGCCTGGTCCAGACGCCGTGCGAGCTGCGGCCCGAAGCGCAGGGTCAGCGGCGCCCGTGGCTGCCCCGCCAGCTCACCGATGGTGGAGAAGCCGAGAACGTGAAGGTCAGAGCGCATTCGATCTGGGAGGCGCAGGGCAGCGAGCCTCAGGCCGGCGAGAGCAGGCCGTGTCCGCCCCGGCTCGATGATCACCATGGCGGCGCCGGCATGGCGGGCGGCCGCGTGGGCGGCGCCCCACGTGTCGGCGATCCCCACCTGCGCCTCGATGCCCGAAGCGGCGAAGCGCTCGACGAGGGCACGCAGCATCGCTTCCTCCCCGCCGTGGAGGTGGTCGGCACCCGTCGTGTCGATGACGAGTCCGTCCGGCGGATCTGGTGCCACCATCGGCGAGAAGCGCAAGGCCCAGACCGCGAGCCGATGCAGGGTGTCGGCGTCGCCCGCCGGATCGGCGTCGAGGACGGCAAGGCCCGGCACGAGAGCCTGAGCCTTCGTCGCGGGCATGCCGACGTGGAGGCCCGCGCTCTCGGCGAGAGCGTCGGCCGCGGTCACGGTGCGGCGGCTGCCGGAGCGCCCGATCAAGACGAGCGGGACATCAGCGGGCGGCGCGCTGCCGGGCGACTTGCGCCGCAGGCGATCGGTGGGCCATCTCGGGAGAAAGAGCGAGACGACCCGTGGCATCACATGCCTCCACTTCGAAGTCGGCGCATTCCCCCGCCCGGCAGCGGATGAGTTCGAGAAGCCAGCGCGCCCGGCCGACGCCGGGAACGGGCAGAGCCACGGAGGGCAGCACCGACACGCGCCATCGCGTGACGCTCGCCGTCGGCTGACCGAAGTCGGCAGCTTCCGTCTGGCGACGCCATCGGCGGATCGCCAGCGCGGTCGTGCCCGACCCCTCAGCCGCGAGCTGGAGGCGGCGCGAGGCCGTCATCGAGAGCTTCGCGACCTCCCCGATGACGACGCTGAGCCCGCCGTGGCGAAGCGCGTCCTCGAAGCAGGCGAGCAGTGTCTTCTCGTCTCCCGCCTCCACGTAGACGACGCGCCCCGGGGCGAGCCCCGCCTGCGCGATGGCGGGCGCGAAGAGGTCCTGGCGCACGACGCACCAGAGCACCTTGCCCTTCGTTCTTGCCGCAATGCCGGCCGTGAAGAGGGCCGCTGCCGCCCCGTCGACGGCACCGTTCCCGCCGCCCGCCACCTCGTGCAGGGCGCCGAGCGCCAAGCCGCCGCCGGGCAGGCGCCGGTCGATCTCGAGCACGCCGAACGGCAGCGCGCCGCGAGCGCGGGCCTCCCGCCCCTCAAGGCGCTGGATGCGCTCGCGAAGGTCGGACAGCATCTCGGGTGCGGGTCGGCGGGCGGTGGGCATGCGATACCGTGGCGGCGGCGAAGAACGACTCTGGGGCGAATCATGCCCGATGATCGTTCACTATTTGTTCTGAGCAAGGGTTGGGTCAATCGGAGACGACAGGGACCTGTGGACGTATGTGGACAAGCCCAGGCTCGAGGCACCGCCGCCGCCGGTGTCGTTCAGCGACATGCAACGTCGTGCTTGTAGAAGATCGCTCGTGCCGCCCTGCTCCTCCTTGTCGTGAGGCCCCATGCTCGGCGCCTCAGGCCTGCAAAACCTTCCACCCTATGCCGCCGTCGCCGTGATGGTGTGGGCCGCCGTGGCGGCCGCGATGAAGCCGCGGGTTCAGCTCCAGCGCCGCGTGCTGCTGACGGCCGCCAGCCTGTTCATCCTCGATCACGTCGGCCTCATGAGAGTGCAGGAGTGATCTGCCGCACTTGCGGCCAGTTGGTTGCGGCCCTGATCGGGATCGATCTTCGACAACAATCGGCTGCAGGCCCTTCGATCGGCACGCAGCTTTGATACCGATCGGCATGCCGACCTGTTGAGCACACTGTTGTCGATGAAGTCGACAGGCGGCGTCGACAGCAGCCCACATAACGATTGGGTTGCATGCGATCACTGCCTACGACAGAAACAGGCGCCTGGAGTGCAGCTTGGCCGACGTCGACAGTGGCTTTCCGGGAAAGTGCCTCGGCCTCAGCCGTCGCTCGACGTCAGGTTTTTTCCTCTAATTTATCTTCGAGACGACGACCATGGTTGATGGCGGCGAGCGCCATCTCCTGCTCGAGTTCGACGGAAACTTTGAGCCGTTGCACCGACCGAGTCAGAAGGAGACCGCAATCTCCAACCCCGAAACGGCCGCCGTCGCGCTGCTGCAGGGCTAGCATCCGACTCCGAATGGCAGCCCGATCGTTATCCTCCTGCTCATCCGTCTTCTCTCCTTCGAAGAGTACATCAAGCGGATCGGGAGGCTTCGAATCTCCATGGAAGACGCAGCTTTGCTCAAGCGAGACATGGCGGACATCAAAGCGGGCCGATCGCAGGAGTCCTGCGACCTTATGCTCAGGTTCCTCAACATGAGCAGCGACCCAAGCGGCACTCTTCTTGTTCACTCCATCTGTCCACAACACCCGCGTCCATCCAGTTGCTGCAAAAGAAGGCATTGACACTCCTGCCTTGAGGTCGATGCCTTCAGCCCCAAAGGTCTCGACGAGCATGTCCAACGAAACGAGATCGGAGCAGGTCGTGCTCGCGACTTCCGGCGAGAGAATCCCCTCGCACCGTCGTGCTATCTCCCAAAGATGGCGCCCGATGAAGCCTCCGCCACTCTCGCAGGTGAGCAGCTCGTCGAGACTCAATGCATGGTCCCAAACGATGGAGCTGGGAAGCACGTTCGTCATGGCATACCATACCGGCGCAACGCCCTCGCGATATACAGGCCGCAATCGGCCGACGAACTGCTTCAGCTCCTCCTCGCGATACTGGTTCTGGATGATGCGGCCCCACCGATCCGTCCGTACCGGCACACGGATCGTGATGTCCTTCCCATTACGCATCCGGAGGCGCCTAGCTTCCGAGGAGAGGTCCAATCCCACCAACGTGGCCTCGGGGTCTTCGTCGTCGAAGCCGAGCGCAGCGGCAAAGCCGTCGATCACGCCAGAAGGCAACTCAAAGCGTCCGATAGAGAGGGCGGCGACGTGCCGCTTTGCGAAGTCGAGTCCACGCAGGGCTCCGAAATGCACGAAGTCGGCGTTGTTAGGCGCCTTCCATCGCGCTTGAAGTGCCAGCCGAACACGTCTCGTTGCTCCGACCAGCACCCTGCCGTTCGCATGCAACCCGCAGACGATAGAGATCGCCCGCCTGACACGCGCGAGCAGCCGTGCTGCGTCACGCAACTCTCGATCAGTCGACCGCAGATCTCCGATCATCGATCGCGTGCTGTACGACCGGTCGCAGACCGCGATAGAGCGAAGATAAAAGAGGTCAGAGGTCACGAGCCTGCCCGTGATAGGTGTTGTGCATGCGTCTTCCACAAAAACGCTGGTCCCCTGCCCCTTCTAGTCCCTGCAACACATGCTAGTTGCCGAATCCATCCACGAAGGTCATGGTAGCCGAGTTGCCAGGAGACATCCATGTCAGTCAACCTCCAGCCGCGAGATCGCACGAACCGCTTTCTGGCGGAATGTGCGTTGGATTTAACGTCCACTCCCCTCTCTTGGGTCATGCCTTTTCCGACCTCGTTACTGAGCGGGATCCAAATACCGTCATCGGCGACGGCACGGGACGTGGCCATCTTATGGATGATGCTGGCTGTGGAAGCGCATTGTGCGTCCAGCGGCGAACCGCATGAGGCACGATCGATTGCGATTGGTCGATTGTCGCCGGACGTCCTGAAACGTGGCGGGCCGAGAGCGGCGGCCGAAGTGTGCGAGAGACTTGCCGATCTGAGAGTGCTCCTCAGAACAGCCCGCCTTCTCGCCTTCGAGCTTGCTCCCGCTCTTACTGAAGACAGACGATCGATCGTTTGGAAGCTCAGCGCCGACATCCGGGAACGGTTCGAGGATGGTTATCGTCTGGATCGCAATCGTGTCGCCAAATTCTTTAGAGTAGAAGTTGGTGTCGCATGTGTCGCCAGCACCCGTTGGGCCATGTCCCTATACGCTGTCATCGGCGCGGCAACCATCAAACACAGACGCATGGCGTCCGAAGAAGGCTGGATCGCACTGAGCTTGCCGATCTCGCTGCTCGTCAGGCAGCTGGGGTGGTCAGGGCACCAACAAAAAGACTTCAGGCCGAAAGTTCTGCGCCCTGCTTTGAGGTCGCTGTGCATGTCCCCGACCTCGCCGGTACTGTATCCTAGATATCTCAGGATCGAGATCATGGACGATCGAGACGAGATCATCCAGCTGCGCTCACAAAGGCTCGGAAGGAACGGCACGGCGCTCGATTCCTTGGAGGTGCGAAAGAGATTGCACGCACAGCGGCTTGGGCTGGCAGATGTTTTAAGCACTGAAGTCGGGATGCCTGCCGGTCGCGCTGATGAGGATGGACCGCTGCGGCAGGGCTTCGTATTCTGACTTGGTGATCACCCCTCCGACCCAATCCTGGGGGAACCATCTGACTGCTCGGTCGCGGCAATTTTAGCTTCGCACTCCTTCATTGCCTCGATGATCGACTGCATCATTCGAAGCCCTTCGTCTGTTATCCTGACGATCTTGGCTTTCCCGTTGTACGGCGCTGAGTGCTTCTCAACGAGTCCCAGTCCCCCGCGCTTGGCTATACCTTCTCCTAGCAACTCCACCTGACGGACCAGCGTTGTGTACGGAACACCAACCTGCTCCGCCAGTGCGCTCATGTCCTTCTTCTGCATGAAATGTATGTCGTAGTACTCGGCGGCTGTCAGAAGCGTGTATAGCATACCGATAGTCATGCTGGGATGAACATTCCGGACTACTTCGATCCCGGCCTTGAAGGCCTGCACTCTATCGTCCCGCGCAGCGATGAAGGCAGGGCTCAGTCCGAAGAGGGCGAATACCATGTTGGTCTCCTGATCATACGAAGTTTTCATCATACGCGATATCGCGCCGCGTAGGCCTTGAAATCGGCCGAGCAAATATTCTATATCATTGCGTACCAAAGGGTGATTTCGTCAACCCAGGATATATGAGGATCGTTATGCCGACCAAGGACGAGGTGATCGACGCGATGCGTGAACTCGAGGCGCGTCGCGAAAAGCCGACGATCACGCGGATCCTGGACCTCACGGGCGGGTCCAGGGCGGACGTAAGCGCTTTGCGCGGCGAAATCGAAAAGAGCCGGGCTCAGGACAACGCGGAAGGCCGGGACCTCTCGCCCGAGGTCCGCTCGGCCCTTTTCCAGGCCGGTCGGATCGTCTCCGGCCAGCTCGAGCAGATCTACGCGGCAGCGCGGGAAGTCGATCTCCGGCGACACTCGACGACCCTGGCGCTGTTCGAACAGGCGCGGATCGAGATGGAGGAGCGGATCGCTTCCTTGGAAGAGGAGCGGAGCAGGCTCGAGAACGAACGCGATGATCTCGCCGGTCAACTGAGGGCTCTCGCAACGCAGATGGACGAAGCGTCATCGAAGAGCGCGGCTGGAGAGGTCGTCTCCGACAATATCGCAGGTTCGGCTCCATTGATGAGTTCGCAGCCTCCTCAGGACAAGGATGCTCTCGAAAGCCGGGTCCGGGTTCTCGAACTGCGCCTCGCGAGGCTGGATGCGCCGGCCAAGGATTCTGGCACCGCCGGAGTCAAGCAGTCGCCGAGGCACTCGGATCCTGATCAGATCGATCTGCAGGAAGCGATCAACAGGCTGCCGCCTCTTCAGGCCACCACCGATGTGCCGCTCAAGGACGGTCCGGCAAGCGCGACTGCCGCTGACGTTGCGACTCCGATTTCGGCACTTCAGCCGAGCGAAATCGCCATGGTCGAGATGAACGACCGCTCAGAAGGCGAGGCAGCGGACGGATGTCTCAACGACGGATCTCTCGCCCTGGACGGGAGGCAGACCGATTCGATCGAGCAGGCGGGCGACAACGAGATCGCGAATACGAAGCATCCGGTCCCGCCTGTCGACGACATGATCTCCTTCCTCGATGAACCCTCGCCTCATAGCGGCGAGACATCGCTCCACTACAGCAATCGTATGCCGCCCAGCACATGGCCTCCCAGGCGACGGGAGTATGCTGAAGCAACCGGCCGATGATGCCGAACATATCGGTTATCGACGGGATCACGGAGAGACAGTGGGAGATCGGACGATACGTCCGGTTGTCCAATGTTGATCAGTGTCGCGTGGCGGACAGTTCGATGTGCGGGCGTTTCAACAGGTCGACACACTGATTGTGTAACGGCATCGCGCTGCGGCGCCGATCAGCCTGCTAACCTGTTGATCATGCTGATACCGAACGAGGGCAGCATGTGGCGCCGATCAACACATGAACCGTCGAGGGTGTACGAATGGAGGGCGGATGCAAAAAGGTCCCAGGGGCGATCCTGGGGCATTTGGTGCGGTGCTAGTCGTGAGGAGGGGTTCAGTTCATCCGCGCTCCGGCCGAGGTCGGGAGCCGTGCGAGGTAGGCCGCCGTGACGTGGTCGAGCCACGCGTCCGCCAACTCGTCCGTCAGGAGCCGTGCCGCCAGCCGGCCGGCGTTGTCGTCGAGCCAGCGGTGCCAGCATGCCCGTGCCGCGGCGGGCGTCCGCTCCGCTTCCGGGATCGCGAGGATCGCCCTGGTCATGGCCCGCCCCGCCCGGAACGGGATCCCGCGCCAGAAGCCGATCTCGAACCGCCAGCCCTCTTCGTAGGAAGCGACGAGTCCGGCGTCAGGCGAAACTGGGAAGCCGGCGAGATCGCCGAGTTGGTGGCGGATCGCCCGGCGCAGGGACTGGAAGGCCGGGTGCTCCTGGCGCTCGTCCTGGGTCATCGGCTGGAACTCACTGGGCATCGGTCTTCCCCCTGTTCACCTTCCGCATCGCGCCGCGTCTGGCGTCCGCTGCCTGGATCGCTTCGTAGGCCGCGACGAGCGCCCTTTCATGATCGGTCGGCGGCGGTCCCTTCCTCTTCCTGCCCGGAACCGGGATGCTCTCAACGCCGCGCAGGAGCCGGAGCGCCCTGGACATGTCGCGGCAGCCCTCCGGCAGGTCGGCGACGTCGCCTCGGTTGATCCGGGTCCAGACCTTCGCGAGGATGTCAGCCTCGGCATGGGTCATCGCCGAGCCGGCGGAGCGGAGGCGGGACCGGACCGTCGCGGTCGAGACGCCCAGGACCTCGGCCGCCGTGTCGACGTCGAGGCCGCAGGCGGCGAGAGCCGAGCGGAAAAGGGCGGGGTCAGCCACGGACCGCCTCCCCCTCGTCGGCGAGCAGAGCGCCGAGGACCTCGGCGACGAGCGACGGCGAGGACGAGAACGGGACCGTCACCGATACCGCCTTCTTCTCGGCCTGCCGGCGGACGACCGCGACCCTTGCCGCTTCGATGGCGTCGACGTTGCGGTCGAGAACGTCGACCGTTCGGCTGTCGAGGCCTGGGACGTCTTCGAGACAGGTGCCGGCGTTCTCGCCGAAGAAGTCGAGATGCCGGCGGGCACTGCGCTCGACGTCGCCGTAGGTCTCTACGCCCGCCGACCGAAGCAGGCGCAGCTCGGACGCTCTGACCGGCTCCAGCATCGTGCTGGCGAAGCGTGCGTCCAGCCGTACGGTGTCGAGGCGGGATGCCAGGTCTGATCCGGAAGGGGCGAGTTGGACGCGCATCATGGTGGTGTTCTCCACGCAGGCCGAGCGTGGATGCCGGCCGGCGTTAACCATAAATGTACCTAAATTGGGTACGTTTTAAGTGTTACGGCGGGCGATGTTCGCGAAGCGTTATGCGGTGTTCCTCATCTCACGCCGAAAGACGAAGTAACGAGGGTGCGGGCAGGTTCGGCATCTCACGGCGTGAGATTGGACTTCGGCTCCAAAGCCCTGTAGACGCTGGGTTTGACGGTCCCGCGAGGCTTGCACGACAGCCAATACTGGATCCTCTTGCCGACGCTTCGTTCGGCCGTCCGCTTGTCGATGCCGGCATGCACCAGACCGCCGACGGCGAGATCGACGAGAGCCCGGGTCAGCGGTTCCGTGACCTCGACCGGCTGCGACCGCAGGTGCT
The DNA here is from genome assembly GCF_009765365.1 of Antarcticirhabdus aurantiaca. Lineage (GTDB taxonomy): Bacteria > Pseudomonadota > Alphaproteobacteria > Rhizobiales > Rhizobiaceae > Antarcticirhabdus > Antarcticirhabdus aurantiaca. The sequence continues at coordinate 102,141 of NZ_VTOM01000003.1, forward strand.
CAGCGAGTGCCTCGACGAGCGTGCGGTCGACGAGGCGCATATCCGGCGTGCCGGCGATGCGCTCGCGATGCCGAGCGGAGTACTCGCACTGTCGGCGACGCTCCTCCCGCGACCTGCGTGTCGGCGTAACTTTTTTTAACTCACCCGCAACCATTTCGTGCTCCTATGTCCTCCAACCGCCGGCGAAACATGCCGGCACCGGACCGCGAGAGGGAAAAGCGATGTCGTCCTGGAACGCCCACAGATTCTGCGGTGGTCTCGAGAGCGCGCTCGGCGCCGCGATCGGCAGTGCCTTCAACTCCGCCCGCCAGGCCCGGGCGATTGACACCTCCGGCCCTCAGGCCGTCGCCCGCCTCGCCCGGGCTCTGCGTGCCGAGCGCCGGAGAACGTCGGCGCTCCAGGACGAGCTGCTGGCGGCGTACGCCCGCATCGAGGCCGCGGACCGCACGATCTCGCTCCTCCGCGAGCACCGCCGCCGCTGATCCTCATTCCTCCGGCCGATCCTCGAGGGTCGCTCCGGCCTCCGCAAGCTTCTCCGCTGCCGCGAGGATCGCATCGACGTCGGGGTCGTCGTCGCCCCTCGAGGCTGCCCGGGACGCGAGGATCCCGACCCACTCCTGAGCCGTCGGCGGACGGGCGCGCTCCTCCCGCGCCTCTCGCGCCGTGTCGAGCGGAATCTGATCGCGGGGCAGCAGAGGCATGCGCAGGCGCTGGACGCCGGCCAGGTGGAGCTGGATGTCGTCGTCGCCGGCCTTGCTCAGCATACCGAGCTGCAGGGCGTCCAGCTTCAGGATCCAGCCGAGGATCTCGCGCTCGGCCGGCGTCTCCGGATCGAGAAGATCCGTGCCGATCGAGTAGCCGAACTCGGCCGAACGGGCGGCCCGCCGGATCCTCTCCGACTCGGACAGCCGAACCCGCTCCCGGCGCTCCTCGACGACGGCGGACTTCTCCGCCGCGACGTCGACGTTCTCGGCGACCACCTCCTGCGCGACGTCGTCGACCGCCGTCGGACGCGGCGGCGAGAACCAGCCGAGGATCGTCCTCACGCCGTCCACCATGCCGTAGATCGGCAGCAGCACCGCCGCCGCCGTCGCCTTCAAAGCTCTCGCGATCGCCGCCATCACCCTCTTGAGCATTTTCCAATCCTTCCGAAATCCTTCGGCGGCCCATCCGCTCGCATGAAAAGGATCTAGACTGCGCGCAAGAAAGTAAGGAGCCCCTCCCGAAATCCTCCGACTTTCGGACGATCTCCCGGCCGCAGATCGATGTTGACAGAATGGACATGGTGCGACCGTTAAGAAAGTTTTTGCCGCCAGAGCCGATGCTGTTGACTTCCGCTCTACCGATACCTTTCTTGGGAACATGCACCGCACGAATCGGTGCGGTGTCGCGTCAGGGTGTCGAGGTCGGGGATGAGCGAGGTCACGGAAGCGAGAGGAACGCCGAGGCTGCGGTCGGGTCCGCACGTGCGCGTCTCGTACACCGCGCACGTCGCCGAAAGGGTCCGGGAACTGCACGACGAGGGGAGCACAGCGGGACATATACGGGCCCGAACCGGCGTCTCGCTCTCCGAGATCGCCCGGATCCTCGGCTCGTGCGGTCGCACTCCCCGAACCGCTCCGCCGTCTCGCCACGCCGCACCGATCGGCACCGGACCTGCCCTTCCGGCCGCCGTCCCGGCCATCGTCGGGCTCAGGGCTGAAGCGCCTGCCCCGCCGGCACGGTCGTGGTCGCCGGCCGAGCTGACCCTCCTCAAGACGCTAATCGATGCGGGTATTTCGATCTTCGTCGTTGCGGAGATTCTCGACCGGACCCCTGGCGCCGTTCAGTCTCGCGTCTCGAAATCGGGTCTGGTCACGCGCCGCGTCGCCGACAAGTCCGCGACGACACTGGAGGCAACGATCGGGCAGCTCGAGCGGCGGATCGCCGAGGACGGCGACACGCTCGCCCTTCTCCGCGACCTGAAAGAATCCCGCACGTGACCGGGCGGGTCTGGAACGCGGCCGAGCTGGAGACGCTCCACGACATGGTCGCCGCCGGCCGCTCGATCCCCGAGATCGCGGCCGCCGTTGGCCGGAGCGAGAACGCGACGCACGTGCGGATGCACCGGCTCGGCCTGCGGCTGCACCCGCTTCCGACGCAGCGCCAGCTCGATCGTCTCGCCGACTTGGTCGAGCGCGGGTTCTCCAAGTCGGTCGCGGTCCGGCTGACCGGCCTGTCGCGGAAGAAGGTTGACAACCACATTCGTCGCCTCGGCCTGGTCGGCCCTCGCTCCGAGGCCTTCGACGACGTCCGTCCCTACGATGAGCGCCTTATCCAGCTCTCGACGGCGGGTCTGCGGACGGCGGAGATCGCATCCCAGGTCGGCCTCGCGACGACGACCGTCCGGTCGAGGCTCCTGACGCTCGCCCGGCGCGAGGCCATCGCGGAAATGCGTGGTGCCGCATGAGCCGGGTTTGGACACCCGAGGACGAGGCTCGCCTCGAGGCCCTTCACGCCGCCGGCCTGCGCGACCGGGGCCTCGCCGCCGCTCTCGACCGCAGCGTCGCCGCCGTCCGTCAGCGCCGCCAGGAACTGGGCGTCGTCCGCCCCCGCCGGCCGGTCTGGTCCCGCGAGCGCGACGCCCGCCTGCGCCGGCTCGATGCCGATGGCGCCGACCTCGCGGCGGCCGCGCAGGCGCTGGGCGTCAGCGTCACGGCGGTCGCCGTCCGCCGGTCGCGGCTTGGTTTGTCGTCGAGGAGGCCGGCATGACGATCGGCGACCGCATCCTCGCCCTCCTCGCCTCCGCTCCAGGCCGCTTCACGTCGACCGCCGAGATCGTGTCCGCTCTCTACGCGGATCGCATCGATGGCGGACCGCCCTCGGCGCCGGTGATCGTACGCGTCGAGGTCCTCCGCCTTCGTCGACGCGGGCATCGGATCGAGTCGCGTCACACCGGCGGCTACAAGCTCGCGAGGAACTCATGACCGCCTCCCTTCCCTTCGCCGAGAACCTAGCCCTCGCCCGCGCCTTCCGTGGCCTGTCGGTCGGCGAACTGGCGGCCGCCGCCGGCGTCTCATCGTCGAGCGTGTCGCATCTCGAATCCGGCGACCGCGTGCCGAGCATCGACGGACTCGTTCGCCTCGCCGACGCCCTCCACGTCTCGACTGATTCCCTCCTCGGCCGCTGCGATCACGTCGAAGCTGGCGGCGAGCGGGTCGTCGGCATGCTCCGCAAGCTGGGCGAACTCGGACACGAGGAGCTGGCGACCTTCGAGCACTTCTTGGACGTCGTCATCGCCCGCCGGCACGCCGCGCTCGAATCCGCGCCCGCCCGCCCTGTCCGGTCCGCGGGCGAGGTCGCCCTCCGCCAGCGCCTCGGAGCCGCCGGATGACCAGACCCTACCGCCCGGTCACGCCCGCCGACGTCGAAGAGGTCCGCCGCCTCGCCGGCGAGGGCGTCGTCGACAGGGAGATCGCGGTCCGACTGGGACGGCGGATACAGGTCGTCCAGAACGTCCGCCTTCGGTACGGCATCGCCTCGGCGTTGCACCGGAGGCTGACGCCGGCAGACCTCGCCGCCGTCCGGAGGCTCGCCGAAGCCGGTCGGACCGCGCAGGAGATCGCGGCCGCGATGGGATGGACCTTCGCCCGCGCTCGTCGCGCCCGCGAACTCGCCACGCCGCCGGCCGCTTCGGTCGCGCCGATCGCCATCGACGAGACGACGCCGGAGCCGCTGCGGCGGACGCTCGAAAGGCTCGCCGACGCCGAAGCCCGCATCGTCGATCGCCGCCGCCGTCGCATGGAAGGAGCGCAAGCATGACGACGCCGACCCGCCGCCGCCGCGACCGTCAGGAACGCCTGGATCAGCACCTCGACGAGGCATGGCAGGCGCTCCTCGCGGTCCAGCACGACCTCCACGTCGATCGACCGGCCGACGCGAAGCGTATCGCCGCGGCCATGGAGATGATCGCGTCCCTGCGCCCCGGCCTGGAGCCAAACACCGACCTCGAGCCGCCGGCCGGCCCGAGGCCCTGACACCCGACAGCAACCACCCGGCAGCGGAGGAAAGCGCTGCCGGCATCACGACAGGAGCGAGGCATGCCCCACGAGAAACTGATCGCGGTCGACTTCGACGGCGTCATCCACTCGTACACGTCGCGCTGGACGGACGCGGCGACGATCGCAGACCCGCCGACGCCGGGAGCAATGACGTTCCTGCGCGACCTCGTCCACGACGGCCGTTTCGACGTCGTGATCGTTTCGAGCAGATTGAACGAGCAAGCCGGTGACGACGCCGTCAGGACGTGGCTTCGCCACGAGCTGTACGAGGCGTTCGGCTCCGACGACGGCGGAATGGTCAAGGGCGTCTTCGGCAAGCTCTCGTTCTCGAAGGTCCGCCCGCCGGCCTTCGTGACCATCGACGACAGGGGCTGGAACTTTTCCGGCACGTGGCCCAACCTCGACGACCTGGCGTCGTTCAAGCCGTGGAACAAGGGCGGCAGCCACATCCCGACGACCGATGCCCCGAGGGTCATGGCCGATCTCGTCGGCCTTCTCTGGAAGGCGCTGCGGGCGCCCGCCGGCGACGAGAAGGTGCGGGCGGTCATCCAGGACTATCTCAAGCGCAAGGGCCTGATGCCGAGCCCGCTGCGGGAGGCCGGCGTCGTCGGCTTCGACATCCAGGTGCCCGCCGACGCGTCCGACGAGGAGGTCGTCGCCGCGATGGCCGACGCCCTGCGGCAGTCCGGCGGCGTGGACATCCGCGGCATCGGCGGCGTCACGATCCAGACGGACGAGGCCGGCTCGATGGTGCGGCCCGACGCCGAGATCCCCGAGCGGGCGGCGAGGTACCTGCGCGTCGCCCAGGACCCCCGCGAGGTCTCCGACGCGCACCAGGATGTCGTCTCCAGGTCGCTCGACGCCGTTTTCGGCCGTCATGGCTTCCGGCGTGAGCGGTCGTCCGACGGCGTCTGGACGCTGCACGGGCCGGGCCACGACGTCGGTCTGACGGTCGACGAGGGCCTGGTGCCTCGCGATCCGCACGGCGCGACGTTGCACGCGAAGGCGCTGTTCGCCGCCTTCTCTGCGGGATGCGGAGCCGGACGGAAGCTGGCCGCCAGGGAGGCGGAGGAGGCTGCGCCGATCCCGACCGGACTCGCCGCGGTCCCGCTGGCAATCGACGCGCTCCTCGCGGATCCGGAGCGCATGCACCTCTACAGGACGGAGCCGAAGTTCCGTTATGCGGTCGATACGCTGAGGTGGGTTTCGACGGCTCCCCTGTCGACGCCTCCCGGTCACGAGGAGGGCGACCCGGCCGTCCTTCGCCGGCAGCTCCTCTCCCGCCTCGACGAGACCGAGGCAATGCGATGGGAGGCGGCCGACGAGATCGTCGAGGCGGCCTGCGCCGCGGCGAGGATCCAGCCCCGGCGGAACTGGCGCGGCCGGGGCGGCTGGGGAATCGGCGGCGAGATGCTCTGGGGGCACGAGGCCCTGGAGCTGACTGAATCCGGTCTGCGGGCGACCGTCGGCGGAATGATCCGGAGGGCGGCATGACCTCCCTCGACCACCTCCGCGACACGCCGGCCGGCGTCGAGTTGGATCGCATCGGCGCCAGCGAGCCGAGCTACGAGACCGCGATCGCCGGCTTGCAGTTCCACGCCTACGCCGGGCCCGACGGCCTGGGCGGTCTCGTCATGCCTTCGGCCGGAGACCGCCTGTCTCTCGTCCGTGCGCCGGAGAACCCGCACGACACGAACGCCATCGAGGTCTGGTGGCGCAACTCGCACCGGCTCGGGCACCTGCCCCGCCTCCTCGCCGCCGACCTCTCGCCGGCCATGGACGCCGGCGCGAGCGTCCGGGCGTACGTCCTCGACGCCGGAACCGGCGGCGCCTGGAGCGCCCGGGTCCTCCTCGTCGGCGAAGGCCTCATCCACATCGTCGCGGAACCCGAAGAGTGGAAGATAGCCAGCTATCTCGAGCCGTGTTGGGACGATGAGGACGTCGAGGAGCCGAGGACGGTGACGGCGCCGCCGATGGTGCCCGACGATGCGGACATTCCGTTTTGAGCGCCCGACTCGACCCCATCGTCGCGGCCGAGCTGCGGCGCTGTCCCCTGCCCTGGTCGCTCGACGACCGGAGGCGCCACGTCCTGGTCCGCATCGCCGGCGAGGTCGTCACCAAGGTCCCGCATGGCCAGCCGAAACAGGGCGGCCGCGCTTCACTCAACGTCCGGGCGGCCATCCGGAAGTACGTCAGGGAGCATCTGGCATGACCGACCCCAACCTGTTCACTAGGGCTCGCTCGAGGCCTGCTCGCCGGCCCCTCGGCGACGAGGTCGACAACGAGCCCTTTGTCGCGCTCCTCGTCGAGCGCGGTTTCCAGTGGCCTATCGGCGGGTATGGTCCGGGACTCTATGCGCAGCGCTGCCGAGCCTGCGGCAGGTCGCACACCGCCGACAAGGGAGCCTGGCACTGCCTGCCCTGCGCCCCTCGATCGCTATGACGCCGGCCGAGCCGCCGCTCCGGCCGGACGACGTCGTCCGGCTCCTGCACGAGGTCTGCCGGGAAGCCGGGTCGCAGAAGAGCTGGGCGGAGGCGCACGACCTGTCGCCGGCCTACGTGTCGGACGTCATCGCCGGCCGACGAGATCCGGGTGCGAGCGTGCTGGCGGCGCTGGGGCTGGAGCGGGTGCCGATGACGTACCGGCGGGTGACGGCATGAGCGTCCGCTCCTTCCCCCGCCTCGCCGACGGCACCATCCCGCCCGCCGGCGTTTCGCCCGAAATCCTCGTCGTCCTCCTCGACGGCGAGGACGACTCCTACAACTCGGCGCCGGCCGGCAGCATCCGATGGGCGGCCCGCAGCGCCTTCGGCTTCTTCGACGGAACCGTGCCGATCGCCGACCTCGCCGACGTCGATGCCTGGGCGTCGGAGAAGGCGCGGGAGGTCGTCAGGGATCGGGACGAGCTTTGGGAGGACGCGGCGTGACGCCTCTCGAGCAGCGTGTCCTCGCCGGCTTCAAGCGGAACGGCGACCGCTTCTTCCGCCGCCTGCCCGACTGGCCGAATACCGAAATCGGCCTCGGCGACACCAACGGGGTCGACGCCAGCAAGGCACCCCGGGAGCCCGGGCGGCCGGACTTCGACCGCGTCTATCGCCACGTGGTCAGGCTCTTGATCGACAGCGTCCTCTCCGCGCACACGCTCCTCGGCACCGAAATCGTCGGCGATGCCGTCCTCGTCGGAGCGTCCGTGGTCGCCGATCGCAAGGCGGACGGCCCGGTCTACCGGGTCGTCGGGCTCAGGGACGGGTACGGGCACCGCTTCGGTCAGCTCGAATGGTGGCGGCGGTACGTCATGCGGACCGAGGACGGGCACTGGATCTGCAACCGGCCGCACGACAACCCGGCTCGAGCGGTCGCCGAGGTCCGGCACAGCCGGCGTCACTACCATCAGATGGTCCCATGCTCCATGGATTGGGAAGGACCGAGCGTGGATCGGACCTCACCCTGCTGGTCGGAAGGCCGGCTGCTGGACCTCGCCTCCGCCCGGTTCGCGTTCGTGCGCATCACCTCGGGATCCAGGATGTCGCTCGGCTATCTTTTCGACGACCGCTACGTCCTCGTCGAGGCGCGGCAGGCGAACGACGGACGCTGGATCGCCGCCGGGTACCACGACATCGAGGAGGCGGTCCGCGGGTACGATCGGCGGGTGAAGGCCGTCCAGGAGGCGGTCGCCGTCGATGTGGAGGACGACGACGAGGCGTTGATGGGCGCGCTGTAGGAGCGATGCGACGAAAGCGAATGGTGCGTCGATACCGTTCGCTAACTACGTTGGCCGGCTCCGCTTGATTGGGGAATCCGCCGACCGTACGCTAACCCTGCCACGCGAGACATGCGGGCCTCCGATTGAGACGGCGATCGCGACGCGAGCCGGTATGTGTCCGTCCGAGAGGACGAGGGAATAAACGGCCGGGGCTCGTCGGACTGATCATCCGGCGTGCCCTTTCCGCATCCGGAGGTTCCGGGCGGAAGCGTGGCGTGCCATGCTTCCGAGCGAACGAATTCGCCGCCGGAGCGACCGTGGCCGACGAGACGCGCATCTTCCTGAACCCGATTGCCATCGAGTACGACACCGTCAACGGCCGGCCTCTGCGCTATCACCGACACTGGCGGAATCTGGACCTCCGCATCGAGGCATACACTCTCCAGCGGTCGCTCGGCAGCATGCAGCGGAGCCACGCGAGCGAGGAGCAGGCTGGCGATGACGCCCTGCTTTCGGCGGCCTACTCCGACTACGAGAGCATGTCGCTCGATGACAAGAAGCGGCTCCAGGACATCCAGACGCGGGAGATCGTGCCGTCGAAGCAGCGCGAGGCCTGGCACCTCGTCGGGTGGGCGACGATCGCCAACAAGCGCGACATCCGGGTCTTCTCCGCCGGCCGCAAGGGGAAGCCGCAGGGCGACTACGACCAGTTCTTCCGCCGCGTCAAGGTGGGCATCAAGGCGACGGGCGACGCCGACGAGATCGGCAGCCTCTTCCTGAGCCGGCCGGACGAGCTTTCGCGGATGCGCGACGACGAGACGGAGGACCACGTCTACCTGCACCTGCCGGTGCGGGCCGAGGTCCTGGAGAAACTCAGCGAGACCATCGCCGCGACCGGGGCGGCGCCGGAGCTGCGCCTCTACGTGGACGCCCTCCTCTACCAGACCGAGGTCGACGAGGCGCTTTCGGAGCCCTGGCAACGGCAGTGGTACGCCATGCTCGAGGACGACTATCCGGCGGCGACGCTGGCGCACCTCTACTTCGAGCATGCCAAGCGCGAGAAGCCGGCCGAGCCCGTGCCCGAGGACGACGAGCCGGGCGTCGACGTGCCGGCCGTGGTCGCGGCGATCGGCGCGTCGGCGGGCGAGACGGCGGTAGCTCGACGGGTGCGCGGGCTGACGGTGGCGGTATGGGGACTGGCGGCCGCAGTGGTGGTGGCGGCGATTCTCGGATAGATTCGCTGCTCAGAGCTTCCGACACTTTCCGACGGGAACCGCGGGAACGAACGGGCATCCGGAGGCATCGACGGGAAGCTTAAACCATTGGAACACAAGGGTTCCGAGCCTGGTCTTCGCCGTTGACATCGTAGGGGTCACAGGTTCAATCCCTGTCGCGCCCACCATCCGACGAAATCCACGGTCCAGTTGATGTCCTGCGGGGAGTCAGCGCTCCTCTCGACTGTCAGATGGCGTCGTCCCTCGCGGCGCCGGGCGATCCGTCGATGCGCCAGATCGGTCTGCCTCGGCCGCGGAACACCTCGGATTTGGCGCAACGACCGATTGGTTTTCTCCTTGCCGGCCGTGCCGCTGCTGCGCTCCCTCCCCGCGGCCCGCGTCATCATCCCGTTGCTGGCGTGCCGGAAGAACGATCCCCGACCTCGAATCACGGTGGAGCGCTTGTCCACGCACGGCATTGCCGGGCACTTCCTTCTGGGACGCGACGATCTCGAACCCTCCGGCATCGCTATCGTCGAACGCTCCGCCGAGTTCCCAGGCGCCGGGGCGGACTGATGTTGTCGTCGCGGCGGGGCGCAGTGCGTCGAATGGGGAACGGGCTTGGGTTCGACATGCCCCTCGATTGCCCAGTCCCTCGCTCCGTCGGCCGTCGCCCGGACACCCGCCGGGCGTCCGGAACGGATCCTTCGGAAAATCGGCGATCGAAATCGTCCGCGCCCTGTCACGTTGGTCACATCGCCGGAGGCCGGCATTGCCGATGCTGATCCCAGGCCAAGGGCCGGCGCATGTCAGCCTGCCGTCGAAGAAGGGGCAAACCGATGCAGAACGTTGAACAGGCGATCGAAGCGCTCGGAGCCGCGATGGGGCTCGACGGGATCGGCCTCGACGGCGCCGGCAACCTCACGCTGATCTTCGACGGATCTCTGCCGCTGAACATCGCGCGCCGCGGCGCGAGCGAGCTCGAACTCTGGACGCCCCTGCCCGGCCAGGGAACCGACGCCGCTTCGCTGCGGCGCCTCCTGGAGGCGAACCATCTCGGCGAGGCGACGGGCGCCGCCCGGCTGGCCCTTCAGCCCGGCGGGGGCGCGGCCGTTCTGTGCGAGCGCCTCGACGTGCGCGACCTCGACGCGGAGGCACTCACGCGGCGCGTCCTCGATTTCGTGCGCCATGCGAGCTTCTGGCGCTCCGACGAGGCGACGCACGGCGCGGCGAGCCCGTCGATGCCGACAGACGATTTCCAGATGGGCGGCACGATCTTCCGCGCCTGACCGGCGCGAGCAGGCCATCAGCACGGACACAAGGACCGCAGGGACATGAGCAACACCATCCATCAACGCGCGAGCCTGCCGATGACGGGCAGCGAGGTCGGCTCGGCCAGCGCGGCGCAGGCGCCGACCGGCGTTTTCGGTGCGCATACGGTGCAGCAGGCGCCCCAGGCCCAGGCTCCCGCGCCCGCCTCTGGCATCGGTCACAAGATCCAGGCCTTCTTCAAGCCGCTCACGGATCTCTTCGGCAAGTTCGGCGACCAGCTGAAGGCGTTGTTCAAGCCGGCGGCCGCGGCAAACGCGCCGGCCCAGCCAGCGGCTCAGGCGGCAGCGCCCGCCGCGGCAGCCGCGCTGCCCTTGAAGCGCCAGGCCCATGGGATCTTCAATTCCGACGGCCTGCCCTTCGACGTCAACAAGGCCAGCGTGAGCGAGCGGAACGCGGCCACCTACGCCATCGTCAAGAACACGGCCGACGGCATGACCGCGGACTCCATCGGCGCCTTCCTGCGCGGCGCCAACCCGATGTCGAACGGCGCGAACCTCACCGGCGCCGCCTGGGGGGCCGAGGTCGCCGGCCGTGCGCTGGCCCATCTCCCGAATACGCCCCTCGCCATCTCGCCGCGGGCTCATGGGCTCGACGTCAACAGCGGTGAGCCGATGGATTCGACGTTCAAGGCGCTTCGCGACGGACCGGTCGACCACGACGCGCTTGCGGATCAGGCCGTCGACGTCATGAAGGGCGCCTGGGCCTCGATCTTCGGCGCCCCGGGCGATGCCGCGTCCATCGCGACCGCGGCGCAACGCGTGCCGACCGAACTGCGCGCGGCTTTGGCCACGGCGTGGCAGGCGATCGACGACTCCGCCGCCGATCCCCAGCTCAAGACGGCGATGAAGGAACATGCCGCACGCGACATCCTGCTGCTGCGCACGGTCAATGCGCACGTGGGCGCCAAACCGGCTCCCGTCGAGGGCACGAAGGAGGAGATCGACGCCTTCCGTGCCGCGGAGAAGGAAAGCACGCCCTATCAGAACCGGGTGGAGCTTTCCGCGGCGCTGCAGCGGCTCGGCAATGGCCGGGATTTCGAAGCCAAGAGCGGGCATCCCTCGCTCACCGCGCGCACGCAAGGCTTCGGGCAGACCTACGGAGCGGCCCTCCAGGAGTTCGCCCGCGCCGTGGTCGACGGGGCCGATGCCTGGGACGTCTTGGCGGCCAAGGGCGGCGGTCGTCAGATGATCGCCGATTTCGAAGCCATCCGGACGGACTGGAACACGAAGATCGACAACGGCATCGATCCCCGCCAGCCCGCCTGATCAGCGCGCGCCGGGCCTCCCGGCGCCACCGGGCTTCGGGTCGCCGGCCGGCGCGTGCGGATCGGCGTCCATCTCGATGACGCCGTGGTCGAGGCGCTCGCGATACAGCTTGTCCTTGTTGCGGGCGACCCAGGCCAGCACTTCCGCCACGGCGTCGAAGAACTCGTCCGGGATCGCCTCGTAGAGCTCGGCCTCGGCGAAAAGACCGCGCGCCAGCGGCGGATTGCGGAAGATCGGGACGCCCGCCTCCTCGGCCTGGGCGCGCAGGTAGTGGGCCTGCATGTTGCGCCCCTTGGCGGTGACGAGGGGCAGCGGCGTCTCGCCGGGCTCGTAGCGGATCACCACGGCGAAGTGCGTCGGGTTGACGACGACCGCGGTGCCCTTGCGCGCCGCGTGGCCCCCGTCGCCCATGGCGAGTTCGTGGGCGAGCTGCTTGCGCTTGCCCTTGATGTGCGGGTCGCCCTCGCTTTCCTTATATTCGCGCTTCACCTCGTCCTTCGTCATCATCAGGCTCTTGGTGTGCGAGTGGCGCTGATAGACGAAGTCGACGAGCGCCACGACGATGAAGGCGAGCGCGGAATAAACCAGGACCTGGCCGAGCGCGGCCACCGTGATGTCGCCGATGCAGGGCAGCCCGCAATCGAGCGACTGCACGTAAGGGGCGATGACGTCGAGAACGACGAGGTAGAGCAGCACCGACAGGAAGACGATCTTGACGATCGACTTCAGGAGGTCAACGAGCTGCTTCATCGAGAAGATGCGCTTGAAGCCCGCGCCGGGGCTGATCTTCTCGAGCTTCGGGCTGATGCTCTCGAAGGAGAACAGGGCCCCGATCTGGAAGTAGTTGGCGGCCACCCCCGAAAGCACCACGACGCCGAGGATCGGCGCCATGATCATCACGGCGTCCCAGGACGCCGCGGCGATGCCGGCCATCGCGTTGGTGCGGAAGTCGCCGACCGCGAGCGCGGCGACCTGATCGAAGAGCGTCGTGAGCCGCGCATTGGTCGCGTCCCAGGTCACCCAGACATAGGCGATCACCGAGAGGAGCGAGACGGTCGTCACGACGTCCTGGCTTTTGGCGACCTGCCCCTTCTCGCGCGCGTCGCGCTCCTTTTTCGGGGTCGGAAGCTCGGTCTTCTCGCCCGATGAGCCGCTCATCGCGGCGTCTCGGGAGCGGGCGGCGACGGATCGGCGGGCAGCCGCCCCGGCGAAACCGGCCCGGCATCGGGATCGGCGAAGCGCATCTCGTCGTAGAAGCGGTTCATCGCGGGCTCGAAGAGCTTCAACTGGTCGGTCGCGTAGGGCAGCAGCCGCGAAAAGTAGAAGATCAGGATGAAGATGGCGAGCGCGCTCTTGATCGGCATCGCCAGGATGAAGACCTGCACCTGCGGCGCGAAGCGGCTGATCATGGCGAGCGCGAACTCGGCGAGAAACATCACCGCGACGATCGGGCCCGCGATGATGACGACGATGCGCATGGCCTCGTCGGCGATCGAGAGGGCGAGCGCGGGGAAGGCCTCGGACAGGATCGGAATGCCGCGCGTCGCCGGCCACAGAACGAAGGACTGGTACATCAGCCCGAGCACTGGGAGGATCGCGCCGGTGACGAAGACGTAGGTGAGGAAGGCCTGGCTGAACAGGATGCCGAGCGGCGAGGTCTCGTGCCCCTGGAGCGGGTCGATCGAGGCGGCGATGGCCGCGCCGCGCTGGTTGTCGATCAGCGCGCCGGCCGACTGGACAGCCCAGAACAGCCAGCCGACGACGTAGCCGAGCACGAAGCCGATCGCGTATTCCTTCACGAAGAACAGCGCGAAGGACACGACCGTCATGTCGAAGTCGGCGGCGTGCGCGTAGTTGATCGGCACGGCGATGACGGACAGGGAGATGATCGCGCCGGTGCGCGCGAGGCGCGGAACGGCGGTCTGCGCGAGGAGCTGCGAGGTCGAGAGAAAAGCGTAGATGCGCGGCAGCGTCAGGAGGAGCGCGACGATCTCCGTGTCGAAGAAGCTGAAGTAGAGCCGCGCGACCTCGATGACGTCCCTCATGTCATGCTCGGAAATTCCGTGAAGAGCTTGGTCGCGAAGTTCACCATCTCCGAGCCGAGGAGGCCGGCCATGGCAGCGATGGTCGCGGCCACGGCCACGAGCTTGATCGCGAAGGACACGGTCTGCTCCTGGACCTGCGTCAGCGCCTGGATCAGGCTGATGCCGATGCCCACCACGGCCGCGACGATGATCGGCGGCATGGACAGGACCATCACGAGGACCATGGACTCGGTGATCTGCTGCAATGCGACGTCGGGGGACATGGAACGTGCCTTTCGGACCGGGCGGCCGGGATCAGACGTAGCTTTCGACGAGGCCGAGGATGAGCCGCGACCAGCCGTCGATCATCACGAACAGGAACAGCTTGAAGGGCAAGGAGATGGTGAGCGGGCTCACCATCATCATGCCCATGGCGAGCAGGATGTTCGAGACGATGAGATCGATCGCGATGAACGGCAGGTAGAGAAGGAAGCCGATCTCGAAGGCCTCGCGCAGCTGCGTCACCGTGAAGGACGGCAGAACCACGGCGATGCTGTTCATGTCGAGCTGCGCCGCGAGTTCGGGCGGCCAGAGCGTCTGCGCGGCCTGGAGAAAGAAGACCTTCTCGCGGTCGGCCGCGTGGCGGTTGAGGAACTCGGTGATCGGCCCCTTCCCCGCGTCGTAGGCGGCGCGAACGCCCTCCATGGTGTTGAACTGGAAGGTGCCGGTGGAAAGGATGTTGAAGGTCTCCACCACCACCGGCGCCATGATGTAGCCGGACAGGATGATGGCGAGCGCGTTCAGCGCCATGTTGGGCGGGATGTTCTGGACGCCGATGGCGTTGCGCACGAGCAGGAAGACGACCGAGATCTTGATGAAGCTCGTCGCGACCACCGCCAGGAAGGGGAACAGCGCCGCGGCGGCGACGATGAAGATGAGGTTGAGCGGATCGATCACGCCGGCTGTCCCCGACGGCGGAGGACAGGGCGGCACGCGAAGCTAGGCGCCGCATACGGCGCTGCGACCAAGTCTGCCACGGATCAGGCTCGCAGCGACAGACGGGTGATGCGGACCGCTACCCGGTCGTCGATCCGCACGAGGTCGCCGCTGCCGACGAGGTCGCCGTTGACGCGGATCGTCACCGGGATCCCGTTGTCGAGGGTCGGCGAGCCGAGTTCGACCAGGGCGCCGCGCTGCCAGGACGCGATGGTCGAAAGCGGCAGCATGGAGCGGCCGAGGTCGAAGTCGACGGCAACGCGCAGGTCGCCGAGCGAGAGCGCCTCACCCGCGTCTTCCTTCGTATCGTCGGCCTCGTCGGGGCGGGAAGCCTCGTCCATCATGCGTCCCTGCGATGAGCGGTGAACGGGGTGACGCGGCTCGAGTGCTCGAACCGGACGCGGGCCGGAACAGCGCCAGCCGTCGTCGCTGTCGGTGAATTCGAAGAGGTGGTCGGCGGCGCGCAGGACCACGAGCCCGGCCGGCCGCTCGGCCAGGACGACCACCGCGCCGGGCGCCAGCGCGCGCAGCTCGCCGAGCGTCAGGACCAGGGTGCCGAGGGTCATGTCGACGGGCGCCGGAATCTGCGCGGCGACCGCCTCGATCCGCCCGTCGCCGAAGGGCGGAGGCAGGTGGTCGGCCGCGGCCGCGACGATGCTCGCCCGATCGCCGCCGAGTCGGAACCGCACGGCGAGGCCGTCGGCACGGCGCAGGTCCAGCTCGAACCATTGCCGCCCCGCATCGGTCAGCGTCGGAAAGCCGGATGCGATGCCCTGCGCCTCGACGACGAGGTCGGCCGCGAGCGCCGGCGGCAGCATGGCGCGGGCAGTTTCCAGGATCCCCTCGATCAGCGCGAGCCGCAGGCCGTCCGGCAGTCCGCCGAGGTCCGGCACGGAGAGATCGACGCCGAAGCGCTCGCGAAACGGGAAGTCGAGGATCTGCACGAAGGTCGGCCCCGCCAGCGGCGGCAGCCGAAGCTGGGCGACGGCGGCTTCAGGCGGCGGCGGTTCGCAGAGCGCGTAGGCGAGCGTCGCGCCTGTCCCGGTGAGCGGCAGCGGCGTGCCGGCCGCGGCGGCGACGCCGTTCCACAACTCGGTCGGCCCGAAGCCGGTGCCCAGATGGCTCGGAAACCAGGCGAGCGTCACGAGCGGGCATCTCCGCGCCCGAAGAGCTGCGAAATCTCGGACAGGCCGTCGCCGGCCGCACGATCGTCGGCCGCGGCGACGTCGATCTTCTCGTGGATGCGCACGGTGCGGCCGGGCCAGCGGGCATGCAGGCGGTCGGCGAGCGACTGCGCGGCCGCGGCCAGCGCGCCCATTCCCGCCTCGTCGCACAAAAAGACGAGATCGATGGCGTCGGGCGTGATCGTCAGCGTCAGGCCGCCGATTCCCGTGCCGCCCACCGGAAAGTCGATGCGCAGCGGCTCCCCGGCGGACGCGGCGGCGAATGACGCTTCCGCGGCCTTCTCGACGCGCAGCGCGAGGTCTTCGATGCCCGCGACGCGAGCCCCCGCCGGCGTGGCGCCCGCACGCTCGGGCGCAGACACGGCCACGAAGCCGCCGGCCAAAGCCGACGCCCCGCCGCCGGCCATGGCGAGCAGCTTGGCGCCCTCGTCCGCCGGCTCGCGGTTCTGCGTCTCGGATTTCCCGTGCCTGGCGCCGGCCAGGCGGAGCCGATCCTCGAAATGCCCGCGCGCGGCATCGTCGGCATGCGAGCTCCAGAGCGGGTCGCGCCCGCCCGCGGCCCCATGCTTGTCGAAGCTGCCGAAGTCGCGCTCGCTTGAGCGTTGGTGGAGGTGCCCTTCGCGCCCGAAGCGCTCGTCGCGTCCGAAGCCCTGACCGGCGCGGTTGTCGGCCGACCGGCGCTCCGCGGCGTCCGCGTCGAGGCGCGGGTCGGGGCCACGCATCTGATTGTCGATCCGCATCAGGCCGCCCTCGCCCGCGGCCGCGAGAACAGCTCCTCGACCTCGTTCTCTTCCTTCGCGTCGGCTTCGGCGGCCGCGACGCTCACGAGCTCGTCGGTGATGAGCACGAACTTGTCGCGGATCTTCACCGCCCCCTGATAGGTGGCGAGCGCCGCCTCGACCTCGCCGGCGAGACGGGCCTCGACGTGGATGCAGCGCTCGACGCCGTCCTTCAGGATCTGATGGTCGCGCTCCAGCTGCTTGACGCGAGCATGGACGTCGTCGACGCCGTCGAGCCCGACGACGCGGCCGAGAACCTCGGCATAGATCGCGTCCTCGCGCGCGCCGTAGGTCGCCGCGCTCTCAACAACGGCCGCGCGCGCCCGTGCAGTCGCCGCGACCGCCGCGGCGTGCTGGCTGCGCTTGGCCTGAAGGGCGCGGAACGCCTGATCCTGCTTCAGCTCCTTGACGCGAACGAGGACCTTCATCTGCCGGATCATGCGGTCAGAGCCTGGAGCTTGCGCAAGGTCACGTCGAACGAGTCGAATTCGTCCGTGCGCTGTTGAAGAAAGGCATTGATCTGCTTGTACTTGGCAATGGCGACGTCGGCTTCCGGATCGCTGCCCTTCTTGTACTCTCCGACCTTAACAAGAAGCTCGACATCGGCATAGAGCGCCAGCCACGAATTCACCTGCCCGGCCATGGCGCGGTGGTCGCGCGTCGTCACCGCGTTCATCACGCGGCTCTTGGAGGCCAGGACGTCGATCGCGGGGTAGTGGTTGGCGGCACCGAGCTTTCGCGACAGCACGATGTGGCCGTCGAGGATCGAGCGCGTCTCGTCGGCGATCGGCTCGTTCATGTCGTCGCCCTCGACGAGCACGGTGTAGAGCGCCGTGATCGAGCCCTTGTCGTTCATCCCGACCCGCTCCATGAGCTTGGGCAGGTTGGCGAAGACCGACGGGGGAAAGCCGCGCCGCGTCGGCGGCTCGCCGGCGGCGAGGCCGATCTCGCGCTGGGCGCGGCCGAAACGGGTGACGGAGTCCATCAGGAACAGGACGCGCTGCCCCTGGTCGCGGAAGTATTCCGCGATGGCGGTCGCGGTGAAGGCGGCCTTGGCGCGCTCCATCGAGGAGCGGTCGGAGGTGGCGACCACCACGATCGCCTTGGCCATGCCTTCGGGGCCGAGGTCGTGCTCGATAAATTCGCGCACCTCGCGGCCGCGCTCGCCGATCAGCGCCATGACCGTGATGTCGACCTCGGCGCCCTTCACCAGCATCGACAGGAGCGTCGACTTGCCCCCGCCCGCCGCGGCGAAGATGCCCATGCGCTGGCCCTCGCCGCAGGTGAGGATGCCGTCGAGCGCGCGCACGCCGAGCGGCAGCGGCTTGTCGATGATGCGCCGCGTCATCGGATCGGGCGGATCCTTGTAGACGGGGTAGTAGGTTTCCGGCGCGAAGGGCTCGTTCTTGTTGTCGATGAAGTTGCCGAGCCCGTCGAGGACGCGGCCTTTGAGGCCGGGCCCGACGGCCACCTGCTGGACGCGGCCGGTGCGACGCACCTCGGTCTGGGGGCTCACCCCTTGCGTGTCGCCGATCGGCGAGAGCAGCGCTTCCTCCGCGAGGAAGCCGACGCATTCGGCGAAGAGGCGCGTGCCCGCGGCGCGGTTGAGGAGCTCGACGATCTCGCCCACCTGCACGTCCGGCACGGCGGCGTGGATGATGGTGCCGACGACCTTCCGCACGCGGCCGGTCATGGGATAGGGCACGAGGGCGTCCGTCGCGGCCGCGAGCCGGCGGCGCAGCGCGTCGATGCTCGTGCCGATCACCAGCGCCCGCTCGGCCTCGATCGAGATGGAGGAAGCTTCCTCCAGCGGCTGCTCGCCTTCCGGCGCGACGACGACGGGCGGTCCGGCCACGTGACCCGGCAGGACGACGCTGGTCATTCGGCCTCCGGCGTCAGCAGGATGGGCGCCGCGGTCCCCGGTCCGCCGGCACGGCGCAGCGCGCGGCCGAGTTCGTCGAGGCTGCGGCCGATGTCGCCGTCGACCCGGCCGATCGCCGTTTCCACCACGACCCGCGAGCCCTCCAGCGACATGTCCTCGACGACGTCCACCGACTTGATCTCGGGAAAGTCCTTCAGGATGTCGGCGACGCGCGCGCGCATCGGCTCGTGGAGCTCGGGCGAGACGCGCAGCTCGGCCTTGGTTTCGCGGCGCATCTGACCAAGCGCGAGGCGCACGATCGACTCGGCCTTCTGCGCGTCGTCGAAACCTTGAACGAGCCGGCGGACGGCCGCGATGACGATCTCGGTCAGGTGCGCCTCGATCTCGGCGAGCTTCTCGTCGAGGAGATGAGTCTCGCCGAGCAGGCGCTCGATCGCTTCGAGGCGAGCCATGCGCAGCCCTTCCTCGTAGCCGCGGAGGCGCTCCGCCTCGAAGGCCGCCTGCGCGCCGCTCTCGATCTCGGCGGCGCGGGCCTGGGCGGCGCGCACGAGCGCGTCCGCCGCTTCGAGCGCCTCGACCGCTTCGGTCGGCAGGACGTGCGCGCCCGCGGGCAGGCGCAGCCCGTGCTCCTTCAGCCGATATGGTCCGACCATTCCGGATGCCTCCTTCGGACGAAGCGCGTGAAGGCCGGGAGGTGCGGGCCGAACGCGCCCGGGGTGGCGGCCGCGGCGGGCGCGAGCGGCAGGCGGGCCGCCATGGCGCCGGCGAGGCGCGGCTCAGTGGCCTCGACGAAGGCGAGAAGCAGCGCGAGGCCCCAGTCGGTCAGCCGCCGGCGGTTCTCCTCGGCCTCGTCGGAGACGACGATCGCGTCGAGAGCGCCCTCCGGCGCGAGGGCGGCGAGGCTGGGGTGAAGCGTCGGCGCTTCCTGCGTCGCGACGAGGAACGCGGAAGCGCCGAAGGCGGCGCGCAGGCGCTCGCGCATCGGCTTCAGCGCGACGCGCAGCACCTGCTTCTGCAAGGCGACGGCGGCGGACGAGAGCGCGACCGGCTCGATCGTTTGACGCGGCTCGCAGACGAGGAGCCGCGCGAGCCGAGCCGGCGCCTGGCTCGCGGGTGCCGCGAGGGAGCGTTCTTCAAGGTCCAGGCGGGAGCGGTCGAGCGCCGCCGCGAGGACGCGTTCGAGCGGTCTGCGAAAGGCCGCCTCCCCCGCCAGCGCAAAGACCTCGCTCGGTGCCAGCGGCCCGGCCGACCACCGGGAGGGATGCACGAGGTCAAAGGTCCGCGACAGCGCCACGCCGAGGCGCCCCGCCTCGGCAAAGGCGGCTCCCGGCGCGGGATCGGGTGGTGCGGCAGTCTCCATCCCCCGGCGCTCCCCGCCTCAGATCCGGCGGGCTGGCGGCGTCGCGCGGCCGGCGCCGCCCGCGCTCACGAGGGCTCCATCAGCGCGTTGGGCGCATCGCCCGCGACCACGACGGCGCGGCCCGCACGACGAGCGCGACGCCGCGACAGAACGGACACGATCCCGACGACCGTTCCCGCCAGAAGCAGTGCCAGGAGCACCGCGACCCCGCCGGCAAGGCTCCAGAAGAAGCCGACATCGGCCTCCCGAACCGCGAGGCCGGGCAGCACGTTCACCGTCCGCTCCGCCGCGGGAGGCGGCAGGTCGGTCGCCGCCGCCTCGGTGAGCACCACGGTCACCGCCTCGTAGGACAAGCCTTCGATCGAGCTCGAAACGAGGCGGCGGATCTGCGGCACGAAATATTCGAGGTCGACGTTCGGCTCGTGCTTGATGAACACGGCGGCGGAGGACGGCGTCACCGGCTGGCCGAGCTGCGGCTCCGCCGGAAGAACCACGTGCACCCGGGCCGACACGACGCCGTCGATCTCGCTGAGCGTCTGCGCGACGTCTTCGCCGAGGGCGTAGATGTAGCGGACGCGCTCCTCGAAGGGCGAGGAAATGATGCCGGACTTCTGGAAGACCGAGCCGATGGAGTCGCGCTGGTTGCGGGGATAGCCCTTGGCATTGAGGATCGAGATGGCCTGCACCATGTCGGCCTCGTCGACGCGCAGGGTGAAGGTCTCGCCGAGCCCCGACTTCTCCGCCTGGATGCCGCTCGACATCAGAGCGGCCATCATCTGGTTGGCCTCGACCTCGGACAGGTTCGAGTAAAGGTCCGCCTTGCAGCCGGACAGGAGAAGGAGCCCGACCGCCAAGCCCGCCAAAAGCGCGTTGGACCGGCGCCGCGGATCGCGCGCCTTCGAGAAAGCCGCCTGCAGCACCGGTATCGCCCCTCAGCCCTTCATCAGGGTGTCGAAGGCCTGCGTCGACTTGCCCGTCAGCTTCGAGGAGATGTCGACGAGCATGGTGAAGTTCACCACCTCCATCTGCATGGCCATCAGCGCGTTGGCGTCGAGCGTCTTGCCGCTCATCAGCTCGCCGATGCGCGCTTCCCGGGCGTCGAAGACGCCGCGCATCTTCTCGATGCCGTTGAGGATCATGTCGCCGGCGCTCGGCGGCTGCGCGGCGCCGACCGAAGCCGAACCGCCGTCGATGCCGAGCCCTTGCCGGGCACGCGCCTCGGCGTCGGCGTCGATGCCGCCGGCCTGCGGCGTCGGCGCGGGCGCGTCGGCGCCGGACACCGCCGTCGCCTCGGGCGCACCGCCGGCCGCAGCCTCGTCGACGCGGCGCTGCATGGCGCTCTCGAAGGCATCGATGCGGTCGGCCGATACGGGGGCTGCGACCGGCTCGGGCGTCGGCACGACGCCCGCCGCGGAAAAGAGGACGGAAGTATACATGGACGAGCCCCTCTAGACCGACGGGCCGGTCGAAGGACCCCTCCCCACGCAGCCTCACTCACTCATAACTCTTGGACAGGCCGAAAGAAAGAGCCGCAACCGGAGAACGAAACGAAGGTAAATCGGGTCCCTATTCATATCTTCGCGAGGTGCGCGACATCGGCCGGCGCGAACGTTCCTCAGCCGCCCCGCAGCTCGGCGAGGGTGGCTTCCGCAAGGTCGCCGAAGGGCGTTCCGGAGGCGGTCTGCGCGACGTCGGCGAGAATTCGGCGCGCCTCGCCGATCGATCCTTCGCGCGCCAGCGCGAGGCCGAGATAGGCGAGCGCGGCGTCGGTCGGCGGCAGCGGGCGCAGGAGCGCCACGGCGCGGGCCGGCTCGTTGCGGGCGAGATGCACGAGGGCCAGGCCGATCGGCCCTGCTTCCCCGCCCGGCCGCGCCGCCGAGACGCCGGAGAAGATCGCCTCCGCGTCCCGGTCGAGGCCGGCGGACAGGGCGATGAAGCCGATCTCGACGAGCATGCGCGCGTCGTCGGCGTCTACGAGATGGCCCGGCATGCGATGGCAAGCCCCTTGTCAGGAGGAAAGGTGCATGAGAAGCAGTGCGCGCTGCGCCGCCTGGAGATCCTGCCGCAGCTCGGGATTGGCGCGCGCGAGCCGCGCGGCCGCGGCGAGATAGCTCTGCGCCCCCGCCATGTCGCCGCGCTCCAGGGCGCAGATCCCCGCGACGGACAGGGCTCTCGGATGGCGCGCTTCGGCCTGGAGGCAGCGCTCCGCCAGGACCTGCGCCTCGGCGAACAGTCGGAGGCGACATGCGATCACCGACAGGCCGAGGCAGCCCTCGACCTCGCCCCAGGCGCTTCCGGCCAGAAGTCCGAGAATGAGCACGGCTTCGCCCGTCGCGCCCGTGGCATCCGCCTCGAAGGCGAGCGCGTAGAGCGCGGACGCGTCCTCTTCGGCGCCGGGAACGAGCCCGAGCCGAACCGCCGCGGCTTCCCGGTCGGCGGCCTTCGGAACCGTCTCGATCAGCGTCCGCGCGGCGCGCGCCTCGACCCCGCCTTCGGCCGCCCGTTTGTCGAGGCGCGACAAGCCGTCCTCGATCAAGCGACGTGCCGGTCCGGTTCCGACGGCGGGTCCGGCCTCGCGCGGCTCACCGTCCCGCCCCCCGATGGGAGCCGGAATCCGGTCCGAGACCTCGGCAAGGGCGTTTGGCATCCATTCTCCTGGCCTGTGCGGCCTTGCACGCCGCCCGGCAGCGCGCGACGCTCGTCGCCCGCACCATGCCACGACCGGCCGTGCCGCCAGTGTACCATATGGCACAGCAGCCGGCGGCGGCAGGACCTAGAGAAGATGGCGCCCTTCGCATCGGTGGCTCGGGGCGCGGGGCGAGCGGCCGGAGCGGACATGGCGGACGAGGAGCAGTCGAGCGAGGCGGCACGGGCGAGCGCAGTGGTGGAAGCCTGGCTCGCCGCGCGCGGAAGCCGGCCGCCGCTCGACACGGCCGTGCTTGTCGAGCTGCGTCTGGCGCTGGCGCGGGTCTGCGAGGCCGAAATCGTGGGCCGCGATCCGATGGCGCAGCGAATCCTGCGCAACATGGCCTGGGCCGAGGACATGGACGAGTTCCACGCCGCGCTCGACCGCTTGAGCGCGCGCGTGGCGGAATTGACGAGCGGCGCGCGGCACGAGACGGCGGCGCCGCGCCCGCCGCGCCGGCTTCTCCGCCTTTAGGGATGAGCGCGGGACGCATATGAAAACGGAGACCGGCCGGGGCATCGCGAGACCCGGCGTCGACGCCATCGGGAGACGGCAGGCATGAGCACCATCTCGAATTCGTGGACGGGCATGACGACGCTCGCTTCGGGCCAACTCGGCACGGTGCCGGCGAAGAACGAGGACCTCGCCGTCGCGCCCGCCAGTCTCCTGCCCGACACCTTCCGCTCCTGGACGCTGGAGAAGCAGGACGCCTACCTCACCCGGCACGGCTCCCCCCTGACGCTGGGCACTGCCGTCACCTCCCGCCCGCTGGATGTGAAGCGCAGCGGCGAGCCGGCCCTGACTCTGACGATGAAGACGGCGAAGTTCCTCAACGGGGCGGCCGACGGCTTCACCTTTCGGGACGTCACCGCCGAGACCGGGATGGTCAGCCGCCCGACGGATTTCAGCCTGCCGCCCGCCTCCCTTCCGCCGAGCTCCTTCCTGTCCTGGACGCGCGAGGAGCGGCTGCGCTACGCGCAGGCAAACGGGTTCGGCGCGATCGGCGGCTCGACGACCATCGGCAGCGCGACCAACCAGGGCACCCTCCTCGTCGGCGTGGTGGACGACATCGTGATGGAGTCGGGTCCAGTCTACGGCAATTCGGCCGCGACCGGCGGCTCGGCCGGGATCCCCTACTACCACCTCAACGGCTCCACGGACGGCATGCCCTCGCAGACCGTTCGCGACCAGGCCGACAAGCTGTTTCCGACGATCGACGGTGAAAAGCACACGCTCGACGCGGCCGATCGGCCGAAGAGCATCTACAAGGAAACGAACGACCCGGCCGACCCGCGGCCTCTCCGCCCGGACGCCGAGCAGAAGGGCTTCTATACGAACCCGGGCCGGCTGACGACGGAAGCCCAGGCGCAAGCCTTCATGAAGGACTTCGTGACCTGGCATTCCGGCTATCAGCTCGAATTCGTCAAGCTGCACGGCTCGGGCGACCCGACGCGGCTGGTGATTCCGGCGGGCTCCGCGACGCCCGTGCTGGCGGCGATGGTGTCGCAAACCGACAAGACCCAGCTCTACATCCTCTCCAGCCTCGACAAGGCGGCCTTCGCCAAGATGTCCCTGGCCGATCAGACGGCGATCGCGACGCTGCCGGGCTTCGCCGCCGTCGCCAACCAAGTCGGCCTCAAGGCGAAGGACACGAGCGGAGCAAGGATCACCGACCTCACCAGTCCATCGGGCGATGCCGTCGCGCCGGACGTGGCGGCGAGCAACCTGAAAGCGTTCATCAACTCCAAGATCTCGACCAAGTCCCCGGGAGAGCTCCAGGGGCGGATCGTCACCCTCTCCCAAACCAACCCGCAAACCGCCGAGGATCGGGCTGCCAACATCTATTACGTCGGACCGACGGCAGTCACGCCGGCAACCAATCCCGCAAGCTATTCGTGGGAAAAACGGGAGCGACTGCCGACGGCGGAGCATCGCAGCTACTTCACCAGCCAGATCGACGTCCTCACGACTCAGCTGAGCACGATGGCGATCGTTTCACCGGCCGAAATCACGAATCGACTCAAGGCTTTGAAGGATCGCTTCGACCGCGCCTATGCCTTCTGCGACGTGGCTATCCAGACCCCGGTCACCGGCTTCATGGGCGTTCCCGCCACCAACGCGACGATGTACAAGGACGTCATCAGCCTCGACGACAACAAGACGATCGCCAAGGGCTACCAGGTCTTCATCGCGCAGGAAAAGCGGCTCGCCGAAACGATGCAGGAACGATCGCGCGTCGCCTCCAACGACGGCGCCCTCTACGGCCGCCGGCTGGACGTGCCCGAGCTCGTCTTCCGCCTGCAGAGCCTCTACAACATCCAGCTCGAGGCCGAGGTCGTGATGGAGACGGAGGAGGTCAGCCAGCAGAACGCCCTGCTCCAGACCTATGCCAAGATGCAGGACATCGTGAACGAGACGCTGTCGCGATTCGGCAAGACCGACGAAGACGGCAAGTATATCCTCGGCAAGGGCGTCGACGACCTTCGGAACGACCAAAGCAACTTCTCGGACGATCAACGCAAGATCATATCCATGTTCGAGACCGAGCTCGGCAAATTCCAGAAGCACCCGCTCGAAATCCTGCGCAAGATCGACCGGCCGCTGCACAACACGATCTCGCAGTTCAACTACACCGACACCAATCTCGGCGGCGGCGGCAGCAACGACAACTATAACCTCAACACCTTCACTCATCCGCAGTGGCAGGGCTTCGGCACCCGCCTGTCCGAGACGGTGACGATCATCAACCAGAACAGCCAGATCAAGATGAACGAGATCAACTCCACGGACAAACAGCGCAACCGGCACTTCGAGCTGGCCAACAGCGCTCTGTCGAAGATGAGCGAGATGATCAACAACATCGCCCGGGCTGGCTGAGGGGCCGACCGGGATGCGCATCAAGAACCTCGACGTCGGCGTCGAGCAGGTCACCCACTGGCAGGCCGCGGACGAGGTCCACCTGCCGGCCGAGGGCAAGGTCGCGCCGGCCTTCCTGCCGCAGGAGCGCGCCCTCGACGCCATCCTTCAGCGCCCCTCGCTCGACGAGCGGCTGCCGAACCTTCTGGAGCCGTCCGGCCTCGATCCCTCGCTGCTCGAGCCCGCCGCCCTCGCCCGCACGCGCGACGAGCTCGGCAGCCTCTTTCGCCGTGCCGCGGCCTCGGCGCACGACCACGAGGACAGCGCGGTCTTCTCCGCCGCCGCCGAGGTCATCGCCGCCGACCAGCGCCTCGACGACGAAGTGCGCACCGCCCTCGCGATGCTGCTGCGCGGATGAGCGACCGCTTGTCCGTGGCGGCTGCCTCGCCGCTCGATCGCCGCTCGCGCGACTTCCTGCTGCTCAACATCTTCGTCTACCTGCGGCACGGCTACGTGACCAAGGCGTCGATCCTCGCCGAGGCGCTCAACCGCCTCGGCGACGATACGGCGGAGGTCCATCTCGCCCGCGCGGTTCTGCGCTATGCGGCCGGCGCCCATGCCGAAGCGCTCGAGGCCTTGCGCGAGCTCGACCGCGTCGATCCCCTGGAGCGCTTCGGCGATTATCGCCTCACCGAGCGCCAGCGCATGCGCCGCTACCTCAAGCTCCGCTGCCTCCACGAGATCGGCGAGACGGGCCGCGTCCGCGACGCCCTCGATTCCTACATGCGCCACGGCGAGGCCGGCCCGGACGCGTCCGAATAGAAGCCGGGGGCGCTGTCACGTTCGAGACAGGGCCCGCGGCGAGCCCGCGCCATCCTGCCTTCGAGAACAAGCGGTGCGATTCCCGAAAGGCCATCCGATGTCGATCCTGGACCATCCCCTGGGCAATCCCGATCACCTGCCGGACGCGATCGTCTATGCCGCACAGATGACGGCCGCGGCCCTGCCGGAGCTGGACCCCAAGACCCGGCGGATCCTGGAGCTGACGGCCGACGGCACGTCGCTCGGCGACGCGCTCGGCATCACGAAGGAGCAGAAGCAGGCGCTTCTCGACCTCGGCTGCCGCCTCATCCAGGTCGGCGAGCTGGAAAAGGCCACCGACGTCCTGTTGCGCCTCAACCAGTACGATCCGCTGATGGAGCCGGCGCTCTACGCGCTCGGCGTCATCTGCCAGATGCGCGGCGAGCTGCAGAAGGCCGCCTTCATGTACACGCAGTTCCTGGCGCTCGATGCCACCAACCCGATGGGCTACCTGCGCGTCGGCGAGTGCCTGATCGCGGCCGGCGAATTCTCGGAGGCGCGCGCGACGCTGGAGATGGCGAAGCTCTTCGCCGCGGAAGGCAAGGGCCAGCCCGGCAACCTCGCCGAGGCCGAGACCCTTCTCGCCCACCCCGACGTCGCGGCCGCGCCGCTTCCGCAGACGTCCTGAGGCAGGCGGAGCGCCTCGCTCCGCATTCCCCGTCGATGCTGGCTTCGGCAGGCATCGACGCGGCGCGCACCGCCGGGAAGTTCGAGGAAACCAGCACGCGGGCCGACGCCGAGCGCCTCGAAGCGGGCGCCGAGCAGAACGAGGCCATGATGCAGATGCTGGACGACATGATCGATCAGGCGCTCTCACGACTGATGGCCCCGCGCGGCCGTTTCGATGCCGTCTTCGACACCATCGTCGAGGCCGTTCAGGACCGCGGCAACACGCTGCCGCGCGCCCAGTTCCGCGGCTGAGCCGCGCATCCCGTCGCGCCCCATTCGAGAGGCCGCAGGCTCCCCGCCGGCGGCCTCTTTGCATTTCGGGGTCTTCATCGGCGCGGAAGAGCTTGGCTGTCACGAACGGGACAGGAGCTCGGAAAGCTTGGGCTAGTCTGCAACCAACAGCCGACGAAAGGGCCCGGTCCTATGTGCAGCGCGATCAACACTTCGAATTCCGACCGCATCCTGACCGACGCGCTCATGCGCAGCCAGGGTTCCGGCCAGACGGGCGACGTCAAGGGCGGCAAGAGCGTCGGCAGCGGCGTCAACGGCGGCGGCAACGTGCCGGACGCGCCCGGCCAGGCCGGTCAGTCCGGCGCCCCCGGCGCCAACGCCCGCCTGAGCCTCCAGGTCTTCATGTCGACCGGCGGTCAGAGCGTCGACACCTCGGTTCTTCTCGTCCAGGTGGCCGTGTCGATGCGCGACACGGAAGCGACCACGCAGAAGTCGAAGATCAACACCGACATGGAGGCCAAGAAGGCGCAGGCCAAGGAGAAGGAGGCCAAGCTGGAGGAAGCCCAGAAGAAACTGGCCGAGGCGCAAGAAAAGAAGAACAGCGCCAACCTCTTCGACAAGATCAAGCTCGCCTTCGAATGGCTCGGAGCCGTTTTGTCCGCGGCCGTCGGCGGAATCATGATCGCCCTCGGCGTCACGGCCGCGATCGGCGTCGCGCTCGTCGCAGCGGCCGTCGTCGCGATCACCATGGCGATCGACTCGACGATCCAGATGGCGACCGGCATGGGAATCGCCGGCAACTTCCAGATGATGGCCGACAAGGCCGCCAACGCCCGGGGCGAGAACGTGCCCCCGCTCACCGAAGCCGAGATGAAGGAGCGCGCCGGCAAGGCCGACATGGGCTTCCGCATCTCCATGGCGGTGATCGGCATCGCGCTCGCTCTTGCCACCGGCGGCAAGGACATGATCAACGGCATCAAGAACATCGCCAACGCCATCAAGGAAGCCGGGTCGACCGCCATCCAGTTCGGCCGGGCGGCCGTTTCGTCGGCCTCGACCGCCGGCAACGCGGCTTCCACCGTCGCCAAGACAGCGGACGGGGCGCAGAGCATCGCGGGAATCGCGGGCACGGCTTCCAAGCTCGCGAAGTCGGCCGACTCCGCGGCCGACTTCGTCAACGTCGCCGAGGATTCGGCCCAGGCAGCGCAGAAGATCGGCGGCTTCTGGGGCAAGCTTTCGGACAAGGCGATCAACAGCCTCGCCACCCGGATGGGCACCAGCGCCGAGCAGGCCACCAAGACGCTGCAAACGGCCAAGTCCGGGATCGGCGCGGCGGAGGACGTCGGCCAGATGACCTCGACCGCGATCGACATGGGCTCGCTCGCCGAGCGCTACAAGGCCACCGAGACCTCCGCCGACGCCAAGCGTCTTCAGGCCA
Source organism: Antarcticirhabdus aurantiaca (assembly GCF_009765365.1). Taxonomy (GTDB): domain Bacteria; phylum Pseudomonadota; class Alphaproteobacteria; order Rhizobiales; family Rhizobiaceae; genus Antarcticirhabdus; species Antarcticirhabdus aurantiaca. Next base: position 130,660 of record NZ_VTOM01000003.1, read on the forward strand.
GCGCCAAGCAGGACGAGGCCATGATGGAGATGCTGGACGACATGATCGACCAGGCGCTCTCGCGCCTCATGGCCTCGGGCGACCGCTTCAACGCCGTCCTCGACTCGATCGTCGAGGCTGTTCAGGACCGCAGCAACACGCTGTCCCGCGCCCAGTTCCGCGGCTGAGCCGCCCCCATTTTCGAGGTATCGCCGCGATGACCAACACGATCAATCCGAATTTCGTCCCGACCTCCTTCTTCGGTGCCAACAACGAACTGAAGGTCGACAAGCCCCTCGCCGAAGCGGTCCAGACCGAGGTCAAGGCCCGCCTCGACCAGATCCCCGACGCCGTCGGCGACAAGCACTTCCTCGAGGCGATCGCCGACCTGTCGCCGACCGACGTCGCCTTGCCCGGCCAGCGCAAGGAACTCTTCGACAAGTTCACCGCGGCGGCCCAGAAGTTCGCCGCCACCGAAACGACGCCCCTGCCCTACACCGGCGACATCGCCAAGTTCCTCGCCCGCGTCATGATCGAGTTCGCGGGCGACCAGCGCCAGCAGGCCCTCAACGACCGCGTTCTCGCCCGTCAGGCGGCGCAGGCCGAGATGATGAACCAGGCGGGACAGCAGGAAAAGGCCGCCACCGAGATGATGGCGGGCGCCATCACCAACGCCGTTCTCGGCGCTGTCGGCGGCGCCCTGGCCTTTGCCGGCTCGGCCGCCTCCTTTGCCGGCCAGGCCAAGGGCCTCGTGCAGATGAATTCGGCCGCCAAGCAGAGCGCCGCCGCCCAGAAGACGATGGACGGCCTCCTCGACTCGGCCGGAACATCCTCCCAGACGACGAAGTCGACGCAGGCCGCCAAGGGCGGATCGGTCGATGTCGACGTCAGCGTGAAGGTGACGCAGGTCGGCCCCAAGCCGAAGGACGCCGGTTCCATCGGCGGGGCCAAGACGCCTGACGGCGTCGGCACGCCCGGCAACCTGCCGCCGAAGAACGCCGCCACGGACGCCGACGACGCGATCGCCAAGCTCAACCAGAAGGATGCGGCGCTCGCCAAGATGACGCCGGAGCAGGCGCAGCAATACCGCGCAGCCGAGGCGATGAAGGCCAGGGGGGACCAGAACTTCACCCTCGCCGAGAAGCAGAACCAGATGGTCATGACCTTCGGTCAGGCGATCGAGACGATCGGCGGCATCCAGAAGACCATCGGCGGCTCCGCCGACAGCGCCATGCAGGCGACCGCCAAGAAGTCCGAGGCGGAGGGATCGCGCGACGCGGCCGACGCCGAATACGCCAAGCAGGTCGCGGACGGAAAGAAGGAAATCCAGGACGCGATGAACGAGATGATGAAGCAGATCATCAACTTCATCAAGGAAATGCAGGACGCCGAAGTCGAGGCGATGCGCGCCATCACGCGCGGTTGAGCCCGGTCATGGCGACGATGGACGGCTTCGAATCGACGGTCGAGCGGGTCTGGTCCCGCCTCGGCCTCGGCGCCCCGCGGCCCAGCGAACCGGGCCGGATCCGGCTGCGCGTCGAGAGCGTCAACATCGATCTCTCGGATACCGGCCGCGGATCGATGCTGATCGACGGGTCGGCCGGCCGCCTCGCCCCGGAAGGGCCGGCGCGCGCCGCGCAGATCCGCAGGATCCTGGAAACCAATGCGGGCCTTCTCGTCGACAACGACGCCGGCGTCTTCCTCGCGAGGGCGCCCGACGGCCGCGAGATCCTCGCCGTACGGTCGGTTTACCGCTATCGTACGGGAAACCTTGATCGCCTCATCAAAAAGATCGAGGATAGCGTCAGGGTTGTCGAATTCTACGCCGCCGAGTTCCGCTCCACCGGCCCTCAAGCGTCCCGCGCCTCGTCCCAGGCGGCGCCGGCGCCGGAGTCGGTCATGATCTTCCGCCCATGAACGCCGCCGGTCCGCTCGGGCCCCAGTGCGCCCGGGCTTTCGTCTGCCGCTCTCTCGTTTTCGGGGACTGCCCGTGAGTTCACTCAGAGACGCCGTGATCGAGCCCCAGCCGGCTCCCGCTCCCGAACTCGACGACGAGGCGGCGCTGCGCGCGCTGCTCGCCGGAAAGATCGCGGGGGAGCTCGGGCTGACCGGCGACGACCTGCGCATCGGCCTCACCATCGCGCGCAACCTCATGAAGCGCGGCGCCCATGCCGAGGCCCTGCGCGCCTATGGGGTGCTGGTGCTCTGCGAGCCGACCAACATCGATTTCCAGATCGGCCTCGCCAACTGCGCGAGCATGGTCGGCGCTCATCTCGTCGCCATCCAGGCGGCCTCGGCCCTGATCGTCCTCGCGCCCCGCGATCCGCGCGGCTACCTCTTGTCGGCGCGCGGCTGCCTCGGCATCAGCGATCTCGCCGCCGCGCGCGAGGATCTGGAGGACGCCCGCCGCTTGTCCGCCGGGCAACCGAGCCATGCGGCGGTCGAGCGCGAGGCGACGCTGCTTCTCGCCCGCCTCGACATGAACACGGCCAGCTGAAGGCGGATCTGCCGCGCTTTTCACCGCAAGGGGGCATCGTCATGGCCGAAGCCGCGGGCGATCCATCCGGACATGAGACAGCGCACGTCGGGAACGAGGCGCTCGCCCGCCTCTTCCGCCTACCGCCGGAGGACGCGCGAACCGTCGCCTCGCTCGCCCAAGAGATGCTGTCGGGTAGCGGCGTCGACGCCACGCGCTTCTTCGCGGCCCTCGACGCGGGTGAAGGCTTCGGCGCCGCGCTCGGCCTGACGCCGCCGGTCCTCGAAGCGCTCTACGCGCGGGCCTATCGCTGGTTCACGGTCGGCCATCCCGAAAAGGCCGAGCCGTTGTTTCGCGCGCTCTGCGTTGCCGATCCCGGCAATGCAGACGCTTTCGTCGGCCTCGGCATCTGCTTGCGGCTGCTCGGACGGGTCGATGCGGCCCGGCTGGCGCTCGACACGGCCGCCCGGCTCCGGCCGGACTGGGCGGTTCCGACCTTCCACCTCTGCGAGCTCGCGCTGGCCTGCCGCGACGACGCGGCCGCCGCGCGGCATCTCGAGGACTTCCGCAACCGCGCGCGCGCCGACACGCCGGCCGCGATGAGCGCGGAAGCCGCCCGCTTCGCTCAGGTGCTCGCGCTGCGCCGCCGCCGGCCGGAAGCAGCGGCCGGATGACCGGCCTCGACCTCAACCTCGGCCTGACCGCCCTGAGCCTGAAAGTCGAGCTCCTCCAAGCGATCGCCCGCAACATCGGCGGAGGACCGGAGGCCCAAGCGGGGTCCGCGACGAGCGCGGCCGCCAACGCTCCGACCGGGGAGGACGCGCCGCACGCGCGCGGCGAAGAGCGCCCGCCGGTCCTCTCGGACGTCGCCGCCGACCCTCAGGTCCGGCCTGCTTCGGGAACGCTGGTGGGCCTGCGGCAACCCGCTGCGGAGGCCATGCGCCGGGCACTGGCCGAGGAAATCGCCCGGCTGATGAAGCCGGAAACGCTCGGTCCGCAGCCGGCGGCCGGGTTCTCGGAGGCGGCGAGCGCCGAGGGCGCGGACGGCCGCTTCGTCGAAGACCGAGGCTCGGCCGCAGACGGTGCCGGTTTCGAGTCGAGCCTCGCCGCGATCTTCCGCCGTCCCGTCGCGCATCCCGGTGCCCCACGGCCCGCGACGACGCCCGCCGACAAGCCATCGGCCACGACCGTTGACGAGCAGCCGATCGCTGCCGCGGCCGGCGATCTGTCCTCCAGTCCCGCGGCCGATCATCCAGCGATCGCAGCGCGGTGGACTGGCCCAACGGCTCCGCGTGACCTGCCGCTTCCAGCCGATGCGTCCGCCGGTCTCGCGCGCGAAGGCGCCGATGATTCGAGTATCTCGGTTCGAGGCGAATTGACGCGCGAGGCCGCGCCTGCGGAACAGACGGCCAAGCCGGCCGGCATCCTCGCTGCACGAACCGACGCTGCCGTGGACGCGACGGCCGACGGGTTTGAGCCCACCCTCGCGTCCAGCCCCCCGATCGCAACCAGCGTCGCGGCCCCCGGCATCGAGCGGGCGATCCTCGAAGGAGCGATGGGCCTGCCGGACCTGTCCGCCGCGCTCGCCGCTTCGCTCGGCGACGGCATCGGGCCGATGTCGGAACGCGGCGGCGTGATCGCGTCCTTCATTCTCAACGCCGCCATGATCCCCGGCTGGCCGCCGCCCCGCCCCATCGAACCCGCGGCCCTGCGCGCCTTCGTGTTCTCCGTCGTCGGCGAGGCCAAGCTGACGCAGGACGAGGCGGAAACGCTTCTCTACCTCGCCAATCTCGGCGTTCGCGCCAAGGATCTGCGCCGCATGATGCGCCGCATCCTCGCGGCGAAGAACCGCTCGGTCCTGATGCTGGCGTTGGCCGCGATCCTGACCAATGCTCGCGCCGCGATGACCGCGCTGGCCGACGAGATCGCCGCGCTTGCGGAGGAGATGAGCGAGGAGCGCCGCTTGGCAGCGGCCGACGGCCGCTCGCGCCTCCTCCTCCGCTGACCCCGTCCCAGTCATCTTCGGCACAGGCCCCCGCCCGCCCAGCAGCTACAAGCGGAGGAACGCAGCAGCCTCGTCCCCGACCGGCCGCATCTCAGGAGCGCTTCCATGGCGAACACGATCACCATCGCCCCGCAACCGCTCGTGCCCTTCCAGTCACAGCAGCTCGACGAGGCGGTCGCCGCGGTCCCGGCCTCCGGCAGTGCACCGGCCGCGGAGAGGACCGCCCTTCCGCGCCCGCAATGGCAGATCCCCAATGCGGGGTCGGGCACGAACTACGAGATGCTGGGCCTGCCGATGCCGCGCTCCAACGGCGATCTCGCGGCCCTCCTCGCGCAGGTCTCGCTCTCGCTCGAGCGGACCACGGACGAGGCCCGCAAGAGCGAGGCGATCGCGAGGCTCGCCGGCCTCGCCGCCCAGCTGACGCAGTTCGACCTCGCCCCGCTCGGCGCGACCGTGGACCGCACCACCGCGACGCGCCAGCGCGCCGAAGCGACCGAAGCGAGCCTGCGCGCCGCGACCGATCCGCTGATCGCCCAGCGCGGCGGCGCGACGTCCGATGCCGCGCGGGCGGAGATCGACCTGCAGATCATGGCTGCGCGGATCGCCAGCCTCGACGCGCGGGCCGCCGATCTCCGGGCCGATCTCGCGGCGGCGCCGACCGTGGCCGACAAGGCGTCCATCCAGGCCAAGCTCGACGACGTGATCGCCGCTCGGACGACCCTCGCGGAAACGCGGACCGGCTTCGCCGACACCTTCTCGGCGATCGAACGGAACCAGGCGCTGCTGGACGCCGAAAGGGCCAAGCCGGAGAAGGAGCGCAACGGGACCCTGATCGCGAGCCTCAGCTCCTGGCTCAGCACGGCGCGGGAAAACCTCCCCAGCGTCTACAGCCAGCTCGCGGCCCAAGGCGTGCCGGCCGTCGCGGCCGATCTGACGACGCTCGCGGGCAACACGTCCAGCAGCCGGACCCTCGAGCAAGCGGCCCGCACCGCCCTGAACACGGCAAGCACCATTGCGGTCGCCGTAGCTCGCGCCGCGGCGGCCGCCTATGCCGCGACGTCGACGAGCGAGAACAACCAAGCGGCCGAGCGCGACATCGGCATCGATCGCACCTTCGTCGACATCGCCGACACGTCGAAGCAGATCGCCGCGCGCCTGTCGGCCGTCGACGAGGCGCGGGCGAGCAACATCGAGGAGAACGAGAAGGCCGGCGAGCAGCGCCTCGCGGCCCTTGCCGCCGCGCTCGTCTCCGCACTCGCCAACATCGCCTCGGTGCTCGCCTCGACGGGCAGCCTCGCCTCCGGCGATGCGGCATCGGCGCCCCCGAGCCGTGCGCGCACGCGCATCGACGCCTGAGGCGGGTGGACCCCGCGCCACATCGTCAACCCTGCCGCCCGATATCGCAAGTCTTTGACGGCTAAGGGCGTATCCTTGCGGCGCACGCGATGCTAGAAACGCGCGCCGCTTGGCCCTAGATGACCGAGGTTGGACGATGCAGCGTTTCCTGGTGACCTTGTCGAAGCGCAACGACCTCGTCCTCGCGTTTCTGCTGGTCTGCATCATCTTCATGATGATCCTGCCGCTGCCGATCGCGGTGGTGGACACGCTGATCGCCATCAACCTGATGCTCGCCGCCATCCTCCTGATGGCCTCGCTCTACCTGTCCGACGTCACGCAGCTCTCGGCCTTCCCGTCGATCCTGCTGCTCACGACCCTGTTCCGGCTCGGCCTCGCGATCTCGACGACGCGCCTCATCCTCCTTCACGGCGATGCCGGCCACATCGTCGAGACCTTCGGCGAGTTCGTCATCGGCGGCAACCTGATCGTCGGCATGGTCGTCTTCCTGATCCTGACGATCGTGAACTTCATGGTCATCACCAAGGGCTCGGAGCGCGTGGCCGAGGTCGCCGCCCGCTTCTCGCTCGACTCGATGCCCGGGAAGCAGATGTCGATCGACTCCGACATGCGCGCCGGCCAGATCGAGATGGACGAGGCCAAGCGCCGCCGGAACAAGCTGGAGAAGGAGAGCCAGCTCTACGGCGCCATGGACGGCGCGATGAAGTTCGTGAAGGGCGACGCCATCGCGGGCCTCATCATCATCGCCGTCAACCTCATCGGCGGCATCTCGATCGGCATGTTCCAGCGCGGCCTGCCCGCCGGCGAGGCGCTGAACCTCTATGCGCTGCTCACCATCGGCGACGGCCTCGTCCAGCAGATCCCGGCCCTGTTCATCTCGATCACCGCCGGCTTCATCGTCACCCGGGTGGCTTCCGAGGACAGCAAGGACCTCGGCTCCGACATCGCCGGCCAGCTCGTCGCCGACCCGCGCGTCCTGATGGTCACGTCCGCGATCCTTCTCGTCTTCGCCGCCGTTCCCGGCTTCCCGACGATCATCTTCCTGGCGCTCGCCGCGCTGACCGGCGTCGGCGGCTTCATGATGATGCGCAAGCAGAAGCAGACGGCGGGCACCAAGCGCTCCACCGAGATGCCGGCGCTCGCCGCGGCGCTCGCCCCCGTCGGCACGGCGCCCTCGCTGCCGGACGACGACGAGGACGGTCCGCCGATCGAGCAGGTCAGCTTCGCCCTCACCGTCCCGCTCATCGTCGACATCGCCGCGAGCGTGCGCAATTCGATCCGGCCGGACAAGCTGGACCGCGAGGTCGCCCGCGTGCGCCGCGCCCTCTACTTCGACCTCGGCGTGCCCTTCCCCGGCATCCACCTGCGCCTCAACGAGAACCTCGGCGAGGGCGAGTACCGCATCCTCGTCAACGAGATTCCCGTCGCCGCGGGCCAGGCGCGGCCGGGCTACGTCATCGTGCGCGAGACCGAGTCGAACCTCGCCATGTTCGGCATTCCCTTCGAGCGCGGGCCGGACTTCCTGCCGCACACGCCGAGCCTCTGGGTCTCGATGAAGCACATGCCGGTCATGGAGAAGGCGGGCATGCAGGTCATGACCCTGTCCTCCATGCTGACCTTCCACCTCGCGCACATCCTGAAGAGCCACGCCTCCGAGTTCATCGGCGTTCAGGAAACCATGTTCCTGATGAACCAGATGCAGAAGAACTTCGGCGAGCTGGTGCGCGAGGTGACGCGCCTCCTGCCGATCACCACCATCACCGACGTCCTCCAGCGCCTCGTCTCGGAGGAGATCTCGATCCGCGACATGCGCACGGTGCTGGAAGCGCTGGTGAACTGGGGCCAACGCGAGAAGGACCCGATCGTCCTGTCCGAATACGTGCGCGGGGCTCTGTCGCGCTACATCACGCACAAGTTCTCCGGCGGGCAGAACATCATTCCCGCCTACCTCATCGCCAAGGACATCGAGGACGCGGTGCGCGGCGCCATCCGCCAGACGAGCGGCGCGTCCTATCTCGCGCTCTCGCCCGACATCCATCGCGAGCTCATCGCCAGCATGAAGAAGGTGGTCGGCACCGATCCGAGCGCCCGCGGCGCCAGCCAGCCGGTGATCCTCGCGCCGATGGACATCCGCCGCTTCATGCGCAAGATCGTCGAGCGCGACTTCCCGAGCCTCGCCGTTCTGTCCTACCAGGAGCTCACGCCCAGCGCGAACATCCAGCCGCTGGAGCGCATCAAGATGATGCAGCAGGGCCAGCTCGCCGCCGCGGAATGAGCGCCGCCTCGCCTCCGGCGGATCCGCCGGCCGCGCCGCTGGCGATCGAGGATGGCAGTCGCCTTCGCCTCGGCGTCTACCTCGCGGCGCTCCTTGCCGGCCTTCTGGCGCTCGGCCTCCTCGACGTCCGCGCGCCCCTGGCTCTCGCCGTGCTCCTGGCCGCTGCCGCTTGTCTGGCCGCGGGGCTGCTCCTGCCGCGCCCACGGATCGCCGTCCTGCGGATCACGGGCCTCGGCGTCGCCCTCGCAGCACTCCTTGCCCTGGCCGGTCCCTTCGCCGCGACGCTGGGCGCCGGCCAGGGGCTGGCGGCGCTTTCCGGTGGAGCGAGCTTCTGGCCCCACGTCCTCGTCCTTCTTTTCGGCTCGCGCGTGCTGGCCGAACTGTCGGACGCGCGCTTCTCCCTGTTCTGGCGCGATCCGCTCGATCCGCGCGGGCGCGGGCGGGCGCAGTCGATCGGCGCCGCCTGCCTCGGCGGGCTCTGCCTCACCCTCCTCTTCGGCCACTTCGTCGGAGCGTTGGCGGTCGCGCCCGGCGCGCTCGATCCCGCCTCCATCGTCCTGCGCGCCTTCACGGGCGCGACGGTCGTGCACATCGCGATCATCGCCCTCTTCTTCACCGTTCTCGCCGCCCTCGCCGATGCGGGGCTGCGGCTCATGGAGGACGCGGCGGTGCTGTCGGCCCTGCGGCGCTTCTGTCAGGACGAGGTGGCCGCCGGTCGGCCGCTCGCGCGCTCCGCCCTGGGGCGCCTCGTCGCCCAGCGCTTCTTCGCCTTCTCGCACACCCGCGCCGTGCAAGGCGTGATCGCGGCCTGCCTCGGTCCAAACGGGGCGGGCGGCGAGCCGGATGCGGCGCAGCGCACGCTCGCCGCGATCCACCTCGCCTCGCGCCGGTTCCTGCGCGCGCTCCTGTCCTTTCTGCCGCTTCTCGGCTTCCTCGGCACGGTGATCGGCCTGACCGCGGCGATCGGCGGCCTGCCGGCCGATCTCGGGCCCGAGGCGGGCGCCCGGCTCGACATCGGCGCCAGTCTCCTCGGCCTCGCGGTGAAGTTCGAAACGACGCTTCTCGGCCTTCTCGGCGGCCTCCTCGGCTCGCTTCTCCTCGCCCTTCTCGAAAGCCGCGAAAGCGAGATCGCGGCCGAGTGCCGACGCTTGTCCGAAGTCGCTGGCGATGGCTGAGGGTCGCGCCGTCGAGGATCCCGGCGACGAGGCCGACGACGCGCTCGACGGCCTGCCCGCGACCATGGCCGACCTCTTTCTGGCGCTCGTCGCCGTCGTCGTCCTCATGCTCCTGTCGCTGCTGCCGGCCATCGCCACGCCGGGCGCGCTCGCCCCGGACGGCGCCGAGGAGCCGTGGCGCACCGGACAGGCGCGGCTCGACGGCGGCACGCCCGCAATCATCGTCGCCGAGGCCGGCGGCCTTCGCCTCGCCGACGCGGCCGTCCCCGGCGCCGATCCCGTGTCGGACCGCTCCGGCGGTCGGCTCGTGCCCTTGGATGCGCTCTTCAGCGATGCGGATCTTGCCGCGCGCCTGGAAGACGTAGCGCGGGCGCAAACGCCGGTTCTCTTCGTCGTCGAGCCGGACGGGGGCGAGGCTGCCTTCCTGTTCGACGCCCTCGCCAGCCGCGCGGGGCTTGCGACCTACGCCCAGATGCGGCTCGGCAGCGACTGCGCGGTCCGCTCGCGGGGCGCGGCCTGCGCGCCGGGCGCAGTGGGCGCGCCATGACAGGGTGGCGGTTCGACCTCGCGGTCTTCACGGATCTGTCGGCGAGCCTCTTCGCCGCCTGCTTCATGATCCTCCTGATCTTCCTCCACCTCGCGCAAGAAACCGACGCCGCCCGCTCTCCGCCCCGCGCGATCGAGGCCCGCACCGCCTATCGCCTCATCGACCGCACGCCGCTCGCTCCAGCCGCCATGCTCGATCTCCTGCGCCGCCATCGCGGCGATCCGGGCGGCGTCTCGATCGACCTCTTCGCCGATCGCATCGAGATTTTGGGGCCGGGCGGCGCGGCTCCGGCCGTCGTCGCGCCGGAAGCCGTCGGCACGCTCGCGCGCGAGCGCCTCGGCGGGATCGGGAGCGAGGCCCGCCTCTACGTGCTGTCGCCACGGCTCTACGATCGGACGATCGCGGCGCTGACGGATGCCGGTCTGTCTGCCGCCGAGATCACCGTGCCCCGGGCGCTCGGCGACGGGACGCTGCAGCCGATCGCCTGGCGCGGCGCCTTCGCCGACCTCGAAGCGACGTCGCCGACGCCCGAGGCCTTCCGCGCCGGTGTCGCGCGCATTCTCGAAGGCGGCGACGAGGAGCCCATACCCGCCCGCACCCAGGGAGGCGCGCCGGCCACCGGCGCAACGGCGCAGAGCCTTTCGCAGCGCGTTGCCACGTGGATCGCGCGCCTCGTCGCGGGTGCCGCGCTGATCGGCGGCTTCGGCCTCGTCGTGGTTCAGGAGCGTCGGCGCATCGGCGCGGCGCGGCTTGCCGGGAGCCGGGTGCTGGCCTCGCCCGCGACGACGATCTAGACTGAGCGCAGACCCGTTCCCGCCGTTACCCCCGCGAGGCCGAGACCCATGGTCGACTCGATCCAGAGAAACAGCACCATTCCCGTGCCCGCCTTCCAGACGGAATCCGGCGCGCACGATCCGCTGCCGATGGATGCGCCCAAGCAGTTGCAGCGTCTGGAGGACACCGCCAAGGCCGCGGGCGCCGAGGCGCAGAAGGACCGGTTCGAGGACTATCTCAACCAGGGCTCGGTGACGACGGTGGCGAAGGATCGCGATCGCGGCACCGTCTTCGATCCGGCCGCCGAGATCGCGGCCGCCAGCGTCTACGGCCAGCCGAGCGCCAACAAGCCTCTCTGACCCGTCAGCCGAGAACGGCGCGCGCCGCCATGAGCTGGCGCAGGCAGGTCTCGATGGCCGGAAGGTCCATCTCGTCGTCGTCGAGGCCGACGGCGAAGATGACGTGACCGCCGCGACCGACGCCGACCGACAGGAGCCGGCCGGTCGACGGGTCGGGGCCGGCGAGTTGGATGAGCTCGCCTTCGAGCCGCTCGTCGAGCTGCTGCGGACGAGCGGCGAGGCTGACAAGGACCCGCCCCGGCTCGGACGCGGCGGTGAGGGTCAGCGTTCCCGAGCGCTGGAAGACGAAGCTGTAGCTGCCGTCGGCGGCAGGGGCCGCCTCGACGCCCATGCTGGCGGCAAAGGCGTTGATGGTCTGGATCGCTCGGGAAGAAATGGCCATGTCGATCGGGCTCGGGCTGTCCGGGGGGCTGCGGGTGGTTGGGTCAAGGCAGCGCGCGGCCGGCCCGATCAGGAATAATGGCCGTTCGCGTCCATCGCCGCGTATTCCCGCTCCTCGGCCGCGACCAGCTCGTCGAGAAGGGTCAGGATGGCGGCGTTCTGCTGCAGGCGCGCCTGGGGCGAGGGCATGATCTCGTCCGGCAGTTCGGCATGGACGCCGCGCAATCCGTTGGCGAAGACCAGCTGCGTCGCGACCGAGCAGCCCTCGTAGCGCGACAGCATGGCCTGCGCCTCGACGGCGCCGGGGGCGGAGCTGCTGGCGAAGTTCAGAAGAGCGCCGGCGACGTCGGCCGCCTTGCCCGTCGGCGCCTCGCCCCGCTGGAGCTGGCGATCGGACAGCGTGATCAGCTGGCCAGCCATGTCGACGACACTCTGCATCTTCTTCAGCTTGCCGAGTTCGGTCAGGAGGGCGTGGAGAAAGGCGCTGTCGGTGGAGGGGCCGGTGCTCGCTAGGTCGCGCCCGGCCGCTTCCATGAACGTGTCGACGATCTCGCCGAAGCTCTTCATCACGTCGAAGCCGCGCATCGCTTCGAACAGCGCGCCCATGTTCTTCGTCTCCCGCAGGAGCGAGCGATAGGTCTCTCGCACGGCCGCCGGATCGGTCTCCAGGGTCATCGCGGCGCGCGAGGCGGTCTGCGAGGCGGCGAGCCCCGCGCGCACGTCGCGGCCGAGATCGCCCTTGCCGTATTCGGCATGCGCCTCGTCGAGGAGCATCTGGAAGTCGTTGCCGGCGCCCGCTGCCGCGAAGAATTCGCGCGCGATGTCGAGCGCGGCGAACTGATGGGTGACGTCCGGATCGAAGCGCTGCAGCGTCGCCAGGATGTCCTCCTTGCTGACGCCGCCTCCCCCTCCGCCACCTTGGCCCAGGCGCTCGAGATGGGCTTCGAGTTGCTCGACCAGCGCCTGAAGCTCCACCTCCCGCGGCATGTCGGGAAGCTTGTCGTAGTAGTCGGCGATGCGCGCGAGGGCGGCCAAGCTCGCGCCCTGCCCCTGGCGCACGTCGCGCCGGTCGAGGGAGCGCTTGTCGGCGCGGTGGGCGACCGACATGCCGATCTCCTCCGCGGCGTCCTGGAGCTTGGAGGCTTCCGACGAGACGGTGACGGTTTCGCCGCGATAGTCGCCGCGCAGCTGAGCCGCGACCTCGGCGCCGACCGGCGAGGTGACGTTCAGCGCCGTGAGATTCTGGCGCAGCGTTTCGATGGATCCGGACATGGGCGGAACCTCCGGGGCATGTGATGGTCGCGAGGCACCATAAACGGGATGCGGAACCCGTTTGTCCCGTTCGTCACAGGTCGGACGACGTCCCGGCGCGGCCGCCCCGGCGAAAGCGTCCCGGCAACAGCAACAGGGCGCCCCGAAGGACGCCCCGTCTCGGTCAGCCGCGGCGGAGCGGCGCTCCGCCCGTCGAAGCCAGTCGCGTCAGGACACGTTGCGCGCGATGCTCTTCAGCGTGTCGGCGACGCTCTTGAGCATGTTGGTGCGCAGGTTGCTGATCGCGGACCAGGAGTTCATCGCCATCTGCATCGAGAACATCTTCTCGGTATCGGACAGGTTCGCGTTCTGCTCGATGTCGCGGATGTCGTTCTCGATCGCCGTCATCTGCTCCTGGAGCTGCTTCTGCCGCCAGATCAGATCGAAGCCGTCGCTGTTCGTATAAGGGACCGGGCTGAAGGTCGTTTCCGTCGCGGTCGACGATGCGTAAAGACCAGCGGTGCTCGTCGGTGCAAGAGCCATGTCTATCTCCCGGTTTTGTCTTGGGGAACTGTCACGGCCCGGTCGTTTCGGCTCCGCTCGACTGCATCAATAGCACAACCCGCCGAGCTGCAACAAGACTTCTTTCCAAAGAGTTAAAAGCTTCAAATCGACCGAACGGAACCCCGGCCGCCACTTCGACGCGCAGGCTATGGAGAAGGGCGTCGATCCGCCCGACGACCTCGGCCGCCACGTCGGCGCCTCCGGGTCCCGTCAGGCGCTCGCCGAGTTCGGTGAAGGATCCGATGTCGTCCGCCTCGTCCATGTCAGCATCCTTTCCGATCGAGGCGCCCGGCCTCAAATGTCGTCGTCCAACGCCAGCGCGTCGAGCCCCGGCCGGTCGAGCACGAGGAGGGAGCGGTCTCGGACGGCGATCAGCCCGTCCCGTTCCCAGGCCTTCAGGGCGCGGTTGACGTTGCCGCGCGCGCCGCGCGCCATCAGGCCGAGATCGCTCTGGGTGACGAAGGCGCCGAGGCGCCGCACCCGGCGGCCCCCGTGCTCGGTCCAGTCGTCGAGGCTGTCGGCGAGGCGAAGAACGCATTGCGACAAGCGCGCGGGCAGCGTCTTCAGGCCGAGGATGCGCGTCAGCGAGATATAGGAGCGATAACGCCGCGCGACGGTTCGGCCGAGCGCCACCGCCAGCTCCGGATGCGCCTCGCAGAGCCGCCGGAAGGCGGGCGCCGCGACGCTGAAGATCGAGCTCGTGCCGATCGAGGTCGCCATGTCGCAGTGGCAGCCGCCTTCGAAGACGCCGAGTTCGCCGAAGCTCTCGCCGGCCGGCAGGATGCCGAACAGGATCGGCGAGCCGTCGTCGAGGAGATAGGACAGCCGGACGTGCCCCGAGCGCACGAAGAACAGCGACTCGGCCTCGTCGTCCTGGAGGTAGATGAATTCGTTCGGCCCGCAGATCCGATGCGTCGCGATCGACTCCAGCCGGCGCAGGACGCCTTCGTCGATCCTGAAGAACTCGCTGCCGCGGAAGTGGGGCAGATGCGAGAAGCGCTCGGCAGCCAGATGACGCAAGGGGAGATACCTTCAGCGCGAACGACGACCCGGCCGCGCCCTGCCGCGGACGCTCGGTCCCGTGCCTGCGGATATGGAACGGGGCGATCCTTGTTTCGCGAGATTGCAGTTCGCGCGCAAGGGGAAAAACGCGAGGCGTCCACCACGACCGGCGACGCCGCCCGGATCGGCCGGCTCCGGGGCTTCCCCAAGGATCGTTAAGACCGAATCCGTATGGCCGATGAATTGATGAGGACATCGCGCAAGCCCTTTGCTATTGACGTGTTTCCAGGGATTTGCGGGGCTGACGGGTCGGCGCGCGGGGGCGCGTGCCTTCGACTACCCGCTTTGAGCGAAAGCGGGGTTGGCAGTGGCTGGCCAGGGAAGCGGTGCGACGATCCTCAAGATCCTCAGCGGCGTCCAGGCGGGCGTCGACGTGCCGCTGGCCGACGGCACCTATCTCGTCGGTCAGGGTGACGACGACGACATCCAGATCTTCGACATCAGCCTGAAGCCCGGCCATCTTCGCCTGACGCTCGGCGGCGGCAAGATCGTGCTGGCCGCGGCCTCGGGTTCGGTGCGCACCCGCAACGGCATCACCCTCTCGCCCGGCGACGAGGGACAGGAGATCGAGCAACTCGATATCGTCTCCGCGGGCACGACCCGCTTCGCGCTCGGCGCACCGACGGCCAACTGGGCGTCCGTGACGGATGTCGAGACCGGAGCGGCGGCCGGTCCGGCGAAGAGCCCCGCCCCGCCGGAAGGCGCCGGCCTCGCGCGTCGGCGCGCCTGGCAAGTCGCGCTTCCCGTGCTCGCGGTTCTCGTTCTTCTCGGCGGGGGAGCCGCCCTCCTCCCGATCCTGAACGCGCAGCGCGCCGTGTCCTCCGAGCAGATGGCCGACGACGACCTCGCTCGCGTCCGCACCGCCGTCGGCAGCTTCGACTTCGGCCGGCGCCTGCGCGTGGAGCAGGAGGTGGACGGCGCGATCTTCGTCACCGGCTACGTGGAAACGCCCGTCGAGCGCCGGGCGATCCAGGGCGCCGTGCGCGAAACCGACGTTCCGGCGCGCGTCCGCCTTCCCGTCCTGGGGCTGATCCGGAGCGAGGTCGAGAACCTCATCAAGGCCGAAGGCGCCCAGGTGCGCTTCGCTCTCGACGACGACGGCGCCCTGACGCTCTCCGGGCTCGTTCGCGATCCGGCCCGCGCCGAGGCGCTCGTCGGCACGATCCGGGAGCGCATCGACGGCCTGTCCGGCGTCACGTCTGAGATCCGCACCGCGCCGATGATCCTCGCCGACGTGCGCGCGCTCGCGGACCGCTCGCAGATCGCGCCCTACGTCATCTTCCGCCTCGACGGCACCGACCTTCTGGAAGTCAGCGGGATCGTGCCGACCGACAGGATCGATGCGTGGGTCGGCTTCCTCCAGGCCTATGCGACGCAGTTCGCCGAAACCATGCCGCTGCGCTCGCTGGTGCAGCTCCAGCGGCCGGACGGCACCGTCGGCCGGCCCGGCGAAACGCCGCAGACCGGGCTGTTCCTGGGCGCGGGAACGACGTCGAACGGCGACCAGCCCGTGGATGTCGAGCGGCTGCGCACGGGCCGGTTCGACATGGCCGACATCTTCGCCGGCGAAACCGAGCCTCCGGCACCGGCGGCCTCCGAGCCTGCGCCCGCAGCGCCCGAGGACGAGCGGCAGGCCGTCCGCCAGCTGATCGCCGCCGGCGGCTCATCCGCTGCCACCCTGCCCGAACCGACGCCGCGGGAACCGTCGGGCGATACCCGGCCGGCGTCCGATCCGGCGGGCACTGCATTGCGCGAGGAGCCGGCGGGCCGACCGGCGGAGATCACCGCGTCCGCTCCCGGAGCGCAGGATCCGCCCGCGTCGAACGGGCAGGGATCGTCCCCTTCGATCACGCGGGATCCACTCGTCGCCGATGTCGGGGCGTCGCCCCGCGACAGCGAGCCGCCGATCAACGATCTCGCGCGCGATCTCGTCGAGCGCTGGGAAGAGGACCGCCTGCCGGGCTCGGCCGCCGGCCGCAGCCTGGCGGAGGGGCTGCAGGCCCTGCAGAACTGGGGACTCGGCGTCTTCGGAGCCGAAACGCGGCCGGTCGCCGAGCGCTACCAGCCCCTGCTCGCAGGTCCGCTGGGTCAGCCGGACGCGCTCCAAGCCTGCTGGCCCGGCTCGCGCCTCGAGCGCCGCTCGGTGCTCGGCGCGCTGTTCTGGCTCGATCTCCTCAGCGTTTCCCGCGAGCTGACCATGGTGGATCTGCCGGCTTCGGAACAGTCCCTCGTCCTGGAAGCCGCGCTCAATCCGCGCGGGACCGGGCAATGCGCCGATGCGGCGGCGGGGCGACCCTTCCAGTCGGTCTACCTCGTCGAAGCCTCGCGCAACGACCGCTTCGTCGACTTCATCACCCGCGACCTCGCGCCGTTCCCGATCGAGGTCGCCGGCGTCAGCCTCCTCGGAGACCGGTTCGTCCAGACCCGGACCGGCGAGAAGATGCGCCAGGGCGCCGCCCGCGACCGCACCAGCCGGCTGGCGCTCGTCGGCGAGCTGGGGCTCGCCTTCGAGCAGTCCACGGGCTACTCGACCCACCTCTTCGGCAACGATCTGAACTGGCGCGTCCAGTAGTTCGGGATCGACGCCGGCTTAGTTCTTCGTCGTTGCGTAGATGTCCTCGTTCACCTGCTGCTGGACACGAACGCCTTGGATGAGGCGGGTGATCGACTCGATGCCGGACGAGGTGCGCACGACCCGCGGCGTGATGAGGACGAGGAGTTCCGTGCGCTGGGCGGTCGAGCGGTTCTGGCGGAACAGCTGACCGATGACCGGCACCTGCGAGGCGACCGGCGTGGCGTCCTCGCCCTTCTCGATCCGATCCGAGATCAGGCCGCCCAGAAGGATGGTCCGGCCCGACTGTCCCAGGATCTGGGATTCGATGTCGCGGGTCGAGATCACCGGCGTCAGGTCGCCGGCCGCGGCGCTGGACGACGGCGTCGAGACGGATTGGACGACGTTGAGCTTCACCGAATTGTTGGCGAAGATCCGCGGCGTGATCTCCAGGACGACGCCCGTGTCCAGGATCTCGACGTCCTGCGTGACCGTGATGTTGCCGAGGTTGTTCGAGCGCTGCGAGCGGGTGGCGAAGGGGATCTGGTCGCCGATCACGAGGCGGGCGGAAGCGCCGTCGACCACCGTCAGATAGGGCGAGGACACGACGCGCAGGTTCGTGACGGCGCGCAGCGCGCGCAGCACCGCGTCCACGGTGACGTTGCCGATGTCGGCGCCGACGCCGATGATGCCGCCCTGCGTCGGCGACTGGTTTCCATCCGGGATTCCCGAGCCGACGACGATGCCGTTGCTCTGGAGGAAGAACTGCACGCCGCTTTCCAGGCGGTCGTTCAGCTGCACCTCGATCACCGTCGCTTCGATGATGACTTGGGCCTGCGGCACGTCGAGCGTGCGCACGGTGTCCTGGATCCGGTTGAAGACGTCGTAGGTCGAGTAGACGAGAAGCGAGTTCGTCCGCTCCTCCGCCACGATGCGCGTCTCGCCGGGGGACGGCGCGAGCGCGGTGGACGCGACGCTTGTCTCCTCGGCAGCTTCCGCCTGCACGCGGCCGCCCCGCGCGTTGGCCCCGCCCTCCGCGGGCAGGGTGTCGACCCGGACGTTCCCCGCGGCAGTGGGGCCCGCGAGCGCCAGTCCTGTGCCGTCCTCGTTGTCGTCGATCGCCGTGCTGCCGTTCGGGGCGCGAAGGCGCGCCGCCGCGCCGATGCGGCTGGCCGGCGCTTCCTCCCGCTCCGATCCGCCGATGCGCGAGCGGGTGCCCGTGCTGCGCGCCTCGGTGGGCCCGGAGGCGACGGACGAGCCGAAGATCTGCGAGAGCTGCGGCGCGATCTCGACCGCGCGAATGTGGGTCAGGGGCACGACGCGCAGGCCGCTGACGTCCGTCACCGAACGGTCGAGCTGCCGGGCGAGCTGCTGAAGGCCCGCCATCAGCGTCGGATCGGAGGTGCCGACGAGGATCGCCTGCTGGTTTTGGAGCGGGATCGCGGTGATGGGCTCGCCCTCCCCGCGCAGCGAGCTGCCGTAGAACTCCGTCAGCTGGGCCGCGACCGCCTCCGGCGCGCTCCGCCGCAAGGGGATGATGGCGACCTGCTCGCTCCCCACCGCGGTTTCCGAGAGCGTGCGCACGAGGCGCTCGACCGACTCGATGTCGGACGGGCTCGCCTTGATCACCAGGGTGTTGGCAGCCGTGCTGGCCTGGACGCTGGTTCCCGCCGGCAGGAGCTGCGACGCGAGCTGAGCGACCTCCGCAGCGTTGCCGTCGGACAGTTTGACGATGCGCGAGACCTCCTCGCCGGTCCGTCCGGCCGCGGCGTTCGTTTCCAGCGTCGTCAGGGTTTCCAGCGTTCCGATCTGGTAGACGCCGTTGATCAGCCGGATCACCAGCCCCTCGCGGGCCAGAAGGTCGCGGACGACCTGAAGGACGCGGCTCTTCGGGATCGGGGTCTCGGTGCGGAAGTTGACGCTCTGCGGAAGTTGCTCGGGCGCGACATAGGTCACGCCGAGCGCGCCGCCGAGAAGCTGCTGAAGGATGTAGGCGAGGGTCGCGTCGCGGAAGTCGATCGTCACCAGCTCGTTCGGGTCGAAGCTGGGCGCGACGACGTTGCCGAGATCGCGCAGGTCGGCCTCGATGGCGCTCCGCTCGCCGGCGTAGTTGACGCGCGTCGAACCGACGAAGCCGGCATAGGGCGCGATCGTCCGCGAAACGGCGCGCGCGTTGAAGGCCGCCGCGTTGATGATCGGCCCGACACGCTGAGGCTCGCCGTTCTGGAGGCGCGGCTGCACCGTTCCCGTGGTGAAGAGATCGGGATCGTCGATGCCCGAGCTGGCGCAGCCGGAGAGCGCCACCGACAAGGCCAGGAGGCTGATCGCGGGCCGGGCGATCCACCGCCGTGCGCGCCCGCCGCGACGCGACGAAGGTCCTGCCGGAAGGGACAGCGTCATGGTCATCGTGCCCCGGACCGAGGAAGCGGCGGCTCGAAGCCGATCAGCCGACGTGCGGACCGTGCCGGAAGCGCATGCGCGTTCATCACAGACCACCCTCCTCAAGTGCCTTGGCGGCGAAACGAGCTTCGAACCGCGAAGCGGCCCGATCGCGAGCGCGCCGATGCATGGACGGCCCCGGCACCGCGACCCCGCGCCAGATCCTTGAGGGACTATTCAACCTTTGAGCTTGATCGAAGCTCGCGCCGTGCGTCGGCGTTCGACGAACGCTGCGGCAGCGGGCATGAATCGATGCCTCCTGTGACGAACGACACCGCCATGCGGGACGGTTGCCCCTAGGAACGAGGTCGGACACGGTGCGCCGGACCGGCCTTCTCTTGGGAACCTGACGAATGAACACCTTCGCGAATCTGATCTCGGCTCTCGCTCGGTCGCTCGAGCTGAACCTGTCCGAGGCCGCCGAAAGCCCGGTGGAGATCGTTGTCGACGATCTGACGATCACCGTGTCGCGCGAGGTCGTCGCCGACATCGAGGACATCGTCCTCTTCTCGGTGATCGGCACGGTAGAGCCGCGCGGCGAACTCGAAGCCTATCGCCTTCTTCTAGAAGCGAACGTCCTTTGGTCGGCCACCGCCTTTGCGACGCTCGGCGTCAATTCGGCGACGCGCGAGGTCGTCATCTGCTTCCGCTGCAAGGCAAGCGAGACCGACGAGGCGAGCTTCCCGAACCTCGTGACGAGCTTCGCCGAGATCGCCGGCATCTGGCGACACATCCTGTCCGAGCAGAACGCCGGCCGTCCGGTCGATACCGGCGAGCTGACCAGCGACTTCGCCATCATCCGCGCCTGACCGCCTCCAGGAGATCCGTTCGATGAGCAACATCAGCAACAACCCGCTGCGCCAGGCAGGCTTCCACGACATCGGCCAGCTCACCCAGGCGCGCCAGGCGCCGCAGAGCGGCGCAACCTCTACGCCAATCGCCCGGGGCCACGCTCCGGCGAACTCGACCTTCCAGGGCACGATTTCGATCAGGAATGCCCCGGCGGTCAACGGCGCCGGCGCCACCCAAGCCGCCAGCCAAGGCCGTCTGGCGGCCATGACGTCCACCATCGGCACGTCCCTGGCTTCGGCCGCATCGTCCCTGTCGCACGCGGCATCCGCCTTCGGAACATCCGTATCCAACGCGGCCTCGGCGCTCGGCACGTCCCTGTCCAACGCCGCCTCCTCCGCCCAGGCGGGTATCCGGTCGGCGGCTTCGGCGGTCGCGACGGCGATCGACAAGAAGCTGTTCGAGCCGGGCCGCATAGCCGAGCAAAAGTTCGCGGCCATCAGCGCCGAGCGCGACTTGCTACGCGACAAGCTCGGAGCCCCGAATCCGAACAGCATCCTCAACAAGGAGATCACGACCGCCGAGGGCAAGCACACGGTCGAGACCTTCATGAAGACCTACGTCGCGTCCCTGCACGGCAAGAGCAACGTCACGGCGCAGGAGGTCATGACCTTCGTGCGCATGGGCGAGCAGATCGTGACCGAGCTCTACAAGGGCTCGGACCAGGACTTCAGGCTGCCGCTGACCACCACCATCGACGGCAGGCAGGTCACCATCCCCTCGAACCTCGATACGACGCGCGCCGTCTCCTGGTATCTCCAGGCCAAGTGCATGTCCGACAACGCCTCGCCCGACCGCGACAACGTCCAGATCCATTCCGGCTCGATGACGGTGGGCGATCCCGGCAACCGCCTCTACAAGTATCTCAGCTCCGCCCCGAACTGCTACGGCCGCTGTTCCAGCCACCACGAGCGCCGCAGCGCCATGGACGGCGACCGTCCCGCGACGGCTACCAAGGGCTTCACCGCTCCACTCCTGCACGGCTTGGCGAAGCAGCCCATGCAGAACGGGATCGAGGATTTCACCAACAAGTTCCCATCCAATGGTGGCACCCTCCTCTTCGACAAGCTGAAGGACGGTGTGAAGGGCGGCGAGCTGTTCATGAAGTGGGAAGAGGTCGGAATGCCCGACGCGGTCGGCTCCGGCCGGGTCGCCAAGCACGGCGACACGCGCGAGGAGAAGGCGACCTTCACCATGGCCGCCGGCCGGTGCAAGGGCCACATGTTCAACTTTCTCAACCGCCATTCCGAGAAGGCGGGCGTGGCGCGCGGCGAACAGGGAGCCAAGCTCGCCGCCGCGCAAACCAAGCTGATGAAGGATTTCCAGACCCTGGTGAAGAAGTCCGATCTCAGCGCCGAGGACAAGGCGGCCTACGGTCCCGACAAGAAGGACCACGACGTGCAAAGCATGTACGAGGGCTTGGCGAAGATGATGCAGACGGCGGCTGACAAAGGCCACTCGATCGCTTCCTATCAGAAGATGATCGGCCGCGTCGACGACCTCGATGCCAAGGTGGGCGACGGCGGCGGCGACCTGCACATCGGCAGGCAGGCCACGCTGATCAACGACTTCAGGTCGATGGTGAAGGGTTCGGACCTCAGCTCCGCCGACAAGAAGGCCTACGGCCTCGACAAGGACAAGCAGGACATCCAGAACATGTACGAAGGCTTGGCCAAGCTGATCCAGAGCGCGGCCGACAAGGGTCAGCCGATCACCCAGTACCAGGCCATGATCGCGGAAATCGCCGACCTCGATGCCAAGATCGGCAATGACATGGGCATCCTGCGCAGCGGTGCCGAAGCGCACACCCGCCTGCCCTGAACGCAGCAGCCTCCACCCGTGCCGGTTTCGCCAGCGCGGGTGGCGCTTGTCGGACGGCGGCGGGATCCACCCGCCGATCATCGCTCGAGCGGAGTTCCGGAGGGTAGGTTGGATCACCGACCGCAAAGCAAGGGCCGTGAACGACGGTGGATGCCCGCGCGACGAGAAACCGGCGCCTCACTGCACCGGCCGAGCCGCGCAGACGAACGCTTCGATGCAAAGCGGCCATCGAAATGCGGACACTCCCCCGCAGCCCCGGATTCAAGATGAGCAGGAGACGACGATCCAAATCCTTCTCGCCGCACCCCAGATGATCCCGCGCTTGATTAGCCGCTGAATTGATTCCTCGATCAATCGTTGTCAGACGGTTTGCTTACGGTCTCCGACTATCTTACCATCCGATGATCGGTCGGAGAGACGATCGACGGTGATGGCGCTGCCGTTCCATCCGACCGGCACCAATTTATTGAGTTTATCCCTCATCGTCCCGCCCGCGGACGCGCGTAAGTCTCGCGGTCGACAGTAACGACTCGACGCATTGCGCCGAGAGGCTCCGCCGAATGTTCGGTTCATCGGACCGAAATCCTCGCAGGAACGAGAGGCTTCGGCGATGTCGTCCACGACTTCCAAGTTCGTTGCTCTTGCTTTGGGGGTCGCGATGGCAGCCGGCACCGGATCGAAGGCCCTGAGCCAGGCGCCGGTCCTGTCCGCCGCCGAGTCGGACCCTCGGGTGATGGGCTGGATGCAGGGTTTTCCGCCGCCGCCCGACAAGATCATCATGCAGCCGGAGTCGGACTACTTCAGCTTCCCGCGCCTGCGATGGTCGGTCTGCCATATCCGGCAGCTCCTGCCGACCGTGGAGATCAGCCGCGGCATCGGAGCGCCGGTTCCGCTCGACTACGTGGACGTGCTCGCCTTCGCAAACCAGCGGGCGGCGATCGACGCGCTGACGTTCAAGCCGATCGGCGCCGACAAGGAGATGACCTGGCGGGAATCGCTCGACGCCAACTACACGGACGGCATCCTCATCCTGCACGAGGACCGCGTCGTCTACGAGCGGTACTTCGGCTGCCTGGACGATGCCGGCAAGCACGCGGCGATGTCGATGACGAAGTCCCTGACGGGGCTCCTGGCCCAGATCCTGGTCGCGGAAGGGCGGCTCGACGAGAACGCGCTCGTCTCCAGCATCATCCCCGAGATCAGCAGGAGCGCCTTCGCCACGGCGACCGTCCGCCAGGTGATGGACATGACCACGGGGCTGCGCTTCTCCGAGAACTACTCCGACCCCAAGGCCGACATCTGGACCTATTCCGCGGCCGCCAGCCCGCTGCCCAAGCCCGCCGACTACAAGGGGCCGAACGGCTACTGGGCGTACCTGGAGCAGGTCCAGCCCGAGGGTCGGAACGGCGACGCCTTCCACTACAGGACCGTCAACGCCGACATGCTCGGTTGGATCGTGTCGCGCATCGCCGACAAGAGCGTCGCCGAACTCGCCTCGGAGCGCTTGTGGCGGCCCATGGGCGCCGAGCAGGACGCCTACATGACGGTGGATGCGAAAGGCGTCCCCTTCGCGGGCGGCGGCCTCAGCGCCGGCCTGCGCGATCTCGGCCGCCTCGGCCTCCTCATGCTGAACGAGGGAGTGATCGACAACAAGCGCCTCTTCCCGGCCGCGGCCGTCCAGCGGATTCGCGCGGGCGGCGATCCCGCGAAGTTCGGGACGAACTATCCGGCGCTGATCGGCGGCAGCTACGCCAGCATGTGGTGGATCTTTCCCGGCCGCGACGGCGTCTTCGCGGCCCGCGGCGTCCACGGCCAGACGATCTACGTCGATCCGGCCGCCCGCATGGTGATCGTGCGCTTCGCCTCCTATCCGCAGGCGGAGAACAACCTGATCGACCCGACGACGATCCCCGCCTTCCAGGCCGTCGCGGATTACCTCAAGGCGAAGCCGCAGGCGTCGGACGTCGAGCCGCCCGCGGCCGTTCCCAAGCCTTCGAACCGTTAGCTCCCGACGCTTGACAAGGATGCGTCCGCGACTCCATCGTGAAAGCGGTTTCACTGGGGTGGCGGGGACGTGCAACTGGACCTTTCCGTGCTGGCGCCGCATGCCGGATTCCTCTGGCGGGGAGCGATCCTCACCGCCGAGGTCTGCGGCCTGGCCATTCTCGGAAGCGTCGTCCTCGGCGCCCTGGTCGCCATCGCCCGGACCGCGTCCAGCCGCTGGCTGCGTGGGCTCGCCGCGGTCTATGTCGACCTCTTCCGGAACGTGCCGTTCCTGGTGCAGCTGTTCTTCTTCTATTACGGCCTGCCCGAGCTCGGCATCTACATCGACGCCTTCACGACGGGCGTCCTCGCCCTCTCGATCGCGGGCGGCGCCTACGCTTCCGACGCGATCCGCTCCGGCATTCTCGCGATCGATCCCGGGATCATCGAGGCCGCCGAGGTCAGCGGGCTGTCGCGCCGGGTGATCTTCACCCGCATCGTTCTGCCGATCGCGCTGCGCACCTCGATCCGGCCGCTCGGCTCGGTGCTGATCAACATGATCCTCACCTCCTCGATCCTGTCGGCGATCACGTTGAACGAGCTGACGGGCTCGGGGCGCATCGTCGCCTCCGACACCTTCCGGCCCTTCGAGGTCTACGCGGTGCTGCTCGTCGCCTACGCCGCCCTCACCTGGACGGTGTCGCTCGCCGTCAACCTCCTGCACCGGCGGATGAACCGCGGCATCACGCAGGCCGTCGCGTGATGCGCTACACCGAGTTCACTCCTTACGACATCGTTCTCCTGGCGCAGGGTCTCGGCGTCAGCCTCGCCCTCTTCCTCGCGACGTCGGCGATCGGCCTCGTTCTCGGCACGCTTTGGGCCGTGACGCGCTTCTACAGGGTGCCGGTCCTGTCGCAGGCCCTGGCGTTCCTCGCCGAGCTTCTGAAGAACTCGCCGGTCCTGGTGCAGCTCTTTCTCGTCTTCTTCGGCTTTCCCGCCTTCTTCCGGGTCAACGTCACGCCGGTCGAGGCGGCGCTGATCACGCTGTCCGCCAACACCGCGGCCTTCGTCTACGTCATCGCCGTGTCCGGCATCGAATCGGTCGGGCGCGACCAGATCGAGGCGGCGCGGGTCTTCGGCCTCACGCGCTGGCAGGTGCTGCGCCGGGTGATCGCGCCGCAGGCGGCGGCCTTCGCGACCGGCCCGCTCGTCGCGCTCCTCGTCAACCAGCTGCAGGTCACCTCGCTGATCTCGGTGATCGGCGTCGCCGACCTGACGAAGATCGGCAATATCCTGAATCTTCGGACCCTGAAGCCTTTCGTCGTCTGGACGGTCGTCGGGCTCCTCTACTATCTCGCGGCGAAGCTCGTCGCCCTAATCGGCGCGCGCATCGAGACGCGGCTGCGCGCCCACAGCGCTTGGCGGGGGCTCTAGATGCTGGCGATCGAGAAGGTCCGAAAGGTCTTCGGCGCGACCACCGTTCTCGACGGCGTCGAGCTCGTCGTCGAACCGGGCGAGGTCGTGTCGATTCTCGGCTCCTCGGGCTCCGGCAAGTCGACGCTGATCCGCTGCATCAACGGGCTGGAGCGCCTCGACGGCGGCCGCATCACGGTCGACGGCTTCAACGTCTCCAAGCCCAGGGAGCTCGCCGAGGCGCGAAAGCGCTCCGGCACCGTCTTCCAGCTCTTCAACCTTTATCCGCACATGACCGCGGTCGGGAACGTCATGCTGGCGCCGGTCGAGGTGCTGAAGCTGCCGAAGAAGGAGGCCGAGGCGCGGGCTCGGCGGATCCTCGATTCCGTCGGCCTCGGTCCGCGCGCCGACGCCTATCCCGCCCAGCTCTCCGGTGGCCAGCGCCAGCGCGTCGGCCTGGCGCGCGCGCTCGCCATGGAGCCCCGCTACCTCCTCCTCGACGAGGTGACGAGCGCGCTCGATCCCGAGATGACCGCCGAGGTGCTCGGCATCCTCGCCGAGCTCGCCCGATCCGGCACGACGATGCTCTTCGTCACCCACGAGATCGAGTTCGCCCGGCGCATCTCGAACCGCATCGTCTTCCTCGACGGCGGCCGCCTCGTCGTCGACCTGCCGACCGCCGCGTTCTTCAGCGCGGCCGGCGGCATGGCTCATCCGCGCATCGCGCAATTTCTGTCCAAGATGCAGAAGGACTGACGCCGCCCATGCTGCTCGTCGCCAATGCCGAGGCGTGGCCCGGCTTCGCCACCACCGTCGAGCGCCTGCGCGAAGGCGCGCCCAGCCTCGACGCCATGGTCGAGGGCATCGGCCACGTCGAGCGCGAGGCGAAGGTGCGCTCCGTCGGCTACGGCGGCTGGCCGAACATGCTCGGCCGCATGGAGTTCGACGCCGGCGTGATGAACGGGACGACCCGCGAGGTCGGCGCGGTAGGCGCCGTGCCCGATACGCTGCCCGTCTCGCGCCTCGCCCTTGAGGTCATGCGCCGCCTGCCTCACGTCATGCTGACGGGCGATGGCGCGCGCCGCTTCGCGACCGAGATCGGCATGCCGCTCGACGAGACGCTACATCCCGACAGCCGCCGCGTCTGGTGGGAACGGCTGGAGCGCGAGCTGTCGCGCGAGGAGCTCGACCGCTTCCCCGATATTCCCCTCGCCCCGCTCAGCCGCGCCATCACCGATCCCGAGCGCGTGCGCGACACCACCGTCTTCCTGTCCGCCGATCCGGCCGCCGGCATCCATGCGGCGACCTCGACCTCCGGTTGGGCCTGGAAATATCCGGGGCGCCTCGGCGATTCGCCGATCCCCGGCGCCGGCTTCTACGCCGACAGCCGCTACGGCGCGGCGGCCTGCACCCATACCGGCGAGATGACGATCCGCTGCGGCACCGCCCGCACCATCGTCCTCGCCCTGAAGCTCGGCCGCTCGCTGCACGACGCGGTGCGACTGGCGGTGGACGAGCTGTGCGAACTGCGCGGCGGCTTCCTCGCCGGCGTGGTGATCCATGCCGTGGATGCGGGGGGCAACCACGAGGTGGTGAATGTCCGGTGCGAGGGCGAGATCCGCTACTGGCTCTGGGACGAGGGAATGGCCGAGCCCGAGCTTCGGCCAGCGACGACGATCTGAGACAACCAAGCTCAAGGGGAAGTTCATGAAGCGCATACTGACTGCCATGGCCGCGCTCGCGCTCGTCGCCGGCGCCGCCCTGCCCGCTGCCGCGGGCATGATCGACGACATCCGCTCGCGCGGCACGGTGCGGATCGGCGTCTCCCTCGGCGGCGAGCCCGTCGGCTTCCGCGACGCGCAGAACAACCCGATCGGCTACGACGTGGACGTCGCCAACCGCCTCGCCGAGAAGCTCGGCGTGCCGGTGGAGTTCACCGACGTGTCGGGCGACGCGCGCGTGTCCATGCTCGTCTCGGGCCAGCTCGACATCGTCGTCGCCAACACCTCGGCGACGCTGGAGCGGGCAAAGACCGTCAACTTCTCGATCCCCTACAACCGCGCCGGCCTGCGCGTCATCGTCCAACGCGATGCCGGCATCACCCAGCTCTCCGACCTCGCCGGCAAGAACGTCGTCGTCGGCCGCGGCACGACGGGCGAGACCTTCCTCAAGCGCGAGGTGCCGGAGGCCCAGCTCGTCTACGTCGACAACTTCGCGCCGGACGGCGTCCTTCAGCTCCAGCAGAAGCGCGTCGACGCGGCGATCGAGGACTCCTCGCTCGTCGACTTCCTCGCCACCCAGAACGACCAGCTCGTCACCCTGCCGGAGCTCTACTCCAACGACCCTATCGGCATCGCCGTCGCCAAAGGCGATCCGGAGTTCGTGCGCTGGCTCGACATGTTCGTGTCCGACTACATCCAGTCGGGCGCCTACGAGGCCAACTACAAGAAGTGGTGGGGCGAGAGCGCCAACCCGCCGCAGCTCAATCCGCTCTGGTGAGCCGGGCGGCGGGGAGCCTTGCCGCTCCCCGCCCGCGCGTCATGCCGTCGCCCGCGGAAAGAAGTGCGTCGGCACGCTGACCGGCGGCGAGCCGGGCACGAAGACGTCCGGCTCCACCACGAGCCGCGTGATGTGCTCGACGAAGAGCGCCTTGTCGAAGCCGATCGAGGCGATGGGATAGGCGTCGTAGTCGGTGAGGCTGAGATTGTCGAAGCCGTAGAGCCGGAAGCGCTGCGGCCGGTTGTTCGGAAACAGCGGCCGGCAGGCGTCGAGGACGCCCATGGCCATAGCGTCCGACGTGCAGAACACGGCGTCCGGGCTCGGTCCCGACAGGAAGGCGGAGGCCGCGCGATGGCCGCTGGCATAGGAATAGTCGCCCTGCAGCGTTTGCTCGAGCGTGATGGCGTGCGCCGCGAACGCCACGCGGAAGGAGGCGATCCGCGCCTGCTCGATCAGGGACGAGGCGCGGCCGGTGACGAGCGCGGCGCGGCGCACGCCCTTCGCCGCCGCGTCCGCCACAGCCTCGCCGATGCCGACCGCCTCGTCCGGCACCACGGCGGGCGAGAGCGCGTCGTGCCGCCCGTTCATCATCACCACGAGGTCGGAGCGGAACATCCGCCGCACCGTCGCCGCATCCGCGAAGTCCGACCAGACGAGCGCCGCGTCGACGTGGTGGGCGACCCCGTCGCGCAGGAATTCCTCCACCCGGTCGACCGAGCCGACCTTGAGGAGCAGCACCTGCTTGCCGACCGCCTGGATCGCGCCGAGCAGGCGGTCGAAGAGGTCGAGGTCGGACAGGTCGTGGATGTGGTTGACGACCACGGCGACGAGGTTGACGCGCTTGGTCGTCAGGCTCTGCGCCAGAAGGTTCGGGCGGTAGCCCAGCGCTTCCGCGGCCTTCAGCACCCGGTCGCGCTTGTCGGCCGAGACCGGCCGCGGCGAGGCCGACAGGGCGCGCGAGACCACGGCGCGCGAGACCTTCGCCAGCGCCGCCACGTCGTCCATGGTCGGCGGAATGGCGGGGGCCTTGGCGGTCTTCTCGTCGGGCAGGTCGGTCAAGTGTCGGCTCGGCGGCGCGTTCGCGCCTTCCCTCTATCCCATCCCCGCCGCCCGGACAAAGCCGCAAACGCGGCAGCGGCCGGGCGGCGGCCCAGCACAGCCCGACCGGAGGAGCCCGCATGAGCATCGTCCTGAAACCCGTCGCCCTGCCCGACTTCGGCGCTCTCGGCGATCAGCCGCAGGTGCCGGCCGCGACCTATGCGGCGCGAGCCGACGCGGCCTATGCGGGCGGCGGCTGCGACTGGCTCGTCGTCTACGGCGACCGCGAGCATTTCGGCAACATCGCGTTCCTCTCCGGCTTCGAGCCGCGCTTCGAGGAAGCGCTGCTGCTGCTCGGCCCCGGCGGGCGGCGCGTGCTTCTGGCCGGCAACGAGTGCGAGAGCTACGCGGCGCTCGCCGGCCTGCCGGGCCTGGAGGTCATGCGCGCCCAGAGCCTCAGCCTGATGGGCCAGGACCGCTCGGCCGAGCCGCGCCTCGCCGATCGCCTGCGCGAAGCCGGCATCGGCAAGGGCGACAGCGTCGGCCTCGTCGGCTGGAAGTATCTCGAAGCCGAGGAGGACGAGGACGCCGCCGCGCTGTTCTTCGTGCCGGACGTCGTGGTCGCGCTCCTGCGCCGCGTCGCGGGCTCGCTGCGCGACGCGACCCCCGTCCTGATGCACCCGGAAACGGGCCTGCGCTCCGTCGTCGACGCCGACCAGATCGCCGCCTTCGAGTGGATCGCGGCGCGCACCTCCGCCATGCTCTGGCGCGTCGTCTCGAACGTCGGGGTCGGCGACACGGAGTTCGAGGCGCTCGGCCGCCTCGGCTACGAGGGCGACCCGCTCAACGTCCACACCATGTTCGCCTCGGCCTCGCCCGGCGAGCCGGTGATCGGCTTGCGCAGCCCGACCGCCCGGCGGCTGAGAAAGGGCGACGGCGTGACGACGGCGCTCGGCCTATGGGGCGCCCTGTCCTCGCGCGCCGGCCTCTTGGACGACGCCAACGACGCCTTCCTCGCCGTCGCCAAGCGCTACTTCTCCGGCCTCGTCGCCTGGTACGAGACGGCGGATGTCGGCGTCGCCGGCGGCACGCTGTTCGAGGCGGTGACGCAGACGCTCGCCGAAGGCGGGCTGCGCTCGGCGCTCAATCCCGGCCATCTCGGCGGGCACGAGGAATGGTCGCATTCGCCCGTGCGGCCCGGCTCGCGCGAGCGCCTGCGCTCCGGCATGGTGTTCCAGGTCGACGTCATCCCGACGCCCCTGCCGCCCGGCCAGGCCCTCAACAACGAGGACGCGGTCGTCTTCGCCGACGAGAGCCTGCGGGCCGAACTCGCGCTGAAGCACCCGGCCGTCGCCGACCGCATCGCCGCCCGCCGGGCCTTCATGGCGGACACGATCGGCGTGCCCCTGCCCCCCGGCATCCTGCCGCTCTCCTCGACGCCCCTCTGCCTGCCGCCCTTCTGGCTGCGGCCGGGCGATCTCCTCGCGCGGGAGTGACGGGGCGCCGTCCCCGAGCCTCCACCGCAATGCCGCCCAGATTGGCGGATGCTGTGGACGCATGGACGAGCTTTCCGACCTGGCGGACTTCCTGTCGATGCTCGGCGACAAGCCGAGCAAGCGGCGCTGGGTGAACTGGCTGCTGTGGATCTTCGCCCTCGTCGGAGTGCTGCTCACCCTGCTCGTCATCGTCGGGCAGCTCGTCGGCTGACCGGCATCTTGTCGAGCGACAAGGGTGCCACCACCTGCATGTCATGGCACTTCTCGACAAGATCATCCGCACCCGTCGCTATTACCGCATGGCCCGCCGGCCGCCCACGGCGCGCGGGCTCCTCGCGATGGCGCTCACCTCCGTGGCGGCCAGGCTGATCCGGAAGGTCGTCTACAAGAAGCGCTGAGGCGACGGTCCCGCGGGACCGTCTGGTTCTCCGCCCGGCGATCGTCGACCGGGCGCCGCGGCTCCGGGCCATCCCGGCGCCGGATGCTCTCCCGCCGCGTGGCGGCGGGAGGCTTTTGGTCTCACATGGCTCGGCCGGCGTTCAGCACCCGCTCGTCGCCCTGGTGGCGATGATCCGCCCCGAAGGCGTCCTCGCTGCCGTCGCTGTCGTCGTCCGCCCCCACGATCGACCAGCGGTCGGCATCGAGGCCCATCTGAGCTCGGGTTTCCGCGTCCTCCAACGCGACGACTTGCGGCTTCTGGTACGCGTATGCGCCAACTCTCACGATGTTCGACATGGCGTCCTCCTGTGCCAGAGATTGGTAAGTCTGCGCCACCATCTGGTAAGTGCTTAACTAGATTATTCGGTTTTATCCTCGATGCAACCCCGGCCGCGTTAAGCCGGCCCGCTCGCCTTCAACCCTTCGCGAGATCAGTCGCTTCGCGGCGGAAACAGGGACAAGTGCGGCTGGTTGCGGGCAATCTCCGGCAGCCTGATCCGGCGATCCTCGGGCAGGAAGCTCGCGACGATCAGCCCGTCGCCGCTGAACGATTCGCCGACACCGTGCTCGCACAGGACATGCGCGCCGAGCCGTTCCAGTTCGGCGACGCAGTCGTGATGGGTCGACGGCGAACCCGAGATGCTCTCGTGGTGCGTCGACGCCACGACGAAGCGGACGCGGCGGGCGGCTCCGGCGGCTTCCATGGAGCGGATGAAGGGCAGCTCGGCGCCCTGCGCGTCGATGTGCAGCATCTCGACCTCGCCCCCGCCGGCAAGCGCCAGGACGCCGTTCATGTCGACGCAGGGCAGGACGTGCGCCTGCCCGTCCGACTCGCAGACGGCCGAGATCTCCCGCGAGCCGTCGCCTCCGACCCAGGCGCGGTGGAAGCCCATGCGGTGGGCGACCCCGTTGAGGCCCGCATTGAAGCGCCCGACCTCCAGGTGCGCGGGATCGGGCTCGACGCCGATGGTGCGCGAGCCGGGAATCTCGTGGAGATACCAGAGCGAGTAGTAGGACCAGAAGGCGCCGAGCTCGACCATCAGCGTCCCGTGCCGAACGAACGGCATCAGCGCGTGGAAGAGCAGCTCTTCCTGCGGCTCGTGGTGCCCGCGCAGGCCGCGGATCACCTGCGCCATCCAGTCGCCGTAATAGCCGCCGGCCTTCACGCGCACGCCGTTGTGCATGATCTGGACAGGCCCGGCATCCGTCGCGACGATGCGGCCGGCATCCGCGACCTTGGGGATCGGGTCGCAGTCCTGGCACGAGATCGTCATGATGGTCCGGTCGAGCGCCGTCACGGGCCGTGGCGGCTCGCGCACGGGCTCCTCCGGCGCCGCGGTCGACGGGTCGGCCGCGCCCTTCTGGTTCAGGAACCGCTTCAGCATCGCATCTCCGCCTCCACCATCGGGCCGACGCTTAGCAGGGCCGCGCGCCGCCGGCCATGGCGCGCGTCCTCTCAGGCGACGAGCTTGGTCTCCCGCGCCGCGTCCCGTGCGGCGCCCTCGGCCGCGGCGCGGTCGAGATAGGCCGCGATGCGCCGCCGGAAGGCTTTCGGCTTTTCCGCGAAGAGCCGCGCGCAGGCCGCGAGCGCCTCGACGCGCAGCTCGCGCTGGCGGGTGGAGGCGAGAGCGGCGATGCGGGCGCGGTGGGTCTGGGCGCCGAACAACTGAGGCTCGGCCTCCATCTCGCCGAGCAGGACGGCGTAGTCGTGGTCGCTGCCGAGCGCGTCGGCGACGCCGTCCGCCGCCTTGCGGGCCGGTGTCAGCACGTCCGGCCAGATGTCGGCCAGGAGCTTGAGGTGCATGGCGTGGTACTTCGCCCGCTTGCGCAGGTCGTGGAAATCCTCGGCGTCGCCGCTGGCGGTCGCCGTCTTCAGCGCCGTGCGGGCGCGGCGATAATTCTCCTCGAGCCCATGAAGAAGCGAGGAGCGCCCTTGCGACGCGCCGACGGCGCGGCGCTCGCGCCAGTCCTCCAAGGCGCCGTCCAGAACCTCGATCACCTGCGACACGCGCGCGCCGACATCGCCCTCGGACGCCACCACCACCTGCCGCTTGTGCTCCAGGGCCGCGCGGATGGCGGCGAAGGACGCCGGCGCGACGCTTGCCCCGACATGCTCCTGCAGCGCGTCGAGCGATTCGATCAGCGCCGTGCGGTCGCGCACGGCCGACAGGCTGCGCGCCGCGTCGCGCAGGCGAGCGTTCTCGCGCCGGTACAGGCGCGCATCGCTTTCCCGCGCGAAGCGCAAGAGCCCGCGCAGCTTCTTCAAGCGCTTGCGAACGTCGTGGATCGCTTCTCCCTGATCCGCGTCGGGGTCGCGCAGTTCCGCCGCCGCCTTTTCCAGCTCCTCGCCGGCCACGCGGGCGATCTCTTCGGCGGGCGGGCGATGAGGGTCGAGGCGGTAGGCCATGGGGTGTCTCACGACTGCTGAGGGAGGGGCGGCGCCTCTGCCAGCGCCAAGGACGAGTTCGAGTAAGCGCCCTCGCCCGTCACTTCGGGCCCGAGCCAGTCCGGCAGCTCGACCGCGTGGTCGACCGCCGGCAGCTCGATCTCGGCGAGAACGAGCGGCGCCAGCGCGCCCTCGAAGACGTCGACCTCGACGACGAGCCCGTCGGCGCCGAGATCGACCCGGTAGCGCCGCTTCTCGACGGTTCGGCCGATGCGCGAGGCTTCGAGCTCGCGCGCCTCGTCGAGCGGGATCTCGTACTCGTACTCGCCGCGCGACAGGCCGGCGCCGGTCTTCAGCGTCATCACGGCGCGCGCCTCGTCGAGGATGCGCACGCGCAAGGAGAACCCATCGCGCACGGCGAGATAGAACTGACGGATGCGGCGGCCGTCGTCGTCCTCGACCTTCTGCCGCCACTGGTCGTCGACGATCCGGAACTTGCGCTCGATCTCGATACCCATGCGGCAATTACGCGCAAAAGCGCCTTTCGTTGCCCGCCGAGCGCGATTTCGACGGTGCCCTGCCGCCGAAGCGTGCCGTCATCGAACCTCCATCCGCAGCGTCTTGCCGACGAGCGCGGCGAACTGCTGGAGACGCCCTTCCGGCTTCTCGCCGACGAGGCCGCCGAGATCGCGGGGCACGGCCAGCGTGAAGCCGCCGCGCGAATCCGGCATCCAGCGCAGCCGGTTCAAGAGGCCCGGCATGGCCGCCGTGAGAAGGTAGGTGACGCGGAACAGCGAGGCGAGGAGCCGCGCCCGGGCCAGGAGCTTCTCGTCGATCAGCGTTTCGATCTCGGGCACGTGCGACTGCTCGAACGAGCCCTCGTGGCGGTAGTAGTTGGTCAGGCCCAGGAAGGCGCGCCCGCGATGGTCGATCGCGGGAAAGGCCGCGTGCGCGATAAAGGACAGGGCCTGCTTGCCGCGGTAGTCGGGATGGGCCCGCCAGCCGACATCGGCGAGGAGGCAGGCGGCGGCCCGCAGCCGCTCCTGCTCCGGCGTCTCGTCGATGCCGAGCGTTTCGAAGCTGCGGTGGCTCCATTCGACCAGTTCCAGCGCATGCTCGGGCGAGCGGGCGCGCAGGAAGGCCAGCTCGCGCGAGGCCTCGATCAGCGGGTCGAGCCGCTTCTCCTCCTCCGGCAGGCGCGCGTAGAGGAACCCCTCGCGCACGCCGAGAGCCGAGACGACGATGGAGGACGGCTTGAGGTGGCGCAGCACGGCGTGAAGCGCCACCGCGCCGAAGGCGAGAAGCGCGCGGCGCGACTTCGACACGGCGGCGATCCCGGGCAGCTTGTCGACGTCGCCGCGCGCCACCAGCGATAGGAACGCATCGGCCGCGTCCGGCGCGATCTCGTAGCCGTGCATGACGTGCAGCGGGTAGTTGCGCTGCTCCATGTGGAGCTTGGCGAGGTTCCGCCACGTGCCGCCGATAGCATAGAAGGGCCGGCCGCGGCCCTTGCGAACCAGATCGCAGCTCGCCACGAAGCTGTCGGCGATGAGCCGCGCCTTGGCGAGGTCGCCGCCCGACAGGTCCTGGAGGCGCAGGCCCCCGAGCGGCATCGTGAGGCCGCCCTCAAAGATGCCGTCGTGGATGTCCACGAGTTCGAGGCTGCCGCCGCCCAGATCCCCGGCGATGCCGTTCGGCTCGTGGAAGCCGGCGAAGACGCCTTCGGCGGCGAAGCGCGCCTCGTCGGCGCCCGACAGGATGTTGATCGGCGTGCGCAGCGCCGCCTCGGCCGCCGCGATGAACTCGGCGCCGTTCGAGGCCTCGCGGGCCGCGGCGGTCGCGATCGGATGAAGTTCCTCCACCTCGGCCTGATCGGCCAGAGCCCGGAAGCGGGCGAGCGCCGAGAGCGCGCTCGCCATCGCCGAGTCGTTCAGGCGACCGGTCTGGGCGAGGCCCCGTCCGAGGCCCGACAGGACCTTCTCGTTGAAGAGCGGCGTCAGCGCCCGGGCATTGCCCTCGTAGATGACGAGGCGCACCGAGTTCGACCCGATGTCGACGACGCCCACGGGCTTGCGGCCCGGCAGGCGCCCGAGCGCGGGGAAGCGATCAGTCGACACGCGAATGATCCGCGCGCTGGCGCGCGATGAGCTTCGGGGCGTCCGACTTGAGGGCCTTGCCGCGACCGGAGAGGCTGGGATTGGTCATGAAGTAGCGCTGCGCGTTGAAAGGCTGTTCGCCGGGCGAGGGCACGATCCGGCGCGAGGTGCCGTCGGAGGCCACCGACCAGCTCTGCTGGTTGTCCAGGATGTTTCCGAGCATGATCTGCGACAGGACCTGGCTGTGGACCGTCGGGTTGGTGATGGGGACGAGCGTCTCGACGCGCCGGTCCAGGTTGCGGGGCATGAGATCGGCCGAGCCCATGTAGACGAGGGCCTGGGGCGACGGCAGGCCGGAGCCGTTGCCGAAGCAGAAGATCCGGCTGTGCTCCAGGAAGCGCCCGACGATCGACTTCACGCGGATGTTGTCCGACAGGCCCGCGACGCGCGGGCGCAGGCAGCAGATGCCGCGCACCACGAGGTCGATCTCGACCCCCGCCTGGCTCGCCCGGTACAGCGCGTCGATGATCTTCGGATCGACCAGCGAGTTCATCTTCATCCAGATCTGGCCCGGGCGCCCGGCGCGCTCGTGCACGATCTCGTTCTCGATGAGCTCCAGGATGCGCTTCCTCAGCGTCAGCGGCGAGACAGCGAGCTTGCGCAGGTCGGACGGCTCGGCATAGCCGGTGATGTAGTTGAAGACGAGCGAGACGTCGTGCGCGATGTCCGGATCGGCGGTGAAGTAGCTGAGGTCCGTGTAGATCTTCGCCGTGATCGGATGGTAGTTGCCCGTGCCGATGTGGACGAAGCTCGCCATGCGGTTGTCCTCGCGGCGCACCACGAGGCTGAGCTTGGCATGGGTCTTCTTCTCGATGAAGCCGAAGACGACCTGGACGCCGGCGCGCTCCAGGTCGCGCGCCCACTTGATGTTGGCCTCCTCGTCGAAGCGGGCCTTCAGCTCGACCAGCGCCGTCACCGACTTGCCGGCCTCGGCCGCGTCGATGAGGGCGCGCACGATCGGCGAGTCGTTCGAGGTGCGGTAGAGCGTCTGCTTGATCGCCACGACGTTCGGGTCGGAAGCCGCCTGCCGCAGGAACTGCACCACCACGTCGAAGGACTCGTAGGGGTGGTGGACGATGATGTCCTTCTCGCGGATCGCCGCGAAGCAGTCGCCGTTGTGCTCGCGGATGCGCTCGGGAAAGCGCGGGATGAAGGGCGTGAACTTCAGGTCGTCGCGCGGCGCCTTGCAGATCTGCGAGACGGAATCGAGCGCCAGCATGCCGTCCATCACCGAGACGCGGGCTTCCGGCACCTCGAGCTCGCCGGCGACGAAGTTGCGCAGTGATTCCGGCATCACCGAATCGAACTCGATGCGGATCACCGAGCCGCGCCGCCGACGCTTCAGCGCCGACTGGAACATGCGCACGAGATCCTCGGCTTCTTCCTCCACCTCGATGTCCGAATCGCGGATGATGCGGAACGTGCCCGCGCCGCGCACGCGGTAGCCCGGGAAGAGCCGGCCGATGAACAGCGCGACGACGCTCTCCAGCGGCACGTAGCGCAGGTGCCCGTCGGCGCTGGCCGGCAGCTCGATGAAGCGCTGGAGAGCGGTCGGCAGGCGCAGCAGCGCGTTCATCTTCTGCGAATCGCGCTCGCGGATGAGCGCCAGCGCCATGGAGAAGCCGAGGTTCGGGATGAACGGGAAGGGATGCGCCGGATCGACCGACAGCGGCGTCAGGACGGGGAAGATCGTCTCGTCGAAGTGATTGGCGAGCCAGTTGCGCTCGTCGCGCTTCAGGTCGCCAGCCCCGACGATGTGGATGTTCTCCAGCCGCAGTTCCTTCACGAGCTCGGCCAGCGCGCCCTGCTGCTCGGCCTGCAGCGTCGACACGTCTTCGAGGATGCGGTCGAGCTGGCCCTGCGGGGTCAGCCCGTCCTCCGAGCGCAGCGTCAGCTTGGCGCGCACCTGCGCGGCGAGGCCCGCGACGCGCACCATGAAGAACTCGTCGAGGTTGCCGGCCGAGATCGACAGGAAGCGCACGCGCTCGAGAAGCGGATGCGCGCGGTTCTGCGCTTCCTGAAGGACGCGGCGGTTGAACTGCAGCCAGGAGATCTCGCGGTTGATGTACCTGTCGGCCGGCAGCTCGGCCGGCTTCTCCGCGGCCGGCGCGGGCTCCGGCCCTCCGATGATGACGGGCGGCGATTCGAGGATGACGGCCGCTTCCATCGCACCCGATTCGGCGATCGGGTCGGCCACGATGATTTCCGCCGCGAGCGGATGCTCGGCAGCGTTCCCGTCCGGCGCGGCGCTCGCCGCCGCCTGGGGCTCGACCTTGGGATGCGCCGCGCGCCGCGACGTGCGCTTCGCACCGCCGCCGGCCTTCGGCGTGACGCCGCCCTTGGATGCGGGCTCGACCTTCTGGGAATCAGACACGGGCGTCCTCGTCCTCCTTCGTCCGATCAGTCGTGCAAAGGCGCACGTCGTTCGCCTTTGCTCATAACGGCAGCCGGCTGACGGTCAAGCACCCGCTTGACGAGCGACAGGTTTACCCCGGACTTGGTGGAGAGCGCCTCCCGGTCAACCGCGTCGACCAGATGAACCGCCTCGGCGAGCGAGCGCTCCATGCGGGCGGCCAGAAACGTCAGGATGCGGTCCTCGACGAGGAGCTGCCGGTCGGCGAAGAGCTTGGCGAGGACGCCGATCAGGAGCTCGTCGTCGGGCGCCCGGATCGGCACCACGGTGGCCGCGCGCAGGCGCGAGGCGAGGTCGGGCAGGCGCACCGGCATCGCCGCCGGCATCTGCCGGGCGGTGGCGAAGACGGTGCCCTGCCCCAGCCGCGCCGCGTTGAGGATCGCGAAGAGCTGCGCCTCGCTGAACCGGCCGGAATCGACGTCGTCGAGCGTGGCCGCGAACGGCCCGGCGGCGAGCACGACGTCGACCGCGTCCGGCGTCAGGACGACCGCCTGCGCATGCTCTGTGAAGACCTCGGCGAGATGCGTCTTGCCCGATCCTTCCGGCCCCACCGCCACCACCACCGGGTGCGGCCAGGCGGGCCAGGAATCCACCGCGCCGACGGCGAGGCGGTTGGCCTCCGACACGACGAGGTCGTCGCGGGAGTTCGAGGGGCTGTGCGGCAGGTCGAGCGGGAGCTGGCGCGGGGTCATGATCATGCGGTCCGTCAGACGGGGTCGCCGCCGAGTCTCGGATCCTCCGGCGACGGAGACAGGTCGGCCTCCGCGATCGCCGGCGGCGCGGGGCGCCGCGCGGTCTCGATCCCGGTCCGGCCGAAATACATCTCGCTTTCGAGATACTTCACGATCGCGAAGCGGACGAGGACGCCGATCGCGGCCGAGGCCGGGACCGCGATCAGCAGCCCGACGAAGCCGAACAGCGCGCCGAAGGCGAAGAGCGCGAACATCAGCCAGACCGGGTGGAGTCCGACCGAGGCGCCGACCAGCTTGGGCTGGAGGATGTTGCCCTCGATGAACTGGCCGCTGAAGAACACGGCCGCAACCGCCACGATCCAGGGCCAGTCCGGCCAGAACTGCACCATCGCCACGCCGAGCGCGAGCACCAGCCCGACAAACGAGCCGACATAGGGAATGAACGAGATCAGCCCGGCGAAGAGGCCGATGAGGAGGCCGAAGTTCAGCCCGACCAGCGACAGCCCGACGGCGTAGTAGGTGCCCAGGATCAGGCAGAGGCTGCCCTGCCCGCGCAGGAAGCCGGCCACCGACCGGTCGATCTCGCGCGCCAGCCGCCGGACCGTCTGCGTGTGCTGGCGGGGCGTGAGGCCGTCGATCCCGGAGATCATCCGGTCCCAGTCGAGCAGGAGATAGAAGGCGACCACCGGCGTGACGACGAAGAGCGAGACGAAGTTGACCACTGCCAGCGACGAGGTCCACAGCCCCGCCACGAAGGTCGTGATCATGCCCGTGCCCTGCGAGACGAATCCCGTCACGTCCTCGCGCAGCGTCGTCTCGTTGTTCTCGAACAGGAAGGCCAGCGGCCCGGTGCGCAGGCCCGCCGCGAGAAGCTGCAGCCGATCGAGATAGTCCGGCAGCCGCGCGGCGAAGCTCGCCACCTGCGAGACGATCACGGGCACGAGCACCAGGATCACCGTCAGGATCAGGACGATGAAGATGAACAGGATCAGGATGCTGGCCGTCAGGCGCGACAGCCCGCGCCGTTCCAGCCAGTCGGCCACCGGATCGAGGAAGTAGGCGATCACCATGCCCAGCACGAAGGGCAGGAGAATGGAGGAGAACAGCCAGACGAAGGCCGCGAGGCCGACCGCGGCGGCGCTCCAGAAGGTCAGCTGCCGGCGAAGCAGCCGGCCGCGATCCCGAGTTCTCATGCCCGCTCGCCCTCTGCCGCCGCCTTCGATGCGCGGCACCCGTCGAGATAGGCGGCGGGTGCTCGGGCCGTCAAGCGCTTGCGCCGCTCGGCGCCCTTGCAGGTGCGGGCGGAACATGGCAGTCCGCCCGGCAAACCCTCGAACGGAAGCCCAGTGCTATGACCGACGAAGCCGAGACGAGCGGGCGCAACGGCCTCACCTACGCGGATGCAGGGGTCGACATCGACGCGGGCAACGAGCTCGTCCGGCGCATCAAGCCGCATGTGCGCTCGACCATGCGCCCCGGCGCGGACGGCGAGATCGGCGGCTTCGGCGGCCTCTTCGACCTCAAGGCCGCGGGCTTCACGGACCCCGTCCTCGTCGCGGCCAACGACGGCGTCGGCACCAAGCTGCGCGTCGCCATCGAGACCGGCCTTCACGACCGCATCGGCATCGATCTCGTCGCCATGTGCGTCAACGACCTCGTGGTGCAGGGCGCCGAGCCCCTCTTCTTTCTCGACTACTTCGCGACCGGCAAGCTCGATCCCACGCAGGGCGAGGACATCGTCAAGGGCATCGCGGCGGGCTGCCTCCAGGCCGGCTGCGCGCTGATCGGCGGCGAGACCGCCGAGATGCCGGGTCTCTACGCCGACAAGGACTACGATCTCGCGGGCTTCGCCGTCGGCGCGGCCGAGCGCGGGCGCCTCCTGCCCTCCGCCGACATCCAGCCGGGCGACGTCCTTCTCGGCCTCGCCTCCTCGGGTCCGCATTCCAACGGCTACTCGCTGATCCGCCGCATCGTCGAGCTGTCGGGCCTGTCCTACGACGCGCCCGCGCCCTTCGATGCGGACCGGACGCTGGGCGAAGCGCTGATCGAGCCGACGCGCATCTACGTCAAGCCCATCCTCCAGGCGATCCGCGAAACGGCCGGCATCAAGGCCCTCGCCCACATCACCGGCGGCGGCTTCACCGAGAACATCCCGCGCGTCCTGCCCGAGCGCCTGCGCGCCGACATCGACCTCTTCGCCGTCCCCGTGCCGCCCGTCTTCCGCTGGCTGGCGCAGACCGGGGGCGTCGCGCAGAGCGAGATGCTGCGCACCTTCAACTGCGGGATCGGCATGGTGGTGGTCGCGAGCGAAGCCGACGCCGCGACGGTCGGCGCCGTGCTCCAGTCGGCCGGCGAGACCGTGGTTCCGCTCGGCCGCGTCCTCGACCGCGGCGAGAACCCCGCCGTCACCTTCAACGGCGACCTCTTCGCCAAATGAGCGCGGCTCCGCGAAAGCGCGTCGCCGTTCTCCTGTCCGGCCGCGGCTCCAACATGGCCGCGCTTCTCGACGCGGCGAAGGACCCGGCCTACCCGGCCGAGATCGCCGCGGTCCTGTCCAATCGCCCCGATGCCGGCGGCCTCGACACGGCGCGCGCCGCCGGCATCGAGGCGGTCGCGATCGACCACAAGCTCTTCGCCTCCCGCGCCGCGCACGAGGCGGCGGTCGCGGCCGAACTGACCCGCATCGCGCCCGACATCGTCTGCCTCGCCGGCTACATGCGGCTGCTGAGCCAGGACTTCACGGATCGCTTTCGCGGCCGGATGATCAACATCCATCCGTCGCTGCTGCCGCTGTTTCCCGGCCTCCACACCCACGAGCGGGTGCTCGCCGCCGGCATGCGCGTTCACGGCTGCACCGTCCACTTCGTCACCGAGGTCATGGACGAAGGGCCGATCATCGCACAGGCGGCCATCGCCGTTCTGCCCGGCGACACGCCGGACGCGCTGGCCGCCCGCCTCATCCGGGCCGAGCACCGCCTCTATGCCGAGGCGCTCCGCCTCGTCGCGTCGGGGCGCGCGCGCATGAGCGGGGACCGCGCGGTCCTCTCCGCTCCCGAGACGCAGAGCGGACCGGGTGACATTCTGCTTGCCTCCGACGCGGGTCGCATCGTCGCCCTTTGACTTACCGTCAGGCCGCCTCAACTTGGCCGAGCGGGTCGGTCACAATAGCTCGGCGTGATTCGCAGCGAACAGCAAGGGAAAGCTCCAGCATGCGCCTGACGACGCTCCGCCGATCGACCGCCCTCGCCTTGACCTTGGCCTTCGCCCTGCCCGGCGCATCTGCGGTCTTCGCCCAGTCGCTGGACAAGAAGCCGGCCATCGCCGACCCGCTGGACCAAGACGAGGCGCCCGCCATCGCGCCGCCTGCGCCTCCCGCCCCGCCGGCTCCTCCTGCGCCCGCCGCGGCCGCAGCGCCGACCGCGCCCGTGCCGCCCCCGACCGACCCGGAGGCTCTCGCGTTCTACGAAGCCCTCGCGCCCTATGTCAGCCAGCAGCTCCTCGACAAGGGCGTCATCACCGTCGCCAAGGAGGGCTCGGGCTTCCGCATCGGCATCGACGCGGGGCGGCTCCTGGCGGACGTCGATCCGAGCTTCGGGCAGTTCACGATCTCGCCCTACACCATCCTGGTGGCCGAGCGGGCGGACGGCGACTGGGACGTTTCCGCCAACGATCCGCTGCGCATCGACGCCGCGGCCGTGGTCGAAGGCCAGCGCAACAGCCTCTTCTACGACATTCCCGAGAGCACCTTCACCGGCGTCTGGTCGCCCGCGCTCGGCACCTTCACCAGCGGCCAGGGCCGCGCCGGCGGCGGCACCGTGCGCCAGGACGATCCGACGGGGAAGAGCGACGCCACCTTCGGCGCGATCACCTACACGACCGAGGCCCGGCCGACCGGCGTCGGCGAAGCGGACCTGCGCACCG
Organism: Antarcticirhabdus aurantiaca; assembly: GCF_009765365.1. Taxonomy (GTDB): domain Bacteria; phylum Pseudomonadota; class Alphaproteobacteria; order Rhizobiales; family Rhizobiaceae; genus Antarcticirhabdus; species Antarcticirhabdus aurantiaca. Next base: position 172,959 of record NZ_VTOM01000003.1, read on the forward strand.
ACCAGACGATCGCGTCGATGAAGCAGACGATCGAGACCCAGCCCGATCCCGCGACCGGCATGCCCGCCATGACGATCGGCATGGACATGGGCGAGGTCAAGCTCGCCGCGGATGCCAAGGCGACGCGCACCCGCGCCATCCTCGACCTCTGGGCCTTCGCGGTCAGCCGCATCGACTCCACCGGCGACAAGTTCAAGGCCGATCAGGAGGATCTGCGCCGCCATCTCCAGGCCGTGCTGCCGCTCTGGCGCAACCTGTCGGGCGACTACGTGGTGCGCGACCTCAAGGTCACCACGCCTTTCGGCGCGGGCGACATGCGCTCAGCCGGCCAGACCTTCTCCTTCGACGGCATTTCGGGCGGCGGCAGCTACACCTGGCGCTTCGACGTCGAGGGCCTGAACGTGTCCTCGCCCATGGCGCCGGACTGGGCCATCGCGCTCCTGCCGCAGGATCTGCGCATGTCCTTCACGGTGCGCGACGTCGACCTGAAGACGCCGGTGGACATCGCCATCCGCGAGTTCGACCTGAACAATCCCGACATCTTCCCGGCCTCCGCCACGGAAGCCATGTCGGCGAGCTTCGCGAACAACCTGCCGACCATCCTCGTCGATCCCGGGCACGTGCGCGGCAAGGACTACGAGATCACCTACGAGAGCACGATCGAGATCACCGGCCCCGAAGAGGCCGAGACGCGCTCGATCGTGACGGCCCGCGGCATCGACGTGATCATCGCCAATCTCCAGAAGGTCGGCACTAACGAGGCCTACAGCGCCGTCGGCGGACTGAACTTCGCCAAGGGCTTCGCGGAGACCCTGCCGGACGGTCGCCTGCGCTGGAACGTCGAGACCAAGGCCGACGGCGCCGTTCTGGTCAACGGCAACCAGGTCGTTCCGCCGGATACGGCTGCGACGGACGACGGCGCGGCCGATCCTTACGCCGACGACGGCATGACGCTCGATCCGCAACAGGATGGCGGCGCGACGCAACAGGACGACGGCGCGCCCCAGCAGCCCTGAGCCCGATCGGCGGGAGGGCCGAGGGACATGCCCCCTCACCCCTCCCGTCGCATCCAGACCTTGTTGTCGTGGAACGCCGCGCCCCCAAAGGGCGCGACCGGGTCAGCGCCCGTCAGAACGTTGATGCCTTCCCCGTCGAGGAAGTCGCCGTTCGCCCAAAGCCCCTCGTGGATCACGACGCCGGGCTTGGCGACGTCCGTCACCTTCGCGTGCAGGCGCACGCTGCCGCGCGCGTTGCCGAGCGCCACCACGTCGCCCTCGGCGATCCCCAGCCGCTCCGCGTCCTCGACGTGGATCATCGCCTCCGGACGGCCCTCCCGCGTCCTCGACCCCTTGGTTTCCGCGAAGGTCGAGTTCAGGAACTGGCGCGCTGGCGAGGTCGCGAGGCGGAACGGATGCTCGGCATCCGTTTCCTCGATGACGGCCAGGTGGTCGGGAAAGCCGCCGAGCCGGTCGTGCGGTCCCTGGAGGCCCATCGAGGGCGGCGGCCGGTTCGGCGCGGCCATGCCGGCCCAGTCCGGCTTGAAGCGGAACTTCCCGTCCGTCCAGGCGAAGCCGTTCAGGAAGTGCGCGTCGGCGAAGTCCGGCTGGCAGTCGATCCAGCGCCCCGCTTCCAGCTCCGCCAGCGTCCCGCGCCCGCTCGTCAGCAGCATCGCGTCGATCAGCTCGCGCTCCGTCCTGCCGAAGCCCGGCCGGTCCGCGACGCCGAGGCGCTTGGCCAGTTCCTCCACCACGAAGTGGTTGGTGCGAACCGTTTCCGGCGGCTCGACCACCTTGGGGCCGAGGAGGATGTGGTTCTGCCCGCCGCCGCGATAGATGTCGTCGTGCTCGGGGAACATGGTGGCGGGCAGGACGAGGTCGGCGAGCTTGGCCGTATCCGTCATGAACTGCTCGTGAACGCAGACGAAGAGGTCGTCGCGCATCAGTCCCGCCCGCACCTTGCGCTGCTCGGGGCAGACATTGGCCGGGTTGGTGTTCTGCACCAGCATCGCCGTGACGGGCGGCCCGCCGAACAGCGCGTCCGGCTCGTTCGTCAGCACCGGTCCGAGCCGGCTCTGGTCGAGGTGGCGCACGCCCGGATCGCGGTCGAGCGCGCCCATGATCTCCGACTTGTCGAGCCGGAAGATGTCGGAGTTCGAGTGGAACGCCCCGCCCCCCTCGTGCCGCCAGGAGCCGAGCACGGCGGGAAGCGACAGCGCCGCGTGCATGGCCGGGGCGCCGTTGCGCTGGCGCGTGAAGCCGTAGCCGAGGCGGAAGAAGGTGCGCGGCGTCGTGCCGACCAACCGCGCGAAGGCTTCGATCTCGTCGACCGACAGGCCGGTGATCCCCGCCGCCCAGGCCGGATCGCGGCTCGCCAGATGCGCCTCGAGCCCCGCCGGATCGTCGGTGTAGGTCGCAAGATAGTCGCGGTCCGCATGGCCGTCGCGGAAGGCGACGTGCATCGCCGCGCAGGCGAGCGCCCCGTCCGTGCCCGGCCGCAGCTTCAGCGCCATGTCGGCCTGGCGCATCGTCGCGTTGTCGTAGATGTCGATCGCGACGATCCTGGCCCCGCGCTCCTTCCGGGCCCGCACGGCGTGGGTCATCACGTTGACCTGCGTCGCCACCGCGTTGGTGCCCCAGATGACGATGCAGTCGCTCGAGGCCATTTCGCGCGGGTCGCTGCCGCGCAGCGTGCCGGCGCCCGCCACCCAGCCCGTCCAGGCCATGTTGGTGCAGATCGAGTCGAACTGGCCGGAATAGCGCTTGGCGTGGCGCAGGCGGTTGATGCCGTCGCGCTGCACGAGGCCCATCGTCCCGGCGTAGAAATAGGGCCAGACGGCCTCCGCCCCGTGCCGCTGCTCGGCTGCGACGAACCTCTCCGCCACAAGGTCGAGCGCGTCCTCCCAGGAAATCTCGCCCCAGGCGCCCTCGCCCTTGGCGCCCAGCCGCCGCATCGGCTTCAGGAGCCGGCCGGGATGGTGCAGCCGCTCGGCGTAGCGCGCGACCTTGGCGCAGATGACGCCGGCCGTGTAGCTGTTCTCCTCCGCCCCGCGCACCCGGCCGATCCGATCCGCCGCCAGCACCTCGATGTCGAGCGCGCAGGTCGAGGGGCAGTCGTGCGGGCAGGCCGAATGGGCGGTGTGCGGAAAGAAGGGCTTGTTCATGGAACTCTTCTAGCCCCGCCGGCGAAAACGCAAAAGGCCGGGCGTCGAGCCCGGCCTTCTTGTTCGATCCGATCGAGACGCCTCAGGCGGCCTCGGCCTGGCGCTTCTCCTCGTCCGTCAGCGCGGGATAGTCGATGTAGCCCTTCTCGTCGCCGCCGTAGAAGGTCGCCTTGTCGCCCTCCGCCAGCGGCGCGCCGATGCGAAGGCGGGTGACGAGGTCGGGATTGGCGATGAAGGGCCGGCCGAAGCAGACGAGGTCGGCCTCGCCGGCTTCCAGCTCCTTCTCCGCCAGTTCCCGCGTCAGACCGTTGTTCGACATGTAGACGCCGCCGAAGGCCTGGCGGAGCTTGGCGTAATCGAAGGGCAGGTCGCGCGAGCCGCCGGTCTGGCCCTCCACGACGTGGAGATACATGAGCTTGCGCTTGCCGAGCTCCTCCACGAAGCGGTCGAAGACCAGCTGCGGGTACGAGTCCGTCAGGTCGTTGGCCGGCGTCACCGGCGAGATGCGGATGCCGACGTGCTGCGCGTCCCAGGCCGCGATCACCGCGTCGACCACCTCCAGCGGGAAGCGGATGCGGTTCTCGATCGAGCCTCCGTAGTCGTCGGTGCGCTTGTTGGCGCCGTCGCGCAGGAACTGGTCGAGGAGGTAGCCGTTCGCGGCGTGCACCTCGACGCCGTCGAAGCCGGCGGCCTTGGCGTTCTTCGTCGCCTTCACGTAGTCGGCGACGACGCGCGGCAGCTCGTCGCGCTCCAGCGCTCGCGGCTCCTCGTGCGGCTTGAAGCCCTCTTCGGTGAAGGCCTGGCCCTTCGGCGTCACCGCGGACGGCGCGACGGGCTTGGCGCCGTTCTCCTGAAGGTCGGGATGCGAGATGCGGCCGACGTGCCAGAGCTGCAGCACGATCTTGCCGCCCTTGGCATGGACGGCATCCGTCACCTTGCGCCAGGCCGCGACCTGCTCCTCGGTGTAGATGCCGGGCGTCCAGGCATAGCCGCGGCCCTCGACCGTGATATTGGTCGCCTCGGTGACGATCAGCCCGGCCTCGGCACGCTGCGCGTAGTAGGTGACGTGCATGTCCTTGACGACGCCGTCGCTCGTCGCGCGCGAGCGGGTCAGCGGCGCCATGACGATGCGGTTGGCGAGGCGGATCGGGCCGAGGTCGAAGGGTTCGAAGAGTTTGGAATGGGTCACTCGAACAAGTCCTCTGGGAAGGCCGGCCGGCTTCGCGGCGCAGCAAATTCATGTGCGGCCTGCGAGATGGGCTGCGGGCGGGCGGTCGTAAAGGCGATGAACGCAGTGTTTTCGATGCCGACACCGCGACGGACCGTTCGATGAACTATCGCCACGCCTTCCACGCGGGAAACTTCGCCGACGTCGTCAAGCACGCGCTGGTGTGCCTCATCGTCGACTACCTCAAGCGCAAGGAGAAGCCGTTCCGCGTCCTCGACAGCCATGCCGGCCGCGGCTTCTACGACCTCGCCTCCGACGAGGCGCGGCGCACCGGCGAGTACCGCGAGGGCATCGCGCGCTTCCTCGCCGCGCCCGAATCGGCCGACCCGGTCTTCGCGCCCTATCGCGAGGCGCTGGGGCCGGAAGCGCTCGCCGACCCCCCTCTCGCCTATCCCGGCTCGCCGCTTCTCGTCCGGCGCCTCCTGCGCCGCCAGGACCGCCTTTCGGCCTACGAGCTGCATCCCGTTGACGCGGAAAGCCTCGCCGCCCTCTTCGCCGGCGACGTCCAGGTGAAGGCGATCGAGCTCGACGGCTGGCTGGCGCTCGGCGCCCACCTGCCGCCGAAGGAGAAGCGCGGCCTCGTTCTCGTCGACCCGCCCTTCGAGAAGCCGGGCGAGTTCGACCGCATCGCCGCCCATCTCGCCAAGGCGCAGGCGCGCTGGGCGGGCGGCATCTACGCCCTGTGGTATCCGATCAAGCGCCTGGCCGAGCGCGACGCCTTTCTCGCCGCGCTCGCCGGAAGCGGCGTTCCCGACATCGTGGCGGCCGAGTTCCTGCGCGAGGCGCCCGGCCCGGACGAGCGCTTCGTCGGCACCGGCCTCGCCGTGGTGAACCCGCCCTTCACCTTCGAAGCGGACGCGACGCGCGCCTTGCGCCTGTTTGAAGGGATTTTCGGCAACACCGGACGCGCAACGAGCAGGATCGAGCGCGTTTCGCCCGAGCGCGGCTGATGCAAAGCCGGGTGATCCGAACTATCCTGTCCGCAAATCGCGGGCGCGCGTTCCGCCAGCCCGCCGCCGATGGCTTTCGAAGGACCCGCTCCATGCGCCGCCCGATCCAGACCCTGCTCGCGAGCGCCCTCGCCGCCGTCTCGGCCTTCGTCGCGCTCGCGCCGGCCCAGGCGGCGGATCCGATCGCGCGTCGCGAGCAGCTTCGCGTGACGCAGAACCTGCCCTTCTGCGACGATGCCCGCGTGCTCGCCCAGATCGAGGATCAGTTCGAATACGGCGCGCCCAACATGCTGCGCACGCCGCTCTCGATCCTCGAGTTCAGCGACATGCGCGAGCGCGGCTACCTGCCCCGCATCGACGAGGCCCGGCCCTTCGAGCGGCGCTGGTGCCACGCCCAGGCGCTGATCTCGGACGGTCATCGCCGCCCGGTCTATTACATCATCGAATTCCCGATGGGGCTCGCCGCGATCGGCGGCTATGTCGGCCTCCTGTCGCAGACGACGCTCGGCTTCCGGGCAGAGGGCTGCGTCGTCGGCCTGGATCGCTGGCGGATCTACGGCGCCGAGTGCCAGTCGCTGCGCCGCATCGAGGATTCGGACAGCCGCCGGTTCCTGCCGCACTGAACCTCCGCTCGCTTCGCGCGGGCGGCCGGATCGGCTAAGCCTCGGCTCCGGACCCGAATCGGAGCCTCCTCATGCGTCTTCTCTACTCGCCCGCTTCCCCCTTCGCGGCCAAGGTGCGCATGGCCGCGCACCACGTCGGCATCCCGCTGGACACGACGATCGTCGACACCACGGCCGATCCCGCCGAGCTTCTCGCGGTCAACCCGCTCGGCAAGATCCCGACGCTGATCCTGGACAGCGGCGAGTCGATCTACGACAGCCGCGTCATCGTCGAGTACTTCGACCGCTTGAGCGGCAACCTCCTGATTCCCCAAACCGACGCGGAGTGGCTGAAGGCCCGCCGCATCGAGGCGACCGCCGACGGCGTCACCGACGGCGCCATCCTCACGGTGTACGAGAACCGCTTCCGCCCGGAGGACAAGCGGCACCAGCCGTGGGTCGACCGGCAGTGGGCCAAGGCGACGCGCGGCCTCGCCGTGCTCGAGCGCGAGGTTCCGACGCTCGCCCCCGAGCCCAACATCGCCCATTTCGCCGTCGCCGGCCTTCTCGGCTGGATGAGCCTGCGCTTCGCCGGCCGCTGGGAGTCGGATCACCCGGCGCTGACGACCTGGATCGGCGCGTTCGCGCAGACCTTCCCGGCCTATGCGGATCTGAAGAGCGCGGGCTGACGTCCGCTCACACGAGAACCGACGCAGACGCTGCTCCCTTCTCCCGCTGGCGGGAGAAGGTGCCGGCAGGCGGATGAGGGTGGTTCATCGCGGACGCGACGTTGATTTGTCATCGGCCGCTCATGCTGCCGACACCCGCACCCGCACCCGGTCGGCTTCGCCGCTCACCCTCTCCCGCAAGCGGGCGAGCGTTCGGCGCCCCCCCTCAGGGTCGGTCGTTCCGCCTCAGAACTTCAGCGCCACGCCCGCCCGCACCGAGTGCTCGTCGAAGCCGGACGAGATGCTCGTGTTGCCGAGATCGAAGGTCTGGTCGCCGAAGTTGGAGTAGCGGTACTCGATGCGCGAGGTGATGTTGTCGGTGATCTGCCCCTCGACGCCCGCGCCGACCGTCGCGCCGACGGCGGTCTGGGTGTCGGACGCGCCGCCGAGCGTGAGTTCCTGCTCGGACACGGCGAGACCGCCCGTGGCGAAGACGAGGAACGGATCCATCGCCACGCCCACGCGTCCGCGCAGCGAGCCGAAGATGTTGTTGTCGCCCTCGATCGGCAGGCCGAGCGCCGCGTTGTCGCCGCTGGCGTCGAAGCCGCCGCCGCCCACGTCCGCCTCGATGCCGTAGACGAAGTTGCCGTTCTGGACGTTCACGCCGCCGTAGACGCCGCCGACGAAGCCGTCCCCCTTGAAGTCCGCGCCGCCGCTCTGGTCGAACCGCGTGGAATTGTAGCCGACGAAGGCGCCGGCATAGGGGCCGGACCAGATATAGACCGGGCTCGCGCCGGTCGCCGTCGCATCCATCGGCGCCGCCGGCTCGACGAGATCGGCGGCGAGCGCCGGCGCCACCGTTCCGGCGGACAGGACCGCGAGAATGGGCAGAACCTTCAAGACACGCATCCGATGCACTCCATCACCTTTCGACCGCATCCTACACCTGTCTTCACGCGAATGCTTCAGGGCCGATACATTCGTGAGATGGTGTGATCGCCCGTCGCACAACAGGTTGAGGCTTCATCGGGTCGCAACCCCTAACGGATTCTGAAGACGCGTTGCACGCCCGCCACAGTCGGCGCGCGACCCCGTCCGGCAACGGCCGCCGCCGCGACGCGAAGGCCCGGTGCAAAGCGGCGGCGAAGAATCCTATATGGGAATCAACGGACAGGCCGGCCCGTGGCGGAGCCGGACGCAAGCATTCGAGGACGTGCCGCATGGGCCGGTCGAGGCCGCAGCGATTCTCCAGGCATAGCGGACGGGCGCTCGCCGCCCGCCCGGCCGGCGAAGACGACATTCCGGAGATCGAGGCTCCCCAGCCGGACATCGATCCGAGCTTCGACGACGAGGCCGAGGACGCCGACGACGCGGTCGCCGCCGGCGAGCCGGACGAGGCCGCCGCGCGCCTCGCCGCCATCGACTGGTCGGACGGAGGCGCAGGCGCCGAGGCGAGCAGCCTGACCGGCGCCGAGCTGATCGCGGCCTACGTGAAGAAGCTGCCCTTCCAGCCGGGCGTCTACCGCATGTTCGATCAGGCCGGCGAGGTGCTCTACGTCGGCAAGGCGAAGTCGCTGAAGAAGCGCGTCGCCAGCTACACCCGCACGACCGGCCACACCAACCGCATCGCGCGGATGATCCGCGAAACGCGGCACATGGAGTTCGTGACGACGCGCACCGAGACCGAGGCGCTTCTTCTCGAAGCCAACCTCATCAAGCGCCTGCGCCCCCGCTTCAACGTTCTGATGCGGGACGACAAGTCCTTCCCCTACATCCTGATCTCGGACGAGCACGAGGCGCCGGCGATCCTGAAGCACCGCGGCGCCCGCTCGCGCAAGGGCTCCTTCTTCGGCCCCTTCGCCTCGGCCGGCGCGGTGACGCGCACGATCAACGCGCTCCAGCGCGCCTTCCTGATCCGCACCTGCACCGACGCGGTCTATTCCACGCGCACGCGCCCCTGCCTCCTCTACCAGATCAAGCGCTGCTCGGGTCCCTGCACGCGCGAGGTCTCGCTCGACGACTACCGGACCCTCACGGAGGAAGCGAAGAGCTTCCTGTCCGGCCGCTCGACACAGGTGAAGCAGGGCATCGCCGAGGCCATGCAGGCGGCGTCCGAGGAGCTCGATTTCGAGCGCGCCGCCGTCTACCGCGACCGCCTTTCGGCGCTGGCCCACATCCAGAGCCACCAGGGCATCAACCCGCAAGGCATCGAGGAGGCCGACGTCTTCGCCATCCACGGCCAGGGCGACGCCATCTGCATCCAGGTCTTCTTCTTCCGCACCGGCCAGAACTGGGGCAACCGCGCCTACTTCCCCAAGGCCGACGTGTCGCTGGCGCTGGGCGACGTCCTCGGCGCCTTCGTCGCGCAGTTCTACGACGACAAGCCCGTGCCGCGCCTCGTCCTCCTCAGCCACGAGATCGAGGACCGCCCGCTCCTCGCCGAGGCGCTGGCGACGCGCGCCGGTCGCCGCGTCGAGATCTCCGTCCCCGCCCGCGGCGCCAAGAAGGACCTCGTCGACCACGCCGCCGGCAACGCCCGCGAGGCGCTCGGCCGCCGCCTCGCCGAGACCTCGACGCAGGGCAAGCTGCTCGAAGGCCTGAAAGAGACCTTCGGCCTGCCCCGCGCGCCCCGCCGCATCGAGATCTACGACAACTCCCACATCATGGGCACCAACGCCGTCGGCGCCATGGTGGTGGCGGGGCCGGAGGGCTTCGCCAAGAGTCAGTACCGCAAGTTCAACATCCGCGGCACCGACATCACGCCGGGCGACGACTTCGGCATGATGAAGGAGGTCATGCGCCGCCGCTTCTCGCGCCTCCTGAAGGAGCACGGCGACGCGATCGACGCCCCGGCCGAGGCCGCGGCACCCGAGGTCGACGCCGCCGCCGAGATCGAGGCGGAGACCGACGTCGCGCTCGCCGACGAGGCCATGCCGGCCTGGCCCGACCTCGTCCTCATCGACGGCGGCAAGGGCCAGATCTCGGCCGTGCGCGCGATCCTCGACGAGCTCGGCCTCGCCGAGAAGGTCATCACGATCGGCGTCGCCAAGGGCGTCGACCGCGACGCCGGCCGCGAGCGCTTCGTCGTGCCGGGCCGCGAGCCCTTCTCGCTGCCGCCGCGCGACCCCGTTCTCTACTTCATCCAGCGGATGCGCGACGAGGCGCACCGATTCGCCATCGGCTCGCACCGCGCCCGGCGCAAGAAGGAGATGGTCGCCAATCCGCTCGACGAGATCGGCGGCATCGGCCCCGCTCGCAAGCGTGCCCTCCTCCACCACTTCGGCACCGCCAAGGCCGTCGCCCGAGCCGGCCTCGCCGATCTCAAATCCGTCGAGGGCATCTCGGAAGCCATGGCGAAGTCGATCTACGACCACTTCCGCGAGGGGTGACGGGCGTGCGCCCGGTTTCCGATCAGGCGAATCGCGCCCTCGCGAAGTCCCGGGGCGCGAAAAGGTGCACCGCAGCGACGACGACCGCGGCCAGCATGCCGAGGGTGGGAACCAGAAGCATCAGCATCCCGGTGACGGCCAGGATCACCAACAGGAACCAGATGGGGAAGCCGATGCTGCGCGCCCGCTTCACCTGCAGGGCGAGGCTGGGCCAGAGCGTGACGGCGGCCACGGTCAGGTCGGCCTTGGCCATAGCGAGGCTCAGCTCGTAGCCGATCCAGTGCGTGCGATCGCCCAGATACGCATCCCTGATAATCGGCTCCAGGATCGCGGACACGAGCAGGCACAAGATGCTGCCCAGCAAATAGGGCATGCGGTCGATCCTGCCGCGGAACGAAAACAGGCACCACCAGACGTCGTTCATGCAGGACCCTCCGATGGCCGCATCCTAGCAGGCACAACGGGACGGCGAGCGCCACGATCGCGGCGATGATTAAGGAGTGCCGAAGAGGCGGGCTCCGCACTGATCCAACGACTTGTCGAGGCGGTCGCAGCGGCAGCCGGTTGACGCGAGCCCCGCCAGCGTCTTGAACAGGCGCGGCCGAGACCCCCACCGGACGACACCCTTCATGGCATCGCGCGCGTACAGCCTTCCCAACATCCTGACCTATGCGCGCATCGTCGCCGTTCCGCTCGTGGTGCTCTGCTTCTTCATCGAGGGAACGCTGCGCAGCCCGGACTATGCCCGCTGGTGGGCCTTCGGCCTGTTCGTCGCGGCCAGCGTCACCGACTGGCTCGACGGCTATCTCGCCCGCATCTGGCAGCAGACCTCGACCATCGGGCGCATGCTCGACCCGATCGCCGACAAGCTGCTGGTGGCCGCCGCGCTCCTGCTCCTCGCGGCCGAGGGCACCATTGCCGGCTGGACGCTCTGGGCCGCCATCATCATCCTGTGCCGCGAGATCCTCGTATCCGGCCTTCGCGAGTACCTCGCCGAGCTGAAGGTCTCCGTGCCGGTGACGCGCGTCGCCAAGTGGAAGACCTTCATCCAGATGCTGGCGATCGCCTTCCTGCTCGCCGGCCCCGCCGCCGACAACCTCGCGGCCCACTACTTCCTCGTCTCCGCCACGGCCACCGGCGCCGAGATCCCGATCGTCTCGCAGACGGGCCTCGTGCTCCTCTGGATCGCCGCCGTGATCACGCTCTATACCGGCTACGACTATTTCCGCGCGGGCCTGCGTCACATCGAGGACTGACGCGTTTCCCCTCCGCGCGGAAGGCATGGAGGCCAGTCCCATGAAGCTGATCTATTTCGCCTGGGTGCGCGAGCGCATCGGCCTCGCCGAGGAGGAGGTGGAGCTTCCCGCCGGCATCGAGACCGTGTCGGACCTTCTCCACTGGCTGCGCGGGCGCGGCGAGAACTACGAGTCCGCCCTTCAGGCGCAGGACATGATCCGCGTCGCGCTCGACAAGGAGCACTCCGATCATTCCGACGCGGTGGCCGGCGCCAAGGAGATCGCCCTCTTCCCGCCGATGACCGGAGGCTGAGCGTGGGCGCCGAACCGCTTGTCCGCGTCCAGGCCGGGCCGATCGACCTCGCCGCCGAGATCGCCGCGCTCGAAAGCGGCGGCGCGGCCGGCGCGCTCGTCACCTTCACGGGCACTTGCCGCGACGAGGGCGGGCGCCTCGAAGCGCTCGAGCTCGAGCACTATCCCGGCATGGCCGAGTCGGAGATCGCCCGCTTCGCGGCGGAAGCCGCGCGCCGCTGGGACCTTCTCGCCGTCGCCGCGGTCCACCGCTACGGCCGCGTGGCGCCCGGCGAGACGATCGTCTTCGTCGCCTGCGCCTCGGTTCATCGCGGCGCCGCCTTCGAGGCAGCACACTTCCTCATGGACTACATGAAGACCCGCGCCCCCTTCTGGAAGCGCGAGCATCTCAAGGACGGCACGGTCGGCGGCTGGGTCGAGTCCAAGGACACCGACGACCACGCGGTCGACCGCTGGCGTCACGTCCTCTGATCGATCACTCCTGCCCGGCCAGCGACGGCAGCGACGAGTAGCGCAGCCGCCGCCCGGCCAGCATCATCGGCACGCTGGCGAAGGACAGGATCAGCGCGATTCCCGCCAGCAGCGGGATCGAGGCGTTCTCCTCCATCGCGGTGGTGAAGAACAGGAGATACACCTCGTAGAGGAAGGCCGGCGGCGCCAGCGTGAACAGGATCGCCCCCGCCCAGCCCAGCGTCCGGAAGTTCGTGGTGACGTAGACGTCGGAAGTCGGGACCTGGGCCATGCCGCATTAAGCCTTTGTTAACAAACGAGAACGACCGCACTTGACGGCCGGCAGCTTGAACGAAGGCACCAGCCTCGGGTTTCAGTCACCGGAAAATAAAGCGGCGCGGTGGCCGGGAAGCCACCGCGCCGCGATCATGCGGACGAAAGACGCGGCCTCAGCCGACGATCTCGGTCTCCGAGAACCAGTAGGCGATCTCGACGGCCGCGGTCTCAGGCGCGTCGGAGCCGTGCACCGAGTTCTCGCCGATCGACAGGGCGTGGGTCTTGCGGATCGTGCCCTCGGCGGCCTGCGTCGGGTTGGTGGCGCCCATGATCTCGCGGTTCTTGGCGATGGCGTTCTCGCCCTGCAGGACCTGGATCACCGTCGGGCCGGCGGACATCGACTCGACCAGCTCGCCGAAGAAGGGGCGGTCCTTGTGGACGGCGTAGAAGCCCTCGGCCTCGCGGCGGCTCATCCAGACGCGGCGCGAGGCGATGACCTGGAGGCCGGCATCCTCGAGCATCTTCGTGATCGCGCCGGTGAGGTTGCGACGCGTCGCGTCGGGCTTGATCATCGAGAAGGTGCGTTCAATCGCCATCGGTTCGTCCTGCCTGGATAGAGTGTGTCGGGATGCGCGGCTCTATAGCCGCGAGGGTGCGCCGCGGCAAGGCGGGCGACCCCATTGTCAGCGCGCGGCGACCGCCACCGCGACGCCGCCCATGGTCAGGGCCGTGCCGCGTTGCATCCGCCGCACCGCCGTGGACGAGCGGAAGACGCGCCGCGCCCGGTCGGCGAGCAGCGCCACGGTCGTCAGCACCGGGACGAGGACGACCACGATCACGGCCGCCATCTCGGCGAAGGCGATCGGCCCCATGCGGTGGAGGTCGACGACGAGCGGCATGATCGACAGGAAGAACACGATCACCTTCGGATTGCCGATCGTCAGGAGATAGCTCGACAGGAAGGCACGCCCCGGCCCTTCCGGAACGGCATCGGCTGCCGCCTCCAGGGGCGCTGCCGGCGCGCGCCAGATCTTCCAGGCGAGATAGAGCAGGTAGGCCGCGCCCGCGTACTTCACGACGAGAAAGGCGCCGGCGAAGGTCTGCGCCACGAAGGCGAGCCCCGTCGCCGCGAGCACGAGCAGCGTCAGGTCGCCCAGAAGGAAGCCGAGGATGAAGAAGGGCAGCCCGTCCAGCCCCTTGGCGAGCGAGCGCGCGACGATCAGCGCGAAGCCCGGCCCCGGCGTGGCGACCGCGGCGAAGTAGACGCCGGCGAAGAGGAGGAGCGAGGCGAGGTCCATGGGCGGGTCACCGGGGGTCGAACGGTTGCGGATCGCCGAGCGGCGGCGCTATCCATGCGGCGCCCGGCAATGCGACGAGACGGCCCATGTATCACGAAACCTTCTCCATGTTCGCGGCCTACAACGCGTGGGCGAACGCCCGCCTCTACGCCGCCGCCGCGGCCCTTCCGGACGAGAGCCGGCGCGCGAACCGCGGCCTGTTCTTCGGCTCGCTGACGGGCACCCTCAACCACCTCCTCGCCACCGATCGCATCTGGATGAAGCGTTTCACCGGCTCGGGCGAGGCGCCGAACCGCCTCGACGCCATCATCCACGAGGAGTTCGGCGAGCTCTCCGCCGCCCGCCGCGCCGAGGATGAGCGCATCCGCGCCTGGATCGAGACCCTGCCCGAAGCCGCCTTTCCCGCGCCCTTCACCTACCGCCCGATCACCGATCCGCGGGAGATCACGCAGCCCCTCGCCCCGGCCCTCTTCCACCTCTTCAACCACCAGACCCACCACCGCGGCCAGTGCCACGCCGCCCTGACGGGCCTCGGCGCCGACGCGCCGTCGCTCGACATGATCCTCTTCCAGCGCGAGACCGGCCGCGGCCTCGGCCAGCCGGTTCAGGCATAGGCCCGAAGCCCGAGCTGCGCCTCCATGACGGCCATGTCGCGGTCGTTGTGGATAATCGCCGCGCCGTTCTCGATGCACCACGTCGCGATGATCACGTCGATCGTGCTGCGGATCGTGATGCCGCGCCGCCTCAGGCCTCGATAGTTGGCTGCAGCGAGAAGTCCGATCGCCGCGCCGCAGAGGCTTTCCCGCCGCAAAGCCTTGATGTCCACGAGAATGCGCGCGACCTCCTTGTCGAACCTGACACCTTGAAGAAGCTCGACCATAACGAGGTCGCCGACGATCACCTGCTCATCGTCCAGCGCTCGGCGCACGCGTTCGGCGGCGGGCGTGCCGCGACCGTTGAAGTGCTCGATCCATGCCGAGGTATCGATCAGGATCACGTCCTGTCCAGAGGCTGGTGGCGGTCGCGCCGCATCTCGTCGAGGTCGCCCTCCCACTCGATCTTGCCTGCGAGGTCGCGCAAGCGCCTCTGCGCCTCGCGCTGCCTCACCATGTCGCCGAGCGCCTTCTCGATCAGCGCGCGAGCATCGTCCGTTCGCGTCGCTTCCAAGGCCCGGCGTAGCAGGCCCTCGTCGATCTCTACGGTCATATCGGCCATAACGCCCTCTCACTTGAAACCCGCCGCCGCCTCGGTGACGAAAGGATGGCGGGAGCAACCATTCATTATGGCTTTCTTCCCCGTCTTCGCCATGCGAAAAGCCTGGCCATGCTGCAGATCAACGACCTGTCCGCCCGCGTCGCGGGACGCCTTCTCATCGAGCACGCCTCGCTGTCGCTGCCGGCCGGCACGAAGGCGGGCCTCGTCGGCCGCAACGGCGCGGGCAAGTCGACGCTGTTCCGCATCATCACCGGCGAGCTCGCCTCGGAGACCGGCGGCGTGTCGATCCCGCGGAACATGCGCATCGGTCAGGTCGCGCAGGAAGCGCCGGGCACGCAGGATTCGCTCCTGGAGATCGTGCTGCGGGCCGACGAAGAGCGCGTCGCCCTTCTCGCCGAAGCCGAGACCGCCACCGATCCGCACCGAATCGCGGAAGTCCACACCCGCCTCGCCGACATCGAGAGCCATTCGGCGGAAGCGCGCGCCAGCGCCATCCTCGACGGCCTCGGCTTCGACGCGGCTGCGCAGCAAAGGCCCGTCGCCTCCTTCTCCGGCGGCTGGCGCATGCGCGTCGCGCTCGCGGCGGTCCTCTTCTCGCGTCCGGACCTCTTGCTCCTCGACGAGCCGACGAACTATCTCGACCTCGAAGGCACGCTGTGGCTCGAGAACTTCGTGGCCCGCTATCCCTACACCGTGATCGTGATCAGCCACGACCGCGACGTCCTCAACAACGCGGTCAACGCGATCATCCACCTCGATCAGCGCAAGCTCGTCTTCTACCGCGGCGACTACGACAGCTTCGAGCGCCAGCGCGCCGAGAAGCTGGAGCTCCTCCAGAAGTCGATCGTCAAGCAGGAGGCCGCGCGCAAGCACATGGAGGCCTTCGTCGAGCGCTTCCGCGCCAAGGCGTCCAAGGCCCGGCAGGCCCAGTCGCGCCTGAAAGCCTTGGAGAAGATGAAGCCGCTCCAGGCGATCGTCGAGGAGCACGTGACGCCCTTCATCTTCCCCGCCCCGGAGAAAGTTCTGGCCTCGCCGATCATCCGCATGGAGAACGTCTCCGTCGGCTACACGCCCGAGCGCTCGATCCTGAAGGGCCTCAACCTTCGCATCGACGCCGACGACCGCATCGCGCTGCTCGGCGCCAACGGCAACGGCAAGTCGACCTTCGCCAAGCTCCTCGCCGAGCGCCTCCAGGCCCAGTCCGGCTCGATCACCCGCGCGCCGGGCCTGAAAATCGCGATGTTCGCCCAGCACCAGATCGACGACCTCCGGCCGAGCGAGACCGCCGTCCAGCACGTGCGCCGCTTCATGCCGGACGCGCCCGAGGCCAAGGTGCGCGCCCGCGTCGCCCAGATGGGCCTGCCGACGCAGAAGATGGACACGGTCGCCGACTCGCTCTCGGGCGGCGAGAAGGCGCGCCTCCTGATGGGCCTCGCCACGATCGACGCGCCCAACGTCCTGATCCTGGACGAGCCGACGAACCACCTCGACATCGAGGCGCGCGAGAGTCTCGTTCACGCGCTCAACGACTTTCCCGGCGCCGTCATCCTGATCAGCCACGACCGCCACATGGTCGAGGCGACGATGGACAGGCTGTGGATCGTCGGCGACGGGACCGTGTCGCGCTACGACGGCGACCTCGACGACTACAAGAAGCTGATCCTGTCGGGCGGCCGGGCCGGCGGGGGCAACCAGGGCGAGGCGGTCGCCGTGGTCGAGTCCGCGCCCGTCTCCAAGCTCGACCAGCGCCGCCTCGCCGCCGAGCGGCGCGAGCAGCTGAAGCCCCTGAAGAAGAAGATCTCCCAGCTCGAGATCCAGATCACGCGGCTGCAGAAGACGCTCGTCGACCTCGACGAGAAGCTGGCCGACGGCGCGATCTACCTGCGCGAGCCGGCCAAGGCGTCGGAGCTTGCCAAGCAGCGCGCGGACGCCGCCAAGACCCTCGGGGCCTGCGAAGAGGACTGGCTCGCCCTCACCGAGGAGCACGACGCGGCGATGGCGGCGGAGTAGCGCCCCGGCTTTCGCTTCGTCTTTCGCTCCGGTGCGAGGCCCTCGCGCCGGCCTGCGCCGCGAAACAAGCGCGAAACCCTTTTAACCGTCTTGTGTCGCGCTGAGGAAACGGTGCGTTTCTAAACCGTCTACCGACACGCCCGCCGGCCGAGGCCCCGGGCACCATTCGGGAGACGACCCATGCGATCCATCATCGCCGCCGCGGCCGCCCGCAGCCCGCGCCAGATCGGCCGCTTCTTTTCCGCCGTGACCCGCGCCGCCGGCCGGTCCGGCCGCAGGAGCCCGCTTCGCGACGCGGAGGGCCTGAGCGACCATCTTCTCGGCGATCTCGGCCTGGCGCCGCTCGCCCGTGCGCAGGACAGCCGCGCCCATCTGGTGCCCCGGCGAGCCCGGACGCGGGTCGGCGTCGTCCACGAGATCGACTTCGCCTATTACGGCGCTCTGACGCAAAGGAATGGCTGATCGGAGCCGCCCGGGGGCGACGCTCCGGGCGGCTCCCTTCGACTGGAGTGAAGCTTTAATCAGTGTATAAAAGCAAACGGCGCCATCGGGATCAGGGGGTCCCCGGCGCCAACGGGCCGCCGGGATGTCGAACGAGTTTCTTTCCTTTCTTCCTGCCGCCGAACCGCCCGGCCCGCAGGCCCACGCCGATCCTTGGAAGTTGGCCGTCATCGACGACGACCAGGCCGTCCACGACGGGACGCGCTTCGCCCTCAAGAACTTCTCGCTGAACGGTCGGAAGATGGAGCTTCTCGGCGCCCGCTCGGCCCGCGAAGGGCTCGACCTTCTGCGCCGTCACGACGACATCGCCGTGGTTCTCCTCGACGTCGTGATGGAGACCGAGGATGCCGGCCTCCGGCTCGCCCAGTCCATCCGCAACGATCTGAAGAACGAGCTCGTGCGCATCATCCTGCGCACCGGGCAGCCGGGCCAGGCGCCCGAGCATCGGATCGTGGTCGACTACGACATCAACGACTACAAGGCCAAGACCGAGCTCACCGCCGAGAAACTGTTCACGACGCTCACCTCGGCGCTGCGCTCCTACGAGCAGCTGAAGCGGCTCGACGACACCCGCGTCGGCCTCGAAATGATCGTCGCGAGCTCCGCGGAGCTGTTCAGCGAGCGCTCGCTCGCCACCCTCGCGCACGGCGTCCTCATCCAGCTCAACGCCCTTCTCGGCATCGACTCGGCCGGCATGCTCGTGATCCGCGAGGACGGCGCGGCCGATCATACGATTCTCGCCCGCATCGGCAGCTTCGCCGACGACGGCACGCAGGCGCTCGACTTCCACGCCCTGTTCGGCGCGGCGGCCGAGCACGGGCGGCCGCTCCACCGGGAGGGGCTGACGCACCTCTACGTGCGCACCGGCTCGGGCTCGGAGATCCTCGTCGTTCTCGACGGCTGCGCCGGCATGAGCGAGATGCAGTCCTCGCTCGTCTCGGTCTTCTCGGCCAAGCTCGCCGTCGCCTTCGACAATGCCCGCCTCCACGAGCAGCTGCGCGACGCCAACGTCGTCCTGGAGGACCGGGTGCGCGAACGCACGGCCGAGCTGGCCGCGATCAACGAGCGGCTGGAGGCGCAGAGCGCCCTTCTGCGCCGGGTGAACGCCTTCAAGAACGAAATGCTCGGCACCGTCGCCCACGACCTGAAGAACCCCCTCGCCGTGGTCCTCGGCCGCGCCGAGATGCTCTCGACGCTCGCACAGAGCGTCGACGAGCGCGTCGCCAAGCCTCTCCTCACCCAGATCGAGCACGTGCGCACCGCCGCCCAGCGCATGACGCGCATCGTCGACGTGTCGGTCGCCGACGCGCTCGCCGACGCCCTCGACATCTCGATCAACGAGCGCCAGACCGACCTCAAGGCCCTGGTCGCCGCGGCCGCGTCGATGAACACGCCGCTCGCCGAGGCGAAGGAGCAGACGCTCCACGTGGATCTCGGCGAGCCGTTGCCGGTCCGCTGCGACCCCGACCGCATGGCCGAGGCGATCGACAACCTCCTGTCCAACGCCATCAAGTACACCCCTGTCGGCGGGCGCATCGAAGTCTCGGCGCACCGGGCCGGCAGCGAGGCGCGCCTTTCGGTCTCCGATTCCGGCCCGGGCCTCAAGCCCGAGGACGTCGTGCGGCTCTTCGGCCGCTTCCAGCGCCTGTCCGCCCAGCCGACCGGCGGCGAAAGCTCCACGGGCCTGGGGCTTTCCATCGTTCAGAAAATCATCGACCTTCATCGCGGACACGTTTCCGTCCTGGAGAACGGGCCGCTCGGCGGCGCCAGCTTCGCGCTGGCACTGCCCATATCGGAGAAGAAGAGGACATGACGGAGCCGCTGGTTTTCGTCGTCGACGACGAGGCGCCGACGCGCGACATGATCGGCGACTATCTCGGCTTGAACGGGCACCGCGTCGAAACCTTCGACGGCGGCCCGTCCTTCCGCGAGGCCTTCGCGGAGCGCAAGCCCGACCTCGTCGTTCTCGACCTCAACATGCCGGGCGAGGACGGCCTGTCGATCGTGCGGTTCCTGAAGGCCGAGAGCGACGTGCCCGTCATCATGCTGACGGCCACCGCCAGCCTCGTCGACCGCGTCGTGGGCCTGGAGCTCGGCGCCGACGACTATCTCGCCAAGCCCTGCGAGCTGCGCGAGCTTCTCGCGCGCGCCCGCTCGGTGATCCGCCGCAGCACGGTGAGCCGCGCCGCGGTCGAGACGAACGGCGCCGCGCCGACGCCGGCCCATCCGCGCCGCGAGGTGCGCTTCGGCACCAAGTGGCTCGACCTCGACGCCCAGACGCTGCGCGACGAGGCGGGCGAGGAGCAGACCCTCGTCCAGAGCGAGTTCAGCCTCCTCAAGGCCTTCGCCGAGAACCCGCGCCGGGTGCTCTCGCGCGAGCGCCTCCTGGATCTGGCCAGCGCCCGCGATTCCGATCCCTTCGACCGCGCGGTGGACGTGCGCATCACCCGCATCCGCCGCAAGATCGAGCCCGATCCCGCCCATCCCACGATCATCAAGACCGTGCGCGGCGCCGGCTACATCTTCTCGCCGGAGGGGTGAGGCTCGGCCCGTCCCGTCCTCCCCGCGCAATCGACACGAAACAAAGCTCTGCCATCGGTTGAAGAGATCGGGCGCGGATGCGCTCTGCGGGAATGCGAGTGATGGCGGAAACGAGGGCGGGCGGCTCGAAAGGGCCCGCGGCAGCGAAGAAGGCAATGGAACGATGCCTCGGGCCGAGGCGTCGCGATGCGGCTTGAACCGGCCGCGTTCGGGCGTCGCGCCTTTGTCCTGCCCCATCTCTTCGAGGACATGCAGACGGCCGCGGGCGTCGCGCGGCTCTCGATCGCCAACCGCATCTTCCTTGTCGGCGCCATCCCGATCCTCGTCGCGACGATCATCGGCATCGCGTCGGTCTTTCTTCTGAACCAGGCCGACGACGGACGCCGCGGCGCCCTTGTCGTGTCCTCCGTCTACCGCAACGTCGTCGCCGCGATGAGCTCGCGCGACGCCTATGTCGAGGCGCAGCCGTCCGATCGCGGGCGCCACATGGCGGCCTTCGAGGCCTCCTTCGTCGGCGCCTACAAGGGCCTCAACACGCTCGGCCAGACGGTGGACGAGCTCGCCGCCACGGACGCCATCGCCTCCACCACGGCCTCGCTGCAGCGCTACCGCGCGGCCATGGGCGAGCTGGGCGTGGCGACCGAGAAGAACGACAAGCTCGTCGCCGACATGAACAAGCGGCTGGCGACGCTGATCGACTACACGGACGAGGCGCGGGCGCGCCAGCACGCCTCCAACATGGACGTGGTGACGACCCTCAAGGAGCGCGACGAGAGCCTGCGCCGCGCGCAGGACCTGACGGTCGCGGCCGAGGCGGCGCGCGCCTCCATGGCCGACCTCGCGCTGGAGCGCGCGGCCATCGGCTCGTCGGGGCTCCTCGCCGAGCGCGCCGCGACCTTCGAGACCGTGCGGCTCGACAACGCGGTCAACCGCTATGCCGAGA
The DNA here is from genome assembly GCF_009765365.1 of Antarcticirhabdus aurantiaca. GTDB lineage: Bacteria > Pseudomonadota > Alphaproteobacteria > Rhizobiales > Rhizobiaceae > Antarcticirhabdus > Antarcticirhabdus aurantiaca. The sequence continues at coordinate 193,737 of NZ_VTOM01000003.1, forward strand.
AGCTGGAGGCCGCGGGGCTTCGCGACGAGGCCTCGGCCTTCCGGGGCACCTATCGCTCCTTCCTGTCGGGCGGCGGCCACGAGGCGCTTCTCGGCTGGGTCGACCGGCGCCTGAAGATCGACGGCACCGCCGTGCGCGCCCTCCACGACCAGCTCGGCGAGCTCCTCGCCTACACGGTCCAGGCCAACGAGACCGAGCAGGCGACGCAGAACATCGCCATCGAGACGCTGAAGCTCGGCCAGTCCATGAGCCGCGCCGTCGCCACCCGCTCGATCCCCGGCATCGAGACCGTGATCGGCGACAGCCGCGACCTCGGCGATGAGATCGCCGCCCTGCCGATCTCGCCGCTCATTCAGACCGAGATGCTCGACGCGCTGAACCTTTGGCGCGAGGCGCTCGTGGTCATGAAGGACCGCCTTGCCGAGCAGAACGCCGTCCTCATGCGCATGAACGAGACCGCCGGCATCATGATCTTCGAGGTGTCGAGCCTCAACAACTCGCTTTCGCGCGACGCCGACGAAGTGTCCGAGCGCGTGCGCCTGATCCTGATCGGCGGCGCGGCGATCGCGCTTCTCGCCGCCTCGATCTGCGGCATCCTCGTCGCCCGCTCGATCACCAAGCCGCTGAAGCGCCTGGAGCGCGGCATGATCGACCGCGCCGCCAACCCGAATGCGGGTCCCCTGGTGGACAGCGGTCGGCGCGACGAGATCGGCCTCATGGCGCGCGCCACCAACTACTTCCTCGCCGAGCTGGGCAAGCGCGAGAGCGCCCTCACCAGCGCCAAGGAGCACACCGAGAAGACCCTGGAGGAGCTGAAGAAGACGCAGTCCGAGCTGATCCAGGCCGAGAAGCTCGCCTCGCTCGGACAGCTCGTCGCCGGCGTCGCGCACGAGATCAACACGCCGCTCGGCGTCGCGCTGACCACGGCCACGGTCGTCGGCGAGGAGGCCCGGCACTTCCGCGACGAGGTCGCGGGCGGGCGCGTGACGCGCGAGGCCTTCGACAGCTTCGTCGAGCGCATGAACGAGGGCGCGCGCCTCATCAACGCCAATCTCGAACGCTCGGCCCACCTCGTGCAGAGCTTCAAGCAGGTGGCGGCCGACCAGGCGAGCGGCGAGCGGCGCTCCTTCCGCATGGACGCCTTCGCCGACGAGCTCTTCACCAGCCTCGGGCCGATGAACAAGCGCGCCGGCCACCAGATCAGCGTCGAGTGCGATCCGGGCCTGGAAATGGTCTCCTATCCCGGCGCCCTCGCCCAGGTGCTCACCAACCTCCTGTCCAACGCCTATGTCCACGCCTTCGCCGGGCGCGAAGGCGGTCAGGTCGCCGTGCGCATCACCTCGCGCGGGCCCGGCTGGGTGCGGGTGCAGTTCTCCGACAACGGGCGCGGCATCCCGCCGAGGGACCGGCCGCGCATCTTCGACCCCTTCTTCACCACCGGGCGCGGTTCGGGCTCGACGGGCCTCGGGCTCCACATCGTCTTCAACCTCGTCACCGCCACGCTCGGCGGCACGATCGAGGTGGATTCGCAGCCCGGCCGCGGCACCCGCTTCGTGATCGACCTGCCGACCGAGGCGCCGGAACCGCAGCCGCCATTCGACGAGGCCGCCTGATGCGCCGACCGATCCTCGCGGCCCTCTCCGCCGCCCTTCTCCTGGCGGGCGCGCCGGTCGCGGCGGCGAAAACCCTCGTCTTCTGCTCCGAGGGCAATCCGGAATCGCTGAACCCCCAGCTCGTCACCAGCGCCACCGGCATCGATGCCGGCCGCCCGATGTTCGACTACCTCGTCGAGTTCAAGCCGGGCACGACGCAGCTCGAGCCCGCGCTCGCCGAGAGCTGGACGATCTCGGAGGACGGCCGCACCTACACCTTCAGGCTCCGCGACAACGTCCAGTTCCAGTCCAACGACGCCTTCGCCCCGACCCGGCCGCTCACCTCCGAGGACGTCGTCTTCTCGCTGGAGCGCCAGTGGAAGCCCGACCATCCCTTCCATTCCGTCGGCAACAGCCGCTTCGACTATTTTACCGACATCGGGATGGGCGAGCTCCTGGAGTCGATCGAGGCGCCGGACGAGCGAACGGTGCGCATCCGCCTGACGCGGCCCGAGGCCCCCTTCCTCGCCGACCTCGCTCTGCCCTTCAACAGCATCATGTCGGCGGAATACGCGGCGGCGATGATGAAGGCCGGCACGCCGGGCCGCGTCGACACCCAGCCCATCGGCACCGGACCCTTCCGGCTCGACAGCTACATGCCGGAGGTCGCGGTGCGCTTCCGCGCCTTCGAGGGGCATTGGCGCGGCCGTCCGGCGATCGACACGCTCGTCTTCTCCATCACGCCGACGCCCGCCGCCCGGCTCACCAAGCTGAAGTCGGGCGAGTGCCACGTTTCGGCCTTTCCAAGCCCCGCCGACGCGGCGCAGATCGAAGCCGACCCGCGCCTGCGGCTGCTGAAGGAGAACGGCTTCAACGTCGGCTATCTCGCCCTCAACACCTCGCGCCCGCCCTTCGACGACGTGCGCGTGCGCCGCGCGCTGAACTACGCGATCGACAAGGACGCGATCATCCAGGCCGTGTTCTCCGGCATGGCGACGGCCGCCAAGAACCCGATGCCGCCGACGCTCTGGGGCTATGACGACGAGATCCAGCCCTATCCCTACGATCCGGCGGCGGCCCGGCGCTTGTTCGAGGAGGCGGGCCTCACCGGCGGCGTCTCGGCGGACCTCTGGTACATCCCGATCTCGCGGCCCTACAGCCCGGATTCCAAGCGCATCGCCTCGATGATCGCCGACGATCTCGAAACGCTCGGCGTGCGCGTCGATCTGAAGACGCAGGACTGGAACACCTATCGCGAGAGCCTGATGCAGGGCGAGCCCGACGCCGCGCTCTATGGCTGGACGGGCGACACGGCCGATCCCGACAACTTCATGTCGACCCTTCTCAGCTGCACGGCGGCGCGCGTGGGCGGCAACAACATCGCCCGCTGGTGCGACAAGCGCTTCGACGCGCTGGTGACCGAGGCCAAGTCCATTCCCGACCAGGAGCGCCGGACGTTTCTCTACAAGCAGGCCCAGCGCATCTTCCACGACGAGGCGCCCTGGGTGCCGATCGCGCATTCGCTGTTTCTCGTCGCCATCCGCAAGGAGGTGGCGAACTTCACCATCGACCCGCGCGGCTATCACGACTTCTCGCGGGTCGACCTCCTCGGCGGGAACTGACGGGCCGGGTTCAGCCGGGGGACATGCCCCGCATCTTCTCGCCGCGGCGGCGGATGAGCTCCATCACCGTCAGGAGCAGGATCGACAGCGCGACGAGGATCGTGGCGAGCGCCAGGATGGTCGGGCTGATCTCCTCGCGAAGGCCGGAGAACATGCGCACCGTCATCGGCGTCTGCGCCGGGCCCGACAGGAAGGACACGACCACCACCTCGTCCAGTGAGGTGATGAAGGCGAAGAGCCCGCCCGCGATGATGCCGGGCAGGAGCAGCGGCACGATCACCTTGCGAAAGGTCGTGACGCCGTCGGCGCCGAGGCTCTGCGAGGCGCGGATCAGGCTCTGGTCGAAGTTCGACAGCGCCGCGGTCACCGTGATCACCACGAAGGGCGCGCCGAGAACGACGTGCGACATGATGATGGCGAAGAACGAGTTGCCGAGCTGGAAGCGCGCGTAGAACGCGAACAGCGCCGCCGCGGTGATGATCAGCGGCACGATCATCGGCGAGATCAGGATCGCGGTGATGAGCCCGCGCGCCGGCATCTGCGGACGCGACAGGCCGAGCGCCGCGAGCGTTCCCAGAAAGGTCGCGATGATCGAGGAGGAGGTCGCGATGAACAGCGAGTTGCGGATGGAGGACATCCAGGGCTCGCTGCCGAGCAGCGCGTTGTACCAGCGCAGCGAGTAGCCGGCCGGATCCAGCGAGAGCATCGCCTCGGTGAAGGTGAAGTAGGGCAGCGCGTTGAACGACAGCGGCACGATCACCACGATCGGAAAGATCAGGAACAGGAAGATCAGCGCGCAGATGAAGCGGAAGCCGTAGTACCAGGCGCGTTCGCCGGGGCCGGCATAGGCGGGCAGCGACATGGATCTCGTCTCCCTCGGCTCAGCCGAACTTCAGCCGGTCGACGCCGACGATCTTGTTGAACAGCCAGTAGAAGAGGAGCACCCCGACGAGCAGCAGCGTCGACAGGGCCGCCGCCAGGCGCACCTGCGCACCGGTGCCGCGCATGTTCTCGGCGATCAGGTTGGAGATGAAGATGCCGCTGTCGCCGCCGACCAGCGCGGGCGTGATGTAGTAGCCGACCGCCAGGATGAAGACGAGAAGCGTGCCGGCCGCGATGCCGGGGATCGTCATCGGCAGGTAGACCGTCACGAAGGCCCGGAAGTTGCTCGCCCCGAGCGAGCGAGCGGCCCGCATGTAGGACGGCGAGATCGTCTTCATCACGGAGTAGAGCGGCAGGATCATGAAGGGCAGGAGGACGTGCGTCATCGCCACGATCGTGCCGGTCTGATTGTAGATCATCCTCAGGCGCGAGCCGTCGCCGAGGAGCCCGGAGAAGACGAGAAGGTCGTTGATCACGCCCTGCTGCTGGAGGAGCACGATCCAGGCCGACGTTCGCACCAGGAGCGAGGTCCAGAAGGGCAGCAGCACCAGGATCATCAGGAGGTTGGACGTGCGCAGCGGCAGGCTCGCCAGGAGATAGGCGACGGGATAGCCGAGAAGGATGGTGAGGCCGGTGATGACGAGGCTCATCCAGGCCGTGCGCAGGAACAGCGGCTGATAGACCTGGTAGTTCGCCGGCCGCTTCACGATCGCGCCGTTGGAGTCGTACTCGTAGTCGAGCGCGAGAAGGTAGTAGGCCGGCGTGATCGAGCGGGTCTCGCGCTTGAGGAGGCGCCAGTAGCGCTCGTTGCCCCAGCCCTTGTTGGCCGCCAGCATCGCTTCCTTGTAGGGCGGCTGCAGCGTCGCCGCCTCGCGCGCCGTGCCCAGCATGAAGCCGCGCGCGCCCGGAATCTCGCGGTTGATGCGGGCGGTGACGCGCCCGACTGTGTTGTTCTCCTGCCCCGTCGCGAGGTCGCGCGCCATGGCCGCGAAAACCTCCTCGCCCGGCAGGCCCTCGCCGTCCCAGTCGTCGATCACGGCCGCCGTCTCGGGCGGGAACTCGGACACTTCCGGGTTCTGCACGGAGCGCGACATCATCATGGCGATGGGGATCGCGAAGGTGACGAAGATGAAGAGAAGCAGCGGCAGGACGAGAAGCACCGCCTGGAGGCGCAGCCGTCGCTGAGACCGCCGCAGGGCCGCCTTGAGCGGCAGGCCGTCGGCCGTGGTCAGCGGCGCGGCGCTCGGATCCCGGACGCGGCCGGCGTCGGCGAAGGAAGCGGGGCCGCTCATGGCCGTATCGGTCATCAGCCGATCCTCAAGTCGTCACGGACGAAGACGAACCGGGGCGGCGAGCCGCCCCGGTCTGGTCGGTTGAAGGTCAGGAGTTGACCCAGGCGTTCCAGCGCTCCTCCAGGGCGTCGCCGTAGGTCGCCCAGAAGTCGGTGTCGAAGCGCACCGCCGTCTTGAAGTTGTCCTCCTGCGTCGGCATGTGCGGCAGCATCTCCTCGCCGGTCGCCTCGTGCTTGCCCACGAGCGGGATCGAGGATTTGCGGGCCGGCGCGTAGGCGATGTACTTCGACTGGTCGGCGAGGCGCTGCGTATCGGTGGCGAAGAAGATGTAGTCCTTCACGCCCGCCTCGTTCTTGACGCCGGCCGGGATCGTCCAGCCGTCGACCTCGAACATCTGGCGATCCCACATGATCTTGAAGGGCTGCTTCTCGTCGACCTGGGCCGAGAAGATGCGGCCGTTATAGGCGGTGGCGATCGCCGCCTCGCCGTCGGCGAGGAGCTGCGGCGGCTGCGCGCCCTGCGTCCACCAGATGATGTTGGGCTTCAGCTCGTCGAGCTTCTTGAAGGCGCGGTCCTGGCCCTCTTCGGTGGCGAGCACCGTGTAGACCTCCTCGGCCGGCACGCCGTCGGCGATCAGTGCCCATTCGAGGTTCTTCTGCGGGATGTTCTCGAGGGCGCGCGTGCCGGGGAACTTCTGGACGTCCCAGATGTCCGCGATCGTCTGCGGGCCGCCGTTCGGGAAGTCGCGCGTGTCGTAGGCGAAGAGCGTGGCGTAGAGGATCTGCGGGATGAAGCACTCGCCGAGCGTGCCCTCGATGAAGTCCTGGCTGGCGGGGGTCCCGTCCGGCGCGGGGGCGAGCCACTCGTCCGGATTGATCTTCTGGAGGAGGCCCTCCTCGCAGGCGCGCTGAGCGTCCGACTGCAGCATGTCGACGATGTCCCAGGTCACCTGGCCCGCCTCGACCTGCGAGCGCACGCCGGCCAGTGCCTCGTTCGACTTGTCCTCGTTGAGGATCTTGATGCCGGTCTTGGCCGTGTAGGGCTCGCTGTAGGCCTTCTGCTGCGACATGGAATAGGCGCCGCCCCAGGACACGATGGTCAGGGGCTGCTTGTCCTGCGCGATCGCCGCGCCCGCGATGGCGACAACCGACGCGGCCGAGGCCAGAGCCAGACTTTTCAACAGTCTCATTTCGATGCGCTCCTTGGTCAAACCCGATGTTCGTTGATCAGGAGGCCCCCTCGGCCCCTTGTCTCGCCCGCTCGGCCCGGCCTCGCGCCGCGCCGAGCGGGGATCTCAGCCCACGGGGTCGAGGGCGCGGCAGTCGCGCGTGCGCCAGCCGAGCCGGACGCGCGCGCCCCGCTCGAGCGGCCGCATCTCGGCCCCGTTGGGAATCTTCACGATGAACTCGTCGTTACCGGCGACGTCCATCCGCACCCGGATGTGGTCGCCGAGATAGATCAGCTCGAGGATCACGCCGTCGAGGCCGTTGGGAACGTCGGGTCCCGGGTCCAGCACGACGCGCTCGGGCCGGATCGACAGGCTGGTGCGCGAGCCGATGCCCTGCACCGCGATCGGCACCGCGCCGACCGTTCCGCCGCCGTCGAGATCGACCCGGCAGGTGTCGCCCTCGATCGAGGCGATGCGGCCGGACAGGACGTTGTTCTCGCCGATGAACTTGGCGACGAAGGAGCTCGTCGGCGCCTCGTAGAGGTCCTTCGGGCTCGACAGCTGCTGGATTCGCCCGTCGTTGAACACGGCGACCCGGTCCGACATGGTCAGCGCCTCGGTCTGGTCGTGCGTGACGTAGACCACGGTGACGCCGAGCCGCTCCTGGATGTGCTTGACCTCGTACTGCATCTGCTCGCGCAGCTGCTTGTCGAGCGCGCCGAGCGGCTCGTCCATCAGAACGAGGTCGGGCTCGAACACGACGGCGCGGGCGACCGCCACGCGCTGCTGCTGGCCGCCCGAGAGTTGGGCCGGGCGCCGCCCCGCCATGCGCGGCAGCTCCACCATGTCGAGCGCGCGCTTCACCCGCGTCTCGATCTCGACTTTGCTCATGCCCCGCACCTTCAGCGGATAGGCGAGGTTCTCGGCTACCGTCATGTGCGGGAACAGGGCGTAGTTCTGGAACACCATGCCGATGCCGCGCTTGTGCGGCGGCAGGTTGTTGATCGGATGGCCGTTCAGGAAGATCTCGCCGTGCGTCGCCGGCTCGAACCCGGCCAGCATCATCAGGCAGGTCGTCTTGCCCGAGCCGGAGGGGCCGAGCATCGTCAGGAACTCGCCGCGCGGGATGTCGAGGTTGAGGTCCTTCACCACGAGGCTCTCGCCGTCGTAGCTTTTCTGGACGTTCTCGAAGCGCACATAGGATGCATCGCCGGCCCCGACGTTGCCATTCTGGTGGCCGTTCGGCGATGCAATCATGCGTGCTTCCCCTTATTCGCCATTCCGATCCGCGACTTAGCCGAGACTGCCGCTTTTCGTGGCCGTTTCAATGAAGCTCAGGGTATCGTCGAGGTCAACGCCGACACCGTTCCGATCACGACTTTTTTGCGCATGATCGCGTCACCGTCCCGCACTGCACAACGATCGGGCATCCTTGTGCCTGACGTTCAGTCAGCCGGCGCATTGACGCCGCTTCTCGATCCTTCGCCAAGCCCCCTCTTTGGTCGCAGCTAACTTCCAGGATCCCTTGGCGAATCATCCTCTTGCCGGCGCAGGGGGGCCGCCCGGCGCTTTGCAGCGCGCGCGCTTCGTCCTATGGATCATCGCCAACCGCCAGGGAGCAGCGTCCATGTCGCGAACCGTCTATGTCAACGGCGCCTTCGTCCCCGAAGAGGCCGCGACGATCTCCGTCTTCGACCGCGGCTTCCTGTTCGCCGACGGCGTCTACGAGGTGACCACGGTTCTCGGCGGGCGGCTGATCGATTTCGCCGGTCACATGGCCCGGCTGCGCCGCTCGCTCGCCGAACTCGCCATGGACGCGCCGGCCGACGAGGCCGAGATCCTCTCGATCCACCGCGAGCTCGTCGCCCGCAACGGGATCGAGGAGGGCATGGTCTACCTCCAGGTGACGCGCGGCGCCGCCGACCGCGACTTCGCCTTCCCGCCCGCCGGCACGAAGCCCTCGCTCGTCCTGTTCACGCAGGAAAAGGCCGTGTCGGACAATCCCGCCGCGGAAAAGGGCCTGACCGTCGTGTCCGTGCCCGACCAGCGCTGGGCGCGCCGCGACATCAAGACCGTGCAGCTGCTCTACCCCTCCCTTGCCAAGATGGAGGCGAAGGCGCGCGACGCGGACGATGCCTGGATGGTCGAGAACGGCCTCGTCACCGAGGGCACGTCCAACAATGCCTGGATCATCCTCGCCGACGGCACGATCGTCACCCGCCCGCGCTCGGAAGCCATCCTCCACGGCATCACCCGCTCGGCCGTGCTGCGCCTCGCCGAGGAGGCCGGCCACCGCTTCGTCGAGCGCCCCTTCAGCATCGAGGAAGCGAAGGGTGCGGCCGAAGCCTTCATCACCTCGGCCTCCGCCTTCGTGATGCCCGTGGTGCGCATCGACGGCGCGCCCGTCGGCGCCGGCGTTCCCGGCCCCCTCTCCCGGCGCCTGCGGCAGATCTACATCGAGGAAGCGCGGCGCACCGCGATCTGAGCCCTCTCGCGATCACGCGATCGCGTCGCCCCTCGACATGCGGCGGGGTGACGGCGCTCTTGCGACGTCCTATCCTCGATTCGGGCACCTCGGGACGATTTTGGGAGGATCGTTTTGAAGAGTTGGGTCCTTGCGGCCGTCGGCGCCGCAGCTCTGGCGCTCGGCCTCGCATCCGCGGCGCGCGCGCAGGAGCCGATCCGCGTCGGCGTCCTGCAATACGGCACCGTCAACTGGGAGCTCGACGCCATGGTGCGCAACGGGCTCGACGCGGCCAACGGGGTCGACGTCGAGATCGTGCCCTTCGCCGGCGAAGACGCGTCCAACATCGCCTTCCAGTCCGGCGACGTCGACATGATCGTGTCGGACTGGCTCTGGGTCTCGCGCGAGCGCCAGGCCGGCAGCGACTTCACCTTCGCGCCCTATTCCACCTCGGTCGGCTCCGTGATGGTGCCGCAGAGCAGCCCGATCAAAAGCCTCGCCGACCTGAAGAACAAGACGCTCGGCGTCGTCGGCGGACCGCTCGACAAGAACTGGCTCCTGATCCAGGCGCTGGCCAAGCGCGACCACGGGCTCGATCTCGCCGCCGAGGCGACGATCGTCTACGGCGCGCCGCCGCTCCTGACGGAAAAGGCGCGCTCCGGCGAGCTCGACGCCGTCCTCAACTACTGGCATTTCGCCGCGCGCCTGGAGGCCGCGGGCTTCCGGCCGCTGATCACCGGCGTCGAGGCGGAAATCGCGATGGGCACGACGGGCGCGGTCGCGGCGCTCGGCTGGGTCTTTCGCGATTCCTGGGCGACGGAGCACCCGGCCGCGATCGAGGGCTTCCTCAAGGCCGACGCCGCCGCCAAGGCGCTCCTGCGCGATTCGGACGAGGAATGGACGCGGCTCGAGCCGCTGGTGAAGCCGGGCGACGAGGCGACGCTGCACGCCCTTCGCGACCGCTATCGCGACGGCATCCCCTCCCGCGCGCCCGCCGAGGACCGGGCCGACGCCGCAAAGCTCTACGGCATCCTCGCCGAGATCGGCGGCGAGAAGCTGGTCGGGCCGGGCAAGGCCATGGCCGAGGGCACCTACTGGTCCGGCCTCGAGAATGGCACTTGAGGCGGCGGGCCTGAGCGAGGCGTCCTCGGCCCGGCCGGCGCGCCGGCCGGCCGGCACGGCGCTCCTGACGGTCCTGTCGCTCGCGGGTCTCGTCGCGCTCTGGGCGGTCGCGGCGAGCCTTGCCGACAGCCGCGTCCTTGCCTCGCCCGCGGCCGTGCTCGCCGCGGGCTGGGCGGATACGGTGACCGGCGAGCTGCCCTTCAACCTCGCCATGACGCTCGGGCGCGTCGCCGGCGCCTTCGTGATCGCCATGGTCGCCGGCACGGCCATCGGCCTCGCGATGGGCCTGCGCCCCCGCCTCAACCGCTTCTTCGATCCCTGGCTGATCCTGATCCTCAACGTGCCGGCGCTCGTCGTGATCGTGCTCGCCTATATCTGGTTCGGCCTGAACGAGGCGGCGGCGATCGGCGCGATCGCCGTCAACAAGATCCCCAACGTCGTCGTCACCATGCGCGAGGGCGCCCGCGCGCTCGACCCTCAGCTCGCCGAGATGGCGCGCGTCTACCGCTTCTCGGCGCTCGATCGCCTGCGCCATCTCATCCTGCCGCAGCTGCAGCCCTATCTCGCGGCGGCCGCGCGCTCCGGTCTCTCGCTCATCTGGAAGATCGCCCTCGTGGTCGAGCTCCTCGGCCGCTCCAACGGCGTCGGCTTCCAGATCCACCTCTACTTCCAGCTCTTCGACGTGGCGGCGATCCTCGCCTACACCCTCGCTTTCGTCGCCGTCATGCTCCTGATCGAGTTCCTGCTTGTCCAACCCCTCGAAGCCCGCGCCACCCGCTGGCGCCGGCGCCCCGCCTGAGCCCTCCGGCGCCCTGTCCGTCCGCATCGACGAGAAGCTCTTCCGCGCCGCCGACGGCGGGCTCGTGCGCGCCATCGAGAACCTCGCCTTCGAGGCGCCGAAGCACGGCTTCACCGTGCTCATCGGCCCCTCCGGCTGCGGCAAGACGACGACGCTGCGCATCATCCTCGGCCTCGATGCCGATTATCGCGGCGAGGTCCGCCTGCCCGAACGCGAAGGGCGCGTCGCCGTGGTGTTCCAGGAGCCGCGCCTCCTGCCCTGGCGCGACGTCGAGGCCAATGTCCGCCTCGCCCTCCCGCACGAGCTCAGATCGGCCGATCTCGACGCACTCTTCGCCACCCTCGGCCTCGAAACGATGCGCTCGCGCTTTCCCGGCGAGCTGTCCCTCGGCCTCGCCCGACGGGCGGCGCTCGCCCGCGCCTTCGCCACCGAGCCCTCGCTCCTCCTCCTCGACGAGCCCTTCGTTTCGCTCGACGAGATGACCGCGAGCCGCCTGCGCGCCCTTCTCGTATCCGTCTGGTCGGCCCGCCCGACTACCGCGCTGATGGTCACCCACAACCTGCGCGAGGCCGTGGAGCTCGCCGACCGCATCGTCTTCCTCACGGCCCGGCCGGGGCGCCTGCGCGGCGTCGTTGATCTCGACCGGCCCCGCGCGGCGCGCGATGCCGTCTGGCGCGAGGCGACGCTTCGCGCCATCGACGAGGCCTATCCCGGCATCCTTTGAGGCGGGCGCGGCGTCTTTCGCGCTGCACAACGCTTGACCCGGCCGCCGGCTCGGCCGAGTTTCAGCCTCATGCGAACGATTCAATCCATCTGCGTTTATTGCGGCTCGTCCCCGGGCAGCGACCCGATCTACCTCGACAGCGCCAAGGTGCTCGGCCGGGCCATCGCCCAGGCCGGCATCCGCCTCGTCTATGGCGGGGGCACGCGCGGCATCATGGGCGCGGTCTCCGACGCCGTGATCGAGGCCGGCGGCTCCGTCACCGGCATCATCCCGCGCTTCCTGATCGACATGGAGGCGACGGAAAGCGAGCTGACGCGGCTGGACGAGCTCGTCGTCACGAACGACATGCACGAGCGCAAGCACGCCATGTTCGAGCGCTCCGACGCCTTCGTGGCGCTGCCCGGCGGCATCGGCACGCTGGAGGAGCTGATCGAGATCATGACCTGGAGCCAGCTCGGCCGGCACAGGAAGCCGATCGCCATCGCCAACGTCAACGGCTTCTGGGACCCGCTCTCCGCGCTCCTCGACCACATGCGCGGCGAAGGCTTCATCCACACCGCGCACCAGGTCCGCCCGCTCGTCGTCGACGCGGTCGCCGACCTCGTCCCCGCCATCCTCGCCGCCGCCCCTCCTCCCGAGCGCGCCGAGGGCGAGGAAGCGGTGATCGAGCGGCTCTGAGATTATTGTCTCAGCCCGTCCCGCCCGCGGCCTGCACGGCCGCGGTGCGGCGGCGGCGTGCGGCGATGAGGGTCGTCGTGTAGAGGGCGAGCGCCGCCCAGATGAAGGCGAACGACACGAGCTGCGCGCCCGTGAACGGCTCGCCGAAGATGAAAACCGCGGTCAGGAACAGGAGCGTCGGAACCGCGTACTGCATGAGCCCGATCGTCGAGAAGTGCAGGAGCCGCGCTCCGGCCGCGAACAGGATCAGCGGGATCGCGGTCAACGGTCCGGCCCCCACCAGAAGCGCCGTTTCCAGCGCGTTGCGCCCGAAATGCGGCTGGGTCACGAAGACGGCCAGCACGATCAGGGCCGGCACCGCCAGGATCGCCACTTCCAGGAAGAAGCCCTCGCTCGCACCCGCCGGCACCACCTTGCGGATCAGGCCGTAGGTGCCGAAGGTCAGCGCCAGGACGAGCGAGATCCAGGGCAGCGTCCCCACGGACAGGGTGAGGATCACGACGCCGGTCGTCGCCAGCGCGATCGCGCCGAGCTGGACGCGGGTCGGCCGCTCGCCGAGAAAGATCGCCGCGAGCGCCACGTTCACCAGCGGGTTGATGTAGTAGCCGAGCGCCGCCTCCACCGCGCGGTGCTCGGCGATGGCGTAGACGTAGGTGCTCCAGTTCACCGAGATCAGCGTCGCCGTGATCGCCGCGAGCCCGAGCGTGCGCGGATCGGCGAGGAGCCCCACGGCCCGGCGCAGCAGGCCCTGGTGCCAGAGCAGCGCCACGGCGAAGGGGATCGACCAGAGGATCCGGTGCGCCACCACCTCCAGCGGCGACACGTGCCCGAGCATCTTCAGATACATCGGCAGAACCAGCCCCCACAGGAGGTAGGCCCCGCCGGCATAGAGAAAGCCGAGGCGAGGCTCCGGATCGCTGGACTGCATGGCATGGACCTTCGGGCGACGATTGCCAGCGCGGCTTAATGCATCGCGCGCGCCGCGCCCACCTGTTTCATGGTGGATGCCTCAGCCTTTGCGCACCCAGCGCCGGTCCTCGCTCTGCTGCCAATAGGCGAGGTCGTGCCCGGCCGCCTTGTCGATCGTCCAGCGCCGCCGCGCGCCGGCCAGCCGTTCCGGATCGTGCCCGTCGAACATGTAGATCGCCCGGACGTATCGCGAGAGATCCCCCGCCGGCTCCGCCCCGTCGACCAGGAAGCGCACCTGCGGGTCGTTGGCGTCCTGCGCGCCCTCGGCCGTCAGGAGGATCGGCTGCAGCGCGCCGGAGGAGTCGGCGTCCGTGCCGTGCGGCAGGAAGCTGTCGTCGCGATAGGTCCACAGATGGTGGTCCAGCGCGTCGCGCCGTTCCGGGTCGCTGGTCTGAACCACCACCCGCCAGCCGCGCGCCAGGCACTTCTCGAGGAGGTCGGGCAGCGCCTCCTCGAGCCGGCTTTCGGTCAGGTGGTAGAACAGGACCTCGGCCACGCGGCGCCTCAGCGGGTTTCGTAGCTTTCGGCGACGAAGCGGTCGAGGAGCCGCACTCCGTAGCCCGAGCCCCAGGACTGGTTGTACTCGCTCGCCGGCGAGCCCATCGCGGTTCCCGCCACGTCGAGATGCGCCCAGGGCACGTCGTTGACGAAGCGCTGCAGGAACTGCGCGCCGACGATCGAGCCGGCCGCCCGGCCGCCGCCGATGTTCTTGATGTCGGCGAACTTGCCCTCGATCATCTTGTCGTATTCCGGCCCGATCGGCAGGCGCCAGAGCTTCTCGCCGGTGGCGAGGCCCGCCGCCAGAAGCCGCTCGGCCAGCTCGTCATTGTTGGAGAAGAGGCCGGCATGGTGGTTGCCGAGCGCGACGATGATCGCGCCGGTGAGCGTCGCGAGGTTCACCATCAGCCGCGGCTTGAAGCGGTCCTGCGTGTACCAGAGCGCGTCGGCGAGAACGAGCCGCCCTTCCGCGTCGGTGTTCAGGACCTCGATCGTCGTGCCGGACATCGCCTTGACGATGTCGCCCGGCCGCTGCGCGTTGCCGTCGACGGCGTTCTCCACGAGACCGATGACGCCGATGGCGTCGACCTTGGCCTTGCGGCCCGCCAGCGCGCGCATGAGGCCGACCACGGCCGCGGCGCCGCCCATGTCGCCCTTCATCTCGTCCATGCCGGCCGCCGGCTTGATCGACACGCCGCCGGTGTCGAACACGACGCCCTTGCCGACGAAGGCGAGCGGGGCCGCGTCCCCGTCGGCGCCCGACCAGCGCATCACGACGAGCCGCGGCGGCCGGGGAGAGCCCTGCGCGACGCCGAGCAGCGCGTGCATTCCGAGCTCGCGCATCTTCGCCTCGTCCAGCACCTCGACGTCGACGCCGACCGCGGAGAGCGCCTGCGCGGCCTCGGCGAACTCGACGGGGCCGAGGACGTTGGCCGGCTCGTTGACGAGGTCGCGGGCGAGGCACGTGCCGTCCGCGATGGCGCGGGCCGCCTCGATCAGCGTCGCGGCCTGGGGCCCGTCGGTCAGGATGCGGAGGGCGGCGGGCTTGTCGGCCTCGTCCTCCTCCTCGCCGTTCCGCTTGCCACCTTTGGTTTTGTAGCGGTCAAATTCATAGCCGCGCAGCATCGCGCCGAGCGCGATCTCGGCGATCTGGGCGGCCTCGAACGGGGTGCCGTCCGGCATCACGCTCCAGAAGGCCGCCTTCTCGGCGCCCTTGGTCTTGGCCGCGATCGTGCCCCCGAGCTTCAGGAGCGAGTCGGGCGGCGTCGTCTTGCCGGGCACCGTGCCGACCAGAACGATCCGGTCGAGGTCGAGACCGGCCGGCGCGACGATGTCGAGCGTGGCGAAGGCCTTGCCCTTGAACTTGGCGATTCCCGCCGCCTTGCGGGCGAGCGTCGCCACCGCTTCCGGCAGCGTGTCCGCGACCTTGCCGTTCTCGCCGGTCGGAACGACCAGCACGCCCGATTCGGGCAGCGCGAGCGGCGAGACGTCGATGGTCGGTAGCGATGACATGGGAACTCCCGTCTGTCGCCGGCCCGCTTCGGGCCGGGTGCGTCCTCGGCCGTCCGGCCCGGTTGAGACCGGCGGCGGCGCGTTCGCGCTATGATGCCGCCCCGTGGCCATCTGGCAAGGGGCGCGCTCATCCACCGCGGCGATGCGCCGGCCGCCGCTTTTGCCCTTCTTTAGACACGTTCGTACGAAGTTTGACGACAGCACGCGGCGCCCTTACACGGCGGCTCGGGAGCGACAGAGGGGCTGCCTGGTTGAAGGACTCATGACGCTTCTCGAACGCTACATCTTCCGGCGCGCGCTGCTCTACACCTTCGGCTCCCTGCTCTCGCTCGTGACGATCGTCTGGATCGTCCAGGCCCTGTCGCGCATCGACATCGTCAAGACCAGCGTCTCGACCGTCGGCAACATCTTCTGGATCGCCTTCATGCTCCTGCCGGACCTCGCGTCCGGCGTCGTGCCCTTCGCCGTCGTGATCGGCTGCGTCCAGGCGCTCAACGCGCTGAACGCGGGCTCCGAGCGCGCGGTCATCGCCGCCTCCGGCGCCAAGCGCACGGTGATCGTCAAGCCGATCCTCATTCTCGGCCTTCTCGCCGCCGCCCTCGTCTTTCTCGTCAGCCACGTGATCGGGCCGGCCTCCTCGCGCGAGTTCCAGAACGGCATGCGCACGATCAACGCCGACGCGCTGACGCTCTTCCTCCAGCCCGGCCGCTTCGAGGAGGTCCAGGACGGCCTCGTGGTCTCGATCGCCGACGCGCGCGGCACGGAGATCACCGGCCTCTTCATCGCCGACACCCGCGACGAGGCGACGGAGCTCACCTATTTCGCCAGCCGCGGCAACGTCGTGGAGGAAGGCGCGCGCTCCTACCTCCTCCTGTCGAACGGCCAGCTCCACCGCCGCGACGCGGCGAACGGCGCCGTCTCCGTGATCCAGTTCGGCACCTACGCCTTCGACCTCGCCGATCTCCGGCCGAGCAACAACAACGACTGGACGCGCACCTCCGAGCGCTCCACCGCCAATCTCTGGGACCCGCATCCCAACGACAAGAAGGCGCAGGACGAGCCCGAGGAGCTGACGGAGGAGCTGGTGCAGCGCTTCAGCGACTTCCTCTACCCGATCGCCTTCGCTCTCTGGGCGCTCGTCGTCGCGGCCCGTCCTAGGACGAATCGTTCGGGGCCGGGCCCTGCCATGGCCTTCGGCCTCGGCGGCGCGCTGGTGCTCAAGGCGCTCGGCTTCGTCTCCCTCTCGCTGGTCGACCGCGACCAGAGCTTCGCCGTCCTGCCGATCCTGCTTCCGGTGTCGGCCATCGTCCTCAACGCCTGGATGGTCCGGCGCGACGTCGACCTCATGGAAAGCGGACCCGTGCGCGCCCTCGTCGACGCCTTCAGCAGTCTCGGCGAGCGCATCGCCGCCCTCATGCCCACGGGCTCGGCCTATTCGGGAGGGCGCGGCGCATGATGATGATGCGGCGCCCCACCCTCGACCGCTACTTCTTCCGCCTCTTCGTCGGCAGCTTCCTGTCGACGCTGGTGGCGATCTTTGCGCTCGTCTACCTCATCGACATGATCGAGATCAGCCGGCGCGGGCAGTTCGACGATTTCGGCTTCGGCACGATCGCCCTGGTATCCGCCCTGCGGGTACCGAGCTTCATCGAGCAGGCCTTTCCCTTCATCATCCTGTTCTCGTCGATCTTCACCCTCCTCACCCTCAACCGGCGGCTGGAGCTCGTGGTCGCCCGCGCCGCGGGCGTATCGGGCTGGCAGATCCTGACGCCCTTTCTCGTCGCCTCGCTCTTCCTGGGGCTCCTCGCGACCTTCGCCTACAATCCGATCTCGGCGCACGCCAAGGAGATGGCGACGCGCATGACCGGCGACCTGCGCGGCCTCGACGCCGCCGGGCAGTCCGACCGCGTCCCCTGGATCCGGCAGAGCGGCGACGGCGTCGAATCGATCATCGGCGCCAAGAGCATCGCCGAGGGCGGCCAGGCGCTTACGGGCGTCACCGCCTACATCATGCGCGGCGGCGTGCCCGCCGAGCGGATCGACGCGCCGTCCGCGCGGCTGGAAGAGAATGCCTGGGTCATCCGCGAGCCGACCGTGACGCGCGTCGGCTCTGCGCCCGAGCGGCTCGCCGAGTTCCGCGTTCCCACCTCGTTGCGCCCCGAATTCATCGAGCAACGGCTCGCCGATCCGGAAGCGATTCCGATCTGGAGCCTCGGCTCCAAGATCGGGATAGCGAGGACATTGGGTTACAATGCCGATGCTTTTTCCATGCAGTACCACACTTTGTTAGCAAAGCCGGCGCTGTTCATGGCTATGACTCTCGTTGCCGCGACCGTCGCGATGCGTTTCCAGAGGACGGGCTCGTCCGGCCGAAGCGTGTTCGGTGGTGTGGCGGCCGGTTTCGTGCTCTATGTCATTGCCTTCCTTGCAAAGGCTTTGGGGAGCAACGCGATCGTGCCGCCCATCGTGGCCGCGTGGTTTCCAGTTCTGGCGGCGGGGTCGTTCGGCGTGACGATCCTTCTGCATCAGGAGGATGGGTAGTCGATGGATTTCGAGGGGGTCGGGCGCTCGCGGAAGGGGACTCCGCAGCGCTCCTTACTGGCCGCACTGGCAGCGGGCACGGCGACGTGCGCGCTCGCCCTGGCCCTGACGACGGCGCCCGCGGCGGCGCAGGACGCCCTTGCCGAGCGGCTCGGCGGCATTGGTGCCGGCGTGCCCGACGACGCGCAGCTCTTCCTTGAGGCCGACACCGTCGTCTACGACAGCGATTCGCAGGTCGTGACGGCCAATGGCGGCGTGCGGATCGACTACGGCGGCAGCCGGCTCGTGGCCCGCCAGGTCGTCTACAACCAGGCGACCCGGCGCCTCGTCGCCAACGGCAGCGTCGAGCTCGTCCAGCCCGACGGCAACCGCATCTTCGCCGACACGGTCGACATCACCGACGACTTCCGCGAAGGCTTCGTGCGCGCCCTGCGCATCGAGACGCCCGAGAACACCCGCTTCGCCGCGGCCGACGCCGTGCGCGAGAACGGCAGCGTCACGACCTTCGAGCGCGGCGTCTACACCGCCTGCGAGGCCTGCCGCGAGAACCCGGAGCGCCCGCCGCTCTGGCAGGTGAAGGCGCGCCGCATCATCTGGGACCAGCAGGAACAGGTCGTGCGCTACTACGGCGCGCAGTTCGAGATGTTCGGCCTGCCGCTCGCCTACCTGCCCTACTTCCAATCGCCGGACCCGACGGTGAAGCGCAAGAGCGGCTTCCTCGCGCCCGACTTCCGCTCGGGCAGCGACACCGGCTTCGGCGTGCGCGTGCCCTACTTCTTCGCCATCGCCGACGACAAGGACCTCACCGTCGCCGGCACCTATTATTCCAAACAGGGCTTCCTCGCCGACGCCGAGTACCGCCAAGCCTTCGAGAACGGCGGCTTCTCCGTCACCGTCGCCGGCATCTCGCAACGCGACCCCGACGCCTTCGCCGAGAACGGCCCCTTCGACATCTTCGGCAACAGCACGAACCCGGGCGACACCGAGAATCGCGGCATGATCGGCTCGACGGGCCGCTTCGCGCTCAGCGACCAGTGGACCTTCGGCTGGGACGTCCTCGCCCAGTCCGACCAGAACTTCGCCGCCACCTACGACATCGAGAGCTACGACCAGGCGCAGCGCGTCTCGGAAGTCTACCTGTCGGGCCTCGGCGAGCGCTCCTTCTTCGACCTGCGGGCCCAGGCCTACCAGCTCCAGACCGAGAACGACTACGACCAGGACATCCAGCCGGAGATCCTGCCGCTCCTCGACTACCAGCGCATCGAGGACGTGGCCGGCGGCGAGTTGGAGGCCAACCTCAACCTGACGAACCTGCGCCGCGACCGCGCGCAGGACAACCGCCTCTGCGTCGAGAGCGTCTTCCTGTCCGACAAGGACAATGCGTGCGACGCGCCGGCGGGCTACACCGGCCTCCTGTACCGCGACGACGCCTTCCGCAATCTCGGCCTGAAGGGCGACTACACCCGCCTGTCGGGCGACGTCGAATACCGTCGCACCTACGAGACGGATTTCGGCCTTCTCCTGACGCCCTCGGGCGGCCTGCGCGGCGACGTCTACCGCGCCGACATGACCGGCGGCGGCTTCGACAATTACGGCTATGTCGGCGGCGTCCTCCAGCAGGTGATCCCGGGCTCGGAGTTCGACGTCAACGAGTCGGGCACGCGCGGCATGGCGACGGCGGCGCTCGAGGCGCGCTATCCCTGGCTGATCCAGACGGCCACGACGTCCCACGTCATCGAGCCGATCGCCCAGCTCCTGGTGCGCCCGGACGAGATGAAGGCCGGCGACCTGCCGAACGAGGACGCGCAGTCGCTCGTCTTCTCGACGGCGAACCTCTTCTCGAAGGACAAGTTCTCCGGCTACGACCGGATCGAGGGCGGCACGCGCGCCAATCTCGGCGTCGCCTATGTCGGCACCTTCGGCACCGGCTACCAGGTCGACGCGATGTTCGGCCAGTCCTACCAGCTGGCCGGCGAGAACCCCTTCGCCCAGCGCGACCTCGCCCTCACCGGCTATGATTCGGGCCTGGAAACGGACCGCTCGGACTACGTCGCCTCGCTCGCCTTCACGCTGCCGGTCGGCCTCACCCTCGGCACCGGTGCGCGCTTCGACGAGAAGACCTTCGAGGTCCGCCGCACCGACACCACCGCCGCCTTCGCCTACGAGCGGCTGGCGGTCTCGGCGACGCATTCGATCATCGACGCCCAGCCGGACCTCGGCTCCTATCGCGACCGCCAGCAGGTGCAGACCGACCTGTCGTTCCGCGTCACCGACAACTGGACGGCCTTTGGCGGCGTGTCCTACGACATCGAGAACGACGCCCTGTTCCAGAAGCGGGCGGGCATCGGCTACGCCGACGAGTGCTTCAGCCTGATCGTCCAGTACGAGGAAACGCTGGATCGCTACCAGCTCGAGCCGACCGAAACGACCTTGTCGTTCAAGATCGGTCTGCGCACGCTGGTCGACAACGCCGGCTTCGACTACGATCTCGACGACGACGGCTGAGCCGGAACGCGCCATCGACCATCCTTTCGCCAAGGATGGCTGCAAGAGCAGACGCCCGCGCCCGCCCGGACGCGGGCGCGTGTGCGTCCGGATCGCTCGGACGGCTTGCGGGACCTGGGAGCTAGATTACGACATGACGACCGCCAAACGGCTTCTCACCGGCGCGGCCTGCTTCATCGCCTTGGCCGCCGCTTTTCCCGGTCCGTCGATCATCGGCGCGACTCCGGCCCTGGCCGCCTCCGAGGTGCGCGTCGTCGTGAATCGCGAGGCGATCACGAGCTACCAGATCAACCAGCGCGCCGCCTTCCTGCGCCTGCGCCGCGAGAGCGGCAACCTGCAGCAGAAGGCGACCGACGAGCTGGTCGAGGAAGCGATCAAGAATCAGGAAGTCCGCCGCCGGGGCATCAAGATCCCCGACGAGGCGGTGGACGCGGCGTTCAACAACTTCGCCACCCAGAACAAGCTCACCGTCCAGCAGCTCGGCCAGGTCCTCGCCCAGGCCGGCTTCTCCTCCGACGCCTTCAAGGACTACATCCGCGCCCAGATGGGCTGGGGCCAGGCCGTCCAGGCCCGCCTGCGCTCCAAGCAGCGCATGAGCGAGCAGGACGTCGTGCAGCGCATGCTGGCCGAGGGCGGCAACAAGCCGACCACCACGGAATACGTCCTCCAGCAGGTGATCCTCGTGGTGCCGAAGGGCGAGCGCGGCTCGATCGCGCGGCGCGTGACCGAGGCCAACAACCTGCGCTCGCGCTTCCAGACCTGCCAGGGCACGTTCCAGCTCGCCAGCGCCCTGCGCGACGTCACCGTGCGCGATCTCGGACGCATCGCGGCGCCCGAGCTGCCGATGCTCTGGAAGGCGGACATCCAGCGCCTCCAGCCCGGCCGCACGACGCCCGCCAAGGAGACCGAGCGCGGCGTCGAGTTCATCGCCGTCTGCGACGCGCGCACCGTGTCCGACGACGTCGCCGCCGGCATGGTCTTCCAGGAACAGGACATGGCCAAACTCGGCAAGCAGGCCGAGCCGGACGCGGACTTCCTCGCCGAGCTGAAGGCGAAGGCGCAGATCAGCCGGCGATGAGGACCGGGACGGGGCCTGCGCCCCTCGCGGTCTCCGTCGGCGAGCCCTCCGGCATCGGCCCGGACGTCATCCTCATGGCGGCCGCGCGCCGCCAGGAGCCGTCCGCCCTGCCGGACTTCTTCGTCCTCGCCGACCCCGCCATGCTCGCCGCCCGTGCCCGGCGCCTGTCGCTGCCCGTGCCGCTCGCCGTGATCGACGCGGCCCGCGAGGCTCCCGAGGCGTGCCGGACCGGCGCCCTGCCCGTTCTTCCGCTCGTCAACCACCACGACGAGGCGCCAGCCAGGCTCGATCCCGTCAACGCACTCGCCACCGTCGAGGCGATCGACCGCGGAACCCGGCTCTGCCTCGAGGGCGAAGCCGCGGCGCTCGTCACCGCGCCGATCCACAAGAAGGCGCTCTACGACGCCGGCTTCCGCCATCCCGGCCACACGGAATATCTCGCCGACCTTTGCGCCGGCATCACCGGCGGCAGCTACCGCCCCGTGATGCTGCTGACGGGGCCGGACCTGTCCTGCATTCCCGTCACCATCCACGTGCCCTTCGCGCAGGTCCTCGACGACCTGACGACCGACCTCATCGTCGAGACCTGCCGCATCGCCGCGCGCGACATGCAGAAGCGCCTCGGCATCGAATCGCCCCGCCTCGCCCTGGCCGGGCTCAACCCGCATGCGGGCGAAGGGGGAGCGATCGGGCGCGAGGACATCGAGATCATCGCGCCCGCCGTCGAGATCCTGCGAAACGAGGGCATCGACGCCATCGGCCCGCTGCCGGCCGACACCATGTTCCACGCCGAGGCCCGCAGGCGCTACGACGTCGCCGTCTGCATGTACCACGATCAGGCGCTCATCCCGGCCAAGACCCTCGCCTTCGACGAGACCGTCAACGTCACGCTGGGCCTGCCGATCGTGCGGACCTCGCCGGATCACGGCACCGCCGCCGACCTCGCCGGAACGGGCCGCGCCCGGCCCGACAGCTTCGTCGCCGCCCTGCGGCTTGCCGCGCGCATGGGCGCCGCCGCCTCGTGAGCCTCGCCTTCGACGGGTTGCCCCCCTTGCGCGAGGTGCTGGCCGAGCATGGGCTCGACCCCAAGCGCAGCCTCGGCCAGAACTTCCTCCTCGACCTCAACCTCACGGGCAAGATCGCCCGCCAGGCGCTGCCGCTCGCCGGTCACGCGGTGATCGAGGTCGGCCCCGGCCCCGGCGGCCTCACGCGCGCGCTCCTCGCCGAGGGCGCCGACGACCTCACGGTGATCGAGAAGGACGAGCGCACGCTTCCCGCCCTGGAGGCCATCGCCGCCCGCTATCCCGGCCGCCTGCGCGTCCTCCACGCCGACGCTCTCACGGTCGATCCCGCCGAGCTCGCCCGCGGCAAGCCGGTGAAGATCGTCGCCAACCTCCCCTACAATGTCGGCACCCAGCTCCTGACCAACTGGGTGGCCTCGCCCTCCTGGCCGCCGCCCTGGGTCCAGGCCGTCCTGATGTTCCAGCGCGAGGTCGCCGAGCGGATCGTGGCCCGGCCCGGAACGGACCATTACGGTCGCCTCGGGGTTTTGTGCGGCTGGCGCACCCGCGCCCGCATTCTCTTCGACGTGCCGCCGCAGGCCTTCACCCCGCCGCCGAAGGTGACCTCGTCGATCGTCGACCTGCGCCCGATCGAGGCGCCGCTTTCCGCCGATCTCGCGACCCTCGAACGGGTCACCCAGGCCGCCTTCGGCCAGCGCCGCAAGATGCTGCGCCAGAGCCTGAAGGCGCTCGGCGGCGAAGCCCTCCTCGAGCGCGTCGGCATCGATCCGCAGCGGCGCGCGGAAACCCTGGACGTGTCGGAATTCGTGGCGCTGGCGAACGCGCTCTGAGCGCGCCGCCGCATGCGCGGCGGCGAGGCGGTTCGAACGGCCGCGGTCGGGTGCGGTTCTAGAACTCTTCCGCCAGAAGGCCGGCCGTGAAGTCGAACAGCCCCGGCCGGCGGTCCCGCCGCAGCCGCTCGGCCGCGATGATCGCGCGCACCGACGAGAAGGCCTGATCCAGGTCCTCGTTCACAACGACGTAGTCGTAGTCGCGCCAGCGCTGGATCTCGACCCGCGCGTTCTGCAGCCGCACGGCGATGGTGGCGGGCGAATCCTCCGCCCGGCGGAGCAGGCGCGTGCGCAACTCCTTCATCGAGGGCGGCAGGATGAAGATCGAGACGATGTCCGAGCGCGCCTGCTCCTGGAGCTGCCGGGCACCCTGCCAGTCGATGTCGAAGAGCATGTCCTGCCCGGAGCGCATCGCCTTCTCGGCCGCCGCCCGAGGCGTGCCGTAGAAGTTGCCGTGGACCTCCGCCCATTCGAGCAGCGCCCCGGCCTCGCGCAGGCGGTGGAACTCGTCCACGTCGATGAAGTGGTAATGGACGCCGTCGATCTCGCTCGGCCGGCGCTTGCGCGTCGTCACGCTCACCGACAGCGCGAAGCGCTTGTCGGTCTCGAGCAGCGTGCGGGCGATCGTGGACTTGCCGGCGCCGGAGGGCGAGGACAGGACCAGCATCAGGCCGCGGCGGGCGATGGGCTGTGACAGCTCTGCGTCGTGGATTGCGGTCATTCGACGTTCTGAACCTGCTCGCGGAACTGATCGATAACGGTTTTCAGGTCGAGCCCGATCTCGGTCAACGCCGCCGCGTTGGATTTGGAGCAGATCGTATTCGCCTCCCGGTTAAATTCCTGCGCCAGGAAGTCGAGCCGCCGACCGACCGGGCCGCCCTTGTCGAGAAGCGCGCGCGCCGCCGCCACGTGGGCGCGCAGCCGGTCGATCTCCTCGCGGATGTCGGCGCGGGTCGCGAGCAGCGCGGCCTCCGCGTGGAGCCGCGCCGGATCGAGCCCCGCTTCCGCGCCGAGAAGCTCGGCGACCTGAATTGCCAGCCGCTGGCGGATCGCCTCCGGGCGCCGCGACGGCTCGGCTTCGGCTCGGGCGACGAGCGTCTCGATCTCGTCCAGCCGCGCGGCGAAATGCGGGGCGAGCGCCGCTCCTTCCGCCGTGCGTCCGGCGACGAGCCCCTCCAGCGCCTCTTCGAACCCGGCGAACACCGCACTCCGCAGCTCCGGCTCCTCGGCGCCGCGCACTGAACCCGCGCCGTTCGCCGCGTCGGCCGGCTCGATCACGCCGCGCAGCGCCAGCAGCCCGTCGGCGCGGGGGGCCGTCGCCTCGTTCGCCGCCACCAGCCGCTGCGCCGCCTCCGCCACGAGCCGCAGCATCGCCTCGTTGACAACGTAGCCGCCCGCCGAAGCGCCGCCGGCCAGTTGGAGCGCCGCCTGGACGTTGCCGCGGGCGAGCCGCGCGCCGGCCGCGCGCCTCAGCTCCGGCTCCAGCGTTTCGAAGCCGGGCGGCAGGCGGAAGCGCAGGTCCAGACCCTTGCCGTTGACCGAGCGGATCTCCCAGGCGAAGCCTGCAGGCGCCGCCGCCTCGCTCCGGGCGAAGCCGGTCATGCTCTGGACGGGCATGGCCCGGCTCTCCTTGTTCTGCGCGCGATGCGGCGCCCGGCTACTCGACCACCGCCTCGGCCGCGCCCGTGCCGCCCGCCGGCTCGGTCGCCTGCGCCGCCTGGCTGCGTTCCCACTCGCGGTAGCGCCGGACGTTGCGGTTGTGCTCCTCCAGCGAAGACGCGAAGGCGTGGCCGCCCGTTCCGTCGGCGACGAAGTACCGGTCGTCGGTATCCAGCGGATTGGCCGTCGCTTCCAGCGCCGCGCGGCCCGGATTGGCGATCGGCCCAGGCGGCAGGCCGCGGACGCGATAGGTGTTGTAGGGCGTGTCGCTCTCGATGTCGGACTGGGTGATCGGCTTGTCGCTCGGCTTTCCCCGCCCGCCGTAGATCCCGTAAAGGAAGGTCGGATCGGACTGGAGACGCATGCCCTCGCGCAGCCGGTTCACGAACACCGAGGCGACGTGCGGCCGCTCCGAATCGACGCCCGTTTCGCGCTCCACGATCGAGGCCAGCGTCAGGAACTGGCCGATGTCGTCCACCGGCAGGTCGGGCGAGCGCTTCGCCCAGACTTCCTGGACGAGCTTGTTCTGCGCCTCTTCCATCTGCTCGATGAGCTCGGCGCGGGTCGTGCCGCGCTGGACGCGGTAGGTGTCCGGCCGCAGCGTGCCCTCGGGCTTCAGCGCCGGCAGGTCGCCGGTCAGCACCTCGTTCGCCGCCAGCCGGTCGTAGATCTGCTGGACCGTCCAGCCTTCCGGCACCGAGACCGAGTACATGATGGACTTGCCCGAGGCGAGCGTGTCCATCACCTCGCGCATCGAGACGCCCGGCGCGAAACCGTACTCGCCCGGCTTCAGCGCCGTGCTCTTGCCGGCGAGCCGCACGCCGTATTCGAAGACCTCGGCGCTGGAGATGATGCCGTGGCTTTCGAGCCCCGCCGCGGCGCTCGACCAGCCGGAGTTGCGCGGAACGACGTAGGTCGCCTCCTCGCGCAGCGGTCCCTGCCCCTCGAACTGCGACTTGCCCCAGTAGAGCACCGCGCCGACCGTCAGAAGGCCTAGAACCGCGCCCGACAGGAGCAGGTTGAAGAAGATGACGACCTGGCTGCGTGCGAGGCGGGATCGGCGACGCGGCTTGTCGCGCCGCCCGCTCCCGCCCGCGTCGCCGCTGCCGAGTGCGGTCTGGGGGCCGATCTGGCTGTCAGTCACGTCCGTTTCCCCGATTGGCTGCCTGCGGCGGTGCGCCCGCCCTCCGAACCATCATCGGAATATGGCGAAAGCCGGTTCGCCGGAGCGTCGGCGGCCTACAGGCCGCCGAGCGCCTCAGTCCTCAACGCGGCGCAGGACCAGCGAAGCGTTGGTGCCGCCGAAGCCGAAGGAGTTCGACAGGGCGACGTCGATGCGCTTCTCGCGCTTCTCGTGCGGCACGAGATCGATCTTCGTCTCGACGGAGGGGTTGTCGAGGTTCAGCGTCGGCGGGGCGACGTTGTCGCGAATCGCCAGCGCCGAGAAGATCGCCTCCACGGCACCGGCGGCGCCGAGAAGATGGCCGATGGCCGACTTGGTGGAGGACATGGTGAGCCCCGACGCCGCGTCGCCGACCAGCCGCTCGATGGCGCGCAGCTCGATCTCGTCGCCGAGCGGCGTCGAGGTGCCGTGGGCGTTGACGTAGTCGAGGTCGGACGGCTGGACGCCCGCCCGCTTCAGCGCGGCGGTCATGCAGCGGAAGGCGCCGTCGCCGTCCTCGGACGGAGCGGTGATGTGGTAGGCGTCGCCCGACAGGCCGTAGCCGATGACCTCGGCGTAGATCTTGGCGCCGCGCGCCCTGGCGTGCTCGTATTCCTCGAGCACGACGACGCCGGCACCCTCGCCCATGACGAAGCCGTCGCGGTCGCGGTCGTAGGGACGCGAGCCGCGGGTCGGCTCGTCGTTGAAGCTGGTGGACAGCGCGCGGCAGGCGGCGAAGCCGGCGAGCGCGATGCGGCAGACCGGTGATTCCGCGCCGCCGGCCACCATCACGTCGGCATCGCCGAGCGCGATCAGCCGCGACGCGTCGCCGATGGCGTGGGCGCCGGTGGAGCAGGCCGTGACGACCGAATGGTTCGGGCCCTTCAGGCCGTGACGGATCGAGACCTGCCCGCTGGCGAGATTGATCAGGCTGCCCGGGATGAAGAAGGGAGACACGCGGCGCGGCCCCTTCTCGGCGAGGATCAGCGAGGTCTTCTCGATGGTCTGGAGCCCGCCGATGCCCGAGCCGATCAGAACGCCCGAGGCGATCTGGTCCTCGTAGGTGGTGGGATGCCAGTCGGCGTCGTTCAGCGCCTCTGTGGCCGCGGCCATGGCGTAGACGATGAAGTCGTCGACCTTGCGCTGCTCCTTCGGCTCCATCCAATCGTCGGGATTGAAGGTGCCGTCGCTTCCGTCCCCGCGCGGGATCTGGAAGGCGATCTTGCAGGGAAGATCGTCCACTTCGAACGACGTGACCCGCCCGGCGCCGCTGGCGCCGGACAGGAGACGATTCCAGGTGACGTCGGCGCCGGCGCCCAAGGGGCTGACCATGCCGATGCCGGTGATGACCACGCGCCTCATGCGACGGACGGACTCAAAGGCTGGCGGAGAAATCGCCGAGCCTCAGGCCTGGTTCTTTTCGATGAAGCGGACGGCGTCGCCGACCGTGAGGATCGTCTCGGCCGCGTCGTCGGGAATCTCGACGCCGAACTCTTCCTCGAACGCCATCACGAGCTCGACCGTGTCGAGGCTGTCCGCGCCGAGATCGTCGATGAAGGAGGCGTTCTCCGTCACCTTCTCCTTCTCCACGCCCAGGTGCTCGACGACGATCTTCTTCACCCGTTCAGCGGTATCGCTCATTGCCGTTCCTTGTGTTGGCTGCGAAGGCTTTTCGCTCTCGTTAGACGGCGGCAGGCCCTGAATCAAGCCGGGGCCGGCCAAACATCGGTGGCCACCGCCGCTGCGGCGGCCGGGCCGGGGCCTCAGATCATCGCCATTCCGCCGTTGACGTGAAGGGTCTGGCCGGTGACGTAGCCCGCTTCGTTCGAGGCGAGAAACAGGACCGCGGCGGCGATTTCCGCCCCCTCGCCCATGCGCTTCATGGGAATCGCGCCCATGATGGCGTCGCGCTGCTTCTCGTTCAGCTTGTCGGTCATGGCGCTCTTGATGAAGCCGGGCGCGACGCAGTTCACGGTGACGCCGCGCGAGGCGATCTCCTGGGCGAGGCTCTTGGAGAAGCCGACCATGCCCGCCTTGGCGGCGCAGTAGTTCGCCTGCCCCGGATTGCCGGTGGTCCCGACGATCGAGGTGATGTTGACGATGCGCCCGAAGCGCTTCCTCATCATCGCGTGCGTCACCGCCCGCGTCAGCCGGAAGGCGGCCGTCAGGTTCACCTCGATGACGCGGTCCCAATCCTCGTCGGACATGCGCACGAAGAGCCCGTCCTTGGTGATTCCCGCATTGTTGACGAGGATGTCGATGCCGCCGAGCGCGGCCTCCGCGGCCTCGGCCAGCGCCTTCTGGTCGTCGCGGCTTCCAAGGTCCGCCGGCAGGACGTGGACGCGCTCGCCGCCGAGGCTCGTCGCCAGCTCCTCCAGCTTCTCGCGCCGCGTGCCGTGAAGGCCGACGGTCGCGCCCGCCTCGTGCAGCGTCCTCGCGATCGCCTCGCCGATGCCGCCCGAAGCGCCGGTGACGAGGGCCTTGCGGCCGGAAAGGTCGAACATCTCGTTGATCTCCTGAAACTTGGCGACTCAGCCGCGCACGGCTGCCAGTGCGGCTGCGATGTCGTCGGGACTCCCGACGGAAACGGTCTTCAGCGACTTGTCGATGCGCTTGGCCAATCCCGCCAGCACCTTGCCGTTCCCGACCTCGATCAGCGTGTCGACGCCGTTGGCGGCGAGGGACTCGACGCATTCGCGCCAGCGCACCTGCGCCGTCACCTGCTCGACGAGCCGGCGGCGGATCTCGCCGGGATCGGAGATGGCGGAGGCGAGGACGTTCGCCACCACCGGGCTCGACGGCTGCCGGATCGCCGCGTCCGCCAGCGCCGCGGCCATGCGATCGGCGGCCGGCTGCATCAGCGAGCAATGGAAGGGTGCCGACACCGAGAGCGGGATCGCGCGCTTGGCGCCCTTCTCCGGTGCCAGCGCCACCGCCCGCGCCACGGCCGCGGCGCTGCCCGACACGACGATCTGCCCCCCGCCATTGTCGTTGGCCGGCTCGCAGACGCCGCCTTCCGCCGCCGCCTCGCGGCAGAGCGCGGCGACCGCGTCCGAGTCGAGCCCGAGGATCGCGGCCATCGCGCCCTCGCCCGCTGGCACCGCCGCCTGCATCGCGTCGCCGCGAATCCGCAGGAGCCGCGCCGCGTCGGAGATGTCGAGCGCGCCGGCCGCGCAGAGCGCCGAATATTCGCCGAGCGAATGCCCCGCCACGAAGGCCGCCTCGCTTGTCGGAAAGCCCTCGGCCTCCAGCGCCTTCATCGCCGCCATCGAGACCGCCATCAGCGCCGGCTGCGTGTTCGCCGTCAGCGTCAGATCGGCCTCGGGACCGTCGAAGATCGTCCGGCTGAGCGCCTGCCCCAGCGCGGCGTCCACCGCCTCGAAGACCGCCCGGCTCGCGGGATAGGCGTCCGCCAGGGCCCGCCCCATGCCCACGCTCTGGCTGCCCTGCCCCGGAAACACCAACGCGAACGCCATGGCCACGCCTCCCGCTTTCTTGGTCTGTCGCGCCACGCCTACGCGTCGCGGCCCGAGCTGTCGTTGGCGCGGGTTGAAGGCGCATGCGAGGCGACGTGTCAAGGCGCAAGGCACCCAGCGGTGGTAGCGGGGGGACGCCGTCGAGACTTGCGCTTGCCCGCCATTTGCTTTATGCGCCGCCTCGTCATGCCCGGTCCTCGGCCGGTGGCTGAACGGAAGGCGACCGATTCTCCCCGGCTCGATCCGTGCCTCAAGGCGCGAAACTTCCCGTGTCTCCGCTCTCGACCGTTCCTTCGACGCGCCTTTCCCATCGGGTTAGTCGCAGAGGCTTAGCCGCCTTGGATCTCGGGCAAACGATTGGACAAGGAAAGGCGACGCCATGGCGCTCTATGAGCACGTGTTTCTCGCACGCCAGGACATCAGCAGCCAGCAGGTCGATCAGCTCGTCGAACAATATCGCGGCGTGATCGAACAGAACGGCGGCAAGGTCGGCAAGGTCGAGAATTGGGGTCTGAAGACCCTCTCCTACCGCATCAAGAAGAACCGCAAGGCGTACTACACGCTCATGAACATCGATGCCCCGGCGTCGGCGCTTCATGAGATGGAGCGTCAGATGCGCTTCAACGAAGACATCCTGCGCTACATCACCATCAAGGTCGACACCCACGAAGACGGGCAGTCCGCCATGATGCAGAAGCGCGACGATCGCGGCCCGCGCCGCGGCGAGCGTGGCGACCGCGGTGATCGCGGCGACCGCGGCCCGCGCCGTGACCGCGAGGACGATCGCGGCCCCCGCCGCCCCCGCGCCACCGACAGCGATTCGGAGTAAGCCACAATGGTCGACATCGCACAGCTCCCGACGCGCCGGCCCTTCCATCGCCGCCGCAAGTCCGACCCGTTCGCCGGCTCCGACGCGCCGAAGATCGACTACAAGGACGTCCGCCTCCTGCAGCGCTACATCTCCGAGCGCGGCAAGATCGTGCCCTCGCGCATCACGGCGGTCTCCCAGAAGAACCAGCGCGCCCTCGCCCAGGCGATCAAGCGCGCCCGCTTCCTGGGCCTCCTGCCCTACGTCCTGAAGTAAGTGCGCTCGTCGGGCGCCCCGATCGGGCGCCCGGCTCCCGGGCTCGTCCGCGAACAGGCGGCGGCGGGCGCGTTTTCCCAGATTCAGCCGAGTTGGGACAAGCGTCCCTAACTGCTCTTCCCGCAGGACAGCGAACCCCTTGATGACCCCCCAAGCCATTCTCGTCGGCATCGCCGCCGGACTCGCGGGCGGCCTGCTCTTCGCGGGCGTCGTCCTCGATTCGTCGACGGCCGTCGGCCTCGCCCTCGCCGCGCCGATCCCGGTGGCGATCGCGAGCCTGGGCTGGGGAACGGCCGCAGGCTTCATCGCCGCCTTCACGGCCGCGGGCCTGCTCTACGCCGCCACCGGCGCCGGCTTCAACGCGCTGTCCCTGCTTCTCACGATGATGCTGCCGACCGCCGTCGCCGGCCACCTCGCCGGCCTCGCGCGCCCCGTCGGCGACGCCGCGCCCGGCCAGACCCCGCCGCTCGACTGGTATCCGCTGCCGCGCGTCTTCCACGCGCTGGTCGGCATGAGCGTTCTGGCCTGCGTGGTCCTTGGCTGGCTCGTCGCCTACGATCCCGCCTCGGTCGCCGCCGACCTCGCCGCCGCCCTGACCGCCAGCGGCGCGACGGCGGAAGGGCTGACGCCCGAGCAGGTTTCGCAGTTCGCCCGCCTGATCGCCGACCTCGTGCCGATGGTCCAGCCGGCCATGCTGGTGGTGACGCTCGTCGTCGGCCTTTATCTCGGCGCGCTGGCCGCCCGCATCTCGGGCCGCCTGCCGCGCCCGCGCGACGACATCCCGGCGGCCGGGCGCCTGCCGCGCGTCGCCGTCACGCTGTTCGCGCTCGGCCTCGTCGCCGCCCTTCTGCCCGAACCGGTCGGGCTCGTCGGCGGCGTCGTGGTGGGCGCCTACTTCGCCGCCTTCAGCCTCGTCGGCCTCGCCGCCCTTCACCGGCGCACCCGCGGCCGGGCGGGTCGCGGCCTCCTGCTCTTCGCCGCCTACGCGGCCATCGTCCTCCTCTTGTTCCCGATCCTCGCCTTCACGGTGTTCGGCATCATCGAGACCGGTCGCGCCAATCGGCCGCCGGTCGCGCCGCCCGGCACCTGAGACCCCGCCAGACCTTCCAACACGAACCCAAGGAATCATCCCATGGAAGTCATCCTCCTCGAGCGCGTCGCCAAGCTCGGCCAGATGGGCGAGACCGTCCGCGTGCGCGACGGCTTTGCCCGCAACTACCTCCTGCCGACCGGCCGGGCGCTGCGCGCCAACGACGCCAACCGCGCCCGCTTCGAAGCCCAGAAGGCGCAGATCATCCAGCGCAACGAAGAGCGCAAGGCCGAGGCCTCGTCGGTCGCCGAGACGCTGAACGGCCGCTCCTTCGTCGTCGTGCGCTCCGCCGCCGAGACCGGCCAGCTCTACGGTTCGGTGTCCACGCGCGACCTCGCCGAGATCCTGCGCGAGCAGGGCTTCAAGGTCGGCCGCAGCGAGATCCAGCTGAACCAGCCGATCAAGACCATCGGCGTCCACCCGGTGACGATCGCCCTCCACTCCGAGGTCGAGGTCGAGATCTCCGTCAACATCGCCCGCTCGCCCGACGAGGCCGAGCGCCAGGCTCGCGGCGAGGACCTCACCTCGGCCGCCGCCATCTACGGCGACGACGAGGACGAGGATCTCGGCGACGAGGTCGAGGCCGAGGGCGACGAGGCCGAGGCCACCGAGACCGAAGGCGACGAAGCGGCCGCCGGCTGATCGTTGCCACGCTGTTGAAACATCGAGGGCCCCGGCATCGCCGGGGCCCTTTTCGCATGGGCGAGAGGGCATATCATCGCTCTCGGCCGCCTGTGTCGGTCGAGCCTTGCGCCAGGGCGGGCTCGCGGGCGCGCCCGGAGGCTCGATCCGCGATGAACCCGATCCTGTCCCTCTATGTCCGCCATCTCGTGCGCGAGGGCACCCTCCTCGTCACCGATTCCGCCGGACGCCAATCGCGCTGGGGCGACGGCAGCGGCAAGCCGGTCCACGTGCGCCTGAAGACCCGCGCCGCGGAGCGCGCCGTCGCGCTCAATCCCGGCCTTGCCTTTCCCGAGCGCTACATGGACGGCGAGATCGACATGGTCGAGGGCACGATCCACGACCTCCTCGCCCTCGTCTTCCGCAATGCCGGCACCCACGCCACCGACGAGCCCTGGATGCGGGCCGCCGAGACGCTCGGCGCGCTCCTGAAGCCGCTGCGGCTGCGCAACACGCCCGGGCGCTCGCGCCGCAACGTCGAGCACCATTACGACCTGTCGGGCGCGCTCTACGACCTCTTCCTCGACGCCGACCGGCAATATTCCTGCGCCTATTTCGAATCGCCCGCCGACGATCTGGAGACGGCCCAGCTCGCCAAGAAGCGCCACATCGCCGCCAAGCTCCACATCGACCGGCCGGACCTGTCGGTTCTCGACATCGGCTGCGGCTGGGGCGGCCTCGGCCTTTATCTCGCGCGCCACTGCGCGAGCGAAGTCACCGGCATCACCCTCTCGACCGAGCAGGAGGGCGTCGCCAACCGCCGCGCCGAGGACCAGGGCCTCGCCGCGCGGGCCCGCTTCCGCATCGAGGACTATCGCCACACGGCCGGCCGCTTCGACCGCATCGTGTCCGTCGGCATGTTCGAGCACGTCGGCCCGCGCTTCTACGCTGACTACTTCGGCGCCGCGCGCCGGCTTCTCGCCGACGACGGCGTCATGCTGCTCCACACGATCGGCCGCCTGGAGGGCCCGGCGGAAACCAACGCCTTCATCGCCAAGCACATCTTTCCCGGCGGAACGCTGCCGGCCCTGTCGGAGATCCTGCCCGCCACCGAGCGCGCCGGCCTCGTCGTCACCGACGTCGAGGTCCTGCGCCTTCACTACGCCGAAACGCTGAAGGCCTGGCGCCTGCGCTTCGCCGCCCGGCGGGAGGAGGCCAAGGCGCTCTACGACGAGCGCTTCTGCCGGATGTGGGAGTTCTACCTCTCGGCGGCCGAGTGCGGCTTCCGCTGGCAGAACCTCGTCGTCTTCCAGATCCAGCTCGCCCGGCGCATCGACGCCCTTCCCGTGACCCGCGACTATATCGCGCAAGCCGAGTCGCGGCTGCGCCTCCTCGACGGCGGCGCGGCGCGCCCGCCCGTCGCAGCCGTGCCGGATGCCCGGCTCGCCGGCTGATCAGGCGCGCCCGCTCCTCCCCTTCGCACAGCCTGTCCACACCGATCCCCGTCATTCACAGGGCCGACGACCGTTGCCGCCGCGTCAGCTTGCGGCGGGTTCGGCCGTGCTATTATGGACCCTTTCCGACTCAGGCCCCGGCCGGTCGGGTCCGATTTTGACGACATGGCATGAGAAGGAGCGGCACGGTGGCGGAGCCTGCGCGCAAATTTCAGGAGGAAGCCCCGCTCTATCGGGAGGCGCCCGCCAACATCGAGGCCGAGCAGGCGCTGCTCGGCGCCATTCTCGTCAACAACGACGCCTACTACGTCGTCCACGACTTCCTGAAGCCGGACCACTTCTTCGAGCCGCTCCACCGGGAGATCTTCGACAAGACCGGCGAGATGATCCGCATGGGAAAGCTCGCCAACCCCGTGACGATCAAGACCTTCCTGCCCGCGCAGGACCGGGTCGGCGACATCAGCCTCGCCCAGTACCTCGCGCGCCTCGCGGCGGAAGCCACCACCATCATCAATGCCGGCGACTACGGCCGCGCGATCTACGACCTGGCGCTGCGCCGCTCGCTCATCGGCATCGGCGAGGAGATGGTGAACCTCGCCTTCGACGCGCCCCTCGACATGGAGCCCAAGCTCCAGATCGAGGAGGCCGAGAAGCGCCTCTTCTCGCTCGCGGAGACGGGCCGCAACGACGGCGGCTTCCAGTCCTTCACCGACGCCGTCACCATCGCGGTGCGCATGGCCACCGCCGCCAAGGACCGCGACGGCGGCTTGTCGGGCGTGTCCTCCGGCATCATGGGCCTCGATCGGCGCATGGGCGGCCTCCAGCCCTCGGATCTCATCATCCTCGCGGGGCGCCCGGCCATGGGCAAGACCTCGCTCGTCACCAACATCGCCTTCAACGTCGCGGCCGCCTACGAGCCCGCCGAGCAGGCCGACGGCACCTTCCAGGCCAAGAACGGCGGCGTCGTCGCCTTCTTCTCCCTCGAAATGAGCGCCGAGCAGCTCGCCACCCGTATCATGTCGGAGCAGACGGAGATCTCCTCCTCCAAGATCCGTCGCGGCTCGATCAACGACCAGGAGCTCGTGAAGCTCGTCGCCTGCTCGGAAACGATGCAGCGCCTGCCGCTCTACATCGACCAGACCGGCGGCATCTCCATCGCCGCCCTCTCGGCCAGAGCCCGGCGCCTGAAGCGCCAGAAGGGCCTCGACGTCATGATCATCGACTACGTCCAGCTGATGCAGGGCTCGTCGAAGACCGCCGGCAACCGCGTCCAGGAGATCACCGAGATCACCACGGGCCTGAAGGCCCTGGCGAAGGAGCTGAACGTGCCCATCATCGCCCTGTCGCAGCTCTCGCGACAGGTCGAGAACCGCGAGGACAAGCGCCCCCAGCTCTCCGACCTTCGCGAGTCCGGCTCGATCGAGCAGGACGCCGACGTCGTCCTCTTTGTCTACCGCGAGGAATACTACCTCGCGGCCCGCGAGCCCAAGCCCGGCACCGACGAGCACCTCAAGTGGGAGCAGGCGATGAACGACGCGCGCGGGAAGGCCGAGGTCATCATCGCCAAGCAGCGCCACGGCCCCACCGGCTCCGTCCCTCTCGCCTTCCAGGCCGAGTTCACCCGCTTCTCCGACCTCGCCGAGGAAGCCTACCTGCCGGAGCGCTTCGAGTAGGCGCGCGCGGCGCGCGGCGCGCGGTCCGCGTCCTCCGCGTCCGTGTCCTGAGGATTTGCGCAGACGTCGAGGTCGAGCCGCCGCCCGCGCCCGCCCGGCATCACGGGAACATCCGGCTCGATGCTCTCGCCCGGATTGCACGTACCCAGGAACCACCTGCAGAACATTTCACATTCGAAACGCGCGGAAAGCCCGCGCCAAACGTCGAGATCGTCTGTCACCCGCCCCGGGCGATCGCGGATCCCGGTGCAGCGACATAACCGCCATTATGGGACCAACTGGCGACTTGAAAACGAATACGCTTTATCACCTTGCGACACGTTTTCTGGATAGCCAGACAGATCGGGCGCTTTCGTCTCGCCCGCGAACAACTTAGCGGCCAAGTTGCGGATAGGCGGCTTGCTGGCAACGCCGAGTGCACCATGCAGAAGGTGGATACCGAGGCGGCTGCGCGGATGCATCATGCGCGGAGCGATTTTGGGAACGCTTTGGCCGTCCTCGACCATCGGACGCATTGCCGCGTCGTAGGCATCAAGTGCGGCCGTCAGGTCGCGGTTGCGATGAAGTTCGCTTGCCAGGACATAGGCACCCGTCACTGCCAGCGTTGTGCCGATGCCGGCGAGCGGTGTAGCGCACCAAGCAGCATCGCCAGTCAGCACGACCCGGCCCTTCGACCAGCGCTTCATCCGCACCTGACGCAAAACATCGAAGTAGAAGTCCTGCGTGCCGTCCATTCCCGCAAGTATGCGCTTCGCTTGCCATCAAGCATCCGCGAAACGCTCGCGCATATAAGCTTTCTGGCGGTCGGCATCCCAGTCTTGCTCGCCGCCGGGTGCTTGCTGGATAGTCAGGTTCGCGCGGATGGTACCGTGATTGTCGGGCCGTAGCGAGAGGCTCCGCCCTCCCGTCGCATTGTACCAACGCCACATACGGTTATCGTCCGGCGTGCGCGGAATGGTAAAATAAGCGATCGTCAGGTCCATCCAGCGCGGATCGTTCTCGTCGGGAAACACGAGTTCGCGAGTCTTTGATCCGACACCTTCCGCGACGATGACCAGATCGTAGCTTTCGGTCTTGCCACTGGCGAACGTGACGCAGACCCTCTCGTTGTTATCGTCGATATGTTCGATCGTGTCGCCGAAGCGAAACGTCGCCCCCTCTTGGGCTGGCTCGTAGAGGAGGCGTGCAAGGTCGCCGCGCAGGATTTCCATCTCCGCCGTCGGACCATCGCCTTCCAGCTCGTCGGTCTCAAACGCCGCGACGACTTCGCCCATATCATCGACCCATGTTGTTCCCTTTTCGCCGGTACCTCTATCGAGCGCGGCCTGCTCCAGCCCCATGCGCCGTAGGACCTCACGGCCGACACCGCGCACGTCGATGTTCTGCCCACCGTCGCGGAACTCAGAGGCTCGCTCCACCAGGGTGACGTCGTTGCCGAGACGGCTCAACCACCAAGCTGCGGTGTTGCCAGCAATGCTAGCGCCTGAAACGAGAATGCGATGGGACATGAAAACCGGCTCCTCGAACCAAAAAATATCACGAATGATATATTCCGGTCTTAGCGTCGGTCAAGATTGACGATCAGCCTCTGAAGCAACCCGACCAGACAGGCGGCTTCCTCGCGTGAAAAGCCCTCGAGGGCTTTCGTGTTGCCGTCGATCAGCGCTTGGCCGCCGATCATGGCTGCCTCGCGTCCAGCATCTGTGAGCTCGACCACCGACGCGCGGCGGTCGTTCGACGATGGCGAGCGGGCGATCAGTGCCATCGTCTCCAGCCTGTCGAGAAGCGCGACCATAGCCGGCTGCCTGACAGCGGACGAGCGGACAAGGTCACGTTGCAGCAGTGGTCCTTTCCATGACAGGAGCAGGAGCGGTCCGATCAACGCCATCGTCAGGCCGTGGGGCTTGAGCGCCGCATCCACCTCGCGATTGAATGCACGGGCGGCATGGTTGGCAAGGTATCCGGGAGCAACCACAGCTTCGGGATGAATGTCGTCTTGGTCCTGCATAGAAAATCACCTGCTCCGACAGGGCAGTCCTTATCATCTTCGGCATTACATATTCTCAAACAACATTCCTCTCGATTGTGTCATTGGTGCAAAAATCCAGAATTTTGCACGCTGCAGGGTCGCCAGCTCTGCCAAGGGGTCAGGCGGCGCACAATCTAGGTGCAGAACGTAAGATGGCACCGGCACCGAAGAGGACGAAATGTCGGCCTTGAAGGTCGCTGACTTCAAAGCAGAACGGCAGCCCCCTTGCGCGCCAGCTCGATGCGTTTTCTGGAGCATCCGCTCCGGCCTGCACAGAAGCGAAATTTATCCACGCCCTCGCTCCCATCACCTACCTTGCCCTCACCGCCGGCCCGTTCGGATGGGCGCGAATGATCACCGGGATCGTTCGAGAGGGCCGGCGGGCGAGGTCCGGTTCAGTTCGCTTCTTCCGGAGGAGCGCTCACCCGGGCGGCGCGACGCGCGAGGATCGGTGCAGGCTGTAACGGCCCGCGCCGTGGAGTATCCCCGAAGGCAGACCCGGGACCCGGTTGGGACAGACCCGAACTCGGGAGGACGCCGTCAGGCACGGGTGAAGCCGCCCGTTTCTGGCTCCCACGCGCGCGGTGCGGGATGGCCCCGCATCGGAAAAGCGACGCAGTCCCTCGCGGTGGGCGCCGCAGGCGGACCCTTTCTGACGATTAGCATACGTCGCAGGTTCAGCCTGCGGCGCCCCCTAGCCCTCCTCGCAAGGGAGGCACCGACTGCTTCAACGCTCCGGCCGCTCCCCACGCGGCGCGGAATCGCGCCCGCGCGCCCTGGCACCGCTTTCGTCCCCTGCCGCGCGAAAAGACCGGCGGCACGTCGACCCGAAAAGGCGCCGATCCGCATCACACGCCTGGATTGCTGCCCCACTTGCGCCAGATTGTCTCATCGGGAGGAATCACCATGAGCGATGACGCCGCCGCCGCAGGTCCCCGCGCCGCAAGCCTGCCGAACCGGACCGACGCCGCATCCGCGGCGTCTCAGCGCGCCGACGACGGGATCTTTCCGATCAAGCCCGTTCCGATCGCCGTCGGCCTCGCGATCTTCCTGGGCCTTCTCGCCCTGCCGGCGCCCGAGGGTCTCTCGCCGGAAGGCTGGCGGGTCGTCGCCGTCGTCGGACTGATGTTCGCCTGGTGGATCACCGAGGCGATCCCCCTTCCGGTCACGGCGCTCCTTCCGGTCGCGCTCTTTCCCACCTTCGGCATCAACACCGTGCGCGAGGCGGCCGCACCCTTCGCCGATCCCGTCATCTTCCTCTTCATGGGCGGCTTCCTTCTCGCCCTCGCCATGGAGCGCTGGAACCTGCACCGCCGCGTGGCGCTCAACATCCTGCGCCGCACCGGCTCGCGCCAGCACAACATCATCGGCGGCTTCATGCTGGCGACGGCGCTCTGCGGCATGTGGGTCTCCAACGCCGCGACGGCGGTGATGATTTTCCCCGTCGCCATGTCCGTCGCCAAGCTCATCGAGGAGCGCGGCGGCAGCTCGCAGTTCCCCATGGCCCTGATGCTCGCGGTCGCCTACGCCGCCTCCATCGGCGGCGTGACGACGCTGATCGGCACGCCGCCCAACGCCATCCTCGCGGGCACGCTCAACCGGGCCTACGGCTACGACATCGGCTTCGCCCAGTGGATGATCATGGGCGTGCCGATCGCCGCGGTCATGCTGACCGGCACCTGGCTCATCCTCACCCGCCTCGCCATCCGGCTCGACCGCGGCGAGATCGAGGGCGCCGACGCCCTGTTCCGCACGCAGCTCGACGAGCTCGGCGGCTGGACGCGGGCCGAGATCCGCGTCGCCGCGATCTTCGCGCTGACCGCCGCGGCATGGGCGCTGCGCACCACGATCACACCTTACGTTCCCGGCCTCAGCGACGCCTCGATCTCGATCTTCGCCGCTCTCGCGCTGTTCCTGACGCCGTCCGGCGGCCCGAACGGGGGCGCGCTGATCGACTGGGACACGGCCAAGCGCCTTCCCTGGAACATCCTGCTGCTCTTCGGCGGCGGCCTCAGCCTTGCCGGCGCCATGGCTTCCACCGGCCTCGACGCCTGGATCGGCGATCAGATCGGCGGCTACGCCTCCGGCCTGCCGACGATCGGCATCGTGCTCCTGATCACCCTCGTCGTCCTCGTCATGACGGAGTTCACCTCCAACACGGCCACCGCCGCGGCCTTCGTGCCGCTCTTCGCGGTCCTCGCGATCGGCATCGGCGAAAACCCGCTGCTTCTCGCCTTCCCCGCGACGCTCGCGGCCTCCATGACCTTCATGCTGCCGGTCGCAACCCCGCCCAACGCCCTCGTCTTCTCCTCGGGCTACTTCACCATCGGCCAGATGGCGGCGAAGGGCATCTGGGTGAACGTCCTCGCTCTCGTGGTCATCACCTTCATGTCCTACTGGCTCCTCATCACCTTCTTCGGCGTCGTCGTCGGAGAGGTTCCGGACTGGGCGACGGGAGGCGCGACCTAGCCGGCCTGCACGCTTGTTTCCGCTTTGTTCGCGTGCCATCTAGGGCAACGTCACTCGCCCCTGGACCCGCATGGCCAAGCCCAAGATCTCCTTCATCTGTCAGTCCTGCGGGGCGGTCTATACGCGCTGGCAGGGCAAGTGCGACGCCTGCGGCGAGTGGAACACCATCGTCCAGGAGCAGGTGGATGCCGGCGGGGGCGTCGGCGGCGGGCCGATGATGGCGCGCGGCCGGCGCAAGGGCCGGGCCTCCGAGCTCCTGTCGCTGGCGGGCGAGAGCGACGAGGCGCCGCGCGTCGTGTCCGGCATCGACGAGCTCGACCGGGCGACGGGCGGCGGCTTCGTGCGCGGCTCGGCGTTGCTCATCGGTGGCGATCCCGGCATCGGCAAGTCGACGCTCCTGATGCAGGCCACCGCCGCGCTCGCCCGCCGCGGCCATTCCGTCATCTACGTCTCGGGCGAGGAGGCCGTCGCGCAGGTGCGCCTGCGCGCCCAGCGCCTGAAAGTCGCCGATACCGGCGTCAAGCTGATGGC
The DNA here is from genome assembly GCF_009765365.1 of Antarcticirhabdus aurantiaca. Taxonomy (GTDB): domain Bacteria; phylum Pseudomonadota; class Alphaproteobacteria; order Rhizobiales; family Rhizobiaceae; genus Antarcticirhabdus; species Antarcticirhabdus aurantiaca. The sequence continues at coordinate 234,283 of NZ_VTOM01000003.1, forward strand.
GGAGACCAACGTCGAGGACATCCTCGCCACCCTCAACGAGGCGCGCCGCCCCGACCTCGTCGTGATCGATTCGATCCAGACCCTCTGGTCGGACGGCGTCGAATCGGCGCCCGGCACGGTCACGCAGGTGCGCACCGGCGCCCAGGCCCTGATCCGCTACGCCAAGGCGAGCGGCGCGGCCGTGATCCTCGTCGGCCACGTCACCAAGGAAGGGCAGATCGCCGGCCCGCGCGTCGTCGAGCACATGGTCGACGCCGTGCTCTACTTCGAGGGCGAGGGCGGCCACCACTACCGCATCCTGCGCACCGTCAAGAACCGCTTCGGCCCGACCGACGAGATCGGCGTCTTCGAGATGGGCGATTCGGGCCTGCGCGAGGTCGCCAACCCGTCCGAGCTGTTCCTGGGCGAGCGCAACGCCTCCTCGCCCGGCGCCGCGGTCTTCGCCGGCATGGAAGGCACGCGCCCCGTTCTCGTCGAGATCCAGGCCCTCGTCGCCCCCTCGGCCCTCGGCACGCCGCGCCGCGCGGTGGTGGGCTGGGACCAGCCGCGCCTCGCCATGGTGCTCGCCGTTCTCGAAGCCCATTGCGGCGTGCGCCTGGGGAGCCACGACGTCTACCTCAACGTCGCCGGGGGATTCCGCATCTCCGAGCCCGCGGCCGACCTCGCCGTGGCCGCCGCCCTCGTCTCCTCGCTCTCCGGCTCGGCCCTGCCGCCGGACTGCGTCTACTTCGGCGAGGTCTCGCTGTCGGGGGCCGTGCGCGCCGTCGCCCATGCCGGCCAGCGCCTGAAGGAGGCCGAGAAGCTCGGCTTTCGCCAGGCCGTCCTTCCCGCTCTCGGCCCCGATGTCGGACGCCCGCTCGATGGGCGGGCCTTCGAGGTCGAGACGCTGCCCCACCTCGTCGCGCGCGTGGCGGGCGGCTCGCTCGCCGCGGAGGACGACGAGACTTGATTTTGCCCCACCGACCGAGTGTAACCGCGCCATCGGGCGCTCTTCGCGCCGCCGCCTCCCGTTCCAAGGCCCCTTCCCGATGACGGTCACCCTCCTCGACGGCTTGCTTTTCGGCATCATGCTCGTCTCGGCGCTCCTCGCGATGGTGCGCGGCTTCTCCCGCGAGGTCCTGTCGGTCGTGTCGTGGGTCGTCGCGGCGGCGGCCGCCTTCTTCCTCTACGAGCCGCTGACGCCCTTCGCCCGGCAGTACATCTCCAGCGACACGGTCGCGATGGCCGCGGCCGCGCTCGGCGTCTTCGTCGTGGCGCTGATCATCGTGTCCTTCATCACGCTCAAGATCGCCGACTTCATCATCGACAGCCGCATCGGCGCGCTCGACCGGATGCTCGGCTTCGTCTTCGGCGCGGTGCGCGGCCTGCTTCTCGTCGTCGTCGCCATGCTGTTCTTCAACTGGCTGGCGCCCGAGGAGCAGCCGACCTGGGTCGCGCAGGCCCGCTCCAAGCCCTTCCTCGACGATCTCGGCGCCCGCCTCGTCGCGGCGCTTCCCGAGGATCCGGAAGCCACGATCCGCCAGCAGTTCGGAACCCCCGGCACCGCCGCGCAGCCCGAGGGCGGCGAGCCGGCGAGCGGCGAGAGCGCAGCGCCCGCCGACACGGCGCCGCCCCCGGCCAACTGACGGGCGCCCCGCCGTGCCGGCGCGAACCGGAAACGGTGCGTCATTCACTTTGTCGCGCGGCGGGGAGGACCGACGCGCGATTTCGTTCGCGCGGCGAGGAGGTTGCGCCTATATCGATGCTTTGCGGCCCATAAGCTGCCCGGCCATGGTGTGTGCCCCATGAACCTGATGCCCTTCGGCGATCCGGACGACGACAAGCTCCGCGAGGAATGCGGCGTCTTCGGCATCTTCAAGCGCAGCGAAGCCGCCGCGCTCGTCACCCTCGGCCTTCACGCCCTCCAGCATCGCGGCCAGGAAGCGGCGGGCATCGTGTCCTTCGACGGGTCGCAGTTCCACGTCGAGCGCCATGCCGGCCTCATCGGCGACACCTTCACCAAGCAGTCGGTGCTGGAACGCCTGCCGGGCGACGTCGCCATCGGCCACACGCGCTATGCCACCACCGGCGGCGGCGGCCTTCGCAACGTCCAGCCCTTCTTCGCCGAGCTGTCCTCCGGCGGCTTCGCGGTGGCCCACAACGGCAACATCACCAACGCCCTCACGGTCCAGCGCGAGCTGCAGCGCCGCGGCTCGATCTTCTCCTCGACCTCCGACACCGAGACGATCCTCCACCTCGTCGCGACCTCCGGCGCCCGGCACTTCCGCGACAAGCTGATCGACGCGCTCTCCCGCCTCGAGGGCGCCTTCTCGCTCGTCGGCATGTCATCGAAGAAGCTCGTCGGCGTGCGCGATCCGCTCGGCATCCGCCCGCTCGTCCTCGGCGACCTCGACGGCGCCTCGATCCTCGCCTCCGAGACCTGCGCGCTCGACATCATCGGCGCCACCTTCGTGCGCGACCTCGAGCCGGGCGAGATGGTGATCATCACCGACGAGGGGATCGAGTCGATCTTCCCCTTCCAGTCGCGCCGCCCGCGCTTCTGCGTCTTCGAATACGTCTACTTCGCCCGCCCCGACTCGAACATCGAGGGCCGCAACGTCTACGAGATCCGCAAGAAGATCGGCGCCGAGCTCGCCCGCGAGAACCATCTCGACGCCGACATTGTCGTGCCGGTGCCCGATTCGGGCGTGCCGGCCGCCATCGGCTACGCGCAGGAGTCCGGCCTCCCCTTCGAGCTCGGCATCATCCGCAATCATTACGTCGGGCGCACCTTCATCCAGCCCGGCGACGCGATCCGCCACATGGGCGTCAAGCTCAAGCACAACGCCAATCGGGGCATGATCGAGAACAAGCGCGTCGTTCTCGTCGACGATTCGATCGTGCGCGGCACGACCAGCCAGAAGATCGTCCAGATGGTGCGCGACGCGGGCGCCGCCGAGGTGCACATGCGCATCGCCTCGCCGCCGACCAAGGCGAGCTGCTTCTACGGCGTCGACACGCCGGAAAAGGCCAAGCTCCTGGCCTCGCGCATGAGCGTCGAGGAGATGGCCGACTTCATCCGCGTCGACTCCCTCGCCTTCCTGTCGATCGACGGCCTCTACCGCGCCACCGGCGAGCCGGGCCGCAACGCGCTGCAGCCGCAGTTCTGCGACGCCTGCTTCACCGGCGACTATCCCACCGCCCTCACCGACCAGGACGGCGCCGACAACGTGCGCCCGCTCTCGCTCCTCGGCGGGGCGGGCTGATTCAACGACCCGACACGCAGCCATGACCACCAAACACCTCGACGGCCGCATCGCCCTCGTCACCGGCGCCTCGCGCGGCATCGGCTACCAGATCGCCAAGGCGCTCGCCGCCGAAGGCGCCCACGTCGTCGCGGTCGCGCGCACCGTCGGCGGGCTGGAGGAACTGGACGACGAGATCAAGGCGGCCGGCGGAAAGCCGGCGACGCTCGTCCCCCTCGATCTCGCCGACATGGCCGCGATCGACCGGCTCGGCGGGGCGATCGATCAGCGATGGGGCAAGCTCGACGTCCTCGTCGCCAATGCCGGCATCCTCGGCGTCCTGTCGCCCATCGGCCACATCGAGGCGAAGGTCTTCGAGAAGACGATGACCGTGAACGTCACGGCGACCTGGCGCCTCATCCGCTCGGTCGACCCGCTGCTGCGCCGCTCGGATGCCGGCCGCGCGGCCGTGATGTCCTCGGGCGCCGCCCACTCGGCCAAGGCCTATTGGGGCCTCTACGCCGCGACGAAGGCGGCGTGCGAGGCGCTGGTGCGCTCCTGGGCCAACGAGACGATGAACACGCCGCTGCGCGTCAACTCCGTCAATCCCGGCGCGACCCGCACCGCCATGCGCGCCCAGGCCATGCCCGGCGAGGACCCGAAGACGCTTCCGACCTCCAAGGAGGTCGCGGCCAAGATCGTGCCCCTGCTTTTCCCCGCGGTCACCGAAACGGGTATGCTCTTCGACGTCCGGGAGAATCGCTTCAAGCGCTACCAGGACCCGGCCTGATCGTTCTTTGACATCGCCGATCGTGAAAATCCGCCGGAACCGAAGGACGGTCTGGCAAGGCGGAACCGGGTAGAACCGCGCCATCCGGCATTCGGGCGGGATGGAGACGGCGATGCCGGCGCGGCGCGAAATTCGCATCGATTTCATTCGCGGCCTGGCGCTTCTCGCGATCTTCGTCGGCCATGCCGGCTTCGACTTCTCCGACGCGTTCCAACAGGCGCGCGGTTTTTCCGACGCGTCGGAGATCTTCGTGCTCCTGGCCGGCGTGTCGGCCGCCCTCGCCTATTGGCGCCCGTCGGGCTTCGACCCCGAGGCGGCCTCGGCGAAGACGCTTCGCCGGGCGCTGCGGCTCTATCTCGTCCATCTCGCGATGGTGGCCGCGCTGCTCCTCTCCGTCGCCCTGCCGCCGATCGCCAGCCGTCCCGCCATCGTGGCGGAACTCGGCCTCGACACCTTCGGCGCCGCGCCGGTGCGCAACGCGGTCGAGATCGTTCTCCTGTCCTTCATGCCGGGCGACCTCGACATCCTGCCGCTCTACGTCTTCCTGATCGTCGCGACGCCCTTTTTCCTCGCGCTTCACGAGCGCTCGCGCCGCCTGCTTCTCGCCCTCTCCGGCGGACTCGCCCTCGCATTCGGCGCGCTCAAGCTCGACTTCGTCAACGACGCGATGCCGGCCGGGGGCTGGTACTTCGACCCGCTCTCCTGGCAGTTCGTCTTCGTCATCGGCCTGTGCATCGGCGTCGGGCTGAAGCGGGGGCGCGACCCGCTTGCCTATCGTCCCTGGCTCTTCCGGCTGGCGGCCACCTTCGTGCTCACCGCGATTCCCGCGAACCTTCTTCTGCACTTCGTCTTCACGGAGATTTCGAGCAGCCACCTCGTCCACGCCCTGGTGTCGAAGACCTTCGTCGGCCCGTTACGTCTCGCGAACGCCCTGGCGCTCCTCTACGTCCTGTGGAACCTGTCCGCCGTGAAGCGGCTCACCGCCGACGGCGCGCTCGCGCCGGTCTTCGCGGCGGGCGCCGCGAGCCTTCCCGTCTTCGTCTTCGGGCTGGCGCTCTCGACGCTCTGCCAGATGCTGATGGCGAGCGAGGTCGCGATTCCCCTGGCGGCGCAGGCATGCCTCGCGGTCGGCGGCTGCCTCGCGCAGCTCGTTCTCGCCACCCATCTGGGCGAGCGCAAGCTGAAGCGCCGAAATGCGTCCGTGCCCCTCGCGGCCTCCCTGCCGCAAGGCTGACGCGCCGCGGAGGTCAGGCGGCGCCGGCTTCCGCCTGCATGTCGGCCTTGGTCCGCCGGGCGAAGGCGCGCATCGAGAAGGGGATCGTCGCCATGTAGACGAAGGCCGTCACCGTCAGCGTCTCCCACAGAAAGCTGACGAGCAGCGCCACGTAGAGAACGACGGCCAGGATCACCGGGATCGCCCAGTCCCGCCGGACGCGCAGGTTGTCGCCCTTGCCCGAGAAGGTCGGCAGACGGCTCGCCATCAGGAGGCCGACCGCCAGGAGATAAAGACCGGTGAGCGTCGCGGTGGCGACCGGCGCGTCGAGGTCGATGCCGGTGAAGGAGATATAGGCCGGCAGCATGGCGAGCCCCGCTCCCGCGGGGGCGGGCACGCCGACGAAGAAGTTCGAATGCCACTTCGGCCGGTTCGGGTCGTCCAGCATGGTGTTGAAGCGCGCGAGGCGCAGGGCGCAGCCCGAAGCGTAGAGGAGGACGCAGATCCAGCCGATCGCGCCGGCATTGTGGATGATGTGGGCGTAGAGCACGAGCGCCGGCGCGATGCCGAAGTTCACGATGTCGGCGAGCGAATCCATCTCGGCGCCGAAGCGGCTCTGGCCCTTCAGGTAGCGCGCGACGCGCCCGTCGACGCCGTCCAGCACCGCCGCGCCGATGACGAGGCCCACCGCCAGCTCGATCCGCCCCTCGAAGGCGAGGCGGATGCCGGTCATCCCGGCGCAGATCGCGAGGATGGTGATGAGGTTCGGCACGATCTGCCGGATCGGGATGCGCGGCGCGGCCTGGGCTTCGGTGTTGTCGGGGCGGCCGGGCGCGAAGGGGGGAAACGGGGATTCCATGCCGCCCATCAATCCCGACGTGCAGGCCAGGTTGCAAGCCCCTCGCCGAACTCGGCGATGACCGTCTCGCCGGCGATCGCCTTCTGCCCTTCCGCGACGCGGGGATGCGCGCCGTCCGGCAGGTAGACGTCGAGGCGCGAGCCGAAGCGGATCAGCCCGAAGCGCTCGCCCGCTTCCAGCCGGTCGCCCGTGCCGCGAAAGGGCACGATGCGCCGCGCGACGAAGCCGGCGATCTGCACGACGCCGAAGGGACCCCGCGGCCCCTCGATGACGATGGAGTTGCGCTCGTTGACCTCGCTCGCCTTGTCGAGCTCGGCGTTCTGGAACTGCCCCTCGCGATACGCGGTGCGCAGGATGCGGCCGCGCATCGGCGCCCGGTTCACGTGGCAGTCGAAGACGTTCATGAAGATCGACACGCGCAGCATCGGCTCGAAGCCGAGCTCCAGCTCGGCCGGCGGCACGACGTGGCCGACGAGGCTGACGCGCCCGTCCGCCGGCGAGATCACGAGGTGCTCGGCCACCGGCGTCACGCGCTCGGGATCGCGGAAGAAGTAGGCGCACCAGCCGGTCAGGATGAAGAAGATCCAGAACAGCGGCTGCCAGACGAAGCCCAGCACGACAGCGACGACGAAGAAGGCCGCGATGAACGGGTATCCCGCGGGATGAACGGGCACGAGCGCGTTGCGGATCGAGTCGAGGATGTGCATGGGGCGGCGGAGATCCCGTTGTTCGAAGGGCGCATTAGGCATGGAGATGGTGGCCGCGCCACCGTTTTCGAGCGCGCGGCGCCTCAGACCTCCACGGGCCGCCGCCGCTCGACGACGCCGAGGGCATCCTCCTCCCGGGCCCGGCGCAGCGCTTCCTCCGCCTCGGTCGCCGCGCGTTGCATGCGCCACATCTCGGCGTAAAGGCCGCCTTGGCGCAGAAGCGCCTCGTGCCCGCCGCGCTCGACGATCTCCCCGGCCTTCAGGACGATGATCTCATCGGCCCCGACGATGGTGGACAGGCGATGGGCGATGGTGAGCGTGGTGCGGTTCTTCGAGACGAGGTCGAGCGCGGCCTGGATGCCCTGCTCCGTATGGGTATCGAGCGCGCTCGTCGCCTCGTCGAGGACGAGGATCGGCGGGGCCTTCAGGATGGTGCGTGCGATCGCCACGCGCTGCTTCTCGCCGCCCGACAGCTTGAGGCCGCGCTCGCCGACCATGGTCCGGAAGCCGTCCGGCAGCTTCTCGATGAAGCCGGCGATCTGGGCGAGCTCGGCGGCGCGCCGCACCTCGTCCTCGGAGGCGCCCGGCCGGCCATAGGCGATGTTGTAGGCGATCGTGTCGTTGAAGAGCACGGTGTCCTGCGGAACGATGCCGATGACCTTGCGCACGCTTTCCTGCGTGACGGCCGCGATGTCCTGCCCGTCGATGGTGATGCGCCCGCCCTGGATGTCGTAGAAGCGGAAGAGGAGGCGCGAGATGGTCGACTTGCCCGCGCCCGACGGCCCGACGATCGCGACCGACTTGCCAGCCGGCACCTCGAAGGACACGCCTTTGAGGATCTGCCGGTCGGGATCGTAGCCGAAGCGCACGTCCTCGAAGCGGATCGCGCCCTCGTGCACCACGAGGTCCGGCGCGCCCGGCCGGTCGGTCACCTCCTGGCGCACGCCGAGAAGGTCGAACATCGCCTCGATGTCGGTGAGGCCCTGGCGGATCTCGCGGTAGACAAAGCCGATGAAGTTCAGCGGCACGGAAAGCTGGATCATCATGGCGTTGATGAAGACGAAGTCGCCGAGGGTCTGCGTGCCCGCGCGCACTTCGAGCGCCGACATGACCATGACGATCGCCGTTCCGACGCCGTAGATCAGGCCCTGGCCGAAGTTCAGCCAGCCGAGCGAGGTCCAGGTCTCGGTCGCCGCCTTCTCGTAGCGCGCCATCGAGGCGTCGAAGCGCCGCGCCTCGATCTCCTCGGTGCCGAAGTACTTCACCGTCTCGAAGTTGAGGAGCGTGTCGATCGCCTTGGAGTTCGCGTCCGTGTCGGAATCGTTCATCTCCTTGCGGATGGCGATGCGCCAGTCGCTGGCGCGGATGGTGAACCAGCCGTAGAGCCAGACCGTGACCGCGACGACCAGGAGGTAGGAGACGCCGTAGGCGAAGCCGAAGATCGCGGCGACCAGGGCGAACTCGAAGATCGTCGGAACCGTGTTGAGGATCGTGAAGCGCACGATCGTCTCGATGCCCTTGGTGCCCCGCTCGATGATGCGCGACAGGCCGCCGGTGCGCCGCTCCAGGTGGAAGCGCAGCGACAGGGCGTGGAGGTGGCGGAAGGTGATCAGCGCGAGCCGCCGGACCGCGTACTGCCCGACGCGGGCGAAGAGCGCGTCGCGCAGCTGGTTGAGGCCGACCGAGACGAGGCGCACGAGGTTGTAGGCGACGACGAGCGTCACCGCGCCGGTGAGGATCAGGGGCAGCCACTCCGTCGCCGTGTTCTTGCCGTCGAGCGCGTCTGTCGCCCACTTGAAGAAGTAGGGAATGACGACGGTCGCGAGCTTGGCGAGGATCAGGAAGGCGGAGGCCCAGACCACCCGCATGCGCAGGTCCGGCCGCTCGGCCGGCCACATGAAGGGCCACAGGTGCTTCAGCGTCGAGAGCGTCGCGCCGCGATCGCCGGAGACGGTTTTGGTGGGAGGAACGGCCACGCGGCCTCCTGGAGCATGTCGAGGATCGGAACGGACGACATGACTCGCAAAGGGCCTGCCGGGCCCCCGCATATAAGAACGTTTCCAGGTCTTGTCTGCGCCCCTGCGCGTGCGCCGCGCGGCGACTCAGCGTTCGGTGAGCTTGAACTCGATGCGCCGGTTCCGCGCCCGCGCTTCCACGCTATCGGCCGGGTCGATCGGCGAGAACTCGCCGAAGCCGGTGGCGGCGAGGCGCTGCGGCGGGATGCCCTGGCTGACGAGGTACTTCACCACGGAAGCCGCGCGGTCGGTCGAGAGCTGCCAGTTGTCGGCGAAGCGCCCGCCGGTGATCGGCACGTCGTCGGTGTGGCCGTCGACGCGCACGATCCAGTCGATGTCGGGCGGGATCTCGGCGATGAGCTCCTTGATGGCCGTCGCGAACTTGGCCATCTCGGCCTCGCCTTCCGGCTGGAGGACGTCGGAGCCCGAGGGGAACAGCACCTCGGACTGGAACACGAAGCGGTCGCCGACGACGCGGATGTTGTCGCGGTCGGACAGGATCTCGCGCAGTCGGCCGAAGAAGTCGGATCGGTAGCGCGACAGCTCCTGGACGCGCTGGGCGAGCGCCGTGTTGAGGCGCGAGCCGAGATCGGCGATGCGGGTCTGGCTCTCGCGGTCGCGGACCTCGGAGGCGTCGAGCGCGGCTTCGAGCGCGGCGATCTGCCGGCGGAGCGCGGCGAGCTGCTGGTTGAGCAGCTCGACCTGGGCCTGCGCGCGCTCGGACAGCTGGCGCTGGCTGGCGACCTCCCCTTCCAGCTCGGACACCCGCGCGCCGGCGCTCGCCGCCGCGCCCTGCCCGCTGTCGAGCGCACCCTGAAGGCGCGAGCGTTCGGCTTCGGTCTCGCCCAGCGTCGTTTGCAGGGCGGCGATCTGGTCCAGCCGGTCCTGGCCGGTCGAGCGCTCGAGCGCCAGAAGCTCGGTCAGCTCGTCGATCTGCGAGTTCAGGCGGCTGAACACCTCGTCCTGGCCGGACAGCTCGCGCGACAGGAGGAATTGCGCCAGCACGAAGACCGACAGGAGGAACATGATGGCGAGGAGCAGCGTCGACAGGGCGTCGACGAAGCCCGGCCAGTAGTCGACGTGGCGGACGGTGCGGCGGTTGCGCGACAGGGCCAAGGCTCAGGCCCCGCTTCCCGGCCGCGTGGGGCCGCCGACGGCCTGGCTCAGCCGGTCGAGGACGCCGCGCATCTCGCGCTGCTCGCTGGCCTGCGCTTCGACGAAGTCGCGCAGGATCTGCTGCTCGGAGCGCATGTGCTGGACGAGGCCCTGGATGCTCTCGGCCAGGTTCGCCATGGCCGTCGAGGTGCGCGGCTGGATGCCGCCCTCGGCGACCAGCCGGCCGAGCCGCTCGGACAGGAGCCGCAGCTCCTCCACGCCCGCGACGCCGAGGCCGCCGGCGGCATGGCCGGCGTCCGAGCCGACGTCGGTGATCGAGGACAGCCAGTTCTCGAGCTCGGTGTAGAAGCGGTTCTGCGCGCGGCCGAGCTGGAGGTCGAGGAAGCCGAGGACGAGCGATCCCGACAGGCCGAAGAGCGAGGAGGAGAAGGCCGTGCCCATGCCGGACAGGGGTGCGGCAAGGCCGGTCTTCAGCGCGTCGAGGATGCTCGCCGTGTCGCCGCCGGTGGGATTGAGGCCCTGGATGGTCGCCGAGATCGAGCCGATCGTCTCCAGGAGGCCCCAGAAGGTGCCGAGGAGGCCGAGAAAGACCAGGAGGCCGATGAGGTAGCGCGAGATGTCGCGCGTCTCGTCGAGACGCGTGGCGACCGAGTCGAGGATCGCCCGCGTCGACTGGGTGGACAGGGTGACCTGCTTGCGCCGTCCGATCAGCGCGCGCATCGGCGCGAGCAGGACCGGATCCTTCATGTCGTCGAACTCGGCCGAGCCGTCGCGATACGCGTTGACCCAGCGCACCTCGCGGAAGAGGCGCATCACCTGGAGGAGCGCGAGCAGCACGCCGATCAGGAGAACGCCGCCGATCAGGCCGTTGAGGCCGGGATTGGTCACGAAGGCGCGGGCGATCTGGCGCCCGAGGATCAGCGCGACGAAGCCCACCAAGCCGAGAAAGACCAGCATCGTCCACAGAAAGACGAGCGGGCTCGACAGATTGGTCGCGGCGACGCCTTCCGCGCGCCCCACCTGGTCACTCGCCGAACTGAACACCTGCATCGCGCCCGTCGACCCTCGCCCGTTTCCGCACCCGCTTCGATGAGACGATAGGGGCGTTCGTTCACGGAAACTAAGCGACCAAGCGGTGTTTTGAATGCCGGCCGGGGTTTTCCAGAGGTTTTCGCGCCTTTTCCCTGGACAGGGTTACGCGTCGACCCCTCCGGCGCTGCCGCCGCGCGCCGCCCGGCGGGCCGCATTGGCCTTGGCGAGCTGTTCAAGCACCGCCTTGTGGATCAGCTCGTTGCCGCAGGCGACGTTGCCGGAGAAGAGATCGAAGGCGCTGCCGTCGGTCGAGGTCACGAAGCCGCCGGCCTCGCGCACGATGATCGAGCCCGCCGCCACGTCCCAGGCTTTGATGCCGTTTTCCCAATAGCCGTCGAAGCGCCCTGCCGCGACGTAGCAGAGGTCGAGCGCCGCCGCGCCCAGGCGCCGGATGCCGGCGGTCTCGGCCATAAAGTTGCGCGCCTCGTAGAGGAAGCCGGGATGGTCGCCGTGGCCCATGAAGGGGATGCCCGTCGCGATCACGCATTCCGGCAGGGCGCGGCGGGCGGCCACGCGCAGGCGGCGATCGTTGAGGAAGGCGCCGCCGCCGCGCTCGGCGACGTAGAGCTCGTCCATCGCCGGGTTGAAGACGACGCCGGCGACGACCTGCCCCGCCCGCTCCAGGCCGATGGAAACGGCGAAGATCGGAATGCCGTGGAGGAAGTTGGTGGTGCCGTCCAGCGGATCGACGATCCAGCGGTGCTCGGGATCGCGTCCCTCGACGACGCCGCGCTCCTCCATGACGAAGCCCCAGTCCGGCCGGGCGCGCGAGAGCTCCTGGTAGAGCACTTCCTCCGAGCGCCGGTCGGCGTTGGACACGAAGTCCGCCGGCCCCTTCAGCGAGACCTGGAGGTTCTGCACCTCGCCGAAGTCGCGGGTCAGCGCCCGGCCGGCCTTCATGGCGGCCTGGATCATGACGTTGAGAAGGGCGGAACGGGCCATGGAGGATCGTCTCTCGATGAAGGCCGCCGCGCCGGCGCGGCGCCGGGCGCGAACAGGATCGGGCTGGGTCAAATAGCGGGGGATGCGGCGCGGTCGAACCGCACCACCCCGATTACGCGTCGCGACCAAGGCCGCGGGGACGGGCAAGCGCGTCCAGAACCACACTTCCGATGCGGCTTCAAGCCGCCGGCGAACCTCTCAGCCCGACCGGAAGCGGTTCGCGGCCTCCAGCGCCGCCTTCTGCGCCGGCTCGTCGAGGCCGCGGAAGAAGTCTTCGAGAACGAGGTCCGAATTGCCGAAGCGCTTGGCGAGGACGTACCACTTGGCGGCTTCGGCCGTGTTCGGCTCGGTGCCGACGCCGTCCTTGTAGAGGTGCGCGACGCGGTTGATGGCGATCGGGTTGCCGCGCTCGGCCGCCCGGCGCAGCCAGTGGAAGCCGTTCGACAGCTCGGCCGGGCCGCCCTTGCCGTTGATCAGCCAGATCCCGTACTCGATCTGCGCCGTGTCGTGGCCGCCGGCGGCGGCCTTCTCCAGCCAGCCGCGAGCCGCCGGGAGGTCGATGCCGGTGCCGTCACGCCCGTAGGCGAGGAGCTGCGACATGGCGTATTCGGCGTCCGGCAGGCCGGCCTCGGCCGCCTTGCGGAAGTAGCTCTCGGCCTCCGAGAAGCCACCGGAGGGCGAGGCCTGGATCACCATCTGCGCGTAGTTGAACTGGGCGAGCGGCAGGCCGCCGTCGGCGGCGAGCTTCATCAGGTCACGCGCCTGCGCGAGGTCCTGCGTCACGTCGCGCCCATCGAGCAGCATCATGGCATAGCGGAACTGGCCTTCCGCGCTGCCGGAGCGCGCGGCGGCCTGATACCAGTGCGCCGCCTGCTTCATGTCGACGGGAACGCCCAGGCCCCGCGAATGGATCTCGCCGAGCAGGACCTGGGCGGCCGGATCGCCGAGATTGGCAAGCGGCTCGGCAAGCTTCATCGCCGTGAGATAGAAGCCGCGCTGGAAGGCGCCGAAGGCGAGGTCGGCGGGCAGAACGTCGGCGCCGGGCGCCGGAGCGGCAGCTGCCGCGCGCGTCGGAGCGGTCGGCACGGCCGGCGCGACCGGCACGCTGCGGGTCGGGCGCGGAGCGGCCGTGGGGACCGGGGGCGCCGCCGGCGGGACGAGCTCCTGCGCGAGGCTCGGCGCGACCGCCAGGAGCGAGAGCGCGGCGGCCAGCGCTCCCCATCGCCGCGACCGCCGCAGGCTCATGCCGACGCTCCCTCGCCCGCCGCGGCGTCGAGGATGGCGTTCGCCCGCGCGACGGCCGCAGCCGGATCGGGCGCCTCGAAGACCGCGCGGGCGAGCGCGACGAACTCGGCGCCCGTCGCGGCGACGGCGCTCAGGCTCTCCACGCTGGATCCGCCGAGCGCGATGCAGGGCACCTCGACGATCGCCGCCCACCATTCCGCCATGTCCAGCGTCTTGCGATGCGGCGCTTCGTCGGTGTCGCCCGCGAAGCGGCCGAAGAACAGGTAGTCCGGCAGCGCCTCGCCCGCATCGAGCGCCTCGTGGCGCGTTTCGAAGCCGGAGCCGCCGACGATGAGCTTGGGCGAGAAGCGCTTGACCGTCTCGGCGAGCTCCTCCGCGTCGCCGGCGGTCAGGTGGATGCCGTCCGCCTTGACCCGGCCGGCGCAGCGCGTGTCGTCGGCGACGATCGCGGCGGCGCCCGCCTCCTGGATCAGGGGCACGAGCCGTTCCGCCGCGGCCTGGAACCGCGCCTCGTCGAGCCCGGCGCCCGCCAGGATCACGGAAGCGACGTCGCCCCCCGAAAGCGCGGCCTTGAGGCGCTGTTCGGCATCCTCGTGCCCGGGCTCGGTCATCAGGAGTACCAGACGGGGACGGATGGTCTCGGTGTCGGACATGCTTCGCTTCGCTTCGATCTCGGCGCGCCCGCATGCGCCCGCTTCTGGGCGGGTTTGGGGCCGTCCCTGCCCTATGGAAAGCCGGGGGCCGGCGCAAGTCGCGCCAAACGTCGGAACCGGTGACGCCCCCGGCCCGATCCGCTATGGATTTTTCCGCAACGCGAAGATCGGGTGGGCACGCGATGGGCATCTACGACGAGCATCTGGACCGCAACGCGGCGAACTACCAGCCGCTGACGCCGCTGTCGCACCTCGCGCGGGCCGCTCTCGTCTTTCCCGACCACACCGCGATCATCCACGGTTCGCTGCGGCGCTCCTATGCCGAGTTCTACGCCCGCTCGCGCCAGCTCGCCTCGGCGCTGGAGAGGCGCGGCATCGCGCCGGGCGAGACGGTCGCGGTGATGCTGTCCAACACGCCGGCCATGCTGGAGGCCCATCACGGCGTGCCGATGTGCGGGGCGGTGCTGCTCTCGATCAACACGCGCCTGGACGCTGCGATCATCGCCTTCCAGCTCGACCATTCCGAAACCAAGATCGTGATCGTCGACCGGGAGTTCTCCGGCGTCATGGCCGAGGCCTTGACGCTCGCGAGCGTCAAGCCGCTCGTGGTCGACTACGACGACCCCGACTTTCCCGCCGACGCCCCGGCGAGGAAAGGCGCGCTCATCGGCAGCCTCGAATACGAGGCGCTCGTCGCCGAGGGCGACCCGGCCTACGAGTGGCGGATGCCGTCCGACGAGTGGGACGCGATCTCGCTCAACTACACCTCCGGCACCACGGGCAATCCGAAGGGCGTCGTCTACCATCATCGCGGCGCGGCGCTGATGGGCTACGGCAATGTCATCGCGGCCGGCATGGGCAAGCATCCCGTCTATCTCTGGACGCTGCCGATGTTCCACTGCAACGGCTGGTGCTTTCCCTGGACGCTCGCCGTCCAGGCCGGCACGCATGTCTGCCTGCGCTGGGTGCGGGCGAAGGCGATGTTCGACGCCATCGCCGACCACGGTGTCACGCATCTGTGCGGCGCGCCGATCGTCATGTCGACGCTGATCAACGCGCCGGCGGCGGAGAAGCGCGACTTCACCCAGACCGTCACCTTCAACACCGCCGCCGCCCCGCCGCCGCAGGCGGTGCTCGCCGGCATGCGCGACGCCGGCTTCGAGGTGACGCACCTCTACGGCCTGACGGAGACCTACGGGCCGGCGGTCGTGAACGAGTGGAAGCGCGAGTGGGAGGCGCTGGAAGGGCCGGAGCGCGCCGCGCAGAAGGCGCGCCAGGGCGTGCGCTACACCGTGCTCGAAGACCTGACCGTCATGAACCCGGACACGATGGAGAAGACGCCGGCCGACGGCGAAACCATCGGCGAGGTCATGTTCCGCGGCAACATCGTCATGCGCGGCTACCTGAAGAACCCGGAAGCGAGCGCCGAGGCCTTCCGCGGCGGCTGGTTCCACTCCGGGGACTTGGGCGTCATGCACGAGGACGGCTACATCGAGCTGAAGGACCGCGCCAAGGACATCATCATCTCAGGGGGCGAGAACATCTCCTCGATCGAGGTCGAGAACGCGCTCTACCAGCATCCGGCGGTGCAGACGGCGGCCGTGGTCGCCAAGCCGGACGAGAAATGGGGCGAGACGCCGCTCGCCTTCGTGGAGCTCAAGCCCGGCCGCGAGGTCACGGCGGACGAGCTGATGGAGCACTGCCGGGCGCGCCTCGCGCGCTACAAGTGCCCGAAGGAAATCGTCTTCGCCGAGATCCCGAAGACCTCGACCGGCAAGGTGCAGAAATACGTGCTGCGGAAGATGACGACCTGACCCGGTCGGCTCGACGGGCGGGACGTGACCCGGACGCGGCGATGCCGCGCCCGGGAAGGAATGCTACTCAGTCGCCTAGTGGCGGGACGTCTTCAAACGCTCCATCTCGTCCTTGAGCTGAAGCTTTCGCCGCTTCAATTCGCGGATCTCCTCGTCCGGGACCGCGGGCTTTTGGTGGACTGCCGACAGTTCCGCCTCCAGGGCGGAGTGACGCTGTTCCAAAGTCGCGATGTGGGCATCCAAGGACATCTTAGCTCCCTTCCTTCCAGTGGAATTCCGGCCGCCGCTCCGGCATGCCGGACGTAGTGAACCTGTCACAAACGGCTCCAGGTGTCGAACGGGTTCCGCTCGCCGCGGTGCGAAAATTCGACACCGCACCGCGAGACGGGCGTTGCCCGCGCGCATCGCCGGACCGGCAAATCCGCCGCTTCTCCGGGGAAAACCCGCAGGAAACCGCAGCGGATAGCAGGCCCGGGTTCAAACCGTTATCAACTTGTCTTAAGCGTAGGGCGGCGAGCGCAAGGCCCGGCCGGATGCTTCGCGCGGCGGCGTGTCGAGGAGAACGGATGTTGGATCAGGAACAAGCGTCGCTGCGCCTCCTGGCGGCGCGGCTGCGGCAGGAACATGCGGACTTCGACGCGGCGGTCAACGCCATGGAAGCCATGGGCTGCGACCGGCTGCAGGTGCAGCGCATGAAGAAGAAGAAGCTCGCCATCAAGGACAAGCTTCAGGACATCGAAGACCAGGTCATTCCGGACATCATCGCGTGAGCACGACGAAGGCCGCAGACGTCGCCGTCATCATGGGCAGCCAGTCCGACTGGCCGACCATGCGCTTCTGCGCCGACACGCTGGCCGAGCTCGGCGTGTCCTTCGAGGCGCGGATCGTCTCGGCGCACCGCACGCCCGAGCGGATGTTCGACTTCGCCCGCACCGCGCGGGACGCGGGCTTCAAGGTCATCGTCGCGGGCGCCGGCGGCGCGGCCCATCTGCCGGGCATGGTCGCGTCCATGACCATCCTCCCCGTCTTCGGCGTGCCGGTCGAGACCAAGGCGCTGGGCGGCGAGGACAGCCTGCTCTCCATCGTGCAGATGCCGGGCGGGATCCCGGTCGGCACGCTCGCCATCGGAAAGGCGGGTGCGATCAACGCCGCCCTTCTCGCCGCGAGCGTCCTGGCGCTTTCCGACGAGGGCCTCGCCGCCCGCCTCGCCGACTGGCGCCGGGCGCGGACGCAGGCCGTGGCCGAGCGGCCCGTCGACGAAGAGAGTTCGGCGTGAGCGCGCCCGCGCCCGGCCCGCTGCCGCCCGGCTCGACGATCGGCATCGTCGGCGGCGGCCAGCTGGCGCGCATGCTGGCCATGGCGGCGGCGCGCCTCGGCTACCGCGTGGCGATCCTCGATCCGGATGCCGACTGCCCGGCGGCGCAGGTTGCGACCCGGGTGATCGCCGCCCCTTACGCGGACAAGCTCGCCCTTCGATCGCTGGCCGAGATCTCGGCCGTCGTCACCTACGAGTTCGAGAACGTGCCGGTCGAGCCGCTGCGCGAGGCCGTGGTGGGCGTTCCGATCCGGCCGCAGCCCGACGCGCTGGAAGTGTCCCAGGACCGCGTCGTCGAAAAGGCCTTCCTCAACGGGATCGGCGTCGCGACCGCCGAATGGCGCGCGGTCGACGGCGAGGAGGAGATCGACCACGCGCTGCACGAGCTGCGCGGCGACTGCATCCTGAAGACGCGCCGCATGGGCTACGACGGCAAGGGCCAGGCGGTGATCCGCCACCGCTCGCCCGAAAGCGGCGTCTTCGAGGCTCTCGGCTCGGTACCGGCCATCCTCGAAGCCAAGGTGCCCTTCGCCTACGAGCTGTCCGTGATCGCCGCGCGCGGCCTCGACGGATCCTGCCGGGCCTATGATCCCGCCGTCAACGTCCACCGCCTCGGCATCCTGCGCCGGTCCACCGTGCCGGGCGAGATCGCGCCCGCGGTCGCGGCCGAGGCCCAGGCCATCGCCTTCCGCATCCTCCAGCGCCTCGACTATGTCGGCGTCATCGGCGTCGAGTTCTTCGCGCAGGCCGACGGCGGGCTCCTCGTCAACGAGATCGCGCCGCGCGTCCACAATTCCGGCCACTGGACGGAAGCGGCCTGCGCGGTGTCGCAGTTCGAGCAGCACATCCGCGCCGTCGGCGGCCTGCCGCTCGGCGACACGACCCGCCATTCGGACGCGGTCATGGAGAACCTCATCGGCGCCGAGGTCGAGACCGCCGCCGCCCTCCTCGCCGAGCCGAACGCCGTTCTCCACCTCTACGGCAAGCGCGAGGTCAAGGCCGGCCGCAAGATGGGGCACGTGACGCGCATCGCCCCGAGGGGATGAGCGATCCGGCGGGCTCCGCCGCGCCGGCCGATCCGAAGCGCCCGACTGAGGCGGAGACGGAGCGGATCAAGCTCAGCGCCTGCTTCATGAACGGCGTCGCCATCGCGATCCTGGCGATCGGAGGCTTGGCACCGTTCTTCTCCTGTCTCTACGGCTCGACGCCGAGTCCGCAGTCGCTCCTCTTTCTCGCGACGGTCGGCACGGTTTGCGCCCCGACGAGCGTCGCACCACGTTTGGCCGCGAGGCACACGCTGAACGGGCTGTTACGATGAGCCAAGACGTCGAGATGTTCCTCGCCTTCTTGACGATGCCGGTGAGCGGCCTCTTGATCGGTGCCTTCGTTTCCTGGATCAACATGCGCGAGATTTGCAGGATCAACCGCCGCTAAGCGCCCTGCCCGCCGGCCTTTCGGTTGACACAAAAGCGTCGGGCGGCTATCTCGCCATGCATCTGGAGGCGCGCCCTTGCGGCGCGTTTTTCTTTGGAAACCGGCGAAGCGAAGGATCCTCCCGCGTCGCCAGACGATCGTGGTGGAACCGATGAAGATCAAGAACTCGCTGAAGTCGCTGAAGGGCCGTCATCGCGCGAACCGCATGGTCCGCCGCAAGGGCCGCATCTACATCATCAACAAGGAAGCCCCGCGCTACAAGGCGCGCCAGGGCTGAGCCGGCGCGGCGGAGGCTCGATCCTCCGCTTCACGGCAACGTCGATTGCCGCATCGGGCGCGTGCCTCTAGCTTGGAGGCATGCGCCTTTTTTCGTCTCCCCTCCGCCAGCTTGCCGCTTTCGCCGTTCTGACGCTCGCCGCGACCGCCGCCGGCGCGCAGGAGCCGGCGCCGCCCTCCCCGTCGCCGCCGGGCGTGATCCAGCCCGGCGAGCCGCCGGGGGGCTCCGGCCGCTCGCCGATGATCGTCCCCGCTCCCGACGACCGGGCGCCCGCCGCGCCGGAAACCTTCGGTTCCGGCGCCTCGCCGGTCGTTCCCGGCGGCGCGCCGCCCCTCGATCAGGCGGCCGAAGCCGGCACGAAGGACGAGCGTCTCGACGCGCTGTTCACCGAGCTGCACCGCCAGCCCGTGGCGCTCATCGCGGAAAAGACAGCGTCGCGAATCGAGCAGGAATGGGTCCATAGCGGCAGCGCGACGGTGGACCTCCTGATGAGCCGCGCGGCGTCCGCCATGGCGAAGAACAACAACGCCGCCGCGCTCGATCTCCTCGACCAGGCGCTCGTCCTCGATCCGGACTTCGCCGAGGCCTGGAACCGCCGCGCGACGCTCCACTTCGCGATGGACGCCTACGGCAAGTCGATCGTCGACATCGAGCAGACCCTGCAGCGCGAGCCGCGCCACTTCGGCGCCCTGATGGGCCTCGCGCTGATTCTGGAGCGCACCGACCGCAAGGCGCAGGCGCTCGACACCTACCTGCGCGTTCTCGCCATCTACCCGACGCTGCGCTCGGCGCAGGAAGCCGCCGGACGCCTCGCCGACGAGTTGACCGGCCCGACGATCTGAGACGCCCCGGCTTGACCTTCGCTGGCGAACCGGCTCCGACTGCGCCCCGGCAAACACGGAGTGCGACGGCGATGGCGGCCAAGTGGGACTTCTGGATCGACCGCGGCGGCACCTTCACCGACATCGTCGCCCGGCGCCCGGACGGCTCGCTCAAGGCGCACAAGCTCCTGTCGGAAAATCCCGAGAGCTACCGCGACGCCGCCGTCCAGGGCATCCGCGAACTCCTCGGCCTTCCGGCCGGCGCGGCGATCCCGCCGGACACGATCGCCGGCGTCAAGATGGGCACGACGGTCGCCACCAACGCGCTCCTGGAGCGCAAGGGCGAGCGCACGCTTCTCGTCACGACCCGCGGTTTCCGCGACGCGCTCGCCATCGGCTACCAGGCGCGCGCCGACATCTTCGCCAAGCGGATCATCAAGCCGGAACTCCTGTATTCCGACGTGGTCGAGGTCGACGAGCGGGTCCGCGCCGACGGAACGGTCGAGGCGGCGCCCGATCTCGACGCCTTGCGCGGCGCCCTGGAAGCCAGGCGGGCGGAGGGCTACGGCTCCGTCGCGATCGTCTTCATGCACGCCTTCCGCTACCCCGCCCACGAGGCGATGGTCGGAGCGCTCGCTCGCGAGATCGGCTTTCCCCAGGTGTCGGTCAGCCACGAGGTCTCGCCGCTGATCAAGCTTGTCGGCCGCGGCGACACGACGGTGGTCGACGCCTACCTGTCGCCGATCCTCCGGCGCTACGTCGACCAGGTGGCGGGCGAGCTCGGGCTGGGCGCGGGCGAGGACGCCCCGCGGCTGATGTTCATGCAGTCGTCCGGGGGCCTTACCGAGGCGCACCTCTTCCAGGGCAAGGACGCGATCGTCTCGGGGCCGGCGGGCGGCGTCGTCGGCGCGGTGAAGACCTCCGAGATCGCCGGCTTCGGCAAGGTCGTCGGCTTCGACATGGGCGGCACGTCCACCGACGTTTCCCACTATGACGGCGCCTTCGAGCGCTCCTTCGACACGGAGGTCGCGGGCGTGCGGATGCGCACGCCCATGATGTCGATCCACACCGTTGCGGCCGGCGGCGGCTCGATCCTCCACTTCGAGGCCGGGCGCTTCCGGGTCGGCCCCGATTCGGCCGGCGCCAATCCCGGCCCGAGGAGCTATCGCCGCGGCGGGCCGCTCACCGTCACCGACGCCAACGTCATGGTCGGCAAGCTCCGGCCCGACCTCTTCCCGCCGATCTTCGGGCCGAACCGCGACCAGCCGCTGGACGAGGCGGCCGTGCGCGAGGGCTTCGCGGAACTTGCCGCGCGGATCGGCGACGGACGATCGCCGGAAGAGGTCGCGGACGGCTTCCTGCGCATCGCCGTCGAGAACATGGCGAACGCGGTGAAGACGATCAGCGTCCGGCGCGGCTACGACGTGTCGGACTACGTGCTCACCTCCTTCGGCGGCGCAGGGGGACAGCACGCCTGCATGATCGCCGATACGCTCGGCATGCGGACCGTGCTGATCCATCCCTTTTCCGGCGTCCTGTCCGCCTACGGCATGGGGCTCGCCGATACGCGCAGCGTCCGCCAGCGCACCGTCGGCCTGCCGCTCGCCGAGGCCGGCGAAGCGCTCGATCAGGCGCGCGGGGAGCTCGGCGCGGCCGTTCTCGACGAGATGGCGGCGCAGGGCCTCGAAGCCGGCGCGGTGACGCTCGAAGCGCGGGCGCACCTGCGCTACGACGGCACGGACACGGCCCTGCCGGTGGACCTCGCGGAGGCCGCCGGCATGGCGGCGGCCTTCGAGGCGGCGCACGAGAAGCAGTTCGGGTTTCGCTTCGAGAACCGCCGCATCGTCGCGGAATCGCTGGAGGTCGAGGCGGTCGGGGGCGGAACGCCGCTGCCGGAAACGGCGCGGGATACGACAAACGAGCCGCCGCGCCCGAGCCGGCGCGTGCCGGTCTTCTCGGCGGGCGCCTGGCGCGAGGCGCCCGTCTTCCGCCGCGAGGACCTGTCGCCCGGCCAGGGCACTGAGGGCCCTGCCCTTCTCGTCGAGGCGCACCAGACGATCGTCGTCGAGGACGGCTGGCGCTTCGAGGTGACCGCGCTCGACCACGTGGTCCTGACCCGCGCGCGGGCGGCCGAGCGCGAGCAGGCGGTCGGCACGCGGGCCGACCCGGTGCTCCTGGAGGTCTTCAACAACCTTTTCATGTCGATCGCCGAGCAGATGGGCGTGACGCTCCAGAACACGGCGTCGTCGGTCAACATCAAGGAGCGGCTCGACTTTTCCTGCGCCGTCTTCGACGCGGACGGCGCGCTCGTCGCCAACGCGCCGCACATGCCGGTGCATCTCGGCTCGATGGACCGCTCGGTCGAGAGCATCATCGCGCAGAACCGGGGGACCATCCGGCCCGGCGACGTGTTCGCGCTGAACGCGCCGTACAACGGCGGCACGCACCTGCCGGACATCACGGTCGTCACGCCCGTCTTCGACGATGCGGGCGAGACCATTCTCTTCTACGTCGCCTCGCGCGGCCACCATGCCGATGTCGGCGGCGTCGCGCCGGGCTCGATGACGCCGCTCGCGCGCACCGTCGAGGAGGAAGGCGTCCTCTTCGACAACGTCAGGCTGGTCGATCGCGGACGCTTCGACGAGGAGCGCATCGTGCGCATCCTCAGCGACCATCCCTACCCCACCCGCAACGTCGCCCAGAACGTCGCGGATCTGCGCGCCCAGATCGCCGCGAACGAGAAGGGCGTCCACGAGATGCGCCGGATGATCGCGCAGTTCGGGCTGGAGACCGTGCGCGCCTACATGGGTCACGTCCAGGACAATGCCGAGGAGAGCGTGCGCCGCGTCGTGGAGCGGCTGTCCGACGCCGAGTTCGAGTACCCGACCGACCAGGGCGCGACGATCCGGGTGAAGCTGACCGTCGACCGGACCAAGCGCGAGGCGACCGTCGACTTCACCGGTACGAGCCCGCAGGGCGACAACAACTTCAACGCACCCGAGCCGGTGACGCGCGCGGCCGTCCTCTACGTCTTCCGCGTCATGGTCGAGGGATCGATCCCGATGAATGCCGGGTGCCTGCGCCCGATCCGCATCGTGGTGCCGGAAGGCTCGATGCTGAAGCCCGCCTACCCCGCCGCGGTCGTCGCGGGCAACGTCGAGACCTCGCAGCACGTCACGAACGCCCTGTTCGGCGCGCTCGGCGCGCTGGCGGCGAGCCAGGGCTCGATGAACAACCTCACCTTCGGCAACGAGACCTACCAGTACTACGAGACGATCTGCTCCGGCTCACCGGCCGGCCGCTTCAACGACGGAACGGGCTTCGCCGGCACCGACGCCGTCCACACGCACATGACGAACTCGCGGCTCACCGATCCGGAAATCCTGGAAACGCGCTACCCCGTGCTCCTGGAGGATTTCCGCATCGTCGAAGGCTCGGGCGGACGCGGCACTTATCCCGCCGGCGACGGCACGCGTCGCACCATCCGCTTCCTCCAGCGCATGGACTGCGCGATCCTGTCCTCTCACCGGACATTGCGTCCGCACGGGCTGGAGGGAGGCGAGCCGGGCCGGATCGGCCGCACCAGCGTGCGCCGCCTCGACGGGCGGATCGAGGAGTTGAAGGGATGCGACCAGACGGTTCTGGAGCCGGGCGAAGCGGTGACGGTGGAGACGCCGACGGCCGGCGGCTACTGCCGGCCGGCATGAGCGCGCGCGGCATTCGGGCCGTCCTCTTCGACAAGGACGGCACCCTTCTCGACTTCGACGCGACGTGGGGGCCGGCCACCGCTTCGGTGCTCTCGACGCTGGCAGCGGGCGACGCCGCCTGCTTCGCCGAACTCGCCGACATCGGCGGCTTCGAGCCGGCGGCGCTGACCTTCCGGCCGGCTTCGCCGATCATCGGAGGCGACATCCCCGACTTCGCGCCGGCCTGGGCGGCCCGGATCGGCGTTCCGTTCGACGACGCCTTCGTGGCGCGGGTGGACGAACTCTTCCGCGCGGCGAGCCTCGCCTCGCTGACCGGCTACGCCGACGTTTCGGTCTGCCTCGATCGGCTCGCCGAGGCGGGTCTGCCGATCGGTCTGGCGACGAATGATTCGGAAAAGACCGCGCGAGCGCATCTCGACAAGCTCGGGCTCCTCGGCCGCTTCGCCTTCGTCGCGGGCTTCGACAGCGGCTGGGGCGGCAAGCCGGGGCCCGGCATGGTCGCCGCCTTCGCCGACGCCGTCGGCTTGCCGGCCTCGGCCGTCTGCCTCGTCGGCGACTCGCCGCACGACGTGGAGGCGGCACGGCGCGCCGGCGCCCGCCCGGTCGGCATCGCCCGCACGCCGCGCGCGGCGCAGGTGCTCGGCACGTCCGCCGAGCACCGCGTCGCATCGCTCGACGAGTTCTGCGCCTGGCTCGAACGTCCCGCTCTTGAAGCGGAGCCCGCGCCGGGCGCATAAGCGCGCGGACCAGCGGGAGGAGAGCCATGGCCGACGACGATCTGAAGGGTTCCTGGCTGGAGCGCCCGGCCCATCGCGAGTGGCTCGAGGACGAAAGTCGCCGCCTCTTGCGCTTCGCCGCGGCCTCGCGCCTCGAGCGCGGCGGCTTCGGGATGCTGGACGAGGCGGGCCGCCTGCCGCCGAGCGCCGAGGCCGACACCCTCTTCACCGCCCGCGCCGCCCATTGCTACGCCGTTGCCGCACTGCGCGGCGTTCCCGGCGCCAAGCCGCTTGCCGATCACGGCGTCGCGTCCTTGCGCTCCGGGCTGTTGCGCGACGAAGCGCGCGGCGGCTGGTTCGAGAGCGAGCGCGCCAAGCGCGAGAACGGCCGCAAGACGGCCTATATCCAGATGTTCGTCGCGCTTGCCGCGTCCTCCGCGCTCCTGGCGGGCTGCGACGGCGCGCGCGCTCTCCTGGACGAGGTGCTGACGCTGATCGAGGCGCGCTTCTGGTCGAACGACGAAGGCCGCGTCCTCGAAAGCTACGCCGACGACTGGAGCGACCTCGAGGACTATCGCGGCGGCAACAGCAACATGCACGCGACCGAGGCCTTCCTCGCGGTCGCCGACGCGACGGGCGACGAGGTCTGGCTGGAGCGCGCCCTCTCCATCGTCCGGGAGCTGATCCACGAGGGCGCGAGCGCGAGCGGCTACCACGTCACCGAGCATTATCGCGCCGACTGGACGCCCTGGCCGAACTACAACCAGGACGATCCCGCCCATTCCTTCCGCCCCTTCGGCATCACGCCCGGCCACGCCTTCGAATGGAGCCGGCTGGCGCTCGGCGTCGAGGGATCGCTTCGTCGCGCGGGCCGCGACGCGCCCGATTGGCTGGCGAGCGACGCGCGGGCGCTCTTCGAAGCGGCGCTCGCGGTCGGCTGGGCGCCCGACGGACGGCCCGGCATCGTCTACACGGCCGATTGGGCCGGGCGCCCCGTCGTCGACGCGCGCCTGCACTGGCCCGTGACGGAGGCGATCTCCGCCGCATCCATGCTGCTTCGCCGCACGGGCGACCCGCTCTTCGAGCGCTGGTACCGCCGATTGTGGGACTACGCAGAGACCTATCTCATCGACCGCGACAAGGGTTCGTGGCGGCACGAGCTGGACGCGCTGAACCGGCCCGCCGCGGCCATCTGGCCCGGCAAGCCGGATCTTTATCACGCTTATCAGGCAACGATCCTGCCGCTGCTCGGGCCAGCGCCGGCGCTCGCGCGGGCGGTGGCGGACCAAGGCGGCGCGTGAGACCAGGCGGCCGCGCCCGTTCGGTGCGGCCGGCTTCCCTGCCGATCAGGCGTTGGGATCGGTCTCGGTGCTCGGAGCGGGAGGAGCGCGGTCGTTGGAGACCATCTGGTCCAGCAACCGGTGCAGCGCCTTGCGCACGTCGGGCTGGAGAGAACGCATGCGCATGAGAAGCTGGAGCTCGCCGGGGCTCAGCGACGGCGACTCGGTCGAGCCCTGCGGATCACCGAAGAAATAGGAGATGTCGCAATCCAGCACGGCGGCGATCTGATGAAGGCGGCCGGCGCTGACGCGATTGACGCCTTTTTCGTACTTCTGAACCTGCTGGAACGTGACGCCGAGCGCTTCGCCGAGCCGTTCCTGCGACAAACCTTTTGCCAGGCGAGCGAGACGGATCCGCTCGGCGATAATCTTGTCGAAATCCGACACAGCCCTCGTGTTCTGCACGGGTTCGATCTTCGGTGAGGTTTTCATCGGGAATTCTGCAACACTGACACGACCCTTCTGGTCGGGTACCTACAAGTTCGGTTGTAGATCGTCCACCAGACGCGTCAAGCAGTTGTTTGTTGCCATGCCGGCCATTCTTGGGGCCATAAAAATCGATACAATGAAGCAATGGATCGATCGACGCTTGCCATGAGCGGCCCCAAATCCTCGCGACATAAAGACCTTTCGTTTTGCGTGTGAGCGATGGAATTGGACGGTCGGTGTTTTTTCGTAGCGCAAAATGAAAACTATACGCTGGCTACCGGCATGCTCTGGGTACCGCCCGATAGGTGTCGAGCCTGCCGAGAAGTGGAGGCCGGCCGAGCCGCCCGCCGAAACCCGCAACCCGCCGGCGAGCCGGCTCGGGCCGGCGGACGGCCCGTGACGAAGACTCGCGCCAGGGCCGACGAAGCGCTGGATAGTGGGCGGATGCGGCTTTTCTATCGCCGCAAGGGATGCGATGTGTGGCGCCGCAAAAAAGTTTCGCGGCGCGTTCCGCCCGCCACGCTGCCGGCTTCCGCCATCTCGACGGTGACACCATGCAGAACCCCCTGACTCGTCTTGCGAGACTCGGCCGCGCGACGGCCGCGGCCCTTGCGCTTCTCGGCGTCGGCACCGGGGCGACGCTCGCCCAGCCGCGCAGCGACATCGTTGTCGGGATGGCCATCGAGCCCGCCGGCCTCGACCCGACCGTCGCGGCCCCCGTCGCGATCGGTCAGGTCGTCTGGCAGAACGTCTTCGAGGGGCTGACGCGCATCGACGGCGAGGGCCGGATCCAGCCGCAGCTCGCCAAGTCCTGGACGGTCTCGCCCGACGGGCTCGTCTACACCTTCGACTTGGCGGAGAACGTCACCTTCTCCAACGGCGTGCCGTTCGACGCCGGAACCGCCAAGTTCTCGCTCGACCGCATGCGGGCGACCGACTCGACCAATCCGCAGAAGCAGTTCCTGGCGAACGTCGTCTCGACCGAGGCCCGCGATCCGAAGACCCTCGTCGTCACGCTGTCCAAGCCGGCCGCCAATCTCCTCTTCTGGCTGGCCTGGCCGGCCTCCGTCATGGTGGAGCCCGGTTCGGCGGCGACCAATCGCACCCAGCCCGTGGGCACCGGCCCCTTTAAGCTCGGAGAGTGGCGCCAGGGCGACCGGCTGACGCTGGTGCGCAACGAGACCTACTGGAACGCGGCGGACGCGCCCAAGCTCGACGGCGCGACGTTCCGCTTCATCGCCGATCCCCAGGCCCAGGCCGCGGCCCTTCAAAGCGGCGACGTCGACGCCTTTCCCGAGTTCGGCGCGCCGGAGCTCTACGCGGGCCTGGAGACCGACGACCGCTTCGAGACCGTCGTCGGCGTGACGGAACTCAAGGTCGTCGCCGGCCTCAACAACCGCATCAAGCCGCTCGACGATCCGCGCGTTCGCCAGGCCCTGATGATGGCCGTCGACCGCGCGAGCCTCGTCGAGGGAGCTTACTCCGGCTACGGGACGCCGATCGGCAGCCACTACACGCCGAACGATCCGGGCTTCCGCGACCTGACCGCCGTCCATGCCTACGATCCGGAGAAGGCGCGGGCGCTCCTGGCCGAAGCCGGCTATCCCGACGGCTTCGCGCTCTCCATCAAGACGCCGCAGATGGCCTACGCGACCCGTTCGGCCGAGATCCTGCAGGCCATGCTCGCCGAGATCGGCGTGACGCTGACGATCGTGCCGACCGAGTTTCCCGCTGCCTGGGTGGACCAGGTGCTGACGCGGCACGACTTCGAGATGACGATCGTCGCCCATGCCGAGCCGCTCGACATCGCCATCTATGGCCGCGACAACTATTACTTCGGCTACGACGACGCGCAGTTCAAAGCCGCGATCGCCTCGGCCGAAACCTCGCTCGACGAGGAGAAGCGGCTGGAGGCCTATGGCACCGCGCAGGAGATCCTGGCGCGCGACGTGCCGGCGCTGTTCCTGTTCGTGATGCCCAAGCTCGGTGTCTGGGACGCACGGATCGAGGGCCTCTGGCACGACGAGCCGATCCCCGCTAACGACCTGACAAGCGTGTCCTGGCGCGAATAGCTGGGCTCGCGCCGCCCCGCCATGGCCGGTCTGATCGCCGGCCGGCTCGCCGGTCTCCTGCTGACGCTGTTTCTCGTCTCCGTCGCCGTCTTCGCCGCCATGGAGGTGCTTCCGGGCGACACGGCGTCGGCGCGCCTCGGCACGCAGGCCACGCCCGAGGCGCTCGCCTCGTTGCGCGCCGAGCTCGGCCTCGACCGGCCGGCGCCCGAGCGGTACCTCCGTTGGATCGGCGGCGTCCTCACCGGCGATCTCGGCACCTCCTTCACCTATGGCGTTCCGGTGGCGAAACTGGTCGCCGACCGCCTGGCCGTGACCCTGCCCCTGGCGGGCCTCGCTTTGGCGCTCGCGATCCTCGTCGCCCTGCCGCTCGGAACGCTGGCGGCGGCCCGCGCCGACCGGGCGCCGGACGCGGCAGCGGCCCTCTTCGCGCAAGGGGCCCTGGCGCTTCCGAACTTCTGGATCGGGCTTCTTCTCATCCTCGTCTTCGCGACGACGCTGCGCTGGATGCCGTCCGGCGGCTTTCCCGGCTGGGAGGCCGGGATCGGCGCGGGGCTGCAGGCGCTGGTCATGCCAGCGGTGGCGCTCGCCCTGCCCCAGGCCGGGGTTCTGACGCGGGTCACCCGCTCGGCCGTCCTCGACATGGCGAACGAGGACTTCGTGCGGCTCGCCCGCGCCAAGGGTCTGTCGCGCCGGCGCGCCATCCTGCGCCACGCCCTCCCCAACGCCCTGCCGCCGATCCTCACCGTGCTCGGCTTCCAGTTCACCTTCCTCGTCGCCGGCGCCGTTCTGGTGGAGAACGTCTTCAACCTGCCTGGCCTCGGCAGCCTGGCGCGCCAGGCGCTGGTGCAGCGCGACGTCGTGGTGATCCAGGATGTCGTCCTGATCTTCGCCGCGCTCACCATCCTCGTGAACTTCGCCGTCGATCTCTCCTATCTCCTTCTCGACCCGCGGCTGAGGGCGCGGCGGTGAGCCGGCGGCTGCTGATCGGCGGTTCGATCGTCGGGGCCCTCGCGGGCGCGGGCCTCCTGTCGCTCGCCTGGACGCCCGGGCGCGTTTCGGGCTTCCGCGTCGCCGACCGGCTGAAGGCGCCCCTGGAGGCGGGCCTGCTCGGCACGGACCAGCTCGGACGCGACGTCCTGTCCCTCCTGATGGCGGGGGCTGCGAACTCGCTCGGCATCGCCTGCGCGGCCGTCGCCGCCGGCCTCGTGGCCGGCGCGGCGGTTGGTCTTCTCGCCGCCGCGCGCGGCGGCATCCTCGACGCCGCGCTGATGCGCGTCATGGACGTCGTCTTCGCCGTGCCCCCCATCCTGTCGGCCATGATGCTGGCCGCCTTTCTCGGCGGCGGTCCGGAAACGGCGACGATCGCCATCGCGGTCTTCACCGTACCGGTCTTCGCGCGGGTCGCGCGGGCCGGCGCGATGCGCGTCCTCAAGCGGGACTTCGTCCTCGCCGCCCGCGGCGCCGGCAAGTCCTCCGCCCGCATCGCCGCCGAGCACGTCGCGCCGAACGTCGCGGGCGACCTCCTCGTGCAGGCGACCCTGCAGCTCGGCCTCGCCATCCTGACCGAAGCGGGCCTGAGCTTCCTCGGCCTCGGCCTCGCGCCGCCCGCACCCAGTTGGGGGCGCATGCTGGCGGATTCGCAGACCTTCTTTCTCCAGGCACCCTGGCTGGCGCTCGCGCCGGGGCTCGCCATCGCGCTCGCCGTCCTCGGCTTCAACCTCCTCGGCGACGGTTTGCGCGACCGCTTCGATCCCCGGCGGTCGCCATGACGGGCGCCTCGCTCCTGTCGGTGCGCGGCCTGTCGATCGCGCTGCCCCTGCCGGGTGGCGAAACGCGCTCGCTCGTCTCCGACGTTTCCTTCGACCTTCGAGCTGGGGCGAGCCTCGGCATCGTCGGCGAGAGCGGGTCGGGCAAGACGCTGACGGCCCTCGCCCTCATCGGCCTCGTGCCGGACGGGTTGGCCGTCGAAGGCGAGATCCGCTTCGAGACCACCGACATGGTGTCCGCCCCCGAACGGCAGCGGGATGCCGTGCGCGGCGCGGGGATCGGCATGGTGTTCCAGGAGCCGAGCGCGGCGCTCGACCCGGCCATGCGGATCGGCGCGCAGGTCGCCGAGGCGCTGCGGATCTCCGGCCGGCTCGCGCGCGACGAGGAGCGCGAGCGGGTGCTCGACCTCCTCGCTGCCGTCCGGCTCGACGATCCCGCCGCGCGTGCGGGCGCCTTTCCGCACGAGCTGTCCGGCGGCCAGCGCCAGCGCGCGGCGATCGCGATCGCCCTTGCCCGCCGGCCGCGCCTCCTTCTCGCCGACGAGCCGACGACGGCGCTCGACGCGGCCGTGCGCGGCGAGATCCTCGACCTTCTCGCCGAGCTGACCGCGCGCGAGGGCATGGCGCTGATCCTCGTCAGCCACGATCTCGCCGCCGTCGCGCGGACCTGCACCGACCTCCTCGTCCTCTATGCCGGCACGCGCTTCGAGGCGGGCGCCGCGGCCGAGGTTCTCGCCGGGCCCGTCAATCCCTATACGCGGGCGCTCCTGTCGGCCGTGCCGCGTCCCCGCCCCCGCGAGGCCGGGCGCCGGGCGCGGCTGACGGCGATCCCCGGCGCCGTGCCGCGGCCGGGCGCCCTGCCGCCCGGCTGCCGCTTCGCGCCGCGCTGCGCCTTTCGCACCGATGCCTGCGATGCCGGCGAGCCGACGTGGCGCCGCGTCGTCGCCGACCGGGGCGTGCGCTGCATCCGCGTCGACGCACAAACGGGCGAGATCCGATGATCCCGGCCGCGCCCCAGCCGATCGCCGAAGCCGTCGAGGTCTCGCGTATCCACAAGCCCGGCCTGTTCGCCCGCCGGCCGCCCTTTCGGGCGCTCGACCGCGTGTCGCTGGAGGTGCGGCCGGGCGAGATCCACGGCCTCGTCGGGGCGAGCGGCTCGGGCAAGTCGACGCTGGCGCGGCTCCTCGCGATCCTCGACCGGCCGGACGAGGGAACCGTCCACCTCGGCGGCAGCGACCTGTCGGGGCTCGATCGTCGCGCGCTGCGGGCGCGCCGCCGCGACGTCCAGATGATCTTCCAGGACCCTCACGGCTCCCTCAACCCGCGCCACCGCATCGGCCGCAGCGTCGCCGAGCCGCTGCACCTCGTGCCCGGCCTGTCGCGCGCCGAGCGGCGCGAGCGCGTGGGCGAGGCGCTGCGGCGAGTCGGGCTCGATCCGGCCGATGCCGGGCGCTACCCCCACGCCTTCTCGGGAGGCCAGCGGCAGCGCATCGCCATCGCCCGCGCCCTGATCTGCGGTCCCAAGCTTCTCGTCGCCGACGAGGCGGTTTCCGCGCTCGACGTGTCCGTTCAGGCGCAGATCCTCAACCTCCTGATGGACCTCAACGAAGCGGACGGCTTGTCCATCCTCTTCATCAGCCACGACCTGTCGGTCGTCGCCGCGCTCTGCGACCGGGTCAGCGTCATGGAGGCCGGGCGGATCGTCGAGAGCGGCAGCGCGCGAGGTGTCCTCGAAAACCCGCAGGCCGCCTACACGCGCCGGCTCGTCGCCTCGGCAGAGCTCGGCCCGCGCAGCGTCACCTCGCAGACCAGCGGCAGGTGGTCCGAGGCCTCGACCGACAGCGCGTCGACCCCGCCGGACAGGAGCGACACGCCGCCATTGGCGTAGAGCCGGTCCATCGCCGCGACCGGGCGCCCGGCGGGCCAGGAGCGCGGCCGCGCGAAGGCCGGAAGCACGGCGCTCAGCGTCCGGTGCACCGCGCCGTCGGCGCGCCATTCGTTGAGGTCGCCGAGAAGAAGCGCCGGCCCCGGCTCGGCCGCGAGGCGCTCGGCAAGGAGCCGCGCCTGCGCGCGGCGGCCGCGCGGGTTCAGCGAGAAGTGCGTCGAGAGGATGCGCAAGGGGCCGTGCGGCGTCTCGACCCGCGCGTCGATCGCGGCGCGGGGCTCGACGCCGCCGGGCAGCCTCACCATCTCGGCCTCGAGAATGGGCCAACGCGACCAGAGGACGTGGCCGTAGTCCGTGCCGGGCCGGCGCCCGCGCAGCGTGCGGGCCTCCGCGAGATGGTAGCCGAGCCCCTCGGCGAGGCGCTCGAACGCGAACGGGCCGCGCCCGAGCCGCGTTCGGCCGTCCACCTCCTGGAGGGCCGCGATGTCCGGCGACAGCCGCGCCACGGCCGCCAGGGTGCGGCCGAGATCGGGCGCCCGCCCCCGCCCGATGAAGCCGTGAAGGTTCCACGACAGGAGGCGGATCGGAGCGGGAGGATGGATCTCGGTCATCGAATCCAAAGGCATGCGGTGAGACACTGGCGCGTCAATCGATCGAGCCGCCGGCCGTTCCCCGGCCGGCGCCGGACAGGACAACGGATGCGACGGGCATGAGCAACGACAAGAGCGCGCGCCGGCTGAAGCTGGAAGCGGAACTGCGCGAAAACCTGAAGCGCCGCAAGGAGCAGGCCCGCGGGCGCCGCGACCGCGAAGCCGCGCCCGACTCTGATCCTGGCCACGATGCTCCGGCCCCGCCGGACACGCCGTCCGAGGCGTGATCCCGCTCCCGGAGCGGCGGGACCCTTGGACAATTCGTCCCGCCCCGATCATGGACTTTCAGGCCCCTCGTCCTTAGAACCCTTCTCGAAAGGGAGTCATCGCATGATCGACTACAAAGGTCATTTCGAAGCTGCGATCGAAGCGCTCCACGCAGAGAAGCGCTATCGCGTCTTCGCCGACCTTGAACGCATCGCCGGCCGCTTCCCCGCCGCCGTCTGGCGTCACGACGGGACGGCCGAGGAGATCACCGTCTGGTGCTCCAACGACTATCTCGGCATGGGGCAGCACCCCGACGTGATCGGCGCCATGCGCGACACGGTCTGCGCCATGGGCTCGGGCGCCGGCGGCACGCGCAACATTTCCGGCACCAACCACCCGCTGGTCGAGCTTGAGCACGAGCTCGCCGACCTGCACGGCAAGGAAGCCGCCCTCGTCTTCACCTCCGGCTTCGTGTCGAACGAGGCGTCGATCTCCACCATCGCCCGGCTGCTGCCGGACTGCCTGATCCTGTCGGACGAGTTGAACCACGCCTCGATGATCGAGGGCGTGAGGAAATCCGGCGCCAAGAAGCAGATCTTCCGCCACAACGATCTGGCCCATCTCGAAGAGCTGCTCAAGGCCGCGCCCCCGGAGCGCGCCAAGCTGATCGTCTTCGAGAGCGTCTACTCGATGGATGGCGACGTCGCGCCCATCGCCGAAATCTGCGACCTCGCCGAGCGCTACGGCGCGATGACCTATATCGACGAGGTCCATGCCGTCGGCATGTACGGCGCGCGCGGCGGCGGCATCTCGGAGCGTGATGGCGTCGCGCATCGGATCGACGTCATCGAGGGAACGCTCGCTAAGGCCTTCGGCGTTCTCGGCGGCTACATCACCGGCTCCAAGGCGGTGATCGACGCGGTGCGCTCCTACGCGCCCGGCTTCATCTTCACCACCGCCCTGCCTCCGGCCCTCGCCGCGGCCGCTGTCGCCTCGATCCGCCACCTCAAGACGTCGCAGAACGAGCGCGACGGGCAGCAGCGGCAGGCCGCCCGCACCAAGGCGGTGTTTGCAGAGGCCTGCCTTCCGGTCATGCCCTCCGACACGCACATCGTGCCCGTGCTCGTCGGCGATCCCGACCTGTGCAAGAAGGCGAGCGACCGGCTGCTGGCCGAGCACGGCATCTACATCCAGCCGATCAACTATCCGACCGTGCCGCGCGGAACGGAGCGCCTGCGCATCACCCCGACGCCGCTTCACGGCGACGCGCTGATCGACACGCTGCGCGACGCCCTGGTCGAGACCTGGAACGCGCTCGGCATCCCCTTCGCGGGCGAGCGGCCGGCCGTTCCCGAGCGGGGCGAGAACGTCACGCCCCTGGTGGTGAGCCAGGCCGGCGGCTGACGGCCGGCGGCAAGGCGGGTGAAGGCGGGAAACCATTTCGCCTTCGCCGCCGTTCGGGGCGGACATCCACGTTCCCCCGGAGCCGCCCCGATGAAGACCTCCCTCACCGAGCTCCTCCAGAAGCTGCCGCACGCCACGCCCGCCGAACAGCCGGGCGCGGAAGGCTTCGCGCACGGAACGATGAGCTTGCATCTCGTGGGCGGCAAGGCGAGCGGCGCCGCGCGGCCGGGCCTGCAGGACGCCGTCCTGATCGTCGCCGCCGGATCGGGCCGCCTCGCCTACGAGGGCGAGGAGCACGAGCTCTCCGCGGGCGATGCCGTGTTCCTGCGGGCCAGCCACCCCTACGAGCTGTCGGACACCGGGGACGATTTCGCCGCCTGGCTCGTCGCCTGGGGCCCGGCCGGCGGCGAGGCCCCGGCGCCCGCCCCTTCCGTCTTCGCTGCGATCGACGCCTGAGGGCGTCCCTTATTCCGGGTCGCCCAGCCCGTTGCGGCCGGAAGACGCCCTCCGCGCCAGGAACGGCACAGCCAGTGCGATGCACATGAAGCGGACCACGTGGTGGGCCGCGACATAGGCCGGGTCGAGGTTGAACTGGAAGGCGAGGATCGTCAGCGCTTCCAGGGCGCCCGGCGCATAGGCGAGCGCGATCGTCCCGAAGTCGATGGCGAGGAGGGCGACGCCGGCAAGGCCGGCGAGACCCGAGGCGAGGAGCCCGAGCGCGAAGACGCCGAGCGAGGCCGGCAGAAGGCGGCCCGCCATCGCCCGGTCGATGCCGCGCAGGCGCGAGCCGATCAGGACGCCGAGGAGCAGGAGCGAGGGGATCGCGACGATCGGCGGCAGCGTCGCGTCGACGAGGCTGGTGCCGTGAAGGACGGCGCTGCCGATCAGCGCTCCGAGCATCAGGCCGCCCGGCAGCCGCAGCTTCACGCCGGCGACGGCGGTGACCGCGCAGATGCCGAAGAGCAGCGCAAATTCGAGGAGCCCGCCCTCGGCACCGCGGGCGGCGCCCGCCTGCTCGGCGGCTCCGCCTTCGAGCCAGGCGAGCGTCGGCGTCAGGGCGCCGATGAGAAGGATCAGCCGGACGCTCTGGACCACGGTGACGCGCGCGATATCCGCCCGCGTCTGCGTCGCCGCGACGAGCACGAAGGACAGGGCGCCGGGCAGCGAGGCGAAGAGCGCGGTGTCCTTGTCCCAGCCGAAGACACGGCGCAGGAAGGCGACCGACAGCACCACCGTCAGGCCGACACCGAGCATCTGGATCGCGAAGGAGAGCGGCCAGAGCGCGATCTGCTCGGCGACCGCGGGGGTCACGCCCGATCCCGCCTGGATGCCGAGCAGGAAGAAGACGAGGTCGCGCAGCTTCGGCGGCAGGTCGGTGTGAAGGCCCGCCAGCGTCGCGACGGACACGAGCAATGCCGGGCCGAGCAGCCAGGCGACCGGCAGGTTCGCGAAGGACGCCGCGGCCCCGCCGGCAAGCCCGATCGCGAGCGTCGCGGCGAAGGACAGGATGCGGCGCCGGTCGGCCGTCACGCCGCCCGGCCGATCCAGCGGGCGAGGCGCTCGGCGGACGCCTCGACCTCGTCGAGCCGGCGGTGGAAGCAGGCGCGCAGGAAGCGCCGGCCGGCCGGGCCGAAGGCGGTGCCGGGGGCGAGGCCGACGCCGGCCTCGTCGCAGATGCGGAAGGCGGCGGCGCGGGTGTCCTCCAGTCCGTCGACGGCGAAGAAGGCGTAGAAGGCGCCGGCCGGCGGCACGATCTCGACGCGGTTGGTGGACAGGAGCGCGTCGGTGAAGATGTCGCGCGCGCGGTGCGCCCGCTGCACCTGTTCCTCCACGAAGTCCTCGCCGTGCCGGATCGCGGCGAGCGCGCCGCGCTGCACGAAGGCCGGCACGCCCGAGGTCGAGTACTGGACGAGGTTCTCGATGACGTCGCCGAAGGCGGCCGGAGCCTCGATCCAGCCGACGCGCCAGCCGGTCATCGCCCAGTTCTTCGAGAAGGAATTGACGTAGATCACCGGGTCGTCGGGCGTGGCCACGTCGTGGAAGGACGGCGCCCGCGCGCCGGCATAGAAGAAGCGGGAATAGATCTCGTCAGCGATCACGAAGATCCCGGCGCTCCGCGCGAGATCGAGGACGGCTGCGAGGTCCTCGCGCGTCGCCGTCCAGCCCGTCGGGTTGGACGGCGTATTGAGGAAGATCGCCTTGGTGGCGGGGCCAACGGCCGCGCGCAGCTTGGCCATGTCGAGGCTCCAGCCCTGCGCCGTCGACCAGTCGAGCGAGACTTCGCGCGCCTTGGCGCCGTTGACCTCGGCCGCCGCCGCGAAGTTCGGCCAGGCCGGGCCGACGAACACCAGCTCGTCGCCGGCGCCCGCCAGCATGGCGCAGACGATCTGGATCGCGTGCATGCCCGAGCTCGTGACGAAGAAGCGGTCCGGGCCGAGCGAGGTGCCGTAGAGCCGCGTGGCGTAGTCGGCGATCGCCTGGCGCAGCTCCGGCAGGCCGCGCTGCCAGGTGTAGAAGGTCTCGCCGGCCTTCAGGCTCTCGGCCGCCGCGCCGGAGATGAAGTCCGGGGTGGCGAGATCGCCCTCGCCCGCCCAGAGCGGGATCAGGCCCTCGCGGCCGCGGGCGTAGTTGATGACGGCGACGATGCCGCTTTCCGGCGCGTCGAGGGCTTCGCGACGCAGGCGCTGGAGATCGCTCATGGGGGACGGGACTTTCGGCGAAGGGTCGGCGCGCCGCAGGTCGGAGCGGTCCCGCCAGGAGACCATCAACCCCGGTCGAGGCGCGCCCATGCCGTCCGTTTCGCCCGTTCCGGACCGAGAATCAACCCTCGCCGCGGGCTCCTCCGGCGCTCAGGCCGGAGGCACGCCGCCGGCCGGCCGGGAGGTCGCGGCGACCGATGCCGCCGCCGCTGCCGGAGCCGAGCGTCCGGAGGCGAGGATGTCGCGGATCTCTTCCAGGAGCTTCTCCTCGCGCGGCACCTCCGCCGCGGCCGCGGGCTTCGCTTCTTCCTTGCGCTTCAGCCGGTTCATGCCCTTCACGACGAGGAACAGGATGAAGGCGACGATGAGGAAGTTGATCGCCAGCGTCACGAACTTGCCGTAGGCGAGCACCGCGCCTTGCGTGCGCGCCTGGTCGAGGCCTGTCGCCGTGACGCCGCCGGTCAGGGGCACGAACTTGTTGGTGTAGTCGATGCCGCCGGTCACGACGCCCACGACCGGCATGATGATGTCGGTGACGAGCGAGTTGACGAGGCCGGAAAAGGCCGCGCCGATGATGATGCCGATGGCGAGGTCGACCATGTTGCCCTTGAGGGCGAATTCCCGAAATTCCTTGAGGATGGCCATTTGCGCTCCTTCACGTCCCGTCTAGGGCTGCCGCAAAGGTTGAGAATAGGCGCGGCCCGGGCGCCGCCGAGGCTTTCGCTCCGCTTTTCCTCACCGATCTGTGAGCGCACCAACGAAATGCAGCACGACCTCGCGCCGGTGCGGACGAGCCCGGTGCTCGGCGACGTAGATCCCCTGCCACGTGCCGAGCAGCATCCGCCCTTCCGCGACGGGCACCGACAGGTTCGTGCCGGTGACCGCCGTCTTGACGTGCGCCGGCATGTCGTCCGGCCCTTCGCTGTCGTGGCGGTAGGGCGCGTTCTGCGGCGCCAGCCGGTCGAGCGCGTCGAGGAGGTCGGCGCGAACGTCCGGGTCGGCATTCTCCTGGATGAGGAGAGAGGCCGAGGTGTGCCGGATGAACAGCGTGAGGAGGCCCTCCCGCGCGCCCTCCTCCGAGAGGATCTCCGCGACGCGCCGCGTCACGTCGAGGAGCGAGCGGCCCCGCGTCTCGACGGTCAGGCGGGCGATGAACTGCTGCATGGTGGTTGTTCTCCCGTTGCGGGGCTCGCCCTTCGTTGACGCGCGCCCGCGTCTCCGGCAAAGCCCATGGCATGGACGCCATCATCTACAAGATCGTTCCGCGGCCGCTCTGGGTCGAGGCCGAGGCGGCCGGCGCCTTCGCCGGCGCGCCCGTCGATGCCCGCGACGGCTACATCCACTTCTCGACCGCGTCGCAGGTGCGGGAAACGGCGGCGAAGCACTTCGCCGGCGAGGCCGACCTCCTCCTCGTCTCGGTCGACGCGGCGGCGCTCGGCTCGGCCCTGCGCTGGGAGCCCTCGCGCGGCGGCGCGCTGTTCCCGCATCTCTACGACCCCATGCCCCTCTCGGCCGTCCGCGCCGTCGAGCCCCTGCCGCTCGGCGAGGACGGCGTCCATCGCTTTCCCCCGGATCTCGCATGAGCGACCTCTACGGGCTCGCCCGCCCCTTCGTCTTCCGGCTCGATCCGGAGACCGCGCACGGCCTGTCGATCCGGGCGCTGAAGAGCGGCCTCCTGCCGCGCCGGAACCTGCCCGTCGACCACCGGCTGGGCACCACCGTCGCCGGCATCCGCTTCCCCAATCCGCTGGGCCTTGCCGCCGGCTACGACAAGAACGCCGAGGTTCCCGACGCGCTCCTGCGCCTCGGCTTCGGCTTCGTCGAGGTGGGAACGCTGACGCCCAAGCCGCAGGCCGGCAACGACCGGCCGCGCATCTTCCGCCTGGCGGACCAGCACGCGATCATCAACCGGCTCGGCTTCAACAACGAGGGCCATGCCGACGCCTTCGAGCGGCTCTGCGCGCGCGCGCGCAAGGCCGGCATCGTCGGCGTCAACATCGGCGCCAACAAGGACTCGGCCGACCGCATCGGCGACTACGTCGAGGGCGTGAACCGCTTCGAGGAGGTGGCGCGCTACCTCACGATCAACATCTCCTCGCCCAACACGCCGGGCCTTCGCAAGCTCCAGGAAGGCTCGGAACTGAAGGACCTCATCGAGGCGGTGGTCGCCGCGCGCAACGGCTACGCGGCCCTCGCCGCCATGCCGCGCCGGCCGGTGTTCCTGAAAGTGGCGCCGGATCTCGAGACCTATCAGATCGAGGCGATCGCCCACGCCGCGACGAGCTACGGCCTCGACGGGCTCATCGTGTCGAACACGACGCTGTCGCGCCGCGGCGTCGAGCGCACGTCCTTCGGCACGGAGAAGGGCGGGCTGTCAGGACGTCCGCTCTTCGAGCGCTCGACCTACGTCCTCGCGGCCTTCCGCAAGGCGGTGGGCAAGGATTTCCCGCTGATCGGCGTCGGCGGCGTCGACAGCGCGGAAACAGTGGTCGCCAAGATCGAGGCCGGGGCCGACCTCGTCCAGATGTATACGGGCCTCGTCTATGGCGGCCCCGAACTTCCCCTTCGCATCCTCCACGGCCTCGTCCGCCTGCTCGACCGCACCGGCGCGGCCTCGCTCGCCGAGTTCCGCGACAGGACGGTGGACGCGGTGCTGGCGCGGGGCTCGAAGGTGTTCTGAAGGCGGCAGGGCGCGACGACGGCGCCCCTGCCGCGAACGGCCGGCCTCCCCTACATTGCGGGCGATGCCGCTCCCCATCGTCCACCATCCCGCCTTCGACGCGCGCTTCGATCCCGCGCATCGCTTTCCCATGTCGAAGTTCTCGCGGCTCGCCGAGATCCTGGTCGAGGACGGCCTCGTTCCGGCCGACGGCTGGCAGGTGCCCGTTCCCGCGCCGGCCGCGTGGCTGCGCCTCGCCCATTCCGCGACCTATGTCGACCAGGTGCTGAACGCGGCCGTGCCGCGGGAGATCGAGAAGGCGATCGGCTTTCCCGTCGACGAGCGCGTGGCGCTGCGCTCGCGCGCGGCCTGCGGCGGCACGGTGCTGACCGCCCGCCTCGCGCTCGAGCAGGGCCTTGCCTGCAACACGGCGGGCGGCAGCCACCACGCCCGCCGCGAGGCAGGGGCCGGCTTCTCCGTCTTCAACGACGTGGCGGTGGCAGCGCGGGTGCTCCTCGCCGACCGCGAGGTGAACCGCGTCCTCGTCGTCGACTGCGACGTCCACCAGGGCGACGGCACGGCGCGCATCTTCGAGGACGACGAACGCGTCTTCACGCTCTCGATCCACGCGGCGAAGAACTATCCCAGCGAGAAGGCTCGCTCCGACCTGGACGTCGAGCTGTCGGACGGCATCGGCGACGCGACCTATCTCGACGCCCTCATGCCGGCCCTCGCGCAGTCCTTCGACGCCAGCCTTCCCGACCTCGTCTTCTTCAATGCCGGCGTCGATCCGCATGCCGAGGACCGGCTCGGCCGGCTGTCGCTCTCCGACGAAGGGCTCATGGCCCGCGACCGTGCGGTGATCGGCTTCTGCCGCGAGGCCGGGGTGCCCGTCGCCTGCGTCCTGGGCGGCGGCTATTCGCGCGACATCGACGCCCTCGCCCGCCGCCACTCCATCGTCCACCGCGCCGCGACGGCCGAGTTCAGCGCGCCGTCCGCAGGAGCACGACGCCGAGAAGCGTGAGGAAGGTCGAGCCGATCTTGCGCCAGTTCATCCGCTCGCGAAGAACGAAGGTGCCGA
This sequence comes from Antarcticirhabdus aurantiaca, assembly GCF_009765365.1. Classification (GTDB taxonomy): domain Bacteria; phylum Pseudomonadota; class Alphaproteobacteria; order Rhizobiales; family Rhizobiaceae; genus Antarcticirhabdus; species Antarcticirhabdus aurantiaca. The sequence goes on from NZ_VTOM01000003.1 coordinate 274,415, forward strand.
TCAGGATGGCGAAGACGATGGAGACCTCGCGGATCGCCGAGACCATCGCGATCGGCGCCTGCGAGAACGCCCAGGTGACGAGGGCGTAGGCGACGAAGGAGATCGATCCGCCGAAGATCAGCGAGCGCGGGGCCCGCGTCAGGCCGGCGGTGACCGCGCCGGGCTTCAGGAAGCGGATCACCAAAGCGAGAAGCGCGCAGTTGAGGATGGATGAGGCGCCGTAGAAGGCGGCGCTGTTGCCGGCGAGCCGCGCGCCCGCCCCGTCGTTCAGCGAATAGGTCGCGATGGCCGCGCTCGTCGCGAGCGCCCAAGCGAGCCCCGCGCCGCTCATGACGCGCGTGCCGCGCGCGGCGAAGACGAGGCTCATCACGCCGCAGGCGATGACCAGGACCGCCGCTGATTGGAGCGGCGACAGGATCTCGCCGAGCAGCGCCGCGCCGAACACGGCCGTCAGCACGGGCGCCGCCCCGCGGGCGATCGGATAGACCTGCGTGAAGTCGGCCGCGCGATACGCGTTGAGCAGGCAGAGGAAGTAGACGGTGTGGATGACGCCGGACGCCGCGACGTAGGGCCAGGCTTCCGGCGCCGGCAGGCCGAAGACCGCGAGGCAGCCGGCGGCGAGCGGCAGGCTGCCCAAGGAGACGGCCATCGAGCCGGCATACTTGTCGCCCTCCGACTTCAGGAGGGCGTTCCAGAGCGCGTGAAGCAGCGCGGCGAGGATCACCGCGCCGAAGACCGTCGACGACATGGGGGCTGCCTGCGGACGAGGGGCGAAGCCCCGAGGCTATCGGCGCCCGCATACCGCCGCAAGCCGGATCAGCCCCGATTGGCGGTCTTCAGGAGGCGCGACAGGAGGAAGAGCGGCACGACGATCACCGCGCCGAGCAGGAAGTAGTCCACCGCGCGGTTCAACGAGCCGAAGATCGACGTCCACGCCCATTCGAACAGGCCGACGATCCAGTCGACGAGTTCCATCGGGCGGATGTCGAGCCAGGCCAGGATGAAGCCGACCACCACCGACAGGATGACGAGCCGGATCAGAACCGAAAGCGGCGAGCCGCCCAGGAATTGCGTGACGCCGTTCATCTCAGGGTTCGACCTTTCGTGTCCGCGACCGCTCATCGAGGTAGGATCGCCCGACGCGCCGCGCAAGCGAGCCTTCTCCGACGCTTCTATGACGGGAGCATGGCCTGAAGCGTTTCGATGCGGTCGGCTTCGAAGGCCGGCTTGTCCCAGCGCAGCCGGTTGACGCGGGGAAAGCGCATGGCGACGCCCGACTTGTGGCGGGTGGAGCGGGCGAGCCCCTCGAAGGCGACCTCGATCACGAGGCCGTGGTCGGGCTCGGCCCGCACCGAGCGGACCGGGCCGAAGCGCTCGATCGTGTTGTCGCGGATGTACTTGTCGAGGACCTTCAGCTCCTCGTCGGTGAAGCCGAAATAGGCCTTGCCGACCGGCACCAGCTCCGGCGCATCCGCCGGCCCCGACCAGACGCCGAAGGTGTAGTCGGAATAGAAGCTCGACCGCTTGCCGTGGCCGCGCTGCGCGTACATCAGCACGGCGTCGATGAGGTGCGGGTCCTGCTTCCACTTGAACCAGGGGCCCTTCGGCCGCCCGGGCACGTAGGCGCTGTCCCAGCGCTTCAGCATCAGCCCCTCGATCACCGGATGGGGCGGCTCCGCCCGCAGCCGCGCCAGCGCCTCGAAGCCGTCGAAGGGCACGAAGGGCGACACGTCGAAGCGCGAGGGCTCCAGATTCGTCACGAAGGCGTCGAGCCGCTTGCGCCGTTCCGCGAAGGGCAGCGCCCGCAGATCCTCTCGCCCGTCCTGCAGGAGGTCGTAAGTGCGCAGGAACACCGGATGCTGCTTCAGGACCGCCGCCGAGACGGTCTTGCGGTTCAGCCGCTGCTGGAGGTCCGAGAAGGTGCCGACGACGATGTCGTCCTCCGGCGGGCCGTTATGCGGCTTCACCTTCGGCCGGCCGGACTTCGGCGCGGTCGGCCGGGCGACGAGAAGCTCGCCGTCCAGCGAGCCCTCGTAGGTCATGAAGTCGAGGAGGTCGGGGAAGGCACCGGAAATGTCGTCTCCGGTGCGCGAATAGAGCCGCCGCACGCCCTTCTCGGCCGTCGCCTGGACGCGGATGCCGTCCCACTTCCATTCGGCGGCATAGGTCTCCGGCGAGATCAGCCCGTAGTCTGGCTCCTCCAGCGGCTGCGACAGCATCACCGGCCGGAACGGCGAGAGCGCGGCCGAGACCGGCTTCTCCGCCCGCCCCTCCAGCCAGGCGAAGAGCGGCTCGTAGGGGACCGACAGCCCGTGCCAGAGCTCCTCGATCTCGACGATGTCCTTATGCCCGAAATCGGCCAGCGCCTGCTTGGCGAGGCGCGAGGACACGCCAATGCGCATCGATCCCGTCACGAGCTTCAGGAGCGCGTAGCGGCCGGAGGAATCGAGCTTGTCGAGCCATTCTTCGACGAGGCGCGGCCCCTCTGCGCGCGTCGCGGCATCGAGCGTCGTCACGATCCCGGCGAGCGTCGGGAGGTCGTTGCGCAGCCGGCCGGCCTCCCGCTCGCCGTCGTGCGGCGAGGGCCAGACGAGAGCGATGGTTTCGGCGAGGTCGCCGACATAGTCGTAAGACATCTCGAACAGGAGCTCGTCCATGCGCTCCGCCATCAGCGCGCGCAGCATGGCCGGCTTGACGCTGCGCACCTCCAGCTCGCCCGTGATCGCCGCCAGCGCGTAGCCGCGCTCGGGATCGGGCACGGCGGCGAAGTAGTCCGCCATCAGCTTCAGCTTGCCGTTTCGCGAGGGCGTGAGAACGAGGCGATCGAGGAGGTCGGCGAAGCGCTTCATCGGGCACGGGGATTGGTGTGGCGTTGCACCCGGCAGATAGCGCCGCGCGACCGCGTTTCAGCCGAGAACGGCGTTCTCCGGCAGCGACCGCTGGCCGCGCACGGCGCGGCGCGTCAGCTGGCGCTCGGCCGTGAAGCGCGCGTCGGCATCCATGCCGGGCTCGGCGACGAGCCATTCGAGGTAGTCCGTCGGCACCTGGGCCAGCGGCACGCCCTTGTGCCGGCCGAAGCGCAGCTTGGCGAGAAGCGCCGGCTCGGCCGACACCTGCTCGGCCCGCCCCAGGAAGTCGGCGAGCCCGTCGCAGCGCGGCTCCAGCCGCTCGGCGATCGTCCTGAGAAGAACCGCCGTGCAGGCCGCATCGTAGAGCGCGCGGTGCGGGTGCAGCGTTTCGAGGAGGTCCGCCACGGGCGACAGGTCGAGCGGGACGTACTTCACGAGGCTCTGCAGTCCGTGCGCCCGCACGTCGGGAAAGGCGCGCAGCGCCAGCTTCCAGGTGCAGAGCCACCGGCCGGAGAAGCGCAGGCGCGAGCGATCGAAGCTCGCCCGCTGCGCCGCATAGGCGGGCGCGCCGAGAAACGGCTTCACCGCCTCGGCGAAGGGCGGCGCGCCGACGAGCATCTCGTCGCTGATGTGGTGGACGCGGCGGGCACGGGGATCGATCCCGACGCCGGCCGGATCGACGAGGGTCTGCATCGGATTGCCGATCGTGCCCGTCGCAAGGTCGAGGTCAACCGAGCCGATCTCGATCACCGCGTCTTCCGCCAGCGGGCGCCCGGCGGTTTCCGTGTCGATGACGCGCACGAGGCCGGATACGGGCGGCGCGAACAGGTCGGGCGCCGCGTCGATCCTCGCGGCGGGAAAAACATCGTCCATCCGCCGCAATGTCGCCATCCCGTCGATCCGGCGCAAGCCCCTGCGTCACCGGGCGCCACGGCCAGGCTTGCGCGGAGTTTGCCTCAGCCCCCGCTTCCCGCTTGAACCCGCCGACGAACCGGTCTATGAGACCCCCATCCGCAGGCGCCACCGCCTGACAGGGCCGCTTTAGCTCAGCCGGTAGAGCACATCATTCGTAATGATGGGGTCGCGTGTTCGAGTCACGCAAGCGGCACCACTTCCCGCAACCAGAACAACCACTTACGTGATCAGCCCGCCTCGGGCGGCGATCGACGTTTTCCGCGAGGAATCACGGCGGAACCAAAGGGTCCAGCCGCCGGGTGCCCGTTCGCCGACGCTTCGCGAAGTTTGCTAAAACCCGAGCGACCCGCTCTCCGACACCCCCTGACATCCGACGCGATTCGTCGGATGTCGCGACATGGCGAGCGCCGATGGGGTGGCGATTCGCCACCCCGTGGCGTGCTCTTCACAGCTTCATGACCATCTCGTCGATCGCCTGTAGGCAGTTCTGACGATAGGGCTCGTTGACCTCGACTCGATGGCCGCCGACCGTCTGCTTGCCGGACTTCAACTGGCTGAAGGGCAGCCCCCGGGCGAACGCAACGACGCCAGTGGTCTGGAAGTCACGGATCGACACGGTGCCGTCGTGCAGGTTGTTGAAAGTGAACAGCTGCGGGTGGCCGAGCTGCAGGTTGGCGATGTCGACTTCAATGGCGTGAAGGACCGCAGCATAGGCCGACGCCGGGCCCATATACTGAGTGATTCGGTTCTTAGCGATCATGTGCACGAGCGGCAGCTGACGTCCGGCGGCCCGGAGCTTGGCGCTGAACGCGTACGTCGCATAGATCGGCGACGGAAGGCTCAACCCGTAGACTAGCGAGAGGGCGTTCTGGACGGCGCGGCGTGAGCTGTCGTCAGCCATGACCGGCAGCACGAGACGGTCGACCGTCGCGAGCGCGATCTGCGTGTAGAGCGAGAAGCTAGGATTGCAGTCGATGAAGACGACGTCGAAATCGTTGGCGAGCGGATTGAGGAAGTCCCGCAGCCAGTCGGCCACAGCGATCCACGTATCGGTGCCGGGGATCTGCGTATTCGACAGCGTGTTGATGGCGTTCGATTGAAGCTCAAGCAGCGGATCGCCACAAACAAGCGATATGTTCGCCGGCACCGCCGTGTTCTGGCTGTGCGGCTGCATCACGTAGTCCATCGGATTAAACGCCGGAACCGAGTACGGCGACGGAAGCCGGATCTGAAAATAGCCGCCGATGCTGCAACGTGGGATGCGGCCCTGCTGCAGGAGGAGCTTGTTCCCGCCACCGTTGGTCATGCCGCCAAGCAGCAGCTCCGACATGTTGGCCTGTGGGCACATATCGACGACAAGGATGCGAGTCTGAGGGTGCAGTTCGGCGTAGCGGGTGATCGCCTGAAAGGCGAGGCTCGTCTTCCCCGTGCCGCCCTTGTTGTTCCAGAATGCGTACTTGAGCATGGGTCCTCCTCGGACGCCTCGGCGTCCTAGCGGACGTCATGTTGTCTATTTATGACATATAGACGTCCATTTCGGACGTTTCAAGGTCTTCCTCGGACATGTTCTCCGCTAGGCCAAATCACCGTCGCCGCGGCGGTCAGCAGGACGTCGAGCCATGACAATTCCCCCGCTGGTGGAAGTCTCCAACGCCCGCCGCGACCCTTCACAGATCCGGGGCCCAGCCGTTGAGCTCGCGCAACGCCGAGCGCATGGCGTCGAACACCTCCATCAGCTCGCGCTTGCGATCGTCCGATCGCCGGCACGCCTCCACATTTGGGAATAGCGTGGCCTCCACGAGCTCGATGACCTCGTCGAGAGCGGGCGGCGTGAGGTTGGAGCCAGCCGGCATGTCGGCGGCCATCAGGTTGACGCCATTCCAAAGGAGCTTCGTCACCTCCTCGGCGTAGCTGCGCCGGGCCAGGAAGCCCCAGGACAGGCCGTCGGCATCGACGCGGAAGGCGTTCTCCGCCTCGCACGCGTTGATCATCGGCAGGAAGCTCACGAAGACGGGCAGGATCACTCGGTGGTGGATCGGCGTCACGCGATCGCCCGCTCGAGCTTAGACTACCGCCAGCGCTCGACGCGGTTCAGCGGCACTACTGCGACCGGGCCGTCGAAGGGTGCGCTGCGGATGGCTGCGAAGGACGGCGCTCGGTCGAAGGAGCACTTCTATGCGCCAGCACGCAGAAGCCAACCGGGCGAATGCCGGGCGGGCGCTGCATCCTCTTCGACACCGGGTTGGAGCGTCAGGTAGCTACATTAATCGTTTTATTTCCCTCTTTACGGCCATCAGGCGCCAGCTAACTCTCAGCCGGGACGCTTAATGAGGGGGGACATGATGTCCCATCTGAACATCGTTCAGCCGGTCGAACCGACACCGGCTGGTGCAACCGCGCGCAAGAAGGGTCCCGCCAAGCGGCTCTTGGTGCCGACATTGATCCTGGTCGGCGGCTTGAGCCAGATCGCCTGGGTCGTTTTCCTGGCCTGGTGTTTAGCCTGGCTCGTCGGCCTGGCCTGACGCTCGGCCGCCTCGAACGGACAGCCTGAAGCGAAGCTGTCCCTCAGCCGAAGATCAGCAGAAAAATCGCATTCCAAAGAAGCAGCGAGATCGAGAGGCCGAGGGCCATGCCCTGTATCGCCGAGACGCGAGCCTCGGCCCCATGCACCGTGCGAGCGTCGCAGCCAACGAATCGAGACATGCGTTTTCCCTCCCCGATCTCGGTCCAACGGCTCATTGGGCACGAGCGAATGAGAGTTGTACGTGAATCTCGGGGCGTCAACTATGTCATTCGGCGTATATGCCCTGCGGTTGGGACCAAGCACTTGCCGGCCCGCGATGCAGCGGACGACCGGCAGGGCATCATCGCAGAAGCCGGGCACGGCAAGCGCGGTCGCGATGCCCCGGAGGTGGCGGGCGCGGCACTTGACGCCCGGTGCAGCGAGCGATGGGCCGAGCTCATCACGGGCCGATGCCGCATGAGACGGCACGCCTCGGCACGGGAGACAGGCCGGCGTGTTGCAGCGCACACAAACGGCGCTATATCACGCGAATGGATTATCCGCGCGCGCTCAAGACTGCCTCCGCCATCGCGGCATGGGGCAGCGTCGCCTTTATCGCCTTCGCCACGATGTCGCCGATCCAGGCTCGGCCTCACCTTTCCTCGCAAGGCATCGAGCACCTCGGCGCGTTTGCTCTGGTCGGCTTGTTGTTTGGGATCGCGCATCCACGGCGCTTACCCCTCGTGGCCGCGGGCATCGTGCTCGTGTCGGGTGGGCTGGAAGCCGCCCAGCACCTGACGCCCGACCGACATGGCAAGTGGGTGGACTTCGGCATGAAGGTTCTCGGAGGCGGCATCGGCCTGGGCCTGGCTGCCGCCATCACCCTTTCGCTCGAGCTGTTCGCCCTTCGTCGGAGGCAAAGGATAAAATTGAAGCCGTTCTCCGACGGCATTTAAAAGCTTTGCCGGTCATCTTCGCTCCAATTGCGGTTGGAGCAACTGATGACGGACATCCCTGTCGCATCTCGCATCATCAAGGGCATTCACTTCAGCCCGTCTGATGGGCGTGTCATGCTCAGCTTCGCGAACGGGCAGACCCGTGTCTTCGAGGGCGTCCCGCTCGAAGCGATCACGGACATGGTCGAGGCCCCCTCGCCCGGACAGCACTATGTTGAACGCTTCCGGCATCAGTACCAGCGTGTCGCCTGAACCATGTAGGCGGCAGCGGGAGATGCTTCCGACCGTTGCTTGCACGGCGAAGACGTGACGATCGAGGAAGTGGGGCGCGCGAGCCCGTGATGGGCGCGCCCGCGCGTCCCCGAGGCTCTCAAAGGTCGAAGTTGCTCGGCAACATGACGACGTCGCGGATCGTCATGCCGCGGGGGCGCGTCAGCATGAACAGGATGACGTTCGCGACCTCCTCGGGCTCCAGCAGGCTGCCGGAGGCCTTGGCCTCGGCGAGCTTGTCGGCGGGCCAGTCGGCGATCAGCGCGGTGATGACGGGCCCGGGCGAGATCGAGCCGACGCGGATGCCGTCCTTGAAGACCTGCCGCCGCACCGTCTGGACGAAGCAGTCGATCGCCCACTTGGACGAGGCGTAGACCGGCTCCCAGGGGGTCGGATAATGCGCCGCGAGCGAGCTCGTCACGACGATGTCGCCGCTCTTGCGCTCCATCATGTGGGGCAGCACGTCGCGCACGTTCTTCATGACGACGTTGACGTTGAGGTTCAGCATCCGGTCGATGGCGGCGCCGTCCGCGTCCACGAGATTGCCGCCGATGTAGCTGCCGGCATTGGCGTGGAAGATGTCGATGCGCCCCGCCGCCTCGATGATGCGCGGCGCGAGCGCCGCGCAGGCCTGCGGATCGAGGAGGTCGACCGCCAGCGTCGAGGCGGCGTCGCCGAACTCGTCGCGGATCGCGCCGAGCGCCCTCTCGTCCCGGTCGACGGCGACGACGTGCGCGCCCGCGGCGAGCATCGCACGGCTGCTGGCCAGCCCGATTCCCGAGCCCGCCCCCGTCACCGCGGCAACCTTGCCGGCGAGTTCACCTGCCATGGTCGTTCTCCTTCCCAGTCGTTCTTGGGTGTTGGTGGTCGCGCGCCGCCCGTCAGGGAACGACGATCGTCCGGATCTCGCCGGCGGGCGCCGCGCCCGCGATCGCCGCGATGCCTTCATCGAGGCCGACCCGGCGCGAGACGAGCGGCTCGACCGAGATCTGCCCGCTGGCGATCAGGTGCGCGGCGCGGGCGTGGGTGAACGGATTGACGAAGGACGACAAGAGCCGGATCTCGCGGAACAGGAGATCGAAGGGCTCGACCGAGACCTTCTTGCCCTGCGGCAGGACGCCGAGGACGACCACCGTGCCGCCGCGGCAGGCGAGCCGCGGCGCCTGCTCCACCGTTTCCGGAACGCCGGCCGCCTCGATCACCACGTCGGCCCCGCCCGGAAGGAGCCCGCTTTCGCCGCAGATCGCAGCATTGGTGTCGCCGCTCGACGGGTCGATCGCGTCCGTCGCGCCGAGCCGCAGGGCGAGGTCCCGCTTGGCCGCGCTGCGCGTGACGAGGACGACGCGCGACGCGCCGGCAAGGCGGGCGAGCTGCACGGCGAGAAGGCCGATGAGGCCGCCGCCGAGCACGACGACGCAATCGCCGCTGCGGATCTCGGCCATGTCGATGCCGTGGATGCAGCAGGCGAGCGGCTCGCAAAAGGCGCCGAGCACGGGATCGAGGCCGTCCGGCAGCCGGTGCGCCTGGGTCTCGGGCAGGCAGACATAGTCCGCGAAGCCGCCGTCGCGATGGATGCCGATCGCCTGGAGGTTCCGGCACAGGTTCACGCGGCCGCGGCGGCATTCGGGGCACCGCCCGCAGGCGATGTTGGGATCGCCGGTGACCAGCATGCCCGGCGCGAAGTCGAAGACGCCCTCGCCCACCGCCTCGACCCTTCCGGCGAATTCGTGCCCGAGCGTCACCGGCGGACGCGACGGGAACTCGCCCAGGAACAGGTGACGGTCGGTGCCGCAGACCCCGCAGGCCGCAACCTTCACCAGGAGCTCTCCCGGCCCCGGCGCGGGCACCGCGACCTCGCGCAGCGCCAGTTCCCTCAGCCCTTCCAGGCGAATCGCCCGCATGCTCGTGATCCCCTTGCTCGTCATCGCACTCAGCGCACCGCGAGGCCGGCCTTCAGCCCGCCGTCGATCAGGAAGTCCGCGCCGGTGACGAAGCCCGCGCGATCGGAAGCGAGATAGGCGATGAGTTCGGCGATCTCCTCCGGCTCGCCGATCCGCCCGAGCGGATGGGCCGCACCGAAGCGCGCGAAGGCTTCCGCCTCCGAAACGCCCTCGCCGCCATAGGTGCGCGCCGCGAGCGACAGGATCGGGGTGCGCACGGAGCCGGGCGAGACCGAGTTGACGCGAATGCCGGCCGCCGCGTGGTCGAGCGCCATCGCCCGCGTCAGCGCGTGGATCGCGCCCTTGGACGCGACGTAGGCCGCGACGTTCTCCTGGCAGTTGTGGCCTTGCACGGAGGACAGGTTGACGATCGCTCCGCCGCCGCGGCGCATCATGTGCGGAACGGCGAAGCGCCCGGTCAGGTAGATCGAACCGACATTGACCGCCATGCAGCGCTCCCAGTCGGCCATCGCCGTCGAGACGACCGTGCCGTAGGGATGAACGGCCGCCGCGTTCACGACGATGTCGACGCCGCCGTGGCGCTCGACGCACGCGGCCACTGCCGCGTCCACCTCCGCCTCGCGCGACACGTCGGTCCGGCGGGCCCGCATCGACAGGCCCCGCTCCTCGGCCATGCGATCGAGGGCGGCGTTCGCCGCCTCGTCGATGCCGCAGGCGAGAACGGCGGCGCCGGCCGAGGCGAGCCGCACCGCCGTCGCGGCCCCGATCCCCGACGTTCCCGTGACGAGCGCCACCTTGCCGGCAAATTCCATCTGCTTGTCCTCGTTCAGATCGTGTCCGCCGGCATGCCGGGGCCAATGAAGCGCAGGCCGTAGCTGAGATGCCGGCCGACGAGATAGGCGTAGGCGACGCGGTCGCGCTCGCGCAGCGCCGCGACGATCTCGGCATGGGCGGCGTGGGTGTCGGCCTCGACCGTGCGGGCGGCCTTGCCGACGCGCATCAGGTTCTCGACGGCCGGCCGCAGCATGCGAAAGGTCGCGAGCGTCGTGCCGTTGTTCGACAGCGCGATCAGCGCCTCGTGAAACTCGTAGTCGGCGCGCGCCAGCTCGGCGACGCCGCCCGCGCCGAGGATGCGGTCGTTGATCGCCTCGAGGCGGTCGAGGTCCGCGCCCGTCGCGTGGAGGATCAGGTGATCGCCGATGCCGGTCTCGAGAATGCGGCGGAAGCCCTGCAGGTCGCGGAAGGTCTCGGCCGAGACGTCGCCGTGAAAGGAGAAGAGCTTCTCCACCGCGGCCGCGTGCCCGTCCGAAACCACCGCCCCGCTCTTCGGGCGTGTCTCGATCAGCCCGAAGGCGCGCAGGATCACCAGCGCCTCGCGCACCGTGTTGCGCGAGGCGCCGAGGAGCTCGCACAGGTCCCGCTCGGTCGGAAAGGGATCGCCGACCTTCAGGCCGCGCGCGGACACGAGCCCGCGGATCTCGTCCACGAGCCGGTTCACCACGGACCCGCCGGGCGCTTCGGACATGCCCGGTTCTATGGAAGGCTTCGACCCCATCATGTCGGCATCATGCCCGCCTGGTTGGTCCAGATGCAAGAGATTTGCGGGAGGCGGGTTGATGATCGCCCTATTTTCCGCCAATCCTCGCCCATCTGGACCAACCAGATCGTGCGCAGGCAAAAGGGTTCGTCGATGGATCACATGAAGGAGTGCTTCCGCTGGTACGGGCCGAACGATCCCGTTCCGCTCGCCCATATCCGGCAGGCGGGCGCGACCGGCATCGTCACCGCGCTCCACGAGATCTACGACGGCTCGGCCTGGAGCGAAGGCGACATCCGCGCCCGCAAGGCGCTGATCGAGGCGGCCGGGCTCGAATGGGCCGTGGTCGAGAGCATCCCGGTCCACAACTCCATCAAGATCGGCACGCCCGAGCGCGACCGCTACATCGGCTGGTATCAGGATACGCTCAGGGCGCTCGCCGCCTGCGGCATCGAGACGGTCTGCTACAACTTCATGCCGGTCCTCGACTGGACGCGCACGGAGCTTCGCCACCCCATGCCTTCGGGCGCGCTGGCGCTGCGCTACGACGCGGTGGACTGCGCGGCCTACGACCTCTTCGTTCTCCAGCGGCCCGGCGCCGACGCCGACTACGACGGCGCGCGGATCGCGCAGGCGCAGGCGCGCTTCGAGGCGATGGGCGCGGACAGGATCGCGCTGATCGAGCGCAACCTCATCGCCGGATTGCCCGCCAGCGAGCGGCAATACGACCGCGCCCGCTTCCTCGCTGCGCTCGGCGACTATGCCGGGCTCGGCCGGGACGAGCTGCACGCCAACCTCGCCTACTTCCTGCGGGCGATCGTGCCGGTGGCCGAGGAGGCCGGCCTGCGCCTCTGCATCCATCCGGACGACCCGGCCTTTCCGCTCTTCGGGCTCCAGCGCATCGTGTCCACCGCCGAGGACGCGCGGCGCATCCTTGCTGCCGCCGACAGTCCGGCCAACGGTCTCACCTTCTGCACCGGCTCCTACGGCACGCGGGCCGACAACGATCTGGCCGGGATGGTCCGCGCGTTCGGTCCCCGCATCCACTTCGCGCACCTGCGCAACGTGACGCGCGAGCCGGACGGCTCCTTCCACGAGTCCGATCATCTCGGCGGCTCGGCCGACATGCCCGCCGTCATCATCGCGCTGATGGAGGAGCAGGCACGGCGCCGCGCCGAGGGCCGCGCGGACTGGCAGATCCCGTTCCGGCCCGACCACGGGCACCTCATGGCCGACGACCTCGCCAAGGAGCGCATCAATCCCGGCTACTCGCTGATGGGGCGCCTGCGCGGCCTCGCCGAGATCCGCGGCGTCATGCACGGCGTGTCCGCCGACCGGCGCCTGTCGGTCTGACCCTTCTGGCTCCTTGAGGACGACGCGATGAAGCGCTCCGAGATCAACCGCATCCTGCGCGAGGGCGAGGCCTTCATGCGCTCCTTCGGCCAGGTGCTGCCGCCCTTCGCCTATCTCTCGCCGGCCGAGATGAAGGCCCGGGCGGCCGAGCTGCGGGCGCTGCCCGAGCGCCAGCTCGGCTGGGACGTCACCGACTTCGGCTCGGGCGAGTTCGCCCGCACCGGCCTCTTCCTGTTCACCGCCCGCAACGGGCAGGCCGCCGATCTCAAGCGCGGCGGCGGCATGGTCTATGCCGAGAAGATCATGATCGCCCGCCGCGACCAGCTAACGCCGATGCACCGGCACGAGCAGAAGGCCGAGGACATCATCAACCGCGGGGGCGCCCGCCTCGCCATCGAACTCTTCTCGGCGGCGCCCGACGGCTCGATCGACCCGGACCGGCCGGTCGAGATCCAGACGGACGGCCGTCTTCGCCGCCTGCGCGGCGGCGACGTCCTGACGCTCGGACCCGGCGAGAGCGTCACGCTCCTGCCCCGCCTGCACTGGCACGCCTTCTGGGGCGAAGGCGGCGACGTCCTCGTCGGCGAGGTGTCCACCGTCAACGACGATCTCGGCGACAACGTCTTCCGCGATCCGGTCGGACGGTTCGCCACGATCGAGGAAGACGAGGCTCCGCTCCACCTCCTCGTTTCCGACTACGAGACCTGGCTGCGCTGACCGCCGGAGGGACGCGAGCACTGGGTGACGATCGGTAAAGGATGTGGCCGACCGCCGCCCAACTCCGCCGCGGAACCACCGGCCGACGGAATATACGCGGCTGACATTCACTCCTACGTAGTTTTTCGCAGCTAGGCTGCTCCGATCACTCCGATCGGGAAGCCCATGTCCGTCCATCCTTTGCCGAACTCCGATGGGCGGGGCCGCGCCGCGCCGGGGTCGGACGCCGTTCTCGACGCCCTGCCCCATCCGGTGGTCGGCTTCGACTGGGACGGCGAGGTCATCTTCGCCAACGCGTCGGCTCGCGACTGCTTCGGCGAGCGGATCGTCGGCTCGGATTTCGCCGACCTCTTCCCGAACGGCTCGGACCCGTTCAAGCAGCTGGCCGCGGCTGGGCGCGTGCTCGGCCTTGTGTCCAACGCCCAGACTCGCTTTCGCGGCCTCTTCGGCGCCATGGCCGCCGGCGGCTTCGTCCTCAGCCTGATTGCCGAGGAGGCGGACGCGGCGGCTGGCGCGGAGGCGGACGAGCTTACCGGCATGATGAAGCGCGGCGGGCTCGCCCTCCGGCTGGACGCGGCGCTCGCCGATCTCGCCGGCGGCGGCGCGCGGCTCGCCGTCCACTGCATCGACCTCGACCGCTTCAAGACCGTCAACGACACGCTCGGTCACGGCGTCGGCGACGGCCTCCTGAAGAAGGTGGCCGACCGGATGCGCGCGGCCTGCCGCAAGGAGGACTGCGTCGCGCGCATCGGCGGCGACGAGTTCGTCGTCATCCAGGCCGGCGTCGGCGACCGCACCGATGCCGAGCGCTTGGCCGCCCGGCTCGTCGACCTCATCGGACGGACCTACGTCCTGAGCGGCCACACCGTGAACATCGGCGCGAGCGTCGGCGTGGCGCTCGCCGAACCGGGCCAGGGAACGCGCGATCTCCTGCGCAACGGCGACCTCGCGCTCTACGAGGCCAAGCGCGCCGGGCGCGGGCGCTTCCGCGTCTTCGAGGACGGGATGGACGCGGCGCTGCGCGACCGGCGCGAGCTTGAGATCGACCTGCGCCGCGCACTCGCGCTCAAGCAGTTCAGCCTCCACTATCAGCCCTTCATCGACCTCCAGACGGAGCGGACGATCGGCTTCGAAGCCTTGATCCGCTGGGATCATCCGGTGCGCGGCCGTGTGACGCCGGCAGACTTCATTCCGCTCGCGGAAGAAACCGGGCTGATCAGCAAGATCGGCGAGTGGGTGCTGCGGACGGCCTGCGCCACCGCGACGACGTGGCCGGACGAGATGTCGGTCGCCGTCAACGTTTCGCCCGTGCAGTTCAAGTCGGACAACCTCATCGAGACGATCGTCTCGGCGCTCGCTCATTCCGGCCTGCCGGCCCATCGGCTGGAGATCGAGATCACCGAAGGCGCGCTCCTGGAGGACACGTCCAACGTCCTGAAGACGCTGCACGCGCTGCGCGACCTCGGCATCCGCATCTCGATGGACGATTTCGGCACCGGCTACTCGTCCCTGAGCTACCTGCAGAAGTTCCCCTTCAACAAGATCAAGATCGACCGCTCCTTCGTCCAGGGTGCCGACGAGGGCGGCGACAACGAGGCCATCCTCAAGGCCATCGCCGGCCTCGGCCTGAGCCTGGGCATGGCCATCACCGCCGAAGGCGTCGAAACGCCCGAGCAGCTCGCCCGCATCCGCGGCGAACAGTGCACGCACGTGCAGGGCTACTTCACCGGCCGTCCCATGCCCGCGGACGGCATCGCGACCTTTCTTCAAGCATGAGAACCGGAATGCCCGCCCCCCTCTACCAGCTCGTCTACTACAGCCGGAACGCGGTCTCGCGCGACGGGGCCGGCTTCGAGGCGGAGGTCGCCTCGATCCTCGCCGCCAGCCGTCGCAACAACGAGGCGGCAGGCGTCACCGGCACGCTCCTGTTCAATGCGGGCGTCTTCGCGCAGGTCCTGGAAGGCCCGCTCGACGCCGTCGAGGCGACCTTCGAGCGCATCCAGCAGGACGACCGGCACGGCGACGTGTCGCTCCTGGCGCTGGAGCCGATCGCGCAGCGCTCGTTTTCCGGCTGGGCGATGGGTTTCGTCGGGCGCTCGGCGGAGAACACGGCGCGCTTCGCCGAGGTCGGCCTGTCCAGCGGCTTCGACCCCGCCGCGCTGGGCGGCCAGAAGGTCCACGCCATCCTGCGCGATCTGACCGTGGAAGAGGAAGCGGCCGCCGCCTGACGCCGTTCCGGGAACCCGCGCGCCGGCCGGGGGCTTCACCCCACCTGTTCCGCCCGCCGAAAAAGGGCAGCGGTGCGAGACCGAGGAGGATCGAGGATGGACATTTCCGATGACGAGCGCGAATTCCTGCACGGGATGCGCGCGCTGGAGATCAACGAGGCCGGCGACGAGGTCTATGTCGGCCTCAGCCGGGCGGAAAGCGTCGAATTCCTCGACCTCATGCGCCAGTACGAAACGGGCACCCTGCCCCCCGGCTCGACGGAGCGCTTCGAGGCGCTGCGCAAGCGGCACGAGGAAACGCGGCGGGCGATCGTCGCGGGCGAGGCGCCGATCAACCACTCCGCCCCCGACGGCAGCCGCTAGAAAGGCGCGGCTCTCCGCTCACATGCCGGCCCGCCGCCGAGGCTTCGGGCCGGCCGCCTCGACCGGTCAGGGTTTGGGATCGTAGCCGATCCCCGGCACCGGAGCTTGCGGTCCGGGCAGCGCCTTGTTGGCGTCGCCGCGCATGATCTCGGCGAAGACGTCGTCCGACGAGGAGCGGCTGCCGCCGATGCCGGCTTCGAGAAGCGCCTGGTCGAGCGAGGAGCCGCTCTGCAGCGCCTGGAGTTCGGCGCCCGCTTCCAGGCGGCCCGCCATGGTCTCCTGCCGCTTCTTCACGCGCTCGAGCGACTCCATCGCGCTGCCGAGCCGCGAATTGACGCCGGCATGGCTGGAGGCGATCGCCGACTGCGCCTGCAGCAGCGACTCGTTCGCCTTCACGCTCTCCACTTCGCGGCGCATGGTCTGGATGCGCGTCTCGGTGTCCTGGACGGCGCGGAGCATCTGCGCCTGCGCGCCCTGGAGCCGCTGCAGCTCGCTCTCGTCGCGGGCCATGTCGGCGCGGTTGCGCGACATGCGGTCGGCGAGCTGGCGGGCGAGGTCCTCGCGGCCGGCCGTCATCGCGGCACGCGCCGACTCCATGTCCTTCTGGTCCTTCGCCCGCGCCTCGTCGACCCGGCGGCCGAGCGACTTGGCGGAGGCCATGATCCCGGCGAGGTCCGAGCGCGCCTTGCGCAGAGCGTTCTCCGCGTCGCGGATCTCCTGGTCGAGGATGCGCAGCGCCTGCGCGTCGACGGCGGTCTCGGCCGCCTCGTTGATGCCGCCGCGCACGGCGGAGAACAGCTTGCCCCAGACGCTCATGCCGCGATCTCCCCGTTGCGCCATTCCTGGATGAGGTTGGCCGCGTCCTCGGCATTGCTGGCCAGGACAGCGATCTCCTCCACCACGACCTCGGCCGACGAGCGGGCCGAGAGCGAGCCGAAGAGTTCGTACCATTCCTCGCCGTTCACGATCGAGATGCCGAAGGTGGAGAGCGGCACGAGCTTGTGCGTCTTGAGGGCGAGGCGCTCGAAGGCGCTGCGCTCGGGCACGCTGTCGGCCGGGGCCAGCATGACGCTGGCGAGGATCTGGTCGCCGCCCGCGACGACGAAGACGTCGAGGTGCCCCTTCTCCTTCAGCGTGACCCGCAGGACGTCGCCCTCGATCGAGACGTCGACGTCGCCGAGGGCGGGTGGATCGGAGGCGAAGAGCTCCGTCAGGGATGCGAGGTTCCAGTTGGCCAAGTCTCTCAAACTCCCGTCTCGAACCGTCGCCGCCCTTCCGTTGGGCGGCCGGCATGTAATAAGGGTTGCGGCGAACGGCACAAGGTGAATCGAGATGATCGGACGCATCTTCGGCTGGGGATCGGGCGGCGGGCAAGCGGCGCTGCCGGCCGAGCGCGGGCCGCTCGGCGTCGCCATCGGCGGCGGGATCGAGATCGACACGCTGAGCCTCCAGGCCGGCATGGCCGGGGCCGAGCCCTCCATGCCGCTGCCGTCCGGCGGCATGATGATCGTCGCGGCCTATGGCGAGGCCCGGCTCGACGCGAGCACCGTCCTGTCGCGCTACTACGATGCCGACAACACCATCCTCCAGGTTCTCTCGGCCTCCGCGACCCTTGGCGAGGAACTCCTCGACGTCAGCATCTACCAGCCCTGGGACAGCGTGGTGCCGGCGGGCGCGGCAGACTGGGCGCGCTGGCGCGGGCCCTCCGGCCTCATCGGCCAGCCCCGCTACGACGCGGACGGCATCGTCTTCGAGCGCTTCTGGGGCGACGGCGCGGGGCGCGCCGACCTCGTGGAGTTCGTCGAGACGGTGGACGACGGGGAAAGCCGGCGCGAGATCCACCAGTCCTGCATGCTCTACGCCCGCCCGCTCGGCCAGGCGCGGGAGATGCTCCTGATCAACATCGAGCGCGACCTCGGCCTCGGCGCGGCCTCGCAGGGCACGTCGATCGAGTTCATCCTCGGCTACGGGCTGATGGCGGCCGACGTGCGCCGCCTCTGACCGCTCCGCCGCTCCCTTCGCATCGTCCGCCCGATCCCGCCACCTGAGCAAAGGACTTCCCGCAGCATGTTCGGCTACGTCGCAGGCCTGCCGGCCTTTCTCGCCTACTTCGCCACCGGGCTCGGCTCGCTCGCCGCCTTCTCCATCCTGTACTCCGCCCTCACCCCGCAGCACGAGCTGTCGCTGATCCGCACGGGCAACGCGACGGCCGTCGTCGCCTTTCTCGGCGCGATCCTCGGCTTCTCCCTGCCGCTCGCCTCGGCCGCGGCGAACTCCGTCTCGCTCGTCGACTTCCTGATCTGGGCGATCGTCGGCGCGGTCTTCCAGGCCATCGCCTTCGCCGTCGCCTGCCTGACCATGAAGGGCCTGCCACAGCGGATCACGAACGGCGAGATGGCCGGCGGCCTCTGGTCGGCTGGCATCTCCGTCGCCGTCGGCATGCTCAACGCCGCCTGCATGACCTACTGAGCGGGGCGCGGCCATGACCAGACGCTTCATCAGCCGCAAGCCGCCGCTGCTCGCGCTCGGCACGATCGCCGCCGGCGGCCTCGCGCTGTCGGCCTGCGGGGACGAGCCCGCCGACGACACGCTCTTCACATCGCCGGCCCAGTGCATCGAGGCCGGCGTCGAGACCGACATCTGCAACGCCGAGTACCAGGCCGCGCTCAGCCAGCACCTGCGCGACGCCCCGAAGTTCGACGGCCAAGCGGCCTGCGAGGCCGAGTACGGCGCGGGCCGCTGCATGGAGGTTCCGCGCGACCAGGCCGGCGGCTCCGGCGCGGGCAGCTTCTTCCTGCCCTTCATGACCGGCTACCTGATCTCCTCGGCCGTCCAGAGCCTGACGAACTACAACTCCTACGGCACCTATGTCGGCGGCGGTTCCTATCGCCGGCCGACGCCGATCTTCACGGGCCGCAACGGCACGACCTACCGGTCCGATCCCGCCATCGGCAACCGGACGTCGACGCCGCGCCCCGCCAACGTCAACACCCGCACGGTGTCGCGCAGCGGCTTCGGCGGCCTGTCCTCCAGCCGGAGCGGCGGCGGCTTCTCCTTCGGCGGCTGACGGTGGAGCGCCTTCCGATCGAGCCTCGCGAAGGCTGGCAGGCGAAGGCCGAGGCCGTCGGCTTCGGCTTCCACGAGATGTACGGCGAGCCCTACTGGCTCGACGACGTGCACTTCCGCTTCACCATGGCGGAGATCGAGAACGAGATCGAGGCGCCGACGCAAGACCTGCACGACCTCTGCCTCGACCTCGCGGCGGAGGTCGCCGAATCCGACGCGCTGATGGCGCGGCTCGCGATCCCGCCCGAGCAGTTCGCCACCGTGCGCGAGTCCTTCCGCTCCGGCCAGCGCTCGCTCTACGGCCGCTTCGATCTCGCCTATGACGGGCGTGGCCCCGCCAAGCTTCTCGAATACAATGCCGACACGCCGACCGGCGTCTTCGAGGCGGCCTACTTCCAGTTCAACTGGCTGACCGATCAGGTCGCGCTCGGGCGCCTGCCCGAGGCGGCCGACCAGTTCAACCTCCTGCAGGAGAGCCTGATCGCGGCCTTCGCCGCCTTTCCGGCCGACCGCATCTTCCACTTCGCGGCGGTGACCGCGAGCGACGAGGACCGGGGAACGGCCGCCTATCTCATGGACTGCGCCGTCCAGGCAGGCCATCGGACCGCGCTCATCGACATGGCTGCGATCGGCGTCGACGCGGTCGGGCGCTTCACCGATCCGCAGGACCGCGTCATCGACCGCTGCTTCAAGCTCTACCCCTGGGAAGACATGATGCGCGAGCCCTTCGCGCGCCATCTCCCGGGGTCCGGAACGGAGTGGGTCGAACCGGCCTGGAAGGCGATCCTGTCCAACAAGGGCATCCTGCCGCTCCTCTGGGAGCGCCATTCCGGCCACCCCAATCTCCTACCCGCCTTCTTCGGGGACGATCCGCGCGCAGCCTCGCTGGCGGACGGCGTGCGCAAGCCCTTCTTCTCCCGCGAGGGCGAGAACATCGCGATCGTCGAAAATGGCCGCGAGATCGAGGCGACGGGCGGCGACTACGGCGCCGGCCCGACGATCGTCCAGGCCCTGACGCCGCTGTTCGAGGCCGGGGGCCAGTTCGCCGTTCTCGGCACCTGGGTCGTGGGGAACGCGGCGGTCGGCCTCGGCATGCGCGAGGACCGCTCGCGCATCACCCGCAACCTGTCGCGCTTCGTTCCGCACGCGATCGTCGGCTGAGATCGCGCGGCTCAGCCGGCGACGAGGTTGAGGGTTCTGGGAGCCGGCGACAGGCGGACCTGCCGCCCCCAGTCGAAGGCGATGAAGTCCTGCTCGATGCCGTCGGCGAAGATGACGCCGCCCTCGTTCATGCGCGAGGTGACGAGGAGCGGCTCGACCGACAGCTTGCCGGCGCGCATCCGCGTCGCGGTGGCGAGGCTCGGAAAGGGCTCGCGAACCCAGTAGCCGACCGCCCGCTCCTCCCGGCCGAGATCGAGTTCCAGATGCGTCGCCTCGGCGATGGAGCGGGCCCACCCCGTCGCCCCGGTTCCCGAGGCGACGATGAGGCCGCTCGACGCGTGTTGCTCGGCCGCCCCGTCCGCCTCGATGCGGTAGCGGGCGGACTGGTGGCTGCGATGGCCGACGAAGATCTCGTTCAGCGCCAGAAGCGTTTCGCCGCCGTCCAGCACGGCCTGCACCATGGTCCGCCGCTCCAGCCGCGCCTCGCGCGCCGCGCTCGCCGGCAGGAGCGCCGCGAGTTCTTGCGCGGAGAAGCGCACGAGGACGCCGTCGACGACGTCCGGCGCCGGGTTGACGCCGATCACGGGCTGGGCGTCGAGATATTTGGCGACGTTGGCGACGAGCCCGTCCTGGCCGAGCGCGATGACGACGTCCTCGGCGGCGAACAGGAAGCGGTCGAGATCCTCGCGCCGCACCGCCGCCTGCCGCCAGGTCGGGGGCACGGCGGCGCGCGCCTGCCCCAGCGCCGCCTGGAAGCGCCGGTGACGCTCCTCGACGTCCTCGATCCGCTGGCCGCGGCTTTCGAGGAAGAAGCGCGCCTGGTCGCGCGTCGCGTGGGCCGCGACCAGGAGCTCGTAATCCGTCGCGCGCGTGACGAAGACGGCGCGGGGCGCGAGGGTCGTCATGGCCGGCCCCTCACCGCGCCTCGATGCCCGCGACCGGCGCCTTGCCGAGGCCGCCGAGAAGCGTCGCGAGAAGGTCGGGCGTGACGTTCAGGTGCTCGATCGTGTCGAGCTTGCCGGCGAACTCGCGCGCGGCGAGCGCGAAGAGGATCGGGGGCGGCAGGTCGCGATAGACCGCGACGTGGTCGCGCTCGGCCGCGATCTTGGCGCCTTCCAGGGCGCGGATGCGGTTCGCGTCCGTCGCCGTTTCCACCTCGCGCGCCTCGGCGGCGCCCATCGCGCGGTTTCGAGCGTTCTCGGCCTCCTCGGCGATCAGGAGCTTCTCGCGCCGGGCAAGCTCGGTGCGCGTCGCCAGCTCGTTCTCGGCAATCGCCCGCTCCTTCTCGACGGCCAGCGCGCGGCGCTCGAACACGGCCTCGTCGGCCTTCTGCTGCAGGGCTTCGAAAGTCGGCGTCTGCAGCGCGCGCTCCAGCTCGCTCGTCGGCGCGAGGCCCTTCAACCGCACCGACACGACGGCGATGCCGATCTCGGCGAGCGCTGGGTCGGCGGCGAGCACCGCTTCCAGGCGTCGGCGCATCGGCTCGGGTCCGGCGTCGAGAAGGACGCGCACCGGCTCGCCCGCCAGTTCCTGCAGCACCGCCTGGTTGGCGACGCCCGCGATGCGGGCCTCGATCCGCTCGATCGGCTCCTTCTGCGGCTTGCCGCCGACGAGGCCGATCGAGAAGTCGACGCGGCTCGCCAGAAGCTCGGGATCGACGACGTGCCAGCCGACCGTTCCCTGCACCGCGACGGTCTGGAAGTCCTTGCTGCGGCCCTTCACGAAGAGCGTCATTTCCCGGTCGTCCATCGGCAGCTCGGCGATGCTGGCGGTCTCCGGCCGGAACCAGAAGACGAGGCCCCGGCCGCTGCGCTTCACGCGGCCCCGGCGGTAGTGGATGACGTGGTGGCTCGCCTCGCTGCGAAGCTGGGCGAGGACGCCGAAGTTGCGGATCGTGGCCATGGAAAGCCTCCTTTGCGGTCAGGTGTTCGGCTGGAAGCGGAAGAGCTCGGCGGGGCGGAAGGAGGCCCCTTCCTCGCGGGCGCCGGTCGGCGCGATCCAGCCCTTGTCGAGCATGCGCCGGCGAAAGGCGGGCTTGTTCAGCGACGTCCCGAGGATCGCCTCGTGCACCTCCTGGAGCTGGCGCAGCGTGAAGCGCTCGGGCAGGAGCGAGAAGCCGACATCCGACCAGTCGAGCTTGCCGCGCAGCCGCATCAGCGCCGCGGCGAGGATCTCGGCATGATCGAAGGCGAGCGGCAGCGCCTCGCCGCGCGGCGAGCGGGCGGCGAAGCCTTCCCCGGTCGGCCCGATCTCGAGGACTGCGCCGAGACGGTCCGGCGTGTCGCGAAGCGCGTCCTCGAAGGCGCCCTCCTCCATCAGCCCGAGATAGGCGACGGTCACGATGCGCATGCGCGGATCGCGGTCCACGGCACCGAAGGTGTAGAGCTGCTCCAGCCGCGCTCCCTCGATCCCGGCCTTGTCGCGCGCAACCCGGGCCGCCGCCGCTTCCAGGTCCTCGTCGATGCCGACGAAGCCGCCCGGCAGCGCCCAGCGGTCCGCCTGCGGCGGCGCCGTGCGGCGCATCAGCAGAACGGATGGGCGCCCGCCGCGGATCGACAGCAGCACCAGATCCACCGTGATCGATGGCCGCGCGAAGGCTTGCGGATCGTAGTTCCGGAGAAAATCGTCATCGCTCATCGGAAAGCCTTACGCCATTTTCTAGATATATCTAATACGCAAAAAAGATATATGTAAAGAGGGCTTTCGTCCTGGCCTGCAGAGTTGGTGGATCCGATCTCCCTCCGAAGTTCTCCGAACTACGATCCGGTCGACGGCCCCTCCAGCGGAACGCTGCGGGCATAGTCGCCCGTCAGTCAGCTCTACAATCTTAGGCTTTAGTCGTGCGCCCTTTGCTGCCGCACAGCCGTCCCCGGCCGACGCCTGCGGCCGTGCTTTCCGGACTTTCCGAGTCCCCTTTTCGTCACATGTTCGACAAGCTGAGGATGCAGACCGGCACGAGAAAACGGCAGAAGGCGACCCGATGATCGGATCTAACCTGATGAAACTGTTCGGAATCGGCGCAACGCCGGCGACCGCTCGATCTGCCGAAGGCCTGACGGAAGCAGACCGGCGGGCGATCGCCGCCGACCTCCAGCCGCTCGACGAGGTCGAGAAAGGTCTCGGCGAAGCGGTGACGCGGCACGTGCTCGGCGGCGAGGAAGCCTCGGCCTTCCTGCGCATCGAGGCGCTCCTGGCGGGCGGACGCAACGGCTCGCCCCCTGACATCGTCTCCGCCCTTCAACCCTGGGGCGCCTACACGGAGAACAAGACGGAGAACAAGCGCCGCCTTGCCGCCCGGGCCCGCGTGATCATGGGGCTCGAAGGCTTCGACCCCGGCGTGATGCGGCGCTACGGCCAACTCTTCGCCTATCACTACGCGACCGGCAGCTACCGCTGGAACTTTCCCGGAAGCGACGCATCGCCGCTCTGGCTGCGCACGCTCGTTGCAATGGTGACGAACCACCTCGACCGGGACCAAAATCCGAAAGGTGCGGGCTTCCTGTCGGTGCCTCGGATCGCCGCCATGCTGGAGGGCGCGGGCATCGCGTTTCTTCGCCCGCTCGTCGACTGCGCCTTCACCGACGGCGAGGAGCGGCGCTACAGTTCCTCGGGAAGCGGCAGCTACCTGCGCATGGACGGCTTCGCCGAGGCCCTCGCGGCGCGGCCCGACGAAGCGCTGGAGGCGATCCGGGCGCTGGCCGCCAGCGGCCGCCTGACCATGCTCAACCTCCTCGCCCGGACGCAGCTGATCAACGCCGATCCGCGCTTCTTCGACTTCGCCTTCGCCTCGGCCGGGGACGGCTCGCGCGTGGTGCGCGACGGCGCGATCGCCACACTTGCCGGCGCGGACGCGGCGCGCATCCGCCAGAAGGCCAACGAGGCGCTGGCTTCGCGCCAGGCCGCCGATCGCCTCGCTGCCGTCCGGATGCTGCTCGCGCGCTTCGGTGCCGAGGCACTGCCGATCCTCGACGCGCACGAGGCCTCCGGCGAGAAGGCCAAGGCCGTGCTGCAGGCCATCGCCACCGCCCGGGGCACGGCGACGCTCGCCAGCGAGAGCGACGACGGCGTGGCGGACGGCGCGGAGGGCTTCGTCGCCTTCGACGGCGCCCTCGTGCCCGCACCGCCGCCGTCCGAGCCCGAGCCGCCGTTGCCCGCCGACCTCGAAGCGGCGCTTCGCGAGGTCTTCGAGGCGGTGAATGCGGCAGCGCGCGTCGACTACGACCGCACGCCGCCGGGCAAGAACTGGAACGAGCGGCCCGCAAAGCCCTTCGCCCAGCCGATCGATCCGCGGGTTGCCCGGCATGTCGTCGCGGCGATGCGCGGCGAGAGCCTGTCCGACGCGGACAGGAAGTGGGTGCGGCGGACGGTGGCCGGTCATCTCGACCATTGGATGACGACGGCCCGGCGCGCGCACTGGAGCGGCCTCCTGGCGGTCATGGGGCGCAACGACGTCGGTACGGTGGCGATCGCCCGCCTGCTCTTCCTCGACGAAGGCCGCAACAGGGCCTGGACCCGCGTCGTGCAGGACGTGCTCGGCCTGCACTCCTATACGTCCGACGCTGCCGAAAAGGAGCTGAAGCGGCGGTTGGAAGCGGGAGCCGACTTCCGGGCCGTCATCGAGGCCGCGGAGGCTGCCGAACGCCCGTTCAGGGCGGAATACGCGGAATGCGAATCGGGATATGCCAACTTCCCCACCCATCCGAAGGCCCCGCGCAACGACAGCGTCTGGCCCGTCCTGTCGGCGAACATGGACGTGCTCGATGCCGGCTTCGGCACGGTCACGAGCCGTGCCCGCGGCAACGCCGCCGACGTCGCGCTCTTTGCCCTGCGCTTCTTCCCGCGCCTGCCGCGCCGCTTCTTTCCGGCCGTGGTCGACCGGGCCTCGCAGGGCACGCTGCGCCAGCGCAACTTCGCCCGCTGGCTCCTTCGCGACATCGCCGACCTGACACCGGTGATCGCGCCCATGCTGGAGGCCGGGCCGGAAGCGACGCGGATCGCCGGGGCGCGCTGGCTCGGCGAGCGGCGCGATCCCGCCGCCATCGCGCCCTTGCGCGCCGCATTGCTCAAGGAAAAGTCGGTCGGCGCGAGCGCCGCCATCCTCGCGGCGCTCGCCGCCTGCGGCGACGACGTGTCCGACCAGTTCTCGGAGGAAAAGCTCCTCGCCGACGCCGAAGCGGGCCTCGCCAAGACCAAGGCCGACTTCTCCGTCCTGTTCGACGCGGACAATCTTCCGGCGCTGCGCTGGGCGGACGGGCGCCCCGTGCCACCCAAGCTCGTGCGCTGGTGGTTCGTCCGGGCGCACAAGCTGAAGAACCCCGGTGGCGACCCGCTCCTCCACATGGCGCTGGAGCGGCTGGACCGGAGCGACGCGGAACGGCTCGGGCGCGAGGTGCTCTCGGCCTTCATCGCCTACGACACCCGCCGGCCCTCCAGCGAGGAGGCCAATGCCTATGCCGGCCAACATGCCAAGAGCCGCGCCGACGGCTACAAGCGCTGGCGGCAGGACTATACCGAGGATCTCGCTTTCGCCGAGCTGCGCCGCGAGAAGCTGGCCGAATATCTCGGCAGCGCGCTCGACCATCGCGGGCTCCTCGCCCTCGCCCGCTTCGCCCCGGCGGCGGAATCGACGGCGCTGGTGAAGCGCTTCCTGCGCGATCACGGCAAGCGGCCGAACCAGTGCCGCGCGCTCGTCGACGCGCTGATGGCCAATCCGACGCCGAGCGTCCTCCAGCTGGTGCTGGCCGCCTCGCAGCGCCACAAGCAGCCGGGCCTGCGAAAGTATGCCGGCGAGGTGGCGGCGCGCTATGCCGAGGATCGCGGCTGGACGCCGGCCGAACTCGCCGACCGCACCATCCCGACCGCCGGCCTCGACGAGACCGGAATCCTGGAACTGCCGATCGGCGAGCGGACCTTCCGCGCCCGCCTGGAAACGGCCAAGAACAAGAAGGGCGGGCAAGACCTGCGCCTCGTCCTGGAGAACCCGGACGGCAAGCCCGTCGCGTCCCTTCCATCGCCGAGCGATCCCGACGAGGCGAGCGAGGCCAAGGACGCCAAGGCCGCCCTGTCGGCCGCCAAGAAGGAGCTGAAGCAGACCGCCGAGCTGCAGACCAAGCGGCTCTACGAGGCCATGTGCTCCGGCCGGATCTGGTCGCGCGAGGACTTCGAGGGCTTCATTCTCGGCCATCCCGTCATGGTCCACCTCGTGCGCCGGCTGGTGCTGAGCGGCCACGACGCGGACGGCGCGCCGATCGCGAGCTTCCGCGCCCTCGAGGACGGCTCCTTCACCGACGCCGAGGACGGTCGCGTCGAGGTCGCCGCGTTTTCCGGCATCGCCATCGCCCATCGTGCCGGGCTCGGCGAGGCCGCGAGCGAGGCGTGGCGCACGCACCTCTCCGACTACGAGGTCGCGCCGCTGTTCGAGCAGTTCGAGCGTCCGACGCTCGAAGGCGCCAAGCCGGAAGCGACCCGCATCGAGGACCGCCGCGGCTGGATGATCGACAACCTCGCCCTGCGCAGCGCCGCGGAAGGGCTCGGCTACGGCCGCGGCTCGGTCGAGGACGGGGCCGGCTTCTACACCTACGAGAAGACCTTCCCCGACAGCGAGCTCGTGGCGGTGATCGAGTTCAGCGGCAGCTACATCGGAGAAACCGAGCGGGTGGCGAAGTTCCTGACGGCCCTGACCTTCGAGCCGGCGGGCGGCGAGCGCGCCGGGCGCTGGTTCGGCAGCGACAACGGCGTGAAGCTCGCCGACGTGCCGCCCGTTCTCCTGTCGGAGGCCTGGAACGACTATCACCAGATCGCCGCCAAGGGCACGGGCTACGATCCCGCGCACGAGCGAAAGGGCGGCTGGTGAGCGCCGTGTCCGAAATCCGCGCGCTCCGCCCCGCCGCCGAGGCGCTCCACGCCGCCGAACTGGAACGCCTCCTCGACGCCGACCGCGCGCCGCGCCCGCCGGGGTGGCGGCTGTCGGCCCGGGCGGTGCGCGCCTTCGTTCTCGGCGACGAGGCGCTCGGCGTTTCGCGCAAGTTCTACGGCGACGACGCGCTCGTCGAGCGGGCGATCGTCAGCCTCATGGGCGAGCAGGGACTGATGCTGGTCGGCGAGCCGGGAACGGCGAAGTCGATGCTGTCCGAACTCCTCGCCGCCGCCGTGTCGGGAACGACACGCCTCGTCGTCCAGGGCTCGGCCGGCACGACCGAGGACCACCTGCGCTACGGCTGGAACTACGCCCTGCTCATCGCCGAGGGGCCGAGCGAGCGGGCGCTGGTGCCCTCGCCCGTGCTCCAGGCGATGCGCTCGGGCTCGATCGTGCGCGTCGAGGAGCTGACGCGCTGCCCGCCGGAGATCCAGGACGGGATGATCTCCATCCTGTCGGAAAAAATGATCGCCATTCCAGAGCTCGGCGAGGACGCCGTGGTGCGCGCCGCGCCCGGCTTCAACGTCATCGGCACGGCGAACCTGCGCGACCGCGGCGTCAACGAGATGTCGAGCGCGCTCAAGCGCCGCTTCAACTTCGAGACTGTCCACCCGATCGGCGATCCCGCCTTCGAGCGCGAGCTGATCGCCCGCCGCCTCGCCGACCGGATGGGACCGTCCGGCATCGAGCCGCGCCTGCCGGACGCGACGCTGGAGATCCTCGTCGCCTGCTTTCAGGAGCTGCGCGAAGGCAAGACCCGCGAGGGCGTCGCGCTCCAGAAGCCGGCGGCCGTGATGTCCACGGCCGAGGCCGTCAACGTCGCGCATGCCGCGGCGCTGGAGGCGGTTTATCTTGACGGCGGCGAGGTCACCGGCGCCCATCTGGCGCGGCAGATCGGCGGCGTGGTTCTCAAGGACGATCCCGAGGACGGGCGCAAGTTCAAGTCCTATGTCGACCACGTCGTGAAGGACCGGGCGCGCGGCGGCGGCGCCTGGCGAACCTTCTACGAGGCCGCGCGGACGCTGAGGCTCGGCTGAATGACGGCGATGGCAGACGGATCGCGGGCCGGGCGCGGCGATCTCGCCGCCTGGGGTCGGCGGCTCGCCGCCGGCGAGAACGGCACCGTCTTCTTTCCCATCCGCCACCACAGTCCGGCCTGCGCGCTGCACCTCGCCCGCGCACTGGCCGAAATCCGCCCCCGCGCGCTCGTTCTGGAGATGCCGGCCGACTTCGCGCCGCTGCTGCCGCTGCTCGCCGACCCGGCCATCCGCACGCCGGTTTCGATCGTCTCGATCGCGGCGGGCAAAGGCGACGAGCGCGTGCCGATCGGCCATTGGCCGCTCTCGGCGACGGCGCCGGAATGGGCGGCGTTGCGCTTCATCCAGGCGAACGAGGTTCCGGTGTTCCTCGCCGACCTGCCGAGCGGAACGCGCCTCGCGGACGAAGCCGCGACGGACGAGGAGGCTGAGCCGGACGCGCCTGAGGAGCCGGCGGACGCGCCGGCCCCCATGCTCCTCACCGACGAGGCGGCGCTCGCCTATGGCCGCTACGCCGACAACATCGTCCGCGCCCTCGGCGCGCGGGACTTCAACGAGGCCTGGGACCGCCTCTTCGAATCGCGCCTCGCCGCGACCGACTGGCGCGGCTTCTTCCGCGACGTCGGCGTCCATTGCTTCCTGACCCGGCAGGCGACGTCGGAAACGACGATCGCCGCCGACGACACGTTGGCGCGCGAGGCCGCGATGCGCGCCGCGATCGCCGAAGCGCGGGACCTCGCCGGCGACGGGCCGGTCGCCGTCGTCACCGGCGGCTTCCACACGCCTGCCCTTCTCGACCCGCCGGATGCTCCCGAGCCCAGGCGCCACGCGGCGAAGCCGGGCGCGGCGACGCCCTATCTCGTGCGCTACACCCATCAGGCGCTCGACCGGATCAACGGCTACGGCGCCGGCATGCCCGCCCCCGCCTGGTACGAGCGGCTGCAGGCCGCGGCGCAGGCCGGCGCGCCCGATCCCTTCGCGGCGGCGACCGACGACCTCGTCCTGCATCTCGCCGACCGGCTGCGCCGCGAGCGGCCGGGCTTCGCGCCGCCCTTTCCGGCCGTGGTCGAGACGCTCGCCCATGCCCGCCGGCTGGCGGCGCTGCGCGGCCTTCCCGGCCCCGGCCGCTGCGAGGTGCTCGACGCCGCGCGCTCCTGCCTCGTCAAGGACGAGGAGCCGCGGCTCGGCTCACCCCTTATCGAGCTGCTGGTGGAGGAGCTGACCGGCGGCGCCATCGGCGAGGTGCCGCGCGCCGCCGGAAGCCCGCCGCTCGTCGAGGCCGTGCGCACCCGCGCCCGGGCGCTCGGCTTTCGCATCGAGGACGGCATCGAGAAGGCCCGCAGCCTCGACCTCCATCGCCGCGCGCGCCACCTCGCCGCGAGCCGCTTCCTTCACGCCATGACGCTGCTCGGCACCGGCTTCGGCCAATGCCGGCAGGGGCCGGACTGGACCGGCGGCGTGTCGACCAACATCCTGACGGAGCAGTGGACCTATCGCTGGTCGCCGGCCGTCGAAACCCGTCTCGTCGCGCTCTCCGCCGACGGCGACACGATCGAGCGGGCGGCTGGCGGGGTGCTGGCGCGGCAGGTCGCAGCGCTCGGCGAAGCCGGCCGCGACCGCGATGCGGCAGCGGCCGTGCGGCTCCTCGTCGGCGCGGCGCAGGCGGGGCTCGCCGGCGCCTGCGGGCCGCTGGTGCGGGCGATCGGCGCGGCGGTCGCGGCCGACCCGGACTTCGGCCGCGTCGTGTCCGCTCTCGCCGCGCTCGACAACCTGTATCGCGGGCGGCACGTCCTCGGCCTCGCCGACACGCCCGATCCCGAGCATCTTCGCGCCGGCGCCTTCCGCCGCGCCATCGACCTCTTGCCGACGCTGCGCGACGCGCGCGAGGACGACGTGCCGCGCCTCGTCGAGGCGCTCGCGGCGCTCAACGAGATCGCCGAGACCGACGCCGGCACCGGCACCTCCACCGGAGAGCGCCAGGGGCTCGATCTCGACCTTCTGGACGAGGGCGTCGCGGACCTCCTCGACGCGGCGCTCGCGCCGCGCGTCGCCGGGGCGATCGCGGGGCTCGCCTTTCTCACCGGCCGCCTCGACGCGGCCAAGCTCGCGGCGATCGTCGGCGGACCGCTCGATCACGGCGGCGACGCCAGGATCCGCGTCGAGCCGCTGGCCGGCCTGCTCGCCGTGCAGCCCGCGGTCCTGAAGCGCGTGCCGGCGCTGCTCGCGCGGGTGGATGCCGGCCTGTCGCGCCTATCCGAGACGGAGTTCCTGGCGCTGCTGCCGCCGCTCCGCCTCGCCTTCACGGGGCTCGCGCCGGGCGAGACCGACAGCCTCGCCGCCGCCATCGCCGCCGGCCGGAACAGCGACATGGATCTCTCCGCCCCG
Source organism: Antarcticirhabdus aurantiaca (assembly GCF_009765365.1). Taxonomy (GTDB): domain Bacteria; phylum Pseudomonadota; class Alphaproteobacteria; order Rhizobiales; family Rhizobiaceae; genus Antarcticirhabdus; species Antarcticirhabdus aurantiaca. The sequence goes on from NZ_VTOM01000003.1 coordinate 304,572, forward strand.
CTTCCGAGCGGCCTTGCCGAAGCCGACCTCCTCGCCAATGCCCGACTCGACGCGGCGCTTGCCGCGAGGCTGCGCGACGACGGCCTCGGGGCCTGGCTGGAGGCGGCGTCGTGAGCGAGAACGGCCCCGACGAGGCCCTGCGCCGCTGGCGCCTCGTGCTCGGCCGCTTCGCCGACCGGTCGCTCGCCGGCTGCTGCGGGGGCGACGACCTCCGGCGCGACCGGGCGCTCGAGCGGATCTACGGCGAGTCCTACCGCCGGCGCGGACTGCGCCTCGACGTCGGCCCGAAGAGTTCGCGCGGCGGCTCGGAGCCGACGCGCATGACCATGCCCGAATGGTTCGGCGAGATGCGCGAGCTGTTTCCCCGCTCGACCCTGGAGGTCGTCAAGGCAGACGCGCTGTCGCGCTTCGGCATGACGGAGATCCTCGACGACCCGAAGGCGCTCGCCGAGCTGGAGCCCGACCCCGCGATCCTGTCGGCGCTTCTCGCCCATCGCGGCCGCTCCGACCCGGCCGTGGAGGCGAAGATCCGGCAGGTCGCCAAGCGCGTGGTGGAGGAGCTGACGAAGCGCCTGCGCGTCCAGACGAGCCGCGCCCTATCCGGCGCGCGGCGGCGCGGCGCGACCACGGGCCTGCGGGGCGCGGCGCGCGACATCGCCTGGGACGAGACGATCCGGCGCAACCTGCGCAACTGGGATCCCGAGCGGAAGGTGCTCGTCGCCGACCGTCTGCGCTTCCACGCCGCGACGCGCCGGCACCTGCCCTGGCGCATCATCCTGTGCATCGACCAGTCCGGCTCGATGGCGACCTCGCTGATCTACAGCGCGGTCATGGCGGCGATCCTGTCGACGCTGCCCGCGGTCGACGTGAAGCTCGTGCTCTTCGACACGGCGATCGTCGACGTCAGCGATCAGGTCGGCGACCCCGTCGACGTCCTGATGTCCGTGCAGCTCGGCGGCGGCACCGACATCGGCCGGGCGCTCGCCTATTGCGAGCAGAAACACGTCGCGACGCCCGAGCGCACCGTGCTCGTCCTCGTCTCCGACTTCTGCGAGGGCGCGCCGATAGGCCCCATGCTCTCCACGGTCAAGCGGCTCGCCGGCGCGCGGGTGAAGCTCCTCGGCCTCGCCGCGCTCGACGAGGCCGCCCGACCCTCCTACGACCACGCCACCGCCCAGCGGCTCGCCGAAGCGGGGATGGCCATCGCCGCGCTGACGCCCGAGCACTTCGCCGACTGGGTCGCGGGGCACCTGCGATGAGCGGGGCGCCGCGCTTCGAGCCGGCGGGCTTCGGCGACGACGTCCTGGAGGCGGCGGCGTCGAAGGGCCTCGTCCGGCGTGCCCGGCGCGACGTGGAGGCCGGTCTCGTCGCAGCGCCGGCCTGGGAGGATGGAACCGCCGTCCTGTCCAGCGACGGCGAGACCGTCCGCCTGCCGCCGGGCCCGCTTTCGGGCGCGCGCTGCACCTGCCCGGCGGGTGGCGCCTGCCGCCACATCCTCGCCGCCGTGATCGCGCTGCGCGAGGCCCCGGTTGCCGAGGATGCGCTTGAGGTGGAGGACGCGGAAGCCGACGCCCTGCCGCTCCAGCCCCTGTCGCCGCCCGCGGACCCGCTCGCCGAGATCCGCGCCATCCCGCCGGCCGCGCTTGCCAAGGCCTTCGGTCGCGCGGCCGTTGTGCGCGCGGAGGGACTCCTCGCGGCCCTCGCTCCCGACGACGTGCGGATCGAGGCGGAGCCGGGCTTCGCCCGCATCCGGCTCGGCGAGCATCCCGAGGTGATGGTGCCGGTGGGTGCCGGCTTGTCAGGGCTCGTGTCCAAGGCGGATCGCCGCGAGCGCGCCGCGCTCCACGCCGCGGCCCTCCTCGCGGTGCTGCGACCGGACCTCGTCGGCGCCAAGACCGAGGACGAGACGCAGTTGGCGGGGAACCCGTCGAGCGTCGCCGCGAACGGCCTTGCCGAGGCCGTGTCGGCTCTCCTGCGCGACGCGGCGCGGCAGGCCCTGTCGAGCGCCCCGGCGGCGCTGGAGGAGCGGATCGGCGACCTCGTCCTGTCCTCGCGCGTCGAAGCCATGCCGCGCCTGGCGGCGGAGCTTCGCGCGCTCGGCGCCTCGCTGCGGCGACGGCGCGAGCGCAGCGATGACGAGGAGCCACGCATGCTTCTCGCCCGTATCGCCCAGGCCTACGCGCTCGCCGAGGCGCTGCGCCTGTCCCCGAACGACCCCGCCCTCTCGGGCGCCGGCCGGGATACGCCGGAGCCCCTGCCCGACGGCCGCTTCGTCGGCTGCGGCCTGGAACTCTGGCGCACCGGCAGCGGCGCGCGCGGCGCCACCGCGCATGTTCTGCGCGCCGAGGACGGGCGCCCCTTCACGCTGACGCTCGCCCGCGCCGCGGGGACCGATCCGGGCTTCACCCGAAGCCGCTCGGCCACCGAGGAAGCGGTCCTCGGGCAAACGCTCGCCCGGCTCGCCGCCGCCGATCTCACGCTGGCCGGCGCGGCCGCCGACGGCCGCGGGCGCTTCTCGTTGCGCGCGGGCGTCGCGACCCGCCAGCCGGGCTCCTGGCGCGCCGCGATCGAAGCGGTGCCGGGCGCCGTCTTCGACGATTGGGGCCAGCTCGCCGCGCGGCTCGGCGAGGCGCTGCGCCCGGCGCTGGCGGGTGCCGCCGAGCGCGGTCGCCCCTTCGTGCTGCGCCCCACCGCGCTCGGCCCCTTGAGCTTCGACGGCGTCGCGCAGGTCGGCCGCTTGCCCGTCGCCGATGCCGAAGGTGTCTTCGTCGAGCTGGAAATACCCGGCGACGAGCGGCTGGAAGCGCGCGTCGAGGCGCTGGCGCGGGCGCGCGGCGCCCCCACGCCGCCGCTCCTTTGCGTGATGGCGCGGCTGCGCGGCGACGGGATCGTGCTCGTTCCGACCGCGATCGGCGGCGATGCGCTGCAGCTTCTCGATCTTCCCGCCGATCCGTATCGTCGGCAGCCGGCGACGAGCTTCTTCGCCGACTGGGCCCGTCGCCTCGACGCGCTCGCCGGTCGCCGCACCTCCGAAGAGCCGCGCTTCGAGCCGGTGCCCCGGCCCAACGGCCCGCGAATCCGACTCGCGGAAACGGCCGCCGACGAGCTTCTCGCGCTCGCCGAGCTCGGTGGCCGGATGGAGGACCCGGAACGGCTCGCGCGCATCGAGCGCGCGGCGAACGGCCTGCGCGAGATCGGGCTCGACACGCCGGCGCGCGTCCTCCAGCGCCTCGCGGCGGCTCCGCGCCACGAGCGCGCCCACCACCTCCTCGTCGCCGCCTACGCGCTGGACACGCTTTCCCGCCTGGAGCCGCGCCTTCCCTTCGTGCAGCGCGTTTGACGACGCGCGGGCTGGGGCTGCAGCCTCGCTTTCGCCGCTCCGGGCAACGAGCCTGGTGCGCAAACGGAGGATCGCCCGCATGTCCCCATCTCGCTCAAGCACCCTGCGTGTCTCATGCCAGGCCGGCGGGATGCTGCTTCCGGTATGCGCTGTGCTTCTGGGCGCCGTCCCGGCTCTCGCCGCCCTGCCGCCCGGCGCGCAGCGCGCCAAGGAGATCGCCGCCGTGGTTGAAGCCGCGGCCTTGCGGCTCGATCGGCCGATCGAGTCCGTCCGGCTGATCGAGCCCTTTCGCTACGACGTGCAGGCCGGTCCCTGCCACCTGGAGGTGCGCATCATCGCGCTGCCGCCGAAGCCGGAGAACGGCCCCGCCCCGCCCGGCCCCATGCCCTTCCGAGCGGTCGCCGGCGAGCCCGACTGCCGACCGTGACCGGTTATCGGTGAAGCGTGGCCGGGTGCGCCCATCGCGCCGCCGCCGGTTCGCACCCTATATCTTCCCCATGGCGCGGCGCGCCGGCAGCGGAATGCGGGAAGGAGAGGCCGATGAGCGTGGCCTTCGTAAAGGAGCCGAACGAGGATCAGGTGGAGGCGCTGCCCGAGCGCGACCTCGGCACCGAGCCGAACTTCGTGACGCCGCGCGGCCTTCGCCTTCTCGACCGGGAGATCGAGACCAACGAGGCGGCGCTCGATGACGCCCGCGCCAAGGGCGACAAGATCGCCATGGCGATGATCAACCGCGACCTGCGCTACTGGCGCGCGCGGCGCTCGACGGCCCAGGTGGTCGCGCCGCAGGCCGACAGCGACCTCGTGCAGTTCGGCCACGCGGTCGAGATCCGCCGCCCGAACGGGCGGACGCAGACCTTCCGGATCGTCGGCATCGACGAGGCCGATCCGCCGCAGGGACGGATCTCCTACCTGTCGCCGCTCGCCCGCCAGCTCGTCGGCAAGGAAGAGGGCGACACGGTGCGGGCCGGCCCGGACGACGCCGAGATCGTCGCGATCCGCCTCGACGAGGATGCGCCGATCCCCTGAGCGTGGACGCGCGTGGATGATGGTCGAAGGCGCTTCGAGGGAACGCGCGGGCTGCCTCGACGCTTCGGGGAGACCGCAGGCGGATTATCGAGGACTGATCCATGACCCACTTCGCCCCTCCCGGCCCGCTCGGTTTCGGCGGCGCGCCGCTCGGCAACATGTTCGAGGTCGTCGACGAGGCGACCGCGGAGGCCGCGCTCGTGGCCGCCTGGGACAGCGGCGTGCGCACCTTCGACACCGCGCCCCATTACGGCAGCGGCCTGTCCGAGCATCGATTCGGCGCGGTCCTGCGCCGCTATCCCCGCGAGGATTTCGTCCTGTCGACGAAGGTCGGGCGGCTGCTGCGCCCGGATCCGAGCCGCCCCGAGAACCCGCCCTTCAAGCACGGCCTGCCGTTTCGGGTCGAGGTCGACTACTCCTACGACGCGACGATGCGCTCGATCGAGGACAGCCGGCAGCGGCTCGGGCTCGCCGAGATCGACGTCGCCTTCGTCCACGACGTGGCGGCCGACCATCTCGGGGACGCCTGGACCGAGCAGTTCGAGATCGCCCGAAAAGGTGCCTTCCGCGCCCTCAGCGAATTGCGCGACCAGGGCGTCATCAAGGGCTGGGGCCTCGGCGTGAACCTCACGGAGCCTTGCGTGCGGGCGCTGGAGGAAGCCGATCCCGACGTCTTCCTGCTCGCCGGGCGCTACAGCCTCCTGAACCAGCCGGCGCTCGACAGGCTCTTCCCGATGTGCGCCGAGCGCGGCGTCCACGTCGTGGTCGGCGGCCCCTACAACAGCGGCCTTCTCGCCGGCGGACGGACCTTCGAGTACCAGGACGCGCCGCCCGAGATGGTGGAGAAGCGCGACCGAATCGCGGCGATCTGCGAGCGCCACGGCGCCGACATCCGCTCGGCGGCGCTGCAGTTCTGCGCCGCGCATCCCGTTGTCGCCGCGATCATCCCCGGCGCCAAGCGGCCGGAGAAGGTGCGCGAGAACGCCCGCCTGATGGCGCAGAGCGTGCCGGCCGCGGTCTGGGAGGAGCTGCGCCGCGAGGGCCTGATCCCGGAGAACGCGCCGGTCCCGACGTCCTGAGGCGGACGGGCCGCGCGCGATGCGATCTCTGCCGGAGGGATTCCGGGCCGTCGTGATCGGACGCTCGGGCGGCATCGGCTCGGCGGTCGCCGCCCGCCTCGAAGCCGATCCGCGCTGCGGCGAGGTCGTCGGCCTGTCGCGAGCGGAGGGCTTCGATCTTCTCGACGAGGCGTCGATCGAAGCGGCGGCGCGGCGGCTGGCGTCGACCGGCGGGCCGCTCGACCTCGTCTTCGACGCCACCGGCGCGCTGCAGATCGACGGCTACGGCCCGGAAAAGACCCTGCGCGCCCTCGGTCCGGCGGGAATGGCGATGCAGTTCGCGGTCAACGCCATCGGTCCGGCGCTGGTGCTCAAGCACTTCGCGCCGCTCCTGCCGCGTGAGCGGCGCGGCCTGTTCGCGACCCTGTCGGCGCGGGTCGGCTCGATCGGCGACAATCGGCTGGGCGGCTGGATCTCCTATCGCTCGGCGAAGGCGGCGCTGAACCAGATCGTGCGCACCGCCGCGATCGAGATCGCCCGCACGCATCCTCGGGCGGTCGTCGTCGCGCTGCATCCGGGCACGGTCGCCACGCGGCTCTCCGACCCCTTCGCCGGACAGCGCGACCGGCTGTCGCCGGACGCCGCCGCCGCGGCCCTCCTCGAAACGCTCGACGGCATGACGCCCGAGCGCACCGGCACCTTCCACGCCTATGACGGGTCTTCCATCGCGTGGTGAGCGCAGCCGCGTCGCCTCAGGAGGCGCCGCTGTCCCGCAGGCCGCGGCGCTTGTTGTAGGCGAGTGCGGCGAGCGTGCAGGCCGCGCCCGACAGGAGGTAGAGCGCGATCGCGCCGACGCCGAACAGCGACGTCAGGCCGAGGGCGACGAAGGGTGCGAAGCCCGCGCCGATCAGCCAGGCCAAGTCCGAGGTGAGCGCCGAGCCGGTGTAGCGGTTCTGCGAGGTGAAGTTCGACGCCGTCGCGCCCGCCGCCTGGCCGTGGGACAGGCCGAGGAGCGCGAAGCCGATGTAGACGAAGGCCGTCTGGCCCGCCGAGCCGCCGCCGAGGAGGAAGGGCGTCGCGAGCGCGAAGACGGCGATGGCGCCGGCGCAGATGCCGAGCACCTTCCGGCGGCCGATGCGGTCGGCGATCAGGCCCGACAGCGCCATGCAGACTAGGCAAAGGGCGGCCCCGCCGAGCTGCGTCAGCAGGAACTCGCCGATCGAGCGGTTGGAATAGATGTCGATGTAGGAGAGCGGGAAGATCGTCACGAGGTGGAACAGCGCGAAGCCCGCCAGCGGCACGAAGGCGCCGAGAAGGATCGCAGATCCCTGCTCGCGCAGGAGCTCCATCACTCGCACCGGCTTCAGGTCGCGGCTCTCGTAGAGCTGGATGAAGTCCTCCGTCGCGATGAGGCGCAGCCGCGCGAAGAGCGCCACGACGTTGATGGTGAAGGCGACGAAGAAGGGATAGCGCCAGCCCCAGCCGAGGAAGTCCTCCTGGGACAGGTTGAGGACGAAGAAGGCGAAGAGCGCGCTCGCCACGATGAAGCCGATCGGGCCGCCGAGCTGGGGCAGCATGGCGTACCAGCCGCGCTTCTTTTCCGGCACGTTCAGCGCCAGGAGCGAGGCGAGGCCGTCCCAGGCGCCGCCGAGCGCGAAGCCCTGCCCCGCGCGGAACAGGATCAGCGCCGCGATCGCCCAGTTGCCGATGGTGGCGTAGCCCGGCAGGAACGCGATCGCCGCCGTCGAGCCGCCGAGCAGGAAGAGCGCGATCGTCAGCTTGACGCCGCGCCCGTGCCGCCGGTCGACCTCCATGAACAGGATCGAGCCGATCGGGCGCACCACGAAGGCGAGGCCGAAGATCGCGAAGCAGTAGAGCGTCGCGGTCAGCTGGTCGAGAAAGGGGAAGATCAGGGCCGGGAAGACCAGGATCGAGGCGATGCCGTAGACGAAGAAGTCGAAGGCTTCCGAAGCGCGGCCGATGACGACGCCGATGGCGATCTCGGCCGGGCGCACGTGGCCGTCGGAGGAGACCTGCCGGGCGTCGGCCTCCAGCCCCCGAGACGTCGGCAAGCCCTGCGTTGTGGTTGTGGCGGCCATGCCCCCATCCTTCCTGCCTAAGGCGACGCTGCGCGCCCGGATCTCGTCGGAAAGCGCGCTTCCGCGTCTTCTTTCTAGCGAATAAGATGCGAGTCGTCTGCGCGTCAAAGGGGCGGGGGTTGGACAAAACGTCCAATCCCGCAGCGCAGCAGACAGCCGTAGATGGCAGGCAACGAATGGAGATCAGATGGCCGTGCTCCGCCGAACCCGCCTGCGCGCCCTTGCGATGCTGCCCCTGCTCGCCCTGATGGGCGGCTGTAATCTCGTGGTCATGAATCCGTCGGGCGACGTCGCCGCCCAGCAGAGCGACCTCATCGTCGTCTCGACGCTTCTGATGCTGATCATCATCGTGCCGGTGATCGCGGCGACGTTCTGGTTCGCCTATCGCTACCGCGCCTCCAACGCGCAGGCGAAGTACGATCCCGACTGGCACCACTCGACGGGCCTCGAAGTCCTGATCTGGACGGCGCCCCTGATGATCATCATCGCGCTCGGCGCCGTCACCTGGATCTCGACCCACCTCCTCGATCCCTACCGCCCGCTCGGCCGCATCGCTCCCGGCCAGCCGGTCACCCCTGAGACGCAGACGCTCAAGGTCGAGGTCGTCGCGCTCGATTGGAAGTGGATGTTCTTCTATCCGGACTACGGCATCGCCACGATCAACGAGCTCGCCGCGCCCGTCGACATGCCGATCGAGTTCAAGCTGACCTCGGCGGCCCAGATGACAGCCTTCTACGTGCCCGCGCTCGCCGGCATGATCTACACCATGCCCGGCATGGAAACGACGCTCCACGCCGTGATCAACGAGGACGGCGTCTATGACGGCCTCGCATCGCACTACAACGGCCCCGGCTTCTCGCGCATGCGCTTCAAGTTCCACGGCCTCGACCAGGCCGGGTTCGACGGCTGGGTGCAGAAGGTGAAGGCGCAGGGCGAGCCGCTGACCCGCGAAAGCTACCTTGAGGTCGAGAAGCCGAGCGAGGGCAATCCGCCGCGCTACTTCAACCTCGTCGAGCCCGGCCTCTACCAGGCCATCCTCGGCATGTGCGTCGAGCCCGGCAAGATGTGCATGCAGGAGATGATGGCGATCGACGCGCAGGGCGGCGTCGCCGAGAACCACGAGGCGAACCGCGAGCGGCTCGTCCACGACCGCACCGGCAGCCACGAGGGCTTCGGCTACGGCTCGAACTACGGCGGCGGCGGTCACGGCGGCTCGGAAGCCCCGGGCGCCACGACGCCGGCGTCCGGCCGCGAGTCGCGCTCGGAAGAACAGCCGGAGGGCATGACGCCCGACGAGAACGGCCCGGCGCCCGCGCCCGGCGAGAACATCCAGGACGGCCATGCCGGCCACGGCGCCGAGGGCACGGCGCCGGGTGCCCCCGGCGCTCCGCCGCCTGCCGAGAGCGGCTCGGCCGCTCCCGCGCAGCTCAATCAACAGTAAGCCCGACGCGACACCGATCGAAGAACAGGTCCTCCCATGTTCGGAAACACCGATCTCCAGCAGCTCGTCTTCGGGCGCCTGACGCTCGACGCGATCCCGCTTCACGATCCGATCCTGCTCGTGACCTTTGTCGTGGTCGCGCTCGGGGGCGGCGCGCTTCTCGCCGCCATCACCTACTTCCGGCTCTGGGGCTATCTCTGGACCGAATGGTTCACGAGCGTCGATCACAAGAAGATCGGCATCATGTACATCGTCCTGGCGCTGATCATGCTGATGCGCGGCTTCGCCGACGCGCTGATGATGCGCGCCCAGCAGGCCATGGCCTTCGGCGCCAACGAGGGGTACCTCCCCCCGCACCACTACGACCAGATCTTCACCGCCCACGGCGTGATCATGATCTTCTTCGTGGCGATGCCCTTCGTCACGGGCCTCATGAACTTCGTCGTGCCGCTGCAGATCGGCGCGCGCGACGTGTCCTTCCCCTTCCTGAACAACTTCTCGTTCTGGATGACGGCGGCCGGCGCGGTCATGGTGATGATGTCGCTCTTCGTCGGCGAGTTCGCGCGCACCGGCTGGCTCGCCTTCCCGCCGCTCTCCGGGCCGGCCTACAGTCCCGGCGTCGGCGTCGACTATTACATCTGGGCCTTGCAGATCGCGGGCGTCGGCACGCTGCTATCGGGCATCAACCTCGTCGTGACCATCGTGAAGATGCGCGCGCCGGGCATGTCGATGATGAAGATGCCGGTCTTCACCTGGACCTCGCTCTGCACCAACGTCCTCATCGTCGCCGCCTTCCCGGTGCTGACGGCCGTTCTCACGCTGCTGATGCTCGACCGCTACGTCGGTACGAACTTCTTCTCGAACGATCTCGGCGGCAACCCGATGATGTACGTCAACCTCATCTGGATCTGGGGCCATCCGGAGGTCTACATCCTGATCCTGCCGGCCTTCGGCGTGTTCTCGGAAGTTGTCTCGACCTTCTCGGGCAAGCGCCTCTTCGGCTACGCCTCGATGGTCTACGCGACCGTCGTCATCACGATCCTCTCCTACCTCGTCTGGCTCCACCACTTCTTCACCATGGGCTCGGGCGCCAGCGTCAACTCGTTCTTCGGCATCACGACGATGATCATCTCGATCCCGACGGGCGCCAAGATCTTCAACTGGCTGTTCACCATGTACCGGGGCCGCGTGCGCTTCGAGGTGCCGATGCTCTGGACGGTGGGCTTCATGTTCACCTTCACCATCGGCGGCATGACCGGCGTTCTCCTCGCCGTGCCTCCGGCCGACTTCGTCCTTCACAACTCGCTGTTCCTCGTCGCCCACTTCCACAACGTCATCATCGGCGGCGTCCTGTTCGGCATGTTCGCCGGCACGGTCTACTGGTTCCCGAAGGCCTTCGGCTTCAAGCTCGACCCGTTCTGGGGCAAGGTCTCCTTCTGGTTCTGGCTCACCGGCTTCTGGTTCGCCTTCGCGCCGCTCTACGTCCTCGGCCTGATGGGCGTGACGCGCCGCGTCCAGCACTTCGAGGACCCCTCGCTGCAGATCTGGTTCGTCATCGCCGCCTTCGGCGCGGTGCTGGTGCTGTGCGGTATCCTCGCCTTCCTCGCCTCGATCGTCGTCGCCTTCATGAAGCGCGAGGAGCTCAAGGACGTGACGGGAGACCCCTGGAACGGGCGCACCCTGGAATGGGCGACGGCCTCGCCGCCGCCGGCCTACAACTTCGCCTTCTCGCCGATCGTCCATGACAACGATGCGTTCTCCGACATGAAGAAGCGCGGCTACAAGCGCCCGCTGGAAGGCTTCCGGGCGATCCACATGCCGAAGAACACCGGCGCGGGCGTCATCCTGGCCGCCCTGAGCGTCATCTGCGGCTTCGCCATGATCTGGTACATCTGGTGGCTGGCGGCGCTCTCCTTCGTCGCGATCATCGGCTACACGATCGCCCACAGCTTCAACTACGACCGCGACTTCCACATCCCGGTCGAGGACGTGGTGGCCGAGGAAGACCGGCGCACCCGCGCCCTCATGGCGACGGGAGCCTGACCGACATGGCGAACGCTTCGCACGCCGCCCTGGCGGGAACCGAAGAGGAGCCGCGCTTCTACGTCGCGGAAGAAGAAGGGCATGCCGAGGGCGGCACGCTCCTCGGCTTCTGGATCTACCTGATGAGCGACTGCCTCATCTTCGCGGTCCTCTTCGCCTGCTACGGCGTCTACGGCCGGTCCTTCGCGGCCGGCCCGACACCGGCCGACCTCTTCGACCTGCGCCTCATCGCCTTCGCGACGGCGATGCTGCTCTTCTCCTCCATCACCTACGGCTTCGCCATGCTGGAGATGGAGCGCAAGCGGAAGGGCGCGACGCTCCTGTGGCTCGCCGTGACCGGCCTCTTCGGCCTCGCCTTCCTCGGGGTGGAGCTCTACGAGTTCAACCACCTGATCCACGAGGGCGCCGGCCCGCAGCGCTCGGCCTTCCTGTCGTCCTTCTTCGCCCTCGTCGGCACGCACGGCCTCCACGTCACCTTCGGCGTGATCTGGCTGGTGGTGCTGATGATCCAGGTCGCCCAGCGCGGCCTCGTCGCCGACAACCGGCGCCGCCTGATGTGCCTGTCGATGTTCTGGCACTTCCTCGACGTGATCTGGATCGGCGTCTTCTCCTACGTCTACCTTCTGGGGGTGCTGCAATGAGCGGCGAGGTCCACGTCCTTCACGACGAGCACGAGGCCGGCCACGGCACCTTCAAGGGCTACGTCACCGGCTTCGTCCTGTCGGTCGTCCTCACCGCCATCCCCTTCTGGCTGGTGATGGGCGACGTGCTCGACGATCCGCGCGTCACCGCCTTCTTCGTCATGGCCCTGGCGGTGGTGCAGATCGTCGTCCACATGATCTACTTCCTGCACATGAACACGCAGTCAGAGGGCGGCTGGAACATGCTCGCCCTGATCTTCACCCTCGTCCTGGTGGTGATCACGATCGCGGGCTCGCTCTGGGTGATGTACCACCTCAACACCAACATGATGCTCATGCACGGACACGAGCCGGGCGCCCTTTCGGCGCCGGCCGACCCGAGCGGCATGGGCTCGGGCCAGAACGCGGCGCCGGCACCGGCGGGCGGACACGGCGCGGGCCACGCCGGTCACGGCATGAGCGACATGCCGTGACGCACGCGGGCGGCGCCGAGCCGCCCCGCACCCGCTCCCATCCCCGGCGCCGCGGATTGCGGGCGGCGCTTGGGATCGCTCTCCTCGGAGTCTTCGTCTCCCTCCTCGCGCTCGGCACCTGGCAGGTTCAGCGCCTCGGCTGGAAGACCGACCTCATCGCCCGCGTCGACGCGCGCCTCGCCGCCGAGCCGGTGGAGGCGCCCGGCCCGGCCGAGTGGGCGGCGATCACGCGCGAGGCCGACGAGTACCGGCGCGTCGCGCTTTCCGGCAGCTTCCTCCACGACCGCGAGACCCTGGTTCAGGCGCTGACCGAGCGCGGCGCCGGCTTCTGGGTCCTGACGCCGCTGCGCCGACCCGACGGCACGCTCGTCCTCGTCAACCGCGGCTACGTGCCGGCCGACCGGCGCGATCCGGCGAGCCGCGCGCAGGGCCAGATCGCCGGCGAGGCGACCGTGTCCGGTCTCCTGCGCCTGTCCGAACCGGGCGGCGGCTTCCTGCGCTCCAACGATCCCGCGGGCGATCGCTGGTTCTCCCGCGACATCTCCGCCATCGCGGCCGCGAAGCTGCCCGGCGAGCGCGTCGCGCCCTATTTCGTGGATGCCGACGCCGCTCCCAATCCCGGCGGGCTGCCGGTCGGCGGGCTCACCGTGGTCTCCTTCCGCAACCATCATCTCGTCTACGCCCTCACCTGGTACGGCTTGGCCCTGCTGCTGGCAGGCGCCATGGTCTGGATCCTGCGCGAGAAGCGCCGCCGCGCCGGCCGGCCGGACGCGGCACCGGAGAGCGAAGGGTGAGCGCCGGCATCGACGCCGGCGCCGCGGCGCTGGCTCATCCGGCCGCGCCGACCGTGCGCTCGCCGGCGCCCGTCGACCAGGCCGGGCGCAAGAACCTCCTTCTCCTGATCCAGCTGCGCTGGCTCGCCGTGGCGGGCCAGGTCGTCAGCATCCTCGTCGTCGCCTTCGGCTTCGGCGCGACGCTGCCGCTGGCGCCGATGGCGGCGGTGATCGGGGCGCTCGTCGTTCTCAACCTCCTCAGCGTCCTGCGCCTGCGCCGGCGCATCCGCGTCTTCAACGCCGAACTCTTCGCCTCGCTCGCCCTCGACGTCGCGGCGCTGACCGCGCAGCTCTATCTCAGCGGCGGCACCGAGAACCCCTTCGCGCCGCTCTACCTCCTCCAGGTGACGCTGGGCGCCGTGCTCCTCGAGGCCTGGTCGCTCGGGCTCCTCGTCGGGCTCGCGATCCTCTGCTTCGCCGCGCTGACGGCGTTCCACCTGCCGCTGCCGCTCCTCGATGCGGAAGGGCCGTGGGGCGTCAGCCCGCAGATGTTCGGCATGCTCCTGTGCTTCGTCATCAACTCGGTGCTGCTCGTCGTCTTCGTGACGCGGATCAACCGCAACGCCCGCGAGCGCGACGAGCGCCTCGCGCTGCTGCGCCAGCGTGCGGCAGAGGAAGAGCACATCGTGCGCATGGGCCTCCTCGCCTCCGGCGCCGCGCATGAGCTCGGCACGCCGCTCTCGACGCTCTCGATCATCCTCGGCGACTGGCAGCGCATGCCGCAGCTCTCCGCCGATCCCGAGATCGCCTCCGACCTCGCCTCGATGCGGGCCGAGGTCGCGCGCTGCAAGTCGATCGTCACCGGCGTCCTGATGGCGGCCGGCGAGACGCGCGGCGAGTCCGCCGCCGAGACCACGATGTTCGCCTTCCTCGACGGCCTCGCCGCCGACTGGCGCGCCGCCCACCCGCAAGGTCGGCTCACTTACGAGAACCGCTTCGACGAGGACCTGCCGGTCGTGTCCGAATCGACGCTGCGCCAGGGCGTCTTCAACGTCCTCGACAACGCCTTCGAAGTGTCGCCCCAGGCCATCGCCCTCACGGCCTCGCGCGATCGGGACATGCTCGTCCTGGCCGTGGAGGACGAGGGGCCGGGCTTTCCGCCGGAGATCCTGGCGGGCGCAGGCCAGCCCTACCGCTCGACGAAGAACAGCCCGGCGCGCGGCCTCGGCCTGTTTCTCGTGTTCAACGTCGTGCGCACGCTCGGCGGCACCGTCACGGTCCGGAACCGTGCGGGCACGGGCGCGCGCATCGAGATGCGCCTGCCGCTGACGGCCCTGGTGATCGAGGAGGACGGCGATGGCGCCTGACAAGACCCTTGTCGTCGTGGACGACGACCCCGTCTTCGCGGCGTCCCTGAAGCGCTCCTTCGAGCGGCGCGGCTATCGCGTCGAGACCGCGCCGACGCCGGCCGACATCGACGCCCTCCTCGCCCGCACGACGCCCGGCTACGCGGTGGTCGACCTGAAGCTCGCCAACGCCTCCGGCCTCGACTGCGTGCGCCGCCTCCACGCGCACGACCCGTCCATGCTGATCGTGGTGCTGACGGGCTTCGCCAGCATCGCCACGGCCGTGGAGGCGATCAAGCTCGGCGCCTGCCACTACCTCGCCAAGCCCTCCAACACCGACGACATCGAGGCCGCCTTCTCCAAGGCGGAGGGCGATGCCGGCGTGCCCATCGTCGGGCGCCCGACCTCGATCAAGACGCTGGAATGGGAGCACATCCACGAGGTTCTGGCGGAAACGAACTTCAACATCTCGGAGGCCGCCCGGCGCCTCGGCATGCACCGCCGCACGCTCGCGAGGAAGCTCGAGAAGCAGCAGATCAAGTAGCCGCCGCGAACCGCGGCTCAGCGCCAGCGGTCGTCCAGGCGGCGGCGCCGGGTGCCTCGGCCCGATCGGCCGAGAAGGAGCGCGAGCCCGCCGAGCGCCGCGACGCCCGCGATCGCGGCGAGGCCCGCCGCCTGCCGGCGCTGGTCGGGTCGGCGGAAGCCGCCGTCGATCGCTCCGTCGTCCGCAGGAGGCGCGAAGAGATTCCCGTCCGTCGGCCCGGTCCGGACGGCGCGGCGGAAGTAGCTGCCGAGAAAGGCGTTCATGGCGGTGGCGCCGAGGTTCGGCGCGAGCACCTGGGCGAGCGACATCAGCCCGGCCGGGGCGCCGACCGCGGTGGTCGGACGGGGCCGATCGGCGAGCCGCACCACGGCGCGGGCGACGGTGCGCGGGTCGAGGACGCCGGGCGGAACGGAAGTTTCCCCGCCCGTGTAGTTGCCGGCATGGCGGATGGCGGGCGTGTCGACAAAGGTCGGGTAGACGTCGCAGACGTGGATGCCGGGATAGGCCGAGAGCTCTCCGCGCAGTGCCTGCGACATGCCGCGCAGGCCGAATTTCGAGGCGGTGTAGGCCACCGCCCAGGGCGCCGGCAGGAAGCCGCCGACCGAGATCATGTTGATGAAGATCCCGCGGCGCTGCTGGATGAAGATCGACAGCACGGCATGGGCGTCGTTGAGATGGCCGACGAGGTTGCTCTCGATGACGCGTCGATGCGCCTCGATCGGCACCTCGTGGAACCTGCCGACCACGCCGACGCCGACATTGCTGAACCAGACGTCGATCCCGCCCATCCAGTCCCGAGCCGCGCGGGCGAGCGCGGCGACCGCGTCTGCGTCGGCGACGTCGACGGGCACCGTCAGCACCTCGGCGCCCCGCGCCCAGCAGCGCTCGGCCACCACGTCGAGCGCCTCCTTGCCGCGCGCGGCGAGGACGAGCTGCGCGCCTGCGGCCGCGAAGGCTTCGGCCGTCGCGGCGCCGATGCCGCTCGATGCTCCGGTGATGACGACGCGCTTCATGGTGGATCCGTCCCGCTGCCTGTTGCCGTTCCCGAACAGCGCGGGGCACGGGCGGAAGGTTCAGGCAAAGCGTAGGCGGGCGCGCACTTCGCCGCCTCGCCTCCGCCGTTGGCCTTCCCGCGCGGCGATCCTAGCTCCCCGGCCGACCCCCTCCGAAAGGCATCCGCAGACCATGGCCCGGCCGCTCCTCATCGCCTTCGGCAGCATCAATGCCGACTTCCAGGTCCGCACCGGCGAAGCCGTCGAGCCGGGCCGCACCATGCTCGCGGACGGCTTCAGCCGGCTGGGCGGCGGCAAGGCGGCGAACCGCGCCTTTCTCGCCCACCGCCTCGGGCACGGGGCTCGCCTCATCGGGCAGGTCGGCCGCGACGACCTCGCGGCGCAGGCGCTGGCGCCGCTGGAAGCCGTGGGCCTCGATCTCGGCCACGTCATGCGCCGCGACGGCGTCTCGACGGCGGTTTCGATGATCATGGTGCCGCCCGACGGCAAGAAGACGATCGTGCTCGCCGCCAACGCCAATGACGACTGGAGCGACGACAACGCCGAAGCGGCCTTCCGCGCCATCGCCGAGGCGCCGACGGGCTCGATCCTGTCGATCGACTGCGAGGTGCCGGTCAACCTCGTGCGCCGCGCCCTGCGCGCCGCGGCGGATTCGGGCCTGCGATCGATCCTCGATCCCTCCCCGGCCGACCGGGTCGACGACGCTCTGCTGGAGGGGCTCCTGTCGGTCACGCCCAATCCGAAGGAAGCCGGCGGCATTCTCGATCGACGCGTCGAGAGCGAGGAAGATGCCGTCGAGGCGGCGATCGCGCTGCGCGACAAAGGCGTGAAGAGCCCCTGCGTGAAGATGGAGGATGGCGGCTGCGTCGTTGTCCATAGGAACGAGATCAGCCGCATCGCGCCGCTGAAGACCGAGCCGGTCGACACGACGGGCGCGGGCGATGCCTTCGCGGGCGGCCTGTGCGCCGCGCTTCTCGACGGGCGTCCGATGAGCGAAGCCGCCGCCTTCGCCGTCGCCTCCTCCTCGCTCGCGGTTCGCGGCTGGGGCTCGCAGGAAGCCTATGCCGACCGCGCGGCGATCGAGGCGGCGCTGCCGGACGTCCTGGCCGGCATGCGCCGCGTCCGGCGCCTGTGAGGCGCGGCATCCGACGAGAATGTGAACCCGGCGCCACCCCTCCGGCCGACTTCCTCGGGAACATCGTTGTCCGACTGCGCTTCACGATGGGATGCCAGCCTGCGCAGACGGTGCCACGTGGATTTGACGATACCCAAGCCTGCCGAGATCGCGTCCGGCGAGAGCTTCGCCATCCTGTTCGACCATTACGACCAGGAGGACGAGCGGCGGCGGGAATCGCTCCTGTCGCTCGGCAACGGCGTCCTCCACTGCCGCGCCTCGGCGCCGGAGGAGCCGGCCGGGTCCTGTCATTATCCCGGCCTCTACCGGGCCGGCTGCTACGCGCGGCTGACGGGCCGGGTCGAGAGCGAGGACGTCTCTACCGACTCCCTCGCCAACCTGCCGAGCTGGCTGTCGCTCGCCGTCCGCTTCGACGGCGAGAGCGAGACCTTGAGCTTCGACCGGGTCGAGATCCTGCGCTATCGCCAGCGCCTCGACTTTCGCGAAGCGGTTCTGACGCGCGACGTCGAGTTCCGCGACGCGCAAGGGCGCCGGACCCTGTTTCGCGAGGAGCGCTTCCTGTCCATGGCCGCACCGCATCTCGGGGCGCTGCGCACGCGGCTGACGCCGCTCGACTGGTCCGGCACGGTCGAGATCCGCTCCGGCATCGACGCTGCCGTGTCGAACGCTTTGGCGGTCGAGGAGGGCGGCTACCGCCCCGAAGCCCTGGCCGAAACCCACCTCGAAGCGGCGCCGAATGCGTCCGGGCTCCTCGCCCGGACCCGAACGCTCGGCACCGACGTCGCGATTGCCGTCGCGGCGCGCACGCGGCTGTCCGTTGAGGGCCGTCCCTCGATCGAGGCGGGCGCGGCCTCGATCGCGCAGGTCTGGCGCCTGCCGCTCGAAGCGGGCGAGACGCTGACGGTCGAGAAGGTCGGCGCGGTGCGCACCGCCCGCGACCACGCGATCGGCGAGCCGGCCGAGGCCGCGCTCGCCGACCTCGACAGGGCCGAAACCTACGAGGCCCTGCGCGACGAGCACGGCCGCGTCGTCGACCAGCTCTGGACGCGCTGCCGGATCGAGGCGGAGAACGAGAACCTCGCCCGGGCGCTCGGCCTTCACGCCTTCCACCTTCTGCAGACAGCCTCGCCGCACGCGCCGGCCTCGGATGCCGGCCTGCCGTCGCGCGGCTGGCAGGAGGCCTATCACGGCCAGATCTTCTGGGACGAAACGCTCTCCCTGCCCTTTCTCAGCCTGCATCTGCCGGAGGTGGTGCGATCTGCCCTCCTCTACCGGCATCGCCGGCTGGACGCCGCGCGGGCGCGCGCCCGCTCCTTCGGCCTCGACGGGGCTCTTTATCCCTGGCGCAGCGGCACGAGCGGCGAGGAAGAAACGCCCGAGTTCCAAGAGAACCCCAGGACCGGCGCCTGGAAGCGCGACGAGACGCACCGGCAGTTCCACGTGTCGGCGGCGATCGCGCACAATGTCTGGCAGTACTTCCTCGCCACCCGCGACGTCGACTTCATGGCCGGCTACGGCGCCGAGATGATGATCGAGGTCGCGCGCATGTGGGCCTCGCTGGCCAAGCCCCATCCGGACCGCCCCGGCCGCCTGACGATCCGCGGCGTCGTCGGCCCGAACGAGTTCCATACGCGCCGCCCCGGAGCGACCGAGCCGGGCCTGAGCGACAACACCTATACCAACGTCATGGCCGCCTGGACGCTCCTGCGGGCTGGCGCGGTGCTCGAGCGTCTCCCGACCTGTTATCGCCGAGCGGTCGAGGCGCGGCTCGCCTTGCGCGCGGACGAGCCGGAGCGCTGGGCGGACGTGGCCGGCCGTCTCCACCTCCCGCTCGACGCGGACGGGCTCTTCCTGCCGCACGACGATTTCGACGCGCTGGAGCCCTTCGACCTTCCGGCCTACGAGCGGGAGCATCCCGGCGAGCGCATCGACTGGTCGCTGGAAGCCGAAGGCGGCAGCGCGGAAGCCGCGCAGGTCCTCAAGCAGGCCGAGTTCGCGATGCTGGCCTACCTCCTCGACCCCGCCGAGCTGCGGGCCCTCCTCGCGCGCCTCGGCGCGCCATCCGACCGCGACACGATCCGGCGCACGATCGAAACGGACCTCGCCCGGACGTCCCACGATTCCAGCCTGTCGGACCTCGTCTACGCCGGGGCGCTGGCGCGCCTTTCGCCGGAGCATGGCTGGACGATCTTCCGCGACGCCGTCCATCCGGACGAGAAGTCCGGCCATTCCGGCACGGAAAAGGGCGTCCATCTCGGCGCCATGGCGGCGACGCTCGACATCGTCCAGCGCATCCATCTCGGCATCCGCCCGTCGGAGGACGCGCTGCTCGTGGATCCCGCCCCGCCGCCGCAGATCGGACGGCTCGGCCTCCACCTTCTCTTCCGCTCGCAGTCGGTGAGGGTCGAGTTGGCGGACGGCGTCATCCGCATCAGCGCCGATCCGGCCAACCACGAGACGGTGCCGCTGCGCCTTCTCGGCGCCTCGCACAGCCTGGCTCCCGGCGCGGAGGTGACGGCGGAGCTGACCAGTGACGCCGATCCCGCAGACCCTGAAGCGTGAGCGTCGGCGCGACGTTTTAGCGTGCCACCGGGTTGCGATGGAGCCGGCAAGCCGGCCGCGCGTTGCTCCGTCCGATCTCCTTGGGAAGGTTGATGATGAAACCCCTCTCGCTCCTGTCGGCCGCAGCGATCCTGGCTTTCGCGACGGGTGCCGCGCCGGCCGCACCGCCCGTACCGGACCTGTTGGAAGGCGCGATCAACGCCGCCACCTTCGCCGATTGGCAGCAGCGGCAGGCGACCGCCGAAGCCGCCGAACCGCAGGAGGGGGACGCCGGGGAGCCGGAGGCGAAGATTCCGCCCGATCCCTTCCTGATCCGGCTCCAGATCCTGCTCGACCGCGCCCACGCCTCGCCCGGCGTCATCGACGGCCGGGAAGGCGGCAACACCGACAAGGCGGTCCGCGCCTTCGAGGAGATGCGGGACCTGTCCAGCGACGGCGAGCTGAACGAAGAGCTCTGGCAGGCGATCTCGGCCGACGCCGCGCCGGTCGTGAAGCCCTATCGCCTCACCAAGGAGGACGTCGAGGGCCGCTACGTGCCCGACCTGCCGAGCGACTACGGCGCGCTGGCGAAGTTCGACTGGCTCGGCTATCGCGGCCCCGCCGAGATGCTGGCCGAGCGCTTCCACATGGACGAAGACCTCCTGCGCGAGCTCAATCCCGGCGCCGACTTCAACGCGGAAGGCGCGACGATCCTCGTCGCCGATCCCGGTCCCGAGCCGACGGCCAAGGTCGAGCGCATCGTCGTCGACAAGTCCAAGGGCGAACTCATCGCCTATGGCGAGGACGACCGCATCGTCCTGGTGGATCCCGCCACCATCGGCTCCGACGACACGCCCTCGCCGAGCGGCACGATGAAGGTCAAGGGCAGCGCGCACGAGCCGACCTATGAATACGATCCGGAGAAGAACTTCCGCCAGGGCAAGAACGACGAGGAGCTGACCCTTCCGCCCGGCCCGAACGGGCCCGTCGGCACGGTGTGGATCGACCTGTCGAAGCCGACCTACGGCATCCACGGCACGCCCGAGCCCTCGCAGATCGACAAGACCGCGAGCCATGGCTGCGTGCGCCTGACCAACTGGGACGCGGAAGCTCTGTCCCGCCTCGTCAAGCCGGCCGAAACGGTGGTCGAGTTCAAGGGTTGAGCCTGACGCCGGCCGGCTATGCGTTAGCCGAATTGGCCCGCCGATTGCATCCGCGCGCCCGGCAGCCTATGTCGGCGCGTGTGCCCGCGCGATGCGGGCGGAAGGATTGCGATCGCATTCCTGTTGCGAGGGAGTGCCCGCCATGCCGTTTCGTCCGACCCATCCCGCCCTTGAGCGTGCGCTGGCCGCCCGCGGCTATACCGATCCGACGCCGGTCCAGGACGCCGTCCTGGAACCCGAAGCGGACGGCCGCGACCTCCTGGTCTCGGCCCAGACCGGCTCGGGCAAGACCATCGCCTACGGTCTCGCGCTCGCCAGCACGATCCTCGGCGATGCCGAGCGCCTCAGCCCCGGCGGCGAGCCCCTGGCGCTCGTCGTCGCGCCGACGCGCGAGCTGGCCCTCCAGGTGCGGCGGGAGCTCGAATGGCTCTATGCCGAGACGGGCGCCAGCATCGTCACCTGCGTCGGCGGCATGGATCCGCGCGCCGAGCAACGCCGCCTGAACGCGGGCGCGCACATCGTCGTCGGCACGCCGGGTCGCCTGCGCGACCATCTGGAGCGCGGCCACCTCGTGATCGGCGCCCTCAAGGCCGTCGTCCTCGACGAGGCGGACGAGATGCTCGACCTCGGCTTTCGGGAGGACATCGAGTTCATCCTGGAAGCGACGCCGGCCGAGCGCCGCACCCTCCTCTTCTCCGCGACGCTGCCGAGCGCCATCGCGACTCTGACCAAGCGCTACCAGCGCCAGGCGCTGCGCATCGAGACCGCCGCCTCGTCCAGCGGGCATGCCGACATCGAGTACCGCGCCGTGCGCATCGCGCCCAACGAGGTCGAGCACGCGGTGGTCAACCTCCTGCGCTTCACCGAGGCGCCGAGCGCGATCGTCTTCCTGAACACGCGCGAGGCGGTGCGGCACCTGCATTCCGGCCTGCTCGAGCGCGGCTTCTCCGCCGTCGCCCTGTCGGGCGAGCTCGGCCAGAACGAGCGCAACGCCGCCATGCAGTCGCTGCGCGACGGCCGGGCGCGGGTCTGCGTGGCGACCGACGTCGCAGCGCGCGGCATCGACCTGCCGAGCCTCGGCCTCGTGATCCACGCCGAGCTGCCGAACGACCCGGAAACGCTGCAGCACCGCAGCGGCCGAACGGGCCGCGCCGGGCGCAAGGGCGTCTCCGTCCTGCTGGTTCCGATCTCGCGCCGGCGCAAGGCCGAGCGGCTCCTGGCCGAGGCGGGCATCACCGCCGCCTGGGGCGGCGCGCCGACGGCCGATGCGGTGCGCGAGCGCGACGAGGAGCGCCTCCTCTCCGACCCGCAGCTCTTCGCCGAGCCCGGCGAGGAGGAAGCCGCCATCGCCGCGCGGCTCCTGGAGAAGCGCCGGCCGGAAGAGCTGGCCGCCGCCCTCGCCCGCCTCTGGCAGGATCGCCATCCGGCCCCCGAGGACGTCTACGACCCCGGCTTCGGCCGCGATCCGAAGGCCGGGCGGGAAACCTTCGAGCGGCCGAACAAGCGCGACCGTGAGATCGGCGGTGCCGGCCGGGGGCCGACGGGTGCGACCGTCTGGTTCCACATGGACGTCGGGCGGCGCAACAATGCCGATCCGCGCTGGCTCCTGCCGCTGCTCTGCCGCCGGGGCAAGGTGACGCGCCAGGAGATCGGCGCGATCCGCATCTTCGATCGCGAGACCAAGTTCGAGATCGCCGAGGCGGCGGCCGACCGATTCGCCAGCGCCGCGGAGACGAGCGAGGGCGACGACATCACGATCAGCCGCGTCGACGCCGCGGCCCGTCCGGCCGGAGGCAAGGGAGGCCGTTCCAAGAGCGGCCCCGCGGGCGAGGCCGGATCCGGCGCCCGGCCGTTCAAGGGCCGCAAGCCCTTCGACGGCGAGCGTGCGGACCGCGGCCCGGGCGCCAAGGCCAAGCCGTTCCGCCGGGACGAGCGGCCGGCGTCGGGCGGCGAGGACAAGCGCGCGGCAACCGGCAAGCCGCGTCGCCCGAAGCGCCCCAAGCCCTGAGGCGCGCCGGCAGCGCCCACCCGGTGCTGCGGACGGCCCGCGATGTTACACATGCCTCGGGATCGCGGCCTGTCGAGCCAGCGAACGTTGCGCCGCAGCGCGCCAGCAAGCCCGAGCAGGTCGATCGTGACGATCAACCTCGCCACGATCCTCGCTTCAGGCGCATGAGCGGCTACCGGACGGGCGCAGCGCCCTGTCCCTGTATCAAGGCGAAGAAGGGCCCGGCAGTGCCGGGCCCTTTCGTTGAGGACGCAGTGCCGCGGCCGGGACCGCGCAGCACGGCCCAGGTCCAGACACAACAAAGCCGCCAAGAGTTTCCTCCGGCGGCTCCGCGTGCCCTTCTCGAGGGCGAGTGCGGCTCCCCGATCCCGTCGCCAGTACATCCGTGGTCGAGGCGATGGGAAGCCGTGTTGCGCGACAGCCCGATCGTGACCGGGCGCGCTGCACTCAAGGTAGATGGGTAGACCTCACGCCTTGTGCAAGGCTTACGAAAGCGTTTTTCCGGCGCTGCGGATGCCCGGCTGGCCGGGCGAGCGCTCTTCCGGATCCGGCTCGATCGGCGGGATGTCGGTGCCCGGTTCGCGGATGTCGTCGCCACCGACGTGATCGTCATCCGGATCGTCCAAGGGCGGCACCACGTCCGGCGGCGGCACGGGCGGGTTTGCGGGATCGATGATGGCCGGATCGATGTTCGACATGGGTTCGGCTCCTTCGTTCCTGGTCGGCTGCCTCAGGGCAGACCGGGATCCAGGAAGGTGCAAGGCGCAGGAGACGTTCCCGTCAAGCGCGCGGCGATCCCGCCTTTTTCACGGGACCTTGCCCGTGCCTGTCCAAGTCACGCTCGAAGCCATCCGCTACGAACAAGGCAGCCATGCGGGCGGGCGCCTACCGAAGGACACGGTAGCGGGCTATTGGTTTCGCGTCGACGCAGAGCCGGCGACGCGAGATTCCAAGTTTCGCAGGAACCATCCTCCTCCCAAGGGTTTCCTGCGGATCGCCCGCGACATCCTCCTCCCAGTCGCAGGGCATTGATACGACGCCCGCCGGTCCTCCCCCGGCGGGCGTCGTTCGTTCGGGCGTCCGTTCGATCCTTCGGTCCCGGCTCGCACTGCCACCGGCGCACCGGGCTTCGCGCGTCCCGGCCGGATCACTCCGGCGGGGACTGCGGATCCGAGATGATGGACGCCTGGAGCGCTCCCGCCGGCCCTCAGAGGCCGGCAAGGGCGACGTATTTCAGCTCGATGTAGCCCTCGATGCCGTGGTGCGACCCCTCGCGCCCGAGGCCGGACTGCTTGACGCCGCCGAACGGAGCCGCCTCGTTGGCGAGTGCGGCCGTGTTGACGCCCACGATGCCGCTCTCCAGCGCTTCCGCCACCTTGAACACCCGCCTCATGTCGCGCGCGTAGAAGTAGGCGGCAAGGCCGAACTCGGACTCGTTCGCCATGGCGATCACCTCGTCCTCGGTGTCGAAGGCGATGATCGGGGCGAGCGGCGCGAAGGTTTCCTCGCGCGTCACGAGCATGCCCTGGCGCACGCCCGTCACCACCGTCGGCTCGAAGAACGTGCCGCCGAGCTCGGAGCGCTTGCCGCCCGAGACGATCGTCGCGCCCTTCTCCACCGCGTCGGCGAGGTGCGCCTCCATCTTGGCGACGGCCCTCTCGTCGATCAGCGGGCCCATGGTCACGCCCTCCTCGGTGCCCCGGCCGAGCCGGAGCTTGGCGGCGCGCTCCAGGAGCTTCTGCGTGAAGGCCTCCACCACGCCCTTCTGAACGTAGATGCGATTGGCGCAGACGCAGGTCTGGCCGGAGTTGCGGAACTTCGAGGCGAGCGCCCCGTCGGCCGCCGCGTCGAGATCGGCATCGTCGAAGACGATGAAGGGCGCGTTGCCGCCGAGTTCGAGGCTGAGCTTCTTGATCGTGTCGGCGCCCTCGCGCATCAGCCAGCGCCCGACGGCGGTGGAGCCGGTGAAGGTGATCTTGGCGACGAGCGGGTTCTTGGTGACCTCCGTCCCGAAGCCCTTGGCATCGGTGGTGGTGACGACGGAGAACGCCCCGCTCGGCACGCCCGCGCGCTCGGCGAGGACGGCCAGCGCCAGCGCCGAGAGCGGCGTGAGCTCGGAGGGCTTCAGCACCATGGTGCAGCCGGCGGCAAGCGCCGGCCCCACTTTGCGGGTGATCATGCCGTTGGGAAAGTTCCAGGGCGTGATCGCCGCGCAGACGCCGACCGGCTGCTTGAGGACCAGGATGCGCTGGGAAGCGCTCGGGCTGGGGATGATCTCGCCGTCGAGGCGCTTGGCCTCCTCCGCGAACCATTCGAGATAGGCGGCGTTGGACAGGATCTCGGTGCGCGCCTCGGCCAGCGGCTTGCCCTGCTCCGCCGTGAGGATGAGGGCGAGGTCCTCGACGTTCTCGACGACGAGGTCGAACCAGCGCTTCAGCACCTTGGCGCGAGCCTTTGCCGGCTCCTTCGCCCAGAGCTTCTGCGCCTTCGCCGCCGCCTCGACGGCGCGCCGGGCATCCTCCGGGGTCAGATCCGGCAGGCTGGCCAGCACAGCCCCGTCGACCGGATCGCGGACGGTGAAGCTCTTGGCACCCCCGCCTACCCATTCGCCAGCGACCAGCGCACGATTCTCGAGAAGCGACGGGTCCTTGAGGGACAGGCGGGCAGCGGCGGCTTCGTCGCGGGCAAGTGCAGACATGGTCGGCGTCCTGGAGGTTTGCGGTCGGATGTTCGTCCGCAAGATAGGGCCGCCCGTCGTTCGTCGCAAAGCCGTTTGATCCGTCGACAAGGAAACGGGCGGGCCGAAGCGACCCGCCCGTTCCACATGCGATGGTGGAGAGAGCCCTATCAGCCGCTCATGCGCTCGAAGCCGGCATCGTCGTTGCCGCTGCCGCTGTCGAGGTCGAGCGCCACGCCGCGGGCGGGCGCCGCCGGGCGGCGTGCCGGCTGGAAGCCGCTCGCCCGCGCCTGAAGCGCGCGAACGTCCTGGCGAGCCGGAGCGGCAGAGGAAGCCGGGGCCGGCGCAGCGGCACGCGGCGTCTGCGGCCGGGTCGCGGCAGCCATCGGCGCCTGCGCGTCGAGCTTGAAGAAGCCGGCGCGCTCGTTGAGGGCCTCGGCCTCGGCCGAGAGCTCGCCCGCCGTCGCCGTCATCTCGTTGGCCGCGCCTGCGTTGGCTTGCGTCACCTGGTCGAGCTGCTGGATGGCCTGGTTGATCTGCTCGATGCCGATCGACTGCTCGCGGCAGGCCGCCGAGATCTCGCCCACCAGCTCGGCCGTGCGGCGGATGTCGGGAACGAGCCGCTGCAGCATCTCGCCCGCTTCCTCCGACACCTGCAGCGTCGACACCGACAGCTCGCCGATCTCGGCCGCCGCCTGTTGGCTGCGCTCGGCGAGCTTGCGCACTTCCGAAGCGACCACCGCGAAGCCCTTGCCGTGGGAACCGG